>NZ_PDHO01000026.1 GCF_002887815.1 Mycobacterium sp. ENV421 | reverse complement strand
CACCGGCCAGTCAGGCCGCGTGACCGAAACTGTCACCTGATCGTGCAGCAGACCCTTCCGACCAGCAGCACACCCGGCTGCATGCTGCCGGCCAACACCATGCCTCTGTCGAACCTGTTGTGCCCGGACGGGATGTGCCCCACCCCGGGGATGTTCAAGCCACCGTCTGATGCGCGAAGCTCGTCGGGCACCTCCACCTGGGCCAGCCGTGCGACGGTCTCGGACGTGGTGCCGGGGAAGTCGATGCCGACGCTCTTGCGCACCAGACTTCGGCCACCGTCGGCTCCCACGAGGTAACCGGCGCTCAGCTCGTAGACACCGTCGGGGGTGGCGACACTCAGCGCGACACCGTCCTCGGCCGGCTGGAGCCCGGTCAATTCGTGTCCCCACCGCAGATCCACGCCGAGGTCGCGGGCACGCTTCTCCAGCAGCCGGACCAGCCGGGGCTGCGGCATCATCATCGCGTACATCGGACTGGTGGACAGGTCGGGATAGGCCAGCTGCATCCCGGAGAACATCCATCCAGGCAAGGCCTGCGGCCTGTCCTCACCGGTGAACGCCGAATAGAGACCGCGCATGTCGAGCATCCGGACCACCTGTCCGACAAGGCCGTTGGCCTTGGGCTCGTCGCTGGCAGCGGGCAGCGCGTCGAGGACGACCGGGGTGATCCCGGCCAGGGCCAGCTCACAGGCCAGCATCAGGCCGTTGGGCCCGGCGCCGGAGATGACGACTTCGTGGTTCTGGGTCATGACGATGTCCTCTTCGGTTCGGGAAGGCCTGCAACGACATCGGCGAAGCCGCGGCGCATCAGGCCGACGATCGGAACGGGCGGGTCGGCGGCGATGTAGGTGTCCATGGCGGCTTCGGCGACGGCGCGGACGCTGGCGGCCACGAGGCGGGGGTACATGTCGCGCACCGGGTCGGTTCCGGTCCGCTCGGCGATCGCCTCGATCCATTCGGCCATCAGGTTGTCGGCCAACGCATTACGCACCTCGTTGGCCATGGTCAATTCGACGAGCTGATCCAGCTGCGCCCGCGTCGGCGCGAAGTCCTCGCCCATCTCGGCGAGCATCGGCTCGAGCACCGACTCGGCGATCGCCGTCCACAGCGGCTCGTCCGCCGGCCATGACCGAAACACAGTGAGGCTGCGGCGCATTCGTTCGATCTGACGGTAGGCGATCGCCTCGTATTTGCCCGCGAAGTAATTGTTGAACGTGCGCAGGGATACCCCGGCGCGCTCCGCGATGGCCTCGCGGGTGACGTTGTCCAGCCCGCGCTCGAACACCAGATGCAGCGCGGCGTCACTGAGCGCTCTGCGGGTGTCGGCCTTTTTACGTTCGCGCAGTCCCTCGGTCACGCCGCCACGATACCCACAAAGTTGCACACCGTGCAAGATTGCCCGTCAGGCAATTATCTCTATGACGTCCCCAGCGGGTCGATCGTCGAGGCCACGTACACCATGATCACGCAGACTGTGGTCATCGTCGCGAAGTCGACGCCCCGCGACCGCACCGCCAGCAGGCCCGCACGCTCCTCGGTGAGCACCAACCGCAGCGCCGCGGCCACCCCCACCGCGATGCCGATCAGTAGCGAGCCCCGGCGCCAGAATCCGGCCGCCACCAGCACGAAGGCGACCACGAAGATCAGCCCGACACCGAGGATCGGCCACTGGGAGCGCACCACACGCCTGACGAAGTCGACCGCCTCCGCGCCAGTCGGCAGTCGGCGCTTCGCGCGAGCCGTCACTGGGCCGCTTCGGCCAGTTCGACGACGTTGGTCAGCAGAAATGCCCGGGTCAGGGGGCCCACGCCGCCGGGATTGGGCGACACCCGGCCGGCGACCCCCCAGACGTCGGGGTGCACGTCGCCGGTGAGCTTGCCCTCGACCCGGCTGACACCCACGTCGACCACGGCCGCGCCGGGCTTCACCATGTCGGCGGTCAGCATGTGCGGAACACCGACGGCGGCGACGATGATGTCGGCCTGCCGAGTCAGCTCGGGCAGATCACGAGTCCCGGTGTGGCACAACGTCACTGTCGCGTTCTCGCTACGACGGGTGAGCAGCAGGCCCAGCGGGCGACCGACCGTCACACCACGGCCGATGACCACCACGTGCGCACCGGCGATCGGCACGTCGAAGCGGCGCAGCAGATGCACGATGCCCCGCGGCGTGCAGGGCAACGGCGCCGCCTTACCGAGCACCAGGCGGCCCAGGTTGGTCGGGTGCAGGCCGTCGGCGTCCTTGTCCGGGTCGACCCGTTCGAGCGCGGCGTTCTCGTCGAGGTGGCGCGGCAGCGGCAGCTGCACGATGTAGCCGGTGCATTCGGGGTTGGCGTTGAGCTCGTCGAGGGTGTCGTCGAGCTGCGCCTGGCTCACATCGGCGGGCAGATCCCGGCGGATCGAGGTGATCCCGACCTTCGCGCAATCGGAGTGCTTCCCTTTGACGTAAGCGTGCGAACCAGGGTCGTCGCCGACCAGGACGGTGCCCAGTCCCGGGGTTCGCCCCGCGGCGGTCAGCGCCGCCACACGGTCTTTGAGATCGACGAAGATCTCGTCACGGGTGAGCTTGCCGTCCAGGCTGATAGCGACCACGACCGTATTGTTCCATTGACCGAACGCGATCGTTGACAGCACTGTTCAGAGCGTGGTCAGCTGCGGTTATGAACAACGCGCCCGATGTGTTCAGCCCGGCCAAACTCGGCCCCATCACTCTGCGCAACCGGACCATCAAGTCGGCCACCTTCGAGGCGCGAACCCCCGACGACGTAGTGTCCGACGACCTGATCGCGTTCCACCGGGCGATCGCCGCCGGCGGCGTCGGCATGACGACCGTCGCCTACACCGCGGTGAGCCAGGGCGGGCGAACCAACGGCGGGCAGATCTGGATGCGTCCGGAAGCGGTGCCCGGCCTGCGCAGGCTCGCCGACGCCGTGCACGCCGAGGGTGCGGCGATCAGCGCGCAGATCGGTCACGCGGGCCCGGTCGCGAATGCCCGGTCCAACAAGGCGACCGCGCTGGCCCCGGTCCGGTTCTTCAACCCGCTGTCGATGAAGTTCGCCAAGCACGCCACCCGCGACGACATCAACAACGTCATCGCCGCGCACGCCTCGGCGGCCCGGTTCGCCATCGACTCCGGCTTCGACGCCGTCGAGATCCACCTCGGCCACAACTATCTGGCCAGCTCGTTCCTCTCTCCGATGATCAACCGGCGCTCCGATGAGTTCGGCGGGTCGCTGGAAAACCGGGCCAAGGTGGCCCGCGGCATCGTGATGGCCGTACGCCGCGAGGTCGAGCGGCTGGGCCCGGCCCCGATCGCGGTGACCGCGAAGCTCAACATGGCCGACGGAGTGCGCGGCTCGATCCAGATCGAGGAGTCGCTGCAAACCGCCAAGTGGCTGGAGGAAGACGGCGGCCTGGACGCGATCGAACTCACCGCGGGCAGCTCGCTGCTCAACCCGATGTACCTGTTCCGCGGCGACGCCCCGGTCAAGGAGTTCGCCGCGGCGCAGAAATGGCCGCTGAACTGGGGCATGCGGATGACCGGCAAGAAGTTCATGCGGGAATACCCCTACCGGGAGACCTACCTGCTGCGCGACGCCGAGCAGTTCCGCAAAGAGCTGACCATGCCGCTGATCCTGCTCGGCGGCATCACCAACCGCGAGAGCATGGACCGCGCGATGGCCGAGGGTTTCGAGTTCGTGGCGATGGGCCGGGCGTTGCTGGCCGAACCTGACCTGCTCAATCGCATTCAGGCCGACGGCGACGCGCATTCGGTGAAGTCGCTGTGCACGCACTGCAACAAATGCATGCCGACGATCTACTCGCGGACCCTGTGCGTGGTGACGGGCGGTCCTGCCTGACGGGCCGACGGGGCCGTTACCGATAGAGTTGGTCCCGATGACTCGACCAGCCGCGCCCGATCTGACAGTTCGGTACGACGGGTCGGAGCGTACTTTCGCCGCAGGGCACGATGTCGTGGTTGGCCGCGACCTCCGCGCTGACGTGCGGATCGCCCACCCCTTGATCTCTCGCGCCCATCTGGTGCTCCGTTTCGACCACGGCCGGTGGATGGCCGTCGACAACGGCTCACTGAACGGCATGTTCGTCAACGGCCGACGGGTGCCGTCCGTCGACATCAGTGACGGCCTGACCGTCAATGTCGGCAATCCCGACGGGCCGCCGATGAGCTTCGGCCTCGGCCGCCATCAGGGCTCGGTGGGACGCCCGCCGCAGACCTCGTCGGTGCGCATGTCGGTCCCGCCGTCGTCGCCGTCGTGGCCGGCCAACCCGAGTCGGGGTGCGCCGACCGCCGGGCAGTGGCAGCCCCCGCCGTCGCAAGCCCAGCCGACCCACCAGCCGCCGGTGTATCCGACCAGCGGCTCGCGGGCACAGCCGACCTATCACCCGCCCGCCGCGACGGGCCCGGTGGGACACACGCCCGCGGCGGCACCTACCCAGATGCGTCCGGCCGTCGGCAAGCCGGCGCAGTCGTCGTCGAATCTCGCGACGTCGATGCTGAAGATCCTGCGTCCCGGCGCGCCCGGCGACGTGCCGCCGGGCGGGATCAAGATCGGCCGCGCAACCGACAACGACATCGTCATCCCCGACGTGCTGGCCTCGCGCCACCACGCCACGCTGATCCCGACGCCGGGCGGCATGGAGATCGTCGACAACCGCAGCATCAACGGCACGTTCGTCAACGGCAGCCGGGTCGACACCGCGATGCTGAACGAGGGCGACACCGTCACGATCGGCAACATCGACCTCGTCTTCGCCGGCGGCACCCTGGCCCGGCGCACCGAGACGTCGGCGGCCACCGCCACCGGCGGTCTGGACGTGCGTGCGGTGACGTGGACGATCGAGCACAACAAGACGCTGCTGGACAACATCTCGCTGACCGCGCGCCCCGGCACGCTGACCGCCGTGATCGGCCCGTCCGGCGCGGGCAAGTCGACGTTCGCGCGACTCGTCGCCGGCTACACCCATCCGACAAGTGGCACCGTCACTTTCGAGGGTCACAACATCCACGCCGAGTACGCCTCCCTGCGATCCCGGATCGGCATGGTGCCGCAGGACGACGTGGTGCACGGCCAGCTGACCGTGAACCAGGCGCTGATGTACGCCGCGGAACTGCGGCTGCCGCCGGACACCACCAAGGAAGACCGCCAGCAGGTGGTGGCCCAGGTGCTCGCCGAGCTGGAGATGACCCAGCACCAGAACACCCGGGTGGACAAGCTCTCCGGCGGTCAGCGCAAGCGGGCTTCGGTGGCCCTCGAGCTGCTGACCGGCCCGTCGCTGCTGATCCTCGACGAGCCGACGTCCGGTCTGGACCCGGCGCTGGACCGCCAGGTCATGACGATGCTGCGCCAGCTGGCCGACGCCGGCCGGGTGGTGCTGGTGGTCACCCACTCGCTGACCTACCTCGACGTGTGCGACCAGGTGCTGCTGCTGGCACCCGGCGGCAAGACGGCGTTCTGTGGTCCGCCCAGCCAGATCGGGGCGGCGATGGGCACCACCAACTGGGCCGACATCTTCAGCTCGGTCGCCGGCGATCCCGACGGCGCCTATCAGCGCTACCTGCAACAGTCCGGGCCTGCTCCCCCACCGCCGCCGGTGGAGACGCCGTCGAACATGGGCGAGCCGACGCACACCAGCTTGCTGCGGCAGTTCTCCACGATCGCGCGTCGCCAGATGCGGCTGATCATCTCCGACCGCGGTTACTTCGCGTTCCTCGCGCTGCTGCCGTTCATCATGGGTGTGCTGTCGCTGTCGGTGCCCGGCACGGTCGGCTTCGGCGTACCCAACCCGATGGGTGATGCGCCCAACGAGCCCGGCCAGATCCTGGTGCTGCTCAACGTCGGCGCGATCTTCATGGGTACGGCGCTGACCGTGCGGGATCTGATCGGTGAGCGCCCGATCTTCCGAAGAGAACAAGCCGTCGGGTTGTCGACGACGGCGTACCTGTTGGCGAAGGTCTGTATCTACGCGGTGTTCGCGATCGTGCAGTCGACGATCGTCACGGCGATCACGATTGCCGGCAAGGGCGGCCCGACGCAGGGATCGCTGACGTTCCTGAGTCCGACGCTGGAGCTGTTCGTGGTGATGGCGGCGACGACGGTGACCGCGGCGATGGTGGGTCTGGCACTCTCGGCACTGGCCAAGTCCAACGAGCAGATCATGCCGCTGCTGGTGGTGGCCGTCATGAGCCAGCTGGTGTTCTCCGGCGGCATGATCCCGGTGACCGGACGCCTGGTGCTCGATCAGCTGTCCTGGATCACCCCGGCGCGCTGGGGTTTCGCGGCGTCGGCCTCGACCATCGACCTGATCAAACTGGTGCCGGGCCCGCTGACGCCGAAGGACCGGCACTGGGAGCACACCGCGTCGGCATGGTGGTTCAACATGGGCATGCTCGGGGCCCTGTGCATCGGGTATCTGTCGCTGGTGCGGTGGAAGATCCGGCTCAAGGGCGCGTGACGGTCGGTACGCCAGCTTCCGTTGAGGAGCAGCGCAACTGGAGTTCGTGTCGCGGTTGACTGCCGTTCATCGGGCGTCCATAGCGTGTGCGCTCATGAGGATGAGAGCGGCGGCGCTGGCCGCAGCAGTGAGCCTGTCGGTGGTGCTGGCCCCCGTCGCGGCGGCCGATCCGAGTGTCGACACGTTCGGCGGCTGGAACCATCTCGTCGACAACGGCGACCAGGTGATCACGGTCTGGAAGATCACCGACCTGAAGCCCAGCACCGACACGATCCCCGGCTACCCGCTGGCGGGCACGTTGTGGGAGGCGACCGCCAAGGTGCGCGCAGCCAAGGGCACCGTCACGCCGATCATCCCGGATTTCAACGCGCGCGCCAACGGGGCCAACTACCCCGTGCTGTGGCAGGCCGCCACGCCGCAGGGCATCAGCGGCGCGACCCTGCAGCAGAGCGATACGTCCTGGGGCAAGCTGTATTTCGACGTGACCGGCCCCGCGCCGACCTCGGTGGTCTATAACAACGGGGTCGAGGACCTGCTGGTCTGGAAGTAGCTGTCGGACCGCAACTCAGCCTGTCGGCCGCTCATTGGGTCCCCAGTTCCACACCGCCGGATCGGCCTGCGGGTATTGCATGCAGACATCCGTGGCTTTGGCGACCACGCCCTTGTTGTTGAAGAACAGCTTCGCCCAGTTTCCCCAGTGGGTGGCCATCTGCTCGTAGTAGACGTTGGTCGCAGTGTCTTCCGAGTACTGTCGCCGGCCGGTCGCATCGAGAGAGAAGAACCAATAGATGCGGTCACGGGCTGCGTTCTCGACATCGACGGGGCGGTTGTTGTAGTCGATCATGTACCGCTGGTAGTACACCGGGGACGTATCGCGGGCCGCGGCCATGTATTGGTCGACGGTGCAGGTGGTTTCGATCATCCGCTTCGGAATCGGATAGTCATCGCTGGCATCTGCCGCGGCCTTTCCCGGCAGGGCAACCACGCCGGCGATCATGGCGGTCACGATCAGACCCGTCCACATCGGACCCCGAAGTCGTTCTCGCATTGTGTGCCTCACCCTCTACCGGTCTCGGCGACCTGCTGCAGCAGGACCACTTTGTCCGGGCAGTAGACCGGATATGCCATGCCCAGGAACTGCCAGGCCTGCGCTGTCGTGGCGTCTTGGGGCAGTTGTCGCGAGATGAACCGGGCGGAGTCGGCCGCGTTATGGTCGACACCGCGATCGAGGCGCTCACAGGCGATCTTGGCGATCCAGGCGTTGTAGTCCTTGGGCCCGTAAACGCCCACGGTATGAAGCTGATTCGCGAAATCGGTGTCCGGGTCGGCGTGTGCCGTGGCCGGCGCCGCGATCATCAGCGCGGCGCAGGCAGCCGTGACGATCCTGATCACCGGCCACCCCCTGACCGCCGCCGTCATGCCAGCGCCTCCTCACGGACGGGGTCGGCCTGCTGCGCCGGCCACGGCTGGGGGCGGGGGCGGGGCCGGACCCGTTGCGGCCACCAGAACCAGCGGCCGAGCAGTGTCGCGATGGACGGCGTCAACAGGGATCGCACGACCAGGGTGTCGAACAGCAGACCCAGTCCGATGGTCGTGCCGACCTGTCCGATGACGACCATCTTGCTCACCGCCATCGACGCCATCGTGAACGCGAAGACCATACCGGCTGCGGTGACAACGGAGCCGGTCCCCACCATCGCCCTGATGATCCCGGTCTTCACGCCGGCGTGGATCTCTTCCTTCATGCGCGACACCAGTAGCAGGTTGTAGTCCGCACCGACGGCCAGCAGGACGATCACCGACATCGGCATCACCATCCAGTGCAACGGCAGCCCGATGAGGTGTTGCCAGAGCAGAACCGACAGGCCGAACGACGCGGCGAGACTGAGCACCACGGTGCCCACGATGACCGCCGCAGCCGCCAGGGCTCTGGTGAGGATCACCATGATGACGAAGATCAGAATCAGCGCTGCGATCGCGGCGATGATCAGATCCCAGTTGGCCCCCTGTTGCATGTCGGCGTACATGGCCGCACTGCCACCGAGGTAGATGCTGGACCCCTCCAACGGGGTTCCCTTGATCGCGTCCGCGGCGGCGATCTTGAGCGGTTCGATCCGTGAGGTGCCTTCCTCGGTCAGCGGATCGCCCTGGTGAATGATGGTGAAGCGGACGGCGTGTCCGTCAGGTGAGAGGAACAACTTGATGCCGCGCTTGAAATCGTCGTTGTCGAAGGCTTCCGGCGGCAGGTAGAACGAGTCGTCGTTCTTGGCCGCGTCGAAGGCCTGACCCATCGCGTTGTTGTCCTTGAGCTGGGCCATGTTCTGGTCCTGCTGGGCCTTCTGCGCCTGATACTGATTGAGCATCAACTGCTTCTGGCTCTTCATCGACGCGATCATCGACGGCATGATTGTGACCATCTGTCCGGTCAGGTCGGACATCCGGTGAAGATCGGGCACGATGTCTTGGAAATCGTCCGACATCGTCGAGATGCCGTCGAGCGAGTCGAACACCGAGCGCAGCGACCAGCACATCGGAATGTCGAAACAGTGTGGCTCCCAATAGAAATAGTTGCGGATCGGCCGGAACTGATCGTCGAAGTCGGCAAGGTGGTCACGCACGGTCGCGATGTCGGCGGAGGTGACGTCCATCTTGGCGGCCATACTCCGGGTGACATCGGACAGCTGCTGGGTGATGCCCTGCATCTTGGTCATCGAGTCGATACTGACCTGCATGTCGTCGGCTTGTTTAAGAGTGTTGGCGATGATGGTCTGCTGGTAGTCGTTGTTCATGATCTGACCATTGCCGTTCTGGCTCAACGAATATGGAATGGTCGAGTGCTCGATCGGCTTACCCTCAGGCCGGGTGATGGTCTGCACCTGGGCGATCCCGTGCACTCGGGCCAGCGCCTTGGCGATCTTGTCGATGACGAGGAAGTCGGCCGGATTACGCAGATCGTGGTCGGACTCGACCATCAGCAGATCAGGATTCATCTTGGCCCGGGAGAAGTGCCGCTCCGCCGCGGTGTAACCGACATTGGCAGAGGCGTTGTCGGGCAGATAGATGCGGTCGTTGTAGGTCGTGTGATAGCCGGGCAGCGCCACCAGACCGACCAGCGAAACAGCGATGGCGCAGACCAGGATGGCACCTGGCCAGCGGACGGTGGCCGTGCCCACTCGATGCCACAGTTTGTGTCTCCCGTTGCCTTTGGGCTCCAGGACTCGGCCGAACCGACTCGCCAACGAGATGAGCGCCGGACCCAAGGTCAGCGCCATGGCGACCACGATCACCATGCCGCAGGCCAGCGGGATACCCATGGTCTGGAAGTACGGCAGCCGGGTGAAGTGCAGACACAGCGTCGCGCCGGCGATCGTGAGGCCCGACGCGAGCACGACATGGGCGGTGCCGTGGAACATGGTGTAGTAGGCCGATTCCCGGTCTTCACCTGCTCGGCGCGCCTCCTGATATCTGCCGATCAGGAAGATCGCGTAGTCCGTTGCCGCCGCGATGGCCAATGTCACAACCATATTGGTCGCGAACGTCGTCAACCCGAAAACGTTGTGATAGCCCAGGAACGCAACCACTCCCCTGGCGCCGGACAATCCGAGACCCATCATCACCATCACGATCAGTGTGGTGATGACCGACCGGTAGACGATCAGCAGCATGATCGCGATGACGCCGAACGTGACGAGTTCGATCGTCTGCATGCTCTTGTCGCCGATGATGTTCTGGTCGGTGGTGGTGGCAGCCGGCCCGGTCACGTACCCCTTCACCCCCGGCGGGGCGGGCGTGTCCGCGATGATCTTGCGGACAGCCTCCACCGATTCATTGGCGAGCGTCTCACCCTGGTCACCGCCGATGTACACCTGGACGTACGCGGCTTTGTTATCGGCGCTCTGTGCAGCCGCCGCGGTGAACGAATCGCCCCAGAAGTCCTGCACATGCTGGACATGCTTGGTGTCAGCGCGCAGTTCGGCGACGATCTTGTCGTAGTAGGCGTGCGCTTCGGCACCCAGCGGCTGATCGCCTTCGAGGACCACCATCACCGAGCTGCTGGTGTCGTATTCCTTGAACACCTGGCCGACCCGTTTGGTGGCGATCAGTGAGGGCGCGTCGTTGGGGCTCATCGAGACCGCGCGGAGCTTTCCGACATCCTCGAGTGTCGGCACCACGGTGCTGAGCACCACGATCAGTGCGATCCAGCCCAGAAGGATCGGCACCGCCAATGTTCGGATCAGCCGGGGAAGTCGCGGGCGGGCCCGGTGACGGGCGGCCGGGATGGCGTCGGTGGGCGTGTCGTCGACGTCGAGGCTCATGCGGATTTCACCAAGCAGAAGGTTGCGGCATTCATTCCCGTAGCGGTCCTTTCCTCCTTGACCACGTCATCGACGGTGATCCGGCATCCGATTTCGCTGCCGTCGCCCTGGGCGACGATGTTCGGCGAGGCCGACGGATTCGTCGTTCGCAGCGTCAAAGTCCATGGCAGCGAGACACTTCCGGTCCGCTGGGGCATGCCGTCGAGATCCACATAGTTGACCTCGGCGGTGGCACCCGAACCGAACACCTCGTAGGTCACGACTTTGGGATTGAAGTCCTCCGCACCGTCGGACGTAATCGGCGTCACGACCACCGGGTTCGAGCCGAAGATCTCGCGGGCGTTCTTCACCGCGGCGACTCCCGCGGCGGCGACGACAACGACGAGGACCGGGATCCACAACCGGCCGAGCACCCGGGTCATCGGAGCGCTTCCGCGCCCGCCATGGCGGGCGATTGACTTTGGCGCGCAACGGCTGTCGCGAGCGGAGGGTCGCCAGCAGTTCTCATGGCCCCGGCCTTTCAGCGTGGACGACCGCGGCACGAGCGGCCGGGAGTACTGATCAGTACCGAGAGATAAGCTAACTATAAAAACGGATAGAGTCAATCCACTTATTTGTGGCGGTCGTTACACTCGGACACGTGAGACCCGATTCGGCCAAGGAGCGTCCGCTGCGCAAGGACGCGCAGCGCAACCGGCAGCGCATCATCGACGCGGCACGCGACCTTTTTGCGCAGAAGGGCATCGAGCCCAGCCTCAACGACGTCGCTCACCACGCCCGGGTGGGAGTCGGCACCGTGTACCGGCGCTTTGCCACCAAGGAAGAACTGCTGGAAGCGATCTTCTCGGACGGGATCAATCAGCTGAGCACGTTTGCCGAATTGGCGGCGCGCCAGGAGGATTCGTGGCAGGGCTTCGCGTGGTTCGTCGAGCAGATGTGTCAGCTGACCGCAACAGACCGAGGTCTGCGGGAGATCGCCTTCAGCAAGAGCTGCGCCGGCGACCGGGTCAGCGCCGCCCAAGAGCGGCTGGTGCCGGCACTGAACAAACTGGTCGAGCGAGCACAGGCGGACGGTCACCTACGGCCGGAGATCGCCGCTCCGGACATGCCCGTCCTGGGGTTGCTCGCCGGAACCGTGAGTGAGTTCGCCGGCCCGGTCAACACCGAGCTGTGGCGCCGTTACGTCGCATTGTTCATCGACGGACTGCGCTGCCGGACCGGCCAGACCCGGCTGCCGGTGGAGGCACTCAGCGAAACCGAACTCGACCTCGCCATGCACACCTGGGAGCCGGCGGGCGCACCCGCGGTCACTCCCCGCTGACGTCGAGACCGTGCGCGGCGGAGAACGCCAGCGCCTGCGCGACGTCGATGCGCGCGCCCCGGCACGCGGCGGCGGTCCACAGCGTGGGGTCGATGCGCGCGCCCCGCAGGTCGGCCTGCTCGAGTCGCAGCCCGTTGGTGCGCGCACCGGTCAGATCGGCGCCGCGCAACACCGCCTTCCGCAGATCGGCCTGCACCAGGCTCGCTTCTCGCAGCCGGCACCCGGACAGGTCAACTCCGCGAAGGTCGGCGCCGCCGAGCACCGCGAGGGTGAAATCGACTTCATCGCAGACGAGCGGGCGCAGGCGGCAGTTCTCGAAGGTCGATCCGAGCATGCTGCAGTTCCGGAAAGTGCTGTGCCACAGGGTGGTCCGCAGGAATCGGCAGTTCCGGAATGCCGACCCCCGGTGCACCGATTCGGACAGGTTGGCGCCACCGAAATCGCATTCGGTGAACACCACCTGATCGGTCTGCAGGCCGGAGAGATCCTCGTCGCGAAAGTCGTGGCCGACGAATTCGCGATCGGTCCAGTGGTGCTCCGCCTCCACTAGTTCGACGCCAGGCTCGCCAGTGCGTACTCGCTGATCGCGATCAGCGCGTCGGTGGCCGATTTACGGTCCCTGGCGTCGACGGTGACCACCGGAGTGGTGTCGGGCAGCGTGAGCGCACGCCGCACCTCGTCGGTGGGATATTGTGGCGCGCCGTCGAATTCGTTGACCGCGATCAGGAACGGCATCTTGCGGTGCTCGAAGAAGTCGACGGCGGCGAAACTGTCCTGCAGGCGGCGCACATCGACCAGGATGATCGCCCCGATGGCGCCGCGCACCAAGTCGTCCCACATGAACCAGAACCGGCGCTGGCCGGGAGTGCCGAACAGGTAGAGCACCAGATCCTGGTCGAGGGTGATACGCCCGAAGTCCATCGCGACCGTCGTCGTCGACTTATCTGGTGTGGCGTCGAGCACATCCACCGCGGTGGACGCGTCGGTCACCATCGCTTCGGTGCGCAACGGCATGATCTCCGACACCGCCCCCACGAAAGTGGTCTTGCCCGCGCCGAACCCACCCGCGACGACGATCTTCGTCGAGGCGGATGATCGCCCCTCAGAGGGCTCGTAGGCCACGGAGGGTCCTTCCTATCAGGTCGCGGCGCTCGTCGGGTGTCGAGCGGTCGGTCAATGTCGTCCGTACCCGAAGATAGCCCGCCGTCACGAGGTCACCGACCAGGACGCGCGCGACACCGAGCGGAAGATCCAGCACGGCCGAGATCTCGGCCACCGAGGGGCTGTCGGCGCACAGGTCACAGATGCGCCCGCGGACATCCCCTGACGGCCAGTGGTGCGGCTTCGCCGACGGCACGGCCTGAATCGGCGCTTCGACCGGAAGCTCCACGGAGGTGTCGGTGCGCCCCGCGGTCAGCGTGTAGGGGCGTACCAGGTTCGCCTCGGCGTCACCGGTCACGACGGGTGGGTGGCCCGCCGCGACGATGAGACGACGGTGCCCACCCGTTCCACCAGAACCGCCATCTCGTAACCGATTTGGCCGATATCGCAGCTGGGCGCGGCCAGTGTGGCCAGGTGCGATCCGTCCCCGACCCGCATCACCAACAGGTAGCCGCCGGCCATCTCGACGACTGATTGCAGTACCTGACCTGCCTCGAAGAGCTGGGCGGCCCCCGCGGCCAGGCTGGCCAGCCCGGAGGTCACCGCGGCGAGCTGCTCGGCGCGATCACGAGGCAGTTGCTCGCTCGCCGCGATGAGCAGGCCGTCGACCGAGACGAGCACCGCGTGCGAGACTCCGTGCACGTCGCGGGCGAAGTTGGACACCAGCCAGTCGAGCGAATTGTTCTGCGGCCGCTGCGGCACGGTCATGAGTGGTCTTGTCCGTTCTCTGCGGAACCGGCCTGACGATCCGACCGCGCCGCGCGCACGCCGCCGAAGTGGCTGCTGAACGAGGCGCGGACCGCGTCGGGATCGCGTTGCGGGAGCGCGGGGGCCGGCGACTCGGCGGCGCCGGGCACCAGCCGGGCGCCGGGATCGCGGACCGGCAGGCCGTGTTCGGTGTGGTCCTGCACGGGTACGTTGTCCACCTCGGCTGCGGTCTCCCAGCCGTTGTCCCACACCGACTTCCAATCCTGGGGCACGGCAATGGTGTGCGGGTCGACCATCAGCTCGTTGAGCATCTTCTGGTAGATGAAATCGGTGTCGGTGTCCTCGAAATCGGGCGCAGACAGCCCTGCCGCCAGCACATCCATATCGCTGATGTCGAGGTGCTCGTCGCGCGTCTCCTCGGCGCGGGCACGAGCCGCGAAGAACCCTGAGGTGTCCGACGCGTGCGCGTTCTCGACAGCCGACTGCTCCGCCCCCGCGAACCACAGCGACGGCTCGGGCTCGGGCTCGGGCTCCGGCTGAGGCTTGGTCTGGGGCTGGGGCGGCGGCGCTCCGGTGATGCCGCTGGTGCCCGGGGATCGTCGCGGCAACCCACTCGGATCGACCGCGTCCGGCTCGGCCGTAGCCGGGGCCGGCGCTTCGTGAATGTCTTGCCCGGCAGGCTTTTCGGAGGGAGCGTCATACCGCTGCTCGTCGGTGCCGACCGGCTCGCCGTGCTCCAGGAGTTTGGCCGGGATGTAGAGCTCGGCAGTCGTTCCCGACGACGGCTCCCCCTCGACGGCGTTGCGCAGCCGCACCTGCATGCCGTGCATGTGCGCCAGCCGCCCGACCACGAACAACCCCATGTGCCGGGTGTTGTCCGGGCTGACCTCGCCACCGGCGTGCAGGCGCATGTTGGCGATCCGCAGGTCGCTGTCCGTCATGCCGATGCCGTCGTCGTGCACCTCGATCACGACCCCGGCATTGTCTGCGTGCACCGCGGTGACCCGCACCGGCGAGATCGGCGGCGAATACCGCAGCGCGTTGTCGATCAGCTCGGCGAGCATGTGCACCGCGTCGGCGGAGACGCGCCCGATCAGGGCCGAGTCGGACACCTCGCCGATCTCCACCCGCTTGTAGTCCTCGACCTCGGAGACCGCGCCGTTGACCGCGCTGGCCAACGGCAACGACTCGCGGTGGTCGCGCGACACCTGCGCGCCGGCGAGCACCAGCAGGTTGGAGCCGATGCGACGCATCCTGGTCGCCAGATGGTCGAGCCGGAAGAGGTTGTCGAGCCGTTCGGGGTCTTTCTCGTTGCGTTCCAGCTGGTCGATGAGCGAGAGCTGCTGATCGACGAGCGTTCGGTTGCGCCGCGACATCGTTTCGAACATCTCGTTGATGACCAGCCGCAGCCGCGCCTCGTCGCCGGCCAGCAGCAGCGCCTGGGTGTGCAACTCGTCGACCGCGTGGGCGACCTGGCCGATCTCCTCGGTGGTGTAGACCGGCAGCGGCTCGGGTTCGCGTTCGTCGCCGGCCCGGACCCGGGCGATGCCCTGCTCCAGATCGGTGTGCGCGACGCGCAGGGCGCCGTCGCGCAGGATGCGCAGCGGTCGGACCAGGGACCGGGCGACCAGGAACACCACGACCAGCGCGACGATGAAGGCAGCCAGCGCCAGCAATCCGTCGCGGATGACGGCGTGACGGCGGTCGGCGGCCAGCCGCTGCACCGAGGTGGTGACCTCGTCGGTGGTGCTCGCGACGACCTTCTCCGCGATGGCGTCGGTGGCCTGCAACGATTGGCGCAGGTCGGCGTTACCCGCCAGCGTGGCGTCCGGGCTGGACATGATGCCCATCCGGCGAACCATCTCGTTCTGCAGCGTCTTGGCCTCGGGCGAGCCGACGCCGAGGACCTGGCTCATGCCGAACAACGTCGACGGCTCGGTGCCGGCCAGCGTGATCATCGACGTGCGCAGTTCCGGCTCGGGTAGGTCGCCGCCCTGCTCGACGAGCAGCTCCTGCATCAGCATCTGGCCGCGGGCGCCGATCGCGCGACTCAATCCCTGGGTCTGGACGCGCAGTTTCTCGTCGTCGAGGCGCACCGAGCCGTTGATGGCGTCTTCAGCGGTCAACAGGATCGGCGCGTAGGTGGTGATGCGGTCGCGCAGCCCAATCGTGTTCGCCGACACCGCCGCCACCAGTTCCTGGCCACCGGTGAGCAGGTTGGTCACCCCGGTACGGACGTCGGGCGCGACGTCGGTGGAATTGAGCTTGTTCTGCAGGGTGGCTTTGCTCTTGTCGAATGTGTTAGCCGCTGACTGGGTGTCCCCGTTCGACGAATAGGCCAGCAGCACTCCCTGCAGGGCGCCGACATAGCCCTCGATCACCGGAATCATCTGGGCGCGATCGGCGGCGACCTGCAGCTCCCGCGCCGACTCGACGCCGTCCCAGATGCGGGCTCCGGCGAAGGCGAGCGCGAGCGCGAGTGGAACAGCCACGATCGCAAACACTTTGCCGCGCACCGGCCAGTTGCGTAGCGACCACCGCGACGGCCGCTTCGGCGGCACGGCTGTCGGCTGTTGAATCTGATTCATCCGGAGACTTCCTGGTCATCGCTGCCCGTGTTGACCACAACGGAGCTGCGCATAACCCCTGGCAATTCGTCGAGTATGACAGCGATTGCCCAGCACTTCCAGAGTCGTTACTGAACAGAGAGATACCGGTGACGCCCACCCATTACGCCTATGGGGGTGTCGAGCAAATTGCGCTGCGGCACAACTGAGATCATGAACTCAGACGAATTACCTACGCTGGTTTGAGCAGCGCGACGAGAAAGTCGGAGTCATCGGAAAAGGGCCGCACATCCCAGGTGGACAGCAGCAGATCGGGCGCGAGCCCGGCGTGAGCGGCGTCGTCGAGGAACTGGCTGTACTCATAGTCGCGCCCCGCGCCGAAACCGATCACCGCGCGGCCATCGGCTTTGAGGTGGGCGCGCAGCCGGCTCAGCACCTGCACGCGGGTGCTGGGCGCGACGAACGTCATGACGTTGCCTGCCGAGACGATGATGTCGAACGGTTCGGTGATACCGCGCGCAGGCAGGTCGAGTTCGGCGAGATCGCCGACCAGCCAGCGCGGGCCGGGATGGTCCTCTTCGGCCGCCTCGATCAGCGCCGGGTCGACGTCGACGCCGACAACGTCATGACCGACCGACGCCAGATATCCGCCCACCCGGCCGGGACCGCAGCCGGCGTCGAGGATGTGGGAGCCGCGGGCAGCCATCGCATCCACGAAGCGGGCCTCGCCGACCAGGTCGTCACCGGCGCGGGCCATCGCACGGAACCGCTCGATGTACCACCGCGAATGCCCGGGATCGGCCGCGACTTTCTGCATCCAGATACTGGTCTCGACCATGCCGCCATTATCCCCGTGTCCGGAGGGTGGCTGTGTTCAGGCTGATGTTCTACTCACCGCGGATCGCACCGAACACCGGTAACGCCATCCGCATGGTTGCCGCGACCGGATGCGAATTGCATCTGGTGGAGCCGTTGGGCTTCGACCTGTCCGAACCGAAGCTGCGCCGGGCCGGATTGGACTACCACGACCTGGCGTCGGTGACGGTGCACGCCAGCCTGGATCAGGCGTGGGCGGCGGTGGCCGGCGCGCGGGTATTCGCGTTCACAGCGCACGCCACCCGGTCGTCGTTCGATATCGCCTACCAGCCGGGCGACGTGATGCTCTTCGGCCCGGAACCGACCGGTCTGGACGCCGCCACGCTGGCCGACCCGCACATCACCGAGCAGGTGCGGATCCCGATGCTGTCCGGGCGGCGGTCACTGAATCTGTCCAACGCTGCCGCGGTGGTGGCCTATGAGGCGTGGCGGCAGCACGGCTTCGAAGGTGGGGTTTAGACCCGCCGGGTCACCAGGTGTCCCAATGGGTGAGCTGCTCGGCGGGCAGCCGCTTGGCGGGCTTGAAGTCGGTGCCCTTGGTGTAGGCGATCGGCCACAGGCCGCCCTGGGTGTAGCGATCGAACGGGATGCCGAGCAGCTCGGCGGCCTGCTTTTCGCCGTCCCCGATCAGGTGCAGCGTCGTGTACGCCGAGCCCAGCCCGCGGGACCGCAGGGCCAGCATGAAACTCCAGACGGCCGGAATGAGGGAACCCCAGTAGGACGCCTGCATGCCGGCGGGGGCGCCGTCGGGGCGGCCCTCCAGGCACGGGATCAGGAACACCGGAGCCTTCTCGAGGTTCTCGTTGAGGTATTTGGCCGAGCTGAGCACCGAGTCCATCTGCGCATCGCGCATATCGCCGCGAACCGGGGCGGGCATGTCGAGGTAGGGCGTGCCGGTGGCCCGGTAGATATCGGCCAGCGCCTTCTTCTTGGCGGGATCCTCGACGAACAGGAATTGCCAGCCTTGGGCATTGGAACCCGTCGGCGCCTGCAGGGCCAGATCCAGACACTCCATCAGCACCTCGCGCGGCACGGGCTTGTCGAAGTCGAGCCGCTTGCGCACCGATCGGGTGGAAGTGAGGAGTTCATCAACGGTCAGATCGAGTGTCATGAGGCGAGACTACATTCGGCGATATGGCAACTGAACTGGATCAAGAGGTGCGCGATCGGCTTGTCGGCGACAACTTCGGCTGGTTGACAACAGTCGCCAAATCCGGCCAGCCGGTGCCCAAGCTGGTGTGGTTCTTCTTCGACGGCACCGACGTCATCATCTACACCGCACCCGGCTCGGCCAAGGTACGTCACATCGGGTCGCATCCGCGGGTCAGCCTGAATCTGGACTCCAGCGGCGACGGCGGCGGCATCATCGTCGTCGGCGGTCCCGCCACCGTCGACAGCGAGGACGCCGACCCGCGTGACGACCCGGCGTTCTGGGCGAAATACGGTGCACTGTCCGATCAAGCCGGGTTGACCGACTCGATGGGCGGGTACAACCTGCGGCTGCGGATCAGCATCGACAAGGTGTGGACGACGCCGACGGAGTAGCGCTCGACTGTGCGTGCTCATACGGCAATCGCGGCGTGTCGCGGATGAAATCGCACACTGGAGGTTTCGACTACCTGAAATCCCGGGAGCGCGAACTCACTTTCAACGTGATGCGGCCCATCCGCTCAGCCATCACGGTCACCGCGCCGGTGGCGTTCTGCACCTGCCCGCGGATCAGCAGCGCCGATGCGGTCTGGGCAAGCTTGCGATGCCGATTCCACACCCCCGGCGTGCACAGCACATTGACCATGCCGGTCTCGTCCTCGATGTTCATGAACGTCACGCCCTGGGCGGTGGCCGGCCGTTGCCGGTGTGTCACCGCACCGGCGATCAGCACCCGGCTGCCGTCCGGCACGTCCAACAGCCGGTCGGCAGTGACCACACCTATCGCGTCGAGGTCCTCGCGCAGGAACTGGGTGGGATAGCTGTCCGGTGAGATGCCGGTGGCCCACACATCGGAGGCGGCCAACTCCACCTCGGTCATACCGGGCAACGCCGGCACGTGTGATGACGAGCCGACGCCGGGCAGCCGGTCTGGCCGCTGAGACGCCGCCGCCCCGGCCGCCCACAGCCCCTCCCGCCGGGTGATCGCGAAACAGCCCAGCGCGCCGGCGGTGGCCAGCGCCTCGGTTTGTGGAACCGAAAGCTGCACCCGCCCAGTAAGATCCACCAGTGATGCGTAGGACCCACCGGCGTCACGCTCCTCGACGATCCGCTCAGCCAGCTCGTCACCGATATGCCGCACGGCGCCCAATCCCAGCCGCACCTCCATCCCGGAATTCTCCAGTGTGGGATGCGCCAAGCTGGCATTGACATCGGGCCCGTGCACCGTCACCCCGTGCCTGCGGGCGTCGGCGACCAGCGACTGCGGCGAATAGAAACCCATCGGCTGGGCGCGCAGCAGGGCGGCACAGAACGCCGCCGGGTGGTGCAGCTTGAACCACGAGGAGTAGTACACCAGCGAGGCGAAGCTCAGCGAATGGCTCTCCGGGAAACCGAAATTGGCGAAGGCTTCCAGCTTGTCGTAGATCCGGTCGGCAACCTCGCCGGTGATGCCGTGGCGCTGCGCCATCCCGGCATAAAACCGGTCCCGCAGCCGTCGCATCTTCTCGGTGGAACGTTTGGAACCCATGGCCCGGCGCAGTTGGTCGGCCTCGGCGGCCGAAAATCCGGCGCAATCCACCGCCAGCTGCATGAGCTGCTCCTGGAACAGCGGCACCCCCAACGTCTTTCGCAGCGCAGGTTCCATCGACGGGTGGTCGTAGGTGACCTCCTCGAGACCGTTGCGCCGTTTGATGTAGGGGTGCACCGAGCCGCCCTGGATGGGCCCTGGACGGATCAGTGCCACCTCCACCACCAGGTCGTAGAACACCCGCGGCTTCAACCGCGGAAGGGTGGCCATCTGGGCGCGCGACTCCACCTGGAACACCCCGACGGAATCCGCCTTCTGCAGCATCTCGTACACCGCGGGTTCGGACAGATCCAGGCGAGCCAGGTCGACCTCGATGCCTTTGTGTTCGGCCACCAGATCGATGCAGTAGTGCAGCGCCGAGAGCATGCCGAGGCCCAGCATGTCGAACTTCACCAATCCGATTGCCGCGCAGTCATCTTTGTCCCACTGCAGCACGCTGCGGTTCGCCATGCGTGCCCACTCCACCGGGCAGACGTCGGCGATCGGGCGGTCGCAGATCACCATACCGCCGGAGTGGATGCCCATGTGCCGGGGCAGGTTCTTGATCTGGACCGCCAGGTCGACCACCGGCTCGGGGATGCCCTCGAGGTCGGCCGAGTCGGCCTCGGAGTGCCAGTGACTGATCTGCTTACTCCAGGCATCCTGCTGCCCCTGCGAAAAGCCGAGAGCACGGGCCATATCGCGCACCGCACTCTTGCCCCGGTAGGTGATGACGTTGGCGACCTGCGCGGCATAGTCGCGGCCGTAGCGGTCGTAGACGTACTGGATGGCCTTCTCCCGAAGATCCGATTCGATGTCGATATCGATGTCGGGTGGACCGTCACGGGCCGGGGACAGGAAGCGCTCGAAGAGCAGCTCGTTGGCGATCGGGTCGACGGCGGTGACGCCCAGCGCGTAACACACCGCGGAGTTGGCTGCCGATCCCCTGCCCTGACAAAGGATTTTGTTCTCCCGGCAGAATCGGGTGATGTCGTGGACCACCAGGAAGTACCCCGGGAACTTCAAGGCGGCAATGACCTCGAGTTCGCGCTCGAGCTGGGCGTAGGCCTCCGGCGCACCGGCGCGCGGTCCATAGCGCCGGGCGGCGCCGACCATCACCAGCTCGCGCAACCAGCTGTCCTCGGTGTGCCCGTCGGGAACATCAAACGGTGGCAGCTGCGGGGCGATCAGCGCCAGCCCGAAAGCGCACTGCTCGCCGAGATCTGCTGCAGCGCTGACGGCTTCGGGGTACTGGGAAAATAGCCGAGCCATCTCGTCGCCGGACCGCAGGTGCGCACCGCCCACCGGGGCCAGCCAGCCGGCGGCCTCATCCAGCGACTGGCGTGCCCGAATCGCCCCCATCGCCATGGCGAGCCTGCCGCGGCTCGGTTCGGCGAAGTGCGCCCCGGTGGTGGCGACGACCCCCACCCCGAACCGGGGAGCCAGCGCGGCCAGCACGGCATTGCGCTCGTCGTCGAACGGATCACCGTGATGACTGAGTTCGATACTGACCCGGTCGCTGCCGAAGCGGTCCACCAGGTCGGCCAGCGCTGCGGCCGCCGCCTCCGGGCCACCTTGTGAAAGCGCCTGCCGGACATGACCTTTGCGACAACCGGTGAGAATGTGCCAATGTCCGCCTGCCGCCTCGGTGAGCGAGTCGTAGTCGTAGCGCGGTTTGCCCTTCTCGCCACCGGCCAGGTGCGCGGCAGACAACTGACGAGACAGCCGACGGTAGCCTTCCGGCCCGCGGGCCAGCACCAGCAGATGCGGACCCGGCGGGTCGGGCACCTCGGTGCGGGCGGTATTGCCCAGCGACAGTTCGGCACCGAAGACGGTGCGCATGTCGAGTTCCTTCGCGGCCTCGGCGAATCGCACCACGCCATAGAGACCGTCGTGGTCGGTCAGCGCGATGGCCCGCAGATCCAGGCGCGCAGCCTCCTCCACGAGTTCCTCGGGGGTGCTGGCCCCGTCGAGAAAGCTGTAGGCCGAATGCGCATGCAACTCGGCGTAGGGCACCGTCGAGCGCAGCGGGCGGTCACCGATCGGTTCGTAGGGTTCCCGTCGACGTGACCACGCCGGACTGTCTCCACCGTCGGCGTGCGGTTCACCCAGGGACAGGCCGGGGCGGCGGGGCTTGCCGTTGAGCACCCGCTCCATCTCGCCCCAACTCGGCGGCCCGTTGAACCAACGCACCCGCCCAGCCTAATCGAACATGTGTTCTAAGTCCGAACTGCCGGGGAAAACTAGACGAAGATGGTTGTCGAACCAAAGAGATGAGGGGCATGACGACGCAGGCACACGACCATGAGCTGGAGTCGGAGCGCGATTACCTGGCCGATCTCTATGACCGGCTCGACGCCAGGCGCAGATGGGTCAAGGCCCAGTACCGCGCCGCACTCTCCGGCCCGATCGACATCCAGGACGGCGGCACCCTGGTTGCCCGCGATGCCGAGGTGCGGACCCTGGCGCAATCCGCGGCGCGGTTGGACATCGCCGACCAGGGGCTGTGTTTCGGACGACTGGACGCCATTACGGGCGAGCGTCTCTACGTCGGCCGAATCGGCATCTTCGACGAGGACAACGAGCTACTCCTGCTCGACTGGCGGGCGCCGGCCGCCCGCGCGTTCTACATCGCCACCGCCGCCAACCCCGAGGGCATGCGTCGGCGTCGCCAGTTCCACTCTCTCGGGCGGCGGCTGGTCGACTTCACCGACGAGGTCTTCGGCCGCCCCGACCCGAACGCCGGTGACGACAGCCCGTACAGCAGTGACGCGGCACTGCTCGCGGCCGTCAACGCGCCCCGCGGCCCGGGCATGCGCGACATCGTGGCGACCATCCAGGCCGAGCAGGACGAGATCATCCGGCTCGACCACCCGGGCGTGCTGGTGATCGAGGGCGGCCCCGGCACCGGCAAGACCGTGGTGGCTCTGCATCGGGTGGCGTACCTGCTCTACACCCAGCGGGCGCGGATCGAACGCCACGGGGTACTCGTCGTCGGGCCCAACCAGGCGTTCATGAACCACATCGGGCGCGTGCTGCCGTCGCTGGGCGAGTCGGAAGTGGTGTTCGCCACCGTCGGCGATCTCCTGCCCGGTTTGCACGTCACCGCCGAGGACACCCCGGATGTCGCCCGCATCAAGGGTTCTCGCGCGATGCTGGATGTCCTCGCGGCGGCGATCGCCGACCGCCAACGTGTGCCCGAGCAGCCGTTGGAGATCCCGCTGGGCGATGTCACGATGCAGATCGCCGCCGACACCGCGCAATGGGCCATCGACGAGGCGCGCGCAAGCCGACTGCCGCACAACGCGGCTCGTGCGGTGTTCCGCGACATCGTCACCTACGTACTGACCGAGCGCGGGATCGCCCGGATCGGTCGTGGTTGGCTGACCCGCGACAATCGCGACGCCTGGGAGAAGGTGCGCGCGGATCTGCTCGCCGACCTCGAAGACAACGAGCGGTTCCTGTCGGCCCTCGATCAACTCTGGCCGGTCCTCGAGCCGCATGAGCTGCTGGCCGAGCTGTATACCTCGCCGGAGCGGCTACGCGCCGCCGGCGCCGACCCGGCGCTACTGCGGGAAGTCGGTGACGCCTGGACAACCTCGGATGTGCCGCTGCTCGACGAATTGGTCGATCTGCTGGGCCGCGACAAGGCGGCCGACGATGCCGCCGCACAGGCGCTCAAGGAAGAAACCGACTACGCCAGAGGCGTTTTGGAGAACATGGTCGCCCACGAGGATCTGATGGACGACGAGGACCATCTGCTCGCGCAGGACCTCATCGACGCCGCTGGCCTGGCCGAACGCTTCACCGAGCGCGACTACCGGGATCTCGCCGAACGCGCGTCCGCCGACCGGGACTGGACCTACCGGCACGTGGTGGTCGATGAGGCCCAGGAGCTCTCCGAGATGGACTGGCGGGTGCTGATGCGGCGCTGCCCGAGTCGGTCGTTCACGGTCGTCGGCGATCTCGCGCAGCGCCGCTCGATGGCCGGTGCGACGTCGTGGGCGGACATGCTGGAGCCGTACGTGCCCGGCCGGTGGGTGTACCGGTCGCTGTCGGTGAACTACCGCACCCCCGCCGAGATCATGACCGTCGCCGCCGCGGTATTGGCCGACTTCGCGCCGGACGTCCGGCCCCCGGAATCAGTACGCGCATGCGGTGTGCGCCCCTGGTCCCGGCAGGTCACCGCGGAGCAGATGCCGCGCGCCATCGACGAATTCGTGGCGGCGGAGGCCGATCACGACGGGACCAGCATCGTGATCGGACCGCCGGGCATGCCGGGTGTGGTCGCGCCGTCGGAAACCAAGGGCCTCGAGTTCGACGCGGTGCTGGTCGTCGAGCCGGAACTCATCCTCGCCGACGGTCCGCGCGGTGCGGCCGAGCTCTACGTCGCGCTCACCCGTGCCACCCAGCGGTTGGGTGTGCTGCATCAGCACCCGCTGCCGCCGGCGCTGGCCGGGCTTGTCGAACACAACCGATGACTTTCGGGGGTGGGGCGAGTCCATCCTTGTGACGGAACCCGACACAAAGGAGTCCCCATGTCCGCCCTGCCTCCGGTGGTCGATCAGCAGACCTGGCGCGCCGCACTCGACGAACTTCGCGCGCGCGAGAAGGCCGCCACCCGTGAACTCGACGCGATCGCAGCGCAACGCCGGCGGCTGCCCATGGTCGAGATGCCGAACTATGTCCTGACCGGACCCGACGGACCCGTCGCGCTGGCCGAGGTGTTCGACGGACGTTCGCAATTGATCGTCTACAACCACATGTGGAACGACGGCGCGGACTGGCAGTGCCCGGGCTGCACCGGTTTCACCTCCCAGTTCACCCGGCTGGAATTCCTGGACAACTACGACGCCCGCTTCGTGATCGTCACCAACGGACCGATCGACGAAGCCCTGGCCTACAAGGCCAAGGTCGGCAACAGAATGGATTGGTACTCGTCGGCGGGCAGCACGTTCGGCGCCGACGTCGACGCAGCCCCCGGTGGGGGCTTCGGGGTCAACGTCTTCCTGCGCGACGGCGAGACCGTCTACCGCACCTGGCACACCAACGGTCGCGGCACCGAGCAACTCAGCCACTCGTTCGCCCTCATCGACCTGCTGCCGTGGGGTCGGCAGGAAGAGTGGCAGGACTCCCCGGCCGGCTGGCCGCAGCGCCCGACATACTCCGGTTGGGCCGGCTCCGAGGACATCGCGCGCGCGTACGGCGAAAGTCCTACGCTGCACAGGTGACCAGCCCGCAGCTTCATCCGTCCGAGCCGCATCACGACGCCTTCGGCAGTCGACTGAACTGGTTGCGCGCCGGGGTCCTCGGCGCCAACGACGGCATCGTCTCGACCGCCGGCATCGTGGTCGGCGTCGCCGCGGCAACCGTCGAGCGGGGCCCGATCTTCACCGCAGGCATCGCGGCCCTGGCAGCCGGCGCACTGTCGATGGCGGTCGGTGAATACGTGTCGGTCAGCACGCAGCGCGATTCCGAGAAAGCGATGCTGTCCAAGGAACGCAACGAACTGGACACCGAGCCCGCCGCCGAGCTCGACGAGCTGGCCGCGCTCTACGAAGCCAAGGGCCTGTCCCCCGCCACCGCGCGCACGGTGGCCGAGGAGCTCACCGATCACGACGCGTTCGCCGCCCACGTCGACATCGAACTGCGTATCGATCCCGATGAACTGACCAACCCGTGGCAGGCCGCGTTCTCCTCGGCAGTGTCGTTCACGGTCGGCGCGGTGTTGCCGCTGCTGGCAATCCTGTTGCCACCGGCGTCGATTCGCGTGCCGATCACCTTCGTCGCCGTGCTGATCGCGCTGGGTGTCACCGGCTGGGTCAGCGCGCGCCTCGGCGGCGCCAATCCGCGGCGGGCGATCTACCGGGTGGTCATCGGAGGTGCGCTGGCGATGGCCGTCACGTTCGGCATCGGCCACCTCGTCGGCGGCGCGGTCGGCTGACCGTCGGCGCGACGGCCGCCGCGATCAGTCGCGGTATTCGGCTGAGCCGTCGTCGAGTACGACTCGCGTGTTGGAACCGTCCAGCCCGCCGGCCTCGGTGCGATACACCGCCCGGCCCGCTTCGGTGCGCCAGATCGAGGTCGTCAGCGTCTCTCCCGGGAAGACCGGCGAGGTGAATCGTGCGCTGACCGCGGTCAGCTTCGCCGCGTCGTTGCCTGCGAGTTCGGCCAGCAGCGCCCGGCCGGCGAACCCATACGTGCACAGCCCGTGCAGGATCGGCCTGTCGAAGCCGGCCATCTCACGGGCGAACCAGGGGTCGCTGTGCAGCGGATTGCGGTCGCCGGAAAGCCGGTAGATCAACGCCTGGTCGCCGCGGGTCGGCATCGCGATGCGCGCGTCCGGTTCGCGGTCGGGGAATTCGGGGGCCTGTGGACGTTGCCCGGGCTGGCCGCCGAACCCGCCCTCACCGCGGATGACCGCGGTCGACAAGGTCTCGGCGATCAGCTCGCCGGTGGCCGGATCAGTGCCCTTGCCCCGCATCACGATGATGGCGTTCTTGCCCTCGCCCTTGTCCTGGATGTCGGCCACCTCGGAGACCACCGAGAGCTGACCGGAGGCGGGCAGCGGGGCGTGCAAGCGGATCTCCTGCGAGCCGTGCAGCAGCATGCCCCAGTTGAACGACCCGACCTTGGTGGCAGCTCCGAACGCCGGGCAGCAGATGACCGCGAACGTCGGCAAGACCTGCTGGGTGATGTCGTGGCTGTTGTCGGTGGTGAAGGCCAGATCATCGGTACCCGCACCGACGCCGAGCGCATAAAGCATCGTGTCGCGATCGGTCCACTGGTAGGGCTGAGGGTCGGTGACCGCTCCGATTGCCGTGGGGTCGATGGCCATTGCCGCACTCCTGAGGTCGTGGATGGAGAAACTCCATAGTCGCACTGGCCAGAATCGCGCCCACCACAGCGTTCGACAAGGCACGCTAGGAGCATGCATCTTCCGCGCGCCCGGACCCTCGTCTCGCTGATCGCTGCATTCCTGGCGGCCGTCCTCCTCGCCAGCTGCAGTTCCGATACCCCGCACGATCGCACGATCACCCTGACGTTCATCCGGCACGCCGAGTCGGAAGCCAACGCGGCCGGGGTGATCGACACGTCCGTGCCAGGACCGTCGCTGACAGAAGCCGGCGAGCAGCAGGCGACCGCAACGGCCAACCGGCTGAAGAGCAATGGGTACGACGGTGTCTACGCCTCGGACATGGTGCGCACCCAGCAGACCGCGGCGCCGATGGCCAAGGCCCTGGGCAAGCAGGTCACCGTGCTGCCGGGCCTCAACGAAATCTCGGCCGGCTGGTTCGACGGCCGCAGCGTGAAGAACGCCGCCGCGACGTACATGGTCGCCCCGGCCGACTGGCTGCGCGGGGATACCGACTTCAGCATCCCCGGTTCGGTCAGCGGCGCCGAGTTCAACGGCAAGTTCACCGGGGCGGTGCAGCGCATCTACGAGAGCGGCAACAACAAGCCCGTCGCGTTTTCCAGCGCCGCCTCAATCATGTTGTGGACGTTAATGAATGCGCGTAACGCCAAGGACAGCCTGGCGACCGATCATCCGCTGCCCAACACCGGCCGGGTGGTGGTGACCGGCAATCCGGTGATCGGCTGGAGGCTGGTGGACTGGGACGGGATCACCTCGTTCTGAGATGACGCAGATGAGCTTCGGCATGCCGCTGCGCGTGCGGTACGTCGAATGCGACATGCAGGGCCGGGTTTTCAACGGCCACTATCTGACCTGGTTCGACATGGCCATCAACGAGGCCGTCCGCGACATCTTCGGCGACTACCAGGTTCTGCTCGACGGGGGCATCGACTTCGTGGTGGCCGCGGCAGAGTTGCAGTTCCGCCAGCCTGCGCGGTTCGACGACGACCTGGTGGTCGGCGTCGGCTTCGAACCCGTCGGCCGGACCTCGCTGAGCAGCCGCTTCGCCATCCGCCGCGGTGAGGAGCTGATCGCCGAGGCGACGATGATCCACGTCTGCGTCGACGCGGTGACGTTCGAGAAGCGGCCGTGGCCGGACTGGTTCCGGGAGCGGATGTCCTCAGCCTGTTGACCGCGGCGTGATCGGCGATCAATGATGGCCCATGCGCTATGTCGTTACCGGCGGTACCGGGTTCATCGGACGTCGGGTCGTAGCCCGGCTGCTCGACAGTCACGATGACGCACAGGTGTGGACGTCGACCGACGACCGGCCGGAGCGAGCCGACCATGTCATCAACTGCCGGATTGCCGAGACTGAGTCGGCCGTGGCGGTCGCCCGCGAACTCGGCGCGACGCTGCATCAACTGTCCTCGGTCGCGGTGGCCGGCGACTTCCGGGGCGAGTTCACCGAGGACGATTTCGACGTCGGCCAGCAGCTGCCCACCCGCCGTCACAGGGCGGCATTCGAGGCGGAGCAGCGGGTACGGTCCTCGAATACACCATTCCGCATCTACCGAGCGGGGGTGGTCGTCGGCGACTCACGCACCGGCGAAACCGACCGGATCAGCGGGCCGTATCACCTCTTCGGGCCGCTGGCTCGACTGGCCGCACTGCCGTCGTTCACGCCGATACTTCTGCCGGACCTCGGTCGGATCAACGTCGTCCCGGTCGACTATGTCGCCGCCGCGATGGTGGAACTCATCCATGCCGAGGGCCGCGACGGGCAGACGTTCCACCTGACCGCCGCCGAGTCGGTGAGCCTGCGCCAGATCTACCGGAGCGTGGCCCGCGGCGCCGGACTGCCGCCATTGCGCGGCAGCCTGCCCCGCCAGGTGGCCCAGCCGCTGCTCGCCGCGCGCGGACGGGCGAAAGTGTTGCGGGACATGGCGGCAACGCAACTCGGCGTGCCGCCCGAGGCCATCGACACTCTGCAGACCACCGCCGTGTTCGGTTCGGACGCCACACGAAAGGCATTGCTCCCCAGCGGGATCGAACCGCCGGCGTTCTCCGCCTACGCCCCGGTGTTGTGGCGGTACTGGGCCCAGCGCCTCGACCCCGAGCGCACCGGCTCCGACTCCGGGACACCGCTGGCCGGCAGACACGTGATCATCACCGGCGCGTCCAGTGGCATCGGCCGCGCCTCTGCCGTGGCGGTGGCGGCCCGCGGTGCCACCGTGTTCGCGTTGGCGCGCAACGGTGAAGCGCTGCACGAGTTGGTCGACGAGATCACCGCCGACGGCGGGCGGGCTTTCGCCTTCAGCTGCGATGTCACCGACACTGAATCGGTCAACACGACGATCGCCGAGATACTCGGCCGGTTCGGCCACGTCGACTACCTGGTGAACAACGCGGGCCGCTCGATCCGCCGATCGGTGACCGCCTCGACCGACCGGCTGCACGACTACGAACGGGTGATGGCGGTCAACTATTTCGGCGCGGTGCGAATGGTGCTGGCGCTGCTGCCGCACTGGCAGGCGCGCCGGTTCGGCCACGTGGTCAACGTGTCCAGCGCCGGTGTGCAGGCCCGCAACCCCAAGTACAGCTCGTACCTGCCGACCAAAGCGGCGCTCGATGCTTTCACCGATGTAGTGGCCTCGGAAACGTTGTCGGACAACATCACCTTCACCACGATCCACATGCCGCTGGTGAAGACGCCGATGATCGCGCCCTCGGGCCGGCTGAACCCGGTGCCGCCGATCAGCGCCGAACACGCGGCCGCGATGGTGGTCCGCGGACTGGTGGACAAGCCGGTCCGGATCGACACCCCGCTGGGGACGCTGGCCGACGCCGGCCAGTATTTCACCCCGAAACTGGCCCGCCGGGTCCTGCACCAGCTTTATCTGGGCTACCCCGACTCGCCCGCCGCCCGCGGCGAGGGTCGGCGCCCGGCTGCCAACGGTCCGCGCCTGCCGGTGATCCGGCTTCGCGCACCGCGCCCGGTCAAACAAGTCGTGCGCCTGGTACCCGGCGTGCATTGGTGAACTCAGTCAGTTCATAGCGACAATCCAACGGCGGACCCGGTGGGCACTTAGGCTGACCGCATGGGGACGGGCTGGCAGCTATTGGAGCGGCCGGCCAAGCACGAGGTCATCAGGGCCGCGCTGGCAGACAGCGAAGCTTCCGGGGTGGTGATCACCGGCGCGGCCGGGGTCGGCAAGACGACGTTGGCCCGGTCGGTCACCTCCGCCCTGCCGGGCCGCGCCCGATGGGCCGCCTGCACCACATCGTCGAGCAGCATCCCGCTGGGCGCGTTCGCGCAGTGGGTCACGCCCACCGAAGCGCGGGATCCGATCGAGCTCCTGGTCTCGGCACGCCAGTCCCTGCTGGCCGACGGTCCAACGGTGATTGGTGTGGACGACGCGCACCTACTCGACCAGCTGTCGGCCACGCTGCTGCACCAGATCGCCGTCGAACGCACCGGGTCGATCGTCGCGACGGTCCGCAGCGGGGAACCCGTCCCCGATTCGGTGATGACGCTGTGGAAAGACGGCTACCTGCACCGTATCGACCTGGAGCCGTTCAGCCGGGAGGAGTGCATCGCCCTGGTCGAGTCGGTGCTCGGCGGCACCCTGGAGGAGCTCAGCGCCAACGTCATCTGGTCACAGTCGGGCGGTAACCCGCTGTTCCTGCGGCACATGGTGGAGGCGGCGCTGGAGGCCGGCACCCTGAGCGAGGTCAAGGGCGTCTGGCAGCTGCGCGGGGCGACGACGGTGTCGTCCGGTCTCGCGACCCTGTTGGAAAGGCGCTTCGACCATGCCGACCCCGATGCGGTGACCGCGCTGCGACTGCTGTCGCTGTGCGAGCCGCTGGACCTCGACGCCCTGGTGGAACTGGCCGGGGAGCAGGCGATCGACGCCGCCGAAAAGGCCCAGCTGATCCGGATCGACCGGGACGGCCCGACGCTGGCCGCACGCATCAGCCATCCGCTCTACGGAGATGTCATACGGCGGCAGATCGGAACGGCATCGGCGCGGATACTGCGCGGCCGGATCGTCACCGCGCTCAACCGGCGGAAGCCGACATCGGTGGCCGGGCGGATCAGGCTCGCGGAGCTCTATCTGGACAGCGACCAGACCGCCGACACCGGGCTGTTGGTCGCCGCGGCCAAGGACGCTGTGTCGCTGGCCAACGCACCGCTGGGAGAACGGTTGGCCCGCACCGCATTCGAACGCGAAGGTGGGATGCGACCGGCGCACCTGCTGTCACGGGCGCTGATGTGGCAGGGCCGGCCGGCCGAGGCCGACGAGATCTTGGCCCGGTTCGACCCCGACGACCTCGACGAGGGTCAGCTGCTGCTGTGGGGCGTTCCGCGGGCCTCGATCGTGTTCTGGTCACTCGGTGAGGTCGCGCGCGCCTACGAGGTGATGGAGTTGCTGCGGAGCCGGGTCACCCATCCGGTCCTGCGGCCGATGGTCGACGCGGCCGACGCCGCGTTCACGATCTTCGAGAACAAGCTGCCCGAAGGTCTGGCCAAAGCCGAGGCGGTGCTATCCGATCCGGTGGCTCCCGAACAGGCGGTCGAGACCGCCGCCTTCGCGGCCGGGATGGCGATGCCGCTGGCCGGACGCGGCGATGAGTTCACCGCGATCATGGCGCGCTGCTTCGACACCCAGAAGTCGACCGATGGTCTGATCCGGATGCTCGCCCGATATGGCGAGGTGCTGGCGCTGGTGCACACCGGCGAACTCGACAAAGCCGAAACACAGGCCGCGAACTACGCCGAGTTCTCCTCGTCAGGAGAGTTTCTCGGCTGGGCGATCGCCAAGACGATGTCCGGTTTGGTGGCGACCTACCGGGGTCGGTTCGCCGACGCGATTCCGACGCTCGAGCAGGCGATGGCGGCGTTCAACGCGGAGAACTCGCTGCCGTGGCGGTTGCCCGGCCGGCTGTTGCTGGCCCGCGCCTATGCCGGCCTGGGCAGCGCCGATGACGCCGAGCGGGTGCTGGCCGAGGCCGCCGAGCACGTCGGCCCCTCGGTCGCACTGTTCGACCCTCAGGTGATGGTCACCAAGGCGTGGATCGCCGCGGCCCGGGGCGGGGGGCGGCGCGCCATCGAACTGGCCCGCGCGGCCGCCGACGCCGCACACCGCAGCGGGCAGCTGGCGGTGGAGGCCGAGGCATTGCACGACGCGGCCCGTTTCGGCGACCGCAGGCTCGCGAATCGGCTGCAGTCGCTGGTGGCGGGTGTCGATGGTCCACTGCCGCAGCTGTATGCCCGTCACGCCGCAGCGGTGGCGGACTCCGACGGCGACGCGCTGGACGCGGTGAGCGTCGAGTTCGAACGCGCCGGACTGCTGCTGTCGGCCGCCGACGCCGCCGCGCAGGCGGCCGCGAGCCATAAGCAGCGCCATGACCGCCGCAGGGAGATCGAATCTGTAACGCGGGCAATGCGTTTGGTCGCCCTGTGCGGTGGCGCCTCATCCCCCGCGATTCGGGCCGCGGCGCGGCCGCTGCCGGTGACCGCGCGTGAACTCGAGGTCGCCGAGTTGGTTGCGGCCGGGCTGTCGAACCGCGAAATCGCCAAGCGGCTGTCAGTTTCGGTACGCACCGTGGAGGGACACGTGTACCGGGCATGCCTGAAACTCGGTGTGTCCGATCGTGATGGGCTGGCCGCCATCATCCGACCACGCGGTACGCGCGATCCGCTGAGTTGATGCCCGGGCAGGTATCGTTACCGCGGTGAGCGTCGGGGATGACCAGCCTACGGCCCTGCCCGTTTTCGCCGATGTGGACACCGGCGTCGACGACGCGATGGCACTGGTGTACCTGCTGGCAAGCGCCGATGCCGACCTCGTCGGGATCGCCTCCACCGGTGGCAATGTCGACGTGGATCAGGTGTGCCGCAACAACCTCGGGTTACTCGAGCTGTGCGGAGCACCCGAGATCCCGGTGTCCCGGGGCGCGGACCAACCGCTGAGCACCGCGCTGCGCACCGCCGAGGACACTCATGGCCCAGCCGGGTTGGGCTATGCCGAACTGCCCCTGCATCAACGCGAACTCACCAGCTATGACTCGGCCGAAGCCTGGGTCCGCGCCGCCCATGCCCTACCCGGGGAGCTCATCGGTCTGGTCACCGGGCCGATGACAAACCTCGCACTGGCGGTGCGTGATGAACCGAACCTTCCGTCGCTGTTGCGCCGGCTGGTGATCATGGGCGGGTCGTTCGACTACCGCGGCAACACCACGCCGGTTGCCGAGTGGAACATCAGCGTCGACCCGGAGGCCGCGGCCGAGGTGTTCGATGCGTGGGGGCGGGCCGCGGATGCCGATACGATTGCCCCGCATCAGCTTCCGATCGTGTGCGGGTTGAACCTGACCGAGAACATCGCGCTGACACCGAAGATCCTGAGCCGCCTTGCCGCCGCGGCGGACACCGCCACCACCGCGATGAGTGTGCTTGACGCGCGGGGCACCCGGTCGACGGCCGAGAACCACGTGATCCGCGCGCTCGAGGATGCGATGCGGTTCTATTTCGAGTTCCACTTCGACCAGGGCGAGGGCTATCTGGCGCATCTGCACGACCCACTGGCGGCGGCGGTGGCACTCGATCCCGGGCTGATCCAAACCCGCGCGACGACCGTGGATGTAGAGCTCACCGGAACGCTGACCCGCGGCATGACGATCGCGGACTGGAGCCGGCGGTGGGGCAGGGAACCCAACGCGCACGTCGGCGTCGGGGTCGATCCCGAGGCGTTCTTCGACCGGTTCATCGAGCGGGTGGGCCCGTTCGCGCGGCGGCTGACTCATTCGTAGACCCCCTCCAGATACCACCGGCGCTGCCGGTAACACAGCAGCAGCGCGACACCGGGTTGGCCGTCCACCAGCACCTGAGCGCGTGCCGTGCGGCCGGCCCTGGACTGGTGGCTGTTGTCCCACCACCGTTCGTCCACCGACCACGGCCCGGCCCACCAGCTCAGTGCACCCTGGTAGTGGTGGCCCGCACCGTCCAATCGCGCGGGCTCGGCCGTGAACATCCCGCGGCCGGTGACCCGGACCGGATTGCCCTGGGCATCAAGCAATTCCACCGGATCATCCAGGATCACCACCGGCGCGGGCTCAGGGAGCCGGCCGGGCCACGGCCGGTCGGGGGCGGCCCTGGGCACCAGCTCGTCACCGAGCGGGGTCAACGTGATGCGCTCGGCGGGACCACGGCCACCGGACAACACCGGGAGTTGAACGGCTTCCTGCCCCAGTAAGCCCTGCACCCGCACCAGCGCCCGGCGTGCCCGCAGCCGATCCTCTTCTCCAACGCCGCCCCACAGCGGCAACTGAAGCGCTTCCGCGGAAACAACTTCCACCGGCTGCAGCCGCAGCATCGTCACCGGCGAGTTCGGGCGATCGTCGGGTCTGCGCTTGTTGAGCCAGCCGTCGAGCTGCCAGCGCACCCGATCGGCGGTGGCATCCTCGGTCAGCGGTTCGGCGCAGCGCCATACCCGGGTCAGCTCACCGCCATTCGCCGTGACGGCATGGATGGCCAGCCTGGTGCATCCCACACCGGCCGCCTCCAGGCTGCGATGCAGAGCGCCGGCCAGCGTCCGCCCGGCGAATGCCGCTGCGTCAACCCGGTCGACCGGCGGGTCGCAATTCAGTACCGCATCCAGGTCGGCAGCCGGCTCACGGCCGGACGGCCCGCGTACCGGTTCTCCGCGGGCGAAGCGGTGCGCGGCCACCCCGTCGGCCCCGAACCGGGAAGCGACATCGCTGCGCGACAATTCCGCGAACTGACCGAGGTTGCGAATACCCATGCGCCACAACAGGTCAGCCAGTTCCTCCCGGCCGGGACCGGACAGGCTGGGCTCGCCGGACAGCTGACGGATGGACAGCGCCGAGAGGAATCTGGCATCCCCGCCGGGCTCGAGCACCCTACCTGCGCGGGCCGCGAAGACCGCCGTCGGAAGCTGATCGGCGATCCCCACCTGACATTCGGCACCGGCCGCGGCAACGGCGTCGACCAAGCGCTCAGCGGCAGCGGGTTCGGAGCCGAAGTAGCGGGCCGCGCCGCGAACTCCCAACACCAGCAGTCCCGGCCGCAGCACCTCGGCGCGGGGTACCACCTCGTCGACCGCCGCCGTCACCCCTTCGAAGTAGCGGGCGTCGCGGGCCGGGTCGGCGGTGACCACGTGCAGCTGCGGGCAGCGGGCTTGCGCCTCGCGCCGGCGCAAGGTGCGACGCACCCCGGCGGCGCGGGCGGCGGCCGAGCAGGCGATGACCCGGTTGGCCAGGGTGACCGCGACCGGGGCCGTCGCCGGCAGTCCGGCCGCCGCGGCCGCGGCGACCGCCGGCCAATCCATGCACCAGATCGCCAGCACCCGGCCGGTCATGTCAGCTCACCCTGGACCGGGCGGCGCGACCGTGCGCCCTGACCGACAGCCGTACCCGACTGATACGGCCACAGCCTGACACCGGGGCATCGCCACGACCCGCGGTGATCTCATAACCGCGCACCCGCGCGTCAAGACGCATCGTCGCGCCTTGCCAGTCCCCCCGGGCAACCAGCAGAGTGCAACCTTTCTGGCGAGCCCGGGCCACCACCGCCCGCGCCCGGGTGGCGGTCACCGTCCGGCCGGCCAGCCCGAGCACAACCAGATCCATCCCGTCCATCAACACCGCGGCAACCTCGACGGGGTCGGTGCCGGGGTCCGGGATCATCGCCAGCCTGCTCAGATCCGCACCCATCTCCACCGCGGCCAGCAGACCGAAATCCGGCAGTCCGACGACGGCCACATGTCCCCCGCCTGCCGTGACCGCCGCCGCCACACTCACCGGAAGCGAGAGCGCTCCCGACGCCACTGCGACAGCGCCGCGCGGCAACCCCGCCGGCAGCTGTTCGGCCAGCGATTCGGGGACCGGCAGCAAACTTTCAGAGGTAGGAATGACCTCATCCGCCACATCCGTAACAGGTCGGGTGACGCCCACCTTCCCGGATACCGCCGCCATCTTGCGTCGCAGTTGTTCTAGCTGCTCAGCACGGTTGAGCTGACGTTTATCCAGGGCAATCGCCGCCGTCATCGGCCACCTCCAACCGCAATCCCGATTCACTGTGTTCGAATGTATGTTCGATAGTCCGAGTAAACACCTACCCACCGACAGCGTCAAGGCGGAAATCTCCCGGCTGTGCACCCAAGCCGACGGTGGTGACGCGGCCGAAATCGCACCTGGCACGATGCAGGGCATGACGATCAACCGCGAACAAGCCGACAAGGTGGCCAACGGAGCCGGCTTCATCGCCGCGCTCGACCAGAGCGGCGGTAGCACCCCCAAGGCGCTCAAGCTCTATGGCATCGCCGAAGACGCCTACTCCGGTGACGAGCAGATGTTCGACCTCGTGCACGAGATGCGCACCCGGATCATCACCAGCCCGAGCTTCAACGGCGACCGGATCATCGCGGCCATCCTGTTCGAGATGACGATGGACCGCGAGGTCGACGGCCGCCCCACCGCCGACTATCTGTGGAACGTCAAAAACGTCGTGCCGATCCTCAAGGTCGACAAGGGTCTGGCCGCCGAAGAAGACGGTGCTCAGGTGATGAAGCCCATCGACGGCCTGGACGCGCTGCTCTCCCGCGCGAAGGACAAGGGCATCTTCGGCACCAAGATGCGCTCGGTCATCAAGCTGCCCGGCGGTGGCCTGGACGCGGTGGTCGAGCAGCAGTTCGCGATCGCTCACCAGATCCTCGGCGCCGGACTCGTGCCGATCATCGAACCCGAGGTCGACATCCACAGCCCGGAAAAGGCTGCGGCCGAAAAGCAGCTCAAGTCCGCGATCATCAGCCACCTCGGTGCCCTCGGTGACGATCAGCAGGTGATGCTCAAGCTCACCCTGCCCGACACCGACGATCTCTACCACGAGCTGGTCGAGCACCCCAAGGTGATGCGGGTTGTCGCACTGTCCGGCGGCTACAACCGCACCGATGCCTGCGAGCGCCTGGCCCGCAACCACGGTGTCATCGCCAGCTTCTCCCGGGCACTGACCGAGGGGCTGACCGCACAGCAGAGCGACGACGAATTCGACAAGACCCTGGATGAGGCGATCGCCGAAATCGCCGCCGCCTCAGCGACTTAGATTTCACGTTGAGATAGCGCTGAGAGCGACGGCCCCGGCCGAAGATCGCACTCGGCGCTATTTCACTGTCGGGTCATGAAATGCGGCGATGCCGAGGCTGAATCACTCCCATTCGATGGTGCCGGGAGGCTTGCTCGTCACATCGAGCACCACCCGGTTCACCTCAGGCACCTCGTTGGTGATGCGCGTCGAGATGCGTTCCAGCACCTCATAGGGCACCCGCGTCCAGTCCGCGGTCATCGCGTCCTCGCTGGACACCGGCCGCAGCACGATCGGATGACCGTAGGTACGTCCGTCGCCCTGCACGCCGACCGAGTGGACATCGGCCAGCAGCACCACCGGACACTGCCAGATCTGGCGGTCCAGACCGGCCGACGTCAGCTCCTCGCGGGCGATCAGGTCGGCCCGGCGCAGGGTGTCCAGCCGGGCCGCCGTCACCTCACCGACGATCCGGATACCCAGCCCGGGACCCGGGAAGGGTTGGCGGCCAACGATGTCCTCCGGCAGGCCGAGCTCGCGCCCCACCGCCCGCACCTCGTCCTTGAACAGCAGCCGCAACGGCTCGACGAGCTTGAACTTCAGGTCGGCGGGCAGGCCGCCAACATTGTGGTGGCTCTTGATGTTTGCCGTTCCCGTTCCGCCACCGGACTCGACGACGTCGGGATACAGCGTGCCCTGCACCAGGAATTCCACCGGATGACCGTCGGAGTCGTTCTCGGCGAGCAGGTCTCGCACCGAACCCTCGAACGCTCGGATGAACTCCCGGCCGATGATCTTGCGCTTGCCTTCCGGGTCATGCACACCCGCCAACGCCTGCAGGAACCGTCCCTCGGCATCCACGGTCACCAGGCGGGCGCCGGTGGCGGCCACGAAATCCCTTTGCACCTGCTCGCGTTCACCGGAACGCAGCAATCCATGGTCGACGAACACGCACGTCAGCCGGTCGCCGATGGCGCGTTGCACCAGTGCGGCGGCCACCGCGGAATCGACACCGCCGGACAGCCCGCAGATGGCCTTGCCGTCGCCGATCTGCTCGCGCACCTGCTCGATCAGGCTCTCGGCGATGTTGGCCGGAGTCCAGCTCGCACCGATGCCGGCGAACTCGTGCAGGAACCGGCTGAGCACCTGCTGCCCGTGCGGAGTGTGCATGACTTCCGGGTGGTATTGCACCCCGGCCAGCCGACGGGCACGGTCCTCGAAGGCGGCGACGGGGGCACCGGAGCTGGCGGCCACCACCTCGAACCCCTCCGGCGCCGAGGTGACGGCGTCGCCGTGGCTCATCCACACCGGCTGTGAACCGGGCAGACCCGAATGCAGCTCCCCGCCAAGCACTTCCATTTCGGTGCGACCGTACTCACTGGTGCCGGTGTGAGCGACGGTGCCGCCGAGCACCTGGGCCATGGCCTGAAAGCCGTAGCAGATCCCGAACACCGGCACATCGAGGTCGAAGACAGCCGGATCGAGTTGCGGGGCGCCGTCGGCATACACGCTGGCCGGTCCGCCGGAGAGCACGATGGCCTGTGGATCCTTGGCCTTGATCTCTTCGACGGTCGTGGTGTGCGGGATGACCTCGGAGAAGACCCGGGCTTCCCGGACCCGACGGGCGATCAGCTGGGCGTACTGCGCGCCGAAATCGATCACCAACACAGGACGAGGCGAGGGGGATGTCACGCATAGAGTCTAGTGCGCCGGACGGCCCGACCCCCCGGCAGGCGCAGGTGGCGTTCGGCCGGCGAGGGCCCAGGTCACAGGACCACTGGGGCCGCCCGGCCGGGTCGGCGCCGCGGCAACCGGGCCCAGCACCGGCGGCGCCACTTCTAGCAGCTTTGCGCCGGACCAGGAATGTTCTCGGGTAAGAACGGGAATGGACAGCGGGGGGATCGACAAAGGAGACCGCGGGTGCTGGGACTGCCAGACGAGGTACATGCTTGCTTGTTCGACCTCGACGGCGTCTTGACCGACACAGCCCGGGTGCACACCCGCGCCTGGAAGTCGATGTTCGACAGCTACCTCGAACGACGCGCGCAACGCGCGCACACCGCGTTCGTGCCATTCGACCCTGCGCAGGACTACCGCACCTACATCGACGGCAAGAAACGCCAGGACGGTGTGCGCTCATTCTTGGCGAGTCGCAACATCGATCTGCCCGACGGCGACGAGTCCGACCCGTCCACCGCCGAGACGGTCAACGGGCTGGGCAACCGCAAGAACGCGTTGTTCCAGCAGATCCTGCAGAAGCAGGGTGTGGAGGTGTTCGACGGCTCGCGGCGCTACCTCGAGGCCGTGCATGCCGCGGGAATTCCCGCGGCGGTGGTGTCCTCCAGCGCCAACACCGAACAGGTCCTCCGGATCACCGGCCTGGACCGTTTTGTCCAGCAGCGGGTCGACGGAGTCACGATCCGTGACGAGAACCTGCGCGGCAAGCCCGCGCCCGATTCGTTCCTGCGCGGCGCCGAGCTTCTCGACGTCAAGCCGGCGAACGCTGCGGTGTTCGAGGACGCCCAGGCCGGTGTCGCGGCCGGCCGGGCCGGGAACTTCGGGTTCGTCGTCGGCGTCGATCGTTTGGGACAGGCTGATGCGTTGCGGCGCAACGGCGCCGACATCGTCGTCACCGATCTCGCAGAGTTGCTCGACTCCAAATGATCAGTGGCGAAGCGTTTCCCATCGAGCCCTGGCAGGTGCGGGAAACCCATCTGGATCTCGATCAATTGGCACAATCGGAGTCACTGTTCGCATTGTCGAACGGGCACATCGGCTTTCGCGGCAATCTCGACGAAGGTGAACCATTCGGGATCCCGGGGACCTATCTGAACTCCTTCTACGAGACCCGGCCGCTGCCTTACGCCGAATCCGGCTTCGGTTACCCCGAGGATGGCCAGACGATCGTCGACGTCACCAACGGCAAGATTCTGCGACTCCTCGTCGACGACGAGCCCCTCGATGTGCGATACGGCGACCTCGACGAGCACGAGCGAATCCTCGATCTGCGCGCGGGAACGCTGACTCGCCGCGTGCTGTGGCGATCACCGGCGGGCAAGCAGATCCGAATCGTGTCGACGCGACTGGTGTCGCTGGTCCAGCGCTCGGTGGCGGCGATCGAGTACGTGGTCGAGGCGCTCGACGAATTCACCCGTGTCACTGTGCAATCCGAGCTGGTGGCCAACGAGGACCAACCGGAGCAATCCGGCGATCCGCGGGTGTCGGCGGTACTGAAGCATCCGTTGGAGGCGATCCAGCACGAGGTCTCCGAAGAGGGGTCGCTGCTGGTGCACCGCACCAAAGCGAGCAAGCTGATGATGGCTGCCGCGATGGATCATCTGGTCGAGGTCCCCGGCCGGGTGGAGATCGACGCCATCGCGCACCAGGACATCGCCCGCACCACCGTCATCTGCGGGCTCCGACCCGGCCAGAAGCTGCGGATCGTGAAGTTCCTGGCCTACGGCTGGTCGAGTCTGCGGTCTCGCCCCGCGCTGCGCGACCAGGTGGCCGGCGCACTGGCCGGAGCGCGCTATACCGGCTGGGAGGGTCTGGTGCAGACGCAGCGGGACTATCTCGACGAGTTCTGGGACTGCGCCGACGTCGAGGTCGAGGGCGATCCGGACGTTCAGCAGGCGGTGCGGTTCGGTCTGTTCCATGTGATCCAGGCCAGCGCCCGTGCCGAACGACGGGCGATCCCCGGCAAGGGTCTGACCGGACCGGGCTACGACGGCCACGCGTTCTGGGACACGGAAGGTTTCGTGCTCCCCGTACTGACCTACACCAAGCCGGAGGCGGCCGCCGACGCGCTGCGCTGGCGTTCCTCGATCCTGGGTCTGGCCAAGAAGCGTGCCGAGCAGCTCGACCTTCGGGGCGCGGCGTTCCCGTGGCGGACGATTCGCGGGGAGGAGTGTTCGGCCTACTGGCCGGCGGGTACCGCAGCGTGGCACGTGAACGCCGACATCGCCATGGCGTTCGAACGGTATCGGACGGTCACCGGGGACCACTCCCTGGAAAAGGATTGTGGACTGGCGGTTCTCGTCGAGACCGCCCGCTTGTGGATGTCGCTGGGACACCACGATCGCGACGGTGTCTGGCATCTCGACGGCGTGACCGGACCCGATGAGTACACCGCCGTGGTGCGCGACAACGTGTTCACCAATCTCATGGCCGCACATAACCTTCGGACCGCCGCCGACGCCTGCAACCGCAATGCCGAAACCGCATACGAAATGGGCGTCAGCACCGAGGAGACGGCGGCATGGCGCAATGCCGCCGACAACGCCCATATCCCGTACGACGACCAGCTCGGCGTACACCAGCAATGCGAGGGTTTCACCCGGCTGCGGGAATGGAACTTCACCGACGACACCGTCTATCCGCTGCTGCTGCATCAACCGTACGTCCGGCTCTACCCCTCCCAGGTGATCAAGCAGGCCGACCTCGTGCTGGCCATGCAGTGGCAGAGCCATGCGTTCACCGATGCGCAGAAGGCCCGCAATGTCGACTATTACGAGCGGCGCACGGTGCGCGACTCGTCACTGTCGGCCAGCACCCAAGCCGTCATGTGCGCCGATGTCGGGCACCTGGAGCTGGCCCACGATTACACGCAGGAAGCGGCGCTGATCGATCTTCGCGATCTGCACCGCAACACCCGCGACGGTCTGCACATGGCCTCACTGGCCGGAACCTGGACGGCGCTGGTCGCCGGATTCGGCGGTCTTCGCGACGACGAACACATCTTGTCGCTGGATCCTGCACTGCCCGAGGAGATCTCCCGACTGAAGTTCGGGTTGCACTGGCGCAAGTACCGGCTCACCGCCGATATCAGCCACGACGAGGTCACCTACACGCTGCGCGACGGGCCCGACGGGCAGCTCACCATCCGGCACGCCGGCGACGAGCTGACGTTGAACACCCGCAACACGACCACCGTGCCGCTGCGGACCCGTCGCGCCCTGCTTCCCACTCCCGAGCAACCGCCGGGCCGGGCGCCGCGCCGGCACATTGCGGAGTGAGCCGCTACGCCCCGGTGTTGATCGGCTCGATCGGCAGGTTGCGCAGACCGCCGGGCGCGTGGGTCGGCACCACCGGATTCTTGGGCGCGATCGGCGCGAGGCGCCGATAGGGCTGTCCCTGCGCGGGGCGCAGATCCTCTTCACCCTTGTTGGGCCACAACGACGTTGCCCGCTCGGCCTGGGCGGTGATGGACAGCGACGGATTGACGCCGAGGTTGGCCGACACCGAGGCGCCGTCCATGACGTGCAGCGTCGGGTAGTTGTACACCCGCTGATAGGGGTCGATGACGCCGTTCTCGGGGCTCTCGCTGATTGCCGCACCGCCGAGGAAGTGTGCAGTCAGCGGAATGTTGAACAATTCGCCCCAGGTGCCGCCGGCCACTCCGTCGATCTTCTCCGCGACACGGCGAGTCACCTTGTTGCCCACCGGAATCCAGGTCGGGTTGGGTTCGCCGTGACCCTGCTTGCTGGTCATCCGCCGTCTGCCGAACGCACCGCGCTTGGTGTAGGTGGTGATCGAATTGTCCAGGTGCTGCATGACCAACGAGATCATGGTGCGCTCACTCCAGCGGCGCGGGCTGAGCATCCGGATCATGCCCTTCGGGTCCTCGGCGGCGTTGTCGAGCAACTGCTTCCAGCGCGGCACGTCGCTGCCCTCGGGTCCCGGCCCGTCGGTCATCAAGGTCTGCAGCAGGCCCATCGCATTGGAGCCCTTGCCGTACCGGCACGGCTCGACGTGGGTGTCCGGGCTGGGATGTATCGAGGACGTGATCGCCACCCCGTGGGTGAGGTCGAGGTCGGGCCGGGCCTCCAAACGTCCTGCGCCGACGATCGATTCGGAGTTGGTCCGGGTCAGCACCCCGAGCTTGTCCGACAGCTTGGGCAGCGTGCCGGTGTCGCGCATCTTGAACAGCAGCTTCTGGGTCCCCCAGGTGCCAGCCGCCAGGATGACCTGGTTGGCGGTGAACGTGCGGCGGCCCTTGCGCGCCACCCGCCCGGTACGCACGGTCTTGATCTCCCAAACCCCGTCGGGCCGCTGAGCGAATCCGGTGACGGTGGTCATCGGGAAGACCTGGGCGCCAGCCTTTTCCGCCAACCCGAGGTAATTCTTGACCAGAGTGTTCTTGGCGCCGTGGCGGCAGCCGGTCATGCATTCGCCGCATTCGATGCACCCGGTGCGCGCCGGCCCGACACCACCGAAGTACGGGTCGGGCACGGTCTTACCGGGGGTCTTCTCGCCGTCGACCCCGAAGAACACCCCGACCGGGGTGGGGGTGAACGTGTCGCCGACCCCCATCTCGTCGGCCACTTCCTTCATGATGCGGTCGGCGTCGGTGAAGGTCGGGTTCTTGACGACGCCCAGCATCCGCTGGGCCTGGTCGTAGTGCGGCATCAATTCGGCGCGCCAGTCGGTGATGTGCTTCCACTGCGGGTCGTTGAAGAACGGGTCCGGCGGCACGTACAGGGTGTTGGCGTAGTTGAGCGATCCGCCGCCGACGCCCGCGCCGGCCAGGATCATCACGTTGCGCAACAGGTGGATGCGTTGGATGCCGTAGCAACCGAGCCGCGGCGCCCACAGGAATTCCCGCAGTCGCCAGGAGGTCTTGGCGAACTCATGGTCGGCGTAGCGGCGGCCCGCTTCCAGAACGCCGACCTTGTAGCCCTTCTCGGTGAGGCGCAGCGCGCTGACGCTGCCGCCAAAACCCGAGCCGATGATGAGAATGTCGAAATCCGGCGCCATACAAACCAGTATGAACTTACCGGCGGGTAACAAGCTAGCGAGGTGCGCCTAAGTCAGCGAACAGACACAAACTCGGGCGATTTCGAGGCGAGATGCCAGAGTTTGTGTCTGCTCGCGCGTACAGGGGCGGGTTATCCCCAGGCCAACGAACGCGTGACTGCCTCAGCTGCGCTTCGCGCACCACGATGCCGACCATGCCCGACGTCCGCCATATGGTTCCACCTGCCAGCCTGGCTACAACGGCGCAGTTGCTCAGCGTGATGAGCAGGCAGCAACTCGACACGCAGATACAGCGGGGCAAGCTCATCCGCGTGTGGTCAGGCGTCTATGCGACCCACAAACCGACGACCAGGGATCGGCTCGCTGCCCTGGATCTCCTGATGAGGCACGAGGCCGTCGCATGCCTGGGCACCGCCGCGGCACTGTACGGCTTCGATACGGAAGCGACCAGCGCGGTGCACATACTCGACGACGGCACCAGGATGCGTCCAACCGTCGGCCTCATGGTGCATCAGCGCACCGGAGCACCCATCCGGAGGATCGCGGGTCGGCTGGCGACCACGCCAGCATGGACAGCTGTCGAGGTCGCGAGGCAGCTGTCACGACCTCGCGCTTTGGCGACGCTTGACGCGGCCTTGCATTCGTCGTGGTGCACCCCGACCGACCTGGCTCGCGTCGTAGATGAACAACGAGGCCGGCGCGGAATCGTGAAGGTACGCGAGCTTTTCGAAGTCGCCGACGGCCGGGCCGAGTCGGCAATGGAAAGCGAAGCGCGCTTGGTGATGCTTGACCACGGATTGCCTGCGCCAGAACTGCAGTACGAGATAGAGGGCCGCGATAGCCAACGCTGGCGAGTTGACTTCGCGTGGCCGGACGCACGGGTGGCGGCCGAATACGACAGCGTTGAATGGCATGCGGGGCGTGATGAAATGCTCAGAGACAGAGCGCGATTCGCTGGGATTCAGGAACTCGGCTGGGTCATGATCCCGATCGTCAGTGCCGACGTTCGCCAGCAACCTGCCCGGCTCGCCAATCGCATCGCGTTCCACCTCGGCGCGTAACGGCCAGCAGACACAAACTCAGGCGATTGTGCGCGAAAAAGTACAAGTTTGTGTCTGCTCGCGAGAGAACAAGCCTCAGCGGCCGACGGTCAGGCCGACCTTCTGGAATTCCTTGAGATCGCAATACCCGGCCTTGGCCATCGACCGGCGCAGGCCACCGACCAGGTTGAGCGAACCGAACGGGTCGTCGGAGGGTCCGTTGAGCACCCGGTCCAGCGACGGCCGCTCCCCCGCGGCGATCTGCAGCAGGGCGCCGCGCGGCAGCGACGGGTGCGCCGCCGCCACCGGCCAGAACCAGCCGTCGCCGAGGGCCTCGGCGGATTCGGCCAACGGGGTGCCGAGCACGACCGCGTCGGCGCCGCAGGCGATGGCCTTGGCGAGGTCACCCGAGGTGTGGATGTCGCCGTCGGCCAGGACGTGGACGTAGCGCCCGCCGGTTTCGTCGAGGTACTCCCGCCGAGCCGCGGCCGCGTCGGCGATGGCCGTCGCCATCGGCACGCTGATGCCCAGCACCTCGTCGCTGGTGGTCACCCCGAACGTCGAGCCGTAGCCCACGATCACGCCGGCGGCGCCGGTACGCATCAGGTGCAACGCGGTGCGGTGATCCAGTACCCCGCCGGCGACGACGGGAATGTCGAGCTCGGAGATGAAGGTCTTCAGGTTCAGCGGTTCGCCGTCGGAGGCCACCCGCTCGGCGGAAATGATCGTGCCCTGGATCACCAGGAGGTCGATGCCGGCCTGCACGAGTGCGGGCGTCAGTGCTTGTGCGTTCTGCGGGCTCACCCGGACCGCGGTGGTGACGCCGGCGTCGCGGATCCGGGACACCGCCGCACCGAGCAGCTCGGGGTCCAGCGGCGCGGCGTGCAACTGCTGCAGCAGGCGGATCGCCGCGGACGGCTCGGGCTCCTTATCGGCGGCCTCGATAACCTCCCTGATCTTGGCCTCGACGTCGGCATGGCGGCCGATCAGGCCTTCACCGTTGAGCACCCCGAGCCCGCCGAGGCGGCCGAGTTCGATGGCGAATTCCACCGACACCAGCGCATCGGTGGGATGGGCCACCACGGGTATCTCGAACCGGTAGGCATCCAGCTGCCACGCCGTGGAGACATCCTTCGACGACCGGGTGCGCCGGGACGGAACGATGTTGATCTCGTCGAGTTCGTACGTGCGGCGGGCAGTTCTGCCCATGCCGATTTCAACCATGTCGCGCACAGCTTGACCCCTAGCGGGCGTAGTAGTTGGGGGCTTCGACCGTCATGGTGACGTCGTGCGGGTGGCTCTCCTTGAGACCCGCGGCGGTGATCCGGACGAACTGCGCCTGCTGCAGTCCCTCGATGCCGGAGGCGCCGGTGTAACCCATGGCGGCGCGCAGGCCGCCGGTGAGCTGGTGGATGACGGTGGCCAGCGGACCGCGGAACGGCACCCGCCCCTCGATGCCCTCCGGCACCAGCTTGTCCTCGCTCAACACGTCGTCCTGGAAGTAGCGGTCCTTGGAGTAGCTCCGCCCGGTGGATCCGGCCGCACCCCGGCCCTGCATCGCGCCCAGCGACCCCATGCCGCGGTAGCTCTTGAACTGCTTGCCGTTGACGAAGATCAGATCGCCGGGGGCCTCGGCGGTGCCGGCCAGCAGCGAGCCCAGCATCGCCGTCGACGCGCCCGCCGCCAGCGCTTTGGCGATGTCACCCGAATACTGCAGACCACCGTCGGCGATCACCGGCACACCGGCCGGCCTGCACACCGCGGTGGCCTCCAGAATCGCCGTGATCTGTGGTGCCCCGACGCCGGCCACCACCCGGGTGGTGCAGATCGATCCCGGACCCACACCGACCTTGACCGCGTCGGCGCCGGCCTCGACCAGAGCCGCGGCGCCGCTGCGGGTCGCGACGTTGCCACCGACGATCTCGACCCGATGCCCCACCTCGGCCTTGAGCTTGCCGACGGTGTCGAGCACCCGGCGGTTATGGGCGTGCGCGGTGTCGACGATCAGCACGTCCACACCGGCGTCGACCAGGGCCATCGCCCGGTCCCACGCGTCGTCACCGACGCCGACGGCCGCGCCGACCAGCAGTCGGCCATCGCTGTCCTTGGTGGCCAGCGGGTGCTGCTCGGTCTTGACGAAGTCCTTGACGGTGATCAGACCGGTGAGCCGCCCATGCCCGTCGACAATGGGCAGCTTCTCAATCTTGTTGCGCCGCAACAGACCCAGTGCGGCGTCGGCGGTCACGCCCTCTTGGGCGGTGATCAGCGGAGCCTTGGTCATCACTTCGGCGACCGGCTTGTTCATGTCGACTTCGAAGCGCATGTCGCGGTTGGTGATGATGCCAACAAGTGAGCCCTTCGAGTCAACGACAGGCAGACCCGAGATACGGAACCGGGCGCACATCGCATCGACTTCGGCCAGCGTGTTGTCCGGCGAGCACGTCACCGGGTCGGTCACCATGCCGGCCTCGGACCGCTTGACCATCTCCACCTGTCCGGCCTGCTCGGTGATGGACAGGTTGCGGTGCAGTACGCCCATGCCGCCCTGGCGGGCCATCGCGATCGCCATCCGGGCCTCGGTCACGGTGTCCATCGCGGAGCTGACCAGCGGCACCTTGAGCCGAATCTTCTTGGTCAGCTGGCTCGACGTGTCGGCGGTGGCCGGCACCACGTCGGAGGCGGCGGGCAGCAGCAGCACATCGTCGAACGTCAGACCCAGCATCGCGATCTTGTTGGGGTCGTCGCCGCCGGTGGGAACCGATTCCCCCAGCAGGGCATTCAGATGCGCGGTCAAGCCGTCGATGCGGCCGGTGCTGCCTTCGGCAATGGTCATCGGTGAGGCCCCCATCAGTGGCGGAATGTGGACACCATCCTATCGGCTCACGGTCACGTTCCCTGGCGCGATACCCGCCGCGTTACGTAGTGTGGAGCCGTGCGCGACCACCTCCCACCAGGCCTGCCACCAGATCCGTTCGCCGACGACCCCGCCGACCCGTCGGCCGCGTTGGATGCGCTGGAACCGGGTCAACCCCTGGATCCCCAGGAGCGCGCCGCGGTCGAGGCCGATCTGGCAGATCTGGCTGTCTACGAGGCCCTGCTGGCGCACCGCGGCATCCGCGGCCTGGTCGTCTGCTGCGACGAATGCCAGCAAGACCACTACCACGACTGGGATATGTTGCGCGCCAACCTACTTCAGTTGCTGGTCGACGGAACGGTCCGGCCGCACGAGCCCGCATACGATCCCGAGCCGGACGCCTACGTCACGTGGGATTACTGCCGCGGATATGCCGACGCCTCACTCAACGAAGCGACGTCGGACTACGACGGCTTCCGCTGAGCTACCCGCCGAAGCTGGGCAGCTTCGGCAATTGCGGTAACGCAGGCGCCTGCGGCATCGGGAACATCATCGTGGTGGTCATCACACCACCCGGCGACTGCATCCGCGGGGCCTGAATGGCCGTCGACGGAATCGACGCAATGGTCTGAGGCACCGTCGCCGTGGCCGTCGCGGTCGCCGCTACGGACGGTGCGACCGACGCCGAGGACTGCTCCACCACGGCCGACGATGTCGCCGCCGCGGCCGGGGATTGCGGGGCCGCCGGGGTCGTTGTCGCCGCGGCCGGCGACTGGGCAGCCGAACTGGGGCTCGACGTCGTACCGGCCAGCGTGGTGGTGGTTGTGGTCGTCGTCGGCAACCTGGTCGTGGTCGTGGTCGTCGTCGCGCTCGTCGGCGTAGTGGGTGCCGTCGTGGGTGCCGTTGTGGTCGGCTGTGTCGTCGTGGTCGGCGCGACGGTCGTCGTCGACGGAGCCGTCGTGGTGGTCGACGGATCAGTCTGCTCGACCGACGAGGTCGGGGTCTCCGACGTCGACGGGCCGAACGTGCCGGTCCCGTCGGGTGTCGTCGAGATCGTGATCGACGGCAGACCCGGAACGCTGGTCGGCGGCACCTCGGGCCCATCAGTCGGGGTGATCACGGCCGGGACGAGCTCGGGCGCCGACGCCGGAACGGTGTAGGTGATACCCGGCGGCACCGTCGCCTCCGGATCCTTCTGCACGACCTTCGCCGAGAGCTGATTCCACTGCTCGAGGACCTGCTGCTTCTCCGGCTGGTCAGCCACTGCGCTCACCTGGCTGTTGACCTCGACCAGCTTGGCCTGGGCCTGCTGCCAGTCGCCCTGGGCGACCAACTGCTGCACCTGCTGGAGCTGCTCCTTGGCCGAAGCCAGAGCCACCTGGTCGTCGCGCACCTGGGTGGGCGCACCGAACAGCCACGACCGCAGTCCGTACAGCGCGTCACCCGGTCCGGCACCGGCCACGACCGCGCCGAAACCGCCGAGGGCCAGCACACCGGCGGCTGCCGCACCGACGATGCTCAGCCCGCGCCGGCTGCGTCCGCTGCTCTGCTTCTCCGCCAGCCCGGCGCGCAGTGCCGTGACGGCGTCACGCTCGGTGATCAAGCCGGTCGCCGGCGGCCAGCGCATCTCGTCGCGCCACCCACCCAGCAGATCGGCGAGTTCGGCGTCGGCCCGATCTTGCGGCGCCACCGGATGCCCCGACGCCAAAGCGTCGATGAACCGCTCGCTGGCCAGAATGGCGTCCAGCGACGGGTCGTCGTTGCGGGAAGATCGTCCGAAGTCAGGCATAGCCGTTACCTGCCGCGGTGATCTCATTCTTGAGCTTGGCCAACGCGCGGTGCTGGGCGACGCGCACCGCCCCGGGTGTGCTGCCGACAGCGTCGGCGGTCTCCTCGGCGGACAACCCGACCACGATGCGCAGCATGAGGATTTCACGCTGCTTCTCGGGCAGGATCTCCAGCAACTTGGTCATCCGCGCGGCGGAATCCGACTGCATCGCCATCTGCTCGGGCCCTGCGTCGAGCGAGAACCGCTCCGGCACCACCTCGGTGGGATCGGATCGGTTACGGGCCGCGGCGCGATGCGCGTCGGCGACCTTATGGGCAGCGATGCCGTACACGAAGGCCAGGAAGGGGCGACCCTGATCCTGGTAGCGCGGCAGCGCCTGGATGGCGGCCAAGCAAACCTCCTGAGCGACGTCGTCGGCGGAGAGACCGACCCGCTCCGTGGCCCCGAGGCGAGCCCGGACATAACGAACCACGATGGGGCGGATGGTCTCCACAACTTCCCGGAGGGCATCCCGGCTGCCGGCCACTGCCTCAGCAACGGCGGCGTCGAGACGTTCTCCTGGAATTGTCATCGACGGCGATATCTCCAACGTTACGTTCGGGACGCTTCCCGGCAGCCATTCAGCTAGACAATATCGGCCCGGCCTGTCGATCGGGCGTTAGCCGCGGCTCCATCGGCCGCCGCGCCGCGTGATAAGGCCAGCACAGTCATCTCGGATGGCCGAGACCTGCTGTGACGTAAGCGATGCACTACCGATATCGATGAGCAGACACGCCAGCGCCCACCGCAGCGGAACCAGACCGTAGGTCTCGGTGTCGCGCAACGCCGCATCCGCCACCGTACGGGCGGGCTCCAGCGCCCCGGCACAGCACAGCGCCGCGGCGAGCACCACATCGCTTTTGACCCGATGCCGTCGCAGGGCGGGCGATGCCTGCTCGGCAATCTCGATCCCGCGCCGCGCGTGCCGCACAGCCTCCTCGCCACTTCCACCGGCCATCGCCAGTTCAGCGCGCACCCACTGCAGGCGAACAGCCAGCCGCGGCACCCCGGACCCACCCGTCAGCTCGCCGGCCCGCTCGAGTAGCCGTGCCGAGGTCGCAAGCCTGCCCACTCCCAGAGCGTCGGCGGCCAAACCGACGATCGCGTCGGCACAGGCCTGCGCGGCCATCGGATGATCCCCGGCGGTCTGCGCCAGCGCCAGCGCGCGGCCATCCCAGCCCGCCGCCGACCGGTGCCCGCCGAGTTGGCGCAGCAACGACGCCTCGGTACTCGACGCCAGCGATGCGAACGCCCCGGCGGCGTCCCGACGCCGCAGTTCGGCGAGATCCGCGCGCGCAGTGCTGTAGCGGCCCTGGCCGGCGGCGGCGACCGCCCGATGCCAGAGCTGTTCGGGTGTGTCCCCGGCGGGCAGCGGCCAGCAGTCGGGGTGGTCGCCGAAGGCGGCGGCGGTCAGTGCGGAGACGTCCATCTGACCCGGCACGCTATCAACCGCCGACGAAGAAGATCTCAGTTAACAGTTCATGGTCGCTGTGTTACAGCTGTGTTTACTGCCTATTGAGCGCCAGGAATTCAGCTGCCGATACGGAGGGCGCCGTACTGCGCAAATCACGAAACCATCACGATCGACGTGCATCGGATAGCACGCCGCCCGGCGACGGTGGGTCGCAATGATGAACGTGATGTAAATTCTCGAGCTGCGATTATGTGATTGCGCACATCGCATGGCTATTGACGCGCTTTGCAACGCGCCCCTAATTTGTGATCACGAGTAGTCACCGGCGACAGTGCTCAGATCGGTTCCACAACTCACGCATATTGAAAGATGTGCGGAGAGAGGGGTTTTCCAATGCCACAGCCGCAGCAGCTACCTGGCCCGAACGCAGACATCTGGGATTGGCAGATGCAGGGCGTCTGTCGAGGTGTCGATTCGTCGATGTTCTTCCACCCCGACGGGGAACGTGGCCGCGCCCGCGCCCAGCGTGAGATGCGCGCCAAGGAAATGTGCCGGAGTTGCCCGGTGATTGCCCAATGCCGTTCGCATGCGCTGGCTGTCGCCGAACCGTACGGCATCTGGGGAGGTTTGAGCGAAGCGGAACGCGAGTTGTTGCTCAAGCGCGGAATTCGCCGGACCGCCTGATTTCCAGCAAACGTGTGAAGAGGCCCACCCACTTCCGGGGTGGGCCTCTTTCTCACTGAGCGCCCGCCGCCAGCCACTGTTCGAACGTCGTCGGGGCGATCCGCGCGCCCTCGCCAGGCAGAAGGACATTGCCGGCGAACTCGACCCCCTGCGGACCCTCCCAGGTCGGAACCAGCTTCACCGACTTGCCGCGCACGGCATGGGTCCGTCGCGCCATATCCACCAGATCCTGAGTTTCCGGTCCCGCGACGTCGACATGTCGGCCCTGGGGCGCGCCGACCGCGATCTCGGCGAGCACTGCGGCGATATCGTCCGGTGCGATGGGCTGCACGAGCAGCGGCGGGATGAGCGCGACGCCGTCCTGCTCGCTCCAGCCGGCGACCATCGCCGCGAAGTCGTGGAACTGGGTCGCCGGGACGATCGTCCAGGGAACCGGGCCGGCCTCGACCAACTGTTCTTGCGCCACCTTGCCCACGTGATGGGCGGTTCCGGCTTCTTGCCGGTGGATCCCCACGATCGAGAGAAGCACGTGATGACGCACGCCCGCGCGTTGCTCGGCTGCGAGCAGGTTTGTCGTCGTGGTTGCGAAATACTCACGGGTCTCGTCCACGCCCATGGGTGGCGCGCTGATGGCGTCGACCACCGCGTCCACCCCGTTCAGCGCCGCGTCCAGGCCCGCGCCGGTGATCAGGTCGACACCTTCCGACCGGCTGATCCGCACGACCTCGTGCCCGTCGCGTTCGAGAGCCGCGGCGGTGCGAGCACCGATGTTGCCGGTTGCGCCTGCTACCGCGATACGCATGTAAGACCTCCAGTGTCGAGAACGGATACCTGTTGGGTCGAACGCCGCCGTGTTCGCATTCTCATCCCGGTATCACCGGGATCGTGAGCGCCGAGGCGCCCGGCCCCCAGTGCACGACCGCACTCCCCCGCCGGCTCGGTGCGTACCGCGCGGGCAGGTGGCCGAACAGAGGGTTGAACGGTTCGAGGTAGCGCCCGGCGATCAGCAACCGCAACTCGTCGCCGGCCCGAAACAACGTCGAGGAGGCGCTCAGCGCGATGTCGGCGTCGACAACCTCTCCCGGATGCAGCGGCGTGAGGGCGTCCAGGGAGTCTCGCAGCGCCAGCCGCAGCCGCCCGTCGGCGATCCGGTCCCGGCCGTAACCGTAGGACCCCTCGAACGGTACGTACTGCCCGTCGCTCCACTTTTCGACGCCGACGAACAGGTGTGCGTCGTCGGCGCCGTCCAGCGCGATCCGCAGCCGCAGGCGCATCGGGCCGGTGAGCTCGACATCGCGATCGAAGCGGTGCGAGAACGCGATCGCTTGCCTGCGCAGCCGAAACGTCGCGGTCCCGGCGGCCGCGGGTGCCAGCTCGGCCAGCGTTCCGTTGTCGCCGAGATGCAGTGCGGTCCAGCGTGTCCGGTCCAATGGCCACTCGTTCTCGGTGCGCACGCCGACCACGGCGTCCCGGCGCTCGCGGACTTCCAGCCGGACCCGCGGCGGCGCGGGCACGTCGAGGCTGCGCAGGTGACGGTCGAAGAAGGCCGTCTGCGCGCGCTGGGCCTCGTCGCTGTAGAACACGGCCCATTTCCCGCCGCGGTGCGTGTATGCGCTGCGTTCGGCCGAGCCCGCCTGTTCGATCAGTCGCCAGGAACCCTGGCTGTGCAGGTTGTGGTCGGAGAAGCTGGCGCAGGCCAAGATTGGCACCTCGATGTGCGCGAGGTCGGGCGTGATGGACTGCCACCACTCGTCACGCAGCGGATGCCGGCGCCGCTGTTCGCCGATGTCGACCGACAGGCGGGCGACCCGGCGGGTCAGGGCCTGCCAGATCACCGAGAAACCGCGCTCGGGGACGCCGCCCGGTGTCATGAAATCGCGGTAGGCGTCGGTGAACCCTTCCCATGGACAGATCGCCGCGAGATGCGGCGGCTGCAAGGCTGCCGACTTATATTGTGAGAGAGCAAGATACGAGACACCAAGCATTCCCACCCGGCCGTTGGACCAGGGCTGCGTTCCGGCCCACTCGATCAGGTCGTAGGTGTCGCGGGCCTCGTCGTCGGACAGCAGCGTGCCGGTCCCGTCGGAGGTGCCCGCGCCCCGCGCATCGGAGTTGATCACGACATAGCCCCGCGCGACCCATGCCACCGGGTCCGGCGCCTCCCACCCGGTTTCACTCGAAATCTGAAAGGGCGACGGCTGATTCATGATCCGGAATTGGAAGTTGAGCCGCCACCCCCGGCGCGTTCGGCGCGGCAGGGCATCCTTGCCATAGGGGTGCACCGAGAGGATGACCGGGAAGGGGCCCCGGCCGGGTGGGCGATAGACGTTGACGCGCAACGTGACTCCGTCGCGCATCCGAACAGCCACGTCGTGGTCCTTCAGCAGGTCGTCCGGCGCGGGCAGGACGGTCACCGGAGGATGCAGGAAGGTCCGGATCCGACGGCGGGCGTAAGCCGCTGCGCCGGGGCGTCGCCAGGGCCGGTCGTATCGGGGTGCCATGTCAGCTGGGGGGCGCCTCATCCTCATCGGGAGCGCCGACCGTGGCGGGTAGCGGAGGTTGCCCGGGTTGCGGCGCGGGCTGGCGGGCCTTCGTGAGGCGCACGATGAGGTAGACGATCGCACCGGCGACCGCCAGCACCGCCAGCCAGGGCAGCAGCAGACCGAACAGCAGGATCAGGTTTCCGGCGACGGAAACCAGTGTGTCCCAACCCCGTTCGACCTGATCGAAGAATCCTCGATACTCGGTGGGGGCAGGCCCGCCGATCTCCTGGGCGACGAAGGTGACGTCGACGGTGCTGTAGTCGATCTGGTCACCGAGCGCCTGCCGCTGGGCCCGCAGGCTGTCGAGGTCGGCCTGACGTTCCGACAACGCGCTTTCGGCTTTGATCAGTGCGTCAGGGTCCTTGGCGTCGCGCATGATGCCGAGCAGCCGGTCGACCGAGGTCTGCAATGCCGTGATCCGGGCGTCGAGGTCGACGCGCTGGGCGGTGACGTCGTCGGCGCTCACCTGAACGTGCTCGACGGTGCCCAGCGTCTTGAGTTCACGCAGCGTCTCGTCGAGCTTGGCGGCAGGTACCCGTAAGACCACCGTCGAGCGGGCCCGTCCGGTACCGGATCCCGCGTCCTCGGAACGGCTGTCGACGCGACCCTTCGCGTTCTCGACGATGACCGCGGCTTTGTCCGCGGCCTCCGCCGGGTCTGCCACCGAGATGGACATCGATGCCGTCTTGACCACATCTCGCTTGGCCATCGGGGGTTGGCCCGGTGCGTCCTGCGGCATCGGCGCGCCGGCACCCTCGGCCGAACTGACCGACGGAGCGGGCGCGGTCGGTTGGCGCGGATTGGGCCCGGCACACGCTGCGACCGGGCTCAGCGCGGCGATGCCCACGACGGCCAGCGCCGCCACCCGAGCTTTCGCGGTAAGCACCTGCTAGGCCGGCTCTGATTGCATCGATCCGAGGAAGTACGTCTCACGCCCGGTCGGGTAGCCGCCGCCGTCGGTGGCGATGTGAACGTGGTCGAAGTGGTTGGCGGTTTCATTGCCGTAGTCGGCGGTCCAGCTGGGCGCCCCGATCCCCGGGTAGAAGCCTTGCCGCCAGATCACGTGCAGCACACCCCATCGTTTGGCGTTCGCCAGGGCGAAGCCGGCGATCTGGTTGCCGAGTTCGATCCCTTCCGGGGTGTGATAGTTCGGAATCATGACGTCAATGGCCAATCCGTTGGGATGCCACTTCAACGGGTCCTGCCGGTAGCCCCCGATGGTCTTGATCTCCAGGAACATCATGCTGATCGCGCGGGCCACCCAGATGGTGTGGATCTGCAGACCCTGTTCGGGGGCGATGCCGCGCGGCATCGCCATTTGGAAGTTGCCTGCGGCGAGGGGTGCGCTGGCGGCCAGCAGCTCCGCCTCGGTGGGCTGCGCGATGCGCGGCACGTCGGCTGCGACGGCGGTCTGGGCGGCGGGCGAAACCGTCGGCGCCGCAACACAACACTTGGTTTCGTTGCTTTGGGCATAGAACATCGCCCCGGCAACGGTCACCGAAGCCGCGACCGCCAGCCAGCGACCCCCTGCACCGGCGAACACGTTGACCACGAGCAGCACTTTACTGCGGCGGGTGTTGGGATGGGGCAACCTTCGCCGAGCCGTTATGTCAGGGCGAGATCAGCACCTTGAGCGCTTCGCGGTCGGCCATCGCGCGATAGCCGTCGGGCGTCTCGTCCAGCCCGATCATCCGGTCGAAAACCCGGCCGGGCTCGATGACGCCCTCGAGGATGTCGGGCATGAGTTCCTCGATGTAGGCGCGGGCGGGTGCGGCACCACCGGTGAGGGTGATGTTGCGCATCATGGTGTCGAATCCCAGTGGAACGTTGCGGTATTGGGAGACGCCGAGCCTGCTGACCGCGCCGCCGGCCCGGACGGCGCCGAGCGCGGTGACGAGTGACTGCTCGGTGCCGACGCATTCGATGACGGCGTGGGTACCGTCGCCACCGGTCAGTTCCCGAATCTTCTCGGCGGCTTCGTCACCGCGTTCGGCCACGACATTGGTGGCACCGAAATCGCGGCCCAGATCGGTTCGGCTGGTGTGACGGCCGTTGAGGATGATCTGCTCGGCGCCGAGGCGCTTGGCGGCTAGCACCGCGCACAGTCCGACCGCACCGTCGCCGATGACGGTCACCGACGAGCCGGGCCGCACACGAGCGGTGACCACGCCGTGGTGGCCGGTGCAGAACACGTCGGACAACGTCAGCAGCGACGGCATCAGTGCTGAGTCTTCGGCGACGGGAAGCTTCACGAGAGTGCCTTGCGCCTGGGGAACGCGCACCGCCTCGCCCTGCCCGGCGTCGACTCCGCGAGCGCCCCAACCACCGCCGTGGCGACATGACGTCTGCAAACCCTCGCGGCAGAAGTCGCAGGTGTTGTCCGCCCAGACGAACGGCGCGACGACCAGATCACCGCGCTGAAGACCCCCGACGTCGGCGCCGACGTCCTCGACGATCCCGATGAATTCGTGGCCCATCCGGCGGCCGCCGTCCTTGTGCGGCATGGATTGGTACGGCCAGAGGTCGCTGCCGCAGATGCAGGAGCGGGTGACCCGCACGATGGCGTCGGTGGGATCTTTCAGGACGGGATCCGGTACGTCCTCGACGCGAACGTCGCCGGCCTCGTACATCAGGGTTGCGCGCATGGTTCGACAGTAGATCGCCGGTGATCGCCACCGCCTGGCGCATCCTCGGTCACTGCCGGAGGTTGTAGGCGAATGACTTCTGTTGACGCTGCTTCATTTTCTCGAGGCACTTGTGGTGCTTGCGGGCGTGGTAGGCCAACGGGAAGTAGGTGAGTCGCTCGGGCAGCACTCGGTAGGCGATGCGGATAGCTGTGTACCGGCGGGCGAGCTGACGTTCCTCGTCGGCACTCCAGGTGACGCCGAGTTTGTCGCGTAGCCGCGGATCGAGCAGTCCGACGATCGAGAGGTAGTTCAGCCGCAGCGCCGGCTTGAGCGACGCACGCACGATCGCCGCCACGGGCTTCGGAATCGTCGGCGGTACTTCGGCTTTGCCGTTCTTCAAATCCTCGATCAATGACAGCGCCTGCGGGGTCCCCTGCAGCGTGTCGATCATCGCCTCGTAGTAGTCGGCCATCTCCTGCTGCGTCTCGGGGTAACCACGCATCGGCACGTGCAGCAGGCGAGCCAGTCGCCGATTGTCCCGCAGCAGCTCATCCTTTTCCGCGTCGGTGAACTCACGCCCGATCATCAGCCGGCCGGCCTGCGCATTGACGATGTAGCCGGTGGCGATCACCCATTGGTAGGCCTCGGGATTCAGCGCGCTGATCTGCTTACCGGTTTCGGCGCTCTTCATCGTGATCGGCTTGTGCAGGTCGCGCACCCGGTCGCCTTCGGCGGCGGCCTCGGCACCGCCGTAGGTCCAGCGCAGGACGGAGTCGACGGAACGGATCGCGCGACCGCCCGGGTCGCCGTGGAATGCAGCCGAGTACTTCCCGGTGACCTCGGCGATCACCGGGTGCATGGCCTGCATCATGAACGCCGCGCCTTCGAGGACGAGAAACGTCCAGTGGCCGGTGTGTTCGGCGGTCAGCGAGTCCGGTGGAACGAGTTCGACGGGCCCGGAGTCAGCGAATGCCTGGTGGACATCAAGGTCTGGTGTGGCGGTCATCGGTGACCCTCCTGTCGGTTGGCCAGACGCTAACCTGACTATCAGGTCGCATTCAAGTCGCGTCAGGAGCATTTGGTGAGCCCAGCTAAGCCCAGGTCAGGGCGTCGCAAGTCGCCGCAACAGGCACGCTCCCGGGAGATGGTCGCAAAAATTATCTCGACCACGGCGATGTTGCTGCACCGGCATGCGCCGGAGGAGATCACCACCAACCTGATCGCGGAGAAGGCCGGCATCAGCAAGGGGTCGATCTACCAGTACTTCGAGAACAAGGATCAGATGATCAACGCGGCTGTCGAGCAACTCGCCACCGAACAGGCCCCTGCGATCGAGGAGATGTTGCGGGCGAACACGCTCGACGAGCCGGAATCCGCGATGGAGTCCGCGATCGACATGCTCATCGACTTCACGATCGCCAACCGTCGGCTGATCCGCTACCTCAACGAACGCCCCGAGCACGTCCGGACTTTCGAGAACGTCTCCGGCCTCAACGCCACCCTGCTGGCGATGACCAGACTGCACATGACGCATTACCGCAGCCACTACCGCGACGAACTGCGCACCAGCGCCTTGGCGTGGTTGTTCTTCAACATGGCCGTCGCAACGACCATGCGCTACATCGAATCTGACGATCCCATCTCGCTGGACGAACTGCGGGCCGGGCTCAAGTTCGCCTCCGCGGGCCTACTGGTCGGCGGCCGCGACTAGGCCCCGACAGACTCATCAGCACTCACACGCGAGCCCGTCGCTGTCGCGGTCTTGGCTCGGCGTGTACAGCGGGCTGTCGGTGGGGATATCGCAGTACCCGGCGGCTTTCGCGGCTGTGCAGTTCTTGAACGGTGCGCTTGGTTGCGCGTGGGCGGGTGCCGAGACCCCGACTGCGATGACGCTGAACGCCGACGCCGCGAGCAGTGCGACAGGTTTGATCACGGTGAGGAGGATATTCACAATTGCCGGACGATTGACTGGAACGTCAAAATTGTGACCTGGACTTTTACCCAATCATGTAATTGCGGCGACCGATGGGCCGACTACATCAGTGACGCCAGGAGGATCGACATGACGACCGAGTGCCACCGTGCAGCAATCACCACCGGTGCAGCGCTGGCCGCGTTGGCATTGTCGGCTGCACCCGCGCACGCAGACCCACTGCCCGATTTCTGCACCCCGGCCCGCGTCGTCGGCAACGAGTGCACCGCGCGGCTGACGTCAGTCACAGCCGACGCCGTCAACGGCACCATCACCGGCGCGCCGGTCGGTGGCGGTGCGGCGATAACCCTTGCGGGACAAGGCGATGCGTATCTGAAATCGACCGGGTTCGGCGATTCGGCACCCGAGCCTGTGCAACGCTGGGACTCCACCATCGACAGCGTCAGCCAGCTCAGCGTCGATCAGTTCGATCCCAGTTGGTACGCCAATGCGAAGACCAAAGTGTTCATGCCCAGGACGCTGAATGACCTCGCCACGCAGTTCCCGCCGGATGTGCTGGTGGTCCGGTTCACGCCTGACGACGCCCAGCCGGGCGTCTTACGCCTGGTGTCGATTCAGCCGACACCGCCGGGCAATCCGCTCAGCTGAGTCTGCCCGACACCGCGAGTGCGGTGTGGTGTTCTATTGCAGCCATGACGGCACAGAACACCAATGGCGACGCCGCGTCATCCGAGGGCACCGTGACGGTGACAGAAACGGGCACCGGCACCTACACCCAGACCATCACCGCCGGTAAGCATCAGCTTTTCGCAGACGAACCGCTGCCGATTGGCGACGATGCCGGGCCGACGCCGTATGACCTGTTGTTGGCAGGCCTGGGGGCATGCACGTCGATGACGGTGCGGATGTACGCCAACAAGAAGGGCTGGCCACTTGAACGGGTAGAGGTGTCCTTGCAGCACAAGAGGATTCACGCCGAAGACTGCGCCGACTGCGAAACCAAGAAAGGCTGGGTCAGCCACATCGACCGGACCATCACCTTGGTCGGCGACCTCGACGACACCCAGCGCGAGCGGCTCTTGATGATCGCCGAGCGTTGCCCGGTGCACCAGACACTGACGTCCGAAGTCGACATCGCGACGTCACTCGTCGTCTAGCTCACCCGAGTCCATGGCTGACAGTTGTGTGACTCGAAGGCCTTCACCGTCGAATTGATCGCCGCGTTCATGGGGCCGACGGACATGTTCGTGGCTACTACGTGATCTTTGTCTGTGTCCGGCGTGCTGTAGGTGAACCACACACACATCGAGTCCTGTGTCGGCACATCGTTGATGTAGATCGTCCAAGACGACGCCGACCCGCTGGTGTTGTAGACGCCAGGTGCAATGTCAGGGCCGACGAGGAAGAAACCCTCACCCGGTATCGGGTCTAACGGATCAGCAGTGGCTGGTGCGCCACCCGCGAGGGCGGCGGCAGCGGCGAGGACCCCAGCCCAGGGCAGAACCGTTCGGCGCATCGTTCCTCCTTCGACTGACATCTGCGGCGAAGCGCACGATCAGTGCACGGGCTCGGCGCCGCTACCGATCTCAACAATTGCGCTCGCCGTCGGATCAAGGCCGAACACTCGCGTGGGCGCCGATTTGCCTTTCAGCGCGTGGACGCCTCGGTCGGCCAGCCCTGCAGGGCGAGATACGAAGGCCCCGACGGTCTGTTGAGTGAGAAGAATCGCGTCAGCGGTGGTCTTGGTGAGCTGCTCGACGCGAGCCGCGACATTGGTGGTGCTCGCCACCGGCCGAAAATACATGCGCAACGATGCATACTTTGGTGATCTTGGGGTAGGCACCTGGCGAAGGGAGTGAGCGATGTTCGAATTCACTGAAGCGGTAGATGTTGCGACGCCGCCCACACACGCATGGGATGTCCTCCGCGACATCGATGACTGGTGGCTTCAATCTAATCCGGAACACCAATCCCTCGAACACCTCGACACCCGGTCGGTGACCGAAGTCGGTGCCGCGCTGCGGATTCGGGAAAAGATTGGCGGCATCCCCGGCGAGGCGGTCGGCACGATCACTGCTGTCGAGCCAGGGACGGCGGTCAGCTGGGAAGCGAAGGCCCGCTATCGATGGATCGGTGTCTCAGTGCATGTCCGGGAGGGTGTCACTTGGCGAGTCGAGCCGCGTGGGGCTCAGGCGTGCACGGTCAGCGCGACGGTGTGGGCACAGTTTCCCCGGACAACCATCGGTCGAGCAGCCTCCTTCGCCTTCGAGCGGCTGCTTGACGGCATCGAGAAGGACCGCGCCCACGCGCGAGCCGAACTGCTGTATCTGAAGAAGGCGATCGAAGTTCAGCCTCGGCCAGTCGAATACGAACAGGACGGGTAGGCGAACAGACGGAAAAGCCCCCAAACACTCGGAGTGTCGGGGGCGTTTCCGTCTGCTCGGCAGACAACTACTTAGTGCGCGTGCCCGTGATGACCATGGCCGGCATGCTCGTCGGCATCGACCGGCTTCTCCACGATCGCAGTCTCGGTGGTGAGCACCATGCGTGCCACCGATGCGGCGTTGAGCACCGCGGAGCGGGTCACCTTCACCGGGTCGATCACACCGTCGGCGATCAGATCGCCGTAGGTCAGCGTCGCAGCATTGAAGCCGTGCCCGGTGGGCAGCTCGCCGACCTTGTTGACCACGACCGCACCGTCGAAACCGGCGTTGGTGGCGATCCAGAACAGTGGGGCCGACAGCGACGAGGCGAACACCTCGACGCCGAGTGCCTCGTCGCCGGACACCGATGCCCGCAGCGAATCGAGCGCCTTGTTGGCCTGCACCAGAGCGCTGCCACCACCGGCGACAATGCCCTCCTCGACCGCGGCTTTGGCCGCCGACACGGCGTCCTCGACCCGGTGCTTGCGCTCCTTGAGCGAGGTCTCGGTGGCGGCACCGACCTTGATCACCGCAACGCCGCCGGCCAGCTTGGCCAGCCGCTCCTGCAGCTTCTCGCGGTCCCAGTCGGATTCGCTCGCCTCGATCTCACTCTTGAGCTGCTTGACGCGGGCCGCGATGTCGTCGGCAGATCCGCCGCCGTCGACGATGACGGTGGAGTCCTTGCTGACCACCACGCGGCGCGCGGTGCCCAGCACCTCAATGCCGACCTCACGCAACAGCAGGCCGACGTCGGGATTGACCACCTGGCCACCGGTCACGACCGCCAGGTCGTCGAGGAACGCCTTGCGGCGGTCACCGAAGAACGGCGCTTTGACCGCAACAGCCTTCAACGTCTTGCGGATTGCGTTGACGACCAGAGTCGACAGCGCCTCGCCCTCGACGTCCTCGGCCACGATCAGCAGCGGCTTGCCGTCCTGAGCGACCTTCTCCAGCAGCGGCAGCAGGTCGGGCAGGGAGCTGATCTTGTCACGGTGCAGCAGTACCAGCGCGTCCTCGAGGACGGCCTCCTGCGAATCGAAATCGGTGACGAAGTAGGCCGAGATGAAGCCCTTGTCGAACCCGACGCCGTCGGTGATCTCCAGCTCCGTGTTCATCGTCGAGGACTCCTCGACACTGACCACACCGTCGGTGCCGACCTTGGTCATCGCCTCGCCGACCAGCTCGCCAACTTCCTCGTCGCGCGAGGAGACGGTGGCAATCTGGGCGATGCCGGTCTTGCCGGCCACCGGCGTGGCCGACGCAAGCAGCGCCTCGGACACGGCATCGGCAGCCCGGCCGATGCCCGAGCCAAGGGCGATCGGGTTCGCGCCTGCGGCCACATTGCGCAGGCCGTTCTTGATGATGGCCTGGGCCAGAACGGTGGCCGTTGTCGTTCCGTCGCCGGCCACGTCGTTGGTCTTGGTGGCCACCGACTTCACCAGCTGCGCACCGAGATTCTCGAAGGGATCCTCCAGCTCGATCTCACGCGCGATGGTCACGCCGTCGTTGGTGACCGTGGGGCCGCCGAACGACTTGGCGAGCACCACATGGCGACCGCGCGGACCCAAGGTCACCTTCACGGCATCGGCGAGCTTGTCGACGCCGATCTCCATGGCCCGGCGTGCGGTCTCGTCGAACTCAATCAATTTGCTCATATGTCAGTCCTGATTTCGCTTAAGCGCGTTCCGCCCCGGACACCACCCGCATGAATACGGGGATCTCCGGGGCGGTTCACGGTTGCTACTTGTTGACGACCGCCAGCACGTCGCGGGCCGACAGGATCAGGTACTCCTCGCCGTTGTACTTGATCTCGGTGCCGCCGTACTTGCTGTAGATGACGGTGTCGCCCTCAGCGACGTCCAGCGGAATCCGCTTCTCGCCGTCCTCGTCCCAGCGGCCGGGGCCGACGGCAACGACGGTGCCTTCCTGCGGCTTCTCCTTGGCGGTGTCCGGGATGACCAGACCCGACGCGGTGGTCGTCTCGGCCTCATTGGCCTGTACGAGGATCTTGTCCTCGAGTGGCTTGATGTTCACGGCCACGATGGAGTCCTCCACTTAGTTAACTTGTTGCCGGGGCGAGTGCGCCCGGACCAGTCGGAATTACCAGGTGTTCGGCATACGTCCGTGCCCTCGCGTCGTCGTCGCGGGTGCCGGCGCAGGGGATGTCCGTAAGCCACCTAGCACTCTATACATGCGAGTGCTAGCACTCAAGGGTGGCATCCTGCCTATTCGCCCAGAGCGGACGCCGCGGCTCAGTCCGACAGCTCGTGACGGACGCGTAAGTCGCCGAAAAACGCGATGACCAGCGTATTGAACAGATCGGCTCGCTCCCACTGCAGGAAGTGCCCGGCGCCCGGCAGCACGACGGGTCCGGTCCGGTCGGTGAACGCGACCTCGCAGAAGTGCACGAACTCCGGGCCGACGACATGGTCGTCCATGCCGTAGAGGATCAGGGTCGGCACATCGACCTTGCGGTCCATGATCGGCGGCTCGCTGACCGGGCGGCCATGAGCTAACTGGTAGACGGCCCATCCGGCCCGCAGCCGCTCCTCACTGCCGAACGGCTCGGTCATGAAGTCGACGTCCTCCGAGCTGAACGTGCCCGGCGAGGCCCACAGCCGGTGGCCGTACATCTCGCCGATGTAGCGCCTACGCTTGTCTGCGGTGTCGAGCTCGGCGGCCAGTTCGTCCGGGGTGGCACCCTGCCGGTGGCGGTAGTCGCCGGTCGGACCGTCACTCAGGATGCTCATCGGGTCCAGGCCCACCGCGACATAGTCGTCGAACACCAGCGGCGGCACGGTGTCGAAGAACACCAGCTTGTCGACGAAGCCGGGATAGCGATGCAGCAGATCCACCGCGACCACCCCACCGACATCGCCGCCGACGACCCCGCACCGTTCGTGACCCAGGACGTCGTGCACCAGCAGGTAGACGTCTCGGCTGTAGGCCGCGATGTCATACACGTCGTCCTGCGAGACGTCGGAGTCACCGTGCCCACGAAGGTCCGGGGCGATCACCTCGTAGCCGGCGTCGGCGAGCGCGGCGATGTTGCGCCACCAGATCCGCTTGGTCTCGGGGTAGCCGTGCAACAACAGCAGCGGGTAACCACCTACCCCCTCACGGACAACGGCCAGCGACAGCCCGTCTCGGCCGGGGCTTGCCGGCACCTCGCATCGGTGGATGGTGAACGCATCGGCCGCCGGGGTGGCCGGTTGCGCGGGACGCAGCCGAAGGTCGTAGTGCATCAACGATCGGCTCGGCCGGCGGTGACCTGTCCCGCGACGACCGGCAGACCCGGGTCACTGCGCGCATCCAGCGGCGAGGGAGCCGCACCGGCGGCGATCAGGTGCGCGGCAAACGAGGCGATCATCGCCCCATTGTCGGTACACAGCCGCGGTCGCGGAATACGAAGCGTCAAACCTGCTGCGGCGCAGCGTTCTTCAGCAAGCTCGCGTAGCCGCGAGTTGGCCGCCACCCCACCCGCGATCAGCAATGTCGACACTCCGAGCTCGGTAGCGGCCCGCACCGCCTTGGCGGTGAGCACATCGGCGACGGCTTCCTGGAATCCGGCGGCGACATCGGCGGTCGGCGCGTCGGGATGGCGTTCGACGTAACGGGCCACGGCGGTCTTGAGCCCGGAGAACGAGAACGCGAACGGTTCGTCGCGTGGGCCGGTCATGCCGCGCGGGAAGGCGATTGCGGTGCGATCGCCGGAGCGCGCCAGCTCGTCGAGCGGTCGGCCACCGGGATAGCCCAGACCGAGCAGCCGAGCCACCTTGTCGTAGGCCTCCCCCGCCGCATCGTCGACGGTGCTGCCCAACTCGACGATCGGCTCACCGAGCGAGCGCACGTGCAGGAGGTGGGTGTGCCCACCGGATACCAGCAGCCCAACACATTCCGGTAGCGGGCCGTGGTCGTAGACGTCGGCTGCGAGATGGCCGCCGAGGTGGTTGACGGCATAGAACGGCACACCCCACGCAGCGGCGTACGCCTTCGCGGCAGCGACCCCGACCAGCAGGGCACCGGCCAGCCCGGGCCCGATCGTGGCCGCGACGACGTCGGGCTTGTCGATGCCGGCGGTCTGCATTGCCCGGCGCATGGTGGGCCCGAGCGCTTCGAGATGGGCCCGGGATGCGATCTCGGGGACGACTCCGCCGAACCGGACGTGCTCGTCGACACTGGAAGCCACCTCGTCGGCCAGCAGCGTGACGGTGCCGTCGTCATCGAGCCGCGCGATGCCGACTCCTGTTTCATCGCAGGAGCTTTCGATGGCGAGAACGACTTTCGGCGGGCAGGAGCGAAGCGACTCGGGGTTAGTCATGGGCCGGGTCCCGTCGCATGGTGTAAGCGTCGGCACCGCTGACCCGGTAGTAGCGTTTGCGCACACCCACACGTGCGAAGCCGAGGCTGGTGTACAGCGCGATCGCCGGCTCGTTGTCGGTGCGCACCTCCAGGAACACCGTCGACTCCGGGCCGACCTCACTGAGCAGCTCGACCATCATCTGCCGACCGATCCCCTGTCCCTGGTAGCCGGGATCCACACCCACGGTGTGGATCTCGTATTCGAACGGCGGGATGCGACCCAACCGGGAGATGCCGGCGTACCCGACCAACTTGTCGTCAACACGGGCCGCGATGTACCGATTGTGCGGGGCTGCCAGTTCACGCACGAACGCGAAATCCGGCCACGGATCGTCACCGTCGAAGAGCAGGTTCTCCAACTCGGCGCAGCGGGCGGCGTCGGTCTTCTGCAGTGGGCCGTAACGAACGTTCATCGCAGAACTCCACGTTCGGCGAGCGTCTTCGCGTCCGGGCGGCGCAGGTACAGCGGAACCAACGGCGCTGGCGCCTCATCCCAATCCGCAACGGCGGCAACCAGTCCCGTCGCTGTCGGGTAGGCGGGCCCGATCACCCGCAGGCCGAACAACGCGGCATGATCCGACGATCCCGCCACGCTCGCGGCATCACCGACCGGAACGTCGGCGGCAGCGGCCACGTCAGGGCCCTCGACCCGAACCCCGTCGACGTACTGCGCCCAGTACACCTCCCGGCGGCGGGCATCGGTGACCACCAGGGCCGCCCCGGTGGTCTGCGTGCCGATGCCGTCCAGGCTGCACACCCCGAACACCGGCCGATCCAGCGCATGCCCGTAGGCGGCGGCGGTGGCCATCCCGACCCGCAGACCGGTGAACGGGCCTGGGCCGCAACCCACCACGACGGCATCCAGATCGGACATGGCCAACCCGGCGTCCGACATCGCCGCGACCACATTGGGGGTCAGCGTCTCGGCGTGGGCGCGGGCGTCGAGGGTGATCCGCTCGGCGGCCACTGTCGGGCTGCCCGAGCCGTCGCGAATCACCACCGCGGCGGTGACGGCCGGCGTGGCGGTGTCGATGACCAGGATGGTGCGGATCATCAGTGGTTCCATCGCCATGTCGCGGTGCGCACGTCGTTCTCGGCGCTGCGCTCCAGCCTGACGTCGAGATGGTTCTCCGACAGCCGCTCGGCCAGACCTTCGCCCCATTCGACCACCACGACGGCGTCCTCGAGGTCAGCGTCGAGATCCAGCGAATCGAGTTCGGCCAGCAGATCGGCACCGGTGTGTTCGAGGAGCCGGTAGACGTCGACATGCACCAGTTCCGGGGTTCCCCGCCGGCGTGCCCGATGCACACGGGCCAGCACGAACGTCGGTGAGGTCACCGGACCCTCCACATCCATGCCGAGCGCGATTCCCTTGGTGAATGCGGTCTTTCCGGCGCCCAGCGGCCCGGACAGGACAACGACGTCACCGGCCCGCAGTTGCCGGCCGAACTGTTCACCGAGCGCGATGGTGTCCTCGACGGTGGGCAGTTCGCGGGTGCCGTCCTGCACCGTTGTGCTATCCACGGTTGCGGTCCTTGAGTCGTCGGGCGAAGGCCACCAGTTTCGACGGGGTCGCACGCTCGACCAGGCGCACCAGCGCGTCGTTGATCAGCTCCGGCTGCTCCAGCTGCACGAGGTGTCCGGCTCCGGGCACGATCAGCAATTCACTGTTGGGCAGCGCCGCTGCCATCTCCTCGGAATGAACCATCGGCGTGAGGACGTCGTGATCACCGCAGGCGATCAACGTCGGGATTCGGGCCAAAACGGGCAGCGCGGCGCTCTCGTCGTGGACTTCCAGGGCATGCAGGAACTCCACCAGGGTCGCGATCGGCGTGTCGTGAATCATCTTCTCGGAGAAGGCGACCACACTCGGGCTCATATGGTCGTCGCCGTAGGAGGCGGCACGCAGGATGGGGCGGATCACCGAGCGCGCCGCACCGCGGGTGCGGTGGACCAGTTTGGGCGCGTACCGGGCGGCGAAGCGCACCGCCTCCAGCGCCGGGTTTTGCAGAATCTCGCCCAGCGGCGAGCGGGACAGCCCCTCGGCGGCCGACGAGATCAGCGCCGCGCCGACGATCCGGCTGCCGTAATGCTTGGGGAACTGGCGGGCGTGCGACAGCACGGTCATGCCGCCCATCGAGTGCCCGACGAGTACCACCGGTCCGCGCGGAACCATCACTTGCAGAATGGTTTCCAGGTCCTTGCCCAGCTGTTCCACCGAATAGGTGTCGACGGGCGCGGCGCTGGACTGGCCGTGGCCGCGCTGGTCGTAGAAGACCATCCGGACCTGATCACCCCACCGGGACTCCAGTGCCGCGCGCTGGAAATGGAACGATCCCATCTGCAAGCAGAACCCGTGCGCGAACACCACGGTCACGGGAGCGGTGGTGGGTCCGACCTCGCGCACCACCAGCGGGATGCCGTCCGGGGTGGTCACCACACAACCGCGATCGGCGTCCAGCAGCCCGAAATCCTCACGCTGATAGACATCTTCGACACCGGACCGCTGTCCGAACGAACGAGCCGCCGAAACGCCGGCGACCGTGCCGACCGCACCGAGTCCGGCTACGCCGGCCAGCAGACCGGCGCGCTTGCCGACACCGCGACCCGGATGGTCTGCCTTGCGCGCCAACCGCTGCGCGCTCTTCTCGGCGCGGCGGGCCAGCCGCTGATCGATGCCGCGCGGCTTGGGATTCTTCTGGCCGTCACTGTCCATCGGCGCTGGGCTCCCGGTACGTGCGCACCACGCGTCCACGCGGGCTGGTGACCACCTCGTAATGGATGGTGCCGAGCAGATCGGCCCAATCCTGCGCGGTCTGTTCACCGGATGTGCCGGGGCCGAACAGGATCGCCTCGTCGCCGGCCGCGACCCCGGGATCGCCCGGACCGAGATCGACGACGAACTGATCCATGCAGACCCGCCCGACGCTGCGCCGCAGCCGCCCGTTGATCAGAATGTCGATACGGCCGCCGAGTGTGCGATACAGGCCGTCCGCGTAACCGATGGGCAGCAAGGCCAGATTCGTGTCCCGCTCGGCGATCCAGGTGTGGCCGTACGACACCCCGTCGCCGGCCTTGACCGGCTTGACCATCGCGACGGTGCAGCGAAGCGTCATCGCCGGGCGCAGGCCCATGTCGCCACGCTCGGGGATGGGGCTCAGCCCGTACACCGCGATGCCGGGGCGGACCATGTCGAAACCCAGATCCGGTCGGGTCATCGCCGAAGGCGAGTTGGATAGGTGTGCGACGTCGAATTCGATTCCACGCGAGCGTGCTTCGGCGATCATCGCGGTAAAGCGCTGTGCCTGAAGGTCGTTGAGCGGATCGTCGGGGGCATCGCCGTTGGCGAGATGCGACATGATGCCCCGCAGCCGGATCGCGTCGGCGGCCGCGGCGCGCTGGAGTTCGGCCAGCAGCGCCGGATAGTCGGCGGCGCTGACCCCGTTGCGGTTGAGCCCGGTGTCGACCTTGACGGTGACCTCCGCCGTGCGCCCGGTGCGTTCGACGGCGTCGAGCACCGCACCGACCTGATGGACCGATGACACGGCGACTCCGATGTCAGCGGTCAACGCCGGGGCGAAGTCGGTACCCGGCGGGTGCAGCCACGACAGAACCGGCGCCGTGATCCCACCCTGGCGCAGCGTCAGCGCCTCGTCGATGGTGGCCACTCCCAACTCGGCGGCACCGGCGTCCACCGCGGCGCGACCGGCCGCAACAGCGCCGTGGCCGTAGGCGTCGGCTTTGACCACGGCCATCACCTGAGCGGAGCCCGCATGCTCACGCAGAACGCGCACATTGTGGGCGATCGCCCCGAGATCGACGATCGCCTCGGCGCCGGGGCGCCAAACCTGGGTGTGCGTCGACGGGGTCAACGAAGTCGTGTGCATAGTCATGTCACCGTCGCCAATTGTCCCAGAAACCGACTCGGGAGCCCGCATAGGGCGCTGACCTGTCATTTCGTGCCGGTAGGAGCGGTAGAGTCGGCCCAATGCGGGTGCTGTCGATGGACGACGCCGTCCTGGCCGAACGTCCCGACCTGAGCGGGCCGTCCGAGCAGCCGGCCCACGCCCGGATCGCGATCTGGCTGGAGAAACTGATCGTTTCCGGTGCGCTGGCGCCCGGCGACAAGTTGCCGGCCGAGGTCGAGATCGCCGGGGCGCTCGGCGTGAGCCGGATGACGCTGCGCCAGGCGCTGGCAGCCATCGAAGCCAAGGGACTCATCCGGCGCAGCCGGGGACGCTTCGGGGGCAACTTCGTCGAGACGCCGCGGCTGGAGTTCGACCACATCGGCCTGCCCGGGTTCACCGAGCAGCTGCGCAGGCTGGATATGGCCGCCGGCGCGCGGGTGATCGGCGCGGCGACCCGCCCGGCGACCGCAGTGGTGCGCCAGGCCCTGCGCCTCAAACGGGGCGCCCAGGTGCACAAGATCGTCCGGATGCGCTCGGCCAACAACACGCCGGTATTGATCGAGGAGACGTACCTCCCTGCCGCCCGGTTCCCCGGACTGCTGTCCGCCGACCTGACCGGATCGGTGTACGCGCTGATGGCCGACGAATTCGACACCCCGCTGCGTTCGGCGGACGAGCACATCGAGGCGGTACCGGCCACCGAGTCATCGGCCGGGCTGCTGGGCGTTGCGGTCGGCGATCCATTGCTTCTGGTGACGCGAACGGCGTACGACCGCAACGATGTTCCGGTCGAATTCTCCTACGACTACTTCCGCTCCGACCGCACCCGGATCCGGGTCAAGTCCGGCGTCGACCGCGGACCCGACGCCGCAGTCGAGACCTCGCCCGCGTCCTGACGTCGCAGCCCGTTTTTGTCGGACCCTGCTGCCATGATCGGGTTATGTCCTCGACCGTCGCGCTCAGCCCGAAGGAGCGCCTCGAGGTGGTGTTCGAGG
>NZ_PDHO01000152.1 GCF_002887815.1 Mycobacterium sp. ENV421 | reverse complement strand
CACGCTCAATGACGAGTGAGTACCCCGCGGTCGTCATCCCGAGAGACGGTCAACACCTGCTGACGTCACGTTCCCAGCTTCTCCTACCCTCGTAGCTCGACCAGGCCCATGGGCGGCTGTCGTCAGACTTCAGGCGGTCCGCGCCGGTGTGGAGCCACCAGGTAAGCGCCCGCAGCTCGGGCACGCCCGTCTGGCAGGCACAATAGCGGGATGAGTGATGATGACGCGGGCGTCTTGGCAGTTCGGCAGAATCCGCGCACGCGCACCGGGAACGCTCGAATCGCTGACTTCACCCTACTGGTGCGCATTCCCGGCCAGCCCGCCGCGACGCGGGCGTTTACCGATGACGAGGCCGCTGACGCCGCCCAGTATGCCGGTGAGGCTTATCGACCCTCACCTCAGTTGATGTGCGCGCATCTACGGCTTTGG
>NZ_PDHO01000025.1 GCF_002887815.1 Mycobacterium sp. ENV421 | reverse complement strand
CAACCTCCCCGCTGAAAACGACACCGACCGACTCCACGCAGCTTGACAACGCCCGTGAGCGAACGAAAACGCGCCCAAATCCCTAGAAATATCGGGGGAATGGAGTCCAATCGGGATCGCGCTTTTCCAGGAACGCATCCCGGCCCTCGACGGCCTCGTCGGTCATGTAGGCCAGCCGGGTGGCTTCTCCGGCGAACAATTGCTGGCCCACCAATCCGTCGTCGAGCAGGTTGAAGGCGAACTTCAGCATGCGTTGGGCCTGTGGTGATTTGCCGTTGATCTCCTTGGCCCACTGCACGCCCACGTTTTCCAGCTCGGCGTGGTCGACCACCTCGTTGACCGCGCCCATGTGATGCATCTGCTCGGCGGTATAGGGCCGGCCGAGGAAGAAGATCTCCCGGGCGAACTTCTGGCCGACCTGCCGCGCCAGATAAGCGCTGCCGTACCCGCCGTCGAAGCTGCCGACGTCGGCGTCGGTCTGCTTGAACCGGGCGTGCTCCCGGCTGGCCAACGTCAGGTCGCACACCACATGCAGGCTGTGCCCGCCGCCGGCCGCCCACCCGTTGACCAGACAGATGACAACCTTCGGCATGAACCGGATCAGCCGCTGGACCTCCAGGATGTGCAGCCGCCCCGCGCGCGCCGGATCGACGGTCTCCGCGGTTTCTCCTTCGGCGTACTGGTATCCGCTTCGGCCCCGGATGCGTTGGTCGCCGCCCGAGCAGAACGCCCAGCCGCCGTCCTTGGCTGACGGCCCGTTGCCCGTCAGCAGCACCACGCCGACATCCGGCGACATCCGGGCGTGGTCGAGCGCGCGGTACAGCTCGTCGACGGTGTGCGGCCGAAATGCGTTGCGAACGTCGGGACGGTCGAACGCCACCCGCACCGTGCCGTCGGAGACGTGGCGATGGTAGGTGATATCGGTCAGGTCCTCGAAGCCGTCGATGGCTCGCCACTGCGACGGGTCAAAAGGATTGTCAGTCAAGGGTTGTGAACTCCGTTACTCAGGGGATCGAATCGGAAAACGGCACAGCGGCCGGCCAGCGCCTCGAACTCTTCGGGCTTGGCCTCGGTGACCAGCCCGGCGTTCTTCATGAAGCTGACCCCGGTGGGAACCAGGACGGGGAACGCCCGCAGCAGAGGGCGTGCCTCCTCGGCGGGCAGCTCCACGATGCGTACCGCTTCACTGCGCCGGCCGGTGGTGAGGGTGACGACGCCGGCGGCGCGGGCGTTGCGCACCCAGTCCGCGCCGGGGAAACCGCCCACCACATAGCGCTTGCCGTCGACGGTGAACGGGGTGATCGGCGTCGAGCGAGCCTTGCCCGACATCCGTCCGGGCACCGTCAGCACCACCGGTGATTCTGTCCCGAACGGGATACCCAGACGCATCGCCGCCATGAAGACCTTGTTCATCGGCTTGAGCCACCACGGCGGCCTGATGCGCTCGGAGTCGGCCATGCCCAAAAGGTACGCCTAGCATCCGATGCCGCGGTCGCGCAGTGCGTCGACGAGCCCGGTGGGGCGCTCGGCGACCGGCAGCGGATCGACCAGGATGAAGTCGCAGCCGAGCTGGCGCGCGGCGCCGTCGTTCTCCTCACTGTCGCCGACCATCACCGCGTCGTCGGCCGCGACGCCGAGTCGCTGCAGTGCGATCTCGAAGATTCGCGGATCGGGTTTGACCGCACCGACTTCGAACGACAGCACGAACTCGTCGGCGTCCGCGCCGGCGGTACGGAAGCAGGGGCGGATGTCGAAGGCGATGTTGGACACGATGCCGGTGCGCAGGCCCTGCGTCCGAAGCGATCCCAACACCTCGACGGTGTCGGGGTAGGGCAGCCACGACGCGGGGTCGACGGCTCGCTGATAGAGCGTTTCGGCATGGTCGGCCGCCAGGCCGGCGTCGGTCAGCGCGTGCAGGTAGGCCTCGCGGTGCAGAGCCGGCGCGAGGTCACGGTTGACCCAGGCTCGCTGCGCCTCTTCGGTTCTCGTCACCGAGCCGCCGGTGGGGTGGGTGAGGCGCTCCATCAACTCGGCTTGCGCGTGCTCGTCGACGGCGCGACGGCCGTCCTCGTTGATCAGCTCCATCCCGGCGAACCAGCGGTCGTCCTCTTCGAGACGAAACAGAGTGCCGGAGAAGTCGAACAGCACAGCGCGCACAGGCATGGCCCCCATGCTGCCAGTGCGTCGGCGTGGCGCCGCTCAGGGCCTGGGGTTGGTCCAGGTGGGGTTGGTCATGCCGGGCGCATTCGAAGACGGCGCGGGGTGGTGCGGCCGGTGCTCCAACATCGATGCGCCGCGGTAGTACGCGAACGTCATACCCAATGCGATCAGCCCAGCCATGAACGCGATCTGCAGCGCCACCGAGACCGAGCGGGGCACGGCAGGGACCGTGATCCTGCCGCGGATCCTCGGCGCGATTCGTTCCGCACGCGGCATGATCGGCTGCTCTTTGCCGCGCAGGAACTGCATCACCACATCGGTGGCCCGATGGATCTGCTCACGATCCACGTAGAGCTGGACGCCGGGTGCCGGTGCGCCTTTCAGGCCGCTCGGCCGGGCCACGTACCCGCCGATGTCCGCGTCGCGCAGCAGTGCGAGAACCGCTGCCGCGTCGGCGGATTCGAGGTCAGCCAGGATGACCCAGGTGTCGGCCCACACGTCGTTGTCCTGGCCGCCGGGCGGCAGCCAGAACATCACGTCGCGCTCTTTGAGGTACTCGAGCGGGATGACGCGGGACAGCATCAGCCAAGTATGCGCCGCGGACCTAGCCGATGGCTCGCGATGACCCTTCCCAGAACTGCGCCCGCACGGCCTTCTTGTCCGGCTTGCCCAGCGCGGTCACCGGCACCGAGTCGACGATGATCACCTGCTTGGGTGACTGCACCGAACCCTTGCGGTCCTTGACCGACGCCTGGATCTCGGCCGTCAGCGTCGCCACCGCGTCATCGTCGCTGGGGTGGTCGGGCCGCAGCACGACCACCGCGGTGACGGCCTCGCCCCACTTCTCGTCCGGGGTACCGATCACGCACACCTGCGCGACGGCGGGATGTTCGGCGACGACGTCCTCCACCTCACGCGGGAACACGTTGAAGCCGCCGGTGACGATCATGTCCTTGACCCGGTCGACGATGAACCAGTAGCCGTCCTCGTCCTCGCGCGCCATGTCGCCGGTGTGCAGCCAGCCGTCCTTGAACGTCTTGGCCGTCTCCTCCGGCAGGTTGTGGTACCCGCCGGACAGCAGCGGCCCGGACACGCAGATCTCGCCGACTTCGCCCTGGGGCACTTCGTTGCCGTCGGCGTCGAGCAGTGCGGTGCGCGCGAACAGGGTGGGCCGCCCGCAGGAGGTCAGCCGCTTCTCGTCGTGGTCCTTCTTGCCGAGGTAGGAGATCACCATCGGCGCTTCGGACTGTCCGTAGTACTGCGCGAAGATCGGTCCGAAACGGCGGATCGCCTCGGCCAGGCGCACCGGGTTCATCGCCGAGGCGCCGTAGTACACCGTCTCCAGCGACGACAGGTCGCGGGTGTGCGAATCGGGATGGTCCATCAGCGCGTAGATCATCGACGGCACCAGCATGGTGGCGGTGATCTTCTGCTCTTCGATCACCCGCAGCACCTCGGACGGGTCGAACTTGGTCAGCACCACGAGCTCGCCGCCCTTGACCACGGTCGGCACGAAGAACGCCGCGCCGGCATGCGACAGCGGCGTGCACATCAGGAACCGCGGGTTCTCCGGCCACTCCCACTCGGCGAGCTGAACCGTCGTCATCGTGGTGATCGACTGTGCGGTGCCGAGTACGCCCTTCGGCTTACCGGTGGTGCCGCCGGTGTAGGCCATGCCGCCGACGTGGTCGGGCGGAAGGTCGGCCGCCACCAACGGCGTCGGCGTGTACTTGGCGGCCTCGGCGATCAGGTCCACCGCGGAATCACCGAGGGCGTCCGGCACCGGACCGAGCGTCAGCACCTGCTTGAGGGCGGGCACCTTCTCCAGCAAGCCCTGCGCGCGCTCGATGAACATCGGGTTGGGGTCGATGATCAGCGATGTCACCCCGGCGTCGTTGAGCACGTAGGCGTGGTCGTCGAGTGAGCCGAGAGGGTGTAGTGCCACCCGGCGATAGCCCTGGGTCTGGCCGGCGCCGATGATCATCAGCACCTCCGGCCGGTTCAGCGACAACAGCCCCGCGGTCGCCCCGGTTCCGGCGCCGAGCGCCTCGAACGCCTGAATGTACTGGCTGATGCGGTCGGCGAGCTCGCCTCCGGTCAGGGTGGTGTCCCCCAGATGCAGCACCGGCTTGTTCTTGTTGCGCTTCAGCGCGCCGACGGTCAGGTGGCCAGAATGCAGGGGATGGCGAAGCAGCTCGTCACTCATGCGGTCCACATTAGAACGTGTTCCAGTTCGGAAGGAAGGGCCTCCTGCTCGCCCCGGCGGTTTGAAGAGACGTCAATATGGTGAATCCGACCAGTCGTCGGCGAAAGGATCTGGCGTGTTCGACTTGTTCGCCGCCGCGGGTCAGCGCCGGGCGGTTCTCGCCGACGCCATCCGGAGCCGGCTGTGGCCGGTTCCCGCACTGGGCGTGGTGGCTGCCGTCGCCGTCGGAGTCGGCTTGCCCAAGCTCGACGCTGTTGTCGACAACCACATGTCCCCTACGCTGGCCGGCTACCTGTTCGGCGGAAGTGCCGATGCGGCGCGCGAGGTACTCGGCGCCATCGCCACGTCGTTGATGACGGTGACGTCGTTGACCTTCTCGTTGACTCTGGTGACACTCCAGCTGGCCAGCAGCCAGTACTCGCCGCGGCTGCTGCGGACATTCGCGGCCGATCCTTTTGTTCAACGCACGCTTGCGTTGTTCCTGGCGACGTTCGCCTACGCCTTGACCGTCTTACGGACCGTGCGCAACGACAACCAGGGGTCGGGACTGTTCGTCCCGCGGATCTCGGTCACCGTGGCGTACCTGCTGGCGATGGCCAGCGTGCTCGTGTTGGTGTTGTTCCTCGGGCACCTCGTCCGCCAGATCCGGATCGAGACGATGCTGGACCATGTCTCGGCCGACATCTTCGACACGACTCGGCGCACCTTGGACCCGATCGACGAGCAGCAGAACGATGTGAGGCCGACACCGCCGGCGCATTGCGACATCATCACGGCCGACAGTTCGGGTTTCCTGGTTCAGGTCGATGACCATGCCCTCGTCTCGGCCGCTGTCGATGCCGGTGCGGTGGTGTGGATCGACCGCCCGGTCGGAAGCAATGTGGTGGCCGGGGTGCCGGTGGCCTTCTTCTGGGCCATCGAACCAGAAAAGGGGCTGGAAGACGGTGGCTCCGACGCGCTGCGCCGCTGCGTCGCGGCGGCGCTGCACACCGGCGTCGAACGCACCGCGACCCAAGACATCGGCTACGGACTGCGGCAGATGACCGATGTCGCCGTACGGGCACTGTCACCGGGGATCAACGACCCCACCACCGCGATACATGCGTTGAACTCCTGCACGGCGGTCCTGGGCGACCTGGCCCGATATCGCCTCGGAACGAGGATTCTGCGCGACGACGACGACGTACTCCGGGTTGTCATCGCCCAGCCGGACCTACCCGAGTTGCTGGACCTCGTGTGCGGTCAGCCACGGCTGTACGGTGCGCAGGATCCGCGGGTCATGGGGACTTTGCTGGCACTGCTGAGGGACGTGGCCTGGCTTGTGCGGCTGCCCGGGCATCGGCACGCGATCGCCGAGCAGTGCGCACGTCTACAACGCAGCATCGCGGGGCAGGACTTCGACGTTGCAGAACGCACTGACCTCGAGCTGGTTGCCCGCCAAGTCGGCGAGGCGCTCAACCAGCGGTGGAGTCCGTCGACTTGAGCCTGTGGTCCGGCGCACTCAGTGCCGAGCCGTCGCCGATCTTGTCGACGCCGATGACGCTGAACGACCCGTCCGATTCCAGCACCACCGCGGCGACACCGGCGAGATCGCCGTGCCCGGAGGACCTGACGGCTTGCCGGACATCGTCGACGCTGACTCGTTCACGGCGCAGCGCATCGTGGTCGATTTTTCCGTTCGCCATCAGCACGCTGTGCCTGGCAGTCAGTACTGAACGCCCGAGGGATTGGCGCGAGAGCTTGGCGGCGAGGTACTGCAGAGCAGCCAGCAATGCCAGTGCTGCAGCGCCCTCCGCGAACGAGACGTCTCCGCTCAGCAGGATGGTAGCCAGTGTGGACCCCACGGCGACGGTGACCACCAGGTCGAAGGCATTTAATTTGGCCAGCGTACGTTTGCCCGACACCCGTAACGTCGTAATCAGGAAGACGTACGCCGCAGCGCCCACGAGCAGTACTCGCACGATGTCGCTCCAGGCGTCAAACCACATAACGCACAACCACTTTCCGGCGATAGGCCGTTGTCGAGCACCGCGGCGTTCGCCCCTCTGCCCATCGAGTTACCCGGCGGCTGCCGTCGGGAAACGATCGAGAGTCAGTTATGAACTTCGGAGTGATGGCTGCACAATGCGTGCGCGAAGAACGGCGTCGCGATGACTGACGTGGGCGGTCGGCTGCGCGCCGCGATCCTCTCGATGACAGCCGAGCGTGCCCCGCGCACGATCTGCCCGTCCGACGCCGCCCGCGCCGTGGATGCCGAGCACTGGCGTGAGTTGATGGATACGACCCGCGACGTCGCCCGTGAGCTCGCCAGGAGCGGCGATGTCGTCGTCACGCAGAAGGACGAGGAGCTCGACCCGGACGCGGAGTGGCGCGGACCCATCCGGATACGACGAACCCCGACCTGATTCGTGGGTGGCGTTTCGGCGCGCCCACACAATGGCCGCGGCTAGCATCTGCCCATGTCGCAGCAGCAGGTGACCGGCCTCGCCGCGACCATGACGATCGTGGCCATGGGGCTCGGCTACAGCATCACCGCCGCCGACCCGACTATCCTGTCGGCCAACCTCGCCGAGGTGCGCCACGGTCTGGGCTTCAGCCCCAGCACCGCCAGTTTCCTGGCCTGCCTGGCCACTCTGACGCTGGCCGCGGCGGTGCTCGGCGCGGGTGCACTCGGGGACCTGTACGGCATGAAGCGCATGTTCGCGATCGGCTGTTACGGCTCGATCGGCTTCGGCGTGCTGGCGGCCGTGGCACCCAACGTGGCGGTGCTGACGTTCGCCCGGGCCGGGGTGGGCATTGCCTTCGCATTTGTTCTGGGGTTGTCGCTGGCCATCATCAACGCGGTGTTTCCGGCGGGACGCCGTGCCGCTGCGATCGCGATGTACCTCGGCGTCGGTCACGCCCTCAGCGTGTTCCAGCCCGCGGTCGGAAGCTGGCTGGCGGCGCATTTCGGTTGGCGTGCATGCTTTCTGGTGACCCCGGTGCTGGCCGCCGTCACGCTCGCGCTGACCATGCGATACGTACCGGAGACGTTGCGGTGGCAGCGCAAGCTGGACGTCGTCGGGATCTTGTTGATCGCCGTCGGGCTGATCCTGTTGATTCTCGGGCTCACTCAGCTACAGGGCGGTTTCCATGTGAGCGCCCTGGTGCAGATCCTGGTCGGGATCGCGCTGGCGGTGGCGTTCGTGTTCTGGGAGCGACGCACCGACGAGCCGGCGTTGGACATGCGCATCTTCGGATCCGGCCGGTTCAACGCCGCGGTGATCGCCGGCGCGACGTTCAACTTTCTGCAGGGCGGGGCCACCATCCTGTTCGCCTACTATCTGGTCACCATCCGTGGTGAGTCGCCGGAGCTGCTCGGGCTGTTGCTCATTCCCGCGGTGCTGCTGGCGTCGGTGGCCGCGACCGCGGCTGGGCGGGCGGTCGATCGGTTCGGCGAGCGCGCGGTGCTCGTGTCCGGGTTGGCCATCCTGCTGGCCGGGATGGTGATGCTGGTGGTGCTCGACGCCCACACGCCGATCCTTGTCATGGGTGTTGCGGTGGCGCTGAACGCGATCGGTGGCGCGGTGGTGCAGACCCCGCAGTCCACGATCATGATGTCCAGCGCGCCGGCGGAGTTGGGTGGCGTCATCTCGGCGGTGAAACCGGCTGTCGGACAGGCCAGTTACTCACTGGGGCCGGCGCTGTTCGCGTTGGTCGGCACGACGCTGTTCCTGCGCGACGGCCGGCACAAGCTGGAGGGGTCGGGGATCACCGAGGAGCAGGCCCGCGACGCCTTGCGCGTCGCGCACGGCGGTGTGCCCGGCCCGGCGGCCGGCGCCGAGGTCTTGGACCCGGAGCAGGCCCGCTGGGTGGTGTCGGAGGCAGCGCAGAGTTGGCTGACCGCCATCCACGACTTGAGCCTGATCATGGCCGTCGTGCCCGCGGCCGCAATGGTGGCTGCCTGGGTGCTGCTGCGACCGAAGGCTGGCTCGTCCTCGGCCTGACGTGGCAATCTGACTCGTATGCAACCACCCGAACCACGCTTCCTCGATGACCGGCCGGCGTACTGGGCCGAGCACAAGCCCGACGGTCAGGCCATCAGTTATCTGGACCGCACCTGGACCTGGGCGCAGTGGGACGACCGGATCCGGCGCCTGGCCGGCGCTCTGGTGGAGCGCGGCATCGGGCGCGGCGACGTGGTGGCGTTCCTGGACAAGAACCACCCGGCATGCGTCGAGCTGACGCTGGCGGCGGCGTCGATCGGCGCGGCCACCGCCGTGATCAACTTCCGGCTGGCCGCCGACGAGATGGACTACGTCCTCAATGACTCGGGTGCCAAACTGCTGATCGTCGGCACCGAGCTGATGGGTGCGGTCGACAAGATCCGCGACAAGCTGACCAACGTCACGGCGGTCATCGAGGTGACGCCCGACGGCGCGGACGGTGACGGGTATGAGGCCCTGTTGGCCGCCGCCACCCCGGCCGGGCGTCCGGCCGAGGTCGATCCCGAGGACGCCGCGCTGGTCATGTACTCCTCGGGCACCACGGGCCGGCCCAAGGGCGTGGTCCTGTCTCATCGAAACGTGTTGGCGCACACGATGAATGCCGCGACGTTCGAGTTCGGCGACGAGGACAAGAACATGGTGGCGATGCCGTTGTTCCATGTCGGCGGGTCGGCCTACGTGCAGTACGGCATTCACGCCGGTATCCCGACGATCATGACGCGTGAGGCCGACGGTGCGTCGCTGGCCGGTGCTCTCCTGCAAGGTGCCAACCGGACGTTCCTGGTGCCCGCCGTCCTGGGCAAGGTGCTGGAGTCCGGCGAGGATGCGGTCAAGCTGTTCAGCGCGCTCAAGACGTTCGTCTACGGCGCCTCCCCGATGCCGCCGGCGCTGCTGAAGTCGGCGCTCAAAGCCTGGCCGGACACCGATTTCATCCAGGTGTACGGCCTGACCGAGGTCTGCGGGGCGATCACCCAGCTTTCCCCGGAGGTGCATCGCGACGACTCCCGGCCCGAGCGGATGATCAGTGCCGGCCAGCCGTCTCGTGAGGTGGAGGTCAGGGTGGTCGACATCGACACGCTGGCTGAGGTCCCGGTCGGTCAGCCGGGCGAATTGTGGTTCCGCACACCGCAGTTGATGAAGGGCTACCACAACAAGCCGGAGGCCACCGCCTCGACGATCACCGAGGACGGCTGGTTCCGCTCCGGTGACATCGGCCGTGTCGACGAGGACGGTTTCATCTTCGTCGAGGACCGGCTCAAGGACATGATCATCTCCGGCGGTGAGAACATCTACTCCGTCGAGGTCGAGCGGGTGCTCACCGATCATCCGGCCGTGCTCGACGCCGCGGTGTTCGGTGTGCCGGACGAGAAGTGGGGCGAGTCGGTCAAGGCGGTCGTCGAATTGTCCGCCGGCGGCCAGACGTCCGAAGAAGAACTGGTGGCCTGGTGCCGGGAGAGGCTGGCGCACTATAAGTGCCCGCGCAGCGTGGAGATCTCGCCGGCGCTGCCGCGCAACCCCACCGGCAAGCTGCTCAAGCGCGACCTGCGCAACCCGTACTGGGAGAACCGCGGCCGCGCGATCTGATGACGGTTGCGCTGGACGACCTGCTGGACCGGTTGCACGTTCTCGCTCTGCCGATGCGGGTTCGCTTCCGCGGCATCATGGTTCGTGAGGTGGCGCTGATCGACGGGCCGGCCGGCTGGGGCGAGTTCGGCGCGTTCGTCGAATACGAACCGCCCGAGGCGGCGCACTGGCTGGCCTCCGGAATCGAATCCGCCTACCGCGCACGGCCTTCAGTCGTGCGCCAGGTGGTACCGATCAATGCGACGGTGCCTGCGGTCCCGGCCGGGCAGGTGCCGGAGGTGTTGGAGCGTTTCCCCGGCACGCGTACCGCCAAGGTGAAGGTCGCCGAGCCGGGCCAGACGCTGGCCGACGACGTCGCCCGGGTCAACGCGGTGCGTGCGGTGATCCCGACAGTGCGGGTGGACGCCAACGGCGGGTGGACCGTCGAGCAGGCGGTGGCCGCGGCGGGCGCGCTGACCGCCGACGGTCCGCTGGAATACCTTGAGCAGCCCTGTAAGTCGGTGGCGGAGTTGGCCGAGGTGCGCAGCCGGGTGGACGTCGCGGTGGCCGCGGACGAGAGCATCCGCAAGGCGGCCGACCCGCTGGCAGTGGTGCGCGCGCGGGCAGCCGACATCGCGGTGCTCAAAGTGCCGCCGCTGGGCGGGGTGCGGGCGTTGTTGGACATCGCCGCCGAGATCGACATCCCGGTGGTGATCTCGAGCGCGCTGGACACCGCGGTCGGCATCGCCGCGGGCCTGACCGCCGCGGCGGCATTGCCGCGGCTGGAGCATGCCTGCGGGTTGGGCACCGGTGGGTTGTTCGTCGAGGATGTCGCGGAGATCAGCCTGGTCGACGGGGGATTGCCGGTCGGCGATGTGGTGCCGGACCCGGCTCGGCTGGCCGCGCTCGCCGCGCCGGCCGAGCGCCGCGACTGGTGGATCGAGCGCGTCCGCGCGTGTTTTCCTTTCGCCCAAACCGACACATCGCAGAACAATCGCGAGTAGATCCCTGCACAACGTCGATCTCGACGCTAGAAACTGCCCTTCAACTCCGCGACCGCGCGGCGCACGAAGTGAGCGAGGTCGTGCGTGTCGTCGGCCAGCCACTGCTCGAAGGCCAGCTGAAAGACCGCGGCCCCGGCCTCGGCGGTCAGGCGCGCGGTGGTTTCGGCGACACCGCGGCGGACCAAGCCGTCGGCCATCGCGGCGGCCAGCGCGGACCGTTTGGACAGCTCGCGTTCCTGCAGGGCGGGGTTGGCATCGATCACTGCCTGCCGCAGCCGCGATGCGTCCCGGCGATCGTCGAAGAAGGCGCCCACCGCCTGCAACGCCGCGCTGACTGCATCCAGGGGAGCGGCCGAATCTGCAGCTTCCGCAACGCCTTTCGTCAACTGTTCCAGTAGTTGAGGTTGGCCACCGAAGAGCACTTCGCGCTTGTCGGCGAAGTAGCGAAAGAAGGTGCGCTCGGTCAGGCCCGCGCGCTCCGCGATCTCGGCCACGGTCGTCTGGTCGAATCCGCGCTCGGTGTAGAGCGCCATGGCCGCCTGCTGCAGGCGGCCCTGCGCGTCCGGCTCCCAGCGACTCATGCGGGAATTTTAGCGGGATGACAGTTGCTGACATCAGCGCTAGGTTTGATGACAGCGACTGACATGGAGGTAGTCCCATGAAGATTTTCGTGACCGGAGCGTCCGGCTGGGTCGGCTCGGCAGTGGTGCCCGAACTGCTGGCGGCCGGCCATCAGGTACACGGCCTGGCTCGCTCCGATGAGTCCGCCGCCGCATTGACCGCCGCCGGCGCCGACGTCCACCGCGGTGACCTCGCTGACCCGGACACTCTGCGCCGCGGAGCCACGGACGCCGACGCCGTCATCCACCTGGCGTTCCACCATGATTTCGAGAACTTCTCCGCCGCAGGCGAACTCGATCGCGCCGCGATCACCGCGCTCGGTGAGACGCTCGCTGATTCTGGCCGCCCGCTGGTCGTCACCAGTGGAACTGCCGGGCACGCGCTCGGCCAAGTGCTCACCGAGGACCAGGCCGCCAACCCGCAGTCCCCGCGCCTCTCCGAGCAGGCCGCGCTGGCGTTCGCCGACCGCGGAGTGCGGGTGTCGATCGTTCGGCTTGCGCCGTCGGTGCACGGCAAGGGCGACTACGGGTTCGTCCCGCGGCTGGTTGACGTCGCGCGCGAGAAGGGTGTGTCCGCGTATGTCGGCGACGGCACCAACCGCTGGTCGGCGGTCCACCGCACTGACGCCGCGAAGCTGTTCCGGCTGGCCGCCGAAGGTGCACCCAGTGGGACCGTGCTGCATGCGATCGGCGAAGAAGGTGTGCCCACCCGGGCGATCGCCGAGACCATCGGCCGAGGCCTGGGCGTTCCGGTCACCAGCATGCCTGCCGAGAACGCGATGGATCACTTCGGGTGGATCGGTGGGTTCTTCAGCCTCGACATGCCGGCCGGCAGCGCCCTTACCCGTGAGCGGTTCGGCTGGCAGCCCACCGGTATCGGGTTGCTCGAAGACCTGGAGCGACATTACTTCTGACGCCCGGTGGAATTGAGTAGTCGACTACGGAAGCTGTCCGCAGCGGGCCCCAACACACTGAACCGATGTCAACTTTCCGCGTCGGAATGATGGACCCCATCGTGGCGGGACGCCCCACGGTCGATTTCCTCACCAAAGCCAATTACGCGGCCGCGGCCGCCGCTCGGGTCGACTCGTTCTGGGTGCCCGACCATCTGAATTCGCTGTTTCCGCGCTCACTGTGGAACAACCCGAAGTACTGCGGCGGAGCGGCCCTGCTGCCGCGCGGCGACGCGTACCTGGAGCCGTGGACCATGCTGGGCAACATCGCCGCGCGCAACCACGCTCGCCTTCGCCTCGGGGTCGGGGTGACCGACACGGGCCGGCGCAATCCGGCCGTCACCGCACAGGCAGCGGCCACCCTGCACCTGCTGACCCGCGGCCGCGCGATCCTCGGCATCGGCAGCGGCGAACGGGAAGGCAACGAACCCTACGGCGTCGAATGGTCCACACCGGTGGCGCGGTTTGAAGAAGCCATGGCGACCATCCGAGCGTTGTGGAATTCACAGGGGGAGTTGGTGAATCGCGACTCGCCATTCTTCCCGCTGCGGAATGCCCTCTTCGAGCTGCCGCCGTACAAGGGCAGGTGGCCGGAAATCTGGATCGCCGCCCACGGCCCGCGGATGTTGCGCGCGGCGGGTCGCTACGCCGACGGGTTCTATCCGGCGTTCCCGCACACTCCGCAGGAGTACGCACAGCGGCTCGAGGCCGTGCGCACAGCAGCTTCTGACGCGGGGCGCGACCCGATGTCGATCAAGCCGGCGCTCTGGTTGATGACGTTGGCCGCCAGGAACCACGACGACCTCGACGAAGCGCTCGAGTCCGAAGTGATCCGGGCGGCGGCACTGAATGCCCCCGATCACTTCTACGCCCGCCACGGCGCCCAGCATCCGCTCGGTATCGGCTTCACCGGCGCGCAGGACATCCTCCCGCAAGACATGGACGAACAGACGGCCCTGTCCCATGTCAAAGCCATTCCTACCGAGGTGGTCCGCGACTGCCTGCTGTGCGGAACGCCTGAGGACATCGTCGAGCGGGCCGCGCAGTGGCGCGATTGCGGCGTCGAGTACGTGGTGCTCGCGAACGTGGGACCGCTGCAACGGAGCCTGCGGAAAGGCGCGGCGTCGATGCTGCCGCTGATGCAGGCCCTGCGGCGCCTCAGGAAGCTGTGATGTCCTGATCTGTGGGGTGCATGGCCTAGACGCCATCACCGGATGCCTCGACACTGAACGCATGGCGCGATCGGTGGTGATCCTCGGGTTTCCCGGCGTGCAGGCACTGGACCTGGTCGGGCCGCACGACGTGTTCACCGGCGCCGCGCTGCTGACCGAGGGCGGCTACCGGGTCAGCGTCGCCTCCCGCGACGGCAGTCCGGTGAGCACCCCGACCGGCCTGGCGTTCGTCGCCGAGGCGATGCCCGAGCCCACCGACATCGACACCCTGGTCCTGCCCGGCGGGCCCGGCGTCGACGCCGCCCGCGATGACCCCGCCACCATGGCCTGGATCCGCGCGGCAGCCGCCAACTCGCGGCGCGTGGTGAGCGTGTGCACCGGCTCGTTCCTGGTCGCGCAGGCCGGTCTGCTGGACGGGTGCCGCGCCACCACACATTGGGCGTTCGCCGACCAGATGGCCCGCGAGTTTCCGGCCGTGACTGTCGACCGCGACGCGATCTTCCTGCGTAGCTCGGCCACGGTGTGGACGGCGGCCGGGGTGACCTCCGGCATCGACCTGTCCCTGGCGCTCGTCGAGGACGACTACGGGACCGAAGTCGCCCAGACCGTCGCGCGCTATCTCGTGCTGTATCTGCGCCGGCCCGGCGGTCAGACCCAGTTCGCGGCGCCGGTGTGGATGCCGCGCGCCCGTCGCCGGCCGATCCGCGAGGTGCAGGAGGCGATCGAGGCCGATCCCGGTGCCGCCCACAGCATTTCCGAGTTGGCGCGTCGTGCGGCGATGAGCCCGCGGCACTTCACCCGGGTGTTCACCGAGGAGATCGGCGAGGCCCCCGGCGCCTACGTCGAACGGGTGCGCACCGAAGCGGCCCGCCGTCAGCTCGAGGAGACTGACGACACGGTCGTCACCATTGCCGCCCGCTGCGGCTTCGGCAGCTCGGAAACGTTGCGTCGCAACTTCATTCGGCGGGTCGGCATCTCGCCCGACCAATATCGCAAATCGTTCGCATAAAGGAGACTGTCATGCAGATCGCCATCGTGCTCTATCCCGGTTTCACCGCCCTGGATTTCATCGGGCCCTACGAGGTGCTGCGCTGGCTGCCCGACGCCGAGGTTCGCTTCGTGTGGCACGACATCGGCCCGATTACCGCGGACTCCGGTGTGCTCGTCGTCGCCGCCACCCACTCGTTCGACGAAACACCCTCTCCCGACGTCATTCTCGTGCCCGGCGGGATGACGACGATCGAGCACTCCCGCGACGAGAAGCTGCTCGACTGGGTGCGCCAGGCCCACCGGACCGCAACCTGGACGGCTTCGGTGTGCTCCGGGTCGGTGATCCTCGCGGCGGCGGGCCTGCTGAAGGGCAAGCGGGCGACGTCGCACTGGGCGGCGCTGACCGCGCTCAAGGCGCTCGGCGTCACGCCGGTCAAGGACGAACGCGTAGTTCATGAAGGCGACATCGTCACCAGCGCCGGGGTGTCGGCAGGTATCGACCTCGCGCTGTGGCTGGCCGGACAGATCGGCGGCGAAGAGCGCGCCAAGGTGATCCAGCTGTCGATGGAGTACGACCCGCAACCGCCGTTCGACTCCGGGCACATGTCGAAGGCCTCGGCGACCACCAAGGCTTCCGCTGCCGCGCTGATGGCCAAGGATCTGGCCACGCCCACCCAGCTCAAGGCGATGACGTCGCTGCTGTGGTCCGGCGCCATCGACGCCGCGCGGTCGAAGGCACGGCGCAAACGGGGTCGCGTAGCCTCTGCCAGGTGATCAACCTGGCCTACGAGGACAACGGCTCCGGCGATCCGGTGCTGTTCATCGCCGGCACCGGCGGCGCCGGCCGAACCTGGCACATCCACCAGATTCCGCGCTTCCTGTCCGCGGGCTATCGCTGTGTCACGTTCGACAACCGTGGAATCGGGGCCACCGAGGAAGCCGGCGACTTCACGCCGGAGCAGATGATCGCCGACACCGCCGCCCTCATCGAGGACGTGATCGGCGGACCCACCCGGATCGTGGCGATCTCGATGGGCGCCTACATCGCCCAGGAGCTGATGTTGACCCGCCCGGAGCTGGTCACCCAGGCCGTGCTGATGGGCACCCGCGGCCGCCTGGACCGCACCCGAAAGTCGTTCCGGGCCGCCGACGTCGAGCTCACCAAGGCCGGCATCCAGCTGCCGCCCGCGTATGCGGCGAAAGTGCGTGTGCTGGAGAACTTCTCACCCAAGACGATCAACGACGAGAAGGCGATCGGCGACTGGGTGGAGATGTTCACCGCCTTCCCGATCAAGCGCACTCCGGGCCTGCGCGCCCAACTCGAGGTCTACCCCAAGGACAATCGGCTGGCCGCTTACCGTTCCATTACCAACGAGGTGCTGGTGATCGGGTTCGCCGACGACCTGCTGACCCCGGCCGCGCTGGGCCGTGAGGTCGCCGAGGCCATCCCCAACGGCCGATACGTGCAGATCGGGCATACCGGCCACCTCGGATTCCTGGAGCGCCCGGACACCGTGAACAACGCGATGCTGGACTTTTTCGCAGGCACTCTCGTCTGATGTCGAGCCAGATCGACGTGTGACACGCTGTAGTAATGAATCCATCGACGGCTCAGGCCCGCGTCGTCGTCGACGAATTGATCCGCGGCGGCGTCCGCGACGTGGTGCTGTGCCCGGGTTCGCGTAACGCCCCGCTGGCCTTCGCGCTGTCCGATGCCGACCGGGCCGGCCGGCTTCGCCTGCATGTCCGCATCGACGAGCGCACCGCCGGCTTCCTGGCGATCGGCCTGGCCGTCGCCGAGCGCGCCCCGGTGTGCGTGGCGATGACGTCGGGCACCGCGGTGGCCAACATGGGCCCCGCCGTCGTCGAGGCCAACTACGCCCGGGTTCCGCTGATCGTGCTGTCGGCCAACCGGCCCTACGAGCTGCTGGGCACCGGTGCCAACCAGACGTTCGAGCAGCTCGGCTACTTCGGCACCCAGGTCCGGGCGTCGATCAGCCTGGGTCTCGCGGAAGGCGGCCAGGACAAGCTCGACTCTCTCAACGCGCAGTGGCGCTCGGCCACCTGCCGAGTGCTGGCGGCGGCCACCGGCGCGCGGTCGGCCAACGCCGGACCGGTCCAGTTCGACATCCCGCTGCGGGAGCCGCTGGTGCCGGATGCTGAATCGGGGCACGCTGCGATCCCGCCCGGCCGGCCGGACGGCAAACCGTGGACGTATACCCCGCCGGTGGCCTTCGACCAGCCGCTGGACATCGATCTGACGCCCGACACCGTGGTGATCGCCGGGCACGGCGCCGGTGTCCATCCGAACCTGGCCGCGCTGCCGACGGTCGCCGAGCCGACGGCCCCGCACGCCGCCAACCCGCTGCACCCCATGGCACTGCCCTTGCTGAAACCTCGCCAGGTGATCATGCTGGGCCGCCCGACGCTGCACCGGCCGGTGTCGACGCTGCTGGCCGATCCGTCGGTGCCGGTGTTCGCCCTGACCACCGGCCCGCGCTGGCCGGACGTGTCGGGCAACTCCGCGGCCACCGGCACCCGCGCCGAGACCAGCGGGACGCCCGACCCGGCGTGGTTGGCGCGCTGCGCCGAGGCGAACGCGCACACCATGGCGGCGGTGCGTCAGCAGTTGGCCGCTCACCCGCTGACCACCGGCCTGCACGTCGCGGCCGCGGTGGCCGCGGCGATGCGCCCGGGGGACCAGCTGGTGCTCGGCGCCTCCAACCCGGTCCGGGACGCAGCCCTGGTCGGACTGAACACCGAGGGCATCAAGGTGCGCTCCAACCGGGGAGTGGCCGGTATCGACGGCACGGTGTCGACGATCATCGGCGCGGCGCTGGCGCATACGGGCCGGACCATCGGTCTGATCGGGGACATGACGTTCGTGCACGACAGCTCGGGGCTGCTGATCGGGCCGACCGAGCCGACGCCGAAGAACCTGACGATCGTGGTGTCCAACGACAACGGCGGCGGCATCTTCGAACTCCTCGAGCAGGGCGACCCACGGTTCTCGGATGTGTCGGCGCGGATCTTCGGCACCCCGCACGACGTCGACGTCGGCGCGCTGTGCCGGGCGTATCACATCGATGCGCGTCAGATCGAGGTCGACCAACTCGGCGGAGCGCTCGCCGAACCCTTCGAGGGCATGCGGGTTCTCGAGGTCAAAGCCGACCGATCGTCGTTGCGGCAGTTGCACGCCGCGATCCGGTCGGCGTTGTGATCGCCCGTCTCTTCGCGTGGGTGAAACCGGCTCTGCCCCGGCGCGAGCCGGACGTCGTCGACACCACGCGTCGGAAAGTGTTGCGCTGGAGCAAGTGTGCGGTGTGGATCCTGATCGGGCTGGTCACGCTGCAGTCATTGCTGCTGGTGGCCGGTGCATGGCGCAACGATCAGCAGATCGAACACAACATGGGCGTCGCGCAGGCCGAAGTCCTCTCAGCCGGCCCGCGCCGCTCGACGATCGAGTTCGTCACCCCGGACCGTGTCACCTACCGTCCCGAGCTCGGTGTGCTTTATCCCTCCGAGCTGGCCGAGGGCATGCGCATCTACGTCGAGTACGACCGCAACAACCCGGATCTCGTTCGCGTGCAACACCGTACGGCGGCGTTGGCGATCATCCCGGCCGGCTCGATCGCGGTGGTGGCGTGGCTGATCGGCGGGCTGGTCTTGACCGGTCTGGTTCTGCTGGAGCGCCGGGCGAATCAGGTCGACATCAGCTTGGACAACCAGTTGTTGTCGTAGATGTCGATTTTCTCGTTGGTGTTGAGGTCGAACACCGTTGGGGTGCCGGTGTTGATGGCGTCGATCTCATAGAGGTATTCGAAGTTGGTGTCCGCCATCTCCTGGACGTCCAGCGCGGGCTTGCCTGCCCGCATCGCGTCGACGGCCTGGGCGGGAATTCCGCTCTCGCGAGCCATGTCGGCGATCTGAGCGTCGCTGGGTCCCTTGCCGTGCGAATCCTGGTGGCCCCAAAGGTCTTGCACGAACCTCTGGAATGCCTTGCCTGACGTGTCTGGGCCCGGCGCCAGGAACATCGCGTTGCTGACCCGGTCGGAGTAGCCGCCGGGCTTGTCGTCCAGGAATGTCAACGGACGGTAGGTGATGGCGAGCTGGCCGAGGTCGATGTAGCGGGCCAGGTCGTCGCCGAAGTCCTTCTGCAGATCGGCGCAGTGGCTGCATTGCGGTTCGGTGTACAACTCGATCTGGACCCGCGCGTTCGGGTCGCCGGCCACGATGCCGTAGCCGTCCTTGCTCAGCGCCGTCCCCGGCCCGCGCGGATCCACCTGTGCCACACCGACAATTTCCTTGCTACAACCGGAGGTCAGCACGACGATCGCCACCACGAGCACAGACCAGAACCGCATGCTCGCACGCTACCGCGTTCCACCTGTTTTTCGTGTCGTGTATGCCTGGGCGCAACCTCGCTGACAGGCGCCGCTGTCACTCTCGAAGTCGTGCGCGTTGCCATTGTCGCCGAGTCCTTCCTGCCCAACGTCAACGGAGTGAGCAACTCGGTGTTGCGGGTGCTCGAGCATCTCCGCCGCACCGGCCACGAAGCTCTCGTGATCGCGCCGGACACCCCGCGGGGTGAACCGGCGGCCGATCGGATCCACGACGGGATCCGGGTGCACCGGGTGCCGTCGCGGATGTTCCCCAAAGTCACGTCACTGCCGCTGGGGGTGCCGCGGCCTCGCATGGTGGGGGTGCTGCGCGGCTTCGATCCGCATGTCGTGCATCTGGCGTCACCCGCACTGCTCGGGTACGGCGGAATGCAAGCCGCTCGTTTCCTGGGTGTGCCGACCGTCGCGGTGTACCAGACCGACATCGCCGGATTCGCCCAGAGCTACGGGATCGGCGTCGCCTCGCGCGCGGCGTGGGCCTGGAACCGGCATCTGCATTCGCGCGTCGACCGGACGTTGGCGCCGTCCACCGCGGCGATGGAAGATCTTGCCACCCATGGCATTCCGCGGGTGTTTCAGTGGGCTCGCGGTGTCGACATCACCGGCTTCGCGCCGTCGGCGCGCAGCAACGAGCTGCGGGCGCGGTGGTCACCGGCGGGCAAGCCGATCGTCGGCTTCGTCGGGCGGCTCGCACCGGAGAAGCATGTGGAGCGGCTGGCAGTGCTGGCCCGACGCGACGATCTGCAGCTGGTGATCGTCGGTGACGGTGTCGACCGCGAGAAGCTCCGCACGCTCATGCCGTCGGCGGTGTTCACCGGTGCGCTGTACGGCGAGCAGCTGGCCACCGCATACGCCAGCATGGACGTCTTCGTCCACCCGGGCGAGCACGAGACGTTCTGCCAGGCCGTGCAGGAAGCGATGGCGTCGGGTTTGCCGGTCATCGCCCCGAACGCCGGTGGGCCGCGGGATCTGGTGGCGCCGTACCGAACCGGACTGTTATTGACGGTCGCGGAATTCGAAGCGCGACTGTCGCAATCGGTCGATCACCTGCTCGACGAGCGGGCGCGCTATTCGCTTGCCGCGCGCCGCAGTGTGCTCGGGCGGACGTGGCCGGCGATTTGCGAAGAGTTGCTGGGTCACTACGAGGCCGTGCGGGTCCCTGGGCGACGGCGCCGCGCGGCCTGAGTTCGGTGCAACGGCAATGACTTTCCTTAATTGTTCCTGAGAGGCCTTTTCATGGCCTGTGGGCGGGCGCACACTTGAACGCAAGCGGGGGAACGCTGAACGCCAATGACAACGCTGTCACCACCAACTCTCCTAGCCCTGGGGGCGTCCGAATGAACGACGCGTCGTATCGCCAAGATCTCAGCGAATTCGCACTCGAACTCCGTAAGTTGGCTTACACCATGCCCGCTGGGCACGAGGATCGCCTGATCCACCTCAGCGAGCGCATGGCGAGTCGTGCGCGGCAATCACCGAGAGTCGACGCGCACGCGATCTGATCAGCCCTGCGCCTCGACGGCGACCGGCTGCCACTGCTCCCAGTTGGCGATCCGGCTTTCGTAGTCGGCCTTCGCGGTCTGCAGCGGTGACTCCCCGAAGAACACCCGCAGCGGGGGAGTCGGCGCGTCCACGACTTTGAGAATTGCCGACGCCGACGCCGTGGGGTTGCCGGGCGCAGACCAGCGCTGCTTGCGGGCCTCGTCGACCTGCCGGTGCAGTTCGGCGTAGTCGGGAAGTTCGGCCGACCGCCTCGAGGACGAGCCGGACCAGTCGGTGTCGAAGCCGCCCGGCTCGATCAGCGTGACGTGAATCCCGAACGGGGCGACCTCCTGGGCCAGCGCCTGCGAGAACCCTTCGAGTGCCCACTTCGAGGCGTGGTAGATGCCCACGAGCGGGAACGCGGTGATGCCGCCGATCGACGACACCTGGATGATGTGGCCGCTGCCCTGGGCGCGCAGATACGGCAGCGCGGCCTGGGTGATCCACAGTGCGCCGAAGACGTTGGTTTCGAGTTGGTCGCGTGCATCGCTCTCGGACAGTTCCTCGATGAAACCGAAGTGCCCGTAGCCGGCGTTGTTGACCACGATGTCCAGCCGCCCGAAGTGGTCGTGCGCGTGCGTGACGGCGGCGAAGTCGGCGTCCCGGTCGGTGACGTCGAGCTGGATCGGCAGGATCGCGTCGCCATACCGGTCGACCAGGTCGGACAGGGTGTCGGTGTTGCGCGCCGTGGCAGCGACCTTGTCGCCGCGGTCCAGGGCGGCGATCGCCCACTCCCGGCCGAAGCCGCGCGATGTCCCGGTGATGAACCACACTTTTTCGCTCATGCGTCTAGCCAACGCATCGACAGGCTCAGCATTCCCGCTCGGGTAGCGTCGGCACCGTGAGCCGCGCGACGCTGGACAAGGATCCCCGCGATGTGGCGTCGATGTTCGACGCTGTCGCGCGGCGGTATGACATCACCAACACTGTGCTGTCGCTGGGGCAGGACCGCGCCTGGCGGCGGGCGACCCGGTCGGCGCTGGGCATCGGACCCGGTGACCGGGTGCTGGACCTCGCGGCGGGGACCGCGGTGTCGACGGTTGAGCTGGCCCGCTCGGGCGCGTGGTGTGTGGCCGCGGACTTCTCGGTCGGCATGCTGCGGGCCGGCGCCGCACGGCCGGTGCCGAAGGTGGCGGCCGACGCGACCAAGCTGCCGTTCGGAGACGCGGTGTTCGACGCGGTGACGATCAGCTTCGGGTTGCGCAATGTCGTCGACCACCCGGCGGGCCTGCGCGAGATGGCGCGGGTGACCCGCCCCGGCGGCCGGCTGGTGGTGTGCGAGTTCTCCACCCCCGTCGTGCCGGTGTTCTCGACCGTCTACAAGGAGTACCTGATGCAGGCGCTGCCGCGGGTGGCCCGCGCGGTGTCGAGCAACCCGGACGCCTACGTCTATCTGGCCGAGTCCATCCGGGCATGGCCCGATCAGGCGGCGCTGGCCGGGCAGATTCGCGATGCCGGCTGGTCGGGTGTGCGGTGGCGCAACCTGACCGGCGGGATCGTCGCGCTGCACTACGCCGTCAAGGCCTAGCCTCCGCTAGCGGCCGGCGTCTTCGAGCACCTGATAGCCGGCGTTGTAGCCGGGGATGAACGTGATGCCCGGTCCGCCGTGGCAGCCCGCGCCGCCCAGGTAGAGGCCCTCGATCGGGATCGGCTCGTCGATGAACCCCTTGGGTCCCGGCCGGTTGACACCCATCAGCTCGGGCTGCAGCAGCCCGTGGCAGAAGTCGCCGTTGGGCGCGGCGAACATGGTGTTCATGTGATAGGGCGCGAACGTGATGTCGCGGATCAGGATGTCTTTGAAGTTCGGTGCGTAGCGGGTGATCTTGTCGACAACCCGTTCCGCCATAACGGTTTTCAGTTGACCGTGCTGATCGCGCGGCGCCTCGATCGGGAAGCCGTAGGCGTACACGCTGGCCGCGTGCTTGCCCTCGGGTGCCATCTCGGGATCGCCGACCGTGGGCATCTGGATCGACAGCGCGGGGTTGTCCGGCACGTCGCCGCCCCGGGCCATCTCCCACTGGCGCTGCTGCTCTTCCGGTGAACCGAACATGCCGACCGACATCTGCATGCCGGGCTCGTTGAGGAAGTCGTAGGGCGCGGCGTACTGGGGCAGCCCGTCCAGGGCGAAGTGGATCTGCATGAAGGACGCCCGGTGATCGCGACCGCCCAGCCTGGTCACCAGCGATGACGGAAGATGGTCGACACCAACAAGATCCAGCAGCGTGGTCTCCGGGGCAAGGTTGGACACCACGATCGGTGCATTGATCACTTCGCCGTCTTTGAGGCGCACCCCGGTGACCTTGCCGTCCTCGACGAGGATCTGTTCGACCTTGGTGCGGTAGCGCATCTCCCCGGCCGCGTCGACGAACAGGTCCCGCAGATGCTCGGCGAGCACGCCGATTCCGCCTTTGAGTTTGGTGGTCATCTGGCCGCCCTCCGGGGGCATCGCCATCGCGAACGCCAAACATGTTGCGCTGCCCGGGGTGTACGGGCCGCGGTAGGTGGAGTTGACCGCCAGGAACGCCAGCATGCCGCGGATCACGGAGTGCTTTTCTTTGTCGGGCAGGAATCGGTCGACGACGTCCATCGCCGAGCCGAACAGCATCTCGTGGATGGCACGCCGCTCGTTTTCGTCTGCGGCACAGGCATACATCTCGTCGATGGTCTTCGGCGGCGCCAGCGCGTCGAAGCGGCCCAGCGCCTTACCCGGACCGCTGCTCCAGGCGTACAGGTTCGCCATGGCCATCACGGCGTCCATGCCGTGCTTCTCGTTGAGATGGGTCATCATCGCCATCGGGTCGCTGTGGAAGACCATTGCTTCCTCGCCGTTTTCCCCGAGGTTGACCGACATGATCTCTGACTCGATGGTCGGCAATGTGTCCAGGCCCAGCTCGCTGTTGATCTTCTGCGCGGTGGGAAAGCGCACGGATCCGGCGATCTCGTATTTGAAGCCGTCGATCAACTCGACGGTGGCGGACATGCCGCCGCTATAGGTGTTGGCCTCCAGGCAGAGCGTGCGCAAGCCGGCTCGCTGCAGCACCACCGCGGCGGTCAGACCGTTGTGTCCGGCCCCCACGATGATCGCGTCGTAGTCACTCATGCGGTGGAGCTTAGCGCCGATTTGGGCAAGTTTTGTCAAATTTGTCATTACCAATGTCGTCCGCTCACGGGCAGACACCATCACCGATGTGTGGTCGGATGGCTGCGGAGGTTGCTGACATGCCGACTGTCCTCGTGACCGGGTTCGGTCCCTACGGCTCGACGCCCCGCAATCCGGCCCAGCTGACCGCCGAGGCCCTCGACGGGACGGTCATCGCCGGGGCGACGGTGGTCTCGCGCATTGTGCCGAACACATACTTCGAGTCCATCGCTGAGGCAGTGCGAGCGGTCGACGATGTGCAACCCGGGTTGGTGGTCATGCTCGGCGAATACGGCGGGCGCGCCATGATCACCGTGGAAAGACTGGCGCAGAATCTCAACGACTGCGCGCGCTACGGGCTGGCCGACAACGCCGGGATGGTGCTCGACGGCGAACCGACGGTGCCCGGTGGCCCGATCGCGTATCACGCCACGCTCCCGATCAAGGCCATGGTGATGGCCATGCGAGCCGCCGGCATTCCGGCCGACATCTCCGATGCGGCAGGCACGTTCGTCTGCAACCACTTGATGTACGGAATGCTGCACCACATCGCCCATCACGACCTGCCGATCCGTGCGGGATGGATCCACCTGCCGCATCTGCCCGAAGTGGCCGCTCTGGGCCGCAACCTCGGGGCCCCGAGCATGTCGGTGGAGACCGCGGTGACGGGCGTCGCGGCGGGAATCGAGGCGGCCCTGAGGCACGCCGTCGATACCGACGAGCCGGTCGAGTCCAGGCTTTTGATCTAGGTCCAGGTTTACGGCCCCGGGGTCACGACGCCGGATGGGTCCGCGTCGACCAACCACGCGTTCGCGCAGTCGAGCGGGTGCAGCTTCCGCTCAGCTGAACGGCTTGCGCCGGTCCAGGATTCGCGATCCCATCCCCGCGACGCGCCAGGCCCGCGCCACCAGGTCGGCGTCCTCGTCGGTGACCAGGTTGCCCATCACCCGCACCGCGACGCCCATCAGCCGCGACGAACGCATCGCGACCGGCCCGGTCAGTGGCAGGAAGCGCGGCAGCGTCAGCAGCAACCCCAGCCGACGGGCCACCGAGAAGCCGCGCCCGTAGTGCGCCTGCAGCATCGCGGGCCACGCCTGCGACAGGTCGCCGGAGCCCAGCATCTCGGCAGCCAGCCGCCCGGTTTCCAGGCCGTAGTCGATGCCCTCGCCGTTGAGCGGGTTCACGCACGCCGCGGCATCGCCGATCAGCACCCAGTTGGGTCCGGCCACACGGGAGACCGCCCCACCCATCGGAAGCAGTGCCGAGGACACCGCTCGCGGCGGACCCTCGAATCCCCACGACGCCCGCTTGAGGTCGGTGTAGTGCTTGATCAGTGGCCGCAACGCCACGTCGGCGGGCCGCTTAGCCGTGGCCAGCGCGCCGACGCCGATGTTCACCTCGCCATTGCCCAGCGGGAAGATCCAGCCGTAGCCGGGCAGCACCTGCCCGTCGACGGAACGCAACTCCAGATCCGAGGAGATCCACGGCTCCGAGGACCGCGGCGACGCGAGGTATCCGCGCGCCGCCACCCCGTACACCGTCTCCTGGTGCCACTGCCTGCCGAGCACCCGGCCGAACGGGGAGCGTGCGCCGTCGGCCACGATCACCCACCGGCACGACACCCGCGATCCGTCGGCCAGCACCACAGCGTCCACGTGGCCACGCGAATCACGAGATACGTCAACGGCTTTCACGCCCAGCAGCATGGCCGCGCCGGCATCCTCGGCGACCTTGCGGATCCGGTCGTCGAGTTCGGTGCGCGGCACCGCCGACCCGCCGGACGGAAACGACGGCCCCGGCCACTTGACCTCGACGTCGGCGCCGAACCCGGACAGCCGCAGCCCGTGATGACGGATGTGGCCGTCGAGCCAGTCGCCGAGCCCGAGCCGCTGCAGCTCGAGCACCGCGCGCGGGGTCAATCCGTCGCCGCAGGGCTTGTCGCGGGGGAACTCGGCGGCATCGACGACGAGCACGTCGTGACCGCGCCGGGCAGCCCAGGCGGCCGCCGCCGAGCCGGCCGGTCCCGCCCCGACGACCACCAGGTCTGCCCGCAAGTCCATGCCCCCAGTATGTTGGCAGGGTGAGTACTCCGGCCACGGTGGTAGCAGGGGTGGACTTTGGTGATCCGGCTTTCGCCAAGAACGTCCGCGACGGGGTAGGTCGTGTCGAAGAGCTCATGAGCACCGAACTGCGTGGCGGTGACGAGCTGATGACTGAAGCCGTCGTGCACCTGTTCGAGGCCGGCGGCAAGCGCTTCCGGCCGCTGTTCACGGTGTTGTCCGCGCAGATCGGCCCGGAGCCAGACGCTTGGCAGGTCACGGTGGCGGGCGCGGTGATCGAGCTGGTGCACCTGGCCACGCTGTATCACGACGACGTCATGGACGAGGCGCAGATGCGGCGCGGGGCGCCCAGCGCCAACGCCCGCTGGGGCAACAACATCGCGATCCTGGCCGGCGACTACCTGTTCGCGACGGCGTCGCGGCTGGTGAGCCGGTTGGGCCCGGACGCGGTCCGGATCATCGCCGAGACGTTCGCTCAGTTGGTCACCGGTCAGATGCGCGAAACCAAGGGCAACACCAACGGGGTGGACCCGGTCGACCACTACCTCAAGGTGATCTACGAGAAGACCGCCTGCCTGATCGCGGCGTCGGGTCGATTCGGGGCCACGTTCGCCGGCGCCAACGACGACCAGATCGAGCGGCTCGGCCGGCTCGGCGGGATCGTGGGCACCGCGTTCCAGATCTCCGACGACATCATCGACATCGACAGCGATCCCGATGAGTCGGGAAAGACACCGGGCACCGACCTCCGTGAAGGCGTGCACACGCTGCCCGTGCTGTACGCGCTGCAAGAGACCGGTCCGGACGCCGAGCGGCTGCGTGAGCTGGTGAAGGGCCCGATCGAGGACGACGACGCCCTGGCCGAGGCGCTTGCACTGCTGCGCGCCGGGGACGGCATCGCCAAGGCCAAGGCCACCGTGCAGCGCTACGCCGAGCAGGCCGGCGACGAGCTGGCCGGTTTGCCCGACGGACCGGGCCGTCGCGCACTGGCGTCACTGATGGACTACACGATCAACCGACACGGCTGACGGCGTCGCGGAACCTCACGGTCGGTTCGAGGCGTTAACCTCCCGGAGACTGCGTTTGCTCGTAGGAGGAATTGATGACTTGGCATCCGACCGCCAACACGTTCAAGACGTTCGCGCTGCTTGTTGGCATGTCGGCGCTGATCGTCTTCCTCGGTTCGCTGTTCGGGCGCAATGTGATGTTCCTCGCTCTGGTTTTCGCGATCGGCATGAACGTCTACGTGTACTTCAACTCCGACAAGCTGGCGCTGCGCGCCATGCACGCCCAGCCGTTCACCGAGGTGCAGGCTCCGCAGATCTACTCGATGGTCCGCGAGCTGGCCACCACGGCGCACCAGCCGATGCCGCGGCTCTACATCAGCGACACGGCCAACCCGAACGCGTTCGCTACCGGCCGCAACCCGCGCAACGCGGCGGTGTGCGTCACCACCGGCATCCTCAACCTGCTCAGCGAGCGTGAACTGCGCGCGGTGCTGGGCCACGAACTGTCGCACGTCTACAACCGCGACATCCTGATCTCGTGTGTGGCCGGTGCGCTCGCTTCGGTGATCACCGCGCTGGCCAACATCGCCTTGTTCGCCGGGATGTTCAGCGGCAACAACCGCGAAGGCGGCCCCAATCCCTTTGCGCTGTTACTGGTCTCGCTGCTCGGTCCGATCGCTGCCACGCTGATCCGGATGGCCGTGTCCCGCTCGCGTGAGTACCAGGCCGACGAGTCCGGGGCTGAACTGTCCGGCGATCCGCTGGCGCTGGCGTCGGCCTTGCGCAAGATCAGCGGCGGGGTGGAGAACGCGCCGCTGCCTCCCGAGCCGCAGCTGGCCGACCAGGCGCACCTGATGATCGCCAGCCCGTTCCGCTCCAGTGAGAAGATCGGCAAGATGTTCTCCACCCATCCGCCGATCTCCGACCGGATCGCGCGGCTCGAGAAGATGGCCGGCCACTAGCTGCTCGACGCGGCGGTAACGAATCGCGACCGCGCGACCGAAGGACCAGGTGAGTCCGCAAACTGCGCCGTCGGTGGCGCTTACGTAGGGTGTGATGATGCTGAGCAGAATCCTGATCGGCCTGGTGAGCGTCGCGGGGGCGGCGGCGATCGGTACGCCGGGCGTGGCCGCGGCGGATCCCGAGCCGGCGCCCGCCCCGGTCCTTCCGAACGTCAACGCCTACACCCCGGTGAGCCCGGTGCCGTACACGGCGATGGGCGGCAACTGGTACGCCTTCGCCGGCCCGCCCGGGGTGGTGTGCGTGCTCGACAAGCAGAACTCCAGTTACGGCTGCAGCGGGGCGCTGCCCGGTGCGCCCAATGGGGCGAACCTCGTCAGCGCCGGGCCGTCCGGCGAGCCCGGCTTTTCCAGCAGCGGCGCGTCGCTCTACGCGGCGGCCGGTGATGTGAAGCCGTTGCCGCCGAATACCCGGCTGAGCTTCCGCGACATCAGCTGCGGCGTCGACGGCGGCGGCGTGGTGGCGTGCGTGAACAACCACGACCAGGTCGGCTTCGTCGTCGGTCCGGGGGCGACGTTCACGTCGGGACCGAGCCCGATGCTGGATCGGCCGAAGAACTCGAACCCGCTGTTCCCGTCGTTCCCGGGCTGAGCCGCGCTAGAAGTGTGAGTCGTTGACTTCGTGGCCGGGCTTCTCGGCCATCAGGCCGCGGTAGGCCTGTTCGACGTTGGCGCCGTGGTTGACGACGGCATCGACCTCGCGCGCGATCGGCATGTTCAGGCCGTACTTCTCGGCGAACTCCATGATCACGCTGGCGGCTTTGACGCCCTCGGCGACCTGGTTCATCGAGGCGATGATCTCCTCGATGGACTTGCCGGAGCCCAGTTGTTCGCCGACGTGGCGGTTGCGGCTGCGCTGCGAGGTGCAGGTGACGATGAGGTCGCCCATGCCGGCCAGGCCGGCGAACGTGTCGCGGTGCCCGCCGATGGCTTCGCCGAGGCGCGACATCTCCCGCACGGCGCGAGCCATCACCAGTGCCCGGGTGTTCTCGCCGATGCCCAGCGAATACCCCATGCCGACGGCGATGGCGTAGACGTTCTTCAGCGCGCCGGCGATCTCGACTCCGACGACGTCGTCGGTGGTGTAGACGCGGAACCGCTTGGTGCGGAACATCTTCGCGAGGTTGGCGGCCAGGTGCTGGTCGGGCATGGCCAGCACGGCGGCGGCCGCATAGCCGTCGGCGACTTCACGCGCGATGTTGGGACCGGCGAGGATGCCGGCCGGGTGACCGGGCAGAACTTCGTCGATGATCTGGCTCATCCGCATGTTGGTGCCCTGCTCTAGGCCCTTCACCAAGCTGACAACGGGAACCCACGGGCGCAGCTCCTTGCTCAGCTCGGCCAGCACGCCGCGGAAGCCGTGTGACGGCACGCCCATCACGACGACGTCCGCGCACTCGGCGGCTTCGCTGAAATCAGTGGTGGCCCGCAGGGTTTCCGAGAGTTCGACCTCGTCGCCCAGGTAGCGCGAGTTGCGATGGTTCTCGTTGATGTCCTTGGCGGTCTCCTCCGAGCGCACCCATTGCAGCGTCGGCCCCCGGCGGGAGCAGATGGATGCGACGGTGGTACCCCAGGATCCGCCGCCGAGCACGACGACTTTGGGTTCGCGGCGTTGAGAAGTCATGGTGGTCAGCGTATTGCGAATACCCGGTTGTTCATGGGGAGTTCGGGCAATCGGGATGCGCGGTTGGGGCAGGGGTGGTGGGTGTCTTCTTCAGAACGCGATATCACCGGTGATATCGCGTTCTGGAAAAGTGCACCTACCCCCGCCCGCAGCTGAGCTACCCGGCCGCTCGCGCCGGGGACGCCACCCGCCCGAACGTCATGTCCTCATCGATTTTGTCGATGAAGTGGTGGTCGAAGGCGTCGGCGAGATAGTTCTGCCGGACCACCCACGGCCGCTTGAGACCCGACTTCGGCAGTGCGTGCAGGTTGCGCAACACGTAACCGGCCTGGATGTCCCACGCGGGCTTCTCGGCGATGGGTTCGCCACCCAGGTGCGGGAAGGCGTGGGTGTAGCCGTGTGAGTTCATGTATTCGATCAGCTTGGCGGCCGCGCGGGCGGTCATGTCGGCGCGCAGCGTCCACGAGGCGTTGGTGTAGCCGATGCACCAGATCAGGTTCGGCACGTCCTCCAGCATGTGTGCCTTGTAGGAGAACCGCTCCTGGGGCTTGATCTCATTGCCGTCCAGCGTGATTCGCACACCGCCGAGGGCCTGAAGTTGCAGGCCGGTCGCGGTGACGATGATGTCGGCCGCCAGGTGTTTACCCGACGTGAGCGTGACGCCGGTGTCGTCGAAGCGGTCGATGTGGTCGGTGACGACTTCGGCGCGGCCGTCGGAGATCACCTCGAACAAGTCGCCGTCGGCGACCAGGCACAGACGCTGATCCCAGACGTTGTAGCGCGGCTTGAAGTGCACGTCGACGGGGTATCCCGCAGGCAGTCGGCTGACGTTCTGGGCCCGGATGATCTTGCGGGCCACACCGGGTACGGTGCGGGCCAAGAACCACACGACGCTTTCGAAGGCGACTGCGAAGTAGCGGGCGAACGCGTGAGAAATCTTGCGGGGAACGACTTTCCGGACGGCTTCGATGAGCGGGTTGACCCGGGAGCCGGCCAGCAGGTAGGTCGGCGAGCGCTGCAGCATCGTCACTTTGGCTGCTTTCTGGGCAAGTGCCGGAATCAGTGAGACGGCGGTGGCCCCGCTGCCGATGACGATCACGTTCTTGCCGGTGTAGTCGAGATCCGCCGGCCAGAATTGCGGGTGCACGACGGTGCCTGCGAACGTCTCGAGGCCCGGGAAGTCGGGGGTGTAGCCCTCGTCGTAGTTGTAGTAGCCCGAGCCGAAGAACACGAAGCGCCCGCGGTAGGTGGTGCGTTCGCCGTTCTCGACCGCGTGCACGGTCCAGGTGTCGGTGGCCGAATCCCAGTCGGCCGACTGCACGTAGGTTCCGAAATGGATGTTGGGCAAGATGCCGTGCTTGCGCGCGGTGTCTTCCATGTATTCGCGGATGTGGTCGCCGTCGGCGACTCCTTCTTTGCGGACCCACGGTTCCCACGGCCAGGACAGCGAGAAGATGCTGGAGTCCGAGCGCACACCGGGGTAGCGGAACAGGTCCCAGGTGCCGCCGATGCGCTCGCGGCGTTCCAGCACGACGTAGCGCGTGCCGGGGTTGCGCTCGGCGATGCGGTAGGCCGCGCCGATCCCGGAGAACCCGGCGCCGATGATCACGACGTCGTACGAGCCGCCGTCGGTCTCAGCGGGTACGGGGGCAGTCTCTGGGGTGGCGGTCATCGCGGTCCTCGCTTCGCGTGGGTGGTGATGCTCACCACACTAGGCACTGACCGGTTGGTTGAGCGAGGGCCCTTGGTCTACCGGTAGTTGACGAACTGCAGCGCTACGTCGAGGTCGGCACCTTTGAGCAGGGCGATGACGGCCTGCAGGTCGTCACGCTTCTTGGAGCTGACCCGGATCTCGTCACCCTGGACCTGCGACTTCACCCCTTTGGGGCCCTCGTCGCGAATGAGCTTGTTGATCTTCTTGGCGTGCTCTTGGTCGATGCCCTGCTTCAGGGTGCCGCTGACCCTGTAGGTCTTTCCGCTGGCCTGCGGCTCGCCGGCGTCGAAGGCCTTCATGGAGATGTCGCGGCGGATCAGCTTTTCCTTGAAAACGTCGACGGCGGCCTTTACCCGCTCCTCGGTGGAGCTGACGAGTTCGATGACCTCGTCGCCCTTCCACGCGATCGTGGTGTCGGTGCCGCGGAAGTCGAACCGGGTGCTGAGCTCTTTGGCCGCCTGGTTCAGCGCGTTGTCGACCTCTTGGCGGTCGACCTTGCTCACGATGTCGAACGATGAATCCGCCATTGGACCCGTCCCTTCGGTTGATCGGCCGGTTTGTATTTGAGGTACATGATCGTTGTACCCTGCTAGTCGCACCAAACCGGATCCCCGGCGCGGCGCACCCAGGCAGGTTGCCCGAGCGGCCAATGGGAGCGGACTGTAAATCCGTCGGCGAAAGCCTACACAGGTTCGAATCCTGTACCTGCCACGCTGGTCAGGCCCCCTCGTTGAGGGGGCCTGAAGTCTTTTGCGGGCATCGGCAGTCCCGCGGTTTGTCATTGCTGGGATCGAGGTGGGAAACCAACGCGGCAAACAAAGAAGGCAACAGCGAACTGGCCCTCAGCGCGATCGAGCAAGGTACGATAGTCGGCGTCGAGCTCCAGAACCGGGCGCGTACAGGTTGCCAGTCGCTCAATCACGAAGTAACGCAACAAAGCACCGGGGGATCTGACATGTCAACATCAGCAAAGGGTGGTCGCCCAGCCGGGCTACGCGCCCAGGATCTGCCGATGCGTCGGTGGCTGCAGCTCGGTGTGGCGTCCGCCGGCATGGGTGCGGCGTTGATCGGCTGGTCGCTGGTTGGGTCTGAGATCGGTATTGCCGGCGCCGACAGCGGCGTCGGGTCGTCGTCGGCCTCGTCGGCCTCGTCGGCCTCGTCGGCCTCGTCGGCCTCGTCGTCCAAGGATGCCGGCTCTGGTGTCGCGGCGTCGTCTCCCTCGGGCCGTGCCGGGACAGCCAAGTCACGCGCCCATGTCGATGCTCGGGCGACGAGCCCCCGCACGGTGAACCGCACTGTGAATTCGCGAGTGGTCACGGCGGCGCAGAACGCCCCCACTCCGAAGGTGGTCGTGGCGGCGAGTAGGAGTGACCCTCTGGGCGCGCTCGGAAAATTCCTCACGGGCACGCTGAAAGAACTCCTCAACCGGAAAACGACTCTGAACCCGTTGCAAAAATTGGACGACTTGACCCCCAAGCAGAAGAGCTTGTTGGACTTGATCCCGAAAATTCAGGTACCGAAGGAAAACACCCTGTGGTACCGGGAAGTGCAAGCGCGAGAAGCGGAAAGACTGCATCGAGCGGACGCCGACAAACAGCGCATAGTCGAAATCATCCAAAAGGGCGTGCGGCTAACCGACAGAGATGGACAGTCCGTGTACAGCATCGACGGGAAGGTTTTCGTCCGGTACACAGTGACGTCTTTCAGCATCGGTCCTCAAGGTCGAGTTGATGGTCCGCTTGTGCCCAAACTCTTCACCCTGTCCGACAGAGGTTCTCAGCGGAATAGGGACGCAATGATTCGGTCCTTCCTGAAGCTTGATCCAGCACAGGTGCGGAGCTCGTGGCCACGGTAATTCGGTCACGACCCCTGCGATGAGCGGGGTACACCCAGCGCCAACACCGCTGTGTCGTCTTCGACGCCGGAGCCGAAAGATCCCAGCAGTTGCCGGATTTCGGCGATCAGTGCATCGGCGCCCACCGGTCCCACGGCTGTGACGAATCGGCGCAGGGCGCCGTCGTCGTCGTATCGGCGCGAGCCGTCGCCAATCCGGGCCTCGGTCAGGCCGTCGCTGTAGAGCAGCAGGGTATCGCCGGGTCCGAGTCGGAGCGTGGTGTCGACGAATCGCGGCCGGTCGGTCAGACCGACTGCCATACCGTCGGTGAGATCCAGATAGCTGACGCCGCCGGACTGCTCCATCAGCATCGGCGGCGGATGCCCACCGCTGGCCAGTCGCACCTCGAAGCCGTCGTCCTTCTGGGCGAGGGTGCCGAATATAACTGTGCAGAAACGTGTTTGCGCATCGCGGTGCTCTTGGCCGAGCACGGTGTTGAGCCGATGCAGCACGGTGATGGGGTCGGGGTCGACGACGGCTGCGGTGCGCAGGGTGTAGCGGGTCAACGAGGTGATCGCCGCGGCCGCCGGGCCCTTGCCGCACACATCACCCAGGAAGAACCCGGACACGGTGTGCGACAACGGGAAAAGGTCGTAGAAGTCACCGCCGATGTCTTGCACCGACGCGTGGTAGTGCGCGGCTGCGGTGAGTCCTTCGGGCACCGACAATGACGGCGGCAGCAGCGACCGGCGCAACGTCTCGGCCAATGATTCCGCTCTGGCTCGCTCGGATTCGGCTCGTTGGCGCTCCTCGAGCAGAGCTCGCTCGTACGAGCGTCGCTCGCGGGCGTCCTGGATGTCGACCCGAATCAGCTCCGAGCGGCCGTCCGCACCAGTCTTGACGTTGGCGGTCAGGAAGACCGACCGGCGCGAGCCGTCGGCAGCCCGAAGTTCCACGCTGATGCCTTCGAGTTCACCGCTCATCCGTAGCAGCGGCGCGAAGTGGGTCTCGAAGTGAATTCGCCCGCCGACGGTGAACAGATCGGTGATCGGCTTGCCGCGCAGCGCATTCGGCGTAGTTCCCAGCCAGGACGCCAGCGTGGCGTTGGCGTCGACGATGCGTCCGTCCGGGGTCGCCGCCAGCTGACCGCTGGGTGCGTTCTGCCACAGATCCTCGGCGTCGGTCATGCGGAGGCGAACGCCGCGAGGACGTCAGCGGTGGCCTCGGGCGCGCTGACGTGCGGGCAGTGCCCGGTGGCGTCGAGGGTGATCAGTTGGGCGTCGGGGATGTGATCGCGGACGTAGGCACCGACTCCGGGCGGTGCGATGACGTCCTGGCGGCAGTCGACGATCAGGGTGGGAACCGGGACGCCGGCGAGGTCGGCTCGGTTGTCGGAGAGAAATGTGGCGCGGGCGAACACCTTCGCGGCTGCGGGGTCGGTGCGGCAGAACGTCGTGGCGAGGTCCTCGGCGAGTTCGGGGCGGTCGGCGTTGCCCATGATCGCCGGGGCCATCGACTGCGACCAGCCGAGGTAGTTGCTTTCCAGTGATTCGAGTAGCTCGTCGATGTCGGCGCGGCTGAAACCGCCGCGGTAGCCGTCGTCGTCGATGTAGCGCGGCGACGGGGTGATCATCGCCAGCTTGCTGAACCGGGCCGGCGCCGTGGATACCGCCAGCACGCCGATCATGGCGGCCACCGAGTGCCCGACGAGCACCACGTCGCGTAGGTCGAGAGCCTCGGCGATCTCCACCACGTCGTCGGCGTAGCCCTGCAGGGAGGCGTATTTGGCCGGGTCCCACGCGGCGGGGTCGGCGTTGCCCGAACCGACGTGGTCGAACAGGACGATGTCGAACCGGTCCCGCAGCCGCGAGGCCACCGGATGCCATAAGTGCTGGTCGCAGCCGAAGCCGTGGGCCAGCAGGAGCGTCGGCCCGGGACCGTCACCCACGCGGGTGACGTTGTTCCGGGAGACGACGTCCATCAAGGCATTCTTGCAGTCAGCGGCGCGAACCGGATCTGGTCCGTTTTTCCGCGTACATCGCGGCGTCGGCGCGGGCCAGGACGGCTTCGGCGAGGTCGCCGCCGCCGACGACCGCTGTTCCGCAGCTGGCGCCGACGGTTAGTGCCCCGACGCTGGTGGCCATCTCTTGCTGCAGCACGCGGATCAGGCGCTCACGCAGGCTGGCCGGGTCGGGAGCGAACGAGGATGCCAGCAGGACGGCGAACTCGTCGCCGCCGATCCGTGCTCCGAGATCCTCCCCCCGGCAGGTGGTGGCGATGCGGTTGCCGATGATCTGCAGCACCTCGTCACCCACGGAGTGCCCGTACACGTCGTTGATCGGCTTGAACCCGTCGAGGTCGAGGTAAAGCACGACGGCGACCGGATTGCCGGTTCCTGCGGCGCCGGAAATCATGCCTTCCAGCCCTGCGAGGAACGCCGCCCGGTTGGCCAACCCGGTCAGGGCGTCGACGGAGGCGGCATGGGCTTTCTCGTCCATGACGTGGGCGCGGGCCAAGGCCTTCGCGATGAATTGCGCCAGCTGTTCGAGCAGCGTCACGTCCTCGTCGGTGAACGCGTTCGGCTCGCTGCAGATGACTTTCAAGACGCCCTGGGTTCGGTTCCCGTCGACCAGCGGAACGACGATCATCGAGCGGGCGTGCACCCGGCGGCAGGCCTCCAGGTCCACCCGGGGATCGGTCTCGGTGTCGGTGGAGATCAGGATCGTGCCGGTTCGGACGCACTCGCCGGACATGCTGCCCGACATCGCCAACCGCAGCCCTTCGGTGCCGGCGAGTGAACCGGCGGTGGTCGTGTACACCATCTCGCCGAACTCGGCGAGCTCGATGACCGCGCCGTGCGCCCGAGTCGCTTCGCGTGCCTGTTCGGCGACGATGTTCATCACCGCATCGGCCGTCGCATCGGCGTCATTTATCGCTTGCTGGACTTTGATAATGGTCTGCAAGGTCGCCACCGACATTTCGCCCCCCACGAGCTGGATATTAGGGGAAAACGCAGGGTCAGCGTAGGCAATGAACAATTCGCATAAGTGGGTTTACGCGTACACGCGCACGTCACCCACGGCGTGTGTTATACCCCTAGCAAATTAGCTTTCACGTCAGCATCGGGGGTTGGGCATGGGCCTGGGTCAGCATGGTCGTCACATCGGTCGGGTCGGAGCGTTGGCGGTGGCTCTCGGTGTCGGCGGGTTGATCGTCGCGCTGCCCGCGGTGGCCGGCGCGGACAGCGGGGCGGGGGGCTCGGGCAAGACGACGTCCTCGGCGGGCAAGCCTGCGCCGCGGCACTCGGCCAAGGCGGGTCCGCGTGCCCCGAAGGCGCCGACGTCGACGCCGGCCGCATCGGTGAAACCGGCCGCATCGATCTCTGTCGCGAGCCGGCGACCGCTTGATCGACTCAGCGGAAGCGGCGACCCGTCGGCTCCGGTCACCGAGCCGCTGTCGTTCGCGGTGCTGGCGGCGACCCGCCGGGACGGGACCGCCCGATCGGCGCGCTCGGTCACCACCGGCGGAACCGCCGCTGCCGCAGCCGCTTCGGTGCCCAGCGCCGGCGTCACCGGGGGTACTGCGCCGGCCGCGGGCGCTACCGCGGGCAGCGCGCTCGGCACCGCGGTGCGGAGCTTCATCGACTCGCATTTCCCCGGCTGGAGCCCGATCGCCGACGAGTTGGCGCCGATTGTCGCCAACGGCATCCAGGACCTGGTCGCCAACGGCAAGATCAGTGCCGAAGTGCAGCAGCTGGTCGCGAATAACACCATCCTGCAGTTCGTTTCGACGAAGATCTCGGCGGCGCTGAACACCTACCTCGGCGTGCCGTCACCGGTCGGCACCGTCGTCGGCAACGCGGCGGTCAGCTTCGCCCGCACCGTGCTCGGCAACACGGGCGTCCTGACCGCGCTGGACGTGCTCGCCACCGCCGTGCAACCGGACACCGTGCAAGCCGCTGCGATCGCTGCCGGTTTGGCTACCAATGACATTGCGCCGCTTGCGAATTACCTCAAGGAGGTGGCCGCCAACTCCTCCGACGAGATCGCCACCTTCCTGAGTAACTCCTCGGTGCAGGCTGCGCTCGCATCAGGGGTGTCGAGTGCGGTCATCGATCTGACCAACGGCGGGGTCATCCCGGCGTGGCTGGGCAACGTTGTCGACGGCTGGGTGACGTCGGCTCTGGGCGGCGACGCCACCGCGACCGCTGTCGGTAACGCGCTGGGCGCGGCCATGCAGGGCCTGCTGAGCAACACCAAGGCGGTGCAGGGTGTGGCGGCAATCGCCGGTGCGGCTGTCACCGACCTCTTGTCCGCGCCGGGCGTCCCCGCCGCGCTGGCTGATTACCTCACCCAGTTCGGCACCGCGCTGCTGGCGGGCGACAACTGGATGGATGCACTGGACATCGCTTGGCAAGGGCTGCAAGGCAATTCAGCGTTCCTGTCGGCGCTGGCTCCCGCTGCGGGTGACGTAGTGTCCGCGCTGGCCACCAACGCCGATGTGGTCGCGGCGCTGGCGTCGACGGCGAAGTCTTTGGTGGTTAGCTTGGCCGCCGACGAAGGCTTCCGCACTGTCGTCTCTGAGTTGTTCGGTCCGACCTACGGCCCGACGCTCGCCGAGGCGCTGGCCGATCCGAAGTCCGCGGCGCAGCTCGGCGCGACGGCCGGTTCGGTGATCACCAGCTTCCTTGCCCAGGACGGGGTGGCGGCGACGCTGTCGGCGGCCACCGAGCAGATCGTCGCGGCCCTGCTGAGCGGGGTTTCGCCCAGCGACGTGCTCGAGGGTGCCGTCCAGCAGCTGGCATCGGACCCGGCGTTGGTTGCGGCGTTCAACGCCACCGTGCCGGACGCGCTGCAGTCGGTGCTAAAGGCCCCCGCTGTTCGGGACGTGATCAGCACGGTCGCGCAAGGTGTCGTCAATCAGCTGATCGATTCGACGCCGCTGAACAACACGGTCCTGGATCCGGTGGTGAGCCAGGTGGCCAAAGCGACCGTCCAGGCCTTCGTGTCCAACCCGGCCGCGCAGGGCCTGATCGGCGACTTGGCGGGTGATCTTCTCGACGGAACGCCGCCGGCCGATGTGGTGCAGACCGTGATTTCGAGGGTCGTCAACAGCCCCGCGCTGCAGATTGCGCTCGGCCAGTCGCTGGGGCAGGGATTCGGTGCGCTCCTCGGTGACAATCCGGTCGCCTACGCGGTGGGGCAGCTGGCCGGAATCGGGACGGCGCTCGCATTGGTGTTCAGTTTCGGGGTGGCGAATCTTCTCGGCCTGACCGGCGGCTTGTCGGCGTCCTCGGTCCCGAGTGGCAGCTCGTATTTCGTGACATTGCAGATTGCCTGAGCGAGAAGCGGGCGCAAACGCGGACGGTTGAGCCATACTCATTGCTGCCGCATAGCAAATCCGCCAACGGCACTCTTGGCTTGATCGGGGATTTATCATGATTACCACCGCAAAGACTCGTTACACGGTCACCGGCGTCCTCGCCGCCGGTGCCGCCGCGAGCGCACTACTTGCCGGCGCCGTGCTGGGGTCGGCTCCCAAGGCCAACGCCAGCTGTGCGTCGTTCTTCGGTCTGGGAAACAGTGCCGACTGCTCCAGCACGCCGCTGAGCATCGCGATCGCGGTGGGTAGCGGCGCCACCGCGCATGCCAGCGGGTTGTTCGGCGGCGCGTTCGCTCTCGGGACCAATTCCGCCGCGACCACCGGCGACGCGTTCACCTTCGCCACGGCAGCCGGCGACGGATCGGTCGCCACCGCCAACGGACTGTTCGGCATCGCCACCCAGCTGGGACCGAACGGCGCCGCCGTCACTCAAGGCTCGGGCCAGTTCGCCAATTTCGGTCTCAACATCGCACTGAACGTGACGCCGCTGAACACGGCGGCTAACGGCAGCACCGTCACCGCGGGCGGCACCGGCGGCGCCGGGAACATCGCGCTGAATCTGTTCGGCAGGGCAACCGCGGCCGACAGCCTGAAGGTCAGCTCGCTCGGCTTCTTCAACATCGCAACGAACCTCGGTGGCCGCGACAACTTCGTCCAATCCGGTGACTCGTCGAACAGCTCGATCATCAACCTGGCCACCAACCTGTTCGGCAGTAACACCACCGTGTCGGCGCAGGGCGGCATCTGGAACTGGGCGACCAACCTGCTCGGTGACAACAACACCGTCGTGACGTTCGGCAGCCTGGTGAACACCGCGACCAGCCTGTTCGGCAGCAACAACACCGTCATGACAACCGGTGGCTACGCCAACTGGGGCCGCAACATCTTCGGCAACGGCAACACCATCATGGTCACCGGCGGCTACGCGAACACCGTTCGAAACCTGTTCGGCAGCAACAACACCGTGACGACGACGGGCGGCAACGGCAACCTGGCGCAGAACTGGTTCGGCACCGGCAATGCGGTGACGATCGCCGGCGGCATCTACAACACGGCATTCAATCTCCTGGGCGGCAACGGCAACCAGGTCGAGTCGCAGGGCGGGTATCAGAACGCGGTGTACAACATCGTCGGCAACCACAACACGTTGACCGTCGGTGGCGCGGGGAGTAACTACAACCTGGCGATCAATACGTTGAGCAGTAACAACGTGGTGACCGTCGGAGGCGCCGGCGGCAACCTCACCGCCGGATTCAACTTCCTCGGCGGCACCAACACCGTCAACGCCGGACCCGGACCGCTGGCGTTGGCCGGCACCATCTTCGCCAACGGCCAGACCGTCACCAAGACGAACCCGGGTATCGCGATCAACAACTTCCGCATCGGCGGGGCGCAGGCGACCGGCGGTACGAGCAGCAAGGCGCCGGCCGCGAAGGCCGGAAACGCGGGAAAGAAGAAGGGCACCGCCGGGAGTCGGCGGGCTAGCCACTAGGGGCGCACTGTCCGCCTCTGAGCGACAACAGCTTTGGTATGTCGTTGTTGTCGCTCAGAGGTGGGCACCAACCTGAGTAGGGCTACTAGCCCATCGGCCCCATCTCGTCGGGCATCGGAGCGTCGCAGCGGGCTCGGAAGTCGGCCGCCGGTTGGCGAACAGCCTTGATCTGGTCACGAACCTCGGGATTCGCCTGCAGATAGTCGGACACAGCGGTACGCATCTCATCCCGAGACTTGCCCTTCAGTCCGGTGAAGAACGCGTTCACGTCGGGGTGGGTGAACAGGTACACCGACATGCCGGCGTTGACTCCGGACAGGACCTGGGTGAGGTCGCCCGCCGTACAGTTCGGCTCGTCGGCGGCGGCGGTTGCCGCGCTCCCGATCAGCATTGCGCCTGCAATGATTCCGGCGCTGATCATGTTGCGGACCAACATTCGACTGCTCCTAACGATGAGGGTTGGACGGGGCATGGTCAGTTACGCGGCCCGGGCCGCGGAGGCCGGGGGCGAGGAGGCGGGGCCGGTGGGTTCGGTCGCGGGCTGAGATCGAGGTCGATGCCCCAGGCGTCGTCGCAGTACCACGGATCGGCGCAGTAGCCCGGATACGCGGGCCCGGCAATCGGTGCGGTGGGGCCGCCGCCGCGCACCTCACCTTGCGCACAGACGGTGGCCGCGCCGGCATTGGTGCAGTCCGCGGAGGCGGGTGTCGCCAATATGAGGCTCGCGGGTCCGGTCCCGATGATCAACCCGAATGCCATGTAGCAAACAGATTTTCGCATGACCGCCACCCCTGTCCCCCAAATGGGCATTTCTCGTCCTGCGGTTAGTACTACGCCGCGTCGTGCAATTGCGCAAGAGCAAAGAATCAGAACGCGCCCGGCTCACCAGGTTCGGTGTCCAGCGCCGAGCGGTTGGTCAGCAGCAGCGAGACGAAGTACAGCCCGCCCACCGCGATCAGGCCCAGCACGATCAGGCCAGGAATCCTTGCCTCACTGGGGGATACGAGCGCAAAGATCGAGAATGCCACCCACACCAGGGCCGTGTAGGCCACCGGCAGCTCGAACCGGCCGAGGCTGAATCCGCCTTCCTTGCGTTCCAGGCGTTTGCGCACGCAGAGGTATAGCACCACGATGCCGCCGTAGATCAACGCCGGCAGGATCGTCGACGCGACGATCAGCTGCAGCAGGGCCGCACCGCGCAGCGTCAACATCAACACCACGCCGATCACGAAGATCAGGATCGTCGCGGCAACCGGCGTCTGAGTGCGCGGGCTCACCCGGCGTAGCACCGTGTGGCCGGGGAATCGTGAGTCGCGCGCCATGGCGAACGCTTGGCGCGAGCAAGCCGCGATCATCACCATGCCTGCGCCGAACATGGCAAAGGCAATGCCGGTCAACAGGACTCGCTCCATCACCGGACCGAGCTGATCGTGGATGATCGTCGCCACCGGTGAACCGCTGGTGCTCACTTCGGTGATGTCCTTGATCGCCAACGTCAGGATGATGACGAACACCAGACCCAACGTCGCCGAGGCGATCACCGACGAGACGATCGCGCGCGGCACGCTGCGGAACGGATCCTTGGCCTCCTCAGCGAGATTCGCCGCGGAGTCGAAGCCGACCAACGTCACCAAGCCCATGATCATGCCCGCCATCAGCGGACCGCCGATCGCGAAGTAGTTGGGTGCGTCGGCCGCCACACCGCGGGAGGCCAGATTGGCGGTGGTGCCGGTCCCGGAGAACACCATGACGGCACCGAGGCCGACCACCAGGACCGCCAGAATCACCAGCTCCAGACCGACCGCGCCGGAGGTGACCACGCCGAGCAGGCGGGTTGAGGCGATGACGAGAATCGTCTGAGTCAACAACACCGCCAACGTGATCAGCCGGGCGACATCCTCGTCGGGCGCCATCCCGAACAGCGGCATCAGCGCTTGGCTGGCCAGTGCGTTGTCCATCGCCGCGGCCGCGATCGCCAGGAACCAGAACGTCAGCCAGCCGAACAGCCACCCCACTTTCGGGTTCGCCAGCCGCGACGCCCACTGATAGGACGAGCCACTCAACGCAATGCGGGCGGCGAATTGCGCCACCACCAGCGCGACGAGCGTCTGGCCCACTGCGGCGATGATCCACAACCAGATCCCCACCGGTCCCGAATAATTCAGCACCGCACCGTAGGTCGCGAAGATCCCGACGACCACGGAGATGAACGCGAACGAGATCGCGAAGACCTGGAACGAGCCGAGGGTGCGTTTCAGTTCGGGTTCATAGCCCGAATGCCGCAGTTCCTCGTCGGTGGAGTCAACGGTCATTGCGGCACCGGGCCTTCCTCGAAGTCAGAGCAACCATAGGGGACACGCGGGCTATCGGGCGGCGGCTTGAGCAGCATCCAGACCGCCACCGCCGACGCGAGCAGCAGCACCGAACCGATCCCCGCAGCGCCGGCGAGCCCGTCGGTGAACGCGGCTTGGGCGGCGGCCAGCAGGGCGTGCGCCTTATCGCCACCTAGGGTCGCGGCCGCTCGGTGGGCGGCAGCCAACGATTGTTCGGCGTGCGCCACGACGTCGTCGTGGATGCCGGCGGGCCGGTCCAGCCCGCGGTAGACGGCGGCGATGACACTGCCCAGCAGCGCGATGCCCAGCGCCATGCCCAACTCGTAGGCCGTCTCCGACACACCTGCCGCCGCGCCGGCCCGCTCGGGCGGGACGCTGGTGATGATGACGTCGTTGGCCACGGTGAAGGCCATCCCGAGGCCAGCGCCGATGACGAACAAGGCGATCCCGAGCGGCCAATAGGGGGTGGCCGGGCTGATCAGCGTCAGTGATGCCAGCGCCGCACCGATCAACGCCAGCGAGGTCGAGAGGACCGCGCGCGGCGACCGAGAGCGCACGGCGACGCCGGCCAGCACACCGAAGGTCGTCGCCGCCAGCGCGGCGGGCAGTTCGGCGAGCCCAGCTTGTAGCGGGCTGTAGTCGTGCACCAGCTGGAAGAACTGCGACAGGAAGAAGAGCACGCCGGACAGGCCGAGGATCGACAACATGTTGGCGGTGATCACGCCGGTGAACCCGCGGTTGGCGAACAGGCGAACGTCGATCAGCGGATGCGCTGCCTTCAGCTGCCGTCGCACGAAGAACGTCAGGGCGGCTGCACCCAGCAGTCCCGCGACGACGATGTCGGCGTGCAGTCCGTGGGCGGCGCCCTGTTTGGCGGCATAGACCACGCCGAGGATGCCGATCAGTGACAGGCCGGCGCCGAGCGGATCCCATGGTCCGGGGGTCGGGTTGCGCAATTCGGGCAGCAAGACCCAGCCGCCCACCACCAAGACGACCACCACCGGGACGTTGATCAGGAACACCGAGCCCCACCAGAAGTGCTCCAGGAACAGCCCGCCGATCACGGGACCCAGCGCGGTGCCCGCCGAGAACACCGAGGCCCAAATACCCACGGCGACAGCACGTTCCCGTCCGTTCGGAAACAGACCCCGGATCAGGGCCAGGGTCGACGGCGCCAGGCTCGCCCCGGCGACACCCAACAGTGCGCGGGCCGCGATCAACATCCCGGCCGTCGGCGCACACGCCGCCGCCACCGACGCCAGTGCGAAAGCGGTTGCGCTGATGAGTAATAGCTTCTTGTGCCCGATCCGGTCGCCGAGGCTACCCATGGTGACGAGCAGCCCGGCGAGCACGAAGGAGTAGATGTCGCCGATCCACATGATCTCGGTGGCGGTCATGCCGAGATCCCTGCCGAAGACCGGTGCTGCCACCGCCAGGACGGTGCCGTCGACTCCGATCAGCAGCACGCCCAGGCTGAGTACACCCAGTGCGAGCCAGCGGTGTCTCATGGACTATCCGGCGTGGCAGAACACGTCGACCTGGGCGGTTTCGAAGGCGTCGCGCTGCTGGCCGCCGTGGTGCTCGTGGCGGTCCTGGTGCACCGAGATCACCGAGCACTTGTCCAGGGGCATGGCGCCGTCTTTGTTGATGACGACGTGCATGCCCTGGTCGCGCAGCTGGCCGATGGTGTCGCTGGCGGTGGCGGTGCCGCCGTCGGTTTCGGGGGTTTCGGCGGCGGCGTGGCCGGCCAGCCCGACCGCGAGGGCGGCCAGAACCGGGGCGGCGAGTGTGGCGAGGGCGAGCTTGGCGGCGGTGGCGTTGATCATGCTGATGACGCTATGGCGCGCAGGGGCGCTACATCATCGGCAGATATGTGCGTTTGTGCAGGCAGGGCATGGTGCGAATTATGTAGACGCGCCGTGCAGCACCTTGTTTTCGTGGGCCCAGGCAGCTGCTGCGGTGCGCGAGGAGACGCCGAGCTTGACGTAGATGTTGGCCAAGTGGCGCGCGGTGGTCTTTTCGCTGATGAACAGCTTCTTGGCCAGGTCGCGGTTGGACAGGCCCGCGGCGATACCGGCCAGCACTTCGAGTTCGCGTTTGGTCAAGCCGCCGGGTGCCTCGGTGGGCTCGGCGTGGGTGGGCGCGACGCCGAGCTGTTGATAGATGGCGGCGGCGTTGGCGGCGTCGGTTTCTGCGCCGCTGGGATCCTGGGCGCCGTGCCGGGCCAGCGACATCCAGTCGTAGACCTGAGCCATTTCGTAGCGGCACTGCGTGCTGCGGTAGCGGCGCAGGGCGTCTTGGAGGACGGGCAGTGCTTCTTCGGCTTGTCCTTGGCTGACGAGGACGGCGCCGCGGGCGTGGCGGGCCCAGGCCCGGAAGCCGGGGGAGTCGAATCGCTCTGCGCCAGTTTCGAGTTCGGTGCAGTAGCGGTCGGCGTCGTCGGTCTTGTTGCGGGCCAACGCGATCGCGATGGCGGCGGGTAGCAGCCGAAGGCGGTTGATGTCGTCCTGCTCGGCGTCCATCCGCATGCGCAGGTCGGTCGCGGCGGCGTCGGCCTCGCCGAGGTAGGTGCGCAGCAGCGCCTCGCCGGGTTGCGGGTCCTTGTTGTGCTCGCGTGCTTGGGCGAACGCTTCGCGGGCACCGTCGATGTCGCCCTTGCGGCGCCGGATTTCGCCGAGTTCGTAGTAGCCCTTGCCGACGGTGCCGGGGAAGTCGCCCATGGCGGCGATCGCGTCGATCAGCCGCTGCTCCACCTCGCTCAGGGTTTTGGTGGCGCTGTGCAGGTCCATTTTGTGGACCTCGCAGGTGGTGCCGTACCAGGAGGCGGTGACCTTCGGGCCTTTGCGCCAGACCTCCATGGCGTCGAACCAGGTCTTCATGCGGGTGAGGTCGGCGAGGCGGTGGCATTCGTGGATGACGGCGCAGTAGATGTCGCCGGCCCAGTCGACGGGGACCTGGTCGGCGAGGACGGGCATCATCGCTTCGTCGAGTTGGGCGAAGGCTTCGCTGGTGCGGGCGAAGGGCAGCATGGTGACGCCGCTGGCGGTGAAGCAGAGGGCGTTGAAGCCGGGATCGTTCAGCCGGTCGGTGACGTCTTGGAGCTGCGCTGCGAGGTCTTTGGCGACGTCGTTGCGGCCCTCGTCGATGGCCACCAAGGAGTCGACATAGAGAAGGTAGGCCAGGACCCGGTCGTCGGGTTGTTTGTCGTGCAGGCGGCGGGCGCGGTTGATCCAGACGCGCGTGATGGTGAGATCGCCGCCGTTGAACCACTGCAGGGCGACCTCGACGGCCTTCATCGCGGCGCCGTGGGTGTCGTTGGCGGCGTTCAGGCGGTTGAAGGCCTGCTCAGATAGCTGCATGGAGTGCCGGCCGTGGCCCAGGCGCCAAGCAGCCAGGCCGAACGAGGACAGATCGTCGGTGGTGAGCTCGCCGGATTCGTGGGCTTCGGTGAAGAGGTCGTAGGCGGTGCGCCAGTCGCCTTGTGTGTAGGCGGCGCGGGCGGTCTCGAGTTCGGTGGGATTCGCCATGGTGATCGCGTTAACGGTAGCGCGGGCGGTGGCGATGTAATGGCTGAACAGTGCGGGTGCTTCGGCGGTGTGGCGGGTTGGCTGCGGAGTCTTGTACTGCAGGTTTTCAGGTTGTCGGGATACTGTGACAGCCGTTGACTTCGGAAGGGGTTGCTCATGCGTGCTGGCTGTGTCGCTGCGGTGGTGTGCGGTGTTGCGCTGGCGATGGCGCCGACGGCTTCGGCGGCCGACGACCTCATGAGCGGCAGCTACACCGTGAAGGGCCCGAACGAGATCATCGACACCTGGACCATCTCGAACCTGTGCAACGTGATCGAGACGGGCTGCCTGGCCAACATTAAGTCCCCGCTGATCGAGGGTCAGGCCGTTTATCAAGGCGCGCACACCTGGATGATGCGCGTCATCGGTCAGGTGCCGGTGTGCCCGGACAGGTCCAAGACCAAGGGCGCGATGGTCTTCACCTGGAACACCCAGACGCTGACCGGTCAGGTGACCGAGATCCAGCAGGGCAACTGCGTGTTGACCCGGCCGGGGCAGTCGCAGATTCCGATTACGTTGGTGGCTGCTTAGGGGGTTGAACGTCCGTACATTCCGGCGACGCTACTTCTATGTGTCGTAGCTCTCGCCTAAGGTGCCCCAGAAGCAAGCAGTCAATGGGGTATGGGGGAGCGGGCGGTCATGTCGACGTCATTATCGGACTGGATGAGCGATGCCGATTTCGCATGGCGGCAGCGGTTAGCGCCCGTTCGACTCGTAATTGAAACCGATTTTTCTGCTGACGAAGTACGAGAGATTCAGCGCAATCTTGGCCGCGCTGCTCAACAGTTGATTAACCGAGGTTGGTCTCACGAGGAAGTAATAAAGCGCTATCCGGCGGTGAGTCTGGTAGCCCTCGTCGGCCATGCCGCACTGGCCTACGACCACGGTGCGTACTGGCAGAGCTTCTGGGAAGAACTTGGCCTAACCCACAGCACCGATTTTGAGAACGGGATCCGTCGCCAACTGCCGGCGTTGCTCGACAAGTTCTCGCTCGCCAGGTTCCCGGCCATCGAGCTTGGTGGTGGCAGCAAGTACGTTATGACGCTGGCTCTGCACGCGGGCATCCCCATCCATTGCCTGAGGGATCTGTTGGAGGTCATCAATGACCACGTCCTACAAGGGCGGCCGACCAGCGGGGCAGCTGTCATGGAATGGCTGCAAGAGCCCGGTAAGGAATATCGTGCTAACGCGCTCGATGTGCCAGTGCGCAACTTCCTAATGAATGGTGCCGAGTTCGCCGCCGACATCCTCGACCGAATCATTGAGTTCATCGAGGAGTTCACGGTGAATCCGGCGTTGCTCGATGCGGCTCTCGATTCCTCGACTACCGGGCTGCCGGGAGTTCTCCTCGAAGAACTGATCTTGCAGCTGAAGGAAAATCCGCTTCACCTCCAAAAGAGGCGGTCGAGGACGACCGCGGCATCGCATCCCGCGATCACCTACAGCATTGAGGACGACGAAATCGTCCTAGCGCTCCCTACCCCGTCCGAGGGCGGTGCTTTGCCCTGGCGGGTGTCCTTCGACGGTGAGGTTCGTGAAGCACACGCCCTTCGTCGCTGGGGTGGCGACATCCAGACTGCAGTTGCGCGCGTTGCGGTTCCCGGTCCCGTACGCGAAGTGGTAGCGGGTCATCCCGAGCTGACGGCTGGCATCTCGTTACCGTTGGTTCTACCCTCCGACCCCCTGCTTGTTTTCGATGCGAATGGACGATGGATTGGACGCCGTGACGGCCTGAAAGATGCTGCATGGGCTGTCTTTCCGGACGATCATCAGCTGGTTGATACACGCAGTTCAACCCCGGTAACCATTAACGACGACGGGCGGCCGGCCGGTTGGCACGGGTGGCGAAGCGCGTTTGTCGAGCTCGAGGACATTGAAGCGCTCCAGCTCACGCACGGTGGCGACCCAGTCGGCAATCCGCGTTGGGTCCGCAAGGACCTGCGGCCACGATTTCAGCTCAGGTCGAAGATCTTAGGGATGACCGCGACAGATGGTCAGGCGGTTTATGGCACTCGTCCGTGGGTGATGTTGCCGGCCACCACTGCTGATCCTGCCCCCGAATGGGATGTGAAAGTTCGGCGGTTCGGTGACACTGAATGGATCGTCGACGAATCGTGGCGTAGCGAGGATGTCGAGACCTGCGTTGACCCCTTCGACGACGCAGAAGAATCGCAACTCGGCCTGTTCGAATTCATGGTGACCGGTCCGATGGGAGCCGATGCACGCTGCTCCGTGTTCTTAGCCGAGGGCGTCGACGTCCAGTTCGACCCCGCCATACGAGTGCCTGACTCACGAGGGTTGACGCCTTCGACAGCATTCATCAGTAGCGATGCCCTTGATATCAGTCCGAACGATCCAATCAATTTCGAGCCGAGGAAACTCGAGACGACCATCACGATCCGTTCAGCAGAGTCAAGTGCTGCGATCGTACTTAGGCCGCCACACATTGAGATCCGCACAGGGGAATCGGGGACACCCGCCCCATGGCGTATGAGCGCAGACGCACTCGACCCAGAGGACTTCGCTCAGGACCGTTTCGTTGCCGTTCGCGCGCCCGGTGTTGAGGAGGTCACTTTCGGTTGCTACTCAGAGTCGGGTCACTTACTGCAAGTTGATGCCCATCCGCGGCGTCGGCACGGCGATGTATTCGAAAGCCGCACACAACAGTTCGCCGACACCATACGTGCGCACAAGTCCGCCGAGTTAGTTGCGACGCTGCAGACCGGCGTTGGCCCAGTTGCGGTGAAGGTGCTTTCCGCTCAGCCACGCCGTCTCGCGTCCAGTGTGGAGTTACTCGGCGAGGACGTTCTGTTCTTCACCGATGCTGCCCACATAGACGATCTCGCAGTCTATGTGTGGAGTACAACGGCGCCATGGGCTCCCCCCGAAGTCCTGCCCCTAAAGGACGGGCGCGCACAACTTCCGGAGCGCCTCATCGGTCGAGGAGAATTACGCTGCCAATTGTTCGTAGACGATCCGTGGACCTACATTGAGCCGCCAATCACGCCGGTCGCTGACGCATTCCACGTGGAGCAGTTCGGGTTCCGCGATGATGGAACCCCCGAACAAAACAAACTGTCCCGCTTTCTCGGCGGTCCACGAAGCGCCCCGCTCGAAGTCGGAGCCGTTCCTGAAGTGTGGGCGGCACTTGCCCGGTTGCACGCCGATGGCCGATCACAGCGTTTTGAGGAGCTGACCGCTCTGCTCGCTGGGGACCCACGAAGAGCGCTGGAGTGCCTGGGCGACAGCACAATTGACGCCGCTGACAAGATGGCTATGTTGATCCGCAGCGAACTGGTCAACCACAACTTTGAGACAGAAGAAACATTCAACGAATTGCATGCCCATCCGTGGTTCGGATGCATGGTTGAACTCGCCGACCTGACATCGCTTTTCCACCGCAGGCATGAAGTACGGGCCGAACGCGCGGAGACATTGGCCTATCTGCGCGAACGTGGCGGCGCTCCGCTAATGGAGATGCTCCAAGCTGGGAAAATGGTCCACTCGGACTTGGCCGCCCTGGACGCTTCGGCATTCGCTCTCAGCTACGTTCCAGGAAACGACATCGAGCTCAAACTGACTGAAATCCAACAAGTTCCGCGCGCTCAGCTGCACCCGGACAGTCTTCGCGCCGGCGTTTACGAATGCCTGTACCGACGCATAGAGTGGATTGACGCGGGGTGGTCGCCAAATCTTGGACGGCAGTTATCTTTAGTTCTTACACCAATCAAGAAGGCCTCACAACTGGCCTACGCCTCGATTCACAGGAGGATCGAGCGCTTGGAAGGAATCGACACCGCAGAACATCCGTGGACGATGATGTCGGTGCACTCATTGACGTTAGCCCTCCTGGCCAGATTGGAAGGCCAGGGCAGAATCGCCGCTCGATACTTGAACACCGGATTACTCAGGGACTGGTCACATCTGGCGCGGCTCTGCCCAACCATGGTTGCAAATGACGTTTTGATGGCCGAGGCCCTGGTGCTGTACGACCGACGCAGCGACCTGACTGGAGATGATGAATGATCGACCGACTCGATCCGCTCAAAACCGCGCAACAGATCGAAAGTAGCTACAAGCGATATCTGAAGACCTTGTTGGCGCCGCGCGACGAAGACCTGGCGACAGCTTTCGATGCCGAGATCGACGCGAGCAAGCTCCTCACTAAGGGGCCGATCCTCGAGATGACGCCCCCCTATCAGACCGGCGCCACGTGCCGCGAGCTGATCGATGAGGGCGTGTTGCACCCAGACTTCATTGCAGCACACGGTCCGTCGTTCTCGCTCGACCGACCGCTGTATATCCATCAGGAAACCGCGATTCGCAAGTTCGTCAAGGGGCGAAACCTGGTTGTGAGCACCGGTACTGGCTCCGGCAAAACCGAAAGCTTCCTGATTCCGATCATCAACTCCCTAATCGCCGAGTCGGCTATAGGAACCCTGCGCCCAGGAGTTCGGGCCTTATTGCTTTACCCGATGAACGCGTTGGCGAACGACCAATTGAAGCGCCTTCGAGCGGTTCTCGCCGGTCTGCCGCAAATTACATTCGGTCGCTATACGGGTGAGACCGTTGAGCGTGCACGTGATGCTGAGAACGACTTCCTCCAGAACAACCCCGATCAACGTCGGCTGCCCAATGAGTTGCTCAGCCGTGAAGAGATGCGTTCCGGGCCGCCGCATCTGCTCCTGACGAACTACGCAATGCTGGAGTACTTGCTGATGCGCCCTATGGACATAGAACTGTTCGATGGCTCGCACGCCGGCACCTGGCGATTTATTGTTATGGATGAGGCACACGTCTATGACGGCGCACAGGGCTCGGAAGTAGCGTTGCTTATTCGCCGGCTCAAGCAGCGCGTAGCTCCCGGAGCAAATCTGCAGTGCATCGCCACCTCAGCCTCATTGACCGGCTCGGTGCGCAATGACCCGCGCGGAGAGGCAATGGAGTTCGCAGCCAACCTATTTGACGCTCCATTTGAGTACGTTGAAGGTGACGCTCAACGCCAGGATCTTGTCGAGCCAGTCCGCCAAGTGCACCTGCCGTCGCCTACTTGGCGCCTCAGTGACGACATACTGCTCGACGTCCACCGCGGGCACGTCGAACCCGCCGCCGCCATCCCGCCCGGCCTCGATGCGGCGGAGGCTCTGGCCACTGAGCACTCTATGGTCGAGCTGAAGACGGCTCTTAACGGTGGGCCGGTCGATATCCATCGCCTAAGCGAAGAACTCTGGCCCGATGACGAGCATTCGGCTGAGAAGCTCGCCTCCCTCGTCGAAATCGGTAGCAGTGTGCACGATGGTTCTGCCAACCCAGTCTTGTCCGCTCGATACCACATGTTCGTTCGCGCGACAGAGGGAGCCTTCGTCTGCTTCAACGACATTGGCCCCCGTATCTTCCTGAGCCGCCACGAGCTCGACCCCGACACAGGGCGCGCCGTATTCGAATTCGGCACCTGCACCCGCTGCGGCGCGGTGCACCTCGCGGGAGATCTCCACTCACGTAGCGGTAATGAATACTTCGTACCGGCGAAAGCGGCAGATCGTTCGGTCAACTGGTTGGTGCTCGCCGACGACCAGGGCGACGTCGTGGTGGATGAGGATGAGCTGACCTTGGCCGACGACGAGCCAAAGGCGGCCCGAGCCGACCCCACCTCCCGGCGGCTGTGTGCTGGATGCGGGCTGCTCGCCGACGCTGACGCCAGTACATGCCCGTCCTGCAATCTCCGCGCGATGTTGCCGGTGCGCGAGCATCCGCGTGCCAAGCGAGTCATGACGCGGTGCACCGAGTGCGGCACCCAGTCGAGGCAAGGAGTTCGTCGACTCAGGACTGATGTCAATGCCGCACCGGCAGTGGTGACAACGGCTCTCTACCAACAACTTCCAGAGGCGGTAGACGAGGCTGCCGATCAGGTCGGCGGAGGCCGCAAACTGCTGATGTTCTCGGACTCGCGTCAGTCGGCGGCCTTTGCGGCGCCCTATCTAGACCGCACCTACGCGCGGATGTTGGAACGGCGCTACATCACCGAGGCGCTACGCGACCCGGCCATCGCCGGTGAAGACGCGACCGCGGGTGACCTGGCGATCCTGGCTCAGGAAAAGGCTGATTCGGCTGGTCATTTCCCAAGGGGCACAGGCAAGGTCGAGACAGCGCAGGCGGTTAACCAGTGGATCTCCGGGGAATTGATGACCCTTGAGACCAGGCAATCATTGGAAGGGCTGGGGCTAATGAGGGTGGCGCTGCATCGCGACGCCCCCGTCAAACTTAACGGCTTGACCTCGCTGGGGCTGACCGAGGAAGAGGGCTGGGCGCTCCTCAACGAACTGGTCAAAACCGTTCGGCTGCAAGGCGCCGTCACGGTGCTCGACCGCGTCGACGTGAAAGACGAACGTTTCGCTCCCCGCAATAGCCGTGTGCGAATGCGTTCAACGGGCTCGGATCGGGCTAAACAGGTAATCAGCTGGACTCCGAATGGCGCCGGCATCACCAACAGTCGAGTCACTTTCATTAGAAAGGTGCTAGCCGAACTGTCGAACGACGCGCCGCCAGAACGCATCCTTGAGGGCTGTTGGAAGATTCTCGAATCCGCTGGTTTCCTCGTCTCCGAGTCGGACCGCACACTGGGCCAGCTGTATCAGCTCGATCACCGCATGTTAAGGATGACAAGTGGCAGCAACTGTTCTTGGTATCAGTGCAACATCTGCCGACTGTTGACCGCATTCTCCGTGCGCGATGTATGCCCCAACAGCCGATGCACAGGCAGGCTCAAACCTTTCGTGCTGCCCGACCCGACCAACGACGCAAACCACTACCGCGTTGTATATCAGACCATGGCCACCGCACCGCTGAGCGCACGTGAACACACCGCGCAATGGAATGCCAAAGAAGCGGCCAAAATTCAGCGCGACTTCATCACTGGCAAGGTCAACGTGCTGTCCTGCTCGACGACGTTCGAGCTGGGCGTAGACGTCGGTGATCTGCAGTCTGTCCTCATGCGCAACATGCCACCGAAGACGGCCAACTACGTCCAGCGCGCGGGCCGCGCCGGGCGGAGAGCAGATTCAGCGGCGCTCGTTGTGACCTACGCGAACCGCGCAGCGCACGACCTTGCGCAGTATCAAGATCCGAAGGCCATGATTGCGGGCCGGATGCGAATTCCGTGGGTACCGGTCGACAATCCCCGGATTGCGCGGCGCCATGCTCACTCGGTCGCGCTTGCCTCCTACTTCCGCCACTGCTTCGAAACGCGAGATCTGCGGTGGACGAAGGCGGGCGAATTCTTCTTAACAGCTCCTGGGGAGGGTAGTTCACCGGCTGCCGGCGTGCAGAACTATCTAACCCCAGTTCCCGCGAACGTCACCGATGCGTTGAAGATGGCATTGCCCGCCGCAGTGCAGGCCGAAATCGGCATCACCGACGATAAATGGGTGAAACCGTTGATCGAATTGCTCGATGCGATAGGCAAAGAACTGGCAAAGGACGTTGACGACATCGAGGCACGCATCGCTGACTCTGTGAAAGAGCGCAAGTTCGCGTTGAGTAAGCGACTCGAAGACACGAAGAGGACGATCGTCGGTCGAGATCTGCTCGGGTACCTTGCTAATCGAAACATCCTGCCCAAGTATGGCTTTCCAGTCGACACTGTCGGACTCAGCACGATCAATTCGGTTGACCCAGTGGGGCGCGTGTTGGAACTAGACCGCGATCTCGGGCAGGCCATCTACGATTACGCTCCCGGTAATCAGGTCGTGGCCGGTGGAAAACTCTGGACGTCAGCGGGGCTAAAGAAGCGGCCCGACCGAGAGCTGGTCCGGCACCGGTACCGAATCTGCCAGACGTGCAACCGATTCGAGCGCGGAGAGGGTCTGAATGCGGGCGAGACCTGTGCAAGCTGTGGGGATGTGTTCAAAGCCAGCAAGACTCTCATTATCCCAGAGTTTGGCTTCATTGCGGCACCTGAAAATCAGGATGTGGGTAACGCGCCGCCGGAGCGCCGTTGGCACGGCGGAAGCTACGTCGAAACTCACGGCGACGAAATTGGCCAGTATCACTGGTCTGGTGGCAATGGTCTGCGGGCGACGGCGCGGGCCGGAGTTCGCGCATGGCTGGCCGTCGTCTCGGACGGCGCGGGAGATGGCTTTCAACTGTGCGAATGGTGTGGTTGGTCGGCTCCCTCTGTTCGTGGCAGCAAGCCAAAGAAACACCGGCGCCCCGACAATGGACGCGACTGCGGTGGCAGGTGGGAGACGATTTCCCTCGGGCACCGCTATCAATCTGACGTTGCCGAGTTTACGTTCGACGGCGTTCCGTACCTGAAAGACCACGAGGGAAACTGGACTTCAGCGCTTTACGCCATTCTCGAAGGTGCCTCCTACGGGCTGGAAATCAGCCGTGACGATATCGCGGGGTCGTTGTCATGGACCTCCGACGACCGACGAAGCATCGTGCTGTACGACACCGTGCCGGGTGGCGCCGGAGCGGCAAAAAAGATCGCCGAGAACATCGGCGTTGTGATGCAGTCAGCGATCAAGCGGGTGACCGACTGTGAATGCGGTGAAGAGACATCTTGTTATGGATGTCTTCGGACATACCGCAACGCCCGGGAACATGAAAGACTCTCCCGGCGAGGGGCTTTGGCACTGTTGAGTAGCCAGCCATCCTGATGAGCCTGGTCCCAGGAAGCTTCGTCCGGAAGGTGATGACCAATGCCGCCTGGCCCGCACGTGCCATCGATGAGTCACATACGAAGGGCGCTGGACGACGCACCGGGTGCCATTCGCTACGACGACCCGCCGACGGAACTGAACGGCGGAGGCGCAGAGTCGCGACGCGCAAACCTGCGAGGTCAATTGGTCGCCTGGGCGAATCATCGAGTTGGCGCGCCGCGGCGCAGCGTTGTTGCGTAGATAGCCCTCAGCTAGGACGTGCAATTGTGAGGAGCGCTTGAGTGGTACGCGACGAAGAGTTCACTGACGACGTTTTCGAGAAGGTTTGTGCAGCCGTCACAGCTGGTGAAGCTATTTCGACACTGGGCATTTTGCGCCCCAATTGGATCGCCGAAATCCGCCGGGACGGGATCCTGGTGGAAACAACACGATCTCGGGAGCTGGGCCGGGGACCTCAGCTCGTTCCAGCCTGGATGATCAACGAGGCATGGACCCAGCTGTGCGCGCAGGGAACCCTCAGCCAAGAGCAACTGCTGAATGAATTGAACGTCAAGCGTTCGGCATTCGTATGTGCGCTGCTAGCGCATTTCGTTGGCGTTCAGGTCGATTCAGGCAAGCCGGTCGTCCTACGGTTGACTCAAATATGACCTCGGCATTGCGCGTGACCACTGCCGTCAGCCAGGGAACATGTCCAGATTTCGAGGCTCGAACTCGCCCACCGTATACGAGTATTGAATCAGGAATTCGACGCTGATGGCCATCACACTCCCCGCGACTCCACGCCTCGCCAATGAGTCCGAGCGCAAAGTATGGCGGCTCCTCACCGATCACCTCGGCGAGCGCGACCTGCTCATCGCCGGCCAGCGCGTCACCGACCATCTGAAGGACCACGAGATCGACTTCGTCGTTGCGATCGAAGACGCGGGAATCGTCTGCGTCGAGGTCAAGGGCGGCGAGGTGTGGCATGACGGCCGACAGTGGTGGCAGCGCAGCCGCAGTGGGCACACCAAACCCATCGAACCCGTGCGTCAGGCTCGGGAAGCCTGCTACGCGCTGCGGGAGTTTGTCGAGGCTGACCCGCGCTGGACTCAAGGCCGCCTCCGCTGGGACCACGTCGTCGTCCTACCGAATTCTCAACTGCCGTATGATTTCGGACTTCCTGAGTGCCCCCGGTGGAAGATCATCGACCGAGAGGACCTCGCCACCCTGGTGGGTCGGCTCCGAGACGTCACCGTCAAACACGAAATCGACCGACCGCTGTTGACCGGAACTGGCATCGATCAACTCCAGAGGGCGCTCAGCGGTCGCGGTCTCCCGCAGCGCGACGTGGTCGCCCGAGCCTTGGAGAACGAGGACGCCGCTGACATCCTCACCGAGCGCCAAGCAGTCATTCTCGACGCCGTCCGGATGCTCAATCGCGTCGAGGTCCGCGGTGGTGCGGGCAGCGGCAAGACTTTCATGGCCGTCGAACAGGTCCGCCGGCTCGCTAAAGACGGCCAACGGGTCGCCCTGCTCTGCTACTCCCACGGCCTGGCGTCCTACCTCAAGCGCATCACCCAGAACTGGTCGCGCCGTAAGAAGCCCGCCTATGTCGGTGAATTCCACGCCCTAGGAATCCGTTGGGGCGCACCGCAAGGACCTGACGAGGCGCTCCGAAGCGAAACCACCGCCCAGTTCTTCGAACACGACCTGCCCGTCCAGATGCTCGAACTGGCTAACAACCTTCCCGCCGGGCAGCGCTTCGACGCCATCGTCATCGACGAAGCCCAGGACTTCGCCGACAACTGGTGGGATCCCGTGCTAGCCGCCCTGAAAGACCCGGAATCCGGAGGCATCTATGTCTTCAGCGATGAAGGACAAAGGGTTTTCGACCGTCAGGGCACGCCCCCGGTTCCGCTGGTGCCGTTGATCCTTGACCACAACATCCGCAACACTCGCCAAATCGCCAGTGCCTTTCAACCCCTGGTCGACCACCCCATGCGCTCGCTGGGTGGCGACGGGCCCGACGTCACCTTCATTCCCTGCACCCGCGACGACGCGATAGACGTCGGCGACGACCAGATCGACAAGCTCCTCGACGACGGCTGGAGGCCCGAGGATGTCGCCCTGCTCACCACTGGAAGCCGGCACCCAGAACAGGTGGCTCGACAAGCCGAGGGCACCGACATCTATTGGGACAGCTTCTGGGACGCCGAACAGGTCTTCTACGGCCACGTCCTCGGCTTCAAGGGACTGGAGCGCCGCGCGGTGGTCCTGGTCGTCAACGACAAGGGCGCGTTCGAACGCTCCCGCGAGCGTCTCTACGTCGGCTTGTCCAGGGCCCGAGACCAACTCGTGGTCTGCGGTGATCCCGAGTTCATCGCTGAGGTCGGCGGGCCCGACCTAGCTCGTCGATTGGGCGTCACCACGTGAACCCATCTCCGAAGCGTTCAAACTGGCGCATTCAAGTCGCACTTCACCGTCAGTTCCGGATCTGGCTGGCACTCGTTCCGCGTGCCCCGGGGCCCATTTGGTTAGTCGACCCGAATTCGATTGTCTTGACGGAGACTTCGTCGGTGCACTCAAGCAGACCAGATGTCCGGGACCGTTATCTCTGAACGGTGTTATCCGACGCCATCCACCGAGAGTGCCCCTTTAATTCCAGTGATCTCCCGAACATGCATGGTCACGTCGACATAAAGCTGTGGCTCCGCAGGGGAATTCAACGCTAACAAAGCCGATGGCACGTCCAGTCCGAAACCGCGAATGCGTGCACCGGGGGATCCAGCCCTCGGCTTCACCATCAGATGCGGCCCGCTGGTGGTGCGGATTGACGGGTAGATGACTCCGGCCACTGGGAGTGTCGAATCGTCTCCCAACGCGTATGCGTAGAGAAATAGCTGGTACACGTCACTCGTGCTGATCTTCTTTTGCCCGTAGAGCTTGTATTTGACGTCCACGGGAACGGCGTGGTGGGAGGCAGTGTCGAAGATGACGAGGTCCGGTCTGACGTTGCTATAGGTGCCCCCCGAGTCCTCGTCGACGATGACGGTGTGGAACGACTCTTGCGTCGACACCCGAAGACCGCTTCCCACAAGCGATTCCTCGACCAGTCGGGTGACGAAACGCTCGAAAATCGCGTTCATGTTGAGCATGAATGAATCGGTGCGAATCGATGACGCGTCGTAGAGGTCCTCTAACGCAAGACCATCCAGCACCAGAAGCGCTAACTCGTGCGCCGACCGATAACGTTCATTGCGCCGGCCGTAACTGATTCGCTGCCGGTACCAGTTTGGATCGTGAGTGGTCGGCTCGCAGGCATCTCTGATGATGGCATCCAACATCTGAACATCCGCCCTGAGTTCCTGCCTGCGGACACGGGGGCCCGCTGCTGACAGGGCAGCGACGAGGAGCTGATTCTCGGGGACATCGCCGTCGTACTCGTCGAAACTGCATTCGAGGCGGTCGAGACTGCCATACCGTTGAAGGTACTGGTCTCGCATTCGCAGTCGACCGCGCATGACCGTGAGCGTTTCATCAGCCGGTCGGTAGTCACGTATTAGACCATCTCGAAGCAGGGCCTTGGTTTCCTCGGTCAGCAGCATGACGATCAACTCGAACAAATCGGTGCCTTCAGACGGCAACCGTCCGTCGTCGGACACACGAGAGAGTAGGCGGACGCCGGCTCCGTATTCGAGCATGCGTAAGACGCCTAGTGTTCCACCAACGAGTTTCGGGACGACGTGAATCTCGAATGCAGAGAAGCGGACCACACCGACCCACGACGACGCCGTCATTTCGACTCGGCCGCCAGCCAGCCAACGCACGTCTAGCCGCGGACTAAGGTCGCCGACCGCAGACAATGCTGCGGCGAGTCTCAAGTCGGAATCTGTTGCCGCAGGCAATCGAACGCGTTTGGTCTCGTACTCAGCGAGCGTGATCGTGGGAAACACGGTTACGCGGACGCGCTTCCGTATCTATCCGCCAACTCGGCGCAGAGAGCTTCGGGTTCGTTAACCAAATCGGACACTCGTTGGCCCTCGACGTCGATCACCTTTCCCAGGAGTTCGGATAGCGCCCGGTAATCGTTGAAGAGGTATTCCTGTAGCAGTGGCAGAAGCTCATATCGGAACATGGCAGCGAAATCTTCTGGGGTGTCGATGATTTGGTCGTCTTGGAAGAACAACGAATGGCCGACCTGCTTGTCCCGGCCGAAGCGCTTTCGAATCTCCTCGTTGATTCCATCCAGAAACGTATCGAGTGCTAGCGCCCCGACGGTCGTTCCTTCAAGCAGATCGCTGTTCGGCAGCAACTCGAGGAATTGAAAGCGGCGCCTCAAGGCGGTGTCCAGAAGATGGATGCTTCGATCGGCAGTGTTCATGGTGCCAATGATGAGTACGTTCGGGGGTACAGCGAAGCTAGTTCCGCTTTGGGACAGTTGAACTGTGAGGCCGCGCTTATCCTTCTCGATGAGCGTAATCAGCTCGCCGAAGATCTTGGGAACGTTTCCACGGTTGAGTTCGTCAATCAGCACGATGTACCGGTTCTCCGGATCCGCGCCGGCCGCGTCACAGACACGCTTGAATGCCCCGTCCTTGAGCACCAGTTGCAGTGTCCCGCTTTCTGACTTCACCGGGCGGAAGCCTTCGATGAAGTCCTCGTAGGCATAGGAAGGATGGAAGGTGATCCGGGTCAGCCTGGCCGCGCCGCCTTTGTTCGACGGCGCTTCGGCGAGGGCACGCCGGCGCGCGGCAAGAAGGCTCGCATCTCCAAGCATCGTGTTGGCATATTGGCTGGCGCTGCCTCCTTCGAGTAGCCACACGGCGGCGCGGTCGGCAATGTAAGTTTTGCCCGTACCAGGTGGACCGTAGAGGATGACCTGTCCGCGGCGTTGCAGCGCAGACTCCAAATCCAGGTATTTCTGGTCTGTGTCGACGGGTTTCGATGTTGTCTCGACGCCGAGAATCTGACGAAGGAGCGTGGCAGGCACCTTTGATACCGTCGTGGTGGCCCATGCTCGGACAGGGTCGATGGCCTTTGCCGCTGACGTATCCCAGTCGACTCCAACGGTGTGCTTGTACTGCTCACGTTCCGGATGCCAAACGTAGCCAGTCGCGTTGACGGTTCCCACCCCAAGAAGTTCTGTGGTGCCTCTGTTGGCAAGGACAGTGTCACCCGCCTGCAACTCCATGAGCGTCCACAGTTCGTTGGCCTTGCGGCTCACCTGCTGCTCCACACCGTTGTAGGGGAAGTGCTCGCGGAACTTGGCCCGAAAGTCATCCTTGCTCGCGAAGTGTGTGAGGTCACCGACCTCATCCCAGCCGACGCAGATGAACCCATTCTTGAGACAGTCGTCCCAAAACATCCCGCGCTCGCCCGGAGCAATTTTCACGACGCGTTGGGATGGCCGCGGGTTGTTCCAGTGGTAGAGGAAAGTCCCCAATTCCAAATTGTTCAAATCCGAGAGCGGAGGGATGGCGCGAAGAGCCTGGAGTAGTTGTCTATTGGCTCGCACCACAGATGAGGGTGCGGTCTCGCCGATGGCCTTTAAATAGTGATCAATGTCGGACTTGGAGGACACCGGCATGAGTTCGCCGAGGAAATACATGCAGAGCAACTTCGTCCGCAACGCTGGTGCGCCAGTCAATACCCGGATGTCGTCGGTGGAATCGAATTGTCCATCAGTGGCAAGGCGAAACATTTCGGCGAACCCGTCGCGGATGGCTGACCATGCTCGGTCAACGGACTCGTACTCCTGCGGGAATCGCCACGACCCGTCCTTATCGAGGAAGATCAAATGCTTCTGAGCCGAACCGCCTTTCATGCTCGGCATCAGTCCCGGCTTGTACTCCATCCACCATGAGACCGTCTGTTGCCCATTCTGTCCGAGTGCGTAGTCCTCGAGGCGGAGCTGCGGCCACTCGGTGATGGGGAATCGCTCGATGAACTCTTGGCGAAATTGCTCGGATTCCGTCCAGCGCTTCTCGGCGGCCGTTCGGTCCCATGAGTCGAGCGACTCCACGATGCTGTCGAGGGTGGCCTTGTCGACCATTACGACTCCTTCACGATTGATCGGGCTTCGGTGGATACGCCGCGGGCATGAGGCAAGTCGCTTAGGCGAGCGGCGAGAGTGTGTTTTGCCAACTCATCGGGTAGAGCCGCGGAGAACTTCAAACCCCGAATTGCGTTCAGATCGACGACGGGATCCCGCCACTCCATGGTTGCGACGGCAGCACCGAACTCCTGCACCGTAACGTCGGGGAGCAGCCGTATTGACTTTTCATCGATTCTTTGACGCGGGTCAACGACGGTCGGCAACGACGCTTGAAGAGTTCGGTTCGCGGCAGTTCCGGCCCACGTCCACCACCGGCCGGCCGAATCGTTTGGGATTCTGACGACTAGTCGGTCCGATTGAACGCTATCGCAATAAGATTGGCGGAGCGCTTCGACCGCAGCGGTAGCTCGGGCAGTGAAGGTGACTCCCTGCGGGTTGGCTCCGAGAATGACCTCGCGCATGCCGCGGGTGATCTCGAACGACAAGCCGCGGCCCGATCCTGACCACTTCGCTCGGCCGCCTCCATCGGCTACCTCGACGAAGCACCGACGTCGATCCCAGTCCACATGCGTGACTTTCCACGATCTGCCGCCCAGCAAGAGAATCCGCGGGCCTTCGACTTCCTCAGTCAGCAAATCGGTTCCCACGGTGCCGACTTCGCTGCGGCCCGCGAGCACCAGAAACTCGGGCGGCGCGGAAAAGACCGCCGTCAAGTCGGAGAAGTACCGTCGGCCGAAGCGGCGTTCCGCTTCAGAACCGATGTGAAGGAAGGGACCGTCTGACTCGAAAAAGCCTTCCGCAACGAGGTATTCGAGGATCTCGCCGACGCTCTCGTCGAACACCGGCAGGTCGCCCCACCACTGAGCCGGGGCGCCGTGATTGATGCGGTGCTCCTGCAGGCACAGCGCCATCAGCTGTTGGGCGGCGATGTGCCGCGGATGCGGCGGTGCGGTGATCGGTTCGACCCATCCGTCGGACCAGCACTTCAACATGCCTGCGGCGAGTAGGACGGATTCATCCTCGATGCACAGAAACAGACAGTTTCGCGAAGTGCCCGCGCGGCGACCGGTACGCCCCAATCGCTGGAGGAACGACGCGACCGTACTGGTCGACCCAATCTGAATGACGCGGTCCAGATCCCCGACATCGATGCCAAGTTCCAGCGTCGAGGTCGCGACGATCACGGTGTCACGGGCTTCGGCGAACGCGGCCTCTGAGCGCCGTCGCTCAGCCGCCGACAGCGAGGAGTGCGAGATGTATGTCTCGATCCCGTGGGCGGTCAGCCCGGCACCGAGTTCTTCGGCCCGACGCCTACTGTCCACGAACACGAGGCGCTTCTCGCCGGCATGCAACGAGGCGATCACCTTCGCGGCGTTGGCTACCGATCCGACAAAGTCGACGGTGATCTCGGGCGCGGTGGGTGTGGCTACGTCCGAAGGTGTGATGACTGTCTTGCCGCGAGTGTGGAAGCTGCCTTGCAACCAAGCCATGAGCTCGTCGGGGTTGCCAACCGTGGCGGAGAGCCCGATCCGCTGAAGCTCGCGGCCGGCAACCCGGCTGAGCCGTTCGAGTACCGCGAGCAAATGCCAGCCCCGGTCATCCCCAGCGAACGCGTGGATCTCATCGACGACGACCGCATGCAGACCTGAGAACAGCACCCGCGGATCCACCTTCGTCGACACCAGCATCGACTCGATTGACTCGGGAGTAGTAAGCAGGACGTCGGGTCTATCCGCCAGAATCCGCTGCCGCAGCGCCTGGCTCACGTCGCCATGCCACACCGCGGCTGATCGGCCCAGCCAGTTGCAGTACCCATCGATCCGCGGTTGCAGGTTGTTGAGCAGCGCTCGCAGCGGCGCCACGTACAGCACTGACACACCCTGCCAGTCTTCACCTGCCATCCTCGACAGCAACGGAAATACTGCCGCCTCTGTCTTGCCGCCAGCCGTCGGAGCCAAGACGAGGGCATCGCGGCCCGCAAGGATCGGCTCGACAGCCTCCGCTTGGGTTGGGCGAAGACCGTTCCACCGCAACGTATTCGCGAGGTGATACTGCAAACCGGGGTGCAGCTGGTCGAAAGGATCCATTAGAGATCGAGGGCGATATCGTTAGCAGTGAGTGCCGCGCGCTCGGCGTCGGAGAGTTCGGCGGGGGCAATTCGAATCTCGTAGTCGCGGGATGGGTCGAAGTCGGGGAACTGTTCGATCTTGTCAAGCACATCAACGAGCTTGCGTAGGAACAGTCGCGGCGCGATTCCAACCTTGCCGCCGAGTTCACCGGCGATGGCGGCCGCGAACTGTGCCAGGAAATCGTCGTCCGCGATGGAGCTCACCCGTTCGGCGTCTGGAACTCCCGAAAGGTACAGGTCGCGTACCCGGGCACCGAGTTCGATGAGACGAGACTGGTCGAAGCCCGTCAGACGCAGCTGCGGTGCGCGCGGGTTGTCGAAGCGGGCATCCTTGGCGAACTCCGTATGAAGACGATCAGCGAGCGGAGGTAGCAGTGGAATACCCTGGCGCCCCTCGAAAAACGCGGGTGTCCCGGTGATCAACAGATACAAGCCAGGGAAGTGTCCGTCGTGGACCTCATCGATCAGCTGCCGTAGCGCATTCAATGCCTTGGCGCGCGCGTCACTGCGAATGCGCTGAAGCGTCTCGACCTCGTCGAGCACCAGCAGCAGTCCCGGGTTGCCCGCATCGGCGAGCACCGCCAACAATCCCCGCAGAAATCCAAGGGCCAAGAAATGGTCGAGGTCGCCTTTAATGCCGGCCCGACGTTTGACCGCGGCGGCGACGTGGGGTTGCCCGCCCAGCCATGCGACCAGTCCGTCAGCTCCGTCGTGGTCCCCGTCCGCAACGAAACGCCGATAGGCGCGGATGGCAATCGGAAAGACGGGCGCACGGGTTGCCACATCCGCCAGGCGCCGCTCCAAGAGCGCATCGACGTCGATGTCTTGTTGGCGCGCATCGTCTTCGATGGTGAACAGCCACGCATCGAGGATGGGGCGCAGTGCGCTCGGCTGTATCGACGCCGTCCGCAGCGACTCGATGCTGCGTCGGTAGACGGTCTCCAACTTATGCAGCGGGGTGTCGATCTCGTTGATCTGCACCTCAGCAACCGCGAAGCCTTTCTTCATCGCGCGGTCTGCCAGCCAACGCGCGAAAAAGGTTTTACCGGAACCATATTCGCCGCGCACAGCCTTGAACACCGCACCACCGCCAGCGACGACGTCCAATTCAGCGTCGAGTTCACTCTCGAAACGACCGAGGCCGACGGCGAGTTGGTCCAGCCCGTTAGAGGGCACGGTGCCGCGACGCAGCGCATCGAGGATCTCTCGGCGTCGACGGGCAGAGACCGGCGATGTCATTCGGAGACTCCGAATTGTTCCTTCAGCACCGCTATGTCGAGGCGCACGATGCCGCTTCTGACCCGCAACACTTCGTAGCCCTCGACGTCGAGGACGCGCTTGGCTTGCATGAGGGCGCCGTTGACGCTGGCGGTCGCGACGCCGAGCGCGGCAGCGGCCTGGGCGACGGTGACCTCGTGCGCCGAGGTATCGACCAGTACTTGCAGCAGCCCCTCGATCTGGGCTTGCCGCAACACGATTCGACCAGCCAGCTTCAGCTGCTCGGCAAACACCTTGGTCGCTACCACGTTGGCCGCAAGTCGGCTCTGCTGCACGATAATCAGACCTGAATCGGAGCCGTCATCAAACAGGCTTGGGCTGTCCTGCGCAGGCTTGCGGGGCGGCTTTGCGGTTCGGCTTGTCGGTGCCTCTTGAGCCTTGATGGGCTCGGCATACCACCACGGCGGCTCGGCACCGACGACTCGCGTGGCGCCGTCGGGAAGCTCGCCGGCAACGAGGACGACGACCGGGACGATGGCTTCAGCGGGTGTCGCGCCCCCGTGATAGCCCGCGTTGCGGGCGCCGTAGCGAATGGTCTCGTCGACGGCGAGGACGACCTCGTTGTTCTCGGTGAGTACCCGGGGACCTTTGACGACGACTTCGCGGTCTGGGTCTACGTTCGCCAGATCGCCGTGTGCTCGCTGCCCGTAGGTGTTGGCGCGGGTGACCTTGGCGCTGGACCCGTATTCGATGATGTGCCCGTGGTCGGAGGTGATGATGACTGTTCGCCCGGCGTTCTTGGCGGCATTCAGCAGCGGACCCAGGTAGGTGATGGTTTCCAGGTTCCAGTCGGTGCCGCCTGGGTCGACGTGGTGCAGGGTGTCGTCAACGTAGTTGAGGACGACAGCGACTAGCGGCTGGCGTGTGACGTCGGCGATGGCGTTGCGGACGTCACTGGCGAGCTTGGCTCCGCTGGGCACCGCGTCGAGCGCCTTCTTGTGGAAGATGGGGTCGGGAACACCGCCGGTCGCCTCCAGCTGAGCGTTGTGCAGGAGCGACAGGAATCCGGAGCGTTCCGGCCCGTCACCGCCTTCACGCAGTTCGCCGCACAGTAACGAACACCGGCTGCGTTGCGTAAGGGTCGGGAGCACTGCAAGGGCTGACGCGCGGCGCGCGTCATGATTCGCGGACAGCTCCGTCCAGCCCTCCGATTGGGTGGACCTGACGAGGTCGTTTGTCGCTGCAAGGGAGAGCCCGTCGACGACGATGAGCAGGGTCGGCGATGTCTTGGCGATGGGGATTACGAGATCGTGCATGACGTTCTCGATGGTCTGCACGGGTGGCGTCGGTGCATTGGCCAGTGCGGCGGCGAAGGATCGGTCGTGCTGCGCTCGGCGGGCGAGAGCCACGTCGATGATGGCGCGCAGGGCAGCTGCCGGGATGGGTTGGTCGGCTCCTCGTCGAGCAGTCACCAGTGCGGTGTCAACCCACGAGTCGGTGCGCACGTACCGTTCGGTCGTAGGCACGAGCCCCTGGGCGGTAGCGACGGGCGCGGCCAGCCAGCGGGCCAGGCGGACGGCTCCGCCGAACGCGCGACAGCTATGGTCGCGGTCAGCGAGGAAGTGCTGTTGGACATGCGCCCACTTCGCTTCGATGTTGCGCAGCGCGTCGTCGGACAGGAGCCGAGCATCGAGGTCGGCGGGTAAAGGATTCGGCAGTGCTTCGGTGATCGCATCTGACAAGGCGACCAGTCGATCATCGAGTCCTTGCGGCAGCAGCTCGGAGGTGGCCGCGACGTCGTTGATTCCCAGCTGGTTGACGATCGATGCCGCAGTCGTGAGCACAGCCTGTTGTTGTTGCGCGTTCAGCGAATTGGTGACCAGCCCGCGGGTGTCCTGATACCAGGAGCCCAAATCCTCGGCATCCAGATCGCTGAGCCCGTAACTGCCCAGGAAGACACCGAGAGCCTTAGCGTCGGACTCGTCGAAAAGCCCCGCGACGACGCCGAGCGGAACCAGCTCGGTGATCCGCCCAGCCGTCATCAGAGCGTTGACCGGTTTGCGAAGTCGACTCGACCGCTCAGACAACCAGGACTGGAACGCCGCGCTGAGTTCAGGCCCCCCCGAGGTGGATAGCGTGACGAGCCCTTCGGTGACGTCCTGGGATCTGCTCCATTCGAGCACGGCCAGGGTGTCGATTTCCACATCGACGTCTTTGACGATCTTGAGCACATCCCGCGCGATCGTCGCCATGGCGTGGTCGCGCGTCAGGACGCCGCTGGGTGCGGGGATATAGGCGTCCGGGGACAATGCGGTGAGAAGCCCATTGGCGATCGCGCGGTCGTTGTGGGTTCGGTACAGGGCCGGCTCGATGGTGGTCGCAGCGAAATTGCTTCGCAGCGCATCCCACGGGTCAGGGGTGATGAGCCGTCCGTCGAGGAGGTGTGCGAGCACGGTGTCACCCAGGTCGTCGTCCTCGACGCTGGTAAGCACGACTGTCCATTGCTCAGGGTTGCGCTGATCGATGGCTTCCCATAGCGCTAACACCGAGGGGCATGCCACGACCGTGACCGGTGTGCCTTCGTACGCGAAGTCGCCGCCATCCCAAGACGGCTTGGCGCGCAGCCCAAGCACACCGCTCTTGTAGTGCTTGTCGCGAGCCTTCTTCAGTCGCGCCCGAATGATCGGTTCGGTGGCGGTCAGCGTGCTCAATCGACCCACCAGTGCACGTGAACTTTTTGGCCGTGCTCGTCGATCGCTTTCTTGAGCGCGGTGACGAGATTGGGGATGTCCTCGGCTGTATTCAGCGTGGCGTCACCCTTAGCCGTGAGCGGTGGCGGTGGCGGTGGAGGCGGCGGAGGCGTGCCACCGTCTTCGTCGACGACCCACGAAACAAGCTTGTTCTCGACGGAAGCGAGCTCATCGCTCAGTGAACGTCCAGGGATCGAAATCGCTTCGTGCAACGCTCTTTCGATCGCGCGGGCACTGTCACCGCTTGCATCACCACGTTCGATACCTTGCCGCAGCCGTTCGACGAGCTTCCACTTGAAGCTCCGCAGAGCCTGGGTATCTCGACCAGCATCGTTGCGGATCTGGCCGGCTGTCTCCGCTGCGACCGGGAGGTCGGCGCTCGCCATAGCGTCAATCACGGCGACGTTTCCCGAGGTGCCCTGCAACCGTTCCGTGAGACCGCGCAGGGCGACAGCTGAGGCGAGCCGGTCGCCAGCACCCGCACTCATCGCCAGCCGTTGGTAGGCGTGTTCGAGTTCCTCTACGAGATAACCCAATTGGCTCGTGCTCTCGGTCGCCCTCGCACGAACCTGCGTGGAGAAGTCGGCGACGTTCGCACCGGTGAGATAGGTGCGAGCGATGGTGTACCCGAACAACTTCGATGAATTGGAACGAGCGTCGTCCCACGCTCGCTGTTCGGGCAACTCCTCGGCGCGCAGCTCGATACTGGGCGACATCCGCCCCAACGCGGGTGCAGGGCAAGCCGCGCCGGCATTGAACCACGCACGCTTCCGCAGCAACGCCCACGCGCTGATCACCAGATCCCGCGCCTCTGGACGTAGCCCCCAGGCTGGGGTGATGGCTTCGATGTGCTGTTGCATCGCGCCCACGGTCAGCGGATCGGCCGCCATTGCGGCGCGGTCGAGTTCACCCGCCCAATACGCGAACGAGTCCTCGCCGAACAGATAGTGGTCTTCGGTGGCCTTGCCGACGCGAAGTGGTCCTGCGACGCGGCGGACGATCTTGCGATCGGTGCCAGGATCGGTGGGTATCCGGCCGTCCCGATTGGTAGCTGCCTTCTCGACGTAGTCGCGCACCGTCTCGAAGTTGCGGGCGGTAACTTCGTCGCCCGGGGGATCGAAGGCGGGGTGCTGCGGGTAGATCGCCGAGAACGCTTGATCGACGATCTTCACCAGGGCGTCCTCGAGGCTCGCGGCGGGCGGCAAGGCGGGGCTGAAGTCTCGTGACAGCGAGGTGAGCACGTCGAATTGTGTTGACTCCTCGGAGATTCGCTTCAAGTCGGCAGGTTCGATGCCGTACGCCTGCTTGAGCAGACTCTCGATGCTTGTCAGCGTGCCGCTGAGGAGATTCTCCAGGATTCCTCGGGCCTGAGCGCGGTCGGTCGCCGAGAGGTGATCGGAGTTTTCCGTCCACCGGTCACCGCTGCCGGTGAACAGCCAGTCGAGCTTGACTAGGAGCGCCAGGTCGTCCATCGCGGAATCGGTGAAGAACCGTGGCAACCAGACGAGGGTGCTGCGATCGCCGTTGGTTAACAGCCGGTCAATGCGGTTGACGTCGTCGGCGCTGGTGTAGCCGGCCTCGTCAAAGGGGTAGTCGACTACCACCCGCCAGGTGCCGGGTCGGGGATCGAAGGCCTGTTCCGGGGTCGACCCGGCGTCGCGGACATTGCCGAACACGATGTCGACTTCGCGTCGTGATCCGCGCCAGATCACGGTTCGGGTAGCCGCGCCGCTGAGGTCGTCCTGCCCGCTGGGAACCCCAAGGGCCTTATGGACGAGCCGCCGGATCAGGACGCGACGTCGGCCCGCATTGTCTTCTCCACGAACGCGTTCGATGATCGACTGGTAGTCGACGTCGGCCAGCTGCACCCGGATGACGGGGTTGGCGCCTTCGGACACGGTGATCTCGGGGACGTCCTTTTGCGCCCATTCGCGGACCACGCCGAGGACGACGCGAGCTTCTCCGCCTGCCATGCGTGCTTTGATGGACCCGTGGTTGAGCGCGGCGAGCCGCGCGGCGGTGATATCGCGCAGCGCAGGGACTTTCGGCGCAATCGCGGAAAGAAGCAGTGTCTTGGCGATACGTTCTTGACCGCGGAAGCCCGACGGAACCGAGGCGGGATCGGTGTCGAGTTGTTCAAGGCTGACGGAGTGTTTGTCGAGCAGACTGGGCAATAGCCGGTTCTTGTAGAGGTCGGATGCCGCCTTGAACATGGCACCGGCATGACCGTCGATCGGGTCACTACCGTCGACGATGAAGTCATAGGAGTCACCGACCGGAATGAGGTCGTCGACGGTCAGGGTGTCGCGCAGCGACACCAGCATGCGTTGCATGACCTTCAAGGCGGTCCGCTCACGCTGCATCACCGACGAGAGATTGCGCAGGGTGGACACCAGCGCCGGGGAGAACGGGTAGGTGAGTCGGAACTCCTGTTCGGAGGCGCCGCGGTGTCGGTCGTCGGTATTGAGGCTGTCCTGCAGCACGTCCCAGACCGCGGCTGTGCGGGTGAGGTTGGCGAAGGCGTCGTCGAGTATCTTCCGAGCGGCCTCGTCCTTGGGCTTCAGTAGACGCGCGTGAGCGACTTCGGCGAGGTTGTCGTCGCCTAGCTGGATCTCACGGAACCGGCCCTGCTGAAATTGGAAGGCGCTGTCGAGGGCCTCTTGCTCGGCGCCGGATGCCCCGGCATCGGCGAACCACTTCCGTAGGTCCATCTGCCGAGAGATGAACGAGATCAAGGGGATTGCGCGCTGACGTCCCGATGACTCGACGAGTTTGGTGATTTTCTGGGATTCGCGGGCGAAGAATTCGGCGTCACGCACCGAGAATGCAAGCCACAGCACTAGCTCGTCGAGAAACAGCACGACGCCGTCGTAGCCAAGGGACTTGGCGTGCTCGGAGATCACGACGAGGCCGCGGTCCAGGTCGACGTAGTCGGCGGTCTCGGAGAACGAGGTGAAGTAGCTGTTGACGAGTGCGGACACCAGCTCGCGGCGCTCGGCGTCCTCGGCGGTGGCGTCGCGCGCCGCTTGGTAGCGCGGCAAATCCCACGCCGCACCGAGTAAGCCGCCCCAACCACCGCCCTGTCCTTGACTCCCTCCTAGCCCGGACAGGAACTCGTCGTCGCCCATGCGCTTGCGGAGATTGTCGGCGTCGTCGAGCAGAGAGTCGGAGACGTGTACGGCGGGTAGCGGGGCGTCGGGGTGCAGGGCCTTGATCTGTTCGACGTACCCTTTGAGCACGGCCTGCTCCAGGCTTTTGGCGCCCAGCAGATGGTAGGTGAGTCGCAGGATTTTCTTGCCCGTGAGTTCGCCGTCGTAGCGGCCTGTCAGGTCGCGAAACTTCTCGGTGCGTACCGCCGCGTGATTCCCGAGGAGGGCGTAAAGCACCGCCATAAAGTGGCTCTTGCCCGACCCGAAGGAGCCGGTGAGGTAGGCCGCCCGTGAGGTGTCCTTGGTCAGGGCGTCGGCGACGATGTCGATGGCGGCGTTGAAGTTGTCGCGCAGGGACGCGGTGAGGACGTACTGGTCGAGGGCGGCCTCGATGTGGGCGTCATCGTTGGTGCTGTCGGTGAGGCGCAGGACATAGTCGTCGGCACCGACGCGTTCGGGGATGCTAATGACGTCGCGCAGCAGTGTGGTCACGATGTCTTGGCCTTTCGTCCTCGTCCGGTCGGCTCGGGCCGCCAACTGCGCAGCTCGGTGACGGTGAGGTGGTGTTCGGCCAGGCGAGTGGTCAACTCGTCGGCGATGGTGTCGGCGACGGATTCGCCGAACTCAGGGTCGATCTCGTTGTGCCACTGTTGAACCCAGGGGAGTAGTTCGTTGAGCCCGGCAAGCAACGGGATGAGCTTGGGAGTCTCCCAGCCTTCGTCGATACGTTGGCTGATCAGTCCGGCGAGAGCGAGTGCTTGGTCGGCATGGTCCCAGCCGGCCCAGCCGAGCAGTTCCGTGGAGTCGGAGTCACGGCTGGCGCCGGGGTAGGAGATGAATCGTTCCTTGGGTACATCGAGCTTGCCGCGATGCGACCAATATGAGGACTTGGCGAAGTCAGCCGGCTTGTACTTCGGCGGTACCGGAATCGGGCTGTCGAGCGTCTCGCCGTTGTCCTCGCGGCGCTGCAAATCCCAGGTTTCTTCCCAGACCGCGCGCTTCTCCAGCCCTGGCTTCTTGTAGCGGTACGCCGACAGATATGGGACGCCCTCGTCTGCAAGGAGTTTCGCCAATGCGGTGCCGGTGGAGACGTTGGAGTCCCCGGCCCACAGCCGCAGCACACTTCGAAAGTCATCGTCACGATCGAGGATGTCGGCCAACTGCGAAGTCGACATCGGGGTTGGGCGCCCTTCGCGGTCAAACCACAACGAGCGGTCCTCGACCCGGTCAAGTAGCCAATCGCGCAGCGCGGACTGGACCTGCTTGTCCCAGGGCTCAACAGCCCAACGCCGCTTGTACTCCGGGCGCTCCAACAACCGAATGTGCGGATTCGACTCGATCGTTTCCAGGCGACGTTCGATGAGTTCCTGGTAATCGACGGACAGGTGGCTTGGAATCTCGGTGATTGGCGTTGACGAGTGGCGGTCGAACCACGCTGCTTCTTCGCCATCCTTCATCCGTCGCGCCAGTGCGATCTCGAAGGTGCGCTGCCCGAGGGCAATTTCGGGAAGTTCGCCCTGATAGGTGACGTCGTCCTCGATGAGGCCGTAGATGCGGTAGTACTCCCAATCAAGCTCCTCCTGGTGCGCGATCATCAAGCCGCGCAGCCGCTCGTACTCGGTGCGGGCTGCGGACAGCGTTGCCGCCGAAGGAGTCTCTCGCGCTGCGACTTCCGCCGGGATCTGCTGCTGAAGCGCATGCGCTAGGTGTATCCGGCCATGAGGTTGGTAGCGGGCGTGTTGGCTTGATGTGAGGAGAACCT
>NZ_PDHO01000151.1 GCF_002887815.1 Mycobacterium sp. ENV421 | reverse complement strand
CTGCCAGAAGCTGCTTAATCCAAATCCCGTGTCCACCACCCGGGGTCAAGGCCCTGTCGAGTCGGCGCTATCCGGTCGGGCTCGAACCCGTCGGCCAGCGGGTTATTGAAATATCTTCTGCCACAAGTAAGTCTGCGGCGTCGCGGAAGTTCGTTGCGATGACCGAGACCGCCCTGGCCGAGCTGCTGGCTGCGGATCTGTTCGGCCTGGATGTGGTGGCGCTGATGATCGACGGGGGTGCAGCTTGCCGAGGCCTGCTGCGTCGTGGTGCTGGACATCGACATCGACGGGAACGAGCACCCACAGGCGCTGGTGGAGGGTGCGACCGAGAACGCCACCGTGGTCACCAACCTGCTGGTGGGGCTGCGGGAACGCGGCCTGGACGTTACCCGCCCGGTGCTAACCCGGATTTTTCGTGGGATGTCGCCTGTAGGGGTGTGTAGATAAGC
>NZ_PDHO01000024.1 GCF_002887815.1 Mycobacterium sp. ENV421 | reverse complement strand
ATATCGCTGGCCATCTACGGCTCCAACGGCAACTTCAACCTGTCCGGATAGGGAGGAGCGGAGATGAAATCAGGTGCCGCGCGCCCGATCGCCGGTTTGGCGACCGTGGTGGTCATTGCCGCGATCATCGCGCTGGCTGTTGGGCTGTTCCAGGACAGCTTCACCAAAACCGTTCCGGTGACCGTGATCTCGGACCGTGCCGGCCTGGTGATGTACCCCGACGCCAAAGTCAAGCTCAACGGTGCGCAGGTCGGCAAGGTCTCCTCCATCGATTCCCTGCCCGACGGTAAAGCCGCATTGCACCTCGCGATCAATCCCGCGCGGGTGAACGACATCCCGGCCAACGTCAGCGCCGACATCACATCCTCGACGGTGTTCGGCTCGAAGTTCGTCGAGCTGAACCCGCCGACCGATCCGTCGGCGAAGTCCATCCAGGCCGGTCAGGTGATCGACGGCAAGCACGTCACCGTCGAGATCAACACCGTGTTCCAGCAGCTGGTCTCGGTGCTGTCCAAGATCGAGCCGACCAAGCTCAACCAGACGCTCGGAGCGATCTCCAAGTCGCTGGACGGGCGCGGTGACCAGTTCGGCCAGACCTTGGTGGACCTGGACACCGCCCTGGCCAAGATCAATCCCAGCCTGGACACGCTCAACCACGAATTGGCGGTCGCACCACAGGTGTTCGACGCCTACGGTGACGCCTCCGGTGACCTGCTCGACACCGTCAAGAACTCGGCGAAGATCAGCGACACCATCGTCGACCAGGACCAGAACCTCGACGCTCTGCTCGTCAGCGCCATCGGTCTTGCCGACATCGGGACCGAGGTGCTCGGCGAAAACCGCGAATCACTGACCAACGTCGTTCACCTGTTGGTTCCCACCACCGACCTGCTCAACAAGTACAGCCCGGCGTTGAATTGCGGTATCGGCGGTCTGATCCCGCTGGCCACCGGACCGGGCCTGCCCCTGCCTGGAGCCGTTCTGCTGCAGTCGTTCTTCCTCGGCCGTGAGCGCTACCGGTATCCGGCCAACCTGCCGAAGGTCGCCGCGACCGGTGGACCGCAATGTACCGACCTGCCGAAGGTGCCGTTCGAGACCAGCCCGCCGTTCGTGGTCTCCGACATCGGAGCGAACCCGGCCCAGTACGGCAACCAGGGCATCCTGCTCAACTCCGATGCTCTCAAGCAGGCGCTCTTCGGCCCGCTGGACGGACCGCCGCGTAACTCCGCACAGATCGGACAACCGGGATGACCGCGCTGTGGAAGACCATCGTCAAGGTCGGCGTGTTCGGCGTCGTGATGATCTTGCTGACGGCCGCCCTGTTCGCGATTTTCGGCCAGTATCGGACGGGCTCGGACAACTCCTACTCGGCGCTGTTCGCCGACGCCTCCAGCCTGAAGTCCGGAGATTCGGTGCGGGTGGCCGGTGTTCGCGTCGGCACCGTCACTGATGTTGCGCTGCAACCCGACAACAAGGTGGTCGTCGACTTCGACGCCGACCGCAAGATCGTGCTGACCTCCGCCACCAAGGCGACGGTGCGTTACCTCAACCTGGTCGGTGACCGGTACCTGGAGCTGGTCGACAGCCCGGGGTCGGCGAAGATCCAGCCGCCGGGCAGCCGGATACCACTGGACCGCACCGAGCCTGCGCTGGATCTCGACTTGCTCCTCGGTGGACTCAAACCCGTTGTCCAGGGACTTAATCCGAACGATGTGAACGCGCTGACCAACGCGCTGATCCAGATCCTGCAGGGCCAGGAAGGCAACCTCGACTCGCTGTTCTCCAAGACGCAGTCGTTCACCAGTTCCCTGGCCGACAACGGGCAGACGGTTCAGCAGCTGATCGACAACCTCAATACGGTGATCACCACGATCAGCAAAGACGGTGACAAGTTCTCCGGGGCCGTCGACAAGCTGCAGAACCTGGTGACCCAGCTTGCCAACGACAAGGACCCGATCGGTGAGTCGATCACCGCGCTGGACAACGGCACCGCGTCGCTGACCGATCTGCTGAACCAGGCTCGCGCTCCACTGGCCGGCACCGTCGACCAGCTCGGTCGTCTCGCTCCGCTGCTGGACCAGGACAAGGAACTGCTCGACATCTCGATCCAGAAGGCGCCGGCCAACTACCGCAAGGTGGTGCGGCTCGGGTCGTACGGCAGCTGGATCAACCAGTACCTGTGTGGCTTGTCGCTGCGTGTCAGCGACCTGCAGGGCCGCACCGCCTACTTCCCCTGGATCATCCAACACACTGGAAGGTGCGCGGAGCCCTAATGCTCAAATATCGTGGGTCCTCGCTGATCAGAGCCGGCTTCATCGGCCTGGCGCTGATCGTGCTCGTCATCACCATCGGGCTACAGCCCGAGCGGCTGGTGTCGCTTGCCACGTCGATCCGGCATCAGGCGCTGTTCACCGAAGCCGGCGGCCTGCAGGCCGGTAACGACGTCAAGGTGTCCGGCGTCAAGGTCGGCACGGTCTCGGATGTGTCGTTGCAGCACGGCAAAGCACTGGTGACCTTCATGGTCAAGGGTTCGGTTCGGCTCGGCGCCGACACAGAAGCCCATATCCGTACCGGAACGCTGCTGGGACAACGGATTCTGACGCTGGAGTCCAACGGCAAGGGATCGCTGCGGGCGAGCGACGTCATTCCCGTGTCGCGCACCGGATCGCCATACTCGCTGTCGCAGTCGCTGGAGGATTTCGCGGGCAACACCGCCGACACCGATACCGCGGCGGTCAACCAGTCGCTGGACACCTTGTCCGATACCCTCGATCGGATCAGCCCGCAGCTGGGCCCGACCTTCGACGGCATCAGCAAGCTGTCGCGGATGATCAACGAGCGCAACGAATCACTGGGCAACCTGCTCAAGAGTGCGGCCAACGTGACCGGGATCCTGTCGCAGCGCAGCGCACAGGTGAACACCCTGCTGCTCAACGCGAACGACCTGATCGGCGTGCTGTCGCAACGCCGCTACGCGATAGCGAACCTGCTGGCCTCCACCTCGGCGCTGTCCAAGCAGCTCAGCGGGCTCGTCGCCGACAACGAAAAGGATCTGGCACCGGCTTTGGAGAAACTCAACTCGGTGACCGCGATGCTGGAGAAGAACAATGCCAACATCACGGCGGCCATGAAGGGCCTGGCCAAGTTCCAGCTGACGCAGGCCGAAGCGGTCAACGGCGGGTTCTATTACAACGCCTTCGTCGCCAACCTGAACCCGGCGCAGACCCTGCAGCCCTTCTTCGACTACGCGCTGGGCTTCCGCCGCGGCACCGATGCGGGACAGCCGGCCGACAATGCCGGACCGCGAGCGGAAATCCCGTTCCCGTACAACGGAATACCGCAGCCTAATGAGCGATGGGGGCAGCCATGAAGTCTCGCAGACGGCTGACAGTCGTCGTCTCCGCGGTGTTGGCCGTGTTGATCGTCGGTGGTATCGCGCTGCTGGTCCGCCAGGCGTTCTTCAAGCCCAACACGATCACCGCGTACTTCACCAGCGCCACCGCGATCTACCCCGGTGACGAAGTGCGGGTCGCAGGCGTCAAGGTCGGCAAGATCGACTCCATCGACGCCCAGGGGACCAAAGCCAAATTCGTGTTGGCCGTCGACCGGGACGTGCCGATTCCGGCAAATGCCGAGGCGGTGATCGTCTCGCAGAACCTGGTCGGTGCCCGCTACATTCAGCTCACCCCGCCCTACGACGACAAAGGCCCGAAGATGGCCGACGGAGCGGTGATCGGGTTGGACCGCACCGCGGTTCCGGTCGAGTGGGATGAGATCAAGACACAGTTGATGCGCCTGGCCACCGATCTCGGCCCGAAGGGCGACGGGCAGCCGACATCCATCGGGCGCTTCATCGACAGCGCGGCCAACGCCCTGGACGGCAACGGGGAAAAGCTGCGGGACACCATCAAGCAGTTGTCCGGGGTCAGCAAGGTGCTTGCCGACGGCAGCGGCAACATCGTCGACACCATCAAGAACCTGCAGATCTTCGTGACGGCGTTGCGTGACAGCAACACTCAGATCGTCCAGTTCCAGGATCGGTTGGCGTCGCTGACCAGCGTGGTCGACGGCAGCCGCTCCGACCTCGACGGGGCGCTGACAAATCTGTCCAGCGCGGTGGTCGACGTCCAACGGTTCATCGCAGGTTCGCGCAACCAGACCGCTGAGCAGATTCAGCGGCTGGGCAACGTGACCAAGAACCTCGCCGACAACAAGCTCGTCGTCGAGAATCTGCTGCATGTGGCGCCGAACGCGATCGGCAACGCCTACAACATCTACAACCCCGACTCGCAGAGCGCTTTGGGCGGTTTCGCACTGGCGAACTTCTCCAACCCGCTGCAGGTCGTCTGCTCGGCGATCGGGGCCGTGCAGAACGCCACCGCACCGGAGACCGGGAAGCTGTGCGCGCAGTACCTCGGCCCGGCGTTGAGATTGTTGAACTTCAACTACCTGCCGTTCCCGTTCAACGCCTACCTCGGTAAGTCCACCAGTCCGGACAAGCTGATCTACAGCGAGCCGGGCCTGGCCCCGGGTGGCTCGGGCGGGACCCCGCCGGGTTACGAGATCCCGCCTGCCGTCTCGGCCTTCACCGGCTACAACGGTGACGTGCCCGGCCCCGCCGGCTGGGGTGGTCCGCCGAATACCCATCAGGGCGCCTACGCCCCGAACGGTCTGCCCGCCGACCCGTCGCCGGCGCTGTTCCCCGGCGCTCCGATCCCGCCCGGTGTACCGGTCGGCCCTGCTGCCCAGCCGCCCTCGGACCTGCAGGGGATGCTGCTGCCCGCTGAAGCGCCGCCGCCTGCTCCGGCTCCGGCCGCCGCTGAAGGGAACCCGCCATCATGATCCGTCGCGGTTCGGTGCAGCGCCTGGTGGTGACCGCCTCGTGCGTCGCGGTCACGGTGACCGGCTGTAGTTTCGGTGGTCTGAATTCCCTGCCGTTGCCTGGAACCGTCGGACACGGCAAGGGTGCGACCACCTACCACATCGAAATCGCCAATGTGGGCCAGCTGGAATCGAATTCGCCGGTCATGGTCGGTGATGTCGTGGTCGGCAGTGTCGGTGACATGACGGTCACCGACTGGCATGCCGATGTCGAGGTATCGGTCCAGCCCGGCGTCGTGATTCCGGCCAACGCGGTGGCGTCGGTGGGGCAGACCAGCCTGTTGGGCTCGATGCATCTGGCGCTGAACCCCCCGCTGGGGCAAGCACCGACCGGGGTCCTCCAACCCGGTGCAACGCTCGGGCTCAACCGCTCGTCGACCTACCCGTCGACCGAGCAGACCCTCTCGGCGCTGTCGGTGGTCGTCAACGGCGGTGGACTCGGTCAGATCGGCGACATCATCCACGAGTTCAGTACCGCGCTCAACGGCAGGACCGACCAGATCCGCGACTTGCTCACGCGGCTCAACGATTTCGTCGGCCTGCTGGCCACCCAGCGCGACAGCATCAACGAGGCGGTGAACTCGCTGAATCGGCTGGCCGGTACGTTCGCCGCGCAGCAGGGAGTCCTGACCGACGCGCTGAACCGGATCCCGCCTGCGCTGGACGTGCTGATCAAGGAACGTCCGCGCATCACGACGGCGCTGGAGAAGTTCCGTGATTTCTCGAACCTGGCCACCGGTCTGGTCAACGACACGAAGGCCGACCTCGTGCGCAACCTGCAGAACCTGGAGCCCACGCTGAAGTCACTTGCCGACGTGGGACCGAAGCTGGACACGGCGCTGGCCTACCTGCCGACGTTCCCCTACACCCAGCAGGTCATCGACCGCGCGATCCGCGGTGACTATCTGAACCAGTTCATCATCTTCGACTTCACCGTGCCCCGGTTGAAGAAGACCCTGATGCTGGGTACTCGCTGGGGTGATGAGAACGCCAAACTCGTTCCCGCGCCTGGCGATCCGTGGTACGCGACCTACACCTACGATCCGCTGCACGCCCCGTTCAGCCCGGCGCCGCCCCCGACGCAGGTGGCGGATCTTCCGCAGCAGTTCGGTCCTGGTCCCGCGCCGGTACCGGGGCAGGCGTCGCTGACCAACGCGACTCTTCCCGCCCCGGCAACGGACGCCATTCCATTGCCCGGTACGGGCTCCGGCCCGCTGCCGGGACCGGCTCCGGAAGCAGCGCCACAGGACGGGGGTAATTGATGCTGACGCGTTTCGTCCGCAATCAGCTGATCATCTTCACGATCGCGTCGGTCGTGGGGATCGCCGTCATGGTCATGGTGTACATGCAGGCGCCCACCTTGCTCGGCATCGGCCGGATCACGGTCAAGCTCGAGCTGCCGAGAACCGGTGGGCTGTATCAGTTCTCGAACGTGACCTACCGCGGCGTACAGCTGGGCAAGGTCACCGAGGTGGTGCCGACCCGCTCCGGGGCGGTGGCCACCCTGTCGCTGGCCAGCAATCCGAAGGTGCCCGCCGATCTCCAGGCACGGGTGCTCAGCGTGTCGGCGGTCGGTGAGCAGTACGTGGATCTGGTGCCGCACACCGATTCCGGGCCGTTCCTCCAGGACGGGTCGGTCATTCCCGCCAAGAACGCGACCGTCCCGCAGGCGGTCGGCCCGGTCCTCGATCAGACCAACGAGCTGCTCAAGAGCATCCCGACCAACCGCATCGGCAATCTGTTGGACAGCGCGTACCAGGGGCTCAACGGCGCCGGTGATGACCTCACCACGTTGAACGACTCGGCGTCCAAGCTGGCCGCCGATTTCAGCGCGACCGCCGATCAGACGCGCACCCTGGTGGAGGACAGCCGCCCGCTGCTGGACGGTCAGCTTGCCTCCACCGATGCCATCCGCACCTGGGCGCACAGCCTGGCCGGCATCACCGGCCAGCTGAATACCAACGATCCGCAGTGGCGCGGCATCCTGGCCAACGGGCCCGGCGCGGCCGACGAAGCCTCCGCGTTGTTCACCCAGGTGAAGCCGACGCTACCGATCCTGCTGGCCAGTCTGTCGACGCTAGGGCAGGTCGGCGTGACCTACAACAAGAGCCTGGAACAACTTCTGGTGCTGTTGCCGCCCTACATCGGTTCGATCCAGGCGGTCGGCTCGCCGCTCAACAACCCGACGGGTATGACGCTGGGTGACTTCACCCTGACGATCAGCGATCCGCCCGCGTGCACGGTGGGCTTCCTGCCCCCGTCACAGTGGCGTTCACCGGAGGACACGTCCACCATCGACACTCCGGACGGCCTCTACTGCAAGCTGCCGCAGGACTCGCCGATCGCTGTCCGCGGTGCGCGCAACTATCCGTGCCAGGGCGAGCCGGGTAAGCGGGCACCGACGGTGGAGATCTGCGACAGCGACAAGCCTTTCGAACCATTGGCGATGCGTCAGCATGCGACCGGTCCGAACCCGATCGATCCCAACCTGATCGCGCAGGGGATCCCGCCCGACGATCGGACGACCTTCCAGGATCACATCTACGGCCCGCTGCAGGGCACTCCGCTGCCGCCAGGGCCTGTCCCGGCTCCTGCCGGTACGCCGATACCGCCCGTTCCGGACACGTTGGCGCCCAAGGGGGTTCCGGATATCGCGCCGACCGATCAGGGCGGCGGGCCCGCGGTTGCGCCGAGCGCGTTCACGCCGAGTCCGGCAGGCGGCCCGTCGGTGGCGATCGCCACCTACGACCCCGCGACCGGGCATTACGTCACGCCCGACGGCCACGTGGGCCAGCAGACCAATCTGGCCGACGTGAAGGGGGATATGTCGTGGAAGGATCTGCTGCCGACGACATGATCACAGGTGAGGGGAGAGGCCACATGCGAAGGTCACGAACGCTGGTCGGCGTCACGGCGCTGACCGCTGCGGTGCTCGGCGGCCTCCTGAATCCGGCCGCCGCGAGCGCCGACGGAAAATGGGCGCTCAACGGCACATTCCAGGCCACGTCCAACGGTGAATGGGCGACCACCAACGACGTGTTCCACGACGAGCGCAGCATCCGCAGTATCTGGACGATCAACTCGACATGCAGTTATCCCACCGAATGCACCGGCACGGTGAGCAGCGACGCCGGGTGGACGGCTCCGATCTATCAGACCGGTGGGGACTGGCGGGTCAAGCGCGTCATCGAGGACTGGATGCCATGTCAGGACGGCACCAGCGCGCCGGGCTTACAGGTGATCCGATTCCACGGGTCCACCCCGGGCGGTGATCAGACCGATCCCACGTCCAACATGCTGGTGGGTCAGGATTCGACCACCGGTCAGCCGGGAGCCTGCGGGCGCAGCCTCGCACTGTTCATCAACATGCCGTTCAAGTTGATCAAGCTGACCTGACGTCGCCGGCCATGTCGAGTGCGGCCACATAACTGAACAACATCGACGCGCCGATCGGGTTCCCGCCACCGGGATAGGTCATTCCGCTGACCGCTGCCATGGTGTTACCCGCCGCGTACAGGCCGGGGATCGGCCGGCCGGACTCGTCTAGCACCCGCGCCCTGGTATCCGTGCGCAGCCCACCTTTGGTGCCGAGATCGGACAGTCCGAACGCCGCCGCGTGAAACGGGGGTGTGTCGATCGCGACCATGGGTGATTCGCCGCCGGAGAACGCCCGGTCGTACGCCTCGTCGCCGCGGCCGAAGTCGGTGTCGGAACCCGCGGCGACCATGGCGTTGTACCGGGTTACCGTCTCGTCGAGGGCCTCGGCGGGGACCCCGATCAGTTCAGCCAATTCGGCCAAAGTGTCTGCACTGCGCCATAATCCGGCGTCCCGATAGCTCTCGGTGTCGACCATCGAGACGTTGGTCGCCTTCACCGGCGGAATCTCGCCCTCGCGGTTGTCGTAGACCATCCAGAACGGGATGTCGAGGCGGCCGGCCTGCATCTCGGCGATGATCTGCCTGCCGATCCGGTCGTACGCCCCGGACTCGTTGACGAACCGCTGTCCGGCCTGATTGACGAAGATGCCGCCGGTGAACCACAGCGCGAACGCCGAGCGACCGTCCGGGTGGGTCAGGCCCGGTGACCACCACGCCTGATCCATCAGATCGGTCGCCGCGCCGATCCGGATCGCGGCCTGCAATGCCGCACCCGTGCTGCCAGGTCCGCCCATCGTGTCTTTGGCTTCGCCGGGCACCCCGTACGTCCGTCGCAGCTCGGGATTGTGCTCGAATCCGCCTGCGGCCAAGAGCACTCCGCGCCGGGCGCCGATCCGCACCGGGTTCCCGTCGCGCTGCACCACCGCCCCGACCACCCGACCCTCGTCGGTGATCAGATCGGTCAGCTGGGTGTCGCGGTACAGCGCCGCGTCGGGGTAGCCGGCCAGCGCGGCGAGGAAGCGGCCGATCAGCGCCCGTCCGCCGAAGAGCTTGTCCGGAACCGGCGCGCCGAGACGGTCATGGTCCAGTGGCCCGCGCACGGAACCGGCGTAGGGGCCGAGTTTCTCGCCGCGAATGGGGGCCGCCACGATGTGGCGCAAGCCGTCGCTGCGGGAGTCCGGCACCGACCCGTAGTAGTCCGGCCACGGGAGCACGCTGAATACGAAATTCTCGTCGGCTTCCAGGTATTCGACCAGAGCGGGTCCGCGGCGGATATAGGTCTCCTGCAGTTCTCGCGGCGTGCGGTCGCCGATCACGGTGTGGAAGTAGTTCAGCGCTTTCTCGATCGTGTCGTCGCTGCCCGCGCGCTGCAGGACCGGGTTGCACGGAAACCACATGCCGCCGCCGCCCGAGTAGGCGGTGGTGCCGCCGAACTTGTCGGTCGCCTCCACCAGCGCTACCGACAGTCCTTCGCGGGCCGCGGTGTAGGCGCCGGTGATCCCGCCGCCGGAGCCGGCCACGATGACGTCGACGGTTTCGTCGAACGGGGTGTCCTGCGCAGTCATCGGCCTCCTTTGTCGCTGGCACCCACTGTGATCGGTGCCCGAGCGGGAAGCAACAACCACTCCCGGTGAGCGGGGTGGCCGCTCAGAGTGCGATGTGCTCGCGACTGCGGCGGGCGGCGCCGGTGTCTGCGTCGAAGAAGTACGTCCGCTCCGGCGGCATCTCCAGGCCGACGCGGGTGCCCGCAGGCAGATCGGTGCCTGCGGGTGCATGGACGATCACCTGCGCGCTGTCCGTGTCCCCGGTATCGACCAGGGCCGTCACCAACACGTGGCTGCCCAGCGGTTCGACGAAATCGACCCGCGCCGACAGCAGCCCGTCGGTGTAGGCGGCGTGCAGCAGCAGGTGCTCCGGACGAACGCCGACCGTCACCGGACCGTCCGGTGTCGACACCGCCGTCACCGCGGCGTCGGCGAGGTGCAGCACCCCCGAGCGGACCTCGCCCGCAATGAGGTTCATCGGGGGACTACCCATGAACGCGGCGACGAAGGTATTGGCCGGGTGGTTGTAGATCTCGTCGGGCGTGCCGATCTGTTGAATCGTGCCGCCGGACATCACACACAGCCGGTCGCCGAGCGTCATCGCCTCGACCTGATCGTGAGTGACGTAGATCGAGGTGACCGGCAGTTCGCGGTGCAATCGCTTCAGATCCCCGCGGACCTGATTGCGCAACTTGGCGTCGAGGTTTGACAGTGGTTCGTCGAGCAGGAACGCCTGCGGCCTGCGGACCAGCGCGCGGCCCATCGCAACTCGCTGCCGCTGGCCGCCGGAAAGCTGACCCGGCTTGCGGTCCAACAACATGTCGATCTCGAGCAAGGCGGCGGTCTCCCGGACCCGCCGTTCGATCTCGGCGCGCGGTGTCTTGCGCTGCGCAAGCCCGTAGGCCAGATTGCGGTAGACCGACATGTGCGGGTACAGCGCGTAATTCTGGAACACCATGGCGATGTCACGCTCGCCCGGTGCCAGGCCGGTGACGGTCCGGTCGCCGATCCTGATGTCACCGGATGTCGGCTTGTCAAGTCCTGCAAGCAGTCTCAACGCGGTGCTCTTGCCGCACCCGGACGGCCCGACCAGGATAAGGAACTCCCCGTCGGCAATCGTCAGGGTGAAGTCCTTGAGGGCGACCACCCCACCCGCGTACCGCCTTGTGACGTCCTGGAATTCGACTTCTGCCATGCTCAGCCCTTCAATCCCTGGCTCGCGACCGATTGCACGAAATAGCGTTGCGCCCCGACGAATACCAGCAGCATCGGCAGCAGGCTCATCACATTGGCCGCCATCAGCAACGGCCATTTGACGTGGTGTGCACCCTGGAAGTAGCTCAGCCCCAACGGGATCGTCATCTGGTCCTGCGATGTGATGACGATCAGCGGCCACAGGAAGTCGTTCCACGACGTGAGCACGGTCAAGGCTGCCAACGTCGACAGCGCGGGCAACGACAGCGGGAGGATGATCTTCACCAGCACGCCGATTCGCGAGGTTCCGTCGACCCGCGCGGCTTCCTCCAGTTCGACGGGGACGGTCATGAAGAACTGACGCAGGAAGAAGATGCCGAACGCCGTCGCCAGGTTCGGCAGCATCAGCGCGCCGATGTGGTCGATGCCCAGACCTGCCCACACGTTGTCGCCGAACCACTTGACGATCAGGAACACCGGGATCATCGTGACCTGGAACGGCACCATCAGCGTCGCCATCAGCGCGACGAAAAGCGCTCCACGACCCAGGAAGCGGATGCGCGCGAACGCATAGCCCGCCAGGCTGCACACCACGAGGTTGCTCACCAACACCACACCGGTGACCGCAGCGCTGTTGAGAAAGAAGTGCCCGAACGGCGCCGCGGCCCATGCCTCGGAATAGTTCGAGAAGCGCGGACTCTCCGGAAACAGCACCGGCGGGAAGCGATTGGCTTCGCCTTCGGTCTCCAACGATGTGACGAGCATCCACAGCAACGGCACCAGCAGGATGAACGTCAACGGGATCAGGACCAGATGCCACGGGCTGAACGGCAGCCGCCATCGCGATGTCGCGCCTGATTCGACCGGGTCGGCCGGGGCGAGACTGCGGGTGCTGAGAAGGCCGGTCATGAGTGCACATACCGTCGGGCCAGCCGGAACTGGACGGCCGTGACGATCAGGATCACGACGAACAGCGCGTAGGCCATGGCGGCGGCGTAGCCCGCGTCGAACTGTACGAAGGCCCGGTCCCACAGGTAGTAGACGATCACCGTGGTGGCCCGCAGCGGACCGCCGCGGGTCGTCACATAGACCTCGTCGAACAGCTGAAGGGCGTTGATCGTCAGCCACACCAGGAGGAAGAGGTTCGCCGGGCCGAGCAACGGCACCGTGATGGTGCGGAACCGGGTGAACGCGGATGCGCCGTCGATCGCGGCGGCTTCGTGTAACTCCGGTGGAACACCCTGCAGCGCAGCCAAGTACACGATCACCGAGAAACCTGTCCAGCCCCAGATCGTCATCGCCGCGATCACGTAGAGCGCCTGCGACGGGGAAGCCAGGAACGGCTGCGACGCGACACCGACGGCGTTCAGCGCGGCGTTGACCAGTCCGTAGTCACGGTCGGTCAGCCACAGGAAGATGATGCCCTGCGAGATCGTCGACACCGCCATCGTGATGTAGGCGGCGGTCCGGTACACCGAGATGAACCGCACCGAACGGTTCAGCGCCGCCGCGACGAACAACCCCACCAGCATCGTGCCGGGCACGAACAACGCCGTGTAGATGATGGTGTGCTTGATCGCATCGAGGAAGACGGGGTCGTCGGCCAGCTTCTTGTAGTTGTCGAACCCCACCCAGGGCGTCTCGGCGCTGAGCAGGTCGGACTTCTGGAACGACAACTGCAGCGACATCAGCACCGGGAGCAGTCCGAAGATCCCGATCAGAATCGCGGCCGGGCTGACCAGCGCCCACCCCGACACGGTGTCTGTGCGGCTCAGCCGCCGAAGCAGTGCAGGCATCGACTCCCTACTTCTCGGCCAGCTTCGCGTCGGCGGCCTGGGCGGCGGAGTCCAGTGCGGCCTTGGGCTGTTCCGTGCCGAGCATGACAGACATGACCGCCTGGCCGATAGCTTCCGACACTGCCGGGTACTGCTCGACCTGCGGCCGCACCATGTGCACGTTCTTCAGGTTGTCGACGAAGGCGGCGGTGCCCGGGACATTCTTGTCGAGCTCGGCGAGCACGGACTTGTCGTCACCGACCGAGGCGCGGATCGGCAGATCGCCGGTGCCCAAGGAGAACTTCTTGACCTGTTCGGGTGCCGACAGCCACTTCACGAAGTCGATGGCCGCCTGCTTGCGCTTGTCCCCGTTGTTGAACACCACCCAGTTGTCGGGTCCGGCGATGGTCTGATGTCCGCCGGCGGACCCGGGATAGCTGGGCATCACCTGGACGCCGTAGTCGATGTCCGACAGCGAGGACAGGTCCCACGGGCCGGTGACCAGCATCCCGATCTTGCCGCTGTTCATCAGCTTGGGGCCGTTCTCGTTGGTGGTGTCCAGGTACAGCGACTTGTCGGTCACCGCCATCTGCTGCAGCGTCGTCAGCGCCCGCACACCGGCGTCGGAGTTGAAGACGGCCTTGGTGTTGTCGGTGTTGAGGATGTCGCCGCCGGCTTCCCACAGCATCGGAATGTAGTGCCACACCGTGTCTTCGCTGCCGTCGGCGGGGATCAGCCAACCGAACTGGCCCTTGGCGGGGTCGGTGAGTTTGGCTGCCGCCGCGCGGAAATCGTCCCAGGTCCACTCCGGGGTCGGCGGTGCCACGCCGGCGTCGGCGAACAGCTTCTTGTTGTAGACGATCGCCAGATTGTCCACCAGTGCGGGCACGCCGACCACCTTGTCGCCGACGGTCGCCGCCTTGCGTTCGGCCTCGTAGAAGTCGTCCCACTTCCAGTCCGGCTTCTTGACCTCGTCGGCCATGTCGACCAGCGAGGGAATCTTCGCGATGTTGGGCGACCACGACCCGAACATGTAGGCCACGTCCGGTGCGCTGTTGCCGCGCACCGCGGTCAGAACCTTTTGCAGCACAAGGTCGTTCTTCGAGTACAACTCGGACACCTTGACGTCCGGGTGTTCCTTGTTGTACTGGTCGACCAGGCTCTTGAACACCTCGCCCTCGGTGTCCTGATAACCGTGCCACACCGCGATCTCGGTGGGGCCCGACGAGCCGCCTCCGCCACCGCACCCGGCGAGAACGACGGCGAGGACGGCGACCAATGCGATGCACAACCTACGTCGAATCACGGTGACACTCCTTAGTTGGCGAGATCTCGGGTGGATTGGGAACGTAGCGGCGGGGGCAGCAGGTCACCGTGCGCGGCGGTCAACTCGTCGCATAGCGCCCAGATCTGATCGACGGTCAGCGTCGCGGCGGTGTTCGGATCGACCATCGCCGCGGCGCGCACCAGCCGCGGGTCGCCGTCGACGGCCGCGCGCACCGTGAGGTCGACGGGCCCGAGGAAACTCCGGTTGAGCGCCGCGCACTGTGGCGGGAGGTCACCCACCTTCATCGGATGCGCCCCGAGGGCGTCCAGCAGCGTCGGCACCTCGACCGCCAGTCCGTCGGGCAGGTTGGTGATCAATCCGTCGTTGATGACGTTGGCGGAGATGACCCGCGGCGTTCCGGTTTCCAGGGAATGGATCACCTGCGGTGCGTACTCCGTGGAGCCGGTGTCGATGGGCAATGTCGGGGAGTCGGCCAATTCGGCTCGCACCCGGGCATATTCGGCGAGGTTGGCCGCACTGATCGCCACGTACTCGCCGACGTTGATGCGCAATCGTTCGATCTCGGCGTCATCGTGCAGGTACCAGCCGACGTATTCGCTGCTGTGCTCGCTCGTCTCGGTGGGGTAGTAGCCCAGCCGCCGGTACATGTCGACCCGGACTCGTCTGCGCAACTCCGGGTCGCTTGCGATCCGTTCATCCAGCAGGGGATAGAGGTTCTGGCCGCCGCGTTCCCACCGCAGCACCCAGGCCTGGTGGTTCACTCCCGCCGACCAGTACGCCACCTCGTCGTAGGGCACGTCGATGAGTTCACACAGCCCGACCATCGTCCAGTACACGGAATGGCACAGCCCAAGCACTTTCAGCTTCGGTGCGACCGCGTGCAGGAACGAGATGTTCATCGCCATCGGGTTGGTGTAGTTCAACAACCAGGCGTCGGGGCACACCTGCGCCATGTCACGCGCGATATCGGCGAGCACCGGGAAGGTGCGCAGGCCGCGAAAGATGCCGCCGACGCCGATGGTGTCACCGATGGTCTGCTTCAGCCCGTAGCGCGCGGGGATCTCGAAGTCCCGCACCGTGGCATCGTGCATCCCGACCTGGATGACGTTGATGACGTAGTCCGCGCCGTCGAGCGCCCGACGGCGATCCAGGGTGGCCACGATCTCGGGCTCGGCGCCGGCGGCCAGCGCGGTCGCGCGGGCGATCGCCTGCGCCGTCTCGAGCCGCTGTGCGTCGATGTCGTGCAACACCACCCGCGTCGAGCCCAGCTCGGCGAACGACAGGATGTCGCCAAGCAGCTCGCGGGTGAATTCGACGCTGCCCGCGCCGATGATGACGACGGTGGGTTTCATCGCACCGCCTCGGTGGGAGACTCGCCGCGTTTCTCGTCGGCGTACACCATCAGCGTCGAGCCGACGAGGGCCAGCACGATACCGATCGCCCCATACGGCGTCGGCAGGGTCTGGTAGGCGATCAGCGAGATGATCACGGTGAGCGCGGGTGCGAGCGCGTTCGTCGTCGGCGCCACGATCGACGCCTTGCCGCGGGCGAGCGCCATCACGAGGAACAGCGCGCCGATCGCGTTCAGCACCTGGGTCCCGGCTGTCAATGCGGGTGCTTGCCAGGGGAAGTCGGTGGGTATGCCGCCGAGCGAGATCAGCGCCACGGGAATGAGAATCAGGCCGCTGATCGTCATCCACCCGAACGTGGTGGCTTCGTTGATCCCGACGGTCGCGGACTTGCGCATGAAGTACGCCTGCACACCCCACGCCACGCAGATCAGGATCGACAGCAACAGCCACGGGCCGGACGAGCCTTCGGAGTCGCCGCCGGTGACCGTGAACAGCACGATCGCGGCGAGTGCGAAGATCAGACCCACGACGGCCAGCGGTGGGATGCGTTCGCGCAGAAGCACCATCGCCATGATCACCGTGATGGCCGGCGAGATCGACACGATCGGGAAGATCAGATAGGCGGGGCCCATCGTCAGCGCCTGGAACAGGATCAGCTGGCCTCCGGCACCGGTCAGGCCGATCAGCAGGCCGTAGATCGTCGCGGCCGGGCGGCGATCCCACTTCTGTCCGCGGAGTGCGACGGCTGCCGGGATGATCATCGTCAGCGCCCAGATGCTGTAGATCATCTCGTCGGGATAGCCGTACTTCGACGACGGCAGGGCCGAGAATGCGCCCCACACGCCCCAGAACAGGATGAGCAGGGCGGCGTAGAAGATCCAGCCGCGGGTCCGTGGTGCGGTGGTCATGGTCATGGTGACGTCACCTTGTCGGGTTGTGGTCGGAAAGATGTTGTACGGCAGACGGACTCAGCGGATGGCCGCTGCGCTTGGCGGCGTAGAGCGCACCGCCCACTGCCGGGTCGAGCCGGGGAGTCTGCAGGTCGTACGTGGCCGCAGAGTCCTGCACTGCGGCGATGAACTGGTTCAGGAAGCCGTCGTTGGAGAACATCCCGCCCGAATAGGACACCGGCACGATGTCGGCATCGGTGAATCCGATCAGCGTTCGGGTCGTTTCGATCAGGGCGACCAGCTCGGCGACCGCCGCCGACAGGATGCGGGCAGACGGCTCGTCACCTGCCTCGGCGGCCTCGCAGACCGTCGTCGCCAGGGCGGCGATCTTGCTGCGGTTGCCTTTCCACGTGTCGATGACCAGACTGACGACGTCGAGATCACCGCTGACGTCCAGCCGCTTCTTCATCAGACCATGCAATGGGGCCTTCGGCAGCCTGCCGTCACTCATCCGGGAAAAAGCGTTGAGCCCTTGTGCGGCAATCCAATACGCTGACCCTTCGTCGCCGAAGAGTTCCCCCCAGCCGCCGACGCGGTGGCCGATGCCCTCACGTTCGCCGTAGGTCATCGACCCCGTGCCGCTGATAACGTTGATCCCGTCTGCGCCGGCCAGTGAACCGGCCCAGCCGCAAACCATGTCGTTGTCGCAGCTGTAGCGGTCATGCCCCAGCACGCCGGCGGGTACCGCGTCGAGAGCTTCGATGTCGCCGCTCGCCTCGCCGTAGCCGGGAAGACCGAAGAAGGCGGCGTCGATGTCGGCGGGCGTGATGCCCGCATGGGCGCAGATGTCGGTAACGCCCTGCGCGAGCGACTTTTCGACGATGTCGAAGCCGTCGTTGAAGTAGTAGGACGTCGGAGCCGTTGCGCGGGCGATGATGTGGCCGGTGTCGTCGACGAGCGCCAGCGCGGTCTTCGAACCGCCGCCGTCGACCCCTAGATAGCGTGCCATCGTCTACCGTCCGTTCCTGGTCATGGGATGGATCGTGACGCCGCGAACGACGCGGCTGACCTCGCCGGAGGGGAAAGGATTGTCCGGTGTCTTGCCGTGCTCCAGTGCGGTGAACAGTGCCAGGTATTGCGCGAACACCACGTACGCCAGTGCGACCATCGCGTCGTCCAGACCGTCGAGGCCTGGCAACACGACAGCCTCGCCGTACTCCTCGGGCAGCGGCTCGGTGCTGAGCACCGCGACCGCGTCGTCGCCGAGTTGGGCCCGAATCTCGGCGATGATGTCGAGGTCGTAGCGGTGGGTGTACGGGTCGGTGGCGGAGTAGACGACGACGAGCGTGTCACCGTCGAGCACGGACTTCGGCCCGTGCCGGAAGCCCAGCGGGGAGTCGAAGTAGGTGTCGACCTCACCGGCGGTCAGCTCCAGCATCTTCAGCGCGGACTCCTGCGCGAGCCCTTCGAGCGGTCCACTGCCCAGGTAGACCAGCCGTTTCTTTTTGGTCCTGGCCAGCGCCGCGATGTCGCTCCGCAGGCTTGCGACGTATTCGGCCGCGGTGGCCAGCGCCTCGCCGTTGGCGGCGGTGGCCGGACCGAGCAGCTGCAGACATGTCAACAACATCGAGGTCAGGCTCGAGGTCATGGCAAAACCGGTGTCGTTGGCACGCTCGGGCATACAGACGACGGCGGAGTTCGGCCGGCCGGCGTGCGCCTTCGCGAGCGTGCCGTCGGCGTCGCAGGTGAGGACGAGGTGCCAGATATCGTCGATCAGCTCGTCGGCCAACGCTGTGGTGGCCAGGCTCTCGGGACTATTGCCGGAACGGCCGAACGAGACCATCAGCGTCGGGGTGTTCCGTTCGAGGTGATCGAGCGGGTTGCTGACGATGCTCGTGGTGGCGATCGCGTCGACGCGGCGTCCGAGGTGCCGGCGAAGCGTGGCGGCGGCCATGTCGCCGATGAACGCGGAGCTGCCCGCCCCGGTCAGGATGACCCGGATATCCGGCCGTTCGACGATCGTGCGGACGAAGTCGGCGATCGCGGGATCGTTGCGATGGGCGACCTGCCGCCACACGCCGGGCTGCTGCCCGATCTCGAGAATCGTTGCGCCGCCGTCTTCTTGGGCTGGCGTGGAACTGGTCATCGTTGGTCTCCGGTGGTCGTGTTCTCAGTGCGGCAGGCGCGCGCGTAGGGCCGCATGGCATCTCGAATCCTGTCGATCACCAGGGCGTTGGCGGTCAGATCGAGTTCGCCGGCGCGGACGCGGTCGTACTGATGCGGGAGGAATTGACTGACGAGCGGCAGCGGGATGCCGACCCGGTCGAGGTTGTCCAGAAGATGTCGGCGCGCGGCATCGACCTCGTCGTCGGCCCAGTAGTACCGCAACCGGTCGCTGAAGCTGTAGCGGCGGGCCGTCTGCTGGGTCTGCGGATCCCCGTCGTAATAGGCCTGCCAGTACTGGGGATTGGCGAGCATGCGTCGTTCGACGACCTCGATCAGGTCGGACCGCGACTCCTGCAGCAGTTGGTTCTCGATGTGGGCGAGTCCGAAGAGCGCCTCGCGCATCGCGAAGGTCAGTCCCGGGCCGACTTTGAGGACGGCCCAATGGTCTTCGACGAGCTCGCGCAATTGTGCGGGTCGCTGATAGTCGGTGGAATGCGCCTCGAACACCAGATGCGGTTCGGTGTCGAGAACGCGCCGCAGCGCCGCGGTGGCGTTGCGGCGGTAGTCGATGACCTGAAGATGGTCGAATTCCACGCCGGGCTGCACCACCAGAGCCATGACCCGGGGCCACACGTGGTCGAGCCCAGACCGGGTGAACGCGGCGCGATGCGCGTCGATGGTCCGCTGCGCACGGTCCGGGGGTGTGGGGGTCAGGACGCCGAGCGTCTCGTGGGCCCCGCCCGGAACCGGCACCTCGGTGCCGATGACGTACATCGGATGGCCGGCGCCGCTGCGCTGCGCGGATTCTTCGGCGACGTGCAGCAGCTGTGCGGTGCGCTGCGCCACGGTCTCGTCATCGAGGACGGCCGGGTCGTCGGCACAGGACATGCTGCAATCGAGGTGAATCTTCGCGTAGCCGGCCTCGACGTACGCGGCGATCAGCCCATCGGCCTTTTCCATTGCGGCGGCGGCGGTTTCGCCCTGCCAACGATTCGGGCCCAGATGGTCGCCGCCGAGCACGACCCGGCTGCGCGGGAATCCGCATCGGTCGGCGATGCCGTGCACGAGGTCGCGGAACTCGGCCGGGCGCATTCCGGTGTAGCCGCCGAACTGGTCGACCTGATTGGACGTGGCTTCGATCAGCACCGGCACGCCATCGGTGGCGGCCTGCACGATCGCCGCCTCGACCACCGTGGGGTGTGCCGAGCAGACCGAATAGACACCGACCGTCTCCCCGGACTTGTGTCTGCGGATCGTGTCGGCGAGCCAGCTGATCCGCTCCCCGGACATTTGCAACATTGCTCGATCATGGGAAGCTCGCTCAGAGTGCGCAATGCAATCACGTCAAGTGATCAGTAAAACTGATCGTTTGGCTGATCGCCCGGCCTGCGCAGCGGAGGAGGCACCGCCATGTCGACCAGACGCACCGATCGGATGCGTGAGGTGCTCTCGCTGCTGCGGGCGCGGGGCGAAGTCGACTCGCAGGTGCTTCGCACCGAGCTGCGGGTGTCGGCGGCGACGTTGCGCCGCGACCTCAGCGAGCTCGAAGACCAGGGACTGCTGGTCCGAACGCACGGCGGGGCACGGGCTCTCGATCCGAGCGGCAGTGAGATTCCGGTCCGGCTGCGTGATCACCGGATGATCGCGATCAAACAGCGGATCGCCCAGCACGCCGCCGCGCTGGTGCCTGCCGGACCTCAGGCGGTGGCCTTGACCGGTGGGGTGACCACCAGTGAGGTCGCGCGATCGCTCAAAGGCCGTCCGCAGATGACGATCGTGACGAACTCCCTGACGATCGCCGCCGAGTGCGCCGTCGACGCGCACATGAAGGTGATCGTGACCGGCGGTTTGGTGCGGGCGAACTCGTTGGAGGCGGTGGGGCCGATGTCTGAGCACGCGTTCCAGGTGATCAACGTCGGCACCGCGGTTCTCGGTGCGGACGGGATGTCAGCCGAGGTGGGGCCCACCACGTTCGACGAGGCGGAAGCACGCACCGCGATGGCCATGGCCGCCAACGCGCAGCAGGTGATCGTCGCCGTCGACGGCTCCAAGATCGGCAAGGTCACTCTCGCAAAGATGGTGACACTCAAGGAGATCGATCACCTCGTGACCGACTCCACCGCCGACCCGACACAGCTGGAGCGAATCGGTGCGGCGGGGGTGCATGTCCACGTCGTGGAGGTGGGTGACGCCTGAGGCCGCGTGACTACCCGTCGACCGTGGTGATCAGCGCGGCGACCGCCTCGGCGATCGCTTCGCGTGCGGGCGCGAGGTAACGGCGCGGATCGTTGACGTTCGGGTCCGCGGCCAGGTGGGCGCGGACCGCGGCGGTGAAACGGACGTTGAGCAGCGTGCCCACATTGATCTTGGTGATCCCGGCCTCGACGGCCTTGCGAAGTTCGCTGTCGGCAACTCCTGACGAGCCGTGCAACACAAGGGGAACCGGTACGGCGGCACGCAACCGCCGGATGAGTTCGAAATCCAGGGTGGCGCTGCGGTCGGCCATCGCGTGGGAGCTTCCCACCGCGACCGCCAGGGCATCGACGCCGGTCGCCGCGACGAACTCAGCTGCCTCGCCGGGGTCGGTGCGAACACCGGGAGCGTGTGCACCGTCCTTGCCGCCCACTTCGCCGAGTTCCGCTTCGAGGAACAAACCCTCCCGATGTGCCCATTGCGCAGCGGATTTCGTGGCGGCAATGTTGGCGGCATAGTCCAGAGCGGACGCATCGAACATGACCGACGACGCGCCGGTGCCGGCGCAGGCGTGCAGAAGGCGCTCGTCTTCGACGTGGTCGAGATGAACCGCGACGTCGACCTCGGACGCGGCGGCGACTGCGCTCGCCGCGGCTGCGATCGGGTGCAGCCTGTCGTGGTGGAATTTAACGGCGTTCTCACTGATCTGCAGAATCACCGGCCTGCCAACATGTTCGGCGCCGGTGACGATGGCCTCGGCATGTTCGAGCATGATCACGTTGCAGGCGAGCACTCCGGAACCCGCGCGGTATGCGGCGGTGACGAGATCGGCGGTTCGAGCAAGCGGCATCAGCCTGTCCTATCAGCGTGCTGCGGCGGTGTCCAGCACGGGGTGCGGACTCGTCACGCTGTCCGCGGATGAATGAAGACCCCTTCCGCGCGCACCGTCACACCGTCGGACGTCGACAGGTGCCCGACGGCGTAGGTCTTCACGCCGGAGATCCGGTCGACGTGAGCCTCGGCCCGCACAGGTCCCAGCCGGGTCCCCAACTCGTAGCGCAGCGTGAGCGTTCCGGTGACGGCGGGCCGGCCCGGTTTGTGCGCGGTTGCCCCGAGCACGTGATCGAGCAGCAAGGCGCAGATGCCGCCGTGCACGTGTCCGGGGGGTCCCTCGTAGGCCGCGCCCAGCGTCACCTCCGCCCACACGCTGCCGTCGGACTCCTGGTGTACGACGAGCGGCGGCGCCAACGCGTTGCGTAACCCGATGACAGCGTTGCCCCACGCCCGGGGGCTCCCGGAGGGGTCCAGTTGGACGCCGAACGATCCGGGAATCAAGTCGCTGCTGAGCTCATCGGCCGCGGCGTCGATCTTGGCCTTCGCCGACGCGATGCCATCCAGAGCGGTATGACTGCGGATGGCGACATCGACCAGCCGACGCACCGAGTTGGTCAGTGACGCATACAGCTCCTCTGCGGCGTCATCCTCGTGCGTTGCGGACATCCCGACCATCTTTCGGCCGACGGGTGCTACCGCGCAATGCGGCATCCCGGCCAGCGGTCGGTGCAGGCAAACCTGTGACCAGGGTTGATACCCTGAGCAGATGACCGAATCCGAGTCTGGCGCCATGCCGTCGCTGTCCGCGACCGGCTGGGCGTTGCTCGGGATGCTGTCATACGAGACGGAGCTGTCGGGTTACGACATCCGGAAGTGGATCGACTGGAGCATGCGCTACTACTACGGCAGCCCCGCGTTCAGCCAGATCTATTCGGAGCTCAAGAAGCTCGAGAAGATGGGCCTGCTCACCTCGCGAGTGGACGGCGCAGGCACCCGCAACCGTCGTCTCTACAAGATCACCCCGACCGGGATGGACGCGGTGACCCGCTGGGCCAGGGAGGCGCCGGTCGAGCCGCCGTCGCTCAAACATCCAGCGATCCTGAGGGTGACGTTGGGACACCTGAGCGATCCGGCGTCGCTCAAACAGATGCTGCAAGAGCACATCGCCTACATCGACAGGATGCAGCGCGACGCCGCCAAGGAAGCTCGATGGGCCGCCGCGGATCCCTCCTGGGCGTACGCCAAGATCGCGCTGGAGTGGGCCGACAGATACTACGCATCCGAACGGGAACTCACCCTCAAACTCATGAAGGATCTCGACGAGGCGGAGGCGAATTTCCCGAAAGTCGGTGAGGGCGGCAAGATTCCATGGCCCGACCCGTCCTACTGGTACGAGATCGAGCGGAAAGCCGACGCCGAAGACGCCGACTGATCACCGTTCGCGTGCGGCGTCCAGCGCCGCGATGTAGCCGTACACGAGCCCCTGCGCGATGGTCGCACCGGCGCCGGGATAGGTGTTCCCGAATGCATTGGCCGCGGTGTTGCCGATCGCGTACAGCCCGTCGATGACGGTGCCGTCTTCCCGGAGCACGCGGGCGCGGTCATCGGCGCGCAACCCACCGCAGGTACCGAGGTCACTGAGCACCATCTTCACCGCGTAGAACGGTCCCTTGGTCAGCGGCCGCAGGTTCGGGTTGGGGGTGATCGTCGGATCACCGTAATACCGGTCGTATGCGCTACGGCCGCGCCCGAAGTCGGGATCCTCGCCGGCGAACGCATCCTCGTTGAAGCGGTCCACCGTCGCGCGGAAGTCCTCGTGCGGAACGTTCATCTGGCGCGCCAGCGCGCCGAAATCGTCTGCCCGCACGGCGATTCCGGCGTCATACCAGGTGCGGGGGATAGGCATGCGGGGAAACAGCTCGGCGGCAAACACATAGCTGTTGCGATACTGCTGGTCGAAGATGATCCACATGCTGTCCACCGGTGTCCCTGCGTTTTCCAGCTGCAGGATGCGCTGACCGAAGCTCATGTAATCGGCTGACTCGTTGGCGAACCGGCGACCGTTCTGGTCGACGATGAACGATCCGGGCAGCGACCGCTCGGCCAGCATCACCGCCGGAGCCCTGCCGGGCAACGGTGCCACAGCAGGGAACCACCATGACTGATCCATCAGGGCAATGTCGGCGCCGACGTCCTGGCCGATCCAGATCGCGTCACCGGTATTGGACTCGGCGCCGAGGCTGAAGTTGTTTTCCAGCGACTCGGACTGGAATTTCCGCCGCATGTCCATCCGGTGGTCGAAGCCGCCGGCCGCGAGCACCACACCGCGCCGCGCCGTGACGGTGACGGTGACGGTCGTGCCTGCGTGCTCGACGATCGCACCGGTGACCTCGCCTGCCTCGACGATGAGATCAGCAAGGGCGGTGTTGAGCCAGATCGGGATCTCGGCGCGAATGGCCCCGGCGAACAGGCCGGCGGCCAGCGCCTGACCCCCGGCGGCGTACCGCCTGCCGAGCGCCAGCCCGCCCACACTCTGCGCAAGCCGTTTGACGATGGTGGGCAGCCCTTTTCGGGGCACCCGGCTCATCAGATTCATCCAGCGGTAGTCCGCACCTGTGGTCGGCATCGGAATGCCGGCCTCCATGATGCCCGGCCGCAGATCCGGGAGGTACTCGCCGAGAATCGCGGTGTCGAGCGGGCGGCACTCGCAGGTGCGCCCCGCCGCCGAGCCGCCGGGCTCTTCGGGGTGGTAGTCGGAATACTCCTTCGCCCAGAACAATTTCATCGGCGTGGTGCGACGCAGCATGTCGACGGTCGCCGGAAGGTTGTCCACGTACGCCGCCGACCGTTCCCGCGGGGCCGAGCCGGCGACGACCGATTCGAGGTAGGTCTGCGCCCGGCTCGGGGTGTCCACCCCGCCGCATTCGGAGATCACCGGGCTGGCGGGCAGCCACAACGCACCACCGGACCGGGCCGTCGAACCACCGACCTGTGCCGACTTCTCCACGACGAGAACCGACAACCCCTGCTCTCGAGCGGCCAGGGCGGCCGCCAGCCCGGTCCCCGAACCGACGACGAGGAGATCCACCTCGATGTCGGCGACGGTCAGTCCGGCGGGAACGGTGTTGTGGCTGGTGGTGGTCACGATTGTGACGATAAGGCCGATCCTGGCGATTTCGGATCTGATCTCCCTTTGAGCGGAACGCGCGCCTCGCGATGGACCCTCTCCGCAGTTCAATGGGACATCAGCCCGCGAATGGATCGATCGAAGGACGGACGCACGATGACGACGCAACCCGAGGCCGACGAGATCCGATTGATCGAGGCCGGCGCGGTGCCGACCCGGTTCGCTCGGGGATGGCACTGCCTGGGGCTGATTCGCGATTTCGATGACGGCGAACCCCACCAGATCAATGCGTTCGGACAGAAGCTCGTCGTGTTCCGCGGCCAGGACGGCACCATCGCCGTGCTCGACGGATACTGCCGTCACATGGGCGGTGACCTGTCCCAGGGCACCGCCAAGGGCAATGAGATCGCCTGCCCCTTCCACGACTGGCGCTGGGGCGCGGACGGCAAGTGCAAACTCGTTCCGTACAGCAAGCGCACACCGAAGCTGGCCCGCACTGCGTCGTGGCCAACCATGCAGCAGGACGGCATGCTGTTCGTCTGGAACGACCCGGAGCGCAACGCGCCACCGGCCGACGTGACAATCCCGCGCATCGAGGGTGCGAGCAGCGACGACTGGACCGACTGGCACTGGTACACCACCGTGGTGCACACCAACTGCCGGGAAATCATCGACAACGTTGTCGACATGGCGCACTTCTTCTATATCCACGGGTCGCTGCCGACGCAGTTCAAGAACATCTTCGAAGGTCACGTGGCCACGCAGTACATGAACAGCGCGGGCCGGCCCGACATCGGGGAACCCGGCGAAACCCAGATGTTGGGAACCACGTCGGTGGCGTCGTACTACGGCCCGTCGTTCATGATCGACGATTTGACCTATCACTACACCGATGTCGACCACCGCACGGTTCTGATCAATTGTCACTATCCGATCGACGCGAATTCCTTTGTCCTGCAGTACGGAATCATCGTCAAGAAGTCTGCTGAGCTTCCCGATGACCTCGCCATGCAGACGGCGATCGGCCTTGGCGACTTCGTCAAGATGGGCTTCGAACAGGATGTCCAGATCTGGCGCAACAAGACCCGGATCGACAATCCGCTGCTCGTCGAGGAGGATGGGCCGGTCTATCAACTGCGGCGGTGGTACGAGCAGTTCTATGTCGATGCCGCGGACGTGACGCCAGACATGGTGGATCGCTTCGAGTTCGAACTCGACACAACGCAGCCCACCGCGGCCTGGATGAAGGAAGTGGACGCCAATATCGCCGCGCGCGCGACGTCCGGGTCGACGGAGTAAGGGTAGGAATGCGCCGCGACAACCGCCTCGACGATGCGCCGATGGTCCCTGTGACCTGCGGGCGCTGCGGGGCGGGTGTCCAGGTCCGCAAGAGCAGCTGGAATCAGACCAGTGTGCAATGGAGCGAGTCTGCGTTCAGCCGGTGCGAAGAGCGTTGCACGGCAGCACAATTGACCGGCGAGAGCCGTCCGGGTCTGTTTTTGGCATGTTCCGCGCTCAAGGCCTCGATTGCCGCCGGGGTTCACGCGGGCACCGTCCCCGTCGTGGACGGCTCCGCAGAACCCTGATTCAGCTGCCGAAAATCTCCAGCGGGCCGACGTAGCCGCGGTTGGCTTTGAGCCGTTCGGAAATGCGCCAACTGCCGTCGCCGGTTCGGCGCCAGGTGTCGTGGTAGTCGCCGAGGGTGTAGAAGCGAACCGCCGGATCGGCAGTCGCGTTGAGGTGGACGTCATGGATATAGGCCCTGCTGGTGGCGACATCACCGTCCACATCGACGACGACGTTGCCCAGCAGATGTTGAGTGGGACCGCAATTGTCGAGATAGCCGCGGATCAACTCGATGATCGCCGCACTTCCTGCCACCCGCCCGGTGCCGAAGTCTGCCTCGGCGTCCACCTCGAGGATTTCGCTCATCACAGACCAGTCGCGGTCGTCCATTGCTCGTGCGAAGTGGATCAACGCCCGTTCGATGGCGCGTTCACCGCGCAGGTGTTCCAGAAAGTCTGATTCCATGCGCTGATTATGCGAACTGGAACGCGCTGATGGGCGCCTCGTCTGGGTAGCTGGCTGGCCCGCCGAGATCGTAGGCGGCGTTGAGGGCGCCGATGAACTGTGGATCGTGCAACGGCTGGCTCGGCACGTCTAGTGTGATGCCCTTGCCGTTGAGGTCGTCGACCATCATGTCGATGGCGCGCTCGATCGTGATGTCGTCAGAGCCGTCCATGTTCTTCTTCAGTTCGTCGAAGTCGGTGAAGACTTCGGCCGACCAGTGCACGAGGAACCGCAGTTCGTCGGTGTGGTGACGAGCGATCACGTCCTCGCCGTTCTTCAGAACCCAGCTGTCGCGGTCGGCAGGATCGCCGGCGAAGACGGTATCGAATTCCAGTCCGGCCGGAATCTGTTGCTCCAGTGGTCCATTGGCCTCCCCGCGGTGCACCATCATTTCGTTCTGCACGACGACTCCGCGGTTGTTGATCGGTGGCAGGACGCGGGCTGGTGGCTTGAGCGGGCCGTCCGGCCAATACGTGAAACCGGATCCTTCGTCGAGGGAGAACCAGGTGATGACCTGGGCCATCTTTATGAGGTAGTCGGTGAACAGCCCGGACTTGCCCATCACGCTGCACAACCAGGTGGGCGCGTTCGAGTGGCGCACGCCGCGGAAGCTGGGGGAGTCCAGGTGTCCGGGGTCGCGGTTGGCGCAGGGTCCGTTGATGTTGAACAACATCATTTCGGGCTTGGCGTACTGCGCATTCCAGTAGCTCTTCGCGTGCTCGACGAAGTCGGCGTTGTAGAAGCAGTCGTGCAACTCGGGGTAGAGGACCGTGCCGTAGTTGGCCAGATACCCGCGGAAGGTGGGGGTGAGGAACAGGTCCAGCGAGGGCGTGAACCCCTCGGGAAATGCGCCACTCATCGTGGCCATCAATTCATCGGCCGAGGCGAAATGCTGAGCGATGATGAGCTTCCACGGTCCTTGCGTGTGCACGACGTCGAGCAGCCGGCGTCGTTGGTCCGCGGTGTAGATATCGGAGATCTCCCGCGGCGGCGCCACCGGACGCAGGATGTCGGACAGTTCCAGACGCTGCTCGTCAGTCAGCACGATGATCTCCTTCGGTGGTGAGGCTTTCGATTGTGGTGGGCGACGGGGCGGCGGATGGGGCCGACGTCCGTTGATCGGGAGGTTCGCTGCAACCGAGGGAGTGAGTGAATTTGGCGCGCAGCAGAGCCCCGATTTCTGCAATGGCCAGCCGCCCACGAGCGGTGGTATCCGAGCGCATCAAGAATCCGTGATACACACCCGGGTAACGCGTGATCGTCGTCTGCACGCCGGCGTCACGCAGCCGGCCAGCGTAGCGTTCGCCCCAGTCCCTGATCGGATCACACTCTCCGGTGACCACGATGGCAGCCGGCAGGTCGCTCAGATCCTCTGCATAGGCGGGGATTTGGTAGGGATCGTGCGATACCCCGGCGCCGCGGTCGACCAGTTCGTGCATGTACAGGATGTCGTCGTGGCGCAGCATCGGCGCATCCGGCATCGACGTGATCGACGCGGCACCCATATCCCGGTCCAGGCCGGGATAGAGCAACACCTGCGCACAGATTCGGGGTCCGCGGTGGTCACGGGCCGCCAAAGTGACGGCGGCCGCCAGCGAACCGCCGGCACTGTCGCCCACCACCGCCAGCCGGCTGCTATCCAAGCCCAGGGAATCGGCATGGGCGGCAATCCATTCGGTAGCGGCGTAGGCGTCGTCGAATTGAGCCGGCGGCGGTGACTCCGGCGCGAGCCGGTAGTCGACCGCTACCACCGCCGCGCCGCTGGCGTGGGCCAGCTCGCGCGCCAGGGGTTCGAATGAGTGATTGCTTCCCATCACCAGGCCGCCGCCGTGCAGGTACACCAACACCGGTGAGTGAGGGTCGTTGGTGGGGCGGTAGATCCGCAACGGGATCGACCCCGCCGGTCCCGATGCCGCCGCGTCACGGATCTCGGCCATCGGAGGCATCTCCGGACGCGGCGCGGCTTCGAGACCGGACCGCACCGCGGCCAGACCCCGGATCCGCATGGGAGCCGGCACACCCAGGGATGCGACGCGGTCGGCGGCATCCGGATCGAGTTGTGGGGGACGCATCAGTGCCGGGTCGGGTCGAATCGGCGCCGGGTGCGTAACGTCGGCGGCTCCTGGGTGGTCAGCACCCGGGCGCGCTCCGCCATCGCCGAGCCGACGTAGTCGGGTTGCGTGAGCAGATAGAACCGGTCTTCGGCGGCTTGGTCGAAAACCACCTCTGCGGCACTCAACGGGTCCATCGCGTCGGCCTTGATGTCGAGCATGGCGGCCCGCTGCGCCTCCGCCGCGCCCTCGTCACCGGAATCCACTCCGCCGGCGGATTCGAAGATATTGGAGGCCACCGCGCCGGGTAATACCGCCTGTACGTGCAGGTGGTGAGCATGGCCTGCGGATTGGACCTCCAGATGCAGACACTCGGTCAGTGCGAGCACAGCGTGCTTACTCATGATGTACGGCGCCTGCAGGGGCACCACCGCGACGCCGCCGACCGAGGAGAGGTTCCATACCCATGCCGGCGCATCGGTGGCCATCATCTTCGGGAGGAACGCCCGGATACCGTTGAAGACTCCGCTGATGTTCACGTCCACGACGCGCTGCCAGTTGGCCACCGGGATGTCCCAGAGATAGCCGAACTGTTCGACACCGGCGTTGTTGACCAGCAGCCGGACTGGGCCGAGTTCGCGGTGTACGTCGTCGGCCAACGCCTGGACGGCATCGGCGTCGCGGACATCGCACACCGTATCGATCGCCGATCCGCCTGCCGCGGTGAGCTCGTCGCGCAGATCCGCCACCGCAGCGGCATCGATGTCAGCCAACACCACTGTCATGCCGAGGCGGCTGGCGTGGCGTGCCAAGCCCGCGCCGATGCCGGCGCCGGCGCCGGTGATGACCGCGACGCCCCCGCCGAAGAGTTCGCGGGCGCTCACGCCGGTTGCGTGCCGGCTGCGGCCTTGGCCGCGTGTTGAGCGAACGGAATCGAATCCTCGGCGTCGAGCACCACCGTCAGCGAGGTCAGCACCAGCGAGTCGCCGGCGCGCCGGATACCGGCGTCGGCGATGCCGCTCGACACCGCGAACGGCACGTTGTTGGTGATCTGGTTGACAAACATATAGAAGCGAACCGTGGTCACATCGCCGACCACACCGGTGCGAAAGATGTTGGTCGCGTGGTGCCGGCACGGATACGGATTCTCGTTGCGATGCTCGGTCAGCCACGCGAGTGTTTCTGCCTTGCCGCTCAATTCGGCTGCCAGCAGGTGCTCGAACGGGCAGTTACCCGAATCGGACCGACTCAGGTACTCCATCTCGTCGGCGAGGCGGATTCCCACCTCGTCGAAGTGGCCCTGGTCGTAGTGATACCAGAATCCGGCGATGAACTCCTGAACCTCGGCCACCGTGATCTCGTTGCTCATACCGGCAGTCAACTCGGGCCCGGCGCCAAAAAAACCGCACCTGCCCGTTGAGTGGAACACCCAGATTCCGGTGGCGTCACACCGGCAGTGTGAACCGTTGCCGGAGGTCGCGTTTCAGCAGCTTCCCGCTGGGGTTTTTCGGCAACTGATCAACGAAGAACACGTGCTTGGGCGTCTTGAACCCGGCCAGGTGTTGCCGGCAATGGCCGAGCACGTCGTCCTCGGTCAGCTCCGCGCCGGAGCGCGGAACCACCGCGGCCACCACAGCTTCCACCCACACCGGGTGCGCCAGCCCGAAAACCGCCGCCTCCTCGACACCGGCGTGCAAATACAGCACGTCTTCGACCTCGCGACTGGCCACATTCTCGCCGCCGGTCTTGATCATGTCTTTCTTCCGGTCCACGACATGGAGCAACCCGGCGTCGTCGTAGAAGCCAAGATCCCCCGAGTGGAACCAGCCGCCCCGGAAGGCCTCGGCCGTCTTGTCCGGGTCGTCGAGGTATCCGAGCATGAGGTGCGGACTCCGATGAGAGATCTCGCCGACAGTTCCCGCCGCGACCGGGACGTCGGATTCATCGAGGATCGCGGTTTCCACGTTGAGCACCGGCCGTCCCGCGGCACCGGCGTGAACCTCCTGATCCTCTGGGCCCAGCGCGGACGCAAGTGGCGCAATTTCGGTCTGCCCGTAAAAGTTCCAGAGCTCCAGGTTCGGCAAGCGGTGCCGGATCTCGTGCAGGATCTCGGTCGGCATCGCCGACGCTCCGTAGTAACCCTTTCGCAAGCTCGAGAGGTCGACTCGATCGAAGACCGGACTCCGCAGCAGGCTGATCCATACCGTGGGGGGAGCGAAGTAGTTGGTCACCGCGTACCGCTCGATGGTGCGCAGCACCGCTTCCGGATCGGGCCGCGGTAACAGGATGCTCGTTGCGCCGAGGTAGATATCGGTCGCCAGGAAGTTGTCGAGCTGGGCACAGTGGTAGAGCGGCAGGGAGTGAATTTCGATGTCGTCGGCGCACATCGATCCCGCGGTGATGGAACTGACGTACTGCCACATCAGACTCCGGGCGGTGTGCATGACGCCCTTGGGCCGTGACTCGGTTCCGCTGGTGTACATCACCCGCAGCAGTTGGTCATCGTCCACCCGGGGCCTCGGCGGGGGCGACGTGGTGGTCAGGCTGTGCTCGAAGTCGATCCATCCCGGTGGCAGCGGTAATCCCGGAGCGGGGATGGCGATCCGCGTCGGGGCAGTTCCACTGCGGCGCATCGCTTCCTCGGCCACCGCGGTGAGATCAGCCTCGGCGATGAAGCCCGTGGCTCGGCAGTGATCCACGATGTAGGCGATTTCCTCGGCGGTGAGCATGAAGTTCAGCGGGACGAGCACCACTGCTGCGCGCGCCGTGGCGAACGCGAGCACCGCGTACTGCCAGCAATTTCGGGCCAGCAACGCCACTCGATCGCCAGGCCCGAACCCGTTGTCGCTCAACGCGGCAGCGGCGCGGTCGACGAGCTCGTCGAACTCGGCGAAGGTCAGGGTGACGTCGCCGTCGACGACAGCGACCTTGTCCGGGAATCGGCGGGCGGTGCGCCGGGGAATGTCGCCCAGGCCATGACCGCGCGCGGCGTCAACCAGGTCCTGCACGCTCATGCCGGGGCCGCCGTTCGCGTCGGGTCCAGGGCGAGGTCGCGCCCGATGATCTCCCGCATAATTTCTGAGGTGCCGCCATACACCCGGGTGACGCGCGCGTCGACAGCCGCGCGGGCGATCGGGTATTCGCGCATATAGCCGTAGCCTCCGAACAACTGCTGGCAGCTGTCGAGCACCCGGAACTCCATCTCGGTTGCCCAGAGTTTCGCCTTGGCGGCGTCAGCGGGAGTCAGCCGACCGGCATTGAGTTCGATCACGCAGCGGTCGACGAAGGACTCTGCGACCGCAACCTCGGTTGCCGCGTCGGCCAGCGCGAAACGCGTGTTCTGCAGGGCGCCGATGGGCTTCCCGAAGGCGGTGCGATCGCGGACGTGGTCGATCGTCCACTGCAGCGCGGCGCGAGCCCGCCCGAGGCTGCCCACCGCGATCTGCATCCGTTCCTGAGGGAGATTGCGCATCAGGTATTCGAAACCCCGGCCGACTTCGCCGAGAACGTTCGCTTTCGGTACCGCCACGTCGGTGAAGGACAGCTCTGAGGTGTCTTGGCAATGCAGACCGAGCTTGTCGAGGTTGCGGCCCCGTTCGAAGCCGGGCATGCCACGCTCGATGACCATCAACGTCAGTCCCCGGTGGCGATCGGGCGACGTGCGCACCGCGGTCATCACCAGGTCGGCATTCTGCCCGTTGGTGATGAAGGTCTTGGCGCCGTTGACGACGAAGTGATCGCCGGCGTCGGCACCGCTCGTCCGAATGGCGGCGACGTCGGAGCCCGCACCCGGCTCGGTCATGGCTATCGCGGCGATCAACTCGCCCCGCACGAAGCCTGGGAGCCACCGCTGTCGCTGCTCGTCATCGGCGACCTCCGCGAGGTAGGGCAGGCAGATGTCGTTGTGTACCGCGAAGCTCAGGCCCACGTTGCCGGCGTGCGCCGCCATGCAGCGCTCGATGAGGATCTGGTTGTAGCGAAAGTCGTTGACGCCCATGCCGCCGAACTGTTCAGGCGCCGCGAAACCGAGCAGGCCGATCGCTCCCGCGGCCGCGAAGACGGCGCGCGGGGCGATGCCGGCGGTCTCCCACGATTCGATGTGAGGAGCTATCGCCTTGGCGGCGAAATCGCCGGCCAGGTCACCGAAGGCCAGATGGTCGTCGTCGTAGTGCACGCGCTGCATGGACCGAACTCTAAGACCGCAGACGGCTGCCACCGCCGAGTCTCCCGCTGAGTAGACAACAGCGCTGCCGGCGCTGCGCAGTCCTCGGATACTCGGGTCCCATGAGCACTGGACCATCTGCCGTCGTACCGAGCACAGAAGTCGATCCGAGCGTGTTGCGAGATCACCTGCTGCAGGCCGATCCCGGCGTCCTGGTGGCCGTGCTGGCGCAGATGACCGGCGACCCGGCTGTCGTCGACCGGTACGCCGCCAAGATCGACCACGTTCCCGACCCACCCGAACGTGCCGGGACGACGGACCCCGTCACGTTGGATACCGTGATCGACGAGATCGTCACGGCGCTGGGTCGGCCGCGGCCGGCCGGTGCGCTCGCCGCCGACGACCGTGACCTGTTCGCCGCTCTACTGCCGGTCGCTCTGGGCGCGGTGGTCGACGACGAACACGTCGACCTCCTCCTCGAACAGGGTGGTTTTCGACCGTCGCAGCCCACGCTGCCCCGTACCGTCCCGATTCCGTCGACGACCACGATGGCGATCATCGGCGCCGGCCTTGCCGGTATCGCCGTTGCGCTGGCAGCAGCCGAGGAGGGTGTGCACTTTGCGATCTACGATCGCAACGACGACGTCGGCGGCACCTGGCTGACCACGACGTACCCGGGGATCGGTGTGGATACGCCGTCGGCCTACTACTCGTTGTCTCGCGAGGTGAACCCCGATTGGTCGAACTACTATCCGCAAGGCGCCGAATATCAGGCGTATCTGGTGGAGCTGGCCGACAAGCACGACCTGCGGCGCCACATCCGGTTCGGCACCGAGGTCGAAGCCTTGTGGTGGGACGAGCAGCGGCGGGAGTGGCAGATCCACTCGCGCACTGCCGACGGCACTCGCACCATCGACTACGCCAGCGTCGTCGTCACCGCGGCCGGCTACCTGAACCGGCCCCGGTTCCCGGAGCTCGAAGGGCGGGATACGTTCTCCGGAACCAGCATTCACTCAGCCCAGTGGGATCCTGACCTGGACCTTGCCGGGAAAAGGGTAGCCGTGATCGGGGCCGGGTGCACGGCTGTGCAGATCGTGGATTCGTGCGTCGACGAGGTCGAACAGCTCACCGTGTTCCAACGTCAACCGCACTGGGTTGCCCCGCGCAAACGGCTCTCCGACGATGTCCCCGAACACCGCCGCTATCTGGGACGCGCGCTGCCCTACTACGCGATGTGGCACCGGCTCAAGTCGTACTGGGCGACGGCGGACAACAACTACCCGGTCATCCTGCGAGACCCGGACTGGGCGCAGAGTCATCTGTCCATCTCACCGGCCAACGACGTCCTGTTGCAGATGTGCCTGGACTACATCGACCGAACGTTCGGCGCCGGTACCGACTTGGCGCGCAAGGTCACTCCCGACTTCGCGCCATACGGCAAGCGCATCATTCGGGATCCCGGCGGCTACTACGCGGCACTGACCCGCGACCACGTCGCTGTCGAAGCCAGTGAACCCGCGGCGGTGAATGCCGACGGCATTCGCACCGCCGACGGCCGCCAGATCGATCTCGATGTCATCATCTATGCCACCGGCTACCACCTGGACTTCCTGTCGACGGTCGACATCCGCGGTCGTGACGGCAAGACGCTGGCGGGGGAGTGGGGAGCCAGCCCGCGCGCATACCGGGGCGGAACCGTTCCGGGCTTCCCGAACCTGTTCATCACCTCGGCACCGAATTACAGCCCTGGCCATGGCGCGGGCGCCAACTTCGCGATGGAGGTCCTCGCCCATTACATCGTGGAGTGCCTGCAGCTCATGGTATTACGCGACGCGAGAACCATGGAGGTGACTCAGCGCGCCTTCGACGACTATGTCGCCGACGTCGACCGGGCCATGCAACGCACGGTCTGGTGCCACACACCGAACGCCCACACGTACTACCGGTCGGAATCGGGCCGTGTCGTCGTCGCCACCCCGTACCGGCTGGTCGACCTGTGGCGACAGCACCGGGCGCCCATCGAAGAGGATTTCATCCTGCAATGAGTCAGATCCTCGCCGGGAGAACGGCCTTGGTGACAGGGAGCAGTCGCGGAATCGGGCGCGCGATCGCCCAGCGGTTGGCTGCCGAAGGCGCCACCGTCGCGGTCACTGCCCGGGCCTACACACCGTCACCGTCGACGCGTTCCGGAGTCAGTCAGGCGTTGCCCGGCACCATCGAGGAAACGGTCGCGCTCATCGAAGACGCCGGCGGCGAGGCTTTCGGTCTCGCCGCTGATCTCGAAGACGCGGCGGCGCGCAGCGGCGTGATCGATGCGGTGGTGGAGCGAACCGGCCGCATCGACATCGTGGTGAACAACGCGGGCTACGCCGACTATTCGGTTGTCGAGGACATGTCGATGGAGACATTCGATCGAACCGTCGAGCACTACCTGAGGACGCCATTCGTTTTGACGAAAGCGGCTGTGCCACATATGCGCCGACAGGGGGCGGGCTGGATCGTCAACATCGGATCGGTCACCGGAGTGCCGCCGGTCCGGCCGTTTCGCGACTACAACAAGACCGCCGGGGATGTGATCTACGCGTCGTGCAAGGCCGCGTTGCATCGCTTCACCCAAGGCGTCGCCGCCGAACTGGTGGACGCCAACATCGCGGTGAATTGCGTCGGTCCGTCCACAGCGGTGCGCACTCCCGGCGCGGCGTCCTTGATACCGGACAGCTTCCCGACCGAGCCGGTGGAATACCTGGCCGAGACCGTCCTGGCGATGTGTCACCTCCCGGCCGAAAAGCGAACGGGTCTGGTGGCCTTCAGCTTGCACTACCCGTGGGCGCAGGACCTTCCGGTGCACACACTCGACGGGCGCACCGTGCTGCCGCCGCTGGAACCACCGGCAACGGCGAATCCGAACATCCGGCCCGGCGGGCTCTAGAGGACTGGCGCCCCGGTCTCGCAGAAGCTGTGGCACACGCGATCCCGGACGATCATGTCGGTCGTTTCCGGATCGAACCAACGGTCCACGACCGCCCAGTGCACCGGGTGCATCAGGTATGGACCCATCAGGCCGTCGACGTCGGTGAACTCCTGCTCGAACACGTGGGTCCACGGGGTCGTACCGATCGCCTGGCTGACACGGCTGAGCTGCCAGGCCTGGATGGTCGGCACATGGCGGGGCATCATCGCCAGTTCCTGTTCGAATGCGGCGACGTGGTCGTCAGGGACCTCCGGTGGCACCCGCAACAGCAGCGTTCGGTATACGGTGCCGTCCCCGCGGCGCAGCGGCGCACCGGTGTACGTGGCCCCGTTGACCCGGGTGATCGCGGGGTCAAGGAGCGCATCATCGAATGTGCTTTCGGCCCAGGTCATCTCGTCCGCAAATCGCAGGTGCACCATGATGTCACCGCCGTTGCGGGAACCGGCCAGCGTCGGTTCGACGAGTGTGCGCAGTGCACCACTGGCTTCGGCGGCCGAGCGGACTGGGTCGAGCAACCTCTCGCGTTCCGATTCGACGACGTCGAGCAAGCGCGTGACACCGACTACGGCACTGCCGGGCGAGCCGGGGAGTGGCGGCGGGGGTTCGGCCCCGGTCAGGTCGTCGGCTCGCTGTGCGACAGTGCGACCGCGCTCGAGCACCAGGCCTGAGATGTCCTGCCACCAGCGGGCTATGGCCGGATCGGGTCGAGCCCGCCACGTCATCTGCCACCAGGCTTGCGGGCTCGGCAGGCACCAGGTGATCGTCACGGTGTTGGGACGGTCGTCGAAGCGGATCGGTGGGCTCACCAGTACGTCGCGCAATTCCATCCCGCGCTCGCGCGCTCCCGGGACATAGCCGCTCAGATAGGCGTCGACGAAAGCCTGTGCGCAGCCCGGAGCGGTCACCACGCGGTCGATGACGACCACCTCAGCCATGGTCGAGCAACTCAGCCAGTGATCGGCTGGCCTCCCGGCGTGACTGGTGGGCGATGTCGAGCATGGGCATCGTCATGAAACCGTGGATGCCGCCGTCATAGGAGCATCGGGTGGTCGGAACCCCGGCGGCGGTCAGGGCGTTCGCGTACGCGGTGCCCTCATCGCGCAGGGGGTCATGACCGGCCACCACCACGACGGCGGGCGGCAGCCCGGTCAGATCCGCCTGCAGCGGTGAGGCATACCGATGTTGCCGATCCTCGACCGCGGGCACGTATTGATCCCAGTACCACTGCAGCGCCGGCCGCGGGTTGTAGAAGCCGCGGCCGTACAGCCGGTAGGACTCGGTGTCGAAATCGGCGGCGATCACGGGATACAGCAGCAACTGCGCGCCGATGGCCGGCCCGCCGCGGTCGCGGGCCATCACGGCGGTGACCGCGGCGAGGTTGCCGCCCGCGCTGTCGCCGCCGACCGCAAGCCTGGTGGCATCGCCGCCGAGTTCGGCGGCATGCGCCGCCGCCCATTGTGTGACCGCAAAGACGTCTTCGGCCGCGGTGGGCCAACGATGCTCGGGTGCGAGGCGGTAGTCGACCGAGATCACCACGGCAGGAATGAGATTGGCGAGGCTTCGGCACAGGCCGTCATGGCTGTCGAGGTCGCAGAACACGAATCCGCCGCCGTGGGCGTAGACGAGTATCGGCAACGGACCGCCGGATGCGGGCTGGTACACCCGGACCCCGACGCTGCCGTCGACGACGTCGACGCGGTGTTCGGCCACCTGGAACACCGGTTCGGGGTCCGGGTTCGGGACGAAGCGGGAGCGGATCGCCGCTCGGGCCTCGGCGCCGGTCATCGTATGCACCGGCGGGAAGCCGGAGTCGAGGGTTTCGATCAGACCGGCGATCTGGGGATCGAGTGTCACGCGGGCTGCAGGCGTCCGATGGTGCGGGGCGCGGAGCCGGCGCGTAGTGGACGAAGCGGCTGCAGCGTGGGAGCGACTCGGTCCGGACCGCCTTCGGCGCTTCGCCAGATACCCATGGCCGTCATTCTCACCGGTGCCACCAGTCGGCTGTCGAAGGCCATCCGATTCATCGGACCGCACACCGAGACCGCTGCCACCGCGTGACCGTCCGGGCCGATGGGCGCGGCCACGCACCCGAAGCCGGGCAGCGACTCTTCACGTTCGAAGGCCACGCCGTGTGCGCGAACCTTGGCCATCTCGGCGGCCAGCTGCGGAGCGGTGGCGATCGAAAACCGGGTTTTGCGGTCGGACAGGTCGATATCGGTGACGTCCTTGTCGGCGAGGATGGCTTTGCCGATCGCCGTGCAGTGGGCCGGCTGACGCCCGCCGACGCGGGTCGGGATCGCCGCTCCCATCTGTTCGCCGATCTTCTCCAGGTACACCACGTCGGAGCCATCCAGGACCGCAAGGTGCACGACCAGCCCCGTTGCCCGATGCAGATCGCGTAGAAGCGGGATGGCGGCCCGATGGATGCGGTCTTGATGCAGTGCCAGCGATCCCAGCTCGACCAGCCGCATCCCGAGCTCGTAGTCGCGGCCGTCGCGGCGCAGCCACCGCAGCGCGACGAGACGTTCGAGCATGCGGTGCGCAGACGACCGCGGCAGTCCGGTGCGGCGCACGATCTGTGCCAGCGTGAGGCGCCCCGGCCCATCGAATGAGTCAAGGACCAGCGAAATCCGGTCGATGACAGCGCTCGGCGTTTCGCCCGACTTCTCGACGGTCAGTGTCATGAGGGCCTCCCCAGTTCCAGCGGCATGCCAACCAGGCATATGACTATTAGTCATATAGTTTTAGCACAGCGCTGTGTGCGCTGTCACACGAACACGCGGACAGATCGGTGATGGCGTACCGAGGTGCGGGGTGGACCGTAGGTGCGGTGTGTAGCTCGTCCAGAACGTGATATCGCCGGTGGTATCACGTTCTGGACGAGCGCCCCAGCCCTCACAGAGGTCCGGCGTCGCGGGTCGTCAGGCGCCGGCTGCGGCGCGACCGGCGCGGCGGCCGTAGAAGCTGCCGTCGCCGAGGGATACGCCACTCGCGTAGCCCCACGCCGCAAGGCCCGCGGTGCAGCGGCCTGCCGCGAACAGTCCGGGAATCGGGTTCCCGCTGACGTGCAGGACTTCGCCGTCTAATGAGGTCATCAGTCCGCCGAGGGTGAAACCGCCACAGCTGGCCCGCAGGTCGATTGCGCCGACCGGGGAGCCGACGGGCTTGATCCATTCCGGCTTCTTGTGCAACAGGTGATCTTCGCCCCGCGCGGCCGCCTCGTTGTAGGTGCTGATCGTGGTCTGCAACGCACCGACGGGCAGTCCGATCTCGGCCTCCAGCTCGGCGATCGTTTCGCATACCCACGTCGCGGGTCGTTTGAGGAAGGGAGTGGCTGAGGTCGCCGCCATCGCGTCGTCCTGGGCATCGCTGTCGATGATCAGGAACGCGGTGTCGTCCTGCCGGTACAGCGTCAGCTGGCCGATCCGGCCGGAGTACATGTCCTCGGGAACGTATCGCTGGCCGAGGCCGTTGACGAGAACACCGCGCACGGTCTGTTGCGGATCGATCAGGAAGGCCACCTCGGTGGCGTCCATGTGTGCGAGGTCCGCGCCGAGGGCCTGGGCCATCCGGATGGCACGACCGTCGTGTTGTTCGATCGACGCCGCGGGCCGTCCCGCGATTGCCGGCGCGAATTGCTTGACCATCGACTCGCTGTAGGCGAAGCTGCCCGCGGCCAGCATGACCCCCCGCCGGGCGCGCACCCGCACCGTTTCGCCGTACTGTCGCGCCAGCACGCCGGCCACCCGGCCGTCGGACTCGACGATCAGCGTCTGTGCCCGGACGTCGTACACAGCTCGCACGCCGAGCGACGTCGCGGTCTCGACCAGTGGCTTCATCAACATGAAACCACCGCTCTTCTCACCGGCGACTTTCCCGGTCATCTGCGGGATGTGCCCGCGGGGAGCGGGTTCGGCGATCGTGTTGAACGGGTAGGCGTTCTCCCCGCCGGTGAACATCAGGCCCTGGTCGCCCGGTGGCTCCCACCCGGGCTCGCCCCAGAATTCGGCTTTGAACGGCACTCCGCAGTCGGTCAGCCACTCGAAGTGGTCGAGGCTGCCCTCGCAGTAGTCCGCGATACGGGCCTCATCGGCCCCCGGCCCCATCGCCACGTTGAGAAACGCCGCCATATTCTGAGGCGAATCGGCGAAGCCGCAAGCCTTTTGGATCGGTGTGCCGCCCCCGAGGTAGATGAATCCACCTGCCATCGCCGCGGCGCCGCCCCAGGACCCGGTGCGCTCCAGCACCAGCACGTCGGCGCCCGCCCGCGCTGCTTCCACGGCTGCGGCCGCACCGGCGATGCCGTAGCCGACGATGACCACATCGGCTTCGTGATCCCAGTTCTCGATCGACGACGCGGGGACCGGGGTGATGTCATCCCCGACGGTCATGGGCGCATCGCAGCTGGGAGGTCGGATACCCATTGATGTCCCCAATAGCTGTCAGCGGTGATTTCCTCTGCGGTGTAGTACATTTCGTCGACGCGCATCCCTTCGGTGCCGAATTCGATGTCCCAATCACCGGGCGCGCGCACGTAGAACGACACCATCTTGTCGTTGGTGTGCCGGCCCAGGGTCGACGATAGTGCAAAGCCCTGGGCGTTGACCCGATCCAGGGCTTGTCCCACCGCGTCGAGTGAGTCGACTTCGACCATGAGGTGAATCAACCCGGGATCACGAACGGTCTGCGCGGGGCAGATCGCCACACTGTGGTGGCGCTGATTGACACCCATGAATCGCACTCGCACCGGTCCGAACTCGGGTGGCGCCGGGACCCGAAACGCGCCGCGGGACCGGAAACCCAGCACTTCGGTGTAGAAGGCGAAGACGCCGTCGACGTCGAGCGCGGGAAGTACGACGTGGCCCAGTCCCTGGTTGCCGGTGACGAATCTGGCGCCGAATGGTGTCACGACGGGGGAGTGATCGAGCACCGCCCCGTGGAAGATCTCCAGCGAGGTTCCCGCCGGATCCTCGAACGCGATGACCTCCTCGACGCGCCGGCTGTCTGCTTCGTCCTGAGACAGTTGCGTGAACGGGACGCCGGCGGAATCGAGCGAGGTTTTGACCCGCTCCAGGTCCGCGTGGTCACGCACTTCCCAACCGACCGTGACGATCTTGTCCACATCACCGGGCACGACGATGATGCGGGCGGCCCGCTCGTCCATTCGCAAATACAGCGCGGAGGTATCCGGACCGCTGCCCCGGGCGAAGCCGAGGACGTCGAACGCGAAGTGGCGCCAGCGCTCGATGTCGGACGCCGCGACGGCGACATAGCCCAAACCCTTGATCAGACCCATGCTGTGTGTCCCCGTCAGATCATCGCGCGCAGTGGGCCCTGCGGGTCCACGCCCAGCGAGCTCAGCGCCGACGCGTGGTACACGGTCCCGGGCACGTGGATGGCGTGCGCCTGGCCGACATGCACGTCGCGCCAATACCGTTGCAGCGGCTTGTCCATGCGTGCGGCGTTGCCGCCGCAGCGCGCGAAGATCTCGTCGACCGCCGACACCGCGCGCCACACCGCACGGATCTGGGTCCGCCGGCCCGCCGCCCGGTCCTCGAAGGACACGTCCTTGCCGGCATCGACCATGTCGTAGATGCGGTCGGCGTTGGCGAGCAATTCCTGTCGGGCGGCGTTGATGTCGGCGGCTGCCTCGGCGATGGCATACATGACGTAGGGGTCGTCCTTGATCGCCACCCCGCTGGCGCTCACCCGCTCACGCTGGTAGTCCAGCGCGGCGGCCAGTGCGCCCTCGGCGATCCCGATGGTCGCCGCGCTGATCCCCAGCGGGAACATGGTCGACCACGGCATCAGGTAGAGCGTGTCGGTCATTCCGGCTTCGCGCTGGGCGGTGCCGTCCATCACCTTCGTCGCGTCCATCGTTCGGTAGGACGGCACGAACGCGTCTTTGACGATGACGTCCTTGGAGCCGGTGCCGCGCAGTCCGACGACGTTCCAGGAGTCCTCGACGATCTCGTAGTCCCGGCGGGGCAGGATCATGTGCAGCATCTGCGGTGGCATCAGCGGTTTGCCGTCGGCGTCACCGAGCATCGCGCCGAGGAAGATCCAGTCGCAGTGGTCGGTGCCGGAGCTGAATTGCCATCTGCCGGTGAACATGTAGCCACCGTCGACCGGGGTCGCCACTCCCTGCGGGGCGTAGGGAGAGGCCACCCAGGTGTCGACGTCGTCGGCCCACACCTCGGCGGCGACCTTGGGATCGGCATACGCCAACTGGTAGGGGTGTACACCGACCACGCCGTTGATCCAGCCGGCAGCGGGGTCGAGCGCAGCGGTGGCCATCACGGTCTCGGCGAATTCGCGAGGATGGACCTCCAGCCCGCCGAATGTCTTCGGCTGGAGCAGACGGATGTTGCCCGCCGATTTCATCAGCTTGACGGTTTCGTCGGTAAGCATGCCGATCTTCTCGGCCTCGGTTCCCTGCTCTCGCAGTCGATCGGCGAACTGGTGCACCCGGTCGATTACCCGCTCACTCATCATGTGGTCCTATCGTCGCTGGCTGACGTCGATGGTGTACCGCGGTCGTCACCGCGACCGTGCCGATTCCCGGTCAGCGGAAAGCTGTCGTGGCCGTGTCTTCAGAATTCGATGTGCAGGTCGTCGGATACGGGCCTGGCTTGGCAACCCAGGATCAGGCCCTCGGCAAGGTCGTCGGGCTCGAGGATGTCGCAGCTGGCCATGTGCACCTCACCGCGCACGGCAGTCGCCACGCATGACCCGCAGTGGCCTTCCCGGCAGGAGTGGGGGGCCTCGATGCCGGCTGAGATCAAGGTGTCGACCAGTGTGGCGTCCCGGGGCCACCGCAGATGGTGACTGGTTCCGTCCAGATCGACCCGAACGGCTGCGGTGTCGGTACTACCGAAATGGATTGCCGCCGAGCCGGTGTCATCTGACAGGTCGCTGCCGTTGTCGATGTCGGACATGGGCATCGATTCTGCGGCCCGATGGCCGGGACGCGGTGGCTCTGCGTCCGGTCACCGGGAGACCGCCCCGGTGCGACGGCACGGACCGCCTACCGTTTCGGCGTGTGAGCACTGGATCGAAGTCCCATGTCGATGTCGTTGTGGTGGGGGCCGGGTTCGCCGGCCTGTATGCCCTGCACAAGTTCCGCTCGCAGGGGCTGTCGGTACGGGTGTTCGAGGGGGCCCCCGATGTCGGCGGCACCTGGTACTTCAACCGTTATCCGGGCGCACGGTGTGATGTCGAAAGTGTGGACTACTGCTATTCGTTCTCCGACGAGTTGCAGCAGGAGTGGACCTGGACCGAGAAGTACGCCACTCAATCCGAGATCCTGGCGTACATCAATTGGGTTGCCGACAAGCTGGATCTACGCCGGGACATCACCTGCAACACCCGCGTGGTGGGCGCGGTGCTCGACGAGCAGACGTTGCGCTGGACCGTGCGCACCGACGCAGGGGAGAGCGTCGCGTCGAGATTCGTGGTGATGGCAACAGGCCCTCTGTCGGCCGCCATCACACCGAATTTCGCAGGGCTGGAGAGCTTCCGGGGAGAGGTCTATCACACGGCGCACTGGCCTCATGAGGGCGTCGACTTCACCGGCAAGCGCGTCGCCGTGATCGGCACCGGGTCCTCGGGAGTTCAATCCATCCCGATCATCGCCGAACAAGCCCAGCAGCTGTACGTGTTTCAGCGCACGCCGAACTACAGCGTGCCGGCCGGCAACCGGCCGCTGACGGCCGAGGAACTCGCCGATATCAAAGCCAACTACGCCGAGCGTCGGCGGCTGTCGTGGCGCAGTGGCGGCGGGTCACCGCATGTCGCGCATCCGAAACTGACCATGGAGGCCACCGCCGAGGAGCGGCGGGCCGCGTTCGAAACGCGCTGGGAACTCGGGGGAGTCCTGTTCTCCAAAACCTTCGCCGATCAGATGGTGTCGCTGGACGCCAACGAGGAAGCCCGCAAATTCTACGAGGAGAAGATCCGGTCGGTCATCGACGATCCGGATCTCGCCGATCTGCTGATCCCCGACGACCATCCGATCGGCACCAAGCGAATCTGCACCGACTCCCACTACTTCCAGACATTCAACCGGCCCAACGTCAGGCTCGTCAGTGTGCGGAAGACGCCCATCGAGTCGATCGACGAAACCGGAATCGCCACCGCTGAAGCGCACTTCGACATCGACGCGTTGGTTCTGGCAACCGGGTTCGACGCCATGACCGGGACTCTGGCCAAGATCGATATCGTGGGCCGTGGCGGTCAACGGCTGGTGGAGGACTGGGCCGACGGGCCGCGCACGTACCTGGGATTGGGCACCGACGGGTTCCCCAATCTGTTTCTGGTGTCCGGTCCGGGCGCGCCGGCAGTGCTGGCCAACATGGTGCTGCATGCCGAGGCCCATGTGAACTGGATTTCCGATGTCATCTCCTACCTCGACGAAAGCGGTTACGCCGGAATCGAACCGACAGCCGACGCCGTGGACTCCTGGATCGCGGAATGCGCGCAACGCGCCGAGGCGACACTGTTCACCAAGGCCAACTCCTGGTACCTGGGGGCAAACGTGCCCGGCAAGCCGCGCCAATTCATGCTGTTCATCGGGGGCTTCGGCACCTATCTCGATATCTGCAAGGAGGTGGCCGGTGCCGGGTACAAGGGCTTCGATCTGCTCAAGGCGCTGTGAATGTCGGGCTTAGCGGGAAAGGTCGTCCTGGTGACCGGGGCGGGACGCGGCACCGGTCGCGTGCACTGTGATCGGTTCGCGACGAGGGTGCCGACGTCATCATGCTCGACCACAGCGACGCGACCGATGATCTACGTGAGACCGCACTGCGGGTGAAACAGCGGGGCCGGTGCGCTGTCATCGGGACGGCCGACGTCGCCGACCTCTCCGCGGTCACCGCTGCGGTCGAGGCAGGGGTGGAGCGCCTCGGCCGACTCGACGTGATCGTCGCCAACGCCGGCATCCACACCCCCGGCGCGCCCGCGTGGCAGATCACTCCTGCCGACTGGCAGCGCACTATCGACGTCAACCTCACCGGGGTATGGCACACCGTCCGAGCGGGTGTGCCGCACATCGGGTCCGAGGGCGGCTCCGTCGTGATCATCAGCTCCACCAACGGGTTACGTGGCACCGCTGGCACCGCCCACTACACGGCCAGCAAGCATGCTGTCGTCGGGCTGGCCCGGACACTGGCCAATGAACTCGGTCCGCGAAGCATTCGGGTCAATACCGTGCACCCCGGTGCCGTCGCCACACCCATGGTGCGAAACCCGGAAACCTATCGGCGGTTGCGGCCGGATCTGGACAATCCGACCGAATCCGACGCCGCCGAAGTCCTGACCGCCCGCAACCTGCTGCCCGTGCCGTGGGTCGAGCCCGTCGACGTCGCCAACGCCGTCGTCTTCCTCGCATCGGACCATGCCCGCTACATCACCGGCACTCAGCTCGTCGTTGACGCGGGCCTGACCCAGAAGACGACATGACGGGGCGGCTGGCGGGTAAGACCGCATTCGTCACCGGGGCAGCCCGCGGAATCGGCCGCGCGCAGGCGGTGCGGTTCGCCCAGGAGGGCGCGGCGATCGTTGGCGTCGACCTGTGCGGACCCGTCGAGTCGGTGCAGGTGCCGCCGAGCACGCGAGACGATCTCGACGAGACGGTGCGGCTGGTCGAGAACCTGGGCGGCCGCATCATTACCGAGACGGTCGACGTACGCGATGTGGACGCGTTGCGAGTCGCGGCCGGCCGGGGCGCCGACCAATTCGGCGGTATCGATATCGTTTGTGCCACAGCGGGAATCACGTCACGCGCCCCCGCAGTCGACATGGCCGAGTCCACGTGGCGGACTATGCTGGACGTCAATCTCACCGGCGTGTGGAACACCTGCACCGTCACGACGTCTCATCTGATTTCCCGTGGGGCAGGCTCGATCGTGTTGGTCAGTTCCATCGCCGGGCTGCGCGGTCTGGTCGGCGTCGCTCATTACACGGCCGCCAAACACGGTGTCGTCGGTCTGATGCGGAGTCTGGCGATCGACCTCGCGCCGTTCGGCATTCGGGTCAACTGTGTTCACCCGACGAACGTCGATACACCGATGATCCAGAACGATGTCGTCAGCAGTGCATTCCGGCCCGACTTGGACCGACCGCCGACGCGAGAAGAGTTCGCCGAATCCGCGACCGGCATGAACATGCTGCCGGTGCCCTGGGTCGATCCGGTCGACGTCGCGAACGCCAGCCTGTTCCTCGCGTCCGACGAGGCGCGCTACATCACCTCGACGAGTTTGCCAGTAGATGCGGGCGCCACCCAACGATGAGAATCGGAGACCCAGCGCAAGGGTGAGCTGTGACGAGGCCAACTCCCAGTCACTGGCACATCCCGTGCGAACGGGTGTCTGCTGCGATGCACATTGGAGGCAGACACCGAGGGATGCGGAGGGTTGGAATGACTGCACACGATACTGACGTGGTCACCTACGAAGTCGTCGACGGGACGGCGATCGTCACGATGAATCGGCCGCGTTATCGCAACGCCCAGAACTCCGTGATGACGTACGCGCTCGACGCCGCGTTCCAGCGTGCGGTCTCCGACGACGAGGTGCGCGTTATCGTGCTTGCCGGCAACGGTGAGCACTTCAGCGCAGGCCATGACATCGGCTCACCGGACCGCGACCACCACGTCTCCTATGACAACAAGGCCGCGCTGTGGTGGGATCACGTCGACAAAGAGGGCGGCGATATGCGCTACGCCCGCGAAGTCGAGGTCTATCTGGGGATGTGTCGGCGATGGCGCGAGATTCCCAAGCCCACCATCGCGATGGTGCACGGCGCCTGCATCGCCGGCGGCCTCATGCTGGCCTGGGTCTGCGACATGATCATCGCTTCCGAGGACGCCTTCTTCGCTGATCCTGTTGTGCGGATGGGCATTCCGGGTGTCGAGTACTTCGCCCATCCCTGGATCCTCGGCTCCCGGTTCGCCAAGGAGATGTTGTTCACGGGAGAGCAGTTCAGCGCTCAGCGCGCCTATGAGATCGGCATGGTCAACAGGGTGGTGCCGAAAGCGGAGCTCAGGGGCGCCGTGTTCGAGTTTGCGGGACGTATCGGCACCATGCCGAGATTCGGTCTCGCCCTGGCCAAGCGGGCCGTCAATCAGTGCGAGGACCAGATGGGACTGCGCAACGGGATGGACGCCGTGTTCGGACTCCACCACTTCGCCCACGCACACAACGCGGAGGTCGGCCAGGACTCACTCGGTGGTCTGGACGCCAAGGCGATGGCCGCGGGGAGTCGCACCCCTCGCGGCGAGAGTGGGGGATAGCGGGGAACCTGGTCGTTCCGCCGACACACGCCCCGGGGCGGTGTCACGCTGTCAGGAACGGGTCAATGACGGAGGTCCGACATGACAGCTATGGACACCGATGTCGAAGTACGCCAGATCGAGGCCGGCACGCCACCCACCCGATTCGCACGGGGATGGCACTGCCTGGGTTTGACCCGCGACCTCGGCGACGGGACGCCGCACGCGGTGAACGCGTTCGGCAAGAAGCTGGTCGTGTTCCGGGGCACCGACGGGGCGCTCACTGTGCTGGACGCTTACTGCCGGCACATGGGCGGCGACCTGTCGGCGGGCGAGGTCAAGGGAAACGAGATCGCCTGCCCCTTCCATGACTGGCGCTGGGGCGGCGACGGCCGGTGCAAGCAGGTTCCGTACAGCCGCAGGGTCCCCAAGCTGGCCCGGACCGCGAGCTGGTTGACGCTCGAACAGGATGGGATGCTGTTCGTCTGGAACGACCCGGAGGGCAACCCGGCCCCAGCGGGGGTGGTCATCCCGCGTATCGAGGGCGCAGGCAGCGACGAGTGGACCGACTGGCACTGGTACACCACGGTGGTCAACTCGAATTGCCGGGAGATCATCGACAACGTCGTCGACATGGCGCACTTCTTCTACGTGCACTCCGCGATGCCGACGTTCTTCAAGAACATCTTCGAAGGGCATGTCGCCACCCAGTACATGAACAGCGGTGTGCGTGCCGACCAGCCGCTGCCCGAAGGGCCGGTGATGCTCGGTACGACGTCGGTGGCCTCGTATTGGGGGCCGTCGTTCATGATCGATGACCTCCTCTATCACTACGAGCACGGCGACCAGCAGACCGTCCTGCTCAATTGTCACTACCCGATCGATGCGAATTCGTTTGTGCTGCAGTACGGGATCATCGTCAAGAAGTCACCCGATCTGCCGGAAGAAGCGGCCATGCAGGCTGCCGTCGCGCTCGGGGACTACGTCAAGATGGGCTTCGAGCAGGATGTCGAGATCTGGCGGGGTAAGACCAGGATCGAGAACCCATTGCTGTGCGAAGAAGACGGACCGGTGTACCAACTTCGCCGCTGGTACGAACAGTTCTACGTCGATGTGGCCGATGTGACGCCGGATATGGTCGACCGGTTCGAATACGAGGTCGATGTCTCCCGGCCGCGTGACGTGTGGCAGCGGGAGGTCGAGGGGAACTTGGCGGCTCAGGCGGCTGAATTACAAAGCAGTGGTGGACTTTCCACAGATCCGGCTGATGCACTAGCCCCGGGCGGCTGAGCGTCCGGCCCGGCGGCCGTAGAAACTGCCGTCTCCTAACGAGATGCCGCTGGCGTAACCCCATGCCGCCAGGCCGGCGGTGCAGCGACCGGCCGCGTAGAGGCCGGGGATCGGCTCACCACTGACATGCAGCACCTGCGCATCGAGGTTGGTCCGCAGTCCGCCCAACGGGAACCCGCCGGTGGCGTGTCGCAGATCGAGAGCGCCGACCGGGCTGCCGATCGGACGCAGCCAGCGTGCCTTCTTGTGCAGCAGCGGATCCTCACCGCGGGCGGCGGCATCGTTGTAACGCGCCACCGTGTCCTGCAGGCTGCCGAACGGCAACCCGATTTCGGCCTCGAGCTCGGCGACGGTTTCGCACACCCACTTCGGCTTGCGCAGAATCAGTTTCGGCGTCTGTGATGCCACGGCCTCGTCGTGGGCATCCCCGTCGAGGATGAGATACGCCGTGTCGTCCTGGTGATAGAGCGTGAGCTGACCGGCGCGGCCGGGATAGGTGTCTTCGGCGACGTAGCGCTGCCCGCGCGAATTGACCAGAATGCCGCGCACCAACTGCTGCGGGTCGACCAGGAACGCAACTTCGGTGGCGTCGACATGTGCCAGGTCAGCGCCGAGCGCCTGCGCCATCCGGATGCCTTGACCGTCATGTTGTTCCACCGCTGACACCGGCCGACCGGCGATCCGGGGTGTGAAACGGTCCATCATGGACTCGTTGTAGGCGAAGCTGCCGGTGCCCAAAACCACGCCACGCCGGGCCCGGATGGTGACCTCGGTCCCGTACTGGCGTGCGGTGATCCCGGTGACGCGGCCGTCGGATTCGACCACAAGGGACTGCACGCGGACGTCGTAGAGTGCCCGGACGCCCAAGTCGGTCGCTTTCTGCACCAAGGGCTTCATCAACATGAAGCCGGCGCTTGCCTGGCCCTGCTTCTTGTTCTGCATCTGCGGGACATGTCCGCGCGGCGCGGGATCGGCGACGGTGTTGAATGGATAGGCGTCCTCGCCACCGCTGTACATCAGCCCCTGGTCGCCCAGCGGTTCCCATCCGGGTTCACCGAAGAACTCCGGCTTGAACGGCACCCCGCACGCCACCAGCCACTCAAAGTGGGCGACGCTGCCCTGGCAATAGTCGGCGATGCGCTCGCGGTCGGCGCCCGGGCCCATCGCGGCATCCAGGAACGCCGCCATGTTCTCGGCGGAATCATCGAAGCCGCAGGCTTTTTGGAGCCCGGTACCCCCGCCCAGGTAGATGAACCCGCCGGCCAACGCCGCAGCTCCACCCCAGGCGCCCGCTCGCTCGAGGACCAGGACATCGGCGCCTGCGCCGGCAGCCTCGACCGCCGCGGCCGCGCCGGCGACACCGTAACCGGCGACCACCACGTCGGCCTCGTGGTCCCAGGTGGTCACCGAAGTGGCCGGAACGGGGCGGACGTCGGTCATGTCAGGGCCGCATCGCGGCGGGCAGGTCGCCGACCCACTTGTGACCCCAATAGCTGTCCGCTGTGATTTCCTCGGCGGTGTAATGGTTTTCGTCAATCCGCAGGCCGCCGGTGCCGAACTCGATATCCCAGTCGCCGGGGGCGCGGACGTAGAACGACACCATCTTGTCGTTGGTGTGCCGACCTAGTGTGGACGACAGCTGGAACTCCTGCGCGGCGATGCGGTCCAACGCCTCGCCAACCGTGTCGAGGCTGTCCACCTCCACCATCATGTGGATCAGGCCTGGATCGCGCTGGTGCATCGCCGGAGCGATCGCCAAACTGTGATGGCGTTCGTTGATCCCGAGGAAGCGGATCCGGATCGGGCCGAACTCTTTGGGCAGCGGAACCCGGTATGCACCGCGGGACACAAAACCCAGGACCTGGGTGTAGAAATCGAACAGGCCGGGCGCGTCGAGTGCCGGCAGCACGACGTGGCCCAATCCTTGGTCGCCGGTGACGAATCGCGCACCGAACGGGGTGACCACCGGGCTGTGATCCAGCACCGCGCCGTGGAAGACCTCCAGGTGGGTTCCCGCCGGGTCGTCGAACGCCACGACCTCCTCGACTCGGCGGTCGTCGGCCTCGGACTGCGACAGCTGGGTATAGGCGACCCCGGCGCGGTCGAGCACTTCTTTCACCTGGTCCAGTGCAGCGTGGTCGCGGACCTCCCAGCCCACCGTCGCGATCCGATCTCCGTCGCCGGGCACCACAATGATCCGCGCCGCCCGTTCGTCCATGCGCAGGTACAGCGCGGACGGATCGGGTCCCTTTCCTTCGGCGAATCCAAGTACACCGAAGGCGAATTGGCGCCACCGATCGATGTCAGCCGTATGGATCGTGACGTAGCCGAGGCTCTTCAGCAGGCTCACGGTTGCTTTCCGGTCAGATCATCGCCCGCAGCGGGCCCTGCGGATCGACACCGAAGGAGCTCAGGGCCGACGCGTGATACACCGTGCCCGGCACGTGGATGGCGTGGGCCATCCCGGTGTGGGCGTCACGCCAATACCGTTGCAGCGGCTTGTCCATCCGCATCGCGTTGCCGCCGGAGCGGGCGAAGATCTCATCGACGGCGCTGACCGCACGCCACACCGCGCGCACCTGGGTGCGTCGCCCGGCGGCGCGGTCCTCGAACGAGACCTCCTTGCCGGAGTCCACCATGTCGTAGATCCGGTCCACGTTGGCCAGGATCTCCTGGCGTGCGGCGTTGATGTCGGCGGCGGCCTCACCGATCGCGTACATGACGTAAGGGTCGTCCTTGATGGCGGTGCCTGCGGCGCTGACCCGCTCACGCTGGTAGTCCAGGTGAGCGGCGAGCGCGCCTTCGCAGATGCCGATGGTGGCCGAGGAGATGCCCAGCGGGAACATCGTCGACCACGGCATCAGGTACAGGGTGTCGGTCATCCCGGCTTCACGCTGGGCGGTGCCGTCCATCACCTTGAACGCGTCCATCACCCGGTACTCGGGCACGAAGGCGTCCTTGACGATGACGTCCTTGGAACCGGTGCCGCGCAAACCCACCACGTCCCAGGAGTCCTCGACGATGGTGTAGTCCTTGCGCGGCAGGATCATGTGCAGCATCTGCGGCGGCATCTGCACCTTGCCGTCGGCGTCGCTCTTGATGGCGCCCAGGAAGATCCAGTCGCAGTGGTCGGTTCCGGAGCTGAACTGCCAGCGCCCGTTGAAGATGTAGCCGCCGTCGACCGGCCGGGCGATGCCCTGGGGGGCGTAGGGCGAGGCCACCCAGGTGTCGACGTCGTCGGCCCAGATCTCCTCGGCGACCCGCGGGTCGGCATAGGCCAGCTGATAGGGGTGCACGCCGACGACGCCGTTGATCCAACCGGCCGCCGGGTCGAGCGAGGCAATCGCCATCACGGTCTCGGCGAACTCCCGCGGGTGCACTTCCAATCCGCCGTACTTGGCCGGCTGAAGCAGCCGGATATGGCCGGCTTCTTTCATCGCCTTGACGGTCTGATCGGTGAGCTTGCCGATCTTCTCGGCTTCCACGGCCTGCTCGCGAAGCTGGTCAGCGAGCTCCATGGTCTTGTCGAGCACCGAAGCAGTCATCATGCATCCTTAGTCCAGGTCTGGGCTGTTGATCTCATCCTGAACCCGCGAGGCCGTCAGCACCGGCCAATGTCTCGATGAGCGGGGCTACGTCAGAATTTGGACCTACTCTGCTGGACATGAGCGCAGAGGAACTCGACGTGGTCGTGGTCGGCGCCGGATTCGCCGGGCTGTACGCGCTGCACAGGTTCCGCGGGCAAGGGCTGTCGGTCCGGGTGTTCGAGGCGGCACCCGAGGTGGGCGGCACCTGGTATTTCAACCGTTACCCGGGAGCCCGGTGTGACGTCGAAAGCGTCGACTACAGCTACTCGTTCTCCGACGAGCTGCAGCAGGAATGGACGTGGACCGAGAAGTACGCCACCCAGGCCGAGATCCTGACCTATCTGAACTGGGTCGCCGACAAGCTCGACTTGCGTCGCGATATCACCTTCGACACCCGGGTGACCTCAGCGGTACTCGACGAGAAGACGCTGCGCTGGTCGGTGACGACCGAGGACGGCCGGGTGACCATTGCCCGGTTCGTGGTGATGGCGACCGGGGCGCTGTCGGCCGCGATCACGCCGGCGTTCGACGGGCTGGACAGCTTCGGCGGGGAGATCTTCCACACCGCGCACTGGCCGCACGAGGGCGTCGATTTCACCGGCAAGCGGGTTGCGGTCATCGGCACGGGTTCCTCAGGTATCCAATCGATCCCGGTCCTGGCCGAACAGGCGCAGCATCTGTATGTCTTTCAGCGCACCCCCAACTACAGCATCCCGGCAGGCAACTCGGCGCTGACCGCCGAGCAGGTTGCCGAGGTGAAGGCGAATTACGCCGAGCGCAGGCGCCTCTCGATGCGCAGCGGTGGCGGTTCGCCCTATGTGGGCACGACTACACCCACGATGGAGGTCTCGGCCCGGGAGCGGCGCGAAGCCTTCGAGAAGCGGTGGCGCCTGGGCGGTGTGCTGTTCTCCAAGACGTTCCCCGATCAGCTCACCGACCAGGCCGCCAACGACGAGGCGCGAAAGTTCTGGGAGGAGAAGGTTCGTGCGGTCATCGACGACCCGGGAGTCGCCGAACTGCTGATACCCGACGATCATCCGATCGGGACCAAGCGAATCTGCACCGATTCCAACTACTTTCAGACCTTCAACCGGCCGAACGTGACGTTGATCAGTGTCCGCCGCACCCCGATCGTGTCGGTCGACCGCACCGGCATCACCACGTCCGCGGAGCACGTGGATCTCGACGCGATCGTGTTCGCCACCGGATTCGACGCGCTCACCGGGGCTTTGAGCAAGATCGACATCGTCGGCCGCGGGGGCGAGCGGCTGGCCGAGGACTGGGCCGACGGCCCACGCAGCTACCTGGGTCTGGGCGACGACGGCTTCCCGAACCTGTTCGTCGTGACCGGTCCGGGAGCGCCGGCCGTGCTGGCGAACATGGTCCTGCATGCCGAGGCGCACGTGGATTGGATCGCCGAGGCCATCGGTTATCTCGATGCGAACGGATACGCCGGCATCGAGGCGCGCCCAGACGCCGTCGAGAATTGGCTTGCCGAGCTCGACCGGCGAGCTGCCACCACACTGTTCCCGAAAGCCAACTCGTGGTACCTGGGCGCCAATGTGCCCGGAAAGCCAAGGGTTTTCATGCTCTTCATCGGCGGCTTCGGGGCCTACAACGACATCTGCGCCGAAGTCGCCGCCGACGGATACCGGGGCTTCGACCTGATCACGACGAGCTAATCGCGCTGCAGGAAGCCCATCACGGTGCTTTCGAACGCCTGCTTGGCCTCGATCATCACCCAGTGTCCGCAGTTGGGGAACACGTGCAACTCGGCGTTGGCGATGGTGCGCATCGGGATCAGCGCCATATCGAGCGGGCTGACCCGATCATCACGGCCCCACGTCAACAGGGTGGGTGCCTTGACCTTGTGCATGATGGCCCACGGCAGCGGGAAGTCAGCGTTGCGCATCATCTTCGTCATCGCCGCGAACGCCGCCTTGCCGTACATCCGCCGCGCACTCTCGAGGGTCTCGGGATCGGTCGCCAGTGCGAAGCGCTCCTCGATGAGTTGTTCGGTGACCAATGCCGGGTCGTAGACCATGGAGTTGAGCCAGTCGACGAGCCGTTGACGGGTGGGATCCTCGGTGAACTCCTGGAGCAACCGGATGCCCTCACTGGGTCCCGAGCTGAAGATATTGGTGCCGATGCCGCCGATGGTGACCAGCTTGCCGATCCGGTCACGATGATTGATCGCGAAGTTGATGCCGACGCCGCCGCCCATCGAATTGCCGATGATGTCGACCTTGTCCAGGCCGAGCGCATCGACGAATGCGGGCACCGCCGCCTGCGCATCCAGCATCGGGTGGCCGCCGAAGTCGTCGCTCACCCCGAATCCGGGGAACTCCAGCACCAGGCACCGATAGCGCTCGGCGAAGAACGCCAGGTTGCCGCGGAAGTTGCGCCAGCCAGTGACTCCCGGCCCGGATCCGTGCAGCATCAGCAGGGTGGGGCCCTCGCCGGCCTCGTGATAGCGCAGAACGCCCTTCTCGGTGGCGATCTCGCGCTTGGTGCCTTCGTAAGTCGTGTCCACGGGTGCTATCCGACCATGCATTGCGACGGTGCTCAACTGCCCGGTCCCGCCGACCGGACAGTAATTCGACCCGATATCAACAGCCTCGTACGCCTCATTTGCCACATCATCCTGCTAATCTGCACCGGGACCGGTTAGCTGCGGGGTGACCGCGAAAGGGTGCCGATGTCTCGAGTGGCTGAGCAGGGCGCGTCGCAACCCGCGCCGACGCCGGATCCGGCCCCTGACAAGCACAAGATGCTGTCGCGATTCCGCCGCGATCGGATCCTCGCGCGCGTCAGCATCCAGTCCAAGCTGATCTTGATGCTGGTGCTGTGCACCATGCTGGCCGCGGCGGTCGTCGGCGCGATCGCTTTCGAGGTCGGCCGGACGTCGCTGCGCACCGCGGTGTTCAGCCGTTTGATCGAGATCCGGGAGGCGCAGTCCCGGGCGCTGGAGGGCGAGTTCCAGGACCTCAAGAATTCGCTGGTCATCTACAGCCGTGGCACGAGCACCTCGGATGCGCTCGCGGCGTTCACCGCCGGCTTCGATCAGCTCGACAACGCATCGGTCAGCCCGGCACAGTGGCAGGGCGTGCTCGGGTATTACGACACCTTCATCAAGCAGACCGATCAGCAGAGCGGCATCCTGTTGGATGCGTCCGCGCTCCTGCCGACAGCCCCGGCCCAGCGATATCTGCAAGCCAACTACACCGCGCGGTTGCCCACCGACGACGCGGCCATCGCCATGGGCGACGCCGGTGACGGGAGCCAGTGGTCGGCGGCAAACGCGCGCTACCAGGATTTCTTCCGGCAGATCACCACTCGCTTCGGTTTCCAGGACGCCTTGCTCCTCGATGCCCGCGGCAATGTGGTCTACACCGCCTACAAGGGCGTCGACCTCGGCACCAACATCATCACCGGCCCCTACGCCGGCTCCAAACTGCATGCCGCCTACCTGAAGGCGATGTCGGCCAACACCGTCGACTACGTCGGCCTCACCGATTTCGAGTTCTATCAACCGGCCCAGATGCAGCCCACCGCGTGGATGGTCGCCCCGATCACGCCGAACGGCAGAACCGAAGGTGTACTGGCTCTGCAATTTCCGATCTCGAAGATCAACCAGCTCATGACCTTCGACCGAAAGTGGAAAGACGCCGGCCTCGGCGCCACCGGGGAGACATTCCTCGTCGGACCCGATGGACTGATGCGTTCGGACTCGCGAATGTTCGTCGAGGACCCGCAGCGGTACAAGAGTGAGGTGACCGCGGCCGGTACCCCCGCGGAAGTCGCCGACAAGGCGATTCGGCTCGGCGGCACCACATTGGTGCAGCCCGACATATCCCAAGCCACAACCAACGCGCGACGGGGCGAAACCGGCACGCTGGTGTCCAGCGACTATCTGGGCAATCGAGCTCTCCAGTCCTATGCCCCTCTGCCCGATCACAATTCGGGGCTGCAGTGGTCGATCATCGCCAAGGTGGATGTAGCCGAGGCTTTCGCCAAGGAATCCTCGTTCACCCGCACGATGGTCCTCAGCACCGTCGGGATGATCTTCATCGTCTGCGTACTCGCCGCCTACCTGGCGCAGGTGTTCGTGCGGCCGATCCGCAAACTGGAGGCCGGGGCCCAACGGATCGCTGCGGGTGACTATCTGGTTGCCATCCCGGTGGAGACGCGAGACGAACTCGGCGACTTGACGCAGGCGTTCAACGATATGAGTCGCAGTCTGACCGTCAAGGATGATCTGCTCAAGGAGCAGCGGCAGCAGAACGACGAACTGCTCCGATCGTTGATGCCGGAAGCCGTAGTGGAGCGTTTCCGGCAGGGCGAAGAGACGATCGCAAGCGAACACCACAATGTGACGGTCATTTTCGCCGATCTGCTGGGCATCGACCGACTGCAAGCGGACATGAGCCCCACCGACTACCTGGCGCTGGGCAATGAGTTGATCCGCCAGATCGAAGCTGCCGCAGCCGACTTCGGCGTCGAGAGCGTTCACACCGTACGTAACGGTTATCTGGCCAGTTGTGGACTGACGGTGCCCCGACTCGACAACGTGCGCCGTACCGTGGATTTCGCGCTCGAGTGCCAGCGGATCGTCGAACGGTTCAACTCTGACGCGGGGATCGAGCTGGCTCTGCGCGCCGGAATCGACAGTGGTGACGTGGGTAGCGGCCTGCTGGGCAGCCCGTCGCTCGTCTACGACATGTGGGGCGACGCGGTGAACCTGGCGCACCAGGTCAAGGATGGTTCACCCCGTCCGGGCATCTTCGTCACCGCCAAGGTCTATGAAGCCCTGCGCGACACGATGACGTTCGTCGAGGCGGGATCGGTCACCGTCGGTGAGGCGGCGCAACCGATCTGGCAGGTGTCGGAGGACCAGCGATGAGCGACGTGTTCACCTCGTCCTGGTTCTACTGGGCAATCGGGATCGCCATCGGACTTCCCCTCGGCTTGGTCGCCCTCACCGAGTGGCAGCATGCGCTGCGCCGCAGGAAGAGCTTTCTGCTCAAGCCGGTAACTCTGCTGCGTAACTACCTCTTGCCGCTCGGTGCGCTGCTGCTGTTGATGCTCGAAGCCAGCCGGGTGCCGGCGGGTTCGACCTCGGTGCGGATGGTGGGCACCCTGGTGGCGTTCGTCGTTCTGGTCCTGCTGCTGTCGGGGATCAATGCCGCAGTGTTCCAAAGCGCACCGGATGGAAGCTGGCGCAAGCGAATTCCGGGGATCTTCCTCGACGTTGCCCGCTTCCTCTTGATCGCCGTGGGTCTGGCGCTGATATTCGCCTACATCTGGGGCGCCAACGTCAAGGGCCTCTTCACCGCACTGGGAATCACCTCGATCGTCGTCGGCCTGACACTGCAGAACTCGGTCGGCCAGATCATCTCCGGGTTGTTGATGCTCTTCGAACAGCCCTTCAAGATCGGCGACTGGCTGGATACGCCGGCCGCCAAAGGACGGGTCGTGGAGGTGAATTGGCGAGCCGTCCATCTCGAAACCGGGACCGGCCTGCAGATCACACCGAACTCGGTACTGGCTGGGGCATCGTTCACAAACCTCAGCAGGCCGCCCGGAAAGCACACGATCATGGTCACGAGCGTGTTCGCGGTCGATGACGCTCCTGACGAAGTGTGCGCCATGCTGGTGCGGGTCGCCTCGGAGCTGCCGCAATGCCACCCTGATCTGCAGCCGTCGGCGGTTCCGTTGGGGGCCAATCAGTATCAGACCAAGATTCCGTTGACATCGCCGGCCGACGACGGGAAGGCCAAAGCCACGTTCCTGCGCTGGATCTGGTATTCGGCCCGGCGCGAAGGTCTGCACCTGGACGAAGCGGATGACCAATTTTCCTCTACCGAGCGAGTCACCGCGGCCATTCGTTCCATCGTCGCGCCGACATTGCGGCTGGACCGCGACGAGCAGCAGCGGCTGATCCCGTATGCGTCGATGGAGCGATACGGCGACGGCGAACTTGTCCAGCGCTCCGGTGAAGTCCCCGCCGGCATCAAATTCATAGTCTCCGGTGCGGTCCAGTTGACGGCTATCGCAGAGGACGGCACCGAAGTGGTGGTCGGCAGCCACGAGCGCGGTTCGTTCCTGGGGCAGAGCACGCTCACCCGTCAGCCCGTGATCGGCTGGTCGTACGCGGTGGGCGAGGTGACGATGGTGTATCTCGCGCGCGAGCAGGTTGAGACGATCGTCCACGAGAACCCCTTGCTCCTGCAGGAATTCGGGCGGACCATCGAGCAGCGCCGCGACTACATGCTGCGAGCGGTCGCGACGAGCGACGGTGATGACGCCTCCTAGACATGACCTCGTTGTCGTCGGCGCGGGCATCGTCGGCCTGGCAGTTGCCCGGGAGTGGATGTCGCGGCGCCCCCAGGACTCGGTGGCCGTCGTCGAGCGCGAGGATGCGCCTGCCCGCCACCAGACCGGCCACAACTCCGGTGTGGTCCACGGCGGGATCTACTACCAGCCGGGATCGCTGAAGGCCCGGCTCTGTGTCGACGGCGCCCGGATGATGTACGAATACTGCGAGCACAACGCCATCGGTCACGAGCGGTGCGGCAAGCTGATTGTCGCGGTATCAGCCGAGGAGCTCGGCCGTCTGGACGACCTGCAGGAGCGGGGTATCGCCAACGCCGTACCGGGGCTGCGTCGTATCGGTGCCCAGGAGATAGCCGAGATCGAACCCAATGCTGTTGGCCTGCAGGCGCTTCACGCACCCAACACCGGGATCGTCGATTATCCCGCGGTGGCAAGGGCTCTCGTCGCCGAGCTGACGGCCGCGGGCGTGTCGATCCGGTTCGGCACCGAGGTCACCGCGATCGAGGGGGCAGACAACCCGATCGTCCACACCGCCGGCGGCCCGTTGCGTGCCCGCACCGTCATCGCCTGCGCCGGATTGTGGGCCGACCGCCTCGCCCGGCGGGCGGGGGCGCCCCGCGACCCGCAGATCGTGCCGTTCCGCGGTGCCTACCTCGGGCTCAAGCCCACGGATTCGCCGCGATTGAACGGGATGATCTACCCGGTGCCCAACCCCGAGTTGCCGTTTCTCGGGGTGCACATCACCAAGCACATCACCGGCGAGGTGACGCTCGGGCCGACCGCCATGATGGTGGGCGCCCGGGACGCGTACTCACTGCGCCGGTTGAGCATTCGTGACTCCTGGGAGACGTTGGCGTGGCCCGGGACCTGGCGGGTGGCACGCCGGTACTGGCGAGTGGGGCTCGACGAGATCCGCATGGCGGCGAGCCGACGGGCCTTTGTCACCGCCGCCGCCCGATACATGCCCGGCCTCACCCTGGCCGATCTGGACGGCAGCTCCCACGCCGGTGTCCGGGCCCAGGCCGTCGGCCGGGACGGCTCTCTGGTCGACGATTTCGTGATCTCCCGGGACGGTCACATCTCGCATGTCCGCAACGCGCCGTCGCCGGCCGCCACGTCGGCGTTCGCGCTCGCCGGCGAACTGGTCGACCGCGTCACCGGCTGAGCCGGATCAGTACTGGCGGTACCGACGCTGGACGTGCGCCTGGCGGATGGCGATCTGTTCGGCACGCTCGGCGGCCGAGACCGTTCGAGTAGTCGCCGGCAGGTGGTCGCGCAGCTGAGCCAGGGGCACAGTGCTGACCGAGATTTCGGGCAGCTGCTCGGGGTCCTGGGCGTAGGTCCACCGGAAGCTGAGGAAGCCTTTCGGCAAGCCGGTCGTGTCCAGCCAGTTCGGCACGCCGGGGTCGCTGGCGGCCACGACGTAGCGGACGACACCGTCGTCGTCCGGTTCGGCCTGAAACCCGTTGAGGCTGGATTGATGATTGGCGTAGTCCAGCGACTCGCCCCACAGGTTGCTGAGGTGAAATCCGCTGTAGGCGGGCTCGACCGGCACGCTGGTCTCGATCAGCAGACTCTGATCCTGGTCGAGATCGAACACCCCGCCGGCGTAGACGTTGGTGTTCTGGCCGCCGCCGGTCGCCAGGTTGGCACGTGCCGGTGCGTTCACTCCGTTGCGCGGCATGAACGTTGCGCCGTCACCGTTGCGGTCGCCGTGCGCCTCGAGGATGACGTCGTAGAACTCGTTCCAGAACTTCATCTGGTTTTCGACGATCGCACCGGCCCTGCGCATCCGGCCGGCAGCTCCCGGGGCGTCGATCGGCGCGGGATGCCGTCCCTGCTGACCGACCTGCTCGATGTGTAGATCCGGGCAGACCTCATTGGCCCAGTCGTGGAACAGCAGCCGCACGATGACGTATTGCGCTGTCCCGGAGCCGTTGTCGGTAACCCGATGGCTGGCAAGGAAGTTGCCGGCAGAATCGGGGGGCGGTTCGGGACCGACCACGATCTCGAACTGGCCGTCGTCGTCGATGCGCAGTTCGCTACTGTCCAGCGATCCGGTGATCATGCGGTGGGCGGGGCTCAGTTCCATGAGGCTGCCCGAGTCTCCCGCGTAGGCGGTATGGGTCTCAAAGACGATGTACTGCGGAGCTTTCGCGAGTACCCGTCCCCGAATCCGGTAGGTCTGCTCCCCGTCGATCGCCGCGGACAGATACAGCGCGTCGGCATTGTCGATGGTGGCCTTGTCGGCGGGTTGAATGGCCCGGCGGAAGTACGGAAAGTCCGGGTCTTCGAAGAAGGCACGTTCGATGGCGGCGAAGGTGAACCCCAGCAGATACCGGTAGCCCTCGGCCAGTCCGCGTTCGGTCGGCGGGGGAGCGTGCAGCGCTTCGGAGTCGACGGCGTCGCGGGCCCGGTTCAGGGCGCTGGTGAGGTCGTCCCAGGCGGCGCGCAGCTCGGCTGCACCGTGATCAGTTGGCACCGGCGTGTTCTCCTTCGTGTCCGTCGCCTGCCCAACCGAACTGGTCGAAGAGGGTCGCGAGCCGGACGTGGATCGCTTCGGGGTCCAGACCGAACTCTTCGAGGCTGTACCGGTGGGTGGTTTCGTGGCCCTGGCCTCGGGACGCGCCGATGGCCACGGCCACGTCGGCGGGCAGATCGAGCTCGAGCTCGTCGTAGACGCGTCGCATGGTCGATGCGGGATCGCCGACCAGGTCACGGTAATCGATGACGCAGGAACGTGTTTCGGGATGGCGAGCCAGCACGTCGAGCGGATGACAGTACGCGTCGAAGGACTGATCGGCCAGGATCTGCATCGATTCCAGGATCAGCCGCTCGTCACGGCCCTGCAGCTCCCACGTGGTCTGCAGCATCTTCAGCAGACTCGGAATGGTCTCGTAGGGATTGCGCATCGGCACAATGAATTTCGCGTCGGGAAAGGTCTCGATGAGCGCCTCGACGCGTCCGCAGAAGGTCGGGTTCTTGCTCAGATGCGTCCGGCCGCCGTTGAGGGCCAGCTGGCGTCGCACACACTCTTTGTAGAACAGCATCAGACGCCGGCGCTTGCGTTCGCTCCACTGGTCGACGTGGTAGAAGTCGAGTTGGCCCAGGTACGGGAAGAGCACGATCCAGAATCCGGATCCCAGTGACCACGTGAGCAGGAAATCGTCTTCTTCTGCGGCGAAGAACCCGGTGCGGTGCATGTCGTTGGTCTCGGCGAAGGCACGCTCTTCGATCGCCTCGATCCGGTGTCGCAGCCGCTTCCCCCACAGAACCTCATCGGCGCGAAACAGCAGTCGTAGCGCCCGCTTCTGCAACAGGGACGGGAAGAACATCTCGTACATCATGACCACGCTGAACTGGTCGTCACGGGCCATCAGTCGATGCAGGTAGGTGGTCCCACTGCGGGCGTGCCCGACACAGAACACCGGTTCACGGACCTCGGTGCGCTGTAAGGAGGGGAACAGCAGCGGGTCCAACGCGAAGCAGACGGCGTGGATGGCGGCCATCACCGGAACACCGATCAGGAACGCGGCGAGCAGCTTTCGGCGGCGGGATGTGTCGGTCTCGGCACGCACCAGGCGCAGCATCGTGACGTAGTTGCCCACGTCGAAATGGAACCGTGCCCCGGCCATGGTCGAAGGCTAGAAGCGAAAGATTGACAAAGTCAAGCAAATCATCGGTGGCGAGTCAATCGTCGATCGGGGTGGCGAGGGAGTCGGCGACAAACCGGGTCAGAAAGCGGTCGAACTGGTCGAGTTCGGCTTCCGTCCACCCCGACAGAGCCCGTCGCAGATGACCGAGTCGGACGTCCAGCAGCTTTCCGGCTTCGCGCCGGCCCTGCGGGGTGACAGCCACCAGGGCGACCCGCAGGTCGGTCGGGTCCGGGTTGCGGGTCACGAGTCCCGCGTCGACCAGGGAGGTGACCTGACGCGTCGCCATCCCCAGGTCCATGTGAGCGCCCCGCGCCAGCGCACCCATGGGCAGCGGGCCGCTGTCGAGAAGAATCCGCAGCAACGCATACGACGGCTGGGTCAGGCCGACACCGGCTGCGCCCGCCTGCCTGGCGAATAGGGACCGGCTGCTGGTCAGGCGCACCACCTGGGCCAGGCTTCGGCTGATCGAGTCGAGAGACTCGTCCTTCGGTGAAGAAGTCACAGCGCGTCCGTTCCGCAGGGTCCGTTCTGTATGGGGTGTCCGAGACGTTGATACCAGCCCGGCACCGTGGTGCTGTGCCGGGTGTCGTTGAATGCGAGCCATGACCGGACATCCGGCCCGCGTGGGTGCTGCCCTGGCAGTGGCCGCGATGGTGTGCGTCCAGCTCGGGCTTGCGGTGGCGATCGGCCTGATCGGGCGGATCGGGGCCGAAGGCGCCGCGTGGCTGCGGGTGGCCTGGGCCGGAGTGCTGCTGCTGGTGCTCGTGCGCCCGCGGCCCTCGGCGTTCACCCGAGCCACGTTCGGGATCTGCGTGCTGCTGGGGCTGGTGACCGCGTTGACCACGATGTTGTTCATGGCGGCGTTGGCGCGCATCCCGATGGGGACGGCCAGTGCCCTGGAGTTTCTCGGACCGTTGGCCGTGGCGGTCGTCAGCGGCCGCGGGCGGGGCCGCTGGGTGTGGCCGGCGCTGGCCGCTGTCGGCGTCGCGGCGCTGACCCAGCCGGCGCAAGGTGCGATCGACGTGGTGGGGGTGGCGTTCGCGCTGGGCGCCGCAGCCTGCTGGGCGGCCTACATCCTGCTGACCCAGCGCGTCGGCGACCGGGTGAGCGGGCTGCAGGGTCTCGGGGTGTCGATGCCGGTGGCCGCGGTCACTGTCACCGCGGCGGTCGGCTGGGCGGTGCTGCCGCGGATGACGCCGGACATGATCCTGATCGGCCTCGGCTTGGCCCTGTTGCTGCCGATTGCGCCGTTCGTCCTCGAGTTGATGGCATTACGCCGCCTGAACACCGCGGCCTTCGGGACGCTGATGAGCCTGGAGCCGGCGCTGGCTCTGTTGATCGGGTTCGTCGTCGTTCACCAGGTGCCCAACTCGTGGGCGATCGTCGGTGTCGGCTTCGTCGTCGCCGCCGGGATCGGGGCCGCCCGCGCCGGCACGCGTGACACACCGACGCCGGTTCAGCCCGGGTAGCTCAGCCCCATTCGTGGTTCATCGCGCGCGACTCGGTGACGTCCTCGGTCGAGGCGACCCGCAGCTTCGGTCGGGTGATCGCGATCAGCAGCATCGCGGCGGCAGCAGTGATCGCGCCGAGGGCGAAGATCACCGTGAAGCTGCTCTCCGGGATGTGGCCGTGGTCCGACCGGCCCAGCAGGACCGCGACGATCGCGGCGGCGATCGAACTGCCGACGGTGCGCGCGATGGCGTTCATGCTTGTGGCGACCCCGGTTTCGCCTGCGTCGACCTCGCGCACAACCAGGGCAGGCAATGCCCCGTAGGCCAGGCTGATGTAGGCGTTGGCCAGTACGCCGGCCATGATCACCTGCCACGGCTGGTGGTGCAGGACGGCAAGCAGTACGAACCCGAGGACGCCGGCCGCGGCGCCCACCATCAACACCGCGCGGGCACCGAAGCGGTCGATGTAGCGGCCGCTGGCCACCGCGGTCAGGAACCCGGCGAGAGCGCCGGGCAGCAAGAACACGACGCTGGCCCCGAGCACCGTCGCGCCGAAGCCGTAGCCGCTACCGGCGGGCGCCTGGACGAAGTCGGTCAGCCCGAGGAACGCGAAATACAGGCCCATTCCGACCAGGATCGTCGCGAGATTGGTCAACAGGATCGGGCGGCGCGACAGCATCGCCGTCGACACCAAGGGGTGCGGGCTGCGTCGCTCCCACCACCACCAGGCGCTCAGCACCGCCAGCCCCGCGGCCAGGCAGCCGACCGTGCGTGCCGATACCCAGCCCCAGCCGTGACCCTGGGTGATCGCCAGCAGCACCGCGGACAGACCCAACGCCAGCCCGGCCGCACCGCCCCAATCGACGGTCCCCGCCGAACTTCGCGGGCGGGTCGGCAGGACGGCCAGCACGGCGATGATCACCAGCACCGTGAACACCGTCGTCAACCAGAACACCCGGTGATAGCCGGCGTCACCGCGCATCAACAGCCCGGTGACGACCAGGCCCATGCCGCCGCCGAATCCGAGCGAGCCGGACAGCACCGCCATCGCCCGCATGAGGCGGTCGGGGGGCAGCTCCTCGCGCAGGATGGACACCCCGATCGGGTACAGCGAGTACGACGCGCCCTGCAACACCCGCGCGGTGATCAGCAGCGGAAGCGAGGACGTCAGCGCGGCCAGCAGCGAGCCGGCGAGCACGATCCCCAGGACCGCCAGCAGCACCCCCTTTTTGCTGTACAGATCGGCAAGGCGACCGATGAGGGGAGTGGTCGCCGCCGCCGCGAGAAGGTTGGCCGTGACAGCCCAGCTGACGTCGACCGGGGACGCATGCAGCTGTCGGGCCATCACACCCAGGACCGGCACGACGCCGGTCTGCAACACCGCGACGGTCAGGGCGACGACGCTCAGTGTGGCCACGAGCGGCCCCGGCCGGTGATACCCGGCGCCGGCATGGGGGGCTTGGAGGTCGCGCACGAGTTGATTATGCGGGCTAACCACCGAGTGCCGGACGCCGGAGGGGGCTGTGCGAGGATGCCCGGATGGCCACCCGACCGGCGCATTTCATTTCCGATCCCGACGGCAACTTCCATCCGACGGAGAATGCCCGCAGCCGCTGGGGTGACGACATGCTCAACGGGCCCGCTGTGGTCAGCCTGGCCGCGTTCACCCTCGAGCAGCGGTTCGGCCTGCCCGAGTTCCTGCCGGCCCGGCTCACCGTTGACCTGTTCAAGGCGGCACGCCGGGTGCCGACGACGGTGCGTGTCCGGCTGATTCGTGACGGCAGGCGGATTCGAAACTCGGAATGCGACGTCCTTCAGGGCGAGGCGATCGTCGCGCGGGCGACGATGGTGCAGTACCGGCTGTCCGAACCGCCGCCCGGCGAAGAGTGGATGGCCCACGCCGAGTTCACCCCGCCGACCGGTGGCGACCGGCACGGCTACTTCATCGGCAGTGACGATGTCGGCTGGCTCGCCGACGGAGGCGCGCACCAGAACACCTCACGCAAGCGCGTCTACCACTGCCCGATCGATGTGGTCGCCGGTCACGACATCACGCCGTTCGTCCGCACCGTCGTCGTGGCCGAGGCCACCAGCCTGGTCAGTAACCTCGGCACCAAGGGCATCGGCTACATCAACGGTGATCTCACCGTCGCGCTCTCCCGATTGCCGCAGTCGGAACACATTGGGGTGCAGGGCGATTCGCACTGGACGTCGGACGGCATCTCGGTCGGTGCCGGGACGCTGTTCGACGACGCCGGCCCGTTTGCGACGGGTCTGGTCACCGCGATCGCCAACCCGGCGGCTCAGATCGACTTCAGCAAACCTGACACGATCCCGACGCTTAACGTCTGAGTCACAGCAGCGCGCGCAGGCGGTCGTGCGGGAGTGCGGGGGAGCGATGCCCGTCGCGACCGACCATGTCGGCGTTGACCACCAACGCATTGAGGACGGCCTCCTCCACGCTGTGCACGACCGCGGCATAGAAGTCGTCCATCCGGCCCCACGGCAGGAACCGCAGGTGGCCGAATTCGTCGTCGCCGACTGGGCCGACGGGGAACCGGCTGGCCAGATCCGGTGCGTCGGCGGTCGAGAACGCCAGGAAGATGTCTCCGGAGAAGTGGCTGCCGGTGGTGCCGGTGCGGGCCAGCCCGAGCGGCACCCGTCGGGCCAGTGCCTTGCACTGCCCGGGTAGCAGCGGTGCGTCGGTGGCGATCACGACGATCACCGAACCGGCTCCGGGCGGCGGCCGGGTGAGGTCGCGCTCGAACCAGTCGCCGTCGAGCGGATTCTCGACATCCAAGTGCGGGCCGACGAGACGTCCGGACACGGTGAGTTCATGGCGCGCACCGAAATTCGCCTGGACAAAGGCGCCCACGGTAAAGGTGTGACTGCCGTACCGCACCAGCCGGGACGCAGTTCCGTTGCCGCCCTTGAACTCATAGCAATTCATCCCGGTGCCGCCACCGACCGACCCCTCCGCCACCGGGCCGCCGGTGGCGTGGTCCAGTGCCGCTTCGGCGTGTTCGGGGCGCACATGCCCGCCGTTGATGTCATTGAGGTAGCCGTCCCACGTCTCGGCGCACACCGGCAGCAGCCACTGACGGGCCAGCACCGGATCGATCCGGTTGACCCAGGAGATCACACCCGCGTGACAGGCACCGACGGCATGCGTATTCGACAGCAGCACAGGAAGATTGAAGGCGCCGGACTCCTCGATCCAGGTGGTGCCGGTCATCTCGCCGTTGCCGTTGAGGGAGAACCAACCCGCGGCGCATGGCCTGCCGAGGCCGGCCCGGCCGCGGGGCAGGATCGCGGTGACGCCGGTGCGCACCGGGCCGCTTCCCACGATCAGCTCTCCGTCGCCGGCCAGCAGGGTGGTCACACCGACCTCGACGCCGGCCACATCGGTGATGGCGTTGAGTGGGCCTGGTTCGCCGGCGAGCGGGATGTCCAGTCCACGAGCGCGAGGCCGGCCGTCGGCGGTGAATGCCGCTGGAGACGTCATCCGGCCGACCCTACCGTCGGCTACCGGACGAGGACGTCCGAGAAAACCACGGACGCCGGGGAAGGCTCGATGACCTTCCCCAGCGCCGCCTGGCGTTCGCACCACACCCCCCATAGCCGTGGTGCGAACCATCAGGCGATTCCGGCGCCCCCCGTCGGAACCCGTGTGTCGTCTGATGCTGTAGCAAAGTTATCGGGCCGATATCGACGTGCGCACGCGTAGTGCACTACTCGATTTCAGCTTCTTCTCAGGTTGACCACCTGGTGCCTGCGTCGACGCGCGCGCGAGGGCATGATCATCGGTGCCGACCGACGACGAACGGGGAGACTCGATGACTGGGCGCGCTGACGTACTGATCACCGCTGAAGCGCTGGTCAATCGATTGGCAGCCGGTGATCCGGTGACCGTTCTCGACGTGCGGTGGACCTTGAGCGAGCCGGACGGGCGACAGCACTACCTGCAGGGCCACGTTCCGGGCGCGGTGTATGTATCGCTCGACGACGACCTGAGCGACCACACGGTGCCCGGCCGCGGACGACACCCGCTGCCGTCCGGACCTGCGGTGCAGGCCGCCGCGCGTCGGTGGGGGATCCGCGCGGGGCAGACCGTGGTGGTCTACGACGACTGGAACCGGGCCGGCTCGGCACGGGCCTGGTGGGTGCTGACGGCGGCGGGCATCCCGGACGTCCGCATTCTCGACGGCGGCTGGGCGGCCTGGAAAGCGGCCGGTGGGCATGTCGACACCGGCCCGGTCGAACCACCTCCGGGCGACGTCACGGTGGCCCACGACGATCTGTACGCGGGTGCGCTGCCCACCTTGACCGCCGACGAGGTCGGCAGCGGGCCGTTGCTGGATGCCCGCGCGCCGGACCGCTTCCGCGGTGAGGTGGAACCGGTCGACGCGGTGGCCGGGCACATCCCCGGGGCGCGCAACCTGCCGAGTACGGGACTGCTGACCGGGGATCAGAGCTTCATCAGCGACAGCGCCCTGGACGAGCTACTGGCCGCCTGCGACGTCGGCCCCGAGGCACCGATCGGTGTGTACTGCGGATCGGGCATCACCGCGGCGGTGGCCGTCGCCGCATTGACCGCCGCGGGCCGTCAGGCCGCACTGTTCCCGGGCTCGTGGTCGCAATGGAGTTCGGAGCCCGGCCGGCCGGTCGCCCGCGGCGAGCAGTGACGATGGAGACGTTCCTGGTGTACCTCAAAGTGCAGGCGATGTGCCTCGTGTTCGGCATCGTCGGCCCGATATTTTTGGTGGTGTACTTCGCCGCGCAACCCGACCCGACCGTCCGGTGGATGTACTACTGGGGACTGGTGATCACCGCCGTCGACGTGCTGATCGCGCTCGGGCTGACCGACCAGACCATGCGGGCCAAACAGGTGGTGCGCGATCAAGAGGAGGCTCGCAGTTCGTGACCGTGGTCGAACGCGAAACACAGGACGAGACAGCGGTTCCTGAGTCGAGGCTACAGCGGTGGGAGGCACTGGCCGAGTGGCCGCTCGCGGCGTGCGCGGCGGCGTTCCTCGCACTGTTCTCGGTCAAGGTGCTGGGCCGGCCGCAGGGCTTGAACATGCACATCATCCACGGGCTGCTCTTCCTGCTGTATCTGCCGTTCGTGGTCGACTACGTGGCGCGCCTGACTCTGGCCGAGCAGCGCGCGCGGTGGTTCTTCCGCCACGTGCTGGACCTGGTGGTCGTCGTGTTGCCGTTGATGGGCCCGCTGCTGTTGCTGCGCCTGGTCGCCCTGGTGGGGGCCTTGCAGCGGGCCGTCGGTGACGCCATCCGCGGTCGTGTGGTGGCCTACACCGCGTTCAGCGCCGTCCTGCTGGTCTATGCCGCGTCGCTGGCGGTGTTGCAGGTCGAACGGCCCGCTCCGGGAGCCAACATCACGAGTTTTGGCGACGCCGTGTGGTGGTCGGTCACCACGATCACCACGGTCGGCTACGGTGACCTCTACCCGGTGACCGTGCTGGGCAGAATTGTCGCGGCACTTCTGATGATCGGCGGGATCAGCATGGTCGGTGCGATCACCGCCACGATCGCGAGCTGGATCGTGCAGCGTGTCTCGGCGCAGGACAGTGCTCAGCAGGCGGCCACCGTGGCGCACATCGAAAGTCTCCAGGCCGAAGTCGCGCGTCTCGCGGATCTTGTTGCCGCCCAGATGGAGACGAGGACCCGGTGAACCGCGGCCCGTTCGACGGCAAGGCCGTGATCACCGGCGCGGGCAAGTCACAGGTCGGTCGCCGACTGGGCCGCACCGGGCTGGAGCTGACGATCGAAGCGGTCCTGCGCGCGATCACCGACGCCGGGCTCGATGTCGAGGACGTCGACGGCATCGCCAGCTACCCGGGCGCGGTCGCCGCCAACCCGGGCTTCTCCGGCGCCAACGTCACCGAAGTGCGTACCGCGCTGGGCCTGCGAAGCAGGTGGTACATGTCCGGGTTGGAGACGGCGGGCCAGATCGGACCGGTGATCGAAGCCTGTATGGCCGTCACCCTCGGTCTGGCCAACCACGTTGTGGTATTTCGCTCGGTGTGGGAGTCCACCGCCGCGCAGCAGGCAGGCGGCGGCCACGCGTCGGTGCTGCTCGGCGGGGGCGGCAAGCTGCCACCGCAGATGGAGTGGACCGCGCCGTTCGGGGCGCTGTCGGCGGCCAACTGGCTGGCGATGCCGGCGCAGCGATACATGCACGACTTCGGGCTCACCCGTCAACAACTCGGTGCGATCGCGCTCAATGCCCGGCGCAACGCCGGCCGCAATCCCGACGCCGTCTACCGGGACCCGCTCACAATGGAGGATTATCTGTCCGCGCGGATGATCTCGGAACCCTTGTGCCTCTACGACTGTGACGTGCCCTGCGATGGGGCGACCGCGGTCATCGTCTCCCGCAGGGACGCCTGCGGCGGTTTGCCCCGCCACCCGTTGACCGTCGAGTCGGTCGGGCCGGGAATGTTCGAACGGCCAACGTGGGAACAACGTTTCGACCTCACCACGATGGCGGCCCACGATTCGGCCGCCACTCTGTGGGAGCACACCGGGCTACGGCCGCGTGATGTCGACATGGCCCAGCTGTACGACGGCTTCAGCTTCCTGACGGTGATGTGGTTGGAGGCGTTGGGATTCTGCGAACACGGCCGGGTCGGTGAGTTCATCCAGGACGGTGACCGAATCGCCCTCGACGGGCAGCTGCCACTCAACACCAGCGGCGGGCAGTTGTCGGGAGGACGGCTGCACGGCATGGGCTTCCTGCACGAGGCCTGTGTGCAGTTGTGGGGCGAGGGCGGCGAACGACAAGCTCCGCGCACTCCTGAGGTCGTCGCGATCGGTGTCGGCGGCGGTCCCGTCGCGGGCTCGATGTTGGTGAGCAGCCGATGAGCTATCAACGACCAGGGCTACGGCTCGCGCCCAGCCCAACGCCGGAGTCGGAGGCATTCTGGACCGGCGGCCGCGACGGCCACCTCCTGATCAGCCGCTGCCACGCGTGCGGCCATTTCTTTCATCCGCCCGGGCCGGCCTGCTGGCGTTGCCGCAGCACCGATGTCGCACCGGAGAAGGTCTCCGGGCGAGCCACCGTTGCGGCGTTCAGCGTCGACCGGCAACCCTGGATTCCGGGTTTCGAGCCGCCCTACATCGTGGCGATCGTCGAAATCGCCGAGGATCCAGGGGTTCGGCTGATCACCAATGTGGTGGACGTCGAGCCGGCGGACATGCGCATCGGGCTCGAGGTGGAGGTGTTCTTCGAAGATTGGACCGGGTTGTCCGGCGGCGAGGACACCCGAGTGTGGATCCCGCTGTTCCGACCCGTCACGATCTGACAGGCTGCACTCAACCGTTGCGAGGCAACGTGATTGCGGGGATTGCGGTCAGTCGCGGACCCAGACCGAGATGTAGCCGATGGGGATGCCGGTGCGGGCGGCGATGCATTCGCGCGCAGCCAGCTCGACCTTGTCGCGCGCCGTCGCCTCGGTGGAATCGTTGATTTCGGGGATCCGGACAAGCCACCGGTTGCTCTCGAACCGAATATCGATCTCGAAGCACTGACCGGCCATCGGCCGAAGTACCTGGTGGGTGCGAAGACCCCGTTGCGGACGAGTGGAAAAGCCGCGAGTTCTGTAATGAGTACGCATCTTCAAGCTTTCCGAAACGATTCTGGGCCGCGGGAAAAGATACTCTCTGTGACTGGCGAATACAAAATCGCGGTCGGTGCGGCCATGATGACGATATGGCCGACGACGACATCACCGCTTCACAGCGAATCGACGCACGAATTGCCGAATTCGACGATTGGCGAGGCGAGACACTCGCCCGGATCCGCGCCGTCATCAAGCAGGCCGATCCTGAGGTGTTCGAGGAGTGGAAGTGGCGGGGCGTTCCGGTGTGGTCGCACGCCGGAATGATCTGCACGGGCGAGACGTACAAGACCGCGGTCAAGATGACATTCGCCAAAGGTGCCGCACTGCCGGACCCCTCGGGTCTGTTCAATTCGAGCCTCGAGGGGAACACCCGGCGGGCGATCGATTTCCACGACGGCGATGTCATCGACGAGCGTGCGTTGGCGGCCCTCATCCGGTCTGCGGTTGAACTGAACATGTCCTCGAAGCCGCGGTCGGGTAAACGCGGATAACCGACCTTCGGATCACATTGCCGGGCATGAGATCTCAGCAAACAACGCCCGGTGCCCATCACGCATGGCTACGCTTTGCTGATGCCGGGGGTGCGGTTGACGGGGATTCTGGGTGGCCTGGCGGTCGGATTCGGGATCTGGCTGGCCATGGGGATCGGGGGCGCGCAGCCCGCGTCGGCGGCGCCGGCCGGTTCCTCCGACAGGACAACCGCGCACAGTGCGACCAGCGCGCGTGACCACAAGACCACGCCGACGCGCGGGCCGGCGGCCCCTCGAGTGGCCCCCAGCAACGTGAAACGACAGGTCGCGACGGCTCGTCAACCGGCGGCCGCCGCGTCGTCGGCCCGACATCCGCTACGCAACCGGATCGTCATCGTCAAGAACACCCACCTGGCGCTGCCGCTGCAGATGGTGTTCTTCGCCAAACGCGTTACCGGGAATGCCACCTTCACCGAGAACTCCGTCTACGACTTGCAGACCGTCGACCAGTACGACTGGAACAAGCTCACCGGCATCTCGTTCACGCTCCTGCGGCCGGACACCGACGCCATCATGGTGGCCTGGCGATACAACGTGAGCACCCAGATGTTCGAGGTCGGGCCGTACTACAACGTCGATACCGCCAGGATCATGCCGACCGACTCCGAGATCATCTCGGTACCCGTCGGGCAGACATTCACCTTCCACGCCGATTACCAGGGCATCACCGTGCAATACGGAGACACGGCGGTGTACAAGCCGATTCCCGAGGGTCTGCACCCGAATCAGCTGTCTGCGTTCCGGATCAACAGCTGGTTCGGCGGCACCAGCCGGGCACCGAAGACCATCTCGTTCACTCTTGATCTCAAGCCGTGGTGGACCGAGTTGTGACGGTCCGTCAGCACTATCCGCCGGTGAAGTAGACGCCGAGCATTGCCGCGAACACCGCAATCACCCAACCGCTGGTAACGGCCTTGAGCCACACCGGTGCCCGGCGAACCTCCATGAAATGCCAGATCACCAGCTGGGCCTTCGCGGCCGCGATCAGGAGCACGACGGTGGTCACCGTCGCATTGAGCTGATGGGCGGCCCCGCCGTCGCGCGAGACCAGCCACGACACGATGGTGACCGCCGTCAGCAGCGCCCACACGAGGATCAGCGGGTTGCGGATCAACGACGTCATCGTCACCTCATCAAGTAGAACGCGGCGAACAGGACCAGCCACAAAACATCAACCATGTGCCAGTAGGTGGCACCGGTCTCGACGAACGAGATCTTCGGTTGGGCAGCAGTTTTCAGGTTGCGCATGACGAAGCACAGGATGATGAGACCGAGCAGAACGTGGCACAGATGCAGTCCGGTCATCACGAAGTAGAACATGAAGAACAGATTGGTCCCCGGTGTGATGCCCGCGGTGATCTCCGGAATCCACTCGAACATCTTCAGGATCGGGAACACAGCACCCAAGCCCAGCGCGACGGCGAACCGGCGCAGCGCGTCCGCGGAGTTGCCAGCTCGTGCTGCGGTGGTCCCGAGAACCACGAACAACGAACTGGTCAGCAGCACAACGGTATTGATCGCGCCGACGTCCACGTTGAGCCGGGCCTGGCTCTCCAGGAAAAGATCCGGGTTCTGACCGCGGTAGTAGACGTAGCCGATGAAGTAGACACCGAAGATCAGCAGATCACCGATGACGAAGAACCACATGCTCGGATCGCCAGGGATGTGCCACCGCGCGTCGTGGTCCGGGTTGGGGTCGCTGAGGTTATCGAAGCGTCCTTCGGCGACGTCGGTCATACGGTCGCCCCGGCGCGGGGATCACCTGTGGCGGTGTGCAGGTCGGCGTTGTCGAGTTCGGTGTCGGGTTGTCTCTTGATCGACCGGTAGATGCAGGTGTAGACGACCATCTGCCACGAGACGTACAGCACCACGGTGAACCAGAACGTCATCAGCCCGTTCCATGCGAAGGGGCCCGACTTGTTGATCCAGACCGGCGCGGCCATCAGCTCGGTCATGTACTGCCACACGGTGTAGTAGCCCAGCCACTTCGGCAGCACATTGTTCTTGTCGAGAAGGATGGCCAGCCCGAACGCCATCCACATGACACAGAAGCAGCCAAGGGATCCGATGAACGCCAGATAGCCGAAGTCGTAGAGCATCGACAGCACGGCTGGGCTGTAGCCCGGGCGAAAGGCGCCCACGCCGAAGCAGAACATCGGGAACAGCATGCCGACGATGGCGCCGGTGATGGCGCCCATCATCAGCGTGTACCGGAACGCCGGGCTGACCGACATCCGCTTGATCTGCATGAGATACACCGCGTTGGATACCGGCGCGAGTCCGAACGTGAGTGTCAGCAGGACACAGGCGATCAGCAGATTGTGGGACTGCATGAATGCGACGATCTGTGACGCGGGGGCGCTCGGTGATCTCGGCGGCATCATCCAGCTCAACGGCACGAAGACCAGCCCGAACACGTTGAAGAAGAACGGCACACTCCAGAAGGTGATCCATTGGTCGAGCTTGCGGTTCCTGCGTCGTGGTGTCACGCGAGGACTTCTCGCTCGTCGCCCTGCCGATTCACCGCACGCAGGAGTACGACGAACATCACCACGATGTAGGCCGCAAAAGTCAGCAGCCGCAACGTGAATGACAGCGTGCCGTTCCAGGCCAGGGGACCGGTCTTGACCAGAATCGAAAACGCGCTCGGAGCCAGGAGCGCAACGGTGGCGACGTTGAAGTGCGCCGCCCAGCGGGGGAAGATCGGATCGGGGCGCTCATCGAGGTACACGCTCAGCGCGAAGCACAGGTTCTGCACGATGATGGTGCCGACCGGCGCGATGAAGAAGAACCAGGCCATGTCGTTGAGCAGGCTGACCAGTTCGGGATCGCGGTCAGGTCTGAAAGCCGCCAAGCCCCAGCAATAGTCGGCCAGGATGAACGCGGTTGTCCCGACGCCGACGCAGATGATGTAGGCGTAGGTCAGCACCACGCTGGAGGTCGCGACCCGCGAAATCTGGACCGCCGTCACCGCGAAGAGCGGGATCAGGGCACCGGCGATCAGATTGCACAGAATCGCGACGCCGAGCACACCCGTCGCGTTCTCCCGGAAGAACGCCGCAACCTCGTCGGGGGACAAGGTCGGGGACAGCGGCGGGGAGAACACCGGGAACAGTACGTAGGCCAGGGCGAGCAGAGCTGCCGCCGGCGGCGCGGTCCACAGCAGAATGCGCTGGCCTCGTGTGTTCATCGGACTTTTTGTAGCACGTTCGCTGACAGATAACAACGAAACAGGGCGGGTGTTATGGAGAGTTCCTGGTGTTTACCGAGTTTTGGGTGACATCTGTCAGTGAAGCGAACGTGTGCGGCACAATGGAGCCGTGCGAGAGACTGCGACGAGCCGCGAAGCCCAGCGTCGTCGGACGCGTGCGCGTGTGCTCGACGCGGCCATCGTCGAGTTTCAGCGGGCAGGCACCAGTTCGGCCGACATCAATGCCATCGTCGAAGCCGCGGGAGTGGCTCGAAGCACCTTCTATTTCCACTTCCCGACCAAAGAGCATGTCCTGCTCGAGTTGATCCGGCGCGACGAGGACTACCTCGGTGACGAACTCAGTCGATTCCTAGAGACCCGGCATGATTTGGAAGCCGTCCTCGAGGAGATCATCAGGCTCGCCGTCGAGCTCGAGAATCGCTGGGGCGCTGCATTGTTCCGCGATGTCATCAGTCTGTATTTCTCGCCGTCCCTTGCCCAGGACGAGCAGTGGAGCAGACACCCGACGTTCGTATTGCTGGCCGCCGAGATCGAGCGTGCCCGTATCCGCGGCGAACTCTACGACGACGTCGAAGCCTACGACGGCGCCGCGTTCTTCCTCATCGGGCTCCATGCCGTTCTCATCAGTGCCCGGGAGAACGGCCCGGCTCGCGACGTGGTCCTCAAGAAATTCGTGAAGAGCACGCTGCGCAGCCTTCGGCCTTAGCGCCTTTGTCAGTCGCGTGCACTGGGCGGACAGACCGCCGGCTGAAGACCGAGCGAATTCGCCATGGCGTTTTGGTTCTGACATGCATTCACGCCGGAATCGGGTGGGGTGTTGGGGCCTTGGCTGGCTCGGCAGGTGGTGGGCTGTAGGCCGATGGCGATGGGCATGGCGCTTTGGTTCTGGCAGGCGGTCACGCCGGAGTCCGGTGGGGTGTTGGGGCCTTGGCTGGCTCGGCAGGTGGTGGGCTGTAGGCCGATGGCGATGGGCATGGCGCTTTGGTTCTGGCAGGCGGTCACGCCGGAGTCCGGTGGGGTGTTGGGGCCTTGGCTGGCTCGGCAGGTGGTGGGCTGTAGGCCGATGGCGATGGGCATGGCGCTTTGGTTCTGGCAGGCGGTCACGCCGGAGTCCGGTGGGGTGTTCGGACCCTGGCTCGCGCGACAGGTGGCGGTTGGCAGTCCGAGCGAGGTCGTCATCGCGCCTTGGTTCTGACAGGCCGTCAGCCCGGAATCTGCGGGCGTGGTCCCGGTCGAACTGCTTTCCGACTGGTCCTTGTCCGGCGAGCCGGACCCGTTCTGATCGGCGTTCTGATTGTCCGGCGTGGACGGGCTGCTGGTCGACGATGTCTTCGACGCTCCGCCGCTTGTCGGAGCGGGGGTTGTGCAGGGGGCCGGGTTGTACCCGCCGCGTTGGAAGCAATCGGCGGTTGCCGTGCCGGTTGTCCCGAGGGCTCCGAGACCGGCAGCCGAGGCGGTGAACAACACTGCGGTCAGGCAACGGCCCCACACGTCTCGCATCAGCGCTGGCCCCGAGGCGCAGATCTCACAGTGACGAATTCTAACCGGACCCAGACATAATCGTCACAGTGACGAATTCTATTGGGGGCGTAGCCCTTTCGCGGCTCGGGTGCGATCGCACGTTCGCGGATGTCCGGGGTCGGATTGGCGCGCGCGCCGGGGCTCCGTTCATTCATCCACTCGAAGGCGTTGCGGGGGAATGCGATTCGCGAATGCGGAGTCCGAGTCGGGTGGCGGTGTTCCGTCACTGTGACGTAATGATCCTCTTGGGCTGGCGGGGTAGGAGGGCTACCCGGGCGATACTGCCGCGAGAGGGGGGGCGGCATCGGCCCGCCGGGCGGCGTTGGCCGGCGTGGGCCGTGCCGGACCGCCAGTCGGACTATGCCGCCCGCCGCAGCATAAACGTCACAGTGACGAATTGGACCTGCCGGGCTGGAATCCGGGGCCGAGCGGAAGCCGGTCCGCCTCAGCGCTTGTGACCGGATACCGCGGCATGGCGGGCGGGCATTGTCTGTCGCCGGGAACTCGGTATCACCGGCGATATCAGTTCTCGACGAGCAGTGCCTAGGACAGGGCCGAGTGTGCGACACGCGCCGGCGAGCGGAACGCGGGTTGCGGGTGGGCCGGATTCAGACTCCGCCCAGGTCCACGTTTTGCCGATAAGCCACATTATGTCAACTTGTAAGTTGGTTATTCGCATCGGATGCGAATAGATCAGTTTTGGATAACGCTCTCCTGCAAGACCGATGACGTTGCGGCCGAGCAGGTTTCGGCTCTTTTGGGTGCAGAGCCAGCAGGTTGACCTGGAGGCGGCTCCGGTTGGTTGTCGGGCGATGATCCGCTGGCTCGAGCTGGGAATTTGCATCGTTCCTCTGCATGTTCTGCATCTTGAGTGCAGAATCTGCATTCAGTTAGGAGGTCTGGATGGACGATTCGATGGGTCGGCTGGTGTACTTGCCAGCGGGTGCGTCGGGTCCGGATCCCGAGGCGTTCCTGCAGGACGTGCTGACCGGCTGGCGGCGTGCGCAGCTGGCTCAGGGCACCTCTACCGAGACCATCCGCCGACGCCAAGCCCAGGTGCTGCGGATGACCGACTTCGTGGGCACCTTCCCGTGGCAGTGGACTCCCGCCGATGCCGATGACTTCTTCGGTCATCTGCGCGGCGTGCTCAACCGAGCCCATAGCACGGTGCGGGCCTATCAGACCGATGTGAAGCTGTTCCTCGATTACGCGACAAATCCTGCCTATGACTGGAATGAGCACTGCGGTCGGCTGTTTGGCACGGTGTTCAGTCAGGTGATCACCGAGTTCAATCGGGCCAAGCACGTACAGGTCGACGATTCGCGGGCGTTGAAACGGCCCTTCACGCTCGAGGAGCTGCAACAGTTCTTCGACCTGGCGGATCTGGAACCCGAACGGATCCTGCGCGCCGGGCGCAAGGGCGCACTGGCGGCGTGGCGGGATGCGATCGCGTTCAAGACCCTCTACGGATGGGGCCTTTTCTCCAGGGTTCAGTCCCCGTGCGGCAGCGCGGTTCTCTGAGTTTGTGCAGCTT
>NZ_PDHO01000150.1 GCF_002887815.1 Mycobacterium sp. ENV421 | reverse complement strand
CAGCAGTGGGACACCTTCCTCAACGGTGTGTTCCCGTTGGACCGCAACCGGCTGACTCGGGAGTGGTTCCACTCCGGCAAGGCTGTCTACAGCGTGGTCGGCCCGGGCGCCGATGAGTTCGCGGGCACCTTGGAGCTGGGCTACCAGGTGGGCTTCCCCTGGTCGCTGGGCGTGGGCATCAACTTCAGCTACACCACCCCCAACATCCTGCTGGACGACGCCAACATCTCCCCGACGGGCTTCAACCCGCTGGGTTCGGTGATCACCCCGAACCTGTTCCCGGGTGTGTCGATCTCCGCTGACCTGGGCAACGGCCCCGGCATCCAGGAAGTCGCCACGTTCTCCGTCGACGTCTCGGGCCCCAACGGCTCGGTCGCGGTGGCCAACGCCCACGGCACCGTCACCGGTGCGGCCGGCGGCGTGCTGCTGCGCCCCTTCGCCCGCCTGATCTCCAAGGCCGG
>NZ_PDHO01000023.1 GCF_002887815.1 Mycobacterium sp. ENV421 | reverse complement strand
CACCCATCATCACCGCCAATGACGCCGACATCCTCATCCATAGCGACGGGCAACAGACGGTCAATAGCGCCGCGAAGACCCACTGTATTTTGGTTGGACACGGTGAACCTGCTGGCATCAAGTTCTTGGATCGCGAGGGCCTTGTCTCGGGCAACGAACTCGGTACCGCATTAACGGACGCAGCGGGGAAGTGGTGCAGTCCGAAGACGTTCCTCTCGCTCTCGTGCCGCACTGGGCTCACTGAATTCGCCCGGGGACTCAGCGCGACCCCAATTTGCAAAGAGTTCATCGGTCCAGTTCGGGCCGTACACGGTGCTAGCGCTTCTCAATACACTCAGACGCTGTTAGCGCATCACCTCCTCGACGGAACCGAAATGCTGCCGGCCCATCGGAGGGCCAACAAGTCCGCCAGCCAAGGGACCAGCTTCCGTTTCTTTCGGTCAGGCTGCTGGGTGCCAAACAACTCGGCCTGACCCTGATTCTTGGGAGTGTGCACCCCGGTCGTCGCGGTGAGATGGTCGCTGGCGTGCTCGAATAGCAGGTATGCAGTCAGCGTCCCGCGTGGTCGACGTGAAACGGATCTACGCCGAGGGCCTGGCTGCCAGCGTCGGTGCAGCGAACCCGTACTACGGCCAGCGGGTGAACGCCGCGGTGTGGCGCGGCGGCTATCGGCGGATGCTCGATGCGATGCTGGCCAGCTCGCCGGCGCGCCGAGGGTGGTGGCCGCGAGAACCTTTTGAATGCCTGACAGAAGACAGGCGGGGGGATTCGAACCCCCGAATGATTTGAGTCACTTGGCACTTATCAGGTGCCCGCGTTAGGCCGCTCTGCCACGCCTCCGTCGCCGGCCAACCCCGCGGCTCAAACCGTTATCGGGCACCGGCACGCTCCGCTTTGCAGCGGGACGGACGGCCAGGCTAACACGCCCCGTGAGCACGGCCGCAGGGATCGTTGGTATGTACGCTGAGCATCTCAGCATCGCTTCCAGCATAGCTTCTGGTATAGTTCTCGGCATGTCTAGTAGCACGCCCTCCGCCGCGGAGATCGCTGCGATGACTGATGTCGAGCGCAAAGTGCTGGAGAACAAGCTGCGCCGCTCCGCAACGCGTCAAGGTCTCCGCCTGGAGAAGTCCCGGGTCCGGGATCCGCGCGCGGTCGACTACTCCACTTATCAGCTCGTCGATGTCGCTGCGAACACAATCGTCAGCAGCGGTAACCAAGACGGCTACGGGCTCGGCCTTCACGAGATCGCCCGAGCCCTGGCCGAATACTCACTGAGCTGGTTTCGCCAGTTGCTCACCTTGGACGAACAGGTTGCGTTGCTGTCCAACCCATTTGGCCCGCTACCGGGGCAACTCGCTGAGCGGTTAGTACGCCGGCCGGGTATCTCGATGACGTACTGGGTCAGCAGCAACGACCCGCGTGAATGGACTCTCTCAGCGGTAGCGGCGCGAACTTTGGCGGCAGCGGGCGAGCAGCTCGATTACTGGTGGCGACAGCTCAGCAGCGAGCAACGCGACTACATCACGACACACCGAGCCGGCGAATTAGACGCCGAGTATGCAGCCGTCGTCCAGGGCGCGAGCACCAACCCGATCAACGACCCGACTGCGCTTGTCGTAGTCGTCGTCCGTGATGTGAAGAATGGGTACCGGTTTCGGCTTCCCGCAATCGTGCGTGCGTTCGTCGAGATGATGAGTCGTTGAATCAAACTCAGACCCAGCTCGCTTTGGCATCGCCGCGGACCGAGCAGGTTGTACGTCGGCCTGACCGAATAGGCTCCGCCGCATGAATCATCGGCCCGACGGCGACGCAGCCAGCGACCTACCGATCGGGCTGCACACCTTCATCGACGAGTCCTACGGCGAAAATGATTACTACGTCGGCGGCTTGGTGCTGATGCCGGATCAACTCGCGACCATCGAGCGCGAGCTACAGGGGTTCAAGGCCCTGGTTGCTGAGAAGTTTGGTGTACCTGAGACGATCGAGTTCCACGCGCACGAGATCATGCATGGAAAGGGTTCGTGGAGGACGCTCGATGGCCGGGTCCACGAGTCGGTTTGGGTCTGTCGTCGGGTCCTTCAGATCGTGGCCAATTCCGGTACGCGCATCCATATCCAGGGTGTCGACGTGCGCCGACTAAATGGGCGGTACCGGTACCCAGATAGTCCTTATCGCGTGACCCTGCGACATCTTCTTGAGCGGGTGCACGACGAGTGCGAGTGGCGGCGATGCCGCAGCTCGGTGACGGCGGACATCCTCGACGAATCTGACACGGCGACGGCAGCTATCGCCGGCTTCGTTCGCAAGGCCACGCCCGGGTACAGGTCGACTCGTCTGTGCCATATCGAGCCGATGAACTATGTCGACTCGCACAGCAGCCTCGGGGTTCAAGCGGCTGACATGGTCACGTACGTGGTCCGACGACACCTTGAGGTCACAGATGGCCATCCGAAGGCGTTGAAGGCGGCGCGCCAGCTGTTCAACACGGTGAGGCCCCATCTAAAGACCTGTCGCAAGTGGGAGCCGTAGATAGCTCTAGAGCCCCCACTGTGGAGGGCTCTAGGCGGACAACGTGGCCGGTATCCGGCACGTCGTTAACCCGATGGTACATCGGAAGCCTGACACAACGCAGGACCTCTGGCTAACGATTTCGGCCGTCGGCGATAGTCCTGCCGGATAGGCTCGCTCTTTTTATCAGGTGAGGCTTGTGCGAGCCTATCCGGCAGGACTGACATTTGCCATCCTGCCTGGTCAGGCTATATGCAGAGATGCGCTAATAGAAGTGCTGTCAGCAAAGCTGGCGGCCTGGCAACTGCCGTCACCCAAGTCTCCATGTCTCGTGACGACGACCATCGACGTCTTGATGCGCGTCCGCGCCGATAGCCTGGCCGTCGGCGTCGGCGTCGGCGTAACCCGTACAACGGCCAGCTGGTCAACGCCGCCCCGTGGCGGGCCGGGTACGGCGGATGCTCGACGCGATGCTCGCCAGTTTTCGCCGGGACGGACACGCACTCACTCGGCACTCACCACTTCGCTGTCTTCGGAGTGCGCCCACTCGGTCAGTTGGTCCCCGTCCAGCAGGAGCCGCTTGCCGTAGTAGCGGCCGCCGAACCCGAACTGCTTGGCATCGAGACCGGCCCCCACCAACGCTTTGAGTAGGTCGTCCGACGAGATCACCACCGGAGCATCGCTTTTCAGAGCCTCCTCGTAGGCGTAGACCGCGCCGGGGATGCGCCAGCGCTCCATGCCGGCATCCCACTCGGCGATCAGCAGAGCCCGCACACCAGTGACCGCGGCCCCCGCCGGGGTGCGACGCCTACCCATGGGCGCGGTCCCAGCGCGCACGCGCGGCGTCGCGCTGCTGTACCCCCATGGGCAACACAACCCCACCAGATTCGGACTCGCTGACCGCGGGCGCACTGACCTTGATACGGGCCAGCATTCGTGCCCGCTCAGCGCGCGACTGCCGAATCTCCGCGATCAACGGGTGTGCCACGGGCTGGCCGGCAACACCTTTCACCATGAAGCCATCAGGAGACACAGCTAGGTCCGCCTCAAGCTCGTCAATCCGATCCGACAGCCTCGTGGCATCCTCCAAGTACGCATTTTCGAGCGAATCCAGCGCAATATCCTGCTCTGCGGCATCGGTTTGAACCAGCTTCCACAGTCGTCGACCCGCCTTACCGAGGCCAACCGGCGCGCGTGGAATGTCAAGGTCAGCCATGAAATTCGCCTCTCAGATAGGCGTCGGGTCCGATAGCGGCTGTGCTATCAAACATTTCGGACTCTGGGCCGAGCCCACGCAGGCACAGGAGAGCTAAGGCGTTCCGCTGCAGCGATCGGCCTTGGGGGGCTGCCCTACCCCTGTGGCCGTCGCGCTGAAAGGCCCGTTGGCCGGTCGCTGCTGCGGGTGCTCTACTTCCCGGCGCGACCGGCCAACGGTTGCTGTCCACGACGTGCCCAGGAAGGCGTGTGGACAGCGGGTTGCCACCAGCCCGCAGGACAGGCTGGTGGCGGTGTCGACGTGCTGGCCGTTCCTTTTCGTCCGGCACGTCGACAGTCTCGGGTTATCAGTCGTCCTGGTGGTCGTCATCGGTTTCGGCTGTCAGCAGGTCGGCGAGAGCCTGCTTTCGCAGGATCTGTTCGGGGTGGCCGGTGCGGTCGCCGTTCTCTTCGACGTGCCGTTGGATGTGGTCGGGGGTGATGTCGGCGATGACGCGCTGATATTGGTCGCGGATCGATTCGGGTTGTGGTGTGTCGTGGCGACCGTCCGCGGTTTGTGCTGCGGCTTGCCGGGCAGCGTTGTCGGCGGCGTCGAGGACATCTGCCTTCTCGGTGTCCAGCTGCTTCTGGCGGGCGGCGAGGGCGGCGCTGGCGCGGCGCAGAATCACCCCGTCGAGGTAGTCAGAGAACTTGCGCCCGTCGTTCATCGGGATAGCAGCTGGCGGGCGGGACTGCTGCACGCCGATGGCGTTGTCGGGCAGCGGATCCACCGCGTTGAGTTGATTGGTGACCGCGGCGCCGATGTGGCAGGCGGTGTCTGCGGTTCGGGCGGCGTCGAATGCGGCGACTAGGGCAGCAAGGTCCAGTTCGGGTGCGGCGGCAACGCGGGCCAGCTCGACCTCGGCGATGCGGCGGGCCTCGCGTGCGGCTTTAGGCAAGGTGGCGTGCCGCTGGCGTAGCAGGGTGATTTCGGCGGCGCGGCGGGCGTCAGAACCGGCCTGTCGGATCGAGGTGGCGCGGGCTGCCAACCGTTCATGCTCGGCGCGTGCGGCGTCGGCTTCGGCGTCGATTTCCTCGGCGGTCTGCACCGCAGCGGTTTTGGTGGGCATCGTTAGTGGTCCCTTCAGTGAGCGGGCAGTGGGTTGGGCTGCAGTTGGACCTGCGGCAACATTGCGGCCATGGCAGCGCGATTCTGTGCATCCGATTCGGCCCGCATGTCGGTCAGCTGTTGAGTCTTGGCGGTGACAGCGGACTTTCGGGCTAGGTTGCCGGCGCGGGCCGCTGAGATCGCATCGATGGGCGGTCGGGCCTCGGCGGTCAGCTGGGCGAACTCGGTGTCGGTCATAGCCGATAGGTGCCCGATGAGCTTGTCGTGGTCCATCAGCGCCGGCCTTCCTGGTGCTCGTCTATTGCGGTCTGGTCGAGCAACCAACGGCCGGCGATTATGCGACCGCCGAGTTTGTTGGCGATCCGCTGCACCTGGCGGCGGGATAGGCCGAGTTGTTCGGCGGCTTCGCTGATCGGGACCGTTGGTTGCTCTCGTGGAAAATGCTGCACGGCAGCAGTTTCCCCGACGTCCGATTGTCCGACTCTGGACATAGCAGCGATGCTAAACGCGCTGGCCAAGGCGGAATATGCTGCACTAGCAGGTAGTCCGTTGTGTTTCCGCGTTCGGTTCGCGATGAGCACGGCCTGATGGGCGGCGTCAAGCCATTTACCTGTCAGCACAACACAGCTGTCGGCCGTAATGGGTCCGGCGTTGGCGGCGTTCATAATTCGATCAGAGCGGGTCATCGGGTCGGGTTCCTGTTCGTTACGGGCTTTTGGGGCAGGATGGTGCGCAAGTCCGCCATGATGGCGGCGCGGTGGCTGGCGGTGCTGCCTCGTTGGCCCGGCCCAGTTTCGATCGGTTCCCGCTCTGCCTGCTCTCGACGGATAGCGCGCGCCGCCTGGTAGACGTGGCCGGGCTGGAGCCACACGTCGGGGCGGTTGCGTAAATGGTTTCGGACCGCCTGCAATGCGAGATCCACCGGCAGGTCGCCGATTACGGCTTGCCACACGTCCACGTCGGCGGCGCCGACTGTGCGCCGGTCGCCGGCCGCTACCGCAGACAGGACATCGATCACTTCATCGCGGTTCATTGCAGGATCTCCGTTCGTATTGGGTTCGGTCGTTCGGCCAGCGCCAGATAGCCGGCAATTTTGGCGTCCTGCCCGCCGATCTGCGAGGTGTGCTTCAGGGCTTGGACGTCGGCGACGCGCTGGTCGGTCGTTGAACGTCGGGCGGGGTTCACGGCCGGACGGCCAGGTGCGGACTCGGCGGCCTTGCGAATCCAGTTCCGCCAGGTGGCATCCCAATCGAGCTTGGTCGCGCCGCTGCCGGCCTTGGCGATCCAATAGTCGGTGAACTTGCGGTGTTCGCCTTCGAGGTCCACATTCGGGCATTCGGACCGCATTGTGGCGATCGTGGACTGATCCGGCATCCAGTCGTCGGGGAGCCTGCTGGCGCGCTTGCGCGGCTCGGCGGGGACGGCAGGCAAATTGACTGTTTCGACTGGGGGGACTACGGGGGGTTGTTCTTTTACTTCTTCTCTTTCTTGAGAGATAGGAACGTGTGCCACTTTCGCGTCACCTGGTGTGCTGCTTTCGCGTGACGTGGTGTGCCGATTTCGCGTAATCGGTGTGCCACTTTCGCGTAATGCCTGGTCATCGCCTATGCCTGTTTCGCGTAATGCCTGGTCAGCGAGCCGATAGATCATCGCTTTGTCGCCGAAAAACTTGAGCGCCGGAACTGCCAGCAGGTCACCGGATTTCAACAGTTTGTCCAATGCCCTGCGGACAACGTCGTGGGATAGTCCACCCGCGGCGTGCCCTATGTCTTGGTGCGAGGCGCGCCACCACATGACACCATCGACCAGTATGCGGCCCTGGATCTCCTCGGGTAGTGCGGTGACGTAACGGATTAGCGCGAGGATATTGGCGGGTACGACCCCAACGCGGCTGATGTCGGCGGGGCGCACCATGAGGAAATCAGGCGGTGGAACAGTGTCGGCGCGGGCGTTCATCTGGCGCTTTCGTTTCGGGGGTAGGGGTTTCGATTCCAGCTGGTCCTGCCGGGGGCGCCTGTCCCCACGGAGCTGGTTGCCCATACGGGCGGCTAGAGCAGGGGCGGCCAGCGTTGCGCTGGCCGCCCCGGTCAAGATCAGTCGCCGAACAACTTGGGGCGGCCCATGACTCGGCCATCGGATGTCGCGCGGTAGTCGAGGGTCGCGACGTTGATCTCTGCCTCGGCGTTTTCCTCGACTGTCTGGCACAGATCGCAGACGATGGCGATCAAGATCCCCTGATGGAGCACCACATTCCAGCTTTCAGCTTGTTGCATGCTGCGGCAGCGGCGCCCGCAACGGCTGCAACGCCCTTGCTTTGGATTCGTGATGCGGTTCAGCTTGCGTTTCATTTCGCGCCAATTTCCCAGTCGGCGGTACAACCAGCCGGCCCGTTGAGTGTGAGCGCAACGCGTGCCCCCGCCACACTGCCGTCGCGCGTACGGACGATTGCCGAAAGCGCGGCGAGCATGAATTGCGCCTCGTCCAGCGCCAATTCCTCAGTGGGGGTGTACTCGCGCAGGAGGCCCTCGATGCGCCGGCGGGTGTCGCGCAGCTGGCACGCGCGCATCTGAGCCTCACGCTGGTTGGGTGTCAATTCGACGTAGTGATCGGTGGTCAGCATCAGGCGGCACCGCCCCGGCTGAACTGGCTTTCTTCCCAGGCGATTAGGTCTGATAGGCGGTAGCGGCACTGTCCGCCGAAGAGTGAATATTTTGGGCCCAGTCCGCGGGTCGCCCACTGGGCAAGTGTCTTCCTGGAGACCTTTATCCGTTCGCTGACCTCCGGTCGCGTCAGCCAGCAGTTGTCCGACAAATGTCGCATACGCGACAGTTTCTGTTCCATATGCGACAGTAAACGGGGATAGTTGAGAACTGTCAAGAACCGTGCAAAAATTGTCGCGATGACGACATCCTGGATGAGAATGGTCGGGTCCGCGATCCAGGCCGCCCGCGAGGGCAACCGAGGGCGCGGGCTCAGAGTGTCACCCCTCGCTGAACGGACGAAGGAGCTCGGCGCACCCGTGCATCGCACGGCTTTGCCGAAGATTGAGTCCGGCGAACGCGACATAACCATCACCGAGTTGGTCGGCCTCGCCGCGGCGCTGGACGTCCCGCCGCTGTCACTGCTGTTTCCCGATGTGCTCGCCGAGATAGAGGTTCTACCCGGCAAACGAATGGACGGCCTCTCCGCGCTCGGTTGGTTCATCGGCATGGGTGGCAGCGCAGACATCATCGAGCATGGCGAAGTTGTGCATCGTCGGTGGTTTATGCCTGACGGAATCGACACTGACGGATCGATGATTATCCCGTTGCAGCTACTGCGGATTGAACAGGATTTGGGTTCTCTGTATAGCGTGCTCGCGGGCCTACCCCGCTCGACCGAAAACGACGATCGGCGAAATGCGATCAAAGGCGCCATATCGGAACAGGAAGATCAGCGTGCCGAACTGATAGCTATCTACCGGAAAAACCATGGCGGGTAGGCCACCGCTTCGGATCGGGCAGCACGGCAAAATCGCCCGGCAGTCGTTGGGCGGCGGGGTCTGGTTGGCACGGTGCCGATTTCGCGACACGGATGGCGTCACGCGGATCGTGGAGCGTCAAGGACCGCCCGAAGATCAGTACGGCAAGCTGGCCGAGGATGTACTGATCGAGGCGCTGATGCAACGGCGGGCAGCCGGCGGCGGGGAGGTCACTCTCGATACCAAGATCATGGCGCTGGTCGACAAGCACATCGATCGGCTGGAAGAAGACGGTCGAGCCGTCCGCACAATCGACACTTACCGGTATTGCGCGAAGCTCCTCGGCAAGATCATCGCCGGGGTGCGCGTGGGGGAGTCGACGCCAGCGCGGATCGACGCCGCGATCAGATCCATGCGGAACGCGCACGGTGATGTCCTTGCCGTGCAAGCAAAAACGATCCTCAAGGGCGGCCTGCACCTGGCAGTGATGGCCAACGTGCTGGCGGCCAACCCGGTTCGCGACGTGTCGCCGATGCGGGCCAAGAACAAGCCGAAGGGTGCCAGCGCGCTGACGGCCGACGAGTTACGCGGGCTGCTGACCAAGCTGCGGGAGTCCGAGACGTGTCAACGCAATGATCTGGTCGACCCAATCACGCTGTTCATCGCGACGGGCCTCCGGATCTCAGAACTGCTCGGCCTGCAGTGGGTTGATTTCGATGAGGAGGGCAGCACGCTGGCGGTCTCGGGCAAGGTGATCCGGGCGGCGGGCAAAGGCTTGATGCGGATCGATGAGACCAAGACGGCGGCCGGGAGACGGACCATCCCGCTGCCGACCTTCGCGGCCACGGTGCTCGTCGCGCGGCGCGAATTGCCTTACCTCGGCGAGCAATCGATGGTGTTCCCGTCTGCAGCGGGCACCTGGCGCGACCCTGACAACTTCCGGGCCCGCTGGCGCGAGGTCCGCGAGGGCTTGGGCGTTCCGGACGCAACGTCACACAGCTTCCGCAAGACGGTGGCCACGTTGATCGACGACGAAGGTCTGTCGGCCAGGATCGGCGCCGACCACCTGGGCCATAGCCGGATCTCGATGACTCAGGACAAGTACATGGCTCGCGGCCGGGTGCATACCGCCGTGGCGGCTCTCCTCGACCGGACCATTAACGATGAATAAACGATGGATCGAGTTGTTCAGCATGGCTAAGTACCATGTCTGACCTGTGCCCCCGGCAGGATTCGAACCTGCGACACCGGCTTTAGGAGAGCCGTGCTCTATCCCCTGAGCTACGGGGGCGCAACGGCTGGCAGCTTACCGCCTGACGGCAACGCGCCCGTCATTCCAGCGGGTCAGCGCACCGCCCCGCGGCGCGCGTACAGCGCGACCAGCGCGCTGTGGCCCTGCGTCGGGGCGGCCTTGGGATAGTCCTGGCGAACCCAGGCGACGAACCGGCGAATCATGATCGTCGGCCTCCCGCCAGCAGCGCACCCCACTCGAAGCGCGCAACGGCCGTCGCATTGCTGTCGGCCTCGGGTTCGACGTTTTGGGCCAGCCGGACCAGAGCTTGGGCCACCCGCCTACCGTCCAGGCGATACCGTCGCGACACCTGGTCGATCTCACCGCAGGCCGCATCCACCGAGCAGCGCCTCAAACCCACCAGCACGCCCTCGGCGTGCTGCATTCTCCCGTCGTCAAACCCGTCGTGTCCCATCGAATAGCTCGGTATTACCGCCATGCTGCGCCTCCAATCGTGGAGCCATAGCCAGTCCGACGGCCTCGCAAACCCGTCAGCGCAGTTCCGCTATGACTTTCGCGAAATACTCAGCGTGGTAGTCCTGCACGGTGAAGTAGGTGATGCCGTAGTCGTCGCGCCGTGCCCGCAGGGTGTCGGCGATGTCTCGCGGCGTTCCCGTCAGCACGGTCGGCAGCGCCAGCAGTTGCTCCTCGGTGGCGTCCGGGGCGTACCCGCGGGTCAGTGCCAGGTCCGGGATGCCCGACGAATCCGTCGGCACACCGGTGATCGCGATGTTCAGCTCAAGGTCGGCGAACCGGTCGCCGGCCGCATCCCGCACGAATTCGATGCGCTCGGCCAGCGGGTCATGGCCGGGGTACTCCGGCACCCCGCCTCCGGTCAGCCCGATGATGTCGGCGTGCTGGGCGGCGATGCGCAGCACCCGGTCGCCGTTACCCGCGATCAGGATCGGGATCGTCGGCGCGGTCTGCTTGAGGTACTGCGTGGTGTGCCGCAGATGATCGACCCGCTCACCGGCGCTCGGATACGGCATCTCGGCGGCCTCGAACTCTTCACGCACGTACCCGGTGCCCAAGCCGAGGTCGAGCCGGCCCTCGCTGAGGACGTCGACGGCGACGGCGTCGCGAGCCAGTAAAGCCGGCTTGTAGAACGCCGCATTGATCACGAACGTCCCCACCCGCATGGTCTTGGCAGCCTCGGCCGCGGCCACCATGGTGGGGAACGGCGCGGGCACCCCGAAGCGGCCGAGATGGTCCGGGACATGCAGGACGTCGAAGCCCAGATCTTCGAACCTGCGCACGGTTTCGCGCAGCCGCTGTGCCGACTTGACCGACCGCACACCGATGCCGAAGCGAAAGTCTTTGACCATCCCGGCATGCTATGGCCGGGTTCACCGCGATCGACAGCGTCGGTCTCGGTATGTGGCACGGTTGACCTGCGATTCGGGTTTGGCCACCCGGTGGCGTGGGCATGTCTGTGCTTCGTGAATCCGCCCAGCGTCGGCGTGGAGGAGGAATTCCTCCTCGTCGATCCCAGCACCGGTGAACCGGTCGCCCGCAACACCCAGGTCGCCGAGTACGCGGCCGAACGCGGGGTCGACCTGCAACTGGAGTTGACGTCCTGTCAGGTCGAAACCGCCACCGAGGTGGCACAGACGAGTTCGCAACTGCGCCAACAGATCAACGAGCTCCGGGCGGTCGCAGCCGAGTCCGCCGAGAAGGCGGGCGCACGACTGCTGGCCGTCGGCCTGCCGCCCACGGTGCCACACAGCTTTCCGCTGACCGACACCCCGCGTTACCGGAAGATCGGTGAGCGGTTCGGCATGATCGCCCACGAGCAAGGCATCTGCGGATGCCATGTCCATGTCGAGGTGCCCGACCGGGATGCGGCTATCGCCGTCAGTAACTGGCTGCGTCCGTGGCTGCCGATGCTGCTGGCTTTGACCGCGAACTCGGCGATCTACCGCAACGCCGACAGTGGCCATGCCAGTTGGCGCAGCGTGCTGTGGGGCCGCTGGCCCAGCGCAGGGCCGCCGCCGCACTTCGATTCCGCCGAGCACTACGACGCGATCGTCGCGCTGATGAATGACTCGGGCGCCATGCTCGACGAGGGCATGGTCTATTGGGATGTGCGGCCGTCCGAGAAGTTCCCGACGGTCGAGATCCGGGTCGCCGACGTCCCGGCCACCTCGGCCGAGACCGTGCTGCTGGCGACACTGAGCCGGGCCGCGGTGATGACGGCGCTCGCGGCCGACCGCGGCGGCGAGAAGGCGCCCAAGGTCGACGACCACATCCTGCGCGCCGCCTATTGGAAGGCCGCGCACGACGGGTTGGACGGCCAGACCATCGACGTGATCGAGGGGTGGGCTACCGCCCCGACGTCACGGGTGCTGGGCGAGTGGCTGGGCCTGCTCCAGCCCGCACTGGACGAACTCGGTGACAGCGAATGGGTGCACGCCGAGCTGGGCCGCCTGCTGCGGGACGGCAACGGGGCGATGCGGCAGCGTGCCGCATGGCGGGAACGGCACGAGATCGCCGACGTCATCGCCGTCGCCGCCGAAGCGACGCTGGAACGCTAGACCAGCGGAAGTTCGGCCACGACCTGGCCCGTCGGCTGGGTGGAGCCGGTGCCGGGTTCGACGGTGAATTTCAGTGCCGTGGAGCCGCCGAGATCCGGCAGCACCGCCGTCGTCGACGGTGTCACCGCGTTGTCGTCCATCGTCCCGGCGGATGTGGCGCCGCTGTTGCCGACCAGCCACATCTGATACACCGTGCCCGGCGCCGGTTTCGGCACGTCGTTCATCACCAGCACGCCGGCGTTCTTCTCGCGGGAGAACACCACCGTCGCGGTGCCACCACCCGGGATCGCACCGGAGACGGTGTGCACGTCTGGCGCGCCGAAGACCTGCTGAGCGGTCGACACTTTCGCCGGTGCCGGGCGCAGCGCGATGCCGACGCCGACGGCGCCCAGGCCGATCACCAGCGCCGCCGCCACCGCCAACACCGGGCCCCGCCAGCGATTGCCCGTCGAATCAGGTTGAGCCACAGGCAGACTGCGCACGTTGTCATCGGTCACCGCGGACAACAGCCGGCGCCGCAGGTCGGCGGGCGGTTCACTGGCGCTGACCGCCGAGACGACGGCCATGGTCTCGCGGACGGCCCGCACCTCGTCGTAGAAGGCGTCGGCTTCAGGCCGCGCCAGCTGTGCCAGGCGGTCCTCGATCTCGTCACGCTCAGCGTTGGACACCGCATGCAGCGCATACGGCACCGCCAGCTCCAGCAGGTCGGTTTCGTGTGGTTCAGTCATCGCACACCCAAACAATTACGCAGGCCACGAAGCGCATCGCGCATTCGGGACTTCACCGTAGCCAGGTTGGCGGCCAACCGCTCCGACACCTGCACGTAAGTCATTCCTTGGTAATAGGCCAGTTCGATGCACTCGCGCTGTACGTCGGTGAGCCCGTCCAGGCAGGCCGTCACCTGTCGCCGCTCGTCCTCGGTGATCACCGCGTCGGCGACGTGGTCCAGGGGCGGCTCGACACTGGCCGCGCCATACCGGGACTCGCGCTGCGTGGCGGCCTGCTCGGAGCGCACCCGGTCCACGGCGCGGCGGTGCGCCAATGTCAGCAGCCATGCGACCGCGCTGCCCGAGGCAGGGTCGTAGCTTTCCGCGGTCCGCCATACCTGCAGGTAGACGTCCTGGGTCGTCTCCTCGCTGTAGCCCTGGTCTCGCAGTACGCGGGTGACCAGTCCGTACACCCGCGCGCGGGTGGCGTCGTAAAAAGAGGCAAAGGCATCGGCGTCGCGCTGAGCCACTCGGCGCAGAAGTGCGTCGAGTTCAGCGGCCGCGGTCGTCAACGCCGCCATCCACATGTTGCTGGCATCGTCGCGTAGCCTAACGGCCCCTCCGGCCGCACATGTCACGATGGCATCCACGAACATTTCTGCGCGGTCCAACCCGGACGGACGGCCACGGTGTGCGGCGAGCGTTCCAGCTGCTCGGCCGGTCGCGGCATCGCCGGGACACCGCGCAGCCGCAGCACGAAGTCGTGGACCCGCATACTCAGCGCGGTCATCTGCGGAGCGAGCGGCGCCGTCACCTGCAGTCGCAGGATCTCTGCGACAGTGGCCGGACGACGAGTGCCACGGACGGTGGCGACCACGGCGGCCTCGTGGTCGCGGAACAGCGACATCCGCAGGTCCACTTCCTCGTCGGGCAAGGGCGCGCGGATCACGTACTGGCCGCCCGACCCGTCGAAAGGGGTGGCGTACTCACCCGGTGGCAGCAGGTAGGCATGCCGACGCCCGCCGTGCTGCATCTCGGCGAGCACACAGCGCAGGACGCCCTGGGCGTCGTGACACCAGAACAGGCTCAGCGGGTTGCAGGCCCGGCCCAGCACGCGCGGCAGGAGCAGTGCGGTGATCCGGCCACCCGGCAGGTGGACGCCGTGGTCGGCCAGAACGGCGTCGACCCGCTGACGCAGGGTGTCGTCGGGCGCCCCGTGGAAGTGGTCGGCACCCTCGAAGCGGGCGAAAGGCTGCAGCCACCGGGGCAGCCGCGGCAGGTCGTCGATGTCGACGTACCAGCTATAGCTGCAGCGCTCGGTGTGGTGGTGCACCGGTGACCTGCGTAGTTGCGTGATGCGGGTCCGGTACAGCGCGGTCGTCGGGCGGCCTGTGAGGGTGCTTGTCGGTTCCACATCCGGTATTCGGAGCACCCGAAGGCTTGGATGGGTGCGGCCCCGGTGATCATCCGCGGCGGACGAACCCCTTCGTGCGCATCAGGAAATCGGCCAGGAAACCGTCGTGGGGCAGCCCGGTCGCCGTGTAGTAGGTGGGCACCGGGCCGCGGTACACGTTGGCGATCGTGGGCTCCTCGAGCAGTGCGGTCACCAGGCTGTCGTCCTCGGTGAACGCGCCGACCACCAGCGAGTTGCGCAGCACTGCCACGCCGGCAGCACGTTCCCATGGGGCGACCCAGACGCAGGGGAACGGCAGCTCGGTGCCGAGCTTCTCGGGATCCGGGCCGGCAAGCAGGTGCACGGCCGGGCGCAGCGCTGCCCGGCCGTCACCGAGGTCAGCCACGATCTGGTCGGCGCCGAGCAGGGCGACGGTGCCCGCCGCCCGCGTGGCGACACGTCTCGCGATGGCCTCGGCACCCGCCAGCGGCTGGGTGGGCAGCACCGCGCGCTCGTCGTCGGCGGGCAGCGCCGCGATGGTGCGCAGCCGCTGCGCGATCGCTGCGGCGATCCCCGCCGCGTCACCCTCGACCAGCACGGCGGTGGTGTTGACACACGCCATGCCGCCCAGCCGGGCGATCGAGTCGACGATGACGTCCAGGTGCGCGCGCCAGTCCTGCTCGGCCGTCAGCAGGATCTTGGTGCGACCCGGACCGTTGACGAAGACCGTCGGGTCGCTGCCGTACTTGGCGACCACGTCATCGCCGCCGTACACCAGGGCGAGGTCGGCCGAGCTGATGATCTCGTCGGCTCCGGCGTGATCGGTGGGAAGGTAGGTGACGTCGTCGTCGCGGAATCCGTTGTTCCGCAACGCGGTGACGAGCCGGTGCGCGGTGAACGGCTCACGACGCGACGGCCGGATCGCCACCCGGTACCCCAACGCGAGGGCCTGCGGCCACAGCCCGTGGACGCCGGGCGCATTGCCGGAGGCGTGCACCCCGAACACCTCACCGCGCCGCGACCAGATCGCGCCGGCCTGCCCGGGTGGGACCGCCGCCCAATCCGGAACCGCACCGACCGGCCGGGCCGGCTGCACCGAGTCGAACGCGACGCCGACAGCCTCGCTCACCTCGATGGCCTGGGTGCGCGCCACCGCGATCGGCAGCCCCGAAACCCGGCTTGCCAGTTGCACATACGACTCGAAGTCCAGCCCGGCAACCGTCGAGTCGACGAAAGCCGCGCCGGCCCTGGCCAGCGCGACACGTCGCTGGTCGGCGGGCAGTGGCGTGGTCGTGCGCTGCGCCGCGATGGTCCGCGCGATGTACAGCGGCGGGGCCAGGCTCAGTTCGGCGACCGGCACGCCGGCGGTGTCGGTGATGACTTCGCGCCTGCGGGAACGGTATTCGCCGCTCGGTACCAGGCCGGGCAGGTCGATCACGATCAGTACACGCCCTCGATCACGGTCTCGCCGTCGAGAGTGGCGACGGGTGCGATCTCGGCGACCGAGTCGCCGACGTGGCCGTCGGGTCCGGGCAGTCTGATTGCCGTGTCCCGCTCGAGATTGTTGGGAATGAACATGCCTTTGCTGATGTGGTTCATCACCACCTGGCCGCGTTCGCCGTAGCCGACCCGCTCGCCGGTGTCCGGATCGACCACCCGGAAAACAACGTAGGGGCTGCGCGGGTCGAACACGAATTGCTCACCACTGGTTCGGGTTTGGGCCTGCGACAGGATCATCGTGCTGCCGAACACCATCGCGATCTCGCTGGCCGGGAACACATCACGCAACACGTCGAGGGTGTCGGGATCCACGTGCGCGCCGCTGAGCATGATGAAGCGAACCGTGTCACCGACCAGCCGGGTGAGGGTGTCGTCACGCGCGATCGCGTCCAGCAGCGGGGGCGTGGTGTGCAGGTTGACGATGTGCTGGCTGCGCAGAACATAACCGGCTTGTTCGAGCAGGTGGCCCAGGTAGGCCGACATCTCGGCCGCGGCGCCACGCGCGACGAGTTTCTTGACCCAGCGGGGGTCGAGATCGACCGTGTGACAGATCGAACCGAGCCGAGCGGACACCACCCTGGAGAAGTAGCCGACGCCGTGCGGGCCGCTGGGCATGAGGCACAGGAAGCCGCCACCGGGGACGAACCCGGCGGAAGAAAAATCGTCGGTCTGCCAGTCGACCACCTGCGCCACCCAGTCGGGCAGCTGCGCTGTCCGTTTGGGTGCGCCTGTCGTGCCACCGGATTCGAAGATGAGCGGGACCGGGGCGGGTGTGCCGTAGCCGCGCGGGATCAGATCGTGCGCCGGGACGTCGCGTAATTCATTGACCAGATTCGGGAACCGGTGCAGGTCGGCGAAAGTCCGGACGTCGGTGAGCGGATCGAAGTCCAGGCGCTGTGCGGTGCGCAGCCAGTACGGGGAGCCGGTGTCGGCGCCGAAGTGCCAGGCCATCGCCGCGCGCAGATATGCGTCCGGTTCCGGCGGTGGGGTCTCGCGGGGCAGGTCCAGCAGCGAGAAGTCGACGTCGGCCACACGGTGGATCCTCGCGTAACGCCGGGTCGATCTGCGGCGGACGGGGGCGTCGTTAACCGATTCGACTGCTGGAGTTCGTATTCCGGACGGTTAGAGCGTCCAGGCGTGCGCTGCGGCGACCAGGCCTTGCACCAGTGCGGAGGTGGCGGGGGACAGGCCGTCGGCATTCGGCGGCTGACTACGCGGGCTGATGCCGCGCACTCGCGTCGGCAATTCCAGCTGCGTGCCGCCGCCGCTGACCCGGTTGACCGGGTTGTTCGGGTGCAGGCCACGCAGTTCGGCGGGGATCGCGCCGAGGTCGGTGACGATGCGGTAGCCCGGCAGCTCGATGTGAGCGGCCAGATGGCCGGCCAGTTCCCGATTGCCGCCACCGGCCAGCAGCTCGGTGCTGCGGCCGATGCGCCCGTATCCGTGCAGGGAGACCGCCACCTCGACGTGGTCGAGAAACGCGGCAAGACGGTCTGATTCGGCGCCCAGATAGCGTGCCGACGGCAGGTGATGCGGGTAGTCCTTCGGGTGGCGCAGCAGATACAGCGACGCGCCGGCGGCGTCGGCGGCTCGTTCGGCGATGACGTCGGTCATCTGTTCCAGGCCGCCGCCGTGGATCGCCAGGAACCCGAACCGCGACCGCAGCCGGCTCACCTCGACGACCGACGGATCGGCGAGCAGTTCCGAAAGGGATTGCGGTCCAGTCTTGTTCGACGCCAGCGGTCGCGGCCAGTGTGCGGGGTCCCAACGGCGCAGGAAGTCGACCCAGCGCTGCGGCAGACCGTGGTGCTGGGCGCCGTCGATGATGCGTTCCAGATAACCCGGCCGGGGCGGGCCGGGTTCGGTGCGGTGATCGATGTACACCCACGCCGGAGCGGGCCCGTCGGCGGTCTGCACGGTCAGCCGGTCGCGGCGGTACCGCACCGGCACCCCTTCGGCGCTGTCCAGGGTGGCGAGGTCGTGGTCGGTCAGCCACCACAGCACCCCGTGCACCTCGCTGCCCGCGAAGGGCTCGACCGTCGCGACGCCGCGCTCGTTGATCAGCCAGTCGTGGTCGGCCAGGGTCGCCGGCCGGGGGTCGGCGGCCCCGGGACAGCGCCGGGCCATCTGCTGCACGCAGAGGTTGGACCCGTAGGCGAAGTACGGGTGTCGGCGGAGCCGGGGGGTCGGCGACATCGAGCCGAGTTTCAGTGCGCGAAGGTCAGATAGATCAGTACCACGTTCAGCAGCGTAATCACCGCCGCGACCGCCCAGCCGAACGCCGTGGTCACCCGGCTGTTCACGTCGGCCCCCATCAGGGTGGACTTGCTGGTCAGGCGGATCAGCGGCACCAGCGCGAACGGGATCCCGAACGACAGCACCACCTGGGAGATGACCAGCGCGCGGCTGGGATCGATGCCCGTGCCCAGCACCACCAGCGCCGGGATCAACGTGACGAGCCTGCGCACCAGCAACGGGAACGTCTTGCGCAGCAGCCCCTGCATGATCATCGCCCCGGCGTACGCACCGACCGACGTCGACGCCAGCCCCGAGGCCAGCAGCCCGATCGCGAAGAGCAGTGCGACTCCTGGCCCCAACGCGTCGCGGACGGCCGCGTGCGCCCCTTCGATCGAGTCGGTGTCATCGCGGCCCTGCAGGTTGGTCGCCGCGATCAACAGCATCGACATGTTGACCGCCCCCGCGACCAGCATGGCGATGCTGACGTCCCACCGCGTGATCCGCAGCAGCCGGGCGCGCGGGGCGCCAGCCGCGGGGTGTCCGTGCCGGTCGCGGGCGAGGCCGGAATGCAGGTAGACCGCGTGCGGCATCACGGTTGCGCCGAGCATCGCGGTGGCCAGCAGCACGCTCTCCGGGCCGTCGAACCGGGGCAGCAGGCCGCCCACCACCTCGGCGGCCGGCGGCGTCCGAACGAAGAGGCTGGACAGGAAGCCGATCGCGATCACCAGCAGCAGGCCGGTGATCACCCGCTCGAACACCCGCTGGCCCCGGCGGTCCTGCACGGCCAGCAGTATCAGCGACACCACGCCGGTGATGATCCCGCCGACCAGTAACGGCAGGCCGAACAGCAGTCGCAGCGCGATGGCACCGCCGACCACCTCGGCGACGTCGGTGGCGATCGCCACCAGCTCGGCTTGCAGCCAGTACCCGACCCGGGTCGGTGTGCGGGTGTGGTCCCGAACGGCTTCGGGCAAGGTGCGCCCGGTGACCAGACCGAGTTTGGCGGACAGGTACTGGACCAGTCCGGCCATCACGTTGGCCATGACGATCACCCACACCAGCAGATATCCGAACTGGGCGCCGGCGCTGATGTTGGCCGCGACATTGCCCGGATCGACGTAGGCGATCGCCGCGACAAAGGCGGGGCCGAGCAGATACCAGCCCGCAGTGCGGGCCCGCGTCACCTGTGCCAACCGCCGAGCTTTCTCTCCGGTCACTCAAACTGAAAAGTTAGGGTAACCGAAAAGTTCGGTCACAGACCGATGAAAATCCCGCCCAGCCCGATACCGAAGCCGCCGTAGCCCCAGCCGGCCAGCGGGTTCTGCAGGGCCGGGTTGGGCGAGGTGACAATCGCGGCATGGCCCGGCGTCTCGCAGACCGTCGTGCTCGGGCCGGTGTCGGTGCACTGTGCCGGGCGGGCAGCCGCCGGGACGGCCAGCACCACGCTCGCGACCGCAATCAGTAGGGGAGCGCCAAGAATGATCTTGGTTCGCATGGTGGCCTCCTTCGTGGCCGTGCTTCGAAGTCAGCGGCCTCCGCCGCCGTGGCCTCCGCCGCCGCCGTTGTCGGCGGGGCCGGGGCCACCGAAGATCAGTGCGGGACCGTAGAACTCGTCACCCCAGGGGTAGGCGAAATCCTCCGGAACTTCCGGGGTGGAGTTGAGCTCGACGTTGCCGGGCGTGGCGCACTCCGTGTTCTGGCCGCCGATGACGGTGCTGCCGCCGGTGTCGACACAGGTGGGGAGCGTCGGGTTGATCAGCGTCGTGTCGGCGACCGCCACCGGCGCGAGCGCACCGGCGGCCGCTCCGGCCGCGATGATGATCGGAAACACATAGCGGAGCCTTTGCCGCATGGACATCTCCTCCTGACCCTTCGTGGCATTTTCCCTACCTAGGGAGCGTACAGCCCTTTGCCAGTGACGAGCGGCAAGTCGATCGTGGTCCGAATGCCTGCCGGTGCGGCCACCACTGCGGGAATGGCGTTGACGAGTCGCATGGCGGTGGCCACCAGTCCGGCGTGGTTGTGATCGCCGTTCGGCGATCCCAGACACACGTCCACCGCATACGACGGTTCGCCGGTGATCTCGATGCGGTAGTTGCCGCCGGGCTGAGCCGGCTGCGGCCACTCCGGATACAGGTCCTCGCGCAGTCGGGTGACGTGTTCGACGACGATCACCGGAGCGCCGCCGACCAAGCCGATCACCTCGAAGCGCAGTCCCGCCGCGGTGCCTTTCGCGATCGTGCCTGCCGCGATCTCGATGTCCTCCGGTGCGGGCTCGCGGACATACATGTCCTCGATGCCGTCCAGTTCGAGTCCGAGCCCGGCAGCGATCTGGCGGATCACCGAACCCCAGGCCAGGCTCAGCACGCCGGGCTGCAGCAGCATCGGGATGTCGTCGAGCGGCTTGCCGAAGCCCATCACGTCGAACATCACGGTGGCGCTGTCGTAGGTGGCGTAGTCGAGGATCTCCATGCACCGGATCTGCTCGATGCGCTGGCAGGTGCCTGCCAGCGCCAGCGGCAGTAGATCGTTGGCGAAGCCGGGGTCGATGCCGTTGACGAACAGGCTCGAATTGCCTTGCTGGGCAGCATCTTCCAGCGGCTTGATCATCTCCTCGGGAATCACCTCCCACGGCCACTGCAGGAACACCGGGCCGCTGCCGACCACGTTGACGCCGGCCGCCAGGATGCGACGGTAGTCCTCGAGCGCCTCGGGCAGCCGGTTGTCGGCCAGCGCGTTGTAGACCACACAATCGGGCTTGGCGGCCAGGATCTCGTCGAGATCGGTGGTGGCGGCGACGCCGGTGGCCTGGGAGAGCCCGGCCAGTTCGGCGGCGTCCTTGCCGGCCTTGGAGTCCGAGGAAACCCAGACCCCGGTGAGTTCGAACTCCGGGTTGCTGATCAATCCTTTGAGCGCGTGGATACCGACATTGCCGGTGCCGACTTGTGCGACGCGAATGGGCATGGTGCTCCTCAGGTCGGATCTACAGGTCTGGAATGGGAAGGTCGAGGTTCGGCACGATGAGGCCACCGTCGACCTCGATCATCTTGCCGGTCAGATAACTGGCGGCCGGCGACGCGAGATAGACCGCGGCCGCGGCGATGTCGAGCGGATCGCCGAGCCGTTTCATCGGCGTCGCTTTCTCCATCGGGTCGCGCAGTGCGTCGTTGGAGGCGACGATCTCCAGCGCCGACGTCAGGATCGAGCCCGGCGCGATCGCGTTGACCCGGATCTTCGGGGACAGGTCCAGCGACGTGAGCCGGGTGTAGTGCGCGAGGGCGGCCTTGGCCGTGCTGTAGGCGGCGAATCCGCGCCCGGCCAGCCGGCCCATCGTCGAGGTGATGTTGATGATGTTGCCGCCGCCGGAGTGCTCGATCATCAGCGGCACGGCGGCCAGCGTGAGGGCGTGCGCGGTGAGGACATTGAACGTGAACGCGTCCTTCATGTCCTTGACGCTGGTGTTGAGTAGCGCGTTGGGCATGGTGCCGCCGACGTTGTTGACGACGATGTCGAGCTTGCCGAACGCCTCGACGGCCTTGCCGGCCAACTCGCCGGTGGTCTCGGGGTGCGAGAGGTCGCCGACGACGATGTGGGCGCGGCGGCCCACTGCCTCGATCTGCTTGGCCACCGACTCCAATTCGGACTGGGTGCGCGAGCCGATGACGACGTCGGCGCCGACTTCGGCGAATGCGATGGCGATTGCCGCCCCCAGGCCGCGGCCCGCGCCGGTGACCACTGCAACTTGACCGTCAAGTCTGAACTTGTCGAGTATCACGTGTCTCTCTTCCCTTGTCGGCGAACACCGTAACAAGACCGCTTCGGTTGATGACGCTCCTTTCGGAACGTAACTGAAACACGTTCTACTTTGGTGCCGAGTTCGAAGAATCGGCAGAAAATTCACATCCCGAACGGCTCAGGACTTCTTGGCGGCTTTCTTGGCGGGCGCCTTCTTCGCGGCGGTTTTCTTGGCGGGTGCTTTCTTCGCGGGAGCCTTCTTGGCCTGGCCGTCGTCGCCGCCGTCGTCGTCACCGGACCCACCGCGGCGACGTTTGACGCTGGCCTCCAGCTTGGCCAGCAGATCGGAGACGTCCTCCGTCTCGTCGAGTTCGGCGGGCTGGTCCTCGGTGGTGAACGCCTCTCCACCTTCGAGCTTGGCGGTGACGAGTTCCCGAAGCTGCTCCTGATAGGTGTCGCGGAACTCGTCGGGGCGGAAGTCGTCGGCCATCGACTCGACGACCTGGCCGGCCATCTTCAATTCGGCCGGTTTGATCTCGACCTCCTTGTCGAGCACCGGGAAGTCGGGGTCGCGGATCTCGTCGGGCCAGAGCAGCGTGTGGATGACCATCACGTCGCGCTTGGAGAAATCCTTGACCCGCAGTGCCGCCAGCCGCGTCTTGCTGCGCAACGCGAAATGCACGATGGCGACCCGGTCGGTATCGGCAAGCGTTTTGGCCAGCAGCACATAGGACTTCGACGATTTCCCGTCGGGCTCCAGGAAATAACTGCGGTCGTACATCAGTGGGTCGATCTCACTGGCGGGCACGAACTCCACCACTTCGATCTCGTGGCTGCGTTCCTCGGGCAGTGTGGCGATGTCCTCGTCGGTGATCACCACGGTCTGGCCGTCGTCGGATTCGAAGGCCTTGGCGATGTCGCGGTACTCGACGACCTCACCGCACACTTCGCAGACGCGCTTGTAGCGGATGCGGCCGTTGTCCTTGGCGTGCACCTGATGGAACTTCAGATCGTGGTCTTCGGTGGCGCTGTACACCTTGACAGGGACGTTCACCAGACCGAATGCGATCGAGCCTTTCCAGATGGAACGCATCTGTCCAGTATGCCGGGCCGATCGCCGATACCGAGGCTAGATGGCGGGTTCGTCCAGCGGCGTCAGCCCGAGCGGGGTATCGGGGTTCGCGCCCGGCGCACCGCTCATGTATCCCTGCTCGGGGGCGTACTGGCAGTTGTTGTTCATCGGGGTCTGATCACCCGAGCAGTACGGCACGTGATCCTCCGGATCGGCGGCCGCCTGCGGAGCACCGATCAACGCGGGCAGCACCAGAAGAGCGGCAGCCAGCATTTTGATCACTAGTCCACGGTAACAGCGGGTAATACCGTGGGATGGTGAATGACGTGTGGCCGCCGGGGGCGACGCGAGGACCGCGCGTGGTGCTCACCAACGCCGACAAGGTGCTCTACCCGGCCACCGGCACCACCAAGGCCGACGTGTTCGCCTATTACACGACCATCGCCGACGTGATGCTGCCGCACACCGCGGGCCGGGCCGTCACCCGGAAACGCTGGCCCAACGGCGTCGACGAACCCGCATTCTTCGAAAAGCAGCTGGCCAGTTCGGCGCCGGGATGGCTCGAGCGCGCGACCGTGGAGCACCGGTCCGGCAAGACCACCTACCCGATCATCGAGACTGCGACGGGGCTGGCGTGGATTGCGCAGCAGGCGTCGCTGGAAGTCCATGTGCCGCAATGGCGATTCACTGCGGACGGAAAGATAGGTCCGGCAACACGTTTGGTGTTCGATCTCGACCCGGGCGAAGGCGTGACCATGCCGCAGCTGTGCGAGGTGGCCAACGCCGTGCGCGAGCTGATGGACGACATCGGGTTGACGGTCTACCCACTCACCAGCGGCAGCAAGGGGCTGCATCTGTATGCCCCGCTTGCCGATCCGGTCAGCAGCAGCGGGGCGGTCGTGGTGGCGCGCCGGGTGGCCGAACAGCTCGAGAAGAGCATGCCCAAGCTCGTCACCGCGACAATGACGAAGAGTCTGCGGGCCGGCAAGATCTTCCTGGACTGGAGCCAGAACAACGGCTCCAAGACCACGATCGCGCCGTATTCGCTTCGCGGCCGGGATACTCCGACGGTGGCCGCCCCTCGGACGTGGGATGAGATCGGCGATCCCGCGCTGCGGCACCTGGAGTATCACGAGGTGCTGGCGCGGGTCGCCGAGCAGGGCGACCTGCTGGCCGGGCTGGACGACGACATGCCCAAACATGACCGGCTGACCACGTATCGCAGCATGCGCGATGCGACGAAGACACCGGAGCCGGTGCCCAAAGCGACGCCTGCGGTCGGGCAGAACAACACATTCGTCATCCAGGAACACCATGCGCGGCGGCTGCACTACGACTTCCGGTTGGAGCACGACGGTGTACTGGTGTCGTGGGCGGTGCCGAAGAATCTGCCGGACACCCCGGCCGTCAATCACCTCGCCGTGCACACCGAGGATCACCCGCTGGAGTACGGGACGTTCGAGGGTGACATTCCGAAAGGCGAGTACGGCGGCGGCAAGGTGATCATCTGGGATTCCGGGACGTATGAGGCCGAGAAGTTCCGGGACTCCGGCGCGGAGAAGGGCGGCGAGGTGATCGTCGACCTACACGGCCAACGAATCTCGGGACGCTACGCCCTGATTCAGACCAAGGGCGACCAATGGCTGGCGCACCGGATGAAAGAACAGCCGGCACCGCGGTTGCAGGACTACTCGCCGATGCTTGCCACGCTGGGGTCGGTGGAGAAGCTGACCGCCGCCCAGTACGCATTCGAGGGCAAGTTCGACGGGTATCGGTTGCTGGTCGAGATCGCCGACGGACAGCTACGGGCGCAATCGCGTAGCGGACGCGACCTGACCGCCGACTATCCGCAACTGCGCTCGCTGGCCAAGGATCTCGCCGATCACGACGTGATCCTCGACGGCGAGGTGGTGGCGCTGGACGCCGACGGGGTGCCGAACTTCGGCGAGATGCAGAACCGGGTGCGCGCCACCCGGATCGAGTTCTGGGCGTTCGACATTCTGCGGCTCGACGGGCGCTCACTGCTGAAGGCCAAATATCGCGATCGTCGCAAGATACTCGAAACCTTCGCCGAGGGAACGGGTCTCAGCGTGCCGCCGTTGCTCGACGGTGACGGTCCGCAGGCGCTGGAGTTCTCCCGCAAGAAGAAGTGGGAGGGTGTGGTCGCCAAAAAGTGGGATTCGACGTATCAGCCGGGCCGTCGGTCGGCGGCGTGGATCAAGGACAAGAACTGGAACACGCAGGAGGCCGTGATCGGCGGGTGGCGCGAGGGCAACGGCGGACGCTCCAGCGGTATCGGGGCACTGCTGTTGGGCATCCCCGACGACGGTGGATTGCGGTTCATCGGCCGGGTGGGCACCGGGTTCTCGGACAAGGAGCTGGCGCGCCTGAAGAAGATTCTGGCGCCGCTGCACACCGACGAATCACCCTTCGCCACAGCACTTCCCAGATTGGACGCCAAGGGTGTGACCTATGTGCGTCCCGAGCTGGTCGGTGAGGTGCGCTTCGGCGAGTGGACGTCCGACGGCCGGCTGCGTCACCCGAGCTGGCGTGGACTGCGGCCCGACAAGGAACCGGGCGACGTGGAGCTCGAGTCGCCGAGTTAGGCCGCGTCGTCGTCCGCCCCGTCGGGCGGCCGGTCGTCCCCCAACAGTCGCTCGGGGTGGTGGAAGTCGTTGACACCGCCGCGCAGCATCGGAAGTCCCGGTGGCGGTATCCATTCGGTGTCGCCGTTGGGCAGTTGCCGGGTGGTCCAGCCGCCGGATTCGACGAGTTCGTTGTCGGGTGGGCAAGCCAGCGTGAGGTCATCGATGTCGGTATTGCCGCCGGTCTTCCAGTCTTGGGCGGCGTGATGGACATCGCTGTGGTAGCCGGGTGCGTCGCAGCCCGGTCTGCTGCAGCCGCGATACTTGGCGTGCAACATGATTCGCTGGTCTGCCGTGGCGATCCGTTTGGTGCGGCCGAGCCACAGCGCGCGGCCATCGACACCGTCGAACAGAGCCAGATAATGGTAGGCGTGGCTGGCCATCCGGATTAGGTCTGGGATTGGCAGCAGCGTGCCTCCAGCGGTGATCGCGTGTCCACTTTGGGCTTGCAGGTCCTGGATGGTGGCGGTGGCGATCACAGTGACAGGAAGACCTTTGTGCTGACCGAGTCTCGGATCCCCGAGCTGTCCGCGCATCATTGCTTTGAGCGCGTCGTGTTGGCGCTGGCCCCGGGTGCGGGAATCCCGTTGCCGTGCGTAGTCGGTGGGCTCGTCGAGCACGGTGGGGGTCTCGTCGGCCGGGTTGCACATGCCCGGTGCGGCGAACTTGGCGAACGCGGCGTCGATCAATGCCCGTGTTTCGGGGTCGGCGACCAGCTTGCCTTCACTCATGCCGTCGGTGCGTTGTCGGCGGCTCCAGGTGAAGCTGCGTTGCCGTGCACGGTCTTCGTCGGAGAACAGGCCATCGGGATTCAGGTGCAGGGCAAGGCGTTCGGCAACGCTCTCCAACTGATCGGGCCGCAGCACTGCCGCCTTCTGGGCTAGCGACTTTTCCGCTGCTTCGACCACAGTCGGCGGCACGTGGCTCGGCAGCTGGCGGAAGAACTTCTGGATCACCTGCAGATGCTCACCGTCGAGTTCACCCGCTGCCCAGGCCTGCGCGGTCTGCGGCAGCACCGGCGGCAACGGGTCGCCGGTCAGGGTCCAGCGAGGCGCCAACTGCGCAGCATCGCGGATGCGGCGGCGCGACTCGGTAGGACTGACCCGTAACACATCCGCCAACGTGATATCGATCTTCGGGCAGCCCTCGAACCGCTCCAACTTGCTCACCAGCGCATACGACACCGCCACCTGACGACGCCGTGCGGTCTCCAGTCGCTCCATGACCACAAATCGCTCCGGCGGCGACAAGACATCGAGATCGATCGCGGCCAAGGCCCCGACAGCATCGTCGAGAGCCTCCAATACCACATCGATCGAACTCATGTTCGAAAGCCTACTCCGGCGCGCCGACAGAAAATCGGGGCTCACGTCGATCTGGGGATGAACCAGAGAGTGTTGATAACTAGATCGCCAACGCCGCCGCAGCGACCGCCTCTTCCAAGCCCCGCGTCGCCAACTGGTCCGCCAGCTCGTTGTCGGCGACGCCGGAATGGCCTTTCACCCAGAACCATTCGACTCGGTGCTGCGAACAGGCGACCTGCAGCCGCTGCCACAGGTCGACGTTCTTCACCGGCTGCTTCGCCGCCGTCATCCAGCCGTTGCGCTCCCAGCCGAGCACCCACTTGGTGATGCCGTTGCGGACGTACGTGCTGTCGGTGTAGAGGTGAACCGACACCGGCCGGGTCAGGGCCTCCAGCGCCATGATCGGCGCGGTCAGCTCCATCCGGTTGTTGCTCGTCGCGCCGGGCTCGCCGCCGCACATCTCGCGGACGTGTTCGCGCATGCGCAGCACCGCACCCCAGCCGCCGGGGCCGGGGTTGGGCCGGCAGCCGCCGTCGGTGTGGATGACAACCGTCTCGCTGACCTCCGAGCTCATGCGCCGAGAATAGGCGGCGAGATCATCGCGGTGCGCACCGACATGCCCAGATCGCGATGCTTCAGGGTGGTGATCCGGCGACCCGGCTGCACGGCATCTTTCACTCGCAGCGCGCGGTCGCCGAAGAACGCCGCCGCCGCGTCGATGTCCGTGACGACGTACGTGACGCCCCACAACGACGACGGACCGCCGGCGGTCGCACCGGGTGAGCCGACGACCTCCAGGATGACCGGCCCCAGCCGGAAGAAGATCTGCCGCATCGGCTGACCGCCGAGTTCGGCGTCGCGTTCTCGGCGTGGTTTCAGCCCGATGTCCGACAACGACGAGACGGTCCGGGAAAGGTTGGGAGACAACAGCACGACGTGGTCGATCCCGGTCACGCCGTTGGGGTGTGCGGCCGGCTCGGGAACATCGGTTCCGGACGACGTCGTCGGGATCCCGTCGACGTGGCCGTCCACCGGCAGGCCTCGCAAAGACCAACCGACGATGCCGGATCCCTGCCCGGCCAGGCGCACCCGCACGTCGCCGATTCGGGCGACCGAGTCCGGATCCACGCTGAACCCGGCGTCCCGCCACGCTGAGGCGGGGTCGCCGACGTGGATCTCATCGATGGTGACGGTCATGGCCCCTGAAGGATCGGCTTCAACGTCTCCAGCACTGCCGGGTCTTCAATGGTCGACGGCACCGGCTCGTCCTTGCCGTGCGCAATGCCGCGCATCGTCTTGCGCAGGATCTTGCCCGAGCGTGTCTTCGGCAGCGCCGGAACCACATCGACCAACCGGAAGCACGCCACCGCACCGATCTCCTCGCGGACCGCGGCCACCAACTCCTCGGCCAGCCCGTCGGCCGAAGCGCCCGCCTTCAGCACCACGAAACCGCGCGGCACCTGGCCCTTGATCTCGTCGGCCACCCCGATCACCGCGCATTCGGCCACCGCGGGATGCCCGGCCAGCACCGCTTCGATCGATCCGGTCGACAGCCGGTGTCCCGCAACGTTGATCACATCGTCGATGCGGCCCATCACGAACAGGTAGCCGTCCTCGTCGAGGTAGCCGCCGTCGCCGGTCAGGTAATAACCAGGGTGCTCGCACAGATACGACGCCTCGTACCGTGCGTCGTCACCCCACAGCGTGGGCAGCGTTCCCGGCGGAAGCGGCAGGCTGATGCAGATGGCGCCTTCCTCGTTCGGCTCGCACCGGCTGCCGTCCACCCGCAGGATCTGCACGTCGTAACCCGGCATCGGTACCGTGGGCGATCCCGCCTTGAGTGGAAGATGTTCCACCCCCATCGGATTGGCGGCGATCGCCCACCCCGTCTCGGTCTGCCACCAGTGATCGACAACGGGCACACCGAGTTTCGCCGATGCCCAGGCGTAGGTGTCCGGGTCCAGCCGTTCACCGGCCTGGAACAGATACTTCAGACACGACAGGTCGTAGCGATCTGCGTGCGAGGCCTGCGGATCCTCCTTGCGGATCGCACGGATCGCGGTCGGGGCGGTGAACAAGGCTTTCACCCCGTGCTCGGACACCACCCGCCAGAACGCGCCGGGATCCGGTGTGCCGATGGGCTTTCCCTCGTAGAGCACCGTCGTGGCGCCGGCCAGCAGCGGCCCGTACACGATGTAGGAGTGGCCAACCACCCACCCGACGTCGGAGGCCGCCCAGAACACGTCGCCGGGGTCGATGTCGTAGATGTGCCGCATGCTCCACAGCAGCGCGACGGCATGGCCGCCGTTGTCGCGGACGATCCCCTTGGGCTTGCCCGTCGTGCCGGAGGTGTAGAGCACGTACAACGGATCGGTCGCGGCCACCGGCACGGGATCGGCGGGAACAGCGGCCGCCATCGCGGCGGACCAGTCGACGTCGCGGCCGTCGACCAGATCGCAGGCGTGCTTGTCCCGCTGCACGATCACGCAGGCATCAGGCTTGTGCGACGCAAGCTCCAGCGCGTGGTCGAGCATCGGCTTGTACTGCACCACCCGGGTCGGCTCGACGCCGCACGACGCCGAGACGATCACGACGGGCGCTGCGTCGTCGATCCGGGTGGCCAACTCGTGCGCCGCGAACCCACCGAACACCACCGAGTGCACCGCACCCAGGCGGGCGCACGCCAGCATCGCGATCACCGCTTCGGGGATCATCGGCATGTAGAGCACCACGCGGTCACCCTTGCCGACCCCGAGGTTACGCAGCACGCCCGCGAATCGTGCTGTCTCGTCCAGCAATTCGCGGTAGGTGTAGACCCGCTGATTGCCGGTGACCGGGGAATCGTAGATCAGTGCGGCCTGGTCGCCACGCTCCGCGATGTGCCGGTCGAGTGCGTTGGCGCACGTGTTCAGCTCGGCGTCGGGGAACCACCGGTAGAACGGCGGGTTGCTGTCATCGAGAATGCGCTGCGGCGCGCGAGTCCACGTGACCGCACTCGCAGCCCGCGCCCAGAACTCTCCCGCGTCAGCCACGCTGGCGTCGAACAGTTGGCGATACCCGCCCATCCCGGCTTCCTCCCGTCATTGGGTGTAAGCACGGTAGCGCGGCAAGGTGACGCAGGCCTCACCTGTCAGGGGTTTGTCGCCGAACGCACCCGCATCTGCGCCGAGCGGTACGCGGTCAGGCCAGCTCGGCCAGATTCGACACCGATTTGCGTACATCGGACTCCAGCACGCGAGCCACCAGACGCCCGACCGCTCCATTGAGCACCCCGCCGGAGATGTCGGCGATCAGGTGAAAGCAGGTGCGCTGATCGATTTCGGCCACGTTCATGGTGATGCAGATCCGGACGGCGGGCCAGCCGGTGCCGCGCAGCTCGATCGTGCGCGGCTCGTCGTACTTCGTCACCCGCCAGTGAATGGTGTTGCGGAACCCCTTGACCTTGATCAGCGACGAGACCTCGGTGCCCTCGCCGATCTGTTCCGGGACCGACCCGCGCCAGCCCGCGAAGATCGTCATCCACTCGCCGAAGCGGTTCAGATCCGAGGCCAGCTTCCAGGCCTGCTGCGGTGCCACGTCGGAGGGCACGGATACGTCAACAGTCGCCATGGGGCGCCTGTACCCGCTCCTGCGGCACCGCTAACGTGCAGCACATGTCTGCGGTGGAATTCGACGAGCTCGAAGACGGAATTGCTCAGGTCACGCTGAACCGGCCGAACCTGCTCAACGCGATCGACGGTGCGCTGATGGACGGGGTGGACGACGCCCTCGACCAGCTGAGTTCGTGGAAGTACCGGGTTGCGATCCTGACCGGTGCGGGCCGCGGTTTCTGCGCGGGCGCCGACCTCAGCGGTACGGGGAAGCCGTGGACCGAGCCGGCCGCCGCGGAGTTCAAGACGACCTACGACGCCCAGGTGCGGCTGGCCGACCAGCTGACCCGGCTCTACGAGCTGCCCATCCCCGTGGTCGCGGCGGTCAACGGGGTGGCCGTGGGTGGGGGACTGGCCTACGCGCTGCACTGCGACATCCGGATCGCGTCGCAAACCGCGCGCTTCGGTTCGGTGTTCATCAAGGCCGGGTTTTCGTCGCTGGACATGGGCACCAGTTACCTGTTGCCGAAGATCGTCGGCGCGGGTGCGGCCCGGGAGATGATGCTCACCGGACGGATCATCGACGCCGACGAGGCCTACCGGATCGGGCTGGCGCACGAGGTGGTCGCCGACGACGCACTCGCCGACGCGGCACTGGCGATGGCCCGCAGCATCGCCGCCAACAACGCCTTCGGCGTCTGGCAGACGAAGACCGGCTTGAATGCAGCCCTGGATGCGCCAAGTCTGCGGCATGCCAAGGAGATCGAGAACCGGACGCAAATCCTGACCGGGTTCACCAACAACCCGCGTGAGGCCGCGATGGCGCACCGGGAGAAGCGGGCCCCGAACTGGGATGCGCTCTAGCCGTTGACTTTTGCGATCACTCGCTCGGCGAACATCTCGAGATTGCGGATCTTGTCGTCCAGCGGCTCGGTGTCGGGCCCCTTGGTGTAGGGCAGCCGGAATCCGACCATCACGTCGGTGATTCCCTTGTCCTCCAAGCGTTTCACACCGTCGACGGTGAAGGCGTCGAGTGAGATCACGTGGATTTCGAAAGGCCGGTCGGTCGTGCCTTCTTCCTGCCGGTACCGGTTGAGCTTGACCAGCAGGTCGTCGAGATCGTCGGTGCCGCCACCGTGCATCCAGCCGTCATTGCGGGCGGCCCGGCGCAGCGCGGCGTCGGCATGCCCGCCGATCAGGATGGGCAGCGGCTCGGACGGCGCAGGCGTCATCTTGGTCTTGGGGATGTCGTAGAACTCGCCGTGGAACTCGAAGTAGTCGCCGCTGGTGAGGCCACGGATGATCTCGATGCATTCGTCCATCCGCTTGCCCCGCTTGGCGAACGGCACCCCCATCAGTTCGTAGTCCTCCGGCCACGGACTGGTCCCCACCCCGAGGCCGACGCGGTTTCCGATCAGCGCGGCCAGCGACCCGGCTTGCTTGGCCACCAGGGCCGGCGGGCGGATCGGAAGTTTGAGCACGAAGAAGTTGAACTTGAGCCGTTCGGTGACCGCACCCAGGGCCGCGGTCAGCAGGAACGTCTCGATGAACGGCTTGCCGTCCAGGAACTCCCGGTTGCCGTCCGGGGTGTACGGATAGGTGGAGTCCGACTCGTACGGATAGGCCACGCTGTCCGGAATCGTCATCCCGTCGTACCCGGCGGCCTCGACGGCCTTCGCGAGCGGGATGTAGAAGGACGGATCGATCATCGCCTCGGCGTAGGTGAATCGCATGCGGCGATAGTAGAACGTGTTCTACCTGTCGTGGTCGAAGATCCTGATGGTCGGGAGCTCAACGTCGCCGATGTCGAGCCTGCTCCGAGTACCCTCGATTCCACGAGCTGAGCCCACGCTCATTCATGGTCATCCACAGCGTGCACCCCGCGAACTGCGGTTACCGTCTTGGTGGCTCAAGCGTTCGTCCGATCCGGATAGCGCGGTTGGAGATCGACCACGTCAGCGTCGCCGAGGCAGAGTTTCCGGGAGTCCTGCACTTCGACACCGACCAGTGGCCCTGCTATCTCGTGGCCGAGGTGAAGGCAGGCGCAGTGCGGATCGGCTCTGCAGCCCGGGGTGAGCGATGCACCGCTGGTGACGTGGCGCTCGCGGCGCGTCCGGGTCGATCGTGCTCGGCGGAGACCGAAGGCGCCCAGGTGTCCCTGACGGCGCTGCCGCCGGAGGCGCTGCAGCGGATCATCGGCGACCCTGCACGGCTGACCGGTGTCGGGCGCCGCTGAAATCCCGGTGAGTCAGGCTCTTTGGCTCCAGGTGGCCTGCGCCCCCGAGTCGCCGATGCGGTAGACCTGCACGATCGTCGCGACACCGACCACCACCACGAACACCGCGATGCCGGCTGTGAAGACCGTCGACAGCGACCGGCCACGGGCGGCGCTGACATGCACGACCGCCAACAGCACCGCCGCGACCAACAGCGCCAGCGAGAAGAAGATCATCGTGTCGCCCATCTCGGCGTGAGTGTGCACAAGGGGCGACCGGCCGACCTGGTGCTCGAGCCACTCGCCGGCCTCGGTGGTCAACGGGGTCAACACCGTGACGATCAGCGACAACGCGAGCACCAGCCACACCAGGCGTTGCCGGGCCGCGGGCCACACCGCGCACAGGATGGCCAAGACCGCGGTGAGCGGCGCGAGAACCACGATGAAATGGACAAACAGGACGTGAGCGGGCAAGCCGTTGAACGTCGACACGGGGCGAATACTACTGTGCGGGTGGTACATAATCGGCCGTAATGACTGCGTGGCTGACCCGCAATGTGCGGGTGCTCTCGGCGGTGTCGTTTCTGCAGGACGCCGCGAGCGAACTGCTCTATCCGCTGCTCCCGATCTATCTGACCGCGGTGCTGGGCGCGCCGCCTTCGGTCGTGGGTGCCATCGAGGGTGCCGCGGAGGGCGCCGCGTCGATGACCAAGCTCGCGGTGGGACCGCTCGGTGACCGGTTCGCCAAACGGCCTTTGATCGCAACGGGATACGGGATGGCCGCGCTCGGCAAGGTGATCATCGCCGTCGCCGGGGCCTGGCCCGGCGTGCTCGCCGGCCGTGTCGTCGACCGGCTCGGTAAAGGGATCCGAGGAGCGCCGCGGGATGCGCTCCTGGTCGACGGAATCGATAAACCATTGCGCGGCAGGGTGTTCGGCTTTCATCGCGCGATGGACACCCTGGGTGCGGTGGTCGGGCCGCTGCTCGGGCTGGCGGGCTACGAGCTACTCGATCATCACATCGCCCCGCTGCTGTACATCGCGATCGTGCCCGCGGTGCTGTCCGTGCTGTTGGTCCTGCTGGTCCGCGAACCCCGGCGCGCCGAGCCCCGAGTCGCACGGCCGCCGATCTTTGCGGGGTTGCGGGAACTGCCGCGCAGGTACTGGCGGGTCACCGCGCTGCTGGTCGGTTTTGGCGTGGTCAACTTCCCCGACGCATTACTGCTGTTGCGGCTCAACGAGATCGGCTTCGGGGTAGTGCAGGTAATCCTTGCCTATGTCGGCTACAACCTGGTCTACGCGCTCGGAAGCTTCCCGGCGGGCGTGCTGGCCGACCGGTTGCCGCGTTCGGCGGTGTTCGGTTTCGGGCTGGTCTTCTTCGCCGTCGGCTACATCGGGCTGGGGTTGACCACCAATTCCACTGCGGCGTGGCTGCTGATCGCGTCGTACGGGATGTTCACCGCATGCACCGACGGCGTCGGCAAGGCCTGGATCTCCTCGCTCGTCGGTGGGGACCGGCAGGGCAGCGCACAGGGGGTGTTTCAGGGCGCCACCGGATTCGCGGTGCTGGCCGCGGGGCTGTGGGCGGGGTTCCTGTGGGGCGGCGACGGCCGGCTGCCCCTGCTGATCTCGGGCGCGGTCGGCGCCTGCTTTGCGACTGTGCTGCTGGTGCCGCTGGCAGTGCGGCGCTTTCGTTAGGCTGCCCCGGTGCGCACCATCCACGTCATCGGTGTCGGAGCCGGCGACCCCGACTACGTGACAGCGCAGGCGATCCGCGCGCTCAACGACACCGACGTGTTCTTCGCGATGGACAAAGGCGAGGCGAAGAGCGACCTCGTCGCCCTGCGCCGCGAGATCTGTGCCCGGTTCATCGACGGGCCGGGCTACCGTTTCGTCGAACTGCCCGACCCGAAACGCGCGGCCGGCGGCGACTACACCCAGGCCGTCGCCGACTGGCATTCCGCCCGCGCCGAGCTGTGGGCCCGGGCCATCGACACCGAACTCGGGCCCGACGGCGTCGGCGCCTTCCTGGCGTGGGGGGACCCGTCGCTCTACGACAGCACCCTGCGGATCCTCGACGAGGTCGCCAGACACATCGAATTCGACTACGACGTCGTCCCCGGCATCACCGCGATCCAGGCGCTGACCGCGCGGCATCGGATCCCACTCAACGACGTGGGTGAACCCGTGTTGATCACCACCGGGCGGCAACTGCGCAAGACCGGCCTGAGCGGCTCGGCGGTGGTGATGCTCGACGGCGACTGCGCATTCCTCGGCTGCCCGCCGCAGACCCGGATGTGGTGGGGCGCCTACCTCGGTACCGCAGACGAACTGTTGATGTCGGGCACCGTTGGCGATGTGGGCGAGCGCATCGCCGCGCTGCGCGCCGAGGCCCGCGCGCAACACGGCTGGATCATGGACATCTATCTCTTGCGGGCGTAGTCCGGATTGCCCGGCTTCTGGGAGAATCCCCGCATGGGATCGTTTCTCCTCCGCGCCGCGGTGACCGGGCTTGCGCTGTGGGTTGTGACGCTGATCGTGCCCGGCATCAGCTTCGTGGGCGGTGACACCACGCTGCAGCGGGCCGGCATCATTCTGGTCGTCGCGATCGTCTTCGGCGTGGTGAACGCGATCATCAAACCCGTCGTGCAGATCTTGTCGATACCGCTGTACATCCTCACACTCGGGCTGTTTCACGTCGTGATCAATGCGCTGATGTTGTGGATTACTGCCTGGATCACCGACCACACCACGCACTGGGGACTGCAGATCGACCAGTTCTGGTGGACCGCCATCTGGGCGGCGATCGCGCTGTCGATCGTGGGATGGCTGTTCTCGCTGCCGTTGCGTGACGCCGACCGCCGCTAACCTGAACGCATGCCCGAACTGCCCGAAGTCGAGGCCTTGGCCGACCACCTGCGTCGGCACGCGGTCGGCCGGACGGTCGGGCGCATCGACGTCGCCGCGCTGTCGGTGCTCAAGACGTTCGACCCGCCGCCGACAGCGCTGCACGGCCAACCCGTGACGGGCGCGGCCCGCTGGGGCAAGTACCTCGGGATGCAAGCCGGTGGGCTGTGGCTGATCACCCATCTGTCCAGGGCAGGCTGGCTGAAGTGGAGCGACAAGCTCGCGGCCGCCCCGCTCAAGCCGGGTAAGGGCCCGATCGGCCTGCGGGTGCACCTCGGAACGCCCGGCGAGGCGCCCGGTTTCGACCTGACCGAGGCAGGCACCCAGAAGCGACTCGCGGTGTGGATCGTCGCCGACCCGGCCGCGGTGCCCGGCATCGCAACGCTGGGCCCCGACGCGCTGGAGATCGGCCCCGAACAACTCGCGGACATCCTCAAGCCGCACACCGGGCGGATCAAGACGGTGATCACCGACCAGAAGGTGATCGCCGGAATCGGCAACGCCTACAGCGACGAGATCCTGCACGTCGCGAAACTGTCGCCGTTCGCGACGGCCAACAAGCTCACCGCCGCACAACTCGGCGCCCTGCACGACGCGATGATCGCCGTGCTGACCGACGCCGTGCAGCGCTCGGTGGGGCAGCAGGCGGCAACCCTCAAGGGGGAGAAGCGATCCGGACTGCGGGTGCATGCCCGTACCGGGCTGCCCTGCCCGGTGTGCGGTGACACCGTGCGCGAGGTGTCCTTCGTCGACAAGTCGTTTCAGTACTGCCCGACGTGTCAGACCGGGGGCAAGGTGCTGGCCGACCGGCGGATGTCGAAGCTGCTCAAGTAGATAAGCTGCCCCGGTGAGACGCCAGAAGATCCTCATCACCGGGGCGAGTTCCGGACTCGGGGCCGGGATGGCCCGGGCGTTCGCGGCCAAAGGTCGCGATCTGGCGTTGTGCGCGCGCCGTCTGGACCGCCTCGACGAGCTGAAGGCCGAACTGGTCGGGCGACACCCGGACATCACGGTTGCCGTCGCCGCCCTCGACGTCGACGACCACGACCGGGTGCCCGCCGTGTTCGCCGAACTCTCCGATCAGCTCGGCGGCATCGACCGGGTCATCGTCAACGCCGGGATCGGCAAGGGCGCCCCACTCGGCGCCGGCAAAGTGTGGGCCAACAAGGCCACCATCGAAACCAACCTGGTGTCGGCGCTGGTGCAGATCGAAGCGGCGCTGGCGATGTTCAGGGCGGCGGGCTCGGGGCATCTGGTGTTGATGTCGAGCGTGATGGGCAACCGCGGGGTTCCCGGCGTCAAGGCCGCCTACGCGGCGAGCAAGGCCGGGCTCAGCTCGCTGGGTGAATCTCTGCGGGCCGAATATGCCTCTGGCCCAATCAGAGTCACCGTCATCGAACCCGGGTACATCGAGTCGGAGATGACCGCGAAATCGACAACCACGATGCTGATGGTCGACACCGACACCGGCGTGCGCCAGATCGTCGCCGCCATCGAGCGGGAACCCGGACGGGCGATCGTGCCCGGGTGGCCGTGGATTCCGCTGGTGGCGCTGATGAAGGTCGTGCCGACCCGATTCGCCAAGCTGTTCGCCTAGCGAACCCGGCTCAGCGAGTCCGGCCCCGTTCCGCCCGGTAGCGGCGCACCAGCTCGTCGGTCGAGCTGTCGGTCTGCTTGGGCGGCGAGCCGTCACTGGTGATCACCCCGAGCAGCGCCTTCGCCTGCGTCTTGCCCAGCTCGACGCCCCACTGGTCGAACGAGTCGATACCCCAGATCACGCCTTCGGTGAACACCTGATGTTCGTAGAGCGCGATCAGCTGGCCGACCACCGACGGGGTCAGCCGGTCCGCCAGGATCGACGTGCTCGGCCGGTTGCCCGGCATCACCTTGTGCGGAACGACATTGGCCGGGGTGCCTTCGGCCGCGATCTCCTCGGCGGTCTTGCCGAACGCCAGCACCTGGGTCTGGGCGAAGAAGTTGCTCATCAGCAGGTCGTGCATGCTGCCCGTGCCGTCGGCGGTCGGCAGGTCGTCGATGGGCTGGGAGAACCCGATGAAGTCGGCGGGCACCAACCGGGTGCCCTGGTGCAGCAGTTGGTAGAACGCGTGCTGGCCGTTGGTTCCCGGTTCGCCCCAGAAGATCTCGCCGGTCGGCGTCGTCACCGGGGAACCGTCGGCCTTCACCGACTTGCCGTTGGACTCCATCGTCAGCTGCTGCAGATACGCCGCGAACCGGGACAGGTCATTCGAGTACGGCAGCACCGCACGGGTCTCGGCGCCGAAGAAGTCGGAGTACCACAGGCCGATCAGCCCGAGCAGTGCCGGCGCGTTGGATTCCAAAGGGGCGGTGGCGAAGTGACGGTCGACGATGTGGAAACCGGACAGGAAGTCGGCGAACGCCTCCCGGCCGATCACCGCCATCACCGACAGGCCGATCGCTGAATCCACCGAGTAGCGGCCGCCCACCCAGTCCCAGAAGCCGAACATGTTGGCGGTGTTGATGCCGAAGCTGTCCACCAGCTTCTTGTTCGTCGACACCGCGACGAAGTGCTTCGACACCGCGGCGTCGCCGAGAGCGTCGGTGAGCCAGCGCCGGGCGGCGGTGGCGTTGGTCAGTGTCTCCAGCGTCGAGAACGTCTTGGAGGCGATGATGAAAAGCGTTGTGGCAGGGTCGAGTCCGTCGAGCTTGGCGACCAGGTCGGCAGGATCGACGTTGGAGACGAACCGCGCAGAGATGCCGGCGTCGGCATAGTGCCGCAACGCCTGATACACCATCACCGGGCCCAGATCCGAGCCGCCGATGCCGATGTTGACGACGGTCTTGATCCGCTCGCCGGTGGCGCCGGTCCACTCGCCGCTGCGCAGCCGGTCGGTGAAGTCGCCCATCGCGTCGAGCACCTGGTGCACGTCGGCGACCACGTTCTGGCCGTCGACCTCCAGCGTGGCGTCACGCGGCAGACGCAGTGCGGTGTGCAGCACTGCACGGTCCTCGGAGGTGTTGATGTGCTGGCCGGACAGCATGGCGTCGCGATGCTGTTCGAGGTTCGCGGCGCGGGCGAGATCCACCAGCAGAGACAGCGTCTCCCGGGTGACGCGGTGCTTGCTGTAGTCGATGTACAGGTCGCCGACGGTCAGCGTGAGCTCGCGGCCGCGGGCGGGATCTTCGTGGAAAAACTCGCGGAGGTGCTTCCCGGCGATCTGGTCGTGGTGGCGACTCAGCGCGTTCCATTCAGGCGTGGCGGAAATGTCTCCAGTCATTCGTTCGACCCTAGTGTGACGAGGTGACCAAAGGTGTACATGATGGAGGTATGAGCACCCCAGACATTGAACGGCTGTTGTCGTCGGTTCCCACAGGTTTGTGGATCGGCGGAGAAGAGCGGCCGGGGTCGTCCACCTTCGAGGTCTTCGACCCGTCGAACGACGAGGTCATCGCGACGGTGGCCGACGCCACCGCCGAGGACGCCGTCGCCGCCCTCGATGCCGCGTGCGCGGTGCAGGCGAAGTGGGCAGCCACCCCGGCGCGGGATCGTGGCGAGATCCTGCGTTCGGTGTTCGAGACGATCATCGACCGCGCCGACGATCTCGCCGCGCTGATGACCCTGGAGATGGGCAAGGTCGTCGCCGAGAGCATGGGTGAGGTCAAGTACGGCGCCGAGTTCTTCCGCTGGTTCGCCGAGGAGGCGGTGCGCATCGGCGGCCGCTACACCCCGTCGCCGGCCGGTACCGGCCGCATCATTGTCACCAAGCAACCCGTCGGCCCCTGTTACGCGATCACGCCGTGGAACTTCCCGCTGGCCATGGGAACCCGCAAGATCGGCCCCGCGTTCGCGGCCGGCTGCACCATGATCATCAAGCCGGCCCAGGAGACCCCGCTGACCATGCTGCTGCTGGCCAAGCTGATGGCCGAGGCCGGTCTGCCCAAGGGTGTGCTGTCGATCCTGCCCACGAGCCGGCCGGGCGAGGTCACCAAGGCGCTGATCGACGACGGCCGGCTGCGCAAGCTGACCTTCACCGGCTCCACCGGGGTCGGCAAGGCGCTCGTCGCGCAGTCCGCCGACAAGCTGCTGCGCACCTCGATGGAGCTGGGCGGCAACGCTCCGTTCGTGGTCTTCGACGACGCCGACGTCGATGCCGCGGTCGAGGGCGCGATGCTGGCCAAGATGCGCAACGGCGGCGAGGCGTGCACCGCGGCCAACCGCATCCACGTCGCCAACGCGGTGATCGAGGAATTCACCGACAAGTTCGTCAAGCGCATGGCCGAGGTGAACCTGGGCAACGGGCTGGACCCGTCGAGCAAGCTGGGGCCGCTGATCAACACCAAGCAGCTGAACAAGGTTCAGGAACTCGTCAACGACGCCGTCGAGAAGGGGGCGAAGGTCGCCCTCGGTGGCGAGGCCCCCGGCGGGCCGGGCAATTTCTACCCGGCCACCGTCCTCACCGACATCCCGCCGACCGCGCGGATCCTCACCGAGGAGGTGTTCGGGCCCGTCGCGCCGATCATCGGCTTCGACACCGAGGAGGACGGCGTCGCCGCCGCCAACAACACCGAATACGGGCTGGCGGCCTACATCTACACCGAGTCGCTGGACCGGGCGCTGCGGGTCGCCGAGGCGATCGAATCCGGCATGGTCGGGGTGAACCGGGGCGTGATCTCCGATCCGGCCGCGCCGTTCGGTGGCGTCAAGGAATCCGGCTTCGGTCGCGAGGGCGGCACCGAAGGCATCGACGAATACCTGGACACCAAGTACATCGCGCTGACCAAGTAGTGCTAACTGTGGCGCGCTTCACGCTTGCAATTGCAAGCGTGGGGTAACCAAAGCGCCATGAAGATCGGCCTTCCTCAGGCTCCTGCGCGTCGAGGGGTGTCTGAGCTCGTCACCGCGCAACTCTCCGGCGCCGTCGCCGGCCTGATGCTGACCCTCGACCAGTTGCTGCCCGAGGCTCCGCAGCGCCCCAAGATCGTCGACCGGGACCTGACGCGCTGCTGAATCTCAGCCGACCGGGCCACCCGGTCGGCCGCGTCCCCCCGCAACGCCCGAGGTGAACCCCCGGCCGACGTGTGTATGCCGGGTGCGGCAAGGAATTGACGTAAACGACCGCGCGCCTGCGCTGATCAGCGGTGCCTGCGAACTAGATTTCACAGCACCGAAGAACTAGGAGGGCATGGTGTGACGGCGCGCGTCTTTGCGCAAAGTCCCTGGGTTGATCCCGTCTCGCAACCGAGCCAACTGCGCAGGCCACGGCCCCGCGGCTCGGGCATTCCCGCGCTCAACGGGATCCGCGGGGTCGCCGTCGCACTCGTTCTGATCGGACACAGCGGAATCCCCGGTGTCGCAGGCGGATTCATCGGCGTCGACGTCTTCTTCGTGCTCAGCGGCTTCCTCATCACCTCGCTGCTGCTCGACGAGATCGGTCGCACCGGCCAGCTCGACCTCGGCGCGTTCTGGGTACGACGGGCCCGCAGGCTGCTACCCGCGCTGCTGTTGATGGTGCTGGCGGTGATCGCTGCGCGGCTGCTGTTCCCGCCCGACGCCGTCAGCGGCTTGCGCAACGATGCGGTCGCCGCGTTCCTGTGGATGGCGAACTGGGCGTTCGTGTCGCACCAGACCGACTACTTCAGCCAGGGCGCTCCGCCCTCACCGCTGCAACACACCTGGTCGCTGGGCGTCGAGGAGCAGTACTACCTGATCTGGCCGGTGCTCATCGCGGCGGTGGCGGTGTTGCTGGCCGTGATCGCCCGCCGTCGCAAGAAGACGCCGACCATCACCGCGGTCCGGTGGGCTGTGCTGGTCCTCGCCCTCGTCGGAACGGCGGCGTCGGCCACCGAGGCGATCCTGATGGCCGACGACGACTCGCTCAACCGCGTGTACTTCGGCACCGACACCCGTGCGCAGGCGCTGCTGATCGGGGCCGCGGCCGCCGCACTGCTGGTGCGGGACTGGCCGGCGATGATGGCGGGCTGGCCGCTGATCCGGTCGCGGTGGGGCCGCTGGCTGGCCGCGGGGGTGCCGGTTGCCGGAGTGGCGGTCCTTGCCGCGATCACGCACGTCGCGACCGGCAGCGCCGCCGAATTCCGCAACGGCCTGCTGATCGTCGTCGCCGTGGCCGCCGTCTCGGTGATCGCGGGTGTCGCGCTCGAACAGAACGGTCCGGTGGCGTGGGTGCTGGCCACCCCGCCGCTGGTGGCGCTCGGCGTCGTCTCCTACGGCGTGTACCTCTGGCACTGGCCGGTGTTCCTGGTGCTCACCGGGGAGCGCACCGGGTGGACCGGATACCCGCTGTTCGCCGCGCGCTGCGCGATCACGCTGCTCGCGGCGGTCGGGTCCTGGTGGCTCATCGAACGTCCCGTTCGGCGCTGGCGACCCGTGCACGTTCCCCAGCTTCGGCTGGCGGCGGCGACGATGGCCACGGCCGTCGCCGTCGCAGTCGTCGTCGTGCCGGTGGGAACCCGCATCGACGCGTCGAGCCCCGACGTCACCCAGGCCGCGCTGGTCTCCCCGGTGGAGACGGTGCGACTGGCCGCGCCGGTGCAGGTCGGGCCGCGCCCGCACACCGTGTCGGTGTTCGGTGACTCCATCGGGTGGACGATGATGCGGTATCTGCCGCCCACCCCCGGCATCAATTTCCTGGACCGCACCACCATCGGCTGCGGCCTGGTCCGAGGCGGCCCGTACCGCTACTCCGGGCAGAGCCTGGAACAGAAGCCGGAATGCGACGCCTGGCCGGAACGCTGGGCGCAGCGCATCGGCCACGACCGGCCCGATGTGGTGCTGATGATGGTCGGCCGCTGGGAGGTGGTGGACCGCAAGTGGAATGGCAAGTGGGCCCACATCGGCCAGCCCGATTTCGACAAGTACCTGGAGAGCGAACTGCGGCACGCGCTGGACATCCTCGGCTCCACGGGGGCGCTGGTGGTGGTGGCGACCGAGCCGTACAGCAGGCACGGTGAGCAGACGAACGGCAACCTGTACCCCGAGGATCAGCCCAGCCGGGTCGACCAGTGGAATGCCTTGCTGCGCAGAGTCGTAGCCGATCGCAAGAACGTGACCGTGCTCGATCTGAACAAGAAGCTCGCGCCGAACGGCGGCTACACCAACAAGATCAACGGTGTTCAGGTCCGCATCGACGGCGTGCACCCCACGCCGAACGCGGTCAAGTGGATGACGCCCTGGCTCTTGGACGCCGTGCGCTAGGAGTGCCCGAGCCGGCCGCGGCCCATGCGCAGCAGCAGCATCGCCAGATCCTTGCCGTCCTGGCCCAGCTCGCTGTAGCGCTCGATGACCTTCATCTCACGGCTGTGCACCAGCCGGGTGCCGCCGGACGCCATCCGGGCTCGGCCGATCGCCTGGGACACCTCGGTGCGGCGCTTGACCGCCGCCAGGATCTCGGCGTCGAGGCGGTCGATCTCGCCGCGCAGGCTGTCGATGTTGTTCTCGGCTTCAGGAACCATTTCCAGAGTCATCGCTTCGTTCTCCTCGTGTGTGGGTCTGGTCTCATTCGATCCCGGGCCTCACACAAGAGACGAGCCCCGGGTCCGGATGCGGACCGCGGGGCTCTCGGGTTGAGCAGCTAGATACCCACGGGCACCGCGGACCGGTACCCGTAGAAAAATCGACGCTGCGGAGAAAGCACGTTGACGAGTGTGCCACTCCGAAGCCCGGCTTCGCAAAAAAACTGTCGCCATACAGCGGTAAGTTGGGTCGGACATGAGTGTGCACGTGACAGATTTCAAACCCCCGGCCGATGCGGCCGAACTCCTCGAGGGCCTCAACCCCCAGCAGCGCCAGGCGGTGCTGCACGAGGGGCCCCCGCTGTTGATCGTGGCCGGCGCCGGGTCGGGCAAGACCGCGGTCCTCACCCGCCGGATCGCGTACCTGCTGGCCGCCCGCGACGTCGGCCCGGGCCAGGTGCTGGCGATCACGTTCACCAATAAGGCCGCCGCCGAGATGCGCGAGCGGGTGGTCGCGCTGGTGGGTCCGCGGGCGCGGAACATGTGGGTGTCCACGTTTCACTCCACCTGCGTGCGGATCCTGCGCAACCAGGCCTCGCTGCTGCCGGGGCTGAACTCGAACTTCTCGATCTACGACGCCGACGATTCGCGGCGCCTGCTGCTGATGATCGCCAAGGACATGGGTCTGGACACCAAGCGGTACACGCCGCGACTGCTGTCCAACGCGATCTCGAACCTGAAGAACGAACTGATCGTGCCGGAGGATGCGGTCGCCGCACTCGAGCCCGGATCCGACGACCTGGCCCGCACGGTGGCCAGCGTCTACGGCGAATACCAGCGACGGCTGCGCGCGGCCAACGCGCTGGACTTCGACGACCTGATCGGCGAGACCGTCGCCGTCCTGCAGAACTTCCCGCAGATCGCGCAGTACTACCGCAGGCGGTTCCGGCACGTACTGGTCGACGAGTATCAGGACACCAACCACGCCCAGTATGTGCTGGTGCGCGAACTCGTCGGAGTGGGCGCACCCGATACCGACACCGTGCCGCCCAGTGAGCTGTGCGTGGTCGGCGACGCCGACCAGTCGATCTATGCGTTCCGCGGCGCGACGATCCGCAATATCGAGGATTTCGAGCGTGACTTTCCCAACGCCACCACGATCCTGCTCGAGCAGAACTACCGGTCGACCCAGAACATCCTGACGGCGGCCAACTCCGTCATCTCGCGCAACGCCAACCGCCGTGAGAAGCGGCTGTGGACCGACGAAGGTGACGGGGAGCTGATCGTCGGCTATGTCGCCGACAACGAGCATGACGAGGCCAGGTTCGTCGCAAGCGAGATCGATGCACTCGCCGACGGTGCTCATGGGGCTGGCGGGTTCTCCTACAACGATTTCGCGGTGTTCTACCGGACCAACAACTCGTCGCGCTCGCTGGAAGAGGTGTTCATCCGGGCCGGCATCCCGTACAAGGTCGTCGGCGGCGTTCGGTTCTACGAGCGCAAGGAGATTCGCGACATCGTCGCCTACCTGCGCGTGCTGGACAACCCCGGTGACGCCGTCAGCCTGCGGCGCATCCTGAACACCCCGCGCCGCGGTATCGGCGACCGCGCCGAGGCCTGCGTGGCGGTGTACGCCGAGAACACCGGCAGCACCTTCGCCGACGCGCTGATCGCCGCGGCCGCCGGCAAGGTACCGATGCTGAACACCCGCTCGGAGAAGGCGATCGCGAGCTTCGTCAACCTGATCGACGACCTGCGCGGCAAGCTCGACGACGAGCTCGGGGACTTGGTCGAGGCCGTGCTGGACCGCACCGGCTACCGCAACGAGCTGGAATCCTCCAGCGACCCGCAGGACCTGGCCCGGCTGGACAACCTCAACGAATTGGTCAGCGTCGCACACGAATTCAGTATCGACCGGGCCAATGCCGCCGCACTGGCGGCAGAGCAGGACGACGCCGATGAGGACGTGCCACAGACCGGCATACTCGCCGAGTTCCTGGAGCGGGTGTCGCTGGTCGCCGACTCCGACGAGTTGCCCGAGCACGGCTCCGGGGTGGTCACGATGATGACCTTGCACACCGCCAAGGGCCTGGAGTTCCCGGTCGTCTTCGTCACCGGCTGGGAGGACGGCATGTTCCCGCACATGCGGGCGCTGGGGGATCCGGCCGAGCTCTCCGAAGAACGCCGGCTGGCCTATGTGGGCATAACCCGTGCGCGCCAACGGCTTTACCTCAGCCGCGCGAAGGTCCGCTCCTCGTGGGGGCAGCCGATGCTGAACCCCGAATCCCGGTTCCTGCGCGAGATTCCGGAGCATCTGCTCGACTGGCGCCGAACCGATCCCGCGCCGTCCTATAGTGCGCCGGGCCGATTTTCTCCTGGAGCGGGTGGGTTGGTCGGCACCCCGCGACCGTCACCGGCGCGTCCCGCAGGTGGCGGTAAGCGTGCGCTGGTGGTGCTCGCACCCGGTGACCGGGTCAACCACGACAAGTACGGTCTCGGCCGCGTCGAGGAGGTGTCCGGGATGGGGGAGTCGGCGATGTCGCTGATCGACTTCGGCAGCGCCGGCCGGGTGAAGCTGATGCACAACCACGCACCCATCCAGAAGCTCTGATCGCGACCGTGCGATCGTGACTGCCTTCGTGGTGGCCGCGCTCCTGGCCTGGTGCCTGGTGTGCATCTGGGTGGCGCGTCATCAGGGGTTCTTCCTGGCCGCGATGGCTCGCGTGCGGGAGACGCGCATCGCGGTCACCGTGCGGTCGTGGGCGGTCCGACGCCTCGGCGGATCCGCGACCAGGTTGGCGCAGTGGTTGTCGGTGGACGTGACCGCGGTCTTGGCGCTGGTGTCGGGCATCGTGTTGGTCGCGCTGTTGGCGGCGGGCTTCACCGAGTTGCTCGACGACGTCCTGGAGGGCGAGATCGACTCGTATGTCGATCAACCGGTCAGTCAATGGTTTGTCGGCCATCGTGACGCGGGGCTGACCGCGGTGTTGAAAGTGCTCACCCACGTTGCTGATCCGTTGTCATTGGTGGTGATCACCGTCATCGTCAGTGCATGGGTCTGCTGGCGGATCCGGTCCTGGTTGCCCGCGGTGCTCGGGTTGTCCGGGTTGATCGGCGTCGGGGTGGTGCTGGTGGTGGCCAAGTGGATGGTCGGGCGCAGTCGTCCGCCGTCGTGGACCGCCGTCATCGTCGAAGACGGTTTCTCGTTCCCCTCCGGTCACGCCACCGGCGGTGTCGCCGTCGCGGTGCTGCTCGCCTGGATGGCAGGCTGGGTCATCCGGGGTTGGACGGCTCGAGTGGCGCTGTGGGCGAGCGCATCAGCCGTCGCCGGGATGGTCGGCTTCTCCCGGGTCTATCTGGGTGTGCACTACGTCAGCGACGTCGTCGCCGGGGCTTTCCTTGGTGCGGCGTGGGCGATCGGCGTGATCGTCGTCGGGGCGTGGTGGGAAAGCCGGAGGCGCTCAGCGCAGCCGGCACCAGCGTCGGGTTGACGGATGCAACGCCAGGATCAGACTGGCCAGCGGTAACACTGGAATCACATACACCGCCAACGGAATTCGCGCTCCGGCGACGAACACACTGCCGAATGTCAGCAGCGCGATTACGGCGCCGAACGCGATCAGGTAGCGGCCGACGGAGCGGCGCAGCAGTAATGCGATCACCCCGGCGATACTGGTGACCGCGAACAGCAGGGTGAGGAATCCGACCGCAACGCAGAACAGTCGATCGGTGCCCCACCATCCGGTGATCAGGTCGGTGGCGACGACGCCGGTGGCCCAGCCGCTGACGATGCTGACGGCGCTGGCCGCGATCGCGGTTCGCCCGGTGGAGACGTCGACCGCGCCCGGCCGGGCCGGAACCGCGACCGGGGTTGCGCGCCGGATCAGTCCGGTCGGCGCCTCGTCGGCAGGCGGGCGAGGAATGTTGACGGTGCGATCGTCGGGCACCGCGGGGATCGGCCCGGTGGGCGCGCGCCGGATGATGCTGGTGCGCGGCTCGTCGGGTTGAGGAATCGGTCCGGACGGCTGGCGCCGGATGATGCGGGTGTGCGGCTCGTTCGGCTCGGACACCAGGTCAGCCGACGTAGGGGCCGACCGTAAGGCCCCGCTTCGCCAGCCAGGGCACGGGGTCGATGAAGTTGATGCCGTTCTGCAGCACGCTGAAATGCAAGTGCGGGCCGGTCGAATTGCCCCGGTTGCCCACAGTCGCGATCTGGTCGCCGGCGAAGACTCGCTGGCCGATCTGGACCGTCCAGGTGTTCACGTGGCCGTAGAGGGTGACCGTGCCGTCGGAATGGCGGATCTTCACCCAGGCGCCGTACCCGGCCGTCGGGCCGGCGTCGACAACGACGCCGTCGGAGGCGGCAACGATGGGCGTCCCGATCGGAGCCGCCAGGTCGATGCCGGCGTGCAGCGCGCCCCAGCGGTAACCGAAGCCGGAGGTGAAGACGCCTTTGGTCGGCATGACGAACAGTGGCCGCTGCAAGCGGGCTTCGCGCTCGGCGCGTTCCTGCGCGAAGGCCTGTCCGTTGGCCAGCTCTTCGCCGTGCACGACGGCGTCGGCGACCGGCTTCACCGCGATCAGCTGCACGCCGCGCGGGGTGGTCACCGAGCCGTCCATCGGGGTCTTGTCGGCGGCCAGCACGGTCTGGGTGGTGGTGTCGGTGGCGGGCTTGACCGCGGTGTAGGCCGCGGCCGCGGCGGCGCCCGCGGCCATGGCGGCGATCATCACGCGGCCCTTGACGGCGCCGGTGGGCTGCCTGCGGTGCTGCGGGGTGCGGGGCAGCACGTCGGTGTTGTCGTCGTTGACGTAGCGCGGGACCTCAGCGCGTTCGGGGCGGGACGGGGCGAACTCGGTGGGCACGGCCAGACGCAGCGGCTGGGCGTCGTCCGCGTCGTGCAGGTCGTCGAGTTCGGGGCAGCGCGCCACCTGAAGGCTGGCGAAAGCGGTGCTCTCGCGGAAATCGATATCGCAGAGATCGCCGAATTCGTTGAACGGGATGATGTCGGTGACGTCGAGCCGCTCCGGATCCAGGGCTCGCTTGCCGGGCGCTTGGCGATCGAAAGGCCTGGTCGAAGGCTGCGAGGCCGAAGAAGCTCCGATGGTGCTCGGTGCCGGCCGATGCTGCGTCAAAACTCGATGTCCCTTAGTCGTGACCAAAGCGTTATCTCAGACCCCGACGACGTTAACGAAGATCTAATACAGGTCGCAACCCAAGGCGTTATTCCACGGAGGATTGTGAGTTGAATCACTTCAACTCCGCGGTGAGATGTACCACATGAGCGGTACGCGAGGACGGAGTCCTCGGAGCGTCTAGATACAGTTCCTCCCCGGAGCGACTTCCTTAACACCACTTCGTCAACAAAACAGTCAGCGCCGACCAGACAGTGAGCTCATGGATCTTTTCGAATATCAGGCGAAAGAACTGTTCGCCAAGCACAACGTTCCCACCACTCCCGGCCGGGTCACCGACTCGCCGGAGGACGCCAAGGCCATTGCCGAGGAAATCGGTAAGCCCGTCATGGTCAAGGCCCAGGTGAAGGTAGGCGGCCGCGGAAAGGCCGGTGGCGTCAAGTACGCCGCGACCCCCGACGACGCCTACACCCACGCCAAGAACATCCTCGGCCTGGACATCAAGGGTCACGTCGTGAAGAAGCTGCTGGTCGCCGAGGCCAGCGACATCGCCGAGGAGTACTACATCTCCTTCCTGCTCGATCGTTCCAATCGCACCTACCTGGCCATGTGCTCGGTCGAGGGCGGCGTGGAGATCGAAGAGGTCGCCGCCACCAAGCCGGACCGGCTGGCCAAGGTGCCGGTCGACGCCGTCAAGGGTGTCGACCTGGCCTTCGCTCGCGAGATCGCCGAGAAGGGCCACCTGCCCGCCGAGGTGCTCGACGCCGCAGCGGTGACCATCCAGAAGCTGTGGGAGGTCTTCACCGGCGAGGACGCCACCCTGGTGGAGGTCAACCCGCTGGTGCGCACGCCCGACGATCAGATCCTGGCGCTGGACGGCAAGGTCACCCTGGACGCGAACGCCGACTTCCGCCAGCCCGGCCACGCCGAGTTCGAGGACAAGGACGCCACCGATCCGCTTGAGCTGAAGGCGAAGGAGAACGACCTCAACTACGTCAAGCTCGACGGCGAGGTCGGCATCATCGGCAACGGCGCGGGTCTGGTCATGTCGACCCTGGACGTCGTCGCGTACGCCGGTGAGAAGCACGGCGGCGTGAAGCCCGCCAACTTCCTCGACATCGGCGGTGGCGCCTCGGCCGAGGTGATGGCCAACGGTCTCGACGTCATCCTGGGCGACAGCCAGGTCAAGAGCGTGTTCGTCAACGTGTTCGGCGGCATCACCGCGTGCGACGCGGTCGCCAACGGCATCGTCGGCGCGTTGAAGAAGCTCGGCGACAGTGCGAACAAGCCCCTCGTCGTGCGTCTCGACGGCAACAACGTCGAAGAGGGTCGCCGCATCCTCAACGAAGCCAACCACCCCCTGGTGATCCAGGCCGACACCATGGACGCCGGCGCCGACAAGGCCGCCGAGCTGGCCAACAAGTAAGGGACTAGAACCAATGTCTATCTTCCTGAACAAGGACAACAAGGTCATCGTCCAGGGCATCACCGGCGGTGAGGGCACCAAGCACACCGCGCTGATGCTCAAGGCCGGCACCCAGGTGGTCGGCGGCGTGAACGCGCGCAAGGCCGGTACTACGGTGTCGCACAAGGACAAAGAGGGCAACGACATCGAATTGCCGGTGTTCGGTTCGGTGGCCGAGGCCATGAAGGCGACCGGCGCCGACGTGTCGATCGCCTTCGTGCCGCCGGCGTTCTCCAAGGACGCCATCATCGAGGCGATCGACGCCGAGATCCCGCTGCTGGTGGTCATCACCGAGGGAATCCCGGTGCAGGACAGCGCCTATGCGTGGGCCTATAACGTCGAGAAGGGCGAGAAGACCCGCATCATCGGGCCGAACTGCCCCGGCATCATCACCCCCGGTGAGGCGCTGGTCGGCATCACGCCGAACAACATCACCGGCAAGGGCCCGATCGGCCTGGTGTCCAAGTCCGGCACGCTGACCTACCAGATGATGTACGAGCTGCGCGATCTCGGCTTCTCGACCGCCATCGGCATCGGCGGCGACCCGGTCATCGGCACCACCCACATCGACGCCATCGAGGCGTTCGAGAAAGATCCCGAGACCAAGATCATCGTGATGATCGGCGAGATCGGCGGCGACGCCGAGGAGAAGGCCGGCGCCTACATCAAGGCCAACGTCTCCAAGCCGGTCGTCGGCTACGTCGCCGGGTTCACCGCGCCCGAAGGCAAGACCATGGGCCACGCCGGTGCGATCGTCTCGGACGGCGCAGGCACGGCTCAAGGCAAGAAGGAGGCACTCGAGGCCGCCGGGGTCAAGGTCGGCAAGACGCCGTCGGAGACCGCCAACCTGGCCAGGGAGATCCTGCAGGGGCTGTAATTCGTCATCGAGTCCGCCGTCAGGGCTGTGATCCACACCGGATCGCAGCCCTGATGTCGTTTTCGGGCGGTAGCCACGCCCCCGGTTGGCAAAACGGTAACACGTTCTATTAGCCTGTCGAACTATGGTCGATCCGCGTACCCCCGTCATCGTCGGCGTCGGGCAGTTCACCGAGCGCATTGACGACCCGGACTACCGGGGTATGTCGGCGGTCGAGCTGGCCACCGAGGCGGTTCGGGCCGCGCTTGCGGACACCGGCGCGGACGACGCTGCCGTCGCCGCGTCGATCGAGGTGTTCGCGGGCCTGCGGCAGTTCGAGATCTGCACGCCGTACGCGACAGCGCCGCTGGGGTGCTCGGACAACTACATCCGCTCGGTCGCCAACCGCGTCGGCGCCGACCCGAAGCGTGCCGTGCTCGAATCCATCGGCGGCAACGGCCCGCAGAAGCTGGTCACCGAGTTCGCCGGCGCCATCGCGGCCGGCGAGATCGAGGTGGCGTTGATCCTCGGCTCGGAGAACGGTTCGACGCTGAAGACGTTCGAGGGCAAGGACGACAAACCCGACCACAGCGAAACTGTTGGCGGCCAGCTCGAGGACCGCGGGTACGGCTTCGAGCAGTACATGAGCGAGTACACAGCCAACCACGGGCTGACCGGCGCACCGGTGCAGTACGGGTTGTTGGACAACGCGCGGCGTGCCCGGCTGGGTCTCGATGTCGACTCCTACCGGCGCACGATGGCCGAGCTGTTCTCGCCGTTCTCGAAAGTCGCTGCCAAGAATCCGTTTTCGTCGTCACCGGTGGAGCGCTCGGTCGACGAGATCGCCACGGTCACCGCTGAGAACCGGATGATCTGCGACCCGTATCCCCGGCTGCTGGTGGCCCGCGACACCGTGAACCAGGGCGCGGCCGCGCTGCTCATGTCGGTGTCCGCCGCCCGCGAACTCGGTGTGCCCGAAGAGAAGTGGGTGTACCTGCACGGTCACGCGGATCAGCGCGAGCAGGATCTGCTGGACCGTGCCGATGTCGGCGTCAGTTACTCGTCGAAACAGGCTGTGGCAGAGGCACTTCGGGTGGCCGGCATTGGCATCGACGACGTGGCCACCTTCGACCTCTACAGCTGCTTCCCGTTCCCGGTCTTCGCGGTGTGCGACGACTTCGGGCTGGCCGCCGACGATCCGCGCGGGCTCACCCTCACCGGGGGCCTGCCGTACTTCGGCGGACCGGGCAACAGCTATTCGCTGCACGGCATCGCCGAGACCGTCGCCGCGATGCGCGACAAGCCAGGTGCATTCGGACTGGTGGGCGCCAACGGCGGTGTGATGAGCAAGTACTCGGTGGGGGTCTACTCCACCACGCCGATCGAGTGGACGCCCGACCGCAGCACGGAACTGCAGGCGGACATCGCCGCCCTGCCGAAGGTGCCGGTCACCCGGAACGCCAACGGCAGCGGCGTGATCGAGACGTACTCGGTGCGCTACGACTGGCCCGAGCGCACCGGGGTCATCATCGGCCGCCTCGACGCCGACCTCAGCCGGTTCATGGCCATCACCACCGACCCAGCCCTGGTGGCGTTGATGAGCGACGGCGACCCGCTGGGCGCCGCGATCAACGTCACCGCGGGCGAGGACGGCAAGAACCGCGCAACGCTGGCTTAGAGCTCCAGTGCGCTGAGTTTTCCGGCCAGTCGCTCCACATAGGCGGCGACCTCGTCGCCGGACTTGTCCGGCAGGCCGAACAGCACCTCGGTGACGCCAATGTCCTTCCAGTGCGCCAACTTCTCGGGCACCGGCTTGAAGTCGAGAGCCACGATCTGCGGCGCACCGTCGCGGCCTGCCGCTGCCCAGGTGTCCTGGAGCAGCTTCACCGGCTCGTCGATGTCGAAGTCGCGCGGCGTCGTGATCCAGCCGTCGGCGCTGCGGGCGATCCACTTGAAGTTCTTCTCGGTACCCGCCGCGCCGACGAGCACCGGGATGTGCGACTGAACCGGCTTGGGCCAGGCCCAGCTCGGACCGAACTTGACGAACTCGCCGTCGTATTCGGCCTCCTCCTTGGTCCAGAGTTCGCGCATGGCCTCGATGTACTCACGCAGCATCGTGCGACGCCGACCCGGTGGCACGTTGTGGTCCATCAGCTCGTCGGTGTTCCAGCCGAACCCGACACCCAGGCTGACCCGGCCGCCGGACAAATGATCAAGGGTGGCAATTGATTTCGCCAGAGTGATGCAATCGTGCTCGACCGGCAGCGCCACCGCGGTGGACAGCCGCACCGTGGAGGTCACCGCGGCCGCGGTGCCGAGACTCACCCACGGATCCAGGGTGCGCATGTAGCGGTCGTCGGGCAGCGACTCGTCACCGGTGGTGGGGTGCGCGGCCTCGCGCTTGACCGGGATGTGCGTGTGCTCGGGCACGTAGAACGTCGTGAAGCCGTGCTCATCGGCGAGCTTGGCGGCCGCCGCAGGGGCGATGCCGCGGTCACTGGTGAACAGAACGAGCCCGTAATCCATGGGCTGCATTAGAACGAGTTGCCCAACCCCCGGCAAGGTGGCGTCTCAGTGGGCGACATCTGCACTCTCGGCGAGTAAAAGGGGTGACCCCGCCGACGGTCGTCGCAACGATGCAAAGCATGACGACCGAACGCATCGCCGACCACGTGAAATTCGCCTACTGGGTGCCCAACGTCAGTGGTGGCCTGGTCACCAGCACCATCGAGCAACGCACCGACTGGAACTATGAATACAACGTCAAACTCGCACAGACCGCCGAGAACAACGGCTTCGAATACGCGCTGTCGCAGGTCCGCTACGAGGCCAGCTACGGTGCTGAATTCCAGCACGAATCGACCAGCTTCTCGCTGGCGCTGTTGCTGGCCACCGAGCGGCTCACGCTCATCGCCGCCGTCCACCCCGGCCTGTGGCAACCCGGGGTGCTGGCCAAGCTCGGCGCGACCGCCGACCATCTGTCCGGCGGCCGGTTCGCCGTCAACGTGGTGTCCGGCTGGTTCAAGGACGAATTCACCCACCTGGGCGAACCATGGCTCGAGCACGACGAGCGCTACCGCCGGACAGCCGAATTCCTGCAGGTGCTGCGCAAGATCTGGACCGAGGACGACGTGGATTTCCGCGGTGACTTCTACCGCATCCACGACTTCACCCTGAAGCCCAAGCCGCTCAACACACCGCAACGGCCCAACCCGGAGATCTTCCAGGGCGGCAACTCCACCGCCGCACGGCGCAACGGCGGCCACTACGCCGACTGGTACTTCTCCAACGGCAAGGATTTCGACGGCGTCACCGAGCAACTCGTCGAGGTTCGCGACCACGCCCGCGACGCCCACCGGGAAGTCAAGTTCGGACTCAACGGCTTCATCATCGCCAGGGACACCGAAAAAGAAGCGAGGGAAGTCCTTAAAGAGATCATCGCCAAGGCCGACAAACCGGCGGTCGAAGGGTTTCACGCCGCCGTGCAGCAAGCCGGCGCCTCGACCGCGGACAAGCGCGGGATGTGGGCCGACTCGACCTATGAAGACCTCGTCCAATACAACGACGGCTTCCGTACCCAGTTGATCGGCACCCCCGAGCAGATCGCCGAGCGGATTTCCGCCTACCGCAAGCGCGGCGTGGACCTCATCCTCGGTGGCTTCCTGCATTTCCAGGAGGAGATCGAGTACTTCGGCGCGCGGGTGCTGCCGCTGGTGCGCGAAATCGAAGCGGCCGAGAGCGATTCGATCGCCGCGCCCCTTCAGGCCTCCGCCTGAGTCCTCACGGCCGGTTACCAACTGCCTGTGTGACACGCCGATGGTCGCGGCGGCCACGGCGCTGTGCGATAGCGTGGTGTGCGAACGCCGACCTGCGGGTCCGTTCGAGAGCCACAACCGACGCAGCGCCGCGGGGGATGCGCGGCGTGACAAGGCTGAAGGAGAGGCCATGACTTACCCGCCCACGAATCCGGGCTACCAACCGTCGCAGCCGAGCGGTCCCTATGGTGCGCCCACGTCGTCGTTCGCGCCGGCCGAGGCCGGACCGAGCAAGCTGCCGCAGTACCTGAACGTCGCCGCCATCGTGCTGGGCCTGGCGGCGTACCTCGCCAGCTTCGGGCCGATCCTCACCGTCCACGCCGACCTCGGCCCCTTCGGGGGCGCCGAGTTGACCGGCGGTGGCGGCGGTTACCCGGTGGTCGCGACGCTGATTGCCGCGCTGCTGGCGGCGGCAGCGCTGCTGCCCAAGGCCCGCGACTACGGCGGCGTCATCGCCACCGCATCGGTGATCGCGGTGCTGATGGCGATCGCTCAGGTCATCAGCAAGCCGACCGGCTTCTCCGTCGGCTGGGGGCTGTGGCTGCTGCTCGCGTTCACCCTGCTGCAGGCCATCGCCGCGGTGGCGGCGCTGCTGCTGGAGGCCGGCATCATCACCGCGCCGGCGCCCCGGCCCCGGTACGAACAGTTCGGTCAGTACGGTCCGCCTCCCGGCGGCTACTACGGCCAGCCCGGTCCGCAGGGCCCGCCGCAGGGAATCCCGCCGCGGCCGAATTACCCGTCCCAGTACGGCGGCGGCTACACGTCCGGTCCGTCGAACTTCGGCGGTGCGCAGAGCGGCCCGCCGACGCCGCCGACCGGATTCCCGAGCTTCAGCCCACCGCCGTCGAGCGGGTCGGGCCAGCAGCAGCCCGCCGGACAGCCGGAACAGCAGCAGCCCCAGGCGCCGTCATCGTCGCCGTCGGGTCAGAGCCCGTCCTAACCGGGCGCTCTTCGCGCACCACGCCTGACCGGCGCGTCGAGTGACACGGATGGAGGACAAGCGGCCAGTCGGCGCGCGCCAGGCGCGCGACCTGGTCCGGGTTGCGTTCGGGCCGTCGGTGGTCGCCCTGGTGGTGATCGCCGCGGTGACCCTGCTGCAGCTCGTCATCGCCAACAGCGACATGACGGGCACCCTGGGTGCGATCGCCAGCATGTGGCTGGCCGTGCACCAGGTGCCCATCTCGATCGCCGGCCACCAGCTCGCGGTGTTGCCGCTGCTGCCGGTGCTGCTGATGGTCGCGGGCACCGCACGCACGTGCGCGCACGCGACCTCACCGCGCGCCTCCTGGTTCGTCACCCGGTGGATCGTCGCCTCGGCCGTCGGCGGACCGCTGCTGTTCGCGGCGATCGCCTTGGCCGTTATCCACGACGCCTCCTCGGTGATCACCGAGTTGCAGACCCCGAGCGCGCTGCGCGCATTCTCCGGGGTGCTGGCCGTGCACGGCATCGGAGCGCTGATCGGGGTCGGCTCGCAGGTGGGGTGGCGGGCGCTTGCGGCCCTGCGGTTACCGCTGTGGCTCGGCGACACCGTGCGGGCCGCGCTGGCCGGGCTGCTGGCGCTGCTGGGACTGTCCGGTGCGGTCACCACGGTGTCGCTGGTCGTGCACTGGGGCACCATGCACGAGTTGTACGCGGTCACTGATTCGCTGTTCGGGCAGCTCAGCCTCACCTTGCTGTCCGCGCTGTACGTGCCCAACGTGATCGTCGGGACCTCGGCGATGGCGGTCGGCTCGAGCGCCCACATCGGGTTCGCCACATTTAGCTCGTTCACCGTCTTCGGCGGTGACATCCCCGCGGTTCCGATCCTGGCCGCGGTGCCGACGCCACCGCTCGGGCCGGTGTGGGTTGCGCTGCTGATCATCGGTGCGGCGTCCGGGGTCGCGGTCGGCCAGCAGTGTGCGCGCAGACCGCTGCCCTGGCCGACGGCTCTGGCGAAGGTGGCGGTCGCGTCGCTGCTCGCGGCCGTCACGATGGCCGCCCTGGGTTACGCCGGCGGTGGGCAGCTCGGCAATTTCGGCGACGTCGGGGTGGACCAGAGCACCTTCGGCCCGGCGGTCTTCTTCTGGTTCTTCGCGATCGGTGCGTTGACCGTGGTGCTGACCGGCGGCGTGCGCCGCCGTCCGAAACGGGTGAAGCCGCCGGCTCCGGTGGCACCGGTCGAGGAACCGCTCCTCGACGACCTTACTGACGACGCCCTCGCCGACGACCTCGCCGACGACGAGGCGCTCACCACGCCCATCCCGGACATGACGGCCGAGCCGGAGCCGGTACCGGAGGTCGAACCGGAACCCGAGCCCGACCCCGCGCCGCCGCCGCAGGCGGTCCGGCCGGCACCTGATCTCGAAGACGTCGAGGACCTGATGGTCGTCGACGACGACATCGACACCGGGCGGACTGAACGCTGAGGATCCGTCGCCCCGCGGGCGACGAGCTGCTATTGCTTCGGGCCGATGTTGTAGCTGATCCGGCCGTCCTCGATGTCGGTGACCGTCAAGGTGTACGTCTGCTTGTCGCTGTCGGCCAACACCGTGCAGTCGATGCTGCTGTCGATGACTCCGACGAGATCGCCGGAGCATTGCGCCCACGACTGGCCGGGGCCCGATGCGAGTTCGCTCACCAGTGATTGTTCTACGTTGGCCTTGGATACCCGGACCACCGCTGCTGCGGCCGCTCGGCCGGCGGGACTGGCGGCGGAGTTTCCCGGTACGCCGGGGCCCGCGAGCGGAGCGTTGCAGTTCAGCGCCAACAAGGCCTCTTGCCCGTCGGATGACTGGCGGTTCCCCTGTTGGGTCACGATGCAATCGGCACGCTCTGTTCGTCCACCGAACGTGGCGACGACGACCGCCGTGTACCCGGCCGATCGCAGTATCGAGTTCGCCTCATCGAACGTCCTGCCCACGATATCGGGAGCCGCATTGCTCACCGCGGAGGTAGCGGTCGCCATCGCAATGGCAACCAGGGGCGCCGCTGCTGCGGCTCGCATGTTGATCACGTCGTAACTTCCCGGGCGGCGTTGCCCTGAGTCCGAAAATTGGTCATCGCGAACACCGAATCGGGTTACCCGATACACCGCAGCCGTTGCCGCTGGCCGGCGTTGCTCACCCACAGACGCTGTAATCCACGGGCTCACAGCAAACTAGCAGCTTCCTGGAGGTGATGCCATTGCCTCGCGAGGGCAGGTCGGTGCCGCGTGCGCACAGAGCCGTTCCCGCTAGGCTCATCGCCGTGCAGCATCCGATCCACATCCCGCCGAGTGCGCCGGCGCGGCTCGTCGTCCTGGCCTCGGGAACCGGATCGCTGCTGCAGTCGCTGCTGAGCGCCGCCGTCGGCGACTATCCCGCGCGGGTCGCGGCGGTCGGGGTGGACCGGGACTGTCGCGCCGTCGAGATTGCGCAGGCCGCGTCGATCCCCACATTCTGCGTGCGTCTGAAGGACCACCCGAGCCGCGCCGACTGGGACACCGCGATCGCCGACGCCACCGAAGCGCACCGTCCGGACCTGATCGTATCGGCCGGGTTCATGAAAATACTTGGGCCGGAATTTCTTTCGCGATTCCCGGGTCGCGTCGTCAACACCCACCCGGCGCTGCTTCCGGCGTTTCCGGGCGCTCACGCGGTGCCCGACGCGCTGGCCTACGGGGTCAAGGTCACCGGGTGCACGGTGCATCTGGTGGACGCCGGAGTCGACACCGGCCCGATCCTGGCTCAGGAACCTATCGAGATTCTCGACGATGACGACGAAGACACGTTGCACGAACGCATCAAGGTCACCGAACGGCGGCTGTTGGTGGATGTGCTGGCCGCGCTGGCTCAGCGCGGCGTGACCTGGAGTGGCAGAAAGGCGACCATAGGATGACCGCGGGGACTGTAGGCAAGAGGCCGATCCGGCGCGCGCTGATCAGCGTGTACGACAAGAGCGGACTGATCCCGCTCGCGCAGGGTCTGCACGAGGCGGGCGTGGCCATCGTCTCCACCGGTTCGACCGCCAAAACTATTGCCGACAAAGGCATCCCGGTCACCCCGGTGGAGTTCGTCACCGGCTTTCCCGAGATTCTCGACGGCCGGGTCAAGACGCTGCACCCGCACATCCACGCCGGTCTGCTTGCCGACACCCGCAAGCCGGAGCACCTCGCGGCTCTCGGCGAGCTGAAGATCGAGCCGTTCGACCTCGTCGTGGTCAACCTCTATCCGTTCACCGAGACCGTCGATTCGGGTGCCGAGGTGCAGGAGTGCGTCGAGCAGATCGACATCGGCGGTCCCTCGATGGTGCGCGCCTCCGCCAAGAACCATGCCAGCGTGGCTGTCGTCGTCGATCCGCTCGGATACGACGGCGTTCTGGCCGCGGTCCGGTCCGGTGGCTTCACGCTCGCCGAGCGACAGAAGTTGGCGGCACTGGCTTTTCGGCACACCGCGGAGTACGACGTCGCGGTCGCCGGCTGGATGGGCTCGGTGCTGGCCCCCGAGGAGGGCCCGGAAGAAGATGCGGCGGCCCTCCTGCCGCCGTGGTTCGGCCGCACCTGGCGGCGCACCTCGCAGCTGCGCTACGGCGAGAACCCCCATCAGCAGGCCGCGCTCTACAGCGACGAGTCCGGCTGGCCGGGTCTGGCCCAGGCCGAGCAGCTGCACGGAAAAGAGATGTCCTACAACAACTTCACCGATGCCGATGCGGCATGGCGGGCCGCGTTCGATCACGAGGAGATCTGCGTCGCCATCATCAAGCACGCCAACCCGTGCGGCATCGCGATCTCGTCGGTGTCGGTGGCCGATGCGCACCGCAAGGCCCACGAATGCGATCCGCTGAGCGCGTTCGGCGGGGTGATCGCGGCCAACACCGAGATCACGGTGGAGATGGCCGAGTTCGTCTCGGAGATTTTCACCGAGGTCATCATCGCGCCGGCTTATCAGCCCGGTGCGGTGGAGATCTTGGCCCGCAAGAAGAACATTCGCGTGCTCGTGGCCGCCCAGCCACCGGTCGGTGGAGCGGAGTTGCGCCAGATCAGCGGAGGTCTGCTGATCCAGGAGCGCGATGCGCTGGACGCACCCGGCGACGACCCGGCGAACTGGACCCTGGCGACCGGCACCCCGGCGGACGCGGCGACGCTGACCGACCTGCGGTTCGCCTGGCGCACCTGCCGCGCGGTGAAGTCCAACGCGATCGTGGTGGCCGCCGATGGCGCCACGGTCGGGGTGGGCATGGGCCAGGTCAACCGTGTCGACGCGGCACGGCTGGCGGTGGAGCGTGGTGGCGAGCGGGTCCGCGGTGCGGTGGCGGCCAGCGACGCGTTCTTCCCGTTCCCGGACGGGCTGGAGACGCTGACGGCGGCGGGCGTCAAGGCCGTCGTGCACCCCGGCGGATCGATGCGCGACGAACTGGTGACCGAGGCCGCGGCGAAGGCCGGGATCACGCTCTACCTCACCGGGGCCCGGCACTTCGCGCACTGACCGCGGGTATTCCGGCCGGGCGAAATATGACTTTGCGCTGACCGCGTAATGCCCCGGTGGCGTGGCAGTCGTAGCGTGGAGAGGTGACTTCACCTGACAACCTTCCCCGCACTCTTGGCGAACTGCGCGCTTCCGGGCATCGGGAGCGCAGCGTCAAGCAGGAGATCCGGGAGAACCTCCTGACCGCGCTGGCCGAAGGAGATGAGGTCTGGCCTGGCATTTTCGGCTTCGAGGACACCGTCTTGCCGCAGCTGGAACGGGCGCTGATCGCCGGGCACGACTTCGTCCTGCTCGGCGAGCGCGGGCAGGGCAAGACCCGGCTGCTGCGCTCGTTGCAGAATCTGCTCGACGAGTGGACACCGGTGATCGCCGGGTCCGAACTCGGCGAGCATCCCTACACGCCGATCACCCCGGAGTCGATCCGGCGGGCAGGGGAGTCCGGTGACGATCTGCCCATCGAGTGGCGCCACCGCAGTGAGCGCTACACCGAGAAGCTGGCCACCCCGGATACCAGCGTGGCGGACCTGGTCGGTGACATCGACCCGATCAAGGTTGCCGAGGGTCGCAGTCTCGGTGACCCGGAGACCATCGCCTACGGCCTGATCCCGCGGGCGCATCGCGGCATCGTCGCGGTCAACGAGCTGCCCGATCTGGCCGAGCGCATCCAGGTCTCGATGCTCAATGTGATGGAGGAGCGCGACATCCAGGTGCGCGGCTACACGTTGCGGCTGCCGCTGGACGTGCTGGTGGTGGCCAGCGCCAACCCCGAGGACTACACCAACCGCGGGCGCATCATCACTCCGCTGAAGGACCGCTTCGGCGCCGAGATCCGCACGCACTACCCGCGTGAACTCGACGCCGAGGTCGGCGTGATCACCCAGGAGGCGCACCTGTCGGCGCAGGTTCCGACCTACCTGATGCAGATCATCGCCCGATTCGCGCGCTATCTGCGGGAGTCCAATTCGGTCGACCAGCGGTCCGGTGTGTCCGCGCGCTTCGCGATCGCCGCCGCCGAGACCGTTGCCGCCTCGGCCCGCCATCGCGGCGCGATCCTGGGCGAGGAGGAACCGGTGGCCCGCGTGGTCGACCTCGGCACGATCATCGACGTGCTGCGCGGAAAGCTGGAGTTCGAGTCCGGCGAGGAGGGGCGCGAGCAGGCGGTGCTCGAGCATCTGCTGCGTCGCGCCACCGCCGACACCGCACAGCGGGTGCTGGGCGGCATCGACGTCGGCACGCTGGTGGCGGCCGTCGAGGGTGGCTCTGCGGTGACCACCGGCGAGCAGGTCGCGGCCAAGGACGTGCTGGCGGCATTGCCGGACCTGCCGGTGATCGACGAGATCGCCAAGCGGCTGGACGCCGAAACCGAAGGGGAGCGGGCCGCAGCGCTCGAATTGGCCCTGGAGGCACTGTATCTCGCGAAGCGGATCGACAAGGTGACAGGAGAAGGCGAAACCGTCTATGGCTAAAGCGGATCGGGGACACTCACACGACTCCCGGTATTCGGCCTATACCGGGGGCCCTGATCCGCTTGCCCCGCCGGTGGATCTGCGCGACGCGCTCGAGCAGATCGGGCAGGACGTCATGGAGGGCACGTCGCCGCGGCGTGCCTTGTCCGAGCTGTTGCGACGCGGAACCAAGAACACCAAGGGTGCCGACAGGCTCGCCGCGGAGGTGAACCGTCGGCGCCGAGAGCTGTTGAACCGCAACAACCTTGACGGCACCCTGCAAGAGATCAAGAAGCTGCTCGACGACGCGGTGCTCTCTGAGCGCAAGGAACTGGCGCGCGCGCTGGACGACGACGCCCGATTCCAGGAGCTGCAGATCGAGTCGCTCTCGCCGTCGCCGGCCAAGGCCGTGCAAGAGCTGTCGGACTACAACTGGCGCAGCCCGGAGGCGCGCCAGAAGTACGAGCAGATCAAGGATCTGCTCGGCCGGGAGATGCTCGATCAGCGGTTCGCCGGCATGAAGCAGGCGCTCGAGAACGCCACCGATGAGGACCGGCAAGCGGTCAACGAGATGCTCGACGACCTGAACGACCTGCTGGACAAGCACTCTCGCGGCGAGGACAGCGCGCAAGATTTCGACGACTTCATGCGCAAGCACGGCCAGTACTTTCCGGAGAATCCCAAGAACGTCGAGGAACTACTCGATTCGCTGGCGCAGCGGGCTGCGGCCGCGCAGCGCTTCCGCAACAGTCTCACCCCGGACCAGCGCGCCGAGCTGGATGCGTTGGCGCAGCAGGCGTTCGGTTCACCGCAACTGATGAACGCGCTGAATCGGCTCGACTCGCACCTGCAGGCTGCCCGGCCGGGTGAGGACTGGACCGGTTCGTCGGAATTCTCCGGCGACAACCCGCTCGGTATGGGGGAGGGCGCCCAGGCGATGGCCGACATCGCCGAACTCGAGCAGCTTGCCGAGCAGCTGTCGCAGAGCTACGCCGGTGCCACCATGGATGACGTAGACCTCGACGCGCTGGCCCGTCAGCTCGGTGATCAGGCCGCCATCGATGCGCGGACGCTGGCCGAGCTGGAACGTGCGCTGATGAACCAGGGCTTCCTGGATCGCGGTTCCGACGGGCAGTGGCGGCTGTCGCCCAAGGCCATGCGCCAGCTCGGGCAGACCGCGCTTCGCGATGTCGCCCAACAGCTTTCGGGCCGGCACGGTGAGCGCGACACTCGTCGTGCCGGCGCGGCAGGCGAACTCACCGGCGCCACCCGGCCGTGGGCGTTCGGCGACACCGAGCCCTGGAACGTCACCCGCACCCTGACCAACGCGGTGCTGCGGCGGGCCGGCGGGCCGGCCGAAGGGCCGTTGCGGATCAGTGTCGACGACGTCGAGGTGTCGGAAACCGAGACTCGCACGCAGTCGGCGGTGGCGCTACTGGTCGACACCTCGTTCTCGATGGTGATGGAGAACCGGTGGCTGCCGATGAAGCAGACCGCGCTGGCGCTCAACCATCTGGTGAGCACCAGGTTCCGCTCGGATGCGCTGCAGATCATCGCCTTCGGCCGCTACGCCCGCACCGTGAGCGCGGCCGAGCTGACCGGGCTCGAGGGTGTCTACGAGCAGGGCACCAATCTGCACCACGCGCTGGCGCTGGCGGTACGGCATCTGCGCCGCCACCCCAACGCCCAACCGGTGGTACTGGTGGTCACCGACGGTGAGCCCACGGCGCACCTGGAGGATTTCGACGGTAGGGGTTCGTCGGTGTTCTTTGACTACCCGCCGCATCCGCGGACCATCGCGCACACTGTGCGCGGTTTCGACGAGGTCGCGCGACTCGGTGCGCAGGTGACGATCTTCCGACTCGGAAACGACCCCGGCCTGGCCCGATTCATCGATCAGGTCGCTCGCCGCGTCGAGGGCCGGGTGGTGGTGCCGGACCTGGACGGTCTGGGCGCGGCGGTCGTGGGCGACTACCTGCGGTCGCGCCGGCGCCGGCCATGAACTGAGAAGCTCTCAGGTATTCAGCAAATCTGGGACGCCCCTGCGTGGTGGCCCGGTTGATGGTGTGCTCAGCAAAGGGCGTGGCAAACGAGTTTGTTATTGACGTCAAGGTTCTCGGGCGTACGGAGGTAGCGAACACGTGCAACACGTCGGTAACCCGAATGTTTCTCCACCGTCAATTGGCTACCGGACGCCCGCCAGTCCTGCGTGATTGGTGTGAAAAAAGCGAAGTACTTAAGTCCCCGAATTCCGTGGTACCGCTTGCCGAGGGGCAAACAGCCCCTTAGTATCTATCAGGATCTTCTAAGATTCGTATCAGCAAAGCACCGAGTTCGTCACGACCCTGGCGAACCGCACCAACAAGGGGAATTAGCAATGGCGTCAAGGACTCGGCCTTTCCTGGTGACCGGCGCGGCACTGGCCAGTGCAGCTGCCATCGTCGCCGTCTCACCGGCGTACCTTCCGACTCACGACATCGCGCTGGGTGCCTCCACCCCCCTGCCGCTGTCGACGGCCAAGTACGAGCTGACGGCGATCACCGACATCACCATCCAGGGCATCAACGACGCCTACTGGTTCGGATGGGGCGGCTACATCCAGACCGACAACACCTACTACCCGGGCGTGAGCGACATCTACGTCAGCGGCGCCTCGGGTGTGCTGTACTACCTGGTCGACAACGCCGCCGAGACGTTCATCCCCGGCTTCGACCTCGACAACTACTACTTCGAGATCGGCGCTCCCTCGATTCCCTACGTGGGCGCCGGTGAGCTCTTCGGCACCAGCTCGCCGATCTTCCAGGCCGCGCAGGCGACGTTCTACTACGGCATCCCGAACGTCATCAATTCGATCGTCTCGTCGGCCGCACAGCTGGTCCCAACCTTCGATCTGGGCCCGGTGAAGCTCGGTGGCGGCATCCTGGCCAGCCTGTTCTTCTACGGGCAGACGCCGGACTACAACCCCACCACCGGCGCCGGCTTCAGCTACAGCACCAACGGCCTGTCGGCGATCTTGGCCTACGTGTCAACGTCGATCTCGGACAATCTGCCCGGTGCACCCTCGGGGGCAGCACTCAGCGGTGCCGTCAGTGCGGCAGCCGCGACCATTCAGAACGACATCAAGGGTCTCGAGACGGCCGTGAAGTCCGCGGCCGGCATCACCACAACCACCGCGTCGTCGGCGGCGTCGAAGTCGACCGCCAAGACGACGGCCGCCGAGGTCAAGACCGAGTCCGAGGGCACGACCGACAGCGGCGGCTCATCCACCGAGAGCGCCGGCTCGTCGACCGACACCACCACGTCGACCGACACCACTACGTCGACTGACACCACCACGTCGACCGACGACAGTGCCACCACCCCAGCGAAGTCGACCGGTGCGGTGGCCCCCAAGGCCCCGACGTCGTCGACCAAGCCGAGCACCAAGCCGGCCAAGCCGCAGAACCCGCTCGCCAAGATCGGCAAGCGGATCTCGGACGCCCTCGGCGGAGGCAAGAAGACCAAGTCGGACTCCAGCTCGTCGAGCGACTCGTCCTCGTCGTCGAGCTCGTCCTCGAGCAGCTCGGGCTCAGGCAAAAGCGCGAAGTAACACACCTGCACCAACAACGTCGGCCCCTTCCGATTGGAAGGGGCCGACGTTGTTGCGGCCAGGTCAGCGTGATTCGGGTGCGTTGGGCTTGCGGTTCTTGCGTTTGATGCCGACGCCGCCCCACAACGAGAAGCCGCGGATGGTGACTTTCGGTGCCCCCGGTGTACCCGGGCCGTCGACGTCGTGGTCGAACCCACCCATCACGCCCACTCCGTGGACCTCCACAGTGATCTCCGGCGGAAGCAGGATGGTCTGGCCACCCATGATCGAATACGCGTGAATCTCCACGTTCGCCGACGTGAAATCGGCGTAGCGCAAATCGATGACGCCGCCGCCTAACAGCGTGAAGGTCGTGATGCGGCCGGGAACGTTCCATCGGCCGCGGCGCTCGAACCCGCTGAGGATCGCCAACAAGAGCGTCTTGGGTGCCGGCTTCGAAGCGCCACGCCGGTTCGACGCGTCGGCAGCCTCCGGCAGGTCCTCGGTGAGCCGATCGAGGTCCTCATAGGTTTGCGCGGCGTATGCCTTCGCCAACCGTTGCTCGTATTCAGTGAGCGCCAGACGGCCCCGGGAGGCGGCCTCGGAGAGCAGTTGGGCAACCTGGATGCGGTCTGTATCAGCAGCCCGCGTCGATGCGTCCCGTGGTGTCAAGTTGCTCATCGCTTACGAGGGTACGACTCTGGTCGGCAACCGCAAGAGCGTTCGCTGTTCTCTCACGCTGTGTTATCGCACCCAGCGTGGCGGGCGTTTCTGCAGAAACGCGAGCATCCCTTCGTGAGCTTCCTCGGAGACGAACAGCCGGGCCGATTCCGTGGCCAAGTCCTCGGCGTCGCGGTCGAAGCGGGCTAGAACATCGGCTGTGGTCAGTGCTTTCGATGCCGCCAGCCCCTGCGGTGAGCCACGCCCCAGGTCGGTCACGATGCCCGCGACCGCAGCCTCCACGTCGTCGGCGGCCAGCGTGATCACGCCGATCTCGGCGGCTGTCGGTGCGGTGAACGTCTCACCCGTGAGGTAGTAGCGGGCCGCCGCGCGCGCCGTCATCTTCGGCAGCAATGTCAGAGAAATGACAGCAGGAGCCACCCCGATGCGCGCCTCGGTCAGTGCGAACGTGCTGCGCGGGCCTGCGACCGCGATGTCGCACGCCCCCACCAGCCCGAGACCGCCGGCCCGGACGTGACCGTCGATGGCCGCCACCACAGGCATCGGTGATTCGACAATCGCCCGCAGCAGCGCCGCCATCTCGCGACCCCGCGCGGCGGTCATCTCGAACGGGTCGCCGTCCGACGCTTCGCTCAGGTCGGCACCGGCACAGAACGTGCCGCCGGTGTGACCCAGCACCACGGTCCGTACCGCCGGGTCGGTCGCCGCCGCGCGCAGTCCGGCATGCAACTGCTCCACCAGTCGGGTGGACAGCGCGTTGCGGTTGTGCGGGGAGTCGAGCGTCAGCCGGGCTACGTGACCGTCGACGGCGTAGGAGACGAGCCGGTTCATCTCACTCCCCATGTCGCTTCGCTCCTGCCCGCCGCGTCATCAGTAAGACCGGGGCAGGCCGAGCGACGTCTGAGCGACGAAGTTGAGGATCATCTCCCGGCTGACCGGCGCGATACGCGCCAGCCGGGACGCGGTGAGCATCGACGCGACGCCGTACTCCTTGGTGAGCCCGTTGCCGCCGAGGGACTGCACAGCCTGGTCGACGGCCTTGGTGGACGCCTCGCCCGCGGCGTACTTGGCCATGTTGGCGGCTTCGGCGGCGCCGAAGTCGTCGCCGGCGTCATACAGCGCGGCAGCCTTCTGCATCATCAGCTTCGCGAGTTCGATCTCGATGTAGTTCTGCGCCAACGGATGCGCGATGCCCTGGTGCGCGCCGATCGGCGTCTTCCACACCTGGCGGGTCTTGACGTACTCGGCCGCCTTGCCGAGCACGTGGCGTCCCGCACCGATCGCGTTGGCCGCACCCATGATTCGTTCCGGGTTCAGGCCGGCGAACAGCTGCGCGATCGCGGCGTCCTCCGAACCGACCAGCGCATCCGCGGGCAGCCGGACATCGTCGATGAAGACCTGGAATTGGCTTTCCGGACTGACGATCTCCATGTCGATCTTGGTGAACGAGAAGCCCGGGGTGTCGGTCGGCACGATGAACAACGCCGGCTTGAGGTTGCCGGTCTTGGCTTCTTCGGTGCGGCCGACGACCAGCACCGCCTGGGCCTGGTCGACACCGGAGATGTAGACCTTCTGGCCGGACAGAACCCAGTCGCTGCCGTCGCGGCGTGCGGTGGTGGTGATCTTGTGGGAGTTCGAGCCCGCGTCGGGTTCGGTGATGGCGAAGGCCATGGTGATCGAACCGTCGGCAATACCGGGCAGCCAGCGCTTCTTCTGGTCGTCGGTGCCGAACTTGCTGATGATGGTCCCGTTGATCGCCGGTGACACCACCAGCATCAGCAGCGCGCAGCCGTGGGCGGCCATCTCCTCCATCACCAGGGACAGCTCGTACATGCCTGCGCCGCCGCCGCCGTACTCCTCCGGAAGGTTGACCCCGACGAAGCCGAGTTTGGCTGCCTCGGACCACAATTCGTCGGTGTGCTCGCCGGCGCGGGCCTTGGCCAGGTAGTAGTCCGAGCCGTAGCTCGCCGCCATCGCGCCGACGGCCTTACGCAGCTCCTGGCGTTCGGCACTCTCGATGAAGCCGGTGTCCGTCATGTGTCTCCCTCTCCGGTGTCCGGGCTCTCCACCCGGGCTAGGACGGTCCCCACATCGACCTGCTGGCCGACGCTGACCTCCAGTTGGGTCACCACGCCATCGGCTGGCGCGGTGATCGTGTGTTCCATCTTCATCGCCTCCAGCCACACCAGCGGCTGACCGAGTGTGACCGTGTCACCCAGGCCCGCGCCCAGCCGGATCACCGCGCCCGGCATGGGAGCCAGCAACGATCCCTTCTCGACCCCTCTGCCCGGTTCGGGGAATCTGGGCACGGCAGTCAACGCGACCGGTCCCCGTGGCGAGTCCACGAATACCTCTGTGCCATAACGGCTCACACTGAAAGCGGTGGCGACCCCCGCGTCGTCGGCCAGCACGACCTGGCCGGGCTGCGCCGACAACACGGTCACCCCGGGATCGTCGGGCAGGACCACCCCGGCGCGGGTGAACCGATAGCTGACCCGGTGCTCCTGCTCGCCGGCCGAGTAGCTCTTGAGCTGATTGCCGGACACGACGTTGCGCCAGCCGCTGGGAATCTCGCCCAATACCCGTGCGCCGGCGCGGTTGCCTGCGGCATCGGCCAGTGCGGCGGCGACAGCGGAAAGCCGTGTCGCACGGTCGTCGGCGAGCGGCCGGGCCAGATCGGGCAGGCCGTGGGTGTCGAAGAACGCGGTGTCGGTGGCTCCGTCCAGGAAGCTCTGGTGGCGAAGGACATTGACGAGCAGGTCGCGGTTGGTGCGGATGCCGTGCAGCCGGGCACCGGCAAGTGCGGCGGCGAGCACCCGGGCGGCGCGTTGCCGGGTGTGGGCGTACGAGATCACCTTGGCCAGCATGGGGTCGTAGTGGATCGACACCGTCGCCCGGTCGTCGATGCCGGAGTCCAGCCGGATACCGGTGTCGGCGATGAGGCCGAAAGTGGTTGTCACGCCGGGCACCTCGAACTGGTGAACCCGCCCGGCCTGGGGTTGCCAGTTCTTGGCGGGATCTTCGGCATAGATGCGGGCCTCGATCGAGTGGCCGCGGGCGGCCGGGGGTTGTGCGCCGAGCTGCTCGCCGTCGGCCACCGCCAGCTGAAGCTCGACGAGGTCCAGGCCGGTGGTGAGTTCGGTGACGGGATGTTCGACCTGAAGCCGGGTGTTCATCTCCAGGAAGTAGAACTCACCCTCGTCGTCGGCCAGGAACTCCACGGTGCCCGCACCGGTGTAGCCGATAGCGCCGGCCGCCAGCCGGGCGGCGTCGAACAACCTCTCCCGCATACCCGCAATGCGTTCGACCAACGGGGAGGGCGCTTCCTCGATGATCTTCTGGTGCCTGCGCTGGATGGAGCATTCCCGCTCGCCGACCGCCCAGACCGTGCCGTGCCGATCGGCGAGGACCTGCACTTCGACGTGGTGGCCTCCTGCCAGGTATCGCTCGCAGAACACCGTCGGATCGCCGAACGCCGACTGCGCCTCGCGCTGGGCCGCTTCCACCTGACCTGGCAGTTCGGCGAGGCCGGTCACCACCCGCATGCCGCGGCCGCCGCCGCCTGCCGACGCCTTCACCAGCACGGGCAGTTGTGCTGCGGTGACCGTCGACGGGTCGAGCTCCTCGAGAACCGGCACTCCCGCGGCGGCCATCATCTTCTTCGCCTCGATCTTCGAGCCCATCGACGCGACGGCGGCCACCGGCGGACCGATCCACGTCAACCCGGCGTCGATGACGGACTTCGCGAAATCAGCGTTCTCGGACAGGAACCCGTAGCCGGGGTGGATCGCGTCGGCGCCCGAGGTCTGCGCGGCCGCGATGATCTGCGCGGCGTGGAGGTAACCGTCGAGTCGCACCCGGGCGTCGGCTTCGGCGACGTGGGGCGCGTCGACGTCCGGGTCCGTGTAGACGGCCACCGTGCCGACGCCGAGCCGGCGGCAGGTGGCGAACACCCGGCGGGCGATTTCGCCGCGGTTGGCAACGAGAACTCGAGTGATCATGGGGCTCACATCCGGAAGACGCCGAAGTTCGACGTCCCCTCGATCGGTGCATTGGCTATGGCGGACAGACACATTCCCAAGACGGTGCGGGTGTCCCGCGGATCGATCACCCCGTCGTCGTAGATGCGGCCGGACAGGAACATCGGCAGCGACTCGGCTTCGATCTGCGCCTCGACCGCGGCCCGTAACGCGGCATCGGCGGCCTCGTCAACGACGCCGCCGCGGGCCTCGGTGGCCGCACGGTTCACGATGGACAGGACGCCGGCCAGCTGGGCACCGCCCATCACCGCGGATTTGGCGCTGGGCCAGGCGAACAGGAAGCGCGGGTCGTAGGCGCGGCCGCACATGCCGTAGTGGCCGGCCCCGTAGGAGGCGCCGATCAGCAGCGAGATGTGCGGGACGCGCGAGTTGGACACGGCGTTGATCATCATCGAGCCGTGCTTGATCATCCCGCCTTCCTCGTACGCCTTGCCGACCATGTACCCGGTTGTGTTGTGCAGGAACAGCAGTGGCGTGTTGGACCGGTTGGCCAGCTGGATGAACTGGGTGGCTTTCTGCGACTCCTCGCTGAACAGCACGCCGCGCGCGTTGGCCAGGATGCCCACCGGGTAGCCGTGCAGGGTTGCCCAGCCGGTCACCAGTGACGGGCCGTACATGGCTTTGAACTCGTCGAAGTCCGAGCCGTCGACGATGCGCGCGATCACCTCGCGCGGATCGAACGGGATTCGCAGATCGGCGGACACGATGCCCAGCAGTTCGTCGGGGTCGGCGAGCGGCGGGGTGACCGGGCGCGGTGCCGGGCCCTGCTTGGTCCAGTTCAGCCGGGCGACGATGAGCCGGCCGATCCGGATGGCATCGACTTCGTCGACGGCAAGGTAATCACCCAAACCCGATACCCTGGCGTGCATTTCGGCGCCACCGAGCGACTCATCGTCGGACTCCTCGCCGGTGGCCATCTTGACCAGCGGCGGCCCGGCCAGGAACACCTTCGAGCGTTCCTTGATCATCACCACGTGATCGGACATGCCGGGGATGTAGGCGCCGCCGGCGGTGGAGTTGCCGAACACCAGCGCGATCGTCGGGATGCCCGCCGCGGACAGCCGGGTCAGGTCGCGGAACATCTGACCGCCCGGGATGAAGATCTCTTTCTGCGTCGGTAGATCCGCGCCGCCGGACTCCACCAGGGAGATCACCGGCAGCCGGTTCTCGAAGGCCACCTGGTTGGCCCGCAGGATCTTCTTCAGCGTCCAGGGGTTACTGGTGCCACCTTTGACGGTGGGATCGTTGGCGACCAGCAGACACTCGACACCTTCCACCACGCCGATGCCGGTCACCAGGCTGGCGCCGACCTGAAAGTCGCTGCCGTATGCGGCCAGTGGGCACAGTTCGAGGAACGGCGAATCAGGGTCGACCAGTAACTCGATGCGCTCGCGGGCGGTGAGCTTCCCGCGCGCGTGGTGCCGGTCGACATACTTGGGACCGCCACCGGACAGTGCTTTCGCCAGCTCGCCGTCGATCTCGGCGAGCTTCGCGGTCATCGCCTCGGCTGCCTCCAGGTAGGTGGGTGCCGTCGGGTCGAGGGTGGAGTACAGGACGGTCATGCCTGGTATCCAAGTGCCTTGGCGGCCAGGCCGGTGAGGATTTCGGTGGTTCCACCGCCGATACCCAGGATTCGCATGTCCCGGTATTGGCGTTCGACCTCGCACTCGGTCATGTACCCCATCCCTCCGAAGAGCTGAACGGCTTGGTGGGCCACCCATTCGCCGGCCTCCACCGCGGTGTTCTTCGCGAAACACACTTCAGCGATGAGATTGGCCTCCCCGGCCAGTTGCCGTTCCACCACATGGCGCGAATACACCCGCGCCACGTCGATACGCCGTGCCATCTCGGCCAGGGTGTTCTGCACGGCCTGCCGGGAGATCAGCGGCCTGCCGAACGTCTCGCGGTCCCGGCACCATTGCAGAGTCAGGTCCAGGCAACGTTGCGCCGACGAATAGGCCTGAGCCGCAAGGCCGATGCGCTCGGAGACGAAGGCCTGTGCGATCTGTGCGAAGCCGGTGTTCTCGGCGCCGACGAGGTTGGCCGCCGCGACCCGGGCGTCGGTATACGACAGCTCGGCAGTGTCGGAGGAGCGCCAGCCCATCTTGTCCAGCCGCCGGGTTACGTCGAAACCTGGTGTGCCCTTGTCCACGACCAGAAGAGAAACCCCTGCCGCTCCCGGAAGTTCCGGCCCGCCGGTGCGGACGGCGGTGACGACGTAATCGGCCCGCACTCCGGAGGTGATGTAGGTCTTCGCGCCGTTGACCACGTATTCGTCACCGGTCCGACTGGCCGTTGTCCGCAAGTGGCCGACATCGGAGCCGCCGCCGGGTTCGGTGATCGCCAGCGAGCCGATCAACTCGCCGCGCAGGGTCGGGCGCACGTACGCCTCGATCAGCCGCTCATCGCCGGTGGCGGCCATGTGCGGAACGGCGATACCGCAGGTGAACAGCGAGGCGAAAACGCCTCCGGGAGTGCCGGATTCGTGTAGTTGCTCGCAAATGATCAGCGAGTCCGCGGCGTCTCCACCGCCGCCGCCGACCGACTCCGGGAGGTCGGCGCCCAGCAGACCCGCAGCCGCGGCGCGTCGGTGCAGGTCGCGGGGAAGTTCCCCGGCGCGCTCCCATTCCTCGATGTGCGGCAGGATCTCGCGTTCGGCAAAGCTGCGTACGGTTTTCCGCAGCTGCTGACGTTCGGGGGTGTTCCAGATGTTCACAGAAGCTCTTCCGGTGTTCACAGAAGCTCTTCCGGGATGTCGATGTGCCGGCTTCGCAGCCACTCGCCGAGACCTTTCGCTTGCGGGTCGAATCGTGCTTGATAGGCGACGCCCTGCCCGAGGATGCCGTCGATGACGAAGTTCACCGCCCGCAGGTTCGTCAGCAGGTGCCGGGCAATCGGGAGATCTTTTGTCTCCGGGAGCAGTTCGCGCAGCCTGTCGACGGTCAGCGTGTGCGCCAGCCAGCGCCACTGCTCGTCGGTGCGTACCCACACACCGACATTGGCCGCGCCGCCCTTGTCGCCGCTGCGCGCCCCGGCGATCGCGCCGAGCGGCACCCGCCGGGTCGGTCCCGGTGCCGGTGGCTCAGGCAGCGGCGGAGTGTCGACGGCGGCCAGTTCCACGGTGGTCGCGGCGGGGGCGATGCCGGCGCGGCCGCCATCCGGTCGCACCGCAACCTGCTCGACCTCGGTCGCAGGCACGTAGCCGGCGGTGAACACGCCGTAGACCTGCCCGTCGCCCGGGGGCGCGGTCGAGGTGAAGCCCGGATAGGACGCGAGTGCGAGTTCGACTGCGGCCGAGGAGAATTGACGACCGACTGCCGTGGGGTCCGGGTCGCGCACGACACAACTCAGCAGCGCGCTGGCCGCCTCCTCGGTGTCGGCGTCGACATGGTCGGTGCGGGCCAGCGTCCAGCCCATCTCGGCTGGCTTCACGCGCAGGGCCGACTCCAGTTGGCTGCGCACCAGGGCGGCCTTGGCCTCGATGTCCAGCCCGGTGAGCACGAACGTCACCGCGTTGCGGAACCCGCCGATGCTGTTCAGCGAGACCTTCAGCGACGGGGGCGGCGGCTCGCCGCGGACGCCGCTGATTCGGACGCGGTCGGGGCCGTCGCCGGACAGCGCGATCGTGTCGAACCGGGCCGTGACGTCGGGGTTGGCGTAGCGGGCACCGCCGATTTCGTAGAGCAGCTGCGCGGTGACGGTGCCGACGCTGACCTGCCCGCCGGTCCTGGAGTGTTTGGTGATCACCGAGGACCCGTCGGCGTGGACTTCGGCCAGCGGGAAACCGGCATGACCCAGGTCGGCGATCTCGGTGAAGAACGAGTAGTTGCCGCCGGTGGCCTGCGCTCCGCATTCGATGACGTGGCCCGCCACCACCGCGCCGGCCAGCCGGTCGTAGTCGGCGCGGCCCCAGCCGAAATGTGCCGCGGCCGGACCCACCACCACCGAGGCGTCGGTGACCCGGCCGGTCACCACGATGTCGGCCCCCGCGTGCAGGCAGTCGACGATGCCCCAGGCCCCCAGATAGGCGTTGGCGGTCAATGGCGAGCCCAGCCCCAGATCGCCGGCACGGGGGAGAAGATCGTCGCCTTCGACGTGGGCGACCTTTGCCTGAATGCCCAGCCGCTCGGCCAGCCCGCGAACTGCGTCGGCCAGTCCGGCCGGGTTGAGGCCGCCGGCGTTGGCGACGATGCGGACCCCGCGTTCGATGGCGAGTCCGAGGCATTCCTCGAGCTGGGTCAGGAAGGTCTTGGCGTAGCCACGATCGGGATTCTTCATCTTGTCCCGGCCGAGAATGAGCATCGTGAGCTCGGCCAGGTAGTCGCCGGTCAGGTAGTCGAGTTCGCCGCCGGTGAGCATCTCGCGCATGGCGCCGATGCGGTCACCATAGAAGCCCGAACAGTTACCGATCCGCACCGCATCTGCCACGCGCGCTGTCTTCCCTTCACTGGCACCCGATTCCGGGTCGCTCCGCTCCTACCCGCCGAACCAACCAACCGGTAGGTTACTTGGGACCGCCGGTTCCCCGTCAAGGGTTCAGAGCACTCGTCCCGGGTGTTTTGGAGCCGACGCAGGTGAGCGGCTATCCTGAGATGTAATTGTTGGCCGTCGGCATGTCAGAGTCTCTGCGCGGCGACACCCCTGATCAAGGAGAAGCACGTCATGGCTGTGCCCAAGCGCAGAATGTCGCGCGCGAACACCCGCAGTCGGCGCGCGCAGTGGAAGGCCGAGGCCACCGGTCTGGTCAACGTTTCCGTCGGCGGTCGCCAGCACAAGGTTCCCCGCCGGTTGCTCAAGGCCGCGCGCCTCGGACTGATCGATCTCGACAAGCGCTGACGCCGTTCGCCGGCCGCGAATTGCCTGCTCGCGCGGCGTGCCTCTCAGGCCAATCTCAGGCGTTGGGTTGAGACTGTGGCTGTGCGAATACTTGTCGTTGATGATGATCGCGCTGTGCGCGAGTCGCTCCGCCGGTCTCTTTCCTTCAATGGATATTCGGTAGACCTGGCGCAGGACGGCGTCGAAGCTCTCGACGCGATCGCCAATGACCGGCCCGATGCGCTCGTGCTCGACGTGATGATGCCCCGGCTGGACGGCCTCGAGGTTTGTCGCCAGCTGCGCAGCACGGGCGACGATCTTCCGATCCTGGTTCTGACCGCTCGTGACTCGGTGTCCGAGCGGGTGGCCGGCCTGGACGCCGGTGCCGATGACTATCTGCCCAAGCCGTTCGCCCTCGAAGAGTTGCTGGCCCGGATGCGTGCGCTGCTGCGCCGGACCGGTCCCGAGGAGCAGTCCGATTCCGCGGTGATGACGTTCGGCGATCTGACGCTCGACCCGGTGACCCGCGAGGTGCATCGCGGCAAACGCGCCATCAGCTTGACCCGCACCGAGTTCGCGTTGCTGGAGATGTTGATCGCCAATCCGCGTCGGGTGCTCACCCGCAGCCGCATTCTCGAGGAGGTGTGGGGTTTCGACTTCCCGACCTCGGGCAATGCGCTGGAGGTATACGTCGGCTACCTACGCCGAAAGACTGAAGCGGAAGGAGAGCCGCGGCTGATCCACACCGTGCGGGGTGTGGGCTACGTGCTGCGTGAGACACCGCCCTGATGTCACCACTGAGGCGGCGCGCGCGGGCTGAGCGGGCGCCGGAAGAGCCGACGTCATCGTTGTCATTGCGATGGCGGGTGATGCTGCTGGCCATGTCCATGGTGGCGATGGTCGTGGTGCTGATGGCGGTCGCGGTGTACGCCGTGGTGTCCGCCGCGCTCTATACCGACATCGACAACCAGCTGCAGAGCCGCGCGAGCCTTCTGATCGCCAGCGGTTCCCTGCAAGCCGACCCCGGTAAGGCCATCGAAGGCACCGCGTATTCCGACGTCAACGCGATGCTGGTCAACCCGGGGCGTTCGACGTACACCGCGAATCAGCAGGGCCAGAAGCTGCCCGTCGGCGAGCCGGAGAAATCCGTCATCGACGGCGAGCTGTTGATGTCTCGCCGCACCGTCGGCAACCAGCGGGTGCTGGCGGTTCACTTGCCCGACAACAGATCACTGCTCATCTCCAAGAGCCTGGCTCCCACCAATGCGGTGATGACCAAACTGAAATGGGTCCTGCTGGCGGTGGGCGGCATCGGCGTCGTGGTCGCCGCGATCGCCGGCGGGATGGTGGCGCGCACCGGTCTGCGGCCGGTGGCCCGGCTCACCGAGGCCGCCGAACGGGTGGCGCGCACCGATGACCTGCGTCCCATCCCGGTGTTCGGCAGTGACGAACTCGCCAGGCTCACCGAGACGTTCAACACGATGCTGCGCGCGCTGACCGAATCCCGCGAGCGGCAGGCCCGGCTGGTTGCGGACGCCGGCCACGAGCTGCGCACACCGCTGACCTCACTGCGAACCAACGTCGAGCTGCTGATGGCATCGATGAAACCGGGTGCCCCGCGGCTGCCGGAGAGCGAGATGGCCGACCTGCGCACCGATGTGATCGGGCAGATCGAGGAGCTGTCCACTCTGGTAGGCGATCTCGTCGACCTGACCCGTGAGGATGCCGGCGGACTGGTCCACGAGGCGGTCGATCTCAGTGACATCGTCGATCGCAGTCTGGAAAGGGCGCGCAGGCGCCGCAACGATGTCCAGTTCGACGTCGACGTCGTCGGATGGCAGGTCTATGGCGATCCGGCCGGACTGTCCCGGGCGGTGGTCAATCTGCTTGACAACGCGGCGAAGTGGAGCCCGTCGGGTGCGCACGTCGGCGTGCGGCTTCGTCAGGTGGACGCCGCCCACGCCGAACTCGTGGTGTCCGATTACGGGCCGGGAATCCCCCCGCATGAACGCGGCCTGGTCTTCGAGCGGTTCTACCGGTCGGCGTCGGCGCGGGCGATGCCCGGGTCCGGGCTGGGCCTGGCGATCGTCAAACAGGTCGTGGTCAAGCACGGGGGCATGATCCGCATCGGAGAAACGGTTCCCGGCAGACAGCCGCCGGGCACGTCGTTCTTCGTCCTGCTGCCGGGTCTGCCAATCTCCGCGGAAGCCTACCGAGACGACGATTCAGCCGAAAGCGAAAACACGGCCACAATCGCCAGGACCAATGGTGATCGCCGCTTTCATGAGAAAAAACCCAACGTTGGACCGAGTGTTATCTCAGTCGATTCTCAGTAGTGCAAGGCAAGCTGTGGTGAGCATTTGTGAGCATTCTGCGAACAGGAAGAGCGACCTGACGACATGACCGACCACTCGAGGTACTCGCCGCCGCAGCAGCCCGGGCCCCCGGGGCCGAATCAGCCTGCGGCGCCGGGGTATTCACCCCAGCCGAGGACAGCCGGTTATCAGCAGCCGTATGACTGGCGCTACGCCACCGCGCAACAGCATCAGCAATACCGGCAACCGTACGACCCGTATCAGGCTGCGCGGCAAGGAAATACGCCGACGGCGGCGGGTTACGCTCCGATGCCCCCGCGCCCTCGCTCGCGCGCAGGCGCATTGGTGGCAGGCGCGCTGGCGATCGCGATCGTTTCGGCGGGAGTCGGTGGCGGTGTGGTGCTGCTCGCACATCCGGACCATCAGACGGTGGGCTCCGGGCTCGGAGGTTCGCCCGTCGGGGCAACCAACGTGCCTGCGGCGAACCTGCCGGTGGGATCGGTCGAGCAGGTGGCGGCCAAGGTGGTACCCAGCGTCGTCAAGCTCGAGACCGAGTTCGGTCGCCAGTCCGAGGAGGGTTCGGGGATCATCCTGTCTTCGGATGGGCTGATCCTGACCAACAACCATGTCGTTTCCGGGGCCAAGGGCGATCCGGCTTCTGTCCCGCCCGCGATCCCGGGTCTGCCAGGTGCGCCGGGTCTGCCCGGAGCCCCGGGTATGCCCGGGAGTCCCGGCGGGCCCGGCGGCCAAGGTGGTGCCGGCGGCCAGGGTGGCGCGGGTGGCGGGGCGCCGACGACCACGGTGACGTTCGCCGACGGTCGCACCGCACCCTTCACTGTGGTGGGTACCGACCCGGCCAGTGACATCGCCGTCGTTCGGGCTCAGGGAGTGTCCGGCCTGACGCCCATCAGCCTGGGGTCGTCGGCCAACCTGCGGGTCGGCCAGGACGTGGTGGCGGTCGGTTCGCCGCTCGGCCTGGAGGGCACCGTCACCACCGGCATCGTCAGCGCACTGAACCGTCCGGTCGCCACCGGCGGTGACACCAACAACCAGAACACGGTGCTCGACGCCATCCAGACCGACGCCGCGATCAATCCGGGTAACTCGGGTGGTGCGCTGGTGAATATGAGCGGCGAGCTGGTGGGCGTGAACTCCGCGATCGCGACGATGGGTGGCGATTCCCCTGACGCCCAGAGCGGTTCGATCGGCCTTGGCTTCGCGATCCCGGTCGCCCAGGCCAAACGGATCGCCGACGAGCTGATCAGCACCGGCACCGCCACGCACGCGTCGCTGGGTGTCCAGGTCAGCAATGACACCACGACACATGGAGCGAAGATCGTCGATGTCACCAAGGGGGGCGCTGCCGCAGCCGCCGGGCTGCCCAACGGCGTGGTGGTGACCAAGGTCGACGACCGGGTGATCGGTAGCGCCGACGCACTGGTGGCCGCGGTCCGGTCACGGGCGCCCGGCGATCAGGTGACGCTGACGTACAAGGACCCGTCGGGCTCGGATCGCACCGTGCAGGTCACGCTCGGAAAGGCTGCCCAATGATCCGGGTGGTGGGTGAACATCCCATGACAGCCGGTGGTGCGGCTGCCGGGATGTCACCGGGCAGATATACGGTGACATCCATGGAACAGCCAGGGGAGCTGGTGGGGCGCGCGCTCGTCGTCGTCGTCGACGACCGCACGGCCCACGGCGATGAGGAGGACCACAGCGGGCCGTTGGTCACCGAGCTGCTCGCCGAGGCGGGTTTCGTGGTGGACGGCGTTGTGGCGGTGTCCGCCGACGAGGTCGAGATCCGGAACGCGCTGAACACGGCTGTGATCGGTGGTGTCGACCTCGTGGTGTCGGTGGGCGGTACGGGTGTGACTCCGCGCGACGTGACGCCGGAAGCCACCAGGACGATCCTCGACCGTGAACTGCTGGGGATCTCGGAGGCGTTGCGCGCCTCCGGGCTGTCCGCGGGAATCACCGACGCGGGCTTGTCCCGCGGTCTGGCCGGGATTTCCGGCAGCACATTGGTCGTCAACATCGCCGGCTCGCGGTACGCGGTCCGCGACGGTATGGCGACGCTGAACCCGCTGGCGACCCATGTCATCGGTGAGCTGTCCAGCCTCGAGATCTAAGCAAGCTTCACCCGGAGCGCCGGCGAGGAATTATTTCCGCGGCGTAACGTCAATTATCACCATCACCACCGGGGTCGGAGGCGTTGTGTTAACACCCTGTGAACTGCACAAATATCAAGATTGTGATCTTTATCACAATCTGCGGTTCCTGTGATGGGCAGTCCCCGCGAGAACCGAATCGCAGTTAACAAGATTTTCGGTTCCGAGTTGCCCCAGGAGTCCTCCGACGAGCGCGATCCGGAGCCAAATCGCGACCGCGAAGACCGGGACGAGTGGTTGCGGGAGAACGTCCCGCCGCACCACGGCGGATGATCAGCAGGTGGTGATCGGCAGGTCCGGGTGCGCCGCGACGTTGGCCGCCGGTTCCGGTCAGATGGCCGACCCGCCCGGTTCGCGCCCGTTTCCGCTCGACGGAATCAGTTCCCGGTTAACCGGGGCTATCTTCCCAGCAAACTTCCCCGCGCAAACACCGGTTCGGCGCACCGCGACGCTATGCGTTGCCGCCCCGATGTCATCCCGTTATGTTCCTCGTGTCAACGATGAGCAGAGCGTAAGAGCGGTGTGTGAGGGACTCTCATTGAACTGCTGTGCGCCGTGGGCGGTGTCAGCATCTTGTGACCCGAGCACGAAAACACACTCGGTTAGCCCTCGGGTCAGCCGTCGACATAGCTAGGGAGAACATGAAGGTAATCGGTCGGGTACTGGTGGCGATGATCGCTGCCGTCGCGGCGTTGTTCGTCGGGACAGGTACCTCGCACGCGGGTTTGGATAATGAGCTGAGTCTGGTCGACGGCGGTGGCCGGACGATGACGGTGCAGCAGTGGGACACCTTCCTCAACGGTGTGTTCCCGTTGGACCGCAACCGGCTGA
>NZ_PDHO01000149.1 GCF_002887815.1 Mycobacterium sp. ENV421 | reverse complement strand
GGCACTTTCGCTTATCTACACACCCCTACAGGCGACATCCCACGAAAAATCCGGGCTAGTGCGCACCTAGGTCGTGGATCTTGGCGAGGTCGGGTGGTGGGGGTTCGGCGGCGGTGAGGGTCTGGTTGCCGGCGCTGATGGTGACTGTGCGGTAGCGGCGTGCGGTTCGTACGAATTTCTTGATGCTCCAACCGGTTTGGCGCTCGATGTAGTGGCTGACGGCCATCGCGGCGAACACGACGCTGATGTGGGCTTCGATGGAGTCGCGGGTGCGGTGGTAGATCGGGCGGGCCTGTAGGTCGTGTTTGGACATTCGGAACGCCTTCTCGATGCGCCACAGCTGGTGGTAGGCGTCGATGACGAAGGACGCGGGCTGACCGGTCAGGTTGGTGGTGTAGCCCTTCTTATCCGGATCTCGGGATAACAAGGGTTATGCCGATGTTGGGGTTATGCCGACCGGCGGCGGGTCGTGCCTGGTG
>NZ_PDHO01000148.1 GCF_002887815.1 Mycobacterium sp. ENV421 | reverse complement strand
TTTGGGCCGGGCTCGGTCTTCACCCCTTCGGTGTCGAAGCAGGCCCAGTAGCCGTCACGGATCTCGGCCTGCATCCCGGTAGGAATCTTCGCGACCACGTTGCGGAGCCGATGGATGAGGCAGCGCTGGCGTAGCGCGGCCGGGAAGATCTGCTCGATCGCGGCGATCAGGCCGGCCGCGCCGTCGGAGACGATCAGCAGCGGACACGCCAGCCCGCGGTCGCGCAAGTCGGTGAGGAAATCGGCCCAGGCGTCGGTGGATTCCCCCGAGCCGGGTGCCAATCCGACGAACACGGGTTTACCGGTGGTGGTGATGCCCCACGCCGCCAGCACCGGCTCGGCCGGTGAACCCGGATGCATCCGGAAGAACGAGGCGTCCAGGAACAGATAGTCCAGCACCACCTCGTCCAGGCGTCGCTGCGCCCACCCTTCGTACTCGGTCTTGATCGCGGAACAGACTTGTGACACCAGTCGATTTCGAGA
>NZ_PDHO01000022.1 GCF_002887815.1 Mycobacterium sp. ENV421 | reverse complement strand
CCGCCGACAACCACCCTACGAGCCAACAGGTCGCTTGACATCCCTTAGGAACTCACATTCATTCCTCGATACGCTTGCGCGGTGACCGTCCATCCGCCCAAGCAGGAGACGTTCGACCTGGTCGCGTACACCAACACCGACCCGAAGGGCTTCGTGCGGGCGGTGGACGAATACGTCATCACCCCGTGGGGTCTGTACATGGCCCGCCCCACCCCGGGCCGGGCCCAGTTCCACTACCTGGAGTCGTGGCTGCTGCCGTCGCTGGGGCTGCGGGCCAATGTCTTCCACTTCAACCCCGGCTACGAGCGGCCGCAGGACTATTACCTCGACGTCGGCGTGATCACCGTCGGCGACACCGCCTGGCATGCCGAGGACCACTACCTCGACCTGGTGGTCTATGCCGGTGACCGCACCGACCTCATCGACACCGACGAACTGTTCGCCGCTCACCGCGAGGGCCTGGTGCCCACCGAGACCGCGGAAACCGCCCTGCAATGCGTCGTCGGCGCCGTCGCCGGCCTCGCCCGTCACGACCATGACCTCAATGCCTGGCTTTCCGCCGAGGGAATGACACTGACCTGGCGCTGAGCCCCCTCCGGGCGGGGCAACGAATCGGCAGTCTCCCGCCGGACGGGTAGTCTGCCTAGCTATGAGCTCCACCACGCGCGGATGGCTGAGCATCGTCGCCGCGGCCACACTGGTCGTGGGTTCTCAGTTAACGGCGGCGACCGCGCTGGCCGACCCGGATCCCACGCCCCCGCCGACACCCCCGCCGACGCCCGTGGCCTCCGATGACGCCAACCCGCAGTTGCTGCACAACATCACCTACCGGGCCCGGGCGGACGGCACATCACGCGGCGCCGTTGTGGCGTACAAGATCGACGACAACAACGTCAACAGCGACCAACCCACGCTGCTGCCGGGGATGACCTTCGAGGTCAACACGGTTCTGCACGATCCCAAAAAGGCCGGCATGCAGCTGTCCATCCAGTGGCCGTACGGATCGAATCTGCACTGCGAGATCCTGGTGGACGACCAGATCGTGGCACAGGCGGACCAGTTCATCGCCCCCCGGCTGTTCCGCCCCAAGGACGACCCGCTCTACGGCACCCTCCAGTGCGGCGCGCCCCTGGATACGCCCGCCCCGAACGCCGCGCCTCCGCCCGCACCTGCCCCGGCGCCGGAACCGACGACGTAGCCGTCCGCAACCGCCGATACTCTGGGCACGTGCAGAAACCTGATCGTGTCGCCGAGGCCGGCGCCTGGCTGTTGGAAAACGGCCACCGGATCGTGCTCGCGCTCACCGGCGGGCGCTACCCACGCACCGTGATGGGGATGTTGACCGTCGAATTGCACACCGTCGGCCGCAAATCCGGGAAGCCGTACAGCAACCTGTTGACGTCTCCGGTTCACGACAAGGACCGCATCGTCGTCGTGGCATCCAAGGGCGGGCACCAGGATCACCCCGACTGGTACAAGAACGCGATCGCCAATCCCGATGTCGGCGTGACCGTTGACGGCGCAACGGTTCCGATGCTGGCCCGCACCGCCAGCCCCGAAGAGCGGGCCGAGTTGTGGCCGCGAGTTATCAAGGCCTACAAGGGATATGCGGGCTATCAGCGCAACACGTCCCGCGAGATCCCGTTGCTGATCCTGGAACGGCGCCGAGCGTTCCGATAATCAGACGGCCGGCGTCCAGCCGGTCGTGTCGGCCCATTCCCACGCCCGGCGGTAGGCATCGAGGAACCACGGCTCCTTCGCCTCGGCGTAGGCCCCGATATCGGCGTGCTGAGCCGCGGAGTGCTTGACCGCCAGGTAGTCGGCCCGCACACCGGGGTTGGCCTTGAGCCAGTCCACGAACAGCAGCGCGAACCGCTGATTGGGCCACCCGTCCACCCGGATGTGCACGTTGGTGGGCCGGCCCGGGTCACCGGAGGCGTGGAAACGCTTGTGCCACAAGGCTGGATCGGTACCCGCCTTCGGTACGTCGGAGGTGATCGCGCCGACGCGGGGATACCCGGCCCTCAGTAGGTCTTCGGCGAGTTCGTCGGCGACGTCCAGCGACGCAACCGTCACCTGGACGTCGATGATGTCCTTGGCGTCCATACCTGGCACCGCCGTCGAGCCGATGTGGTCGATCCGCACCGCGCGGTGCCCGCAGGTGGTGTTGAGCCGGGCCAGGATCCGGCGGGCCTGGTCGGGCCAACTGGGATCGGCCGCCACCACAGCGGTCGAACTCGGCGCCGGGGTGCGGGTGGTGAGATTGTGCGCGAACGGCAGGATGCGCTGGTACCACAGCTCACGCGCCTGCTCGACGAGTTGGCCGGAGCTGCCGGCGTTGTCCAGCCAGACGTCGGCGACCAGCCGGCGTTGCTCCTCGGTGGCCTGCGCGGCGATCCTGGCTCTGGCATCAGCCTCGGAGAAGCCGCGGTATTCGATCAGCCTCTTGACCCGCACCTCGGGATCGGCATGCACGATGATGACCAGCGGGAACATCGGGGCCATCTGTGATTCGACCAGCAGCGGGATGTCCTCGACGATCACGGCGTCCTCACCGGCGGCGGCGATCAACTCCGAGCGCCGAGTCGCCACCAGCGGGTGGACGATGCCGTTCAGGGTTTGCCGCTTGTCCTCGTCGCTGAATGCGATCCCGGCCAGTGCCGGGCGGTTCAGCGCGCCGTCGGGCAGCAGGATCTGTGACCCGAACGCGTCGACCAGCTTGGCCAGGCCTTCGGTCCCCGGCTCGACGACCTCGCGGGAGATGACATCCCCATCGACGACGATGCCGCCACATTCCGAGAACGTGGCGGACACCGTCGACTTGCCGGCGCCGATACCGCCGGTGAGTCCAATACGCAGCACTGCACCAGTCTTTCAGGCAGCCGAGACGACGAACGCCCCGGCTCGGGTGAGCCGGGGCGTCAATCGTGGATTACTTAGGCGTTGCCCGCCAGCTTCTCGCGCAGAGCCGCGAGCTGGGCATCGCTGGCCAGCGAACCACCGGCCGACTCACCCGAGCTCGACGAGGACGACGACGACGAGCCGTTGCCGGCCGGACGCTCGGCCGCCTCGGCCTCAGCCTTGGCGAACTTCTCCATCTGCGCGGTGTGCATCTTGTGCCGGCGCTCGGCCTCGGCGTAACGGGCCTCCCACTCGGTGCGCTGCTTGTCGAAGCCTTCCAACCATTCGTTGGTGTCGGCGTCGAAGCCCTCCGGGAAGATGTAGTTGCCCGCATCGTCGTAGCTGTCGGCCATGCCGTACTTCGAGGGGTCGAACTCCTCGGTGTAGTCCTCGTTGGCCTGCTTGAGGCTGAGCGAGATCCGGCGGCGCTCCAGGTCGATGTCGATGACCTTGACCATGGCGTCGTCGCCGACCTGCACGACCTGATCCGGCACCTCGACGTGGCGCTCAGCCAGCTCGGAGATGTGCACCAGACCCTCGATGCCCTCTTCGACGCGGACGAACGCACCGAACGGCACCAGCTTGGTGACCTTGCCGGGCACGATCTGGCCGATGGCGTGGGTGCGGGCGAAGTGGCGCCACGGGTCTTCCTGAGTCGCCTTGAGCGACAACGAAACCCGCTCGCGGTCCATGTCCACGTCGAGCACCTCGACGGTGACCTCGTCGCCCACCTGAACCACCTCGGACGGGTGATCGATGTGCTTCCAGGACAGCTCGGAGACGTGCACCAGGCCGTCGACGCCGCCGAGATCGACGAACGCGCCGAAGTTGACGATCGACGACACCACACCCTTGCGGATGGCGCCCTTCTGCAGCTGGTTGAGGAACTCGCTGCGCACCTCGGACTGGGTCTGCTCCAGCCACGCGCGGCGCGAGAGCACCACGTTGTTGCGGTTCTTGTCCAGCTCGATGATCTTGGCCTCGATCTCCTTGCCGATGTACGGCTGCAGATCGCGGACGCGTCGCATCTCGACCAGCGACGCGGGCAGGAAGCCACGCAGGCCGATGTCGAGGATCAGGCCGCCCTTGACGACCTCGATGACGGTGCCCTTGACGGCCTCGTCCTTCTCTTTGAGTGCCTCGATGGTGCCCCAGGCGCGCTCGTACTGAGCGCGCTTCTTGGACAGGATCAGGCGGCCTTCCTTGTCCTCCTTGGTGAGGACGAGGGCTTCCACCTCATCGCCGACGGACACAACCTCATTGGGGTCGACGTCGTGCTTGATGGAAAGTTCGCGGGAGGGGATGACACCCTCGGTCTTGTAGCCGATGTCGAGCAAGACTTCGTCGCGGTCAACCTTGACGATGGTCCCTTCGACGATGTCGCCATCGTTGAAGTATTTGATGGTCTTGTCGATCGCGGCGAGAAAGTCCTCGGCCGAGCCGATGTCGTTGACGGCTACTTGCGGCGAGGTGACGGTGGGACTTGGCATATTGTTGGGTTGCTCCGGACAGGCTTAATCGTAGGGACAGTTCTTTTGGGGATGTATCTGTGGTGCTGTACCCGCTAAGTGCACACAGGTACTGTCCGAGACTACTCGACTAGGCACACGCTGGACAAACCCGGGTCTGTGAGCCCGCTGTGGACGCCTCTGGTCGAATACCCTGCTCAGGTGTCCTACCCCTTCCCGCCGCCGTTGCCCAGGCCGGTCCGCAAGGTCGGCGCCCCGCTGGCGGTGATCATCATTCTCGGCACCGTCGCCGGGTTGATCTTGACCCTGCTGACCGCGGTGAATCCGGCCGGCACCGTGATCGGGTTCATCCTGGCCACCACGGCGACGACGCTGGTGGTGCTGGCGTATCTGTGGCTGGACCGGTGGGAACCGGAGCCGCCGCGGCTGCTGGTGTTCGCCTTCGTCTGGGGCGCCTCGGTGGCCGTTGTGGTGTCAGTGGGCCTCGAGGTGGTCTTCGACGCCGCGGTGAACACCGGCGGTTCGGAGTCCAGCCCCTTCACCATCGCGGTCGGCGCTCCGCTGATCGAGGAGGCCGCCAAGGGCGCGTTCCTGCTGTTGATGATGACGGGTGTGCGCCGCGCCGAGCTGAACTCGCTGACCGACTGCTTGGTCTACGCGGGAATGACGGCGATCGGCTTCGCCTGGCTGGAAAACATCTTCTACATCGCCGACGGCGGCTCGCTGGGCGACTCTCTGCTGACCGCGGGATTGCGTCTGGTGATGGGGCCGTTCGCCCACCCGCTGTTCACGACTTTCACCGCGATCGGCGTGCATTTCGCTCTGCAGCAACGCAATTGGTTTGCCAAGGCGGGGTGTGTGGCGCTCGGGTACCTGGCCGCGGTGGTGATGCACGGGCTGTGGAACGGGTCCGCTCTGGCCGGTGCGGGCGCGTACTTCGGCTTGTACGTGGTGTGGATGATGCCGGTGTTCTTCCTGGCGGTCACGCTGGCCGTACGTAGTCGGCGCGCCGAACAGCGCGTGGTGGCCGAGAAACTGCCGGGCATGGTCGCCGCAGGCCTGGTGACCCCGGCCGAGGCCGGCTGGCTGGGGTCGATCCGCACCCGCAAGGCGGCGGTGGCCGCCGCCACCCGGCTCGGTGGGCGCCCGGCCGGCCGCGGCGTCAAGAAATTCGCAGTCCAGATTGTCGAGCTGGCATTCGTCCGTGACCGGATCGACCGCGGTTTCGGCGATGCGCGGGTGTTCGCGCTGCAGCAACTCGAGGTGGACGGCGTGGTCGCTGCCCGCGCCGCCGCCGGTCCGGCGCTGCACTGGGTGAGTCCGCAGCCCTTTTCAGCCGGTTCCTAGCTTCGCCTCCTACCTTCGCGGGCATGATCCAGCACATCCTGGAATACGCGGGGATCGCAGTCCTCGCCGCCTCCGGTGCGGTGGTCGGTGTCCGCAAGGGGTTCGACCTGTTCGGCATCGCCGTCCTGGCCGTCTTGACCGGCATCGGCGGGAATGTGATGCGTGACGTGCTACTGGGCGCGTTCCCGCCGGCGTCGCTGCAGCACTGGGCTCCTGTCACGGTGTGTTTCGTGGCTGCGGTGCTGACCACAGCCTTCGCCAAACTGGTGATCAAGTTGAGCCAACTCGTGCTGGTGCTAGACGCCATCGGTATGGGATTTTTCGCGACCACCGGCGCGGCGATATCGGTCGATCACGGCGCCAGTTATTTCGCGGCCGCACTGCTGGGCATGGTGTCCGCGATCGCCGGCACCATCATGCGCGACATCGTCGCGCGGGAGGTCCCGATGGTGATGGGTCCCGACGACATGTATGCGGCGCCGGCCATGCTGGGTGCCGTCGTCTACGTCGCGATCGACTCGGTCGGCGCGCAGTGGTTGGGAGTGGCCGTCGGGTCGATCGTCGCCACCCTGTTGCGGCTGGCGGCGATCACGTTCCACTGGCGGCTACCGACCGGGCCTCGCGAGTTGCACGTGAATCCCGCCCCCGTCGAGGACCGTCAGTGCGCGGCGGCGTCCCAGCTTCGGCCGTAACCCACCGACACCTCCAACGGAACGTCCAGCGGGTACGCGCTGCCCATCTTGTCGCGCACCAACTCGTCGAGGGTGTCGCGTTCGCCGTCCGCGACCTCGAACAGCAGCTCGTCGTGCACCTGCAGCAGCATGCGCGACGCCAGGCCACGTTCCTTGATCGCCGAGTCGACGTTGATCATCGCCACCTTGATCAGGTCGGCGGCGCTGCCCTGGATGGGTGCGTTGAGCGCGGCACGTTCGGCGGCCTCACGCACCTGCCGGTTGCTGCTGTCCAGCTCCGGCAGGTAACGCCGGCGGCCGAACACCGTCGAGGTGTACCCGTCTTTGCGGGCTTGGTCGACGATGTCGCGCAGGTAGTCCCGGATGCCGCCGAACCGGTTGAAGTACTGCTCCATCTGGACCTTGGCTTCTTCGGTCGAGATTTTCAGCTGGGCCGACAACCCGTAGGCGCTGAGCCCGTAGGCCAGGCCGTACGACATCGCCTTGACGCGGCGCCGCAGTTCGGCGTTGACCTCGTCGATCGGGACGTCGAACGCGCGCGACGCCACGAACGAGTGCAGGTCCTCGCCGGTCCGGAAGGCCTCGATCAGGCCCTCGTCCTTGGACAGGTGCGCCATGATCCGCATCTCGATCTGGCTGTAGTCGGCGGTCATCAATTCGCTGTAGCCGCCACCGACGATGAACGCGTCGCGGATCTGGCGCCCGGCGTCGGTGCGGATCGGGATGTTCTGCAGGTTCGGCTCGGTCGACGACAACCGCCCGGTCGCGGCGATGGTCTGGTTGAACGTGGTGTGGATGCGCCCATCGGCGGCCACCGACTTGAGCAGCCCGTCGACGGTGACCTTGAGCCGGGTGGCGTCGCGGTGAGCCAGCAGATGCTCGAGGAATGGGTGTCCGGTCTTGTCGAACAGGGACTGCAGCGCGTCGGCGTCGGTGGTGTAGCCGGTCTTGGTGCGCTTGGTCTTCGGCATGCCGAGCTCGTCGAACAGCACAACCTGCAGCTGCTTGGGCGAACCCAGGTTGATCTGTTTACCGATCACCTCGTACGCCGCGTCGGCGGCTTGCCGAATCTGCTCGGCGAACTCCCGCTCCAGAGTGTTCAGCTTGTCCAAATCGACGGCGATGCCGACGTTCTCCAACCCGGCCAGCACAGCCTGCACCGGCAGCTCCATCTGGCCCAGCAGTGACGACGAGTCGATGCGCTCCAGCTCCTCATCCAGTGCGTCGGCCAGGTCGGCGACCGCGCGGGCGCGCAGGATGAGTGTCTGCACCGCCTGATCGTCCACGCCTTCGCTGTCGTCGAGGAGCGAAAGCTGTTGCTGCTCAGGGTTGTCGGCGCGCAGTTCGCGACGCAGGTAGCGCAGTGACAGGTCGTCGAGGGCGAAACTGCGCTGCCCGGGCCGCACCAGATACGCCGCCAGCGCGGTATCGGAAGTGACACCGGCCAGCTGCCAGCCCCGGCCGGCCAGGTCATGCATTGCAATCTTGGCTTCGTGCAACACCTTCGGCGCGCTCTCGTCGGCCAGCCACGCGCCCAGCGCGGCCTCGTCGTCGGGCGTCAGACCGGCGGTGTCGAGGTAGGCGCCGTCGCCGTCGGCGGTGGCGATCGCCACAGCGGTGGCATCACCGTCGTACACCCGGTGGGTGCCGACGACCGCGACACCGGACCGGGCGCCGGTGCGGGCGTGCTCGTCCAGCCACGCCGCCACCGTGCCGGGTTCGAGTTGCCCACCGCGGACGTCGAAGCCCTCGTCGACCTCGGGTTCGACGGCGGCCAGCGTGTCGAACAGCCGATCGCGCAAGACCCGGAATTCGAGGTCGTCGAACAGACGGTGGATCTGGTCGCGGTCCCACGGCTGCACCCGCAGCGTGTCGGGGGTCTGCGCCAGCGGAACCTCCTTGACCAGGTCGGTGAGTTCCCGGTTGAGGATGACGCTGGACAGGTTCTCGCGCAACGCATCTCCGACTTTGCCGCGCACCGAGTCGACGTTGTCGACCAAGCCCTGCAGCGAGCCGTATTCGACGATCCATTTGGCGGCGGTTTTCTCGCCCACCCCCGGGATGCCCGGCAGGTTGTCGCTCGGGTCGCCCCGCAGCGCCGCGAAATCGGGATACTGCGTCGGGGTCAGGCCGTACTTCTCCACGACCGCCTCCGGGGTGAACCGGGTCAGGTCGCTGACACCCTTGCGCGGGTAGAGCACCGTGACGTCCGGGCTGACCAGTTGCAGCGCGTCCCGGTCGCCGGTGACCACCAGCACCCGGTAGTCCTCCTGCTCGGCCTGGGTGGCCAGCGTGGCGATGATGTCGTCGGCCTCGAAACCGGGCTCGGCCAGGACGGTGATGCCGAGTGCGTTGAGCACTTCCTTGGTGATCTCGATCTGGCCGCGGAACTCGTCCGGCGTTGCCGAGCGACCTTCTTTGTACTCCGGGTACTTCTCCTTGCGGAAGGTCTGCCGGGAGACGTCGAACGCGGCGGCCACGTGCGTGGGTGTCTCGTCGCGCAGCAGGTTGATCAGCATGGCGGTGAAGCCGTAGACCGCGTTGGTGGTCAGCCCGTTCTTGGTCTTGAAGTTCTCGGCGGGCAATGCATAGAACGCCCGAAACGCGAGCGAATTGCCATCCAGCAGCAGCAGGGTCGGTTTCTGGTCCGTAGCGCTCGCCGTCACGCCATCACTCTATGCACCGCCCCCGACACTCAGTACCCGAGGAGCTTGCGGAATCGCTGTCCCACGGCCATCGACTGGCCCATCCGCTGCACCCACCCGTCGAGCGCGGCCTTGGTATCCGCCGGATCCCAGCCGCGTTCCCGACCGAGCGCGATCATGCCGGCCTCGTCGGTGACACCGCGTTTCTGCGCGGTGAGGGCGAGTTCGGCGTAATTGCCCAACGAGATGCCGTTGATCGGTTCCCAGATCGGGTCGTCGTCGGCAACCGACTTGTTCGACGGGCCGCCCAGCAGGGCGGGATCACTCAGTTTCTTGAAAAGTCCCATGCCACGAGTCCACTCCGCCGGTTCGGCTACCGATCCCAACTTGACCAGGCAAACGGAACTGGAACACGTTTCAGTTCGGCGGCCCGCATCGCATACGATGACCCCGTGCCAGCTTCTCCAGACGCCCCCACGCAACTACCGGCGATCGATGGTTGGTGGGACCACGACGACGCCGGTGTGCCGCATCTGATCGGCGGCAAGTGTCCGCAGTGCGGGACCTATGTGTTCCCGCCGCGGGCCAACAACTGCCCTAACCCGGCGTGTGACAGCGATGTCCTCGACGCCGTCCCGCTCTCGCGGCGCGGCACGGTGTGGAGCTACACCGAGAATCGCTACGCACCTCCCCCGCCCTACCCGTCACCGGACCCGTTCGAACCGTTCGCGGTCGCCGCCGTCGAGCTCGCCGACGAGGGCCTGATCGTGCTGGGCAAGGTCGTCGAAGGCACGCTGGCCGCTGATTTGAAGGTCGGTATGGAGGTGGAGCTGACCACCATGACGCTCTACACCGACGACGACGGCACCGAGCGCGTCACCTACGCATGGGAGATCGCGAAATGACCGCCACAACCACCCCCGAGTCGCTTCGCTCCTGCCCGCCGGAACCGGTTTACATCCTCGGCGCCGGCATGCACCCCTGGGGCAAGTGGGGCCGCGACTTCACCGAGTACGGCGTCGTCGCCGCCCGCGCCGCGCTGGCCGAGGCCGGCCTGGACTGGCGCCAGATCCAACTGGTGGCCGGCGCCGACACCATCCGCAACGGTTATCCCGGCTTCGTGGCGGGTGCGACGTTCGCGCAGAAGCTCGGCTGGAACGGCATCCCGGTCACCTCGAGCTACGCGGCCTGCGCCAGCGGCTCGCAGGCCCTGCAGAGCGCGCGGGCGCAGATCCTGGCCGGCTTTTGCGACGTCGCGCTGGTCATCGGCGCGGACACCACTCCGAAGGGCTTTTTCGCCCCGGTCGGCGGTGAGCGCCGCAACGATCCCGACTGGCAGCGCTTCCACCTGATCGGCGCCACCAACACGGTGTACTTCGCGCTGCTCGCGCGCCGCCGGATGGATCTCTACGGCGCCACGCTCGAGGACTTCGCCCAGGTGAAGGTCAAGAATGCGCAGCACGGGTTGAACAACCCGTACGCCCGCTACCGCAAGGAGGCCAGCGTCGAGGACGTGCTGGCCAGTCCGGTGGTCTCCGATCCCCTTCGGCTGCTTGACATCTGCGCGACCTCCGATGGTGCGGCCGCGGTGATCGTGGCCAGCAAGGCATTCGCCGAGAAGCATCTCGGCTCGGTACACGGCGTGCCGTCGGTGCGCGCGGTGAGCCTGCAGAGTCCGCAGTACCCCCAGCACCTGCCCGAATTGCCGGACATCGCAACCGATTCCACCGCTGTGGTGCCGGGACCGGACCGGGTGTTCAAGGACCAGATCCTCGACGCCGCCTACGCCGAGGCCGGTATCGGCCCCGAGGACCTGTCGCTGGCCGAGGTCTATGACCTGTCCACCGCGCTGGAACTCGACTGGTACGAGCATCTGGGCTTGTGCGCCAAGGGCGAAGCCGAACAGCTGTTGCGCAGCGGCGCCACCACGATCGGCGGCCGGATTCCGGTGAACGCCTCCGGCGGGCTGGCCAGCTTCGGCGAGGCCATCCCCGCCCAGGCGATCGCCCAGGTCTGCGAACTCACCTGGCAACTCAAGGGCCAGGCCACCGGACGTCAGGTCGAGGGCGCCAAGGTCGGCGTGACGGCCAACCAGGGCCTGTTCGGCCACGGCTCGTCGGTGGTCGTCGCGCGCTAGGTGAGCCGGACCGTCGTCGTCACCGTCAAACCGGGCAGCCGCAAGGGGCCGCTGGTCGAGACTGCCGACGACGGCTCGCTGACGATCTTCGTACGTGAGCCTGCCATCGAGGGCAAGGCCACCGAGGCCGCGGCTCGGCTGCTCGCCAAGCACCTGGGGGTGGCGCGCAGCGCCGTGACGTTGACGGCCGGAGCGACGTCTCGGGTCAAGCGGTTTCGCGTCGACTAGCCTGCACGGCATCGCCGTCCCGCCATACGTCGACGGCGTCCTGCAGCGGCAAACCCAGTGCCTCGCACAGGCTTACGACGGTGCCAAAACTCGGGCTGGGCAGCCTGCCGACCTCGATCTTGCGCAGCGTCTCCGGCGAGATGCCCGCTTCGTTGGCGACGAGCTCGGGTGCGCGGCCGGCCCGGGCCGTCCTGATCAACGCGCCGAGGCGCTGTCCGGCTCGAATCTGTTCCGGGGTCAGCGGCACACGCACCATGCGGCCGAGTATACGGTATAAAAATACCGACAGCAGGGAGCCGTACTCAGATGATCGAACTCAAGACCGCCAGAGAAATCGACAAGATGGCCGTCACCGGCGATTTCGTCGCGCGCACCCTGGCTACCCTGGCGCAGGACGCCGAGCCGGGCGTGAACCTGATGCAGCTCGAACACCGCGCACGGGCGCTGATCGACGAACGCGGCGCGACGTCCTGTTATTGGGACTACTCGCCGTCGTTCGGCCGCGGCCCGTTCCGCAATGTCATCTGCCTCTCGGTCAATGATGCTGTGCTGCATGGTCTTCCGTGGGACTACGTCCTGCGCGACGGCGATCTGCTGAAGTTGGACTTCGCCGTCTCGATCGACGGGTGGGTGGCCGATTCCGCTGTCACGGTGGTGGTCGGCGACACCCCGGACGCCGCGGACACCGCACTGGTCGACTCCACGCGCCGCGCCCTGGCCGCCGGCATCGCGGCCGCGGTCCCGGGCGGGCGGCTCGGCGACATCTCGGCGGCCATCGGCGACGTGGCCGCCGCTGCCGGGTACGCCGTCAACACCGACTTCGGCGGGCACGGGCTGGGCCGCACCATGCACGAGGACCCGCACGTGCCGAACCGTGGCAAGCCCGGCCGCGGCATGGTGCTCAAACCCGGTCTCACGCTGGCGCTGGAGCCGTGGTGGGGACGCGGAACCAACCAGCTGGTGGTCGATCCGGACGGCTGGACACTGCGGTCGGCCGACGGATCCAACACCGCCCATTCCGAGCACACGATCGCGATCACCGAGCACGGTCCGCGCGTGCTGACCAAGCTCTCCGACTGATCAGGCCACGCCGAGGTAGGCCGCGCGAATGCTGTCGTCGGCCAACAACTCTCGGGCCACGCCGCTGCGCGTGATGGTTCCGGTCTCCAGGATGTAGGCGCGGTCCGACCGGGTCAGCGCCTGCTGGGCGTTCTGCTCCACCAGCAGGACGGTGGTGCCCTGCGCGTTGATCTCGGAGATGATCTTGAAGATCTGGGAAATGATCATGGGCGCCAGGCCCATGGACGGCTCATCGAGCAGCAGCACCCGTGGGCGGGCCATCAGCGCGCGCCCGATCGCCAGCATCTGCTGTTCTCCACCGGACAGGGTGCCGCCGACCTGAGTACGGCGCTCGGCGAGCCTCGGGAAGGTCTCGAACACCCAATCCAGGCGCTCACGGTGTTCGGTCTTGCTGTCGAATTTGCGCCCGTAGCAGCCCATTTCGAGGTTCTCGGTCACGGTCATGCCGGGAAAGACGCCACGCCCCTCAGGAGCCTGGATGAGTCCGTCGATGGCGCGCTGATGGGCTTTGACCCGGCTGATGTCGCGGCCCTCGAACCACACCGATCCCGACGACAACGGCCGCAGACCGGAGATCGCCCGCATCATCGTGGTCTTGCCGGCGCCGTTGGAGCCCAGCAGTGTCACCAGCTCACCCTGCCGGACTTCGAGTGAAACACCGTGCAGCGCTTCGATCCTGCCGTAGTGCACCACCGCGTCGCGGACCTCGAGCAGTGGGGCGTTGTCAGAGCTGGTCATCGGGTACCCCCAGGTAAGCGGCGATCACGGCCGGGTCGTCGCGGATCTCGGCGGGCAGACCGTCGGCGATCTTGCGGCCGAATTCCAGCACCACGATCCGGTCGGTGACACCCATGACCAGTCGCATATCGTGCTCGATGAGCAACACGGTGTAGCCGTCGTCGCGGATGGCCTGGATCAGTTCGATCAGCGCGGCTTTCTCGCTGGGGTTGAAGCCGGCCGCCGGCTCGTCGAGGCACAGCAGCTTCGGCTCGGTGGCCAGCGCCCGCGCGATCTCCAGCCGACGCTGGTCGCCGTACGGCAGGTTCTTGGCCTTCTCCTCGCCGCGATGCGCGATGCCCACGAATTGCAGCAGAGCAGCGGCCTTTTCGATGGCTGAACGCTCTTCGTGGCGGTGCCGCGGTGTGCGCACCAACGCGCCGGGGACCGATGTCTTGTGCCTCGCGTCGGTGCCCACCACCACGTTCTCCAACGCGGTCATCTCACCCCACAGCCGGATGTTCTGGAAGGTCCGGGCAATCCCCCGTCGGGTGATCTGGTGCCGCTTGATCCGGCCCAGCGGCTCCCCGTCGAAGGTCACCGATCCCGAACTCGGCCGGTACACACCGGTGATCGCGTTGAAGCAGGTGGTCTTGCCCGCGCCGTTCGGTCCGATCAGGCCGAGGATCTCGCCCCGCTTGATCTCGAAGCTCACCGAATCCAGCGCGGTCAGGCCGCCGAACTTCACGGTGAGATCCTTTGTCTCCAGAAGGGTTTGCCCCTCGGCGACGTCGGTCTCACGGGCGAACACGGCCAGGCTCTCGTCGATCGGGGTGTCCGGATCGTCTTGGGTGGGACCGCCGGCGGCGTGCGTCATGCCGCCGACTTCGACTCGTCGGCGCTGCGCAACAGATAGCGGGCGCGTTTACCGTAGGTGAGCAGCTGTTGGCGAACCGGGAACAGCCCCTGTGGGCGGAAGATCATCAGCACCACCAGCGCAAGGCCGAAGAACAGATACTTCAGGTCGCCGAGGTTGATGCCCAGGAAGTGCACGCCGAGCAGGCGGTTCGGCAGGTAGACGATCACGAACGCCCCGAAGATGACGCCGAGCTTGTTGCCCTGTCCACCCAGCACCACCGCGCACAGGAACAGCATCGAGTTGATGATGTTGAACGTGGGCGGCGCGACGTACTGCACCTGTCCGGCGTACAGCGCCCCGGACAGTCCACCGATCGCAGCGCCGATCACGAATGCCCACAGCTTGAACCGGAACGTGTTGACGCCCATCACTTCCGCGGCGTCCTCGTCCTCGCGGATCGCCACCCAGGCCCGGCCGACCCGGCTGCGTTCCAGGTTGCCGACCAGCAGCAGGATTGCGACGATCAGGATCAATCCCAGCCAGAACCACCAGGTGCCGTAGTTCGCATGGCCCGTGGAGTTACCGCTCGAGAACACCCCGTCGGGCAGTTTGTCGGTCTGCCCGACCCTCGGATAGGCGACCCCGTTGAGGCCGCGGGAACCGTTGGTGATCCCGGACAGGTTGTCGGCGAGCAACCGGATGATCTCGCCGAAACCCAATGTGACGATGGCCAGATAGTCGCCGCGCAGCCGCAGCGTCGGAATGCCCAGGATCAAACCGGCGAGCGCGGTGAAGGCCATCGCGAGCGGAACGCACGACAGCCACGCCCAGTTCTCGCTGAACGCCCCGCTGCCGCTGAGCTGATTCCACGGGCTGTCCGGACTGGTCAGCAGGGCGACGGTGTAGGCGCCGACGGCATAGAAGCCGACGTAGCCCAGATCCAGGAGACCGGCCTGGCCGACGACGACGTTGAGGCCGATCGCGATGATCGCGACCATGGCGAACTGAGCCATGGTGCCGCCGAAGCTGATTCCGGGCGTATCGAAGAACGGCGGCGGGTGCAGCGGCGACAACGCCAGCAGTGCGAAGCCCACAATTCCGAAGCCCCACTTCTGCACCCGGCTCAGGCCCGACCACCAACCGCGCAGACCGTCGCCGGGGGCCAGCAGCCGGCCCGACCACTTTCCTGGCGTCTGCTCGCTCATGCTCGCGCCTTTCCGAGGCTTTCCCCGAGTATCCCGGTGGGCCTGATCAGCAGCACCAGAACCAACAACACGAAAGCGACGACGTCACGCCATTGCGTGCCGAACACGGCCTGTCCGTAGTTCTCCATGATGCCCAGCACCAGTCCGCCGAGTAGCGCCCCGCGCAGGTTGCCGATTCCGCCGAGCACGGCCGCGGAAAACGCCTTGATGCCCAACAGGAATCCGCCCGAGTAGATGATTCCCTGCGGCACTTTCAGGGTGTAGAGCAGCGCGGCGGCGCCGGCCAGCAGACCGCCGATCAAAAACGTCGTCAGGATGATCCGTTCCCGGGACACCCCCATCAGTGTCGCCGTGGTCGGATCCTGGGCCACCGCCCGGATGCCGCGGCCGAACTTGGTCCGGTTGATCGCGATGTCGGTCAGCGCGGCGAAGATCAGCGCGGCCGCGATGATCACCAGGGTGACGTTGGAGACTGTCGCACCGAAGATCTCGAACTGGGTCTTGGGCTGCACCAGGATGATCGGCTGCTGGGCGTTGCTGCCGCCGTAGTCCTTGATGATCTTGGGCAGCACAAAATGCACGAACTCCTGCAGCACGAACGACATACCGATGGCGGTGATCAGGAACGTCAGCGGCCGGGCGTTGCGGCGACGCAGCGGCCGGTAGGCGACCAGCTCCAAACCCATTGCGGCCGAACCTGATACCAACATCGCGAACAGCATGGCGATGCCGAGGTACAACACTGTCAGTAAGACGCCCTTGCTGTAGGCGTTACCGCTCGGGGTGAACCCGAGAATCATGTCCAGGCAGAAGTAGGCGCCGAACATCCCCAGCATGAAGATCTCGGAATGCGCGAAGTTGATCAGTCGCAGCACGCCGAACACCAGGGTGTACCCAACAGCCACCAGAGAGTAGATGGCGCCCCACGACAGGCCGTCGATGGTCAACTGCCAGAAGCCGTCTCGCAGATTGTCGATATTGAAACCGATGTCACTGGCGAGATACGTGATCTGGCCGAGGCTCTCGTAGACCATCGTTAGCGGCGGCCTCCTTGGTGTCTGAAACGAGAACGCGTCCGAGCCTTGCGGTCCCGGACGCGTCTCGCGAATCGGCTACTGAACCTTGTAGATCCAAATCAGGGTGGTGGTGAGTTCACCCTTGTCGGTCCACTGGTACTTACGGGCCACACCTTGGCCGTTGTAGTTCTTCACCCAGTCGAGCAGGTCGGCCCGGGTGATCTTGCCGGCGTCGATGCCCTTCAGCAGGATCGTGCCGAGGTCGTAGCCCTCGGTGCTGTAGGTGCCAGGCGCCTGGCCGAACTTCTTGGTGTACTCGTCGGCGAAGGAGCCGGTGGCCGGGCCGCAGGGGCAGGACAGGATGGCGTCCTTGGAGGACTGCCCCGCCTGCTTCACGAACTCCGGATCCTTGGTGCCGTCGGCGCTGACGAACTTGCCGGTGTACCCGCCGTCGCGCAGCTGCTGGACGAACGGAGCGGCCTCGGCGTAGTAACCGCTGTAGAACACCGAATCCGGCGACTGGCCCTTGACCTGGGTGACCGCGGCCGAGAAGTCCTTGTCGCCCTTCTTGACCGAGATCTTGCAGGCGTCGAGAGCGACCGGGCCGAGGGTCTCGCGAACCGCCTGCGCCAGGCCGACACCGTAGTCGGTGCTGTCGTCGACGACGCAGACCTTCTTCTGGTTGAGGGTGTTCTTCAGATAGTTGGCCACCGAGGGGCCCTGCACGCCGTCGTTGGCCAGGCCACGGAAGAACGTCTTCCAGCCCTGCTCGGAGAGCGTGACGTTGGTGGCCGACGCAGTGGCGGCGACCAGGCCGGCCTGATCGAACACCCCGCCGGTGGCCTTGGTCTCGCCCGAGAACGCCGGTCCGACAAGCCCGATCGTGAACGCATCGTCGACGATCTGCGGCGCGATTGCGGTGGCCTTCTGCGGGTCACCTTCGGTGTCGAACGGCTTCAACTGCACCTGGCAGCCGGGGTTGGCGGCGTTGTGCTTGTCGATGGCCAGCTGCACGCCGTCCTTGATGTTGATGCCCAGCGCGGCGTCGGGCCCGTTGAGCGCACCGGCCATCGCGATGGACACCGGCGGGCAGGTCGCCTTGCCGTCACCGGCCGGATCGGCAGGTGTGGCGCCGGCGTCGGGCTTGACTTCCGCGCCGTTCTGATCGATCTGGACCTGCTCGACGATCTTCAGGTCGCCCTGCGAGGCGTTTCCGCCACCATTCGACGGGGACTGCTGATTGCAGCCGGCGATGCCGATGACCGCCAGCAGCGCCGAACTAGCGGCGATTGCACTGCGTGTCGCGCGTCCGCGCACGTTTCACCTCCGGGTCAGTAGTTTCACGGCGCCGACATCGCAAACCGCTCTGCGGCCCACCCTCGACACTGCGGTAGAACATAGCCAACCGGTGGCCGCAGCGCGTCATGTTGGCCAACGCCTGGCCGTGAGCATATTCCGGATCGCGCCAAACGGCGCGGTCAGAGGAAACGCAGAGTTAACGCGTCAATTCGACGCCGGATCCGCACCGGGCGTGTCGAGGGTCTCCAGCACCACCTCGGCGACCCGCTTCATCGTGGTGCGCCGGTCCATGGCCGCACGCTGAATCCACTTGAACGCCTCGGGTTCGGTCATGCCCTGGTTCGCCTGCAGCAACCCCTTGGCCCGCTCCACCAGTTTGCGGGTCTCCAGGCGGTCCGACAGGTTGGCGACCTCACGCTCCAGTTCGGCGATCTCACCGAACCGGCTGACCGCCACCTCGATCGCCGGGATCAGATCGCTGATGGAGAACGGCTTCACCAAGTACGCCATGGCGCCGGCGTCGCGCGCCTTTTCCACCAGATCGCGCTGACTGAAGGCGGTCAGCACGACGATCGGCGCGATGCGCTTGCTGGCGATCTCGGCGGCCGCGTCGATCCCGTCCCGCCGCGGCATCTTGACGTCCATGATCACCAGGTCGGGACGCAACTGTTCGGCCAGCTCGACGGCCTCCTGGCCGTCCCCGGCTTCGCCGACCACCTCATAGCCCTCGTCCCGAAGCATTTCGGCCAGATCCATCCGGATCAACGCTTCATCCTCGGCGATCAGCACCCGGCGGGATGTGCGGTCTTCGGCGTCCGTCATGCGGCCATTGTTGCGTGGTCAGCGGTAATCAGCCACCTCGGAGCTCTGTGGCCGACCGGTTGGCGCCCCCGGCGCGGTCATCCACTATGGTGGGACACCGCCGTGAACACGGCCTGCCCTCGTATCCCAACTGGCAGAGGAAACGGATTCAAAACCCGTGCAGTGTGAGTTCGAATCTCACCGAGGGCACCAGAACTAGCCATCCCGCTCGCAGCCAGCCCGCTGAGGCCTGCGGAGCGCAGGTGCAGAAGCGCCTGCAGATCCCCACCCCGCATCGGTGTCGCGATCAGGGAACTGATCCGGTCCACCCACCGTTGACCTAGCGAACCCGCCACGGCCCTTATCCCCCCCTTGCCGTGGCGGGTTCCCTTGACCGGGTTCGGCTCAATCCCCGCTTGGCTGCACGCATTCGGCTGGCGTAACTATTCGAATTGACTCAGCCTTTGATGTGCACGCCGTTGCCTACCAATTCTTGAACAGGCAGCAATGTCGGGGTGGAATTTCTGTTTTCGGCGCGGGAATTGTGCCCGAAAGGGAGGCCCGCCACGACCCCCTTTGATTCCCCCATCGCCGTGGCGGGCCTCACCAACAGTGATTTCCAGTTCGCAGACGTGCATAACCGAGGCCATGAGTGGTCTGTATCACTAAGGCTGAATGCGCGGACCTGGCCGGCCTTCGTGTGCCGACGATTTCGTCAATACTCACTACAACGGCGTGTGACCGAACGCTCGGCCCGTTGTCCGCAAGCCCCACCCGCAACGACGAGAATGGGCCATTGGGGCACAATGAGCGGCATCGACGTCACACCGACACGACAGCGGCTCGCGCTGGTCCTGGTTGCCGCGGGCCTGTTCAGCGTCCTGGCGTTCATGGCTGCCGAGATCAACTCGTGGTGGATGACAGCGCTCGACACATCGGTGTGGAACTGGTTCGACGCGCATCGATCGCATAGCGGAAGGGGCGATTCGGCCGGGATCTTCGACTTCATCGGTCAACCCGTCCACGTGGCAGTCGCCGGACTGGTGAGCGGAACGCTATTGGCCGTGAGCGCGCGTTCGATCATCCGCCTCATTGCCGTGACCGGATCCGTCGGCGCGGGTGCGGTGCTCGAGCAAACGCTCAAGCACACTGTCGGACGAACGCCGCAGAATCTCGCCCAGCTGCGCGACGGATCAATGCTTGACTGGTCAGATCTCGATTACATGCATTCGTTCCCGTCCGGTCATGTCACCGGAGCCGCCACGCTGTTCGGAACGATCGCGGTGTGCGTCGGCGTCGGGCGCAATCAGGCCGCGAAGGCCGTGATTTCAAGCGTTGCCGCGATCGGTGTCCTCGCCGTCGCGTGGCTGGCGCTCTACGTGCGCGCGCACATCTTCACCGATGTCATCGGGGGCATGGTGCTCGGCGGGGCGCTCGTGGTACTGAGCGCTGCGGCCATCACGTCGCGGGCCCGAAGGCCAAACGGCACGGCCGGCGACCGCCTGTTGAGGCGGACGCATAGCCGTACCGTCTGAACGCTGCTGTCCGCCGACTAACGGCGGGCCGAGATCACCGAACGCAGTTGTTGCCGACGATTTCCTTGCAGACCGCTCCCGGCGGCGCAGGGTTGACCGTCGGCGAGAACGAGTTCGCGCCACCGGGCGACACAGCCTTTTCCGTCGGCGAGGGCACCACGGTGGACGACGGAGTGGTCGTAGTCGTCGACGACGGGGCGTCCTTCGCGTTCGAGCTGCACGCGGTCAGCGCACCCATCCCGACGATTGCGGCCCCGCCAGCAAAGAGTGCAATCTGACGAGTCAGGCGACCAGAGCTCATGATGTTTCCTATCTGTGTACGCCGAAGTGGCGAAAGGCTACTTTACTGGATGACCGCTGTGGGTCCAATGGGGGGAGCATACCGCTCAAGCAAACTTTTGGGCGGCTTTTCAGTAGAGGTCCAGGCGCCGATCGGCGAGCAGGTCGACATACTCCGTCAGAGTCTTGTCGTGCGTGGCGGTCAGGTCGACGTCGGCAATGGCCAGCCCCGGTCCCGATCCTGCTTCGGCGACCACCCAGCCGTCGGGGTCGACGATCACACTGCCCTGCGTCCACGGCTGGCCACGTTCGACTCCCGCGCGATCGCACACCGCGACAACCACCCGATTGAGCCGCGCGGTGGACATCGCCGTGATCACCTCACCGGGCCGCTCCCCCTCGGGACGCGGGAACAGTGGCCAATTCACCGGCGCCGCAATCAATTCCACGCCGTCAACGGCCACCTGGCGGGTCACTTCACCGAACTCCAGGTCGTAGCAGACCATCACCGCGATCGCGCCGTGCCGCGTCTTCAGCACCGCAGGCAGCGCGGCGCCGCGGGTGAAGATCAGCTTCTCCCGGTCCCACAGATGTGTTTTGCGGTAGGTCGCGATCACTCCGTCGCGGTCGAGCGCGACCGCGCTGTTGTACAGCAACCCGTCGTCACCGAGTTCGCAGAACCCGCCGATCACGATCGCGTCACCGGCGGCGGAACGCCACCCGTCGAACGCCGGGTCGGTGGGGCGCAACGCCACCGAGCGGGCTTCGTCGGCATCGGCGAACATATAGCCGGAGGTGGCCAGTTCCGGCAGCACCACGACGTCGGCCCCGTGCGCGACCGCGTCAGCAACAGCACCCGTCGAGAGCTCGAGATTGTCGGCCAGCGCGCCGACGGTGGGGTCGATCTGGGCGCACGCGATCCGGGTCATCCTTGCAGGCTAACCTCGCCGCAGGGAACCGGCAGAGGAGGAAGCATGGCATCCGCGAACGACAACGTGCCGGACTCCGGGATCGTCGGACCCGTCGACGCCACGAAATATCCCCGCTACACCGAGCCGTCGACGTTCGCGCGGTTGCCGCGGATCTCCGAGGTGCCCGGCGCCGACGTTCGCATCGTCGGGGTGCCCTTCGACAGCGGGGTGTCCTACCGGCCGGGAGCGCGATTCGGACCATCGCATGTCCGCGCGGCCTCCAAGCTGCTGCGGCCGTTCAACCCGGCGTTGGGCGTTAATCCGTTCACCACTCAGCAGGTGGCCGATTGCGGCGACATCGCCGTCAACCCCTTCGACATCGAGGAGGCGATCGCGGGAATCGACACCGCGATGACCGACCTGCGCAAGGACGGGTCGACTGTTCTGACCATCGGCGGCGACCACACCATCGCCCTGCCCATCCTGCGCTCGCTGGCGCGCGACCACGGCCCGGTGGCGGTGCTGCATTTCGACGCCCATCTCGATACCTGGGACACCTATTTCGGCGCGCCCTACACCCATGGCACACCGTTCCGGCGGGCCAGCGAGGAAGGGCTGATCGACATGGAGAGATCGCTGCACATGGGCATCCGCGGCCCGTTGTACAGCAAGACCGACCTGGAGGACGACGCCGTTCTGGGCTTCCAGGTCATCCGCTCCGATGATTATGAATTCGACGGTGTCACAAGCATTGTGGAGCGGATGCGCAAGCGTCTCGAGGGCGGCCCGGTGTACGTCTCAGTCGACATCGACGTCCTCGATCCCGCGCATGCGCCCGGCACCGGAACGCCGGAAGCCGGTGGGTTGACGTCGCGCGAACTGCTCAACACGCTGCGCGGGCTGGTGGGCCTCGACGTGGTCGGCGCCGACATCGTCGAGGTGGCCCCGGCCTACGACCACGCCGAGATGACCGGGATCGCCGCCGCCCACGTCGGATACGAACTCCTCTCGGTGCTTGCCGCCAACCGATAGGCTGCCGGTGTGGGCACCCTGCGGAAATGCGCTGGTTCGGTGCCGTCGGACGGACCGGCCCAGCGCGCGGACTGCGAGAAGATGCAGCGCCGCGCGCCGGCTCGCAACCTGCATTGGGCCGAGTCGATCACCCGCCGTCAGCGCGTGCTCAACATCGCGGCGACGATGGCCGCCGTCGTCACCGCTGTCATCGGGATCCTGCAGTTCATCACCGCCGACCACTTGGTGGCGATCGGGCTGGTCAATCTGGGCACCGCGGCCATCTTCGGGGTCATCCCGCTACTGCACCGCTTCGGCGAGAGCATCGCCGCGCTGGCCTTCATCTTCTTCGCGTTCTTGTCCCTGACAATCGTCGGCTGGCAGGTCGGGACCGACTCCGGCATCCAGTTCTACTATCTGGTGTCGGCGTCGCTGGCCGTCCTCGTGCTCGGCGTAGAGCATGTCGTGCTGGCCTCGATGGTGGTGGCGATCGGCGCCGGGCTGACCATCGCATCGCAGTTCCTGGTGCCCGGCGACACCGGAATCCAGCCGCGCTGGCTGGTCAACGCCGGCTTCGTGATCACCACGGTGTCCGCCTGCGTGATGATCTTCGCGACGGTCTGGTACGCCATGCGGGAAGTCTCCCGCGCCGAGGCGGCAATGGAATTCGAGTACCTGCGCTCCGAAGCACTGCTGGCCAACATCCTTCCGGCCACCATCGCGGCGCGCCTGAAAGACCCGGCCCGCGGCACGATCGCCGACCGATACGACGACGCCTCGATCCTGTTCGCCGACATCGCCGGCTTCACCGAGCGGGCCAGCCAGATCGCACCCGCCGAATTGGTGCGCTTCCTCGACCGGCTGTACACCACGTTCGATCGCCTGGTCGACAAGCACGGCCTGGAGAAGATCAAGACCACCGGCGACTCCTACATGGTCGTCAGCGGCGTGCCGGAGCCTCGCGACGATCACGCCGACGCGCTGGCGAACCTCGCACTCGACATGGCCAAGGCCGTGCGGGATCTGCGCGATCCCAACGGTCAACTCGTGCCGCTGCGGATGGGGATGGCCGCCGGCCCGGTGGTCGCCGGCGTGGTCGGCGCCCGCAGGTTCTTCTACGACGTGTGGGGCGACGCGGTCAACGTCGCCTCCCGCATGGAGACCACCGACCCCGAGGGCCGCATTCAGGTCCCCCAGGATGTCTACGAACGGCTGCGGGACCGGTTCGTCCTCGAGGAGCGCGGCGACGTCGACGTGAAGGGCAAGGGCCTCATGCACACCTGGTACCTGGTCGACCGCCGAGCCACCACCAGTCCGGGCAGCGATCGACCCGCCCAGGAAGAGACTGGGCGGGTCGAAAGTCCAACCGGTTAGACCTTGCGGTTCTCCGACTTGAGCAGCCACGCCAGCTTCTCGAGCCCGTCGATCATCTGGTGCAGCTGGTCGGCTGTCGTAGGGTCCTCGGCGTCGACGGCGTCGTGCACGTCGCGCAGCGTGGCGACGACGGCGTAGATCGCCGTGGTGATCAGCTCGACCACCTCGCTGGTGTTGTGCTCGTACCCGGGAATCTGCGGGACGCTGGTGGTCGCCGCGACGGTGTCGGAGCGGCCGTCGGGCACCGCGTCCAGCGCACGCATCCGCTCGGCGATCGTGTCACTGGATTCGCGGGCGAAGTCGACGACGTCGTCGAGCTGCAGGTGCAGATCGCGGAAGTTGGTTCCGACGACGTTCCAGTGCGCCTGCTTGCCCTGCAGATGCAATTCGATGAGGTCCACCAGGACTCGCTGCAGGTTGCCTGCCAAATCTGCCGAGGCCTGGAATCCGGTTACTTCTGCGGGGTTTCGTCGTTGTCCAGTCGCTGTCGTCATGCAGTGTTCAACAGGATGTGACCGGTAAACCTGCCCCGATTCGCTGTCATCCTCGTCACGCCGGGCGCTACATGACTTTGGACAGGAAGGCCTTCGTCCGGTCGTGCTGCGGGTTACTCAGGACTTCCCGAGGCGGCCCGCTTTCGACGATCACCCCACCGTCCATGAACACCAGTTCGTCGGCGACCTCGCGGGCGAAACCCATCTCGTGCGTCACCACGATCATCGTCATGCCCTCGCTGGCAAGTTTTTTCATCACGCCCAGCACTTCGCCGACGAGTTCGGGGTCCAACGCCGAGGTCGGCTCGTCGAACAGCATCAGCTTGGGGTCCATCGCCAGTGCCCGTGCGATCGCCACCCGCTGCTGTTGGCCGCCCGACAGCTGCGCCGGGTAGGCGTCGGCCTTCTCGGACAGGCCCACCTGATTGAGCAGATCCCGAGCCCGATCGAGCGCGGCAGCCTTCTTCATCCGCTTGACGTGCACCGGCGATTCGATGATGTTGGCCAGCGCCGTGCGGTGCGGGAAAAGATTGAAGTGCTGGAACACCATCCCGATGTCGCGGCGCTGTTTGGCGGCCTCGCGCGGGGGCATCTCATAGAGCTTGTCGCCACGCTCGCGATACCCGATGAGATCGCCATCGACGTAAAGCCTTCCGGCACTGACAGTTTCGAGGTGATTGATGCAGCGCAGGAATGTGGACTTGCCGGAGCCCGACGGCCCGACAAGCACGAGCACCTTGCCGGGGTCCACCGACAGCGTCACACCTTTGAGCACCGACAGGGCGCCGAAGTCCTTGCACACCCGCTCGGCGCGCACCATGGGTTCGCCGGTCATACGTGTCCCGCCTCCGTACCGGTCTGTGCCTTGGCCAAGGCCTCGAGTTGTTTGGAGGTCAACTGCCGGGAGATGCCGCGGGAGAAGTACTTCTCGAGGTAGTACTGCCCCACCATCAGCACACTGGTGATCACCAGGTACCAGGTCGCCGCCACCAGCAGCATCGGAACCGGTTCGAAGGTCCGGGCCGCGATCTCCCGCGAGGCAATGCTGTACAGGTCATAGGAATACGGCACGGCCGTCACCAGCGATGTGGTCTTCAGCATGCTGATGACCTCGTTGCCGGTCGGCGGGATGATGACCCGCATCGCCTGCGGAAGCACGGTGCGGCGCATCGTCATTCCCCACGACATACCCAGCGCGGTCGATGCCTCCGACTGCCCTTCGGGCACCGACGTGATGCCTGCCCGGATGATCTCGGCCATGTACGCGGCCTCGTTGAGTCCGAGACCGATGACCGCCAGCAGGAACGGGATGGACAGGTTCTGCAGGTCTAGATGGAAGAACGACGGCCCGAACGGCACGCCCAACTGGATGTGCTGATAGATCGTCGGGATCAGCCCCCAGAACACCAGCTGCACGTACACCGGTGTGCCGCGGAAGATCCACAGGAAAACCCATGCCACCGAACCGAATACGGGGTTCGGCGACAGTCGCATCACCGACAGGATCACACCCAGCACGACGCCGAGCACCATCGCGTACACCGTCAGCTGCAGTGTGTTGAAGACACCGAGCATGATCCGGTCGTTGAACAGATACTCGCCGTACGTCGACCAGCCGTAGGCCGGGTTGGTGGCCGCGCCATAGATGAACAGGCCAACCAGAACGATGATGACGGCCGCCCCCACCCACCGCCACGGATGACGAAGCGGTACCGCGTTGATGGCAGGTGGAGCCGACTCGTCGACAGCCATATCGGTTAGCTGGTCCCCCCGTTGATGACCGGCTTGGTGATCATCCCGGCTTCAACACCCCAGTTGCTGGCGATCGTCTTGTAATCACCGGTCTCGATGAGGTGTTCGAGCGCCTTCTGCAGGGAAGCGGCCAACGGCGAACCCTTGGCGACCGGCCAGCCGTAGGGCGCGGAGTCGAAGATCTCGCCGGCAGCCTCGAGCTTGCCGTTGCTCTGCTTGATGGCGTACGCGGTCACCGGCGAATCCGCCGACATCGCGTCGGCCTGGCCGAGAACCACCGCGTTGGTGGCGGCGTCCTGCCCGTCGAACTTCAGGATCTCGATGGCCGGCTTCCCGGCGTCCGTGCACGCCTTGCTCTTCTTGGGGAGCTCGTCGGTTTCCTCGGTGGTGGTCGCCTGCACGGCGACCTTCTTGCCGCACGCGTTGTTCGGATCGATCGGCGACCCGGGCCGCTGCGCCCACATGATGCCCGCGTTGAAGTAGTCGACGAAGTCCACCGACTGCTGGCGCTCCTTGGTGTCGGTGAACGACGACATGCCGACGTTGAAGGTGCCCTGCTGGATCGAGGGGATGATCTTGGCGAAGTCCGCTTCGCGGAAGTCGGCGGTCAAGCCCATCGTGGAGGCGATGGCGTTCATCAGGTCGACGTCGAAGCCGACGATCTTGCCGCTGGAATCCTTGAATTCGTTGGGCGCATAAGGAATGTTGACGCCGACGACCAACTTGCCCGACTTCTTGATGTCGTCGGGAACCGTCGCCGCGATCTCGTCGACCTTCTCTGCCTTGGCCGCCGTGGTCGCCGTCGACGGCCCTGCGCCAGAGTCACTCTTGCTGCTGCAGCCGGACAGTGCCAAGGCACCGGCTATGCCAATCACTCCAACTACGCGACACCATCCAGTGAGCACGGTTGCCTCTTTCTCTCGACTGCATCCCGGGCCGTCCTGCCCGAAACTAATGGCCTGATCCGGGTTTTGTACTCCCGGTAACGGAACAGTAGTAGCACCGTAACCATCTGGCAGCGGATCCACAGGTACGCGCAGCTAGTGTGGCCCGCCGTGCCTGACCTGAATCGAATCCATTTCGCCATCATGGACGGCCCCACGGCCGCGACCCTCGCGCAAGTGCTGCCGGTGCTGCTGCTGAGCCTGATGGTGGAAGTCCGCCGGACCCGGTTGCACCGGTCGCCGGCCCGCCGGTTCCTCGGCGTCTTCTTTCTGTTCTTCGCCGTCGCCGAAACCGTGATGGTGCTGTCCATCGACGGAGCCGTCTACCCGTTCCAGTGGTCCGACCTGATCGCCGCGCTCCTGATATTCGGATTGATCACCATGCTGTACTGGCTGTCGCTGCGCGAACGCGGTGACGACGAGGACACTCTTTGACGTCAATTCACCCGTTGAAGTGGTCAAATGACGTCGATCGTCAACCCGCTGTGCAACACTTCCGGCCATGACAACCACCTCTGCCCCGCCGCTTCTGCCGCATCTGTGGAAGTCGGTCCTGCTGTCGGGCGTTCTGTCGCTCGTTCTCGGAATCCTGGTACTCGTCTGGCCGGGAATCTCCATCCTCGTCGCCGCGATCTTCTTCGGCGCCTACCTTCTGGTGACGGGCATCTCGCAGGTGTTCCACGCCTTCACCCTGCATGTGTCGGCCGGCGGCCGGGTCATGTTGTTCATCAGCGGTGCCGCTGCCCTGATCCTCGCGGTGCTCTGCTTCCGCAGCATCCAGAACTCCATTCTGCTGCTGGCGATCTGGATCGGTGTGGGCTTCATCTTCCGTGGCGTCGCCACCGCGGTGTCCGCGATCAGCGACCCGGACACCCCCGGCCGCGGCTGGGAGATCTTCGTCGGCGTGATCAGCCTCATCGCCGGCATCGTCGTGCTGGCGTCACCGTTCCCGTCGCTGGCCACGCTGACCCTCGTGGTGGGTATCTGGCTGGTCGTCATCGGCGTTTTCGAAGTGGTGGCCTCCTTCGGAATCCGCAAGGCGTCGAAGAACCTCGGCGACCGAATCGCCGCCACGACGCCCTAGGATTCTCGTCACAAAGGCCAAAAGGCTCTAGCGCGAACGGCGCGGATCGCTACTACACTTTGTCGTAGATAGGCGATCCGCGCCTTTCGCGTTGGTTGGAGAGTTCCGCGATGAGCGCTCTTGACGTGTCCCGATGGCAATTCGGAATCACGACGGTCTACCACTTCATATTCGTACCGCTCACGATCGGGCTGGCGCCGCTGATCGCTGTCATGCAGACGATCTGGGTCCTCACCGACAACCCGGCCTGGTATCGGCTGACCAAATTCTTCGGCAAGATCTTCCTGATCAACTTCGCCATCGGTGTCGCGACCGGCATCGTGCAGGAGTTCCAATTCGGGATGAACTGGAGCGAATACTCCCGCTTCGTCGGCGATGTGTTCGGCGCGCCGCTGGCGCTGGAGGGCCTGGTTGCGTTCTTCCTGGAGTCGACGTTCATCGGGCTGTGGATATTCGGCTGGACCCGACTCCCCCGCTGGCTGCACCTGACGTCGATCTGGCTGGTGGCCATCGCGGTCAACCTTTCGGCCTTCTTCATCATCACCGCGAATTCGTGGATGCAGCACCCGGTGGGCACCCGGTTCAACCCGCAGACGGGTCGCGCCGAACTGCAGAGCATCGTCGAGTTGTTCACCAACAACACCGGAGTCGCGGCCTTCTGGCATGCGGTCACCGCGTCGTTCCTCACCGCCGCGACGTTCGTGGCTGCCGTCTGCGCGTGGTGGATGGTGCGGTCCAAAGCCAGCCCCGACGCCGTCGCGATGTACCGTCCGGGCGCGATCCTGGGCTCACTGGTCGCTCTGGTCGCCTGCGTCGGCTTGTTTTTCACCGGCGACGTGCAAGGCAAGCTGATGTTCCACCAGCAGCCGATGAAGATGGCTGCCGCGGAATCGTTGTGCCACACCGAAACCGATCCCAACCTGTCGCTTCTGACCGTCGGGACGCACAACAACTGTGACAGCATCACCCGCGTCATCGAGGTGCCTTTCGCACTGCCGTTCCTGGCTGAGGGCAAGTTCAGCGGAGTGACGTTGCAGGGCACCAAAGACCTTCAGCAGCAATATGAACAGAAGTTCGGTCCCGGGTGGTATGTGCCCAATCTGTTCGTCACCTACTGGGCGTTCCGCGCGATGATCGGCTTGATGGCGGTGCCGCTGCTGTTCGCACTGGCCACACTGTGGCTGACGCGGCGCGGCCGGGTGCCGGGCACACGGGAAGGAAAGTGGTATTCCCGCTTCGCGCTGTGGACCATCCCGACACCGTTCCTGGCTGCCATCGCCGGCTGGGTGTTCACCGAGATGGGCCGCCAGCCGTGGGTGGTCGCGCCCAACCCCGACGGCGATCAACTGGTCCGGCTGACCGTTCGACAAGGCGTGTCACTGCACGGACCGGGCCTGGTGTGGGTATCGCTGATCTCGTTCACCCTGATTTACGCGGTGCTGGCGGTGATCTGGTTCTACCTGGTCCGCAGATATGTGACCGCGGGCCCGCTCGAGCACGACGCCGAGCCGGCGCCGCCCACCCCGCCCGGGGACGACGAAGTCGCACCCCTGTCGTTCGCCTACTGAGGAGCCAACCATGGGGCTGCAACAGATTTGGTTCGTGATCGTGGCGGTGCTGTTCCTGGGCTTTTTCGTCCTGGAGGGCTTCGACTTCGGCGTCGGCATGGTGATGACCTGGCTGGGCCGGATCGGTAAGGGAGACGCAGAATCTCATCGTCGGGCGGTGCTGAACACCATCGGCCCGGTATGGGACGGCAACGAGGTGTGGCTGATCACCGCGGGCGGCGCCATGTTCGCGGCCTTTCCGCACTGGTATGCCACCGTGTTCTCCACGCTGTATCTCCCGCTGCTGGTGATCCTGCTGTCGATGATCGCGCGCGTCGTGGCCATCGAATGGCGCGGCAAGATCGACGATCCGAAGTGGCGCCGCTGGTGCGACATCGGCATCGCGACCGGGTCGTGGCTGCCGGCGATCCTGTGGGGTGTCGCGTTCGCGATCCTGGTCAACGGACTGCCCGTCGGGCCGGACAAGAACGTCGCCGACCTCGCCGTGTCCGACGTGCTGAACCCGTACACCTTGCTCGGTGGGCTGGCCACCTGTGCGCTGTTCCTGTTCCACGGCGCGGTGTTCCTGGCCCTCAAGAGCGGCGGCGCGGTACGCAGCGATGCCGTCGGGCTGGCCCGCACGCTCAGCGTGCCCGCGACGGTACTGGTCGCCGCGTTCGGCGTGTGGACGCAACTGGCACACGGGAAGCCGTGGACCTGGGCGGTCCTGGCCATCGCCGTTATCGCCCAACTGGCCGCCGTCGCGGCGGCGTGGGCCGCCCGGGAGGGCTGGGCATTCCTGGCGACGACGATCGTCGTCGCCGCGGTGGTGACGTTGCTGTTCGGGTCGCTGTACCCCAACCTGGTGCCGTCGACCATCAGCCCGGCCTACGACCTGACGATCTACAACGGCTCGTCCAGTCCGTACACCCTGAAGGTGATGACGTGGGCGGCTGCGATATTCACTCCGATCGTGCTGATCTACCAGGGTTGGACCTACTGGGTGTTCCGCAAACGTGTCTTCGCCGAGTCCATTCCCAAGTCCGTCGGCCTGCCATTGAGGCGCGTGCCCTGAGCTCCCAGCGCCGGTCGGGCCCGCTGGATCCACGTCTGTGGCGGGCCTCTTCGGCTGTGCGCCGGTATCTGGTCGCGACAGTCGGCTGCGGAACGCTGATCGCGGGCTGCGCGATCGCCGGCGCCGTGATCCTCGGCCATCTGGTGGCCGGCGTCATCACCGACCCGGCCACCCGCAGCCTCGGCCACTGGCGCACCGAACTGGCGATCCTGGCCGGGCTCTGGCTGTTTCGGGCGCTTATCCTCCTGCTGCAGGGCCGGCTCGGTCAGCGGGGCGCCAGTGCGGTGATCGCCGACCTCAGCGGCCGGGTGCTGCGGACCGTGACCGCGCTGCCACCCGCTGCTCGCGACGCCCAGCACGACGACGCCGCAACGATCATCACCACCGGGCTCGACGGTCTGCGGCCATATTTCACCGCGTATCTCCCGGCGCTGTTTCTGGCAGCGATCCTCACGCCGGCCACCGTTGTGGTGATCGCGTTCAACGATTTTCAGTCCGCACTGATCGTCCTCGTCGCCCTGCCACTGATCCCGATCTTCATGGTGTTGATCGGGCTGGCCACCGCGGAGCGATCAGCGGCGGCGCTGGCCGCGATGACCACACTGCAGGCCCGGCTGCTGGATCTCATCGCCGGCATCCCCACCTTGCGGGCCCTCGGCCGTGCCGACGGCCCGGCACAACGCATCACCACACTCAGTGCCGCCCATCGTCGTTCGGCCATGGCCACCCTGCGCATCGCGTTCCTGTCGGCACTGGTACTCGAACTCATCGCCACCCTGGGCGTCGCGCTGGTCGCGGTCAGCATCGGTCTGCGACTGGTGTACGGCGAAATGAGTCTGGCCGCGGGGCTGACCGTGTTGTTGCTGGCGCCCGACGTGTTCTGGCCGCTGCGCCGGGTCGGTGTCGAATTCCACGCCGCACAGAACGGAAAGGCGGCTTCCGACAAAGCGTTCGCACTGATCGAGCAGAATCCCGCGCCGTTGCACGGCACCGGCACCGTGGACGCGGCCGGCGCGGAGATCGTCATCGACGCCCTGGGTGTCGCCGGCCGCGACGGAATGTCACCGCACCTACTGTCCGGGCGCATACTGCCCGGCAGCGTCACCGTGCTCACCGGCGCCAACGGCGCCGGCAAGTCCACCACCCTGCTCGCGATAGCGGGACTGGTCAGTCCCACCCACGGCCGGATCACCGTTGGCGGTCTCGACGTCGACGAGATGGACCGGTCGGCCTGGTGGCCGCAGCTGGCCTGGCTGGCTCAACGCCCGGTGATCATCCCGGGCACGGTCGCGGAGAACCTGGATCTGTTCGGCGCGCTCGCCGACCATCAAGCCGCCTGCGACGCAGCCGGTTTCACCGAGGTGTTGGCCGCACTGCCCCACGGACCGGACACGGTGCTCGGCCGCGGCGGCGTGGGGTTGTCGCTGGGGCAACGCCAGCGGCTGGGCCTGGCCCGGGTACTCGGGTCCCGCGCGCCCGTGCTGCTGCTCGACGAGCCGACCTCGCATCTGGACGAGGCCACCGAAGAGACTGTGCTGCAGGCGATCCGCGATCGCGCAGCAGCAGGATCCACCGTCGTGGTGGTCGCACATCGAGACAGTGTGGTCCGGATCGCCGACCACGTCATCGCGGTGGAGGCCGATCACCATGCCCGCGTTTGACCGACTCCGGCTGCTGCTGGCCATCACGCTCGGCACGCTGGCGCTGGGCAGCGCACTGGCATTGGCCGGGGTGTCGGCCTGGCTGATCACCCGCGCGTGGCAGATGCCGCTGGTGCTGGACCTGTCCATCGCCGTGGTGGCAGTGCGCGCGTTGGGCATCTCGCGGGGGGTTTTCGGTTACTGCGAACGGTTGGCGTCCCACGACACCGCGCTGCGGGCGGCGGCCGGTGCCCGAGCCGAGATCTATCGCCGTCTGGCCCATGGCCCAGCCGACATCACGGCTCGGCTGCACAGCGGTGATCTGCTCACCCGGGTCGGCGCCGACGTGGACACGCTCGCCGATGTCGCGGTTCGCGCCGCGGTCCCGATCGGCGTCGCGGCCGTGCTCGGCGTCGCCGCCACGGCCGTCATCGCGATGATCTCGCCGGCCGCCGCCGTGGTCCTGGCGCTGTGCCTGCTCGTCGCGGGTGTGCTCGCACCGGTATTGGCCGCACGCGCCGCGCGGGCACAGGAAGCTGTTGCCCGCGCTCAACAATCGGACCGCGACATCGCCGCCCTCACCGCGCTCGATCATGCCGCCGAACTGCGGGTGGCCGGGAGGCTACCGGCCCTGATCACCGAAGCCGAACAGCGCCAGCGGGATTGGGGCTCGGCGATCGACCGCGCGGCAGCACCCGCCGCCGCGGCGGCCGCCGTGCCGACCCTGGCGATCGGAGCCAGCGCGATCGGGGCCGTCGTCGCCGGCATCGGCATCGCCGCGCACACCGCCCCCACCACACTCGCGGTGCTGATGTTGTTGCCGCTCTCGGCGTTCGAGGCCACCGTCGCCCTGCCGGCCGCAGCGGTCGCTCTGACTCGCGGCCGGATCGCCGCCGCGCGCCTGCGCGAGCTGCTGCCGTCGGGGGCCGTCCAATCCGACGTCGTCGTCACCACTCTCGCCACGACACCGGTGCTGGCGGCCGACCTGCGTGCCGGTTATCCCGGCGGGCCGACCGGTGAGCACGTCGCTGTGACGCTGCAACCCGGTGCCCGGCTGGCGATCACCGGGCGAAGCGGTGCGGGAAAGACCGCACTGCTGATGACGCTGGCCGGCCTGCTGCCACCGGTCGACGGCGCAGTGACCATCGACGGGAAAGCGACGACCGAGCTCAACGAATCTCAATTGCGGAGCACCATAAGCTATTTCGCCGAAGACGCACACCTGTTCAACACCACCGTCCGGGACAACCTGTTGGTGGCGCGCGGCGATTGCACCGACGACGAGCTCACCGCCGCACTCTCCGCGGTGGGCCTCGACGATTGGCTGGCCGCGCTGCCCGACGGATTGGGCACGGTGCTGATCGGCGGTGCGGCCGCGGTGTCGGCCGGGCAGCGACGCCGGCTGCTGCTGGCCCGGGTGTTGCTGTGTCCGGCACCGATCGTGCTCCTCGACGAACCGAGCGAACACCTCGATGCCGCCGACGGTCAACGCATCCTGACCGCCCTGCTCGACGGCAGCCTGCTCGGCGCACACCGCACCGTGGTGGTCGCCAGCCATCAACTTGGTATCGACATCACCTGTCCGCGACTATCGATCGGCGACGGCAGGTAACGTGCAATCCATGACTGAGCCCCCAGAGCAGGCACCTCAGCAGCCCACCCCGCCCCCGTACGGGGCGCCACCACCTCCTCCCCCCGGCTATCCCGCTCCCTCGTACGGCCAGTATCCCGGCGGCTATCCCCCTGCCCCGCCGCAGCCGTATGCCGGTTACACGCCACCGCCCACCGGGCCTCGCAACGGCTTGGGCGTCACCGCCCTGGTGATCGCGATCGTCGCACTTCTGTCGTCGTTCTCCGTGGTCGGCGGCGTCATTCTGGGCATCGTGGCGGTGATCATCGGCTTCGCCGGCCGCAGCCGGGTCAAGCGCGGTGAAGCCAACAACGGCGGCGTCGCACTGGCCGGCGTCATCCTCGGTTTTCTGGCGATCATCGTCGGTCTCGCGTTCATCGCCGTGTGGGTCGGCGTGTTCAAAGAGGTCGGCGCCACCGACTACATCGACTGCCTGCAGAAGGCCGGCCAGGACCAGCAGCAGGTTCAGCAGTGCGCCGACGAGTTCAAGCAGTCCGTGGAGAACAAGTTCAGCGTCACCTTGACGCCGACGCCGTAGGACCTATCGGTCGCCCTCCCCGGACTCCGTGGGCAGCTGCCGCCGCCTCGGGAAGAACTCCAGCGAAAGCAACACCACGAGCAGCGGCAGCACCTGCCTCAGCGACAGCAGCACGTACCGGCGATCACCGAGGGCGTGGAACTTGCGCAGGTACCGGTACAGCGACTCCAGTGCGATCAGCGAGTCGCCCAGATGGATCGCCGTGTAGAAGAATGCGCTGAGCGCTCCCCGCTGCTTTTCGTTGAAGATCTCCGGGAACGCCGCGAATGCCAGCGAAAGGCGTTGAGCTCCCTCGGCTTTCATCGCGTCGATCATGTCCACGGACAGCCGCTCGTCGATGCCGTTCGGGGCGCCGCGGCGCCGCCACGGAACGTCGAGGGTGATGTCGCTGCCGGCACCGGCGACCGCGTAGCGGTGAAATCCCTGCACCCGGCCCGCCCGGTCACGCGCGATGATCAGCAGGACGCCGGGGTAGCGACCGGTCAGCGTGCCATCGAGAATCATCGAGAAACCACGCTCGGTGCGCGACCCCTTGGCCGACGACAGCAGCACGTCGGTGAGCTCGGCCAGCAGATGGTCGTCGAGTTCGGACTCGGCGACGATCTCGGTGCTGATCCCGAAGTTGTGGGTGCGCTGCACCGCCTGCCGCAGGTTGCGGAACTTGCGGCCCACCATGTCGAAGGACGGCACGTCGATCACCACGTCGCGGCCGATCGGAACCGGTCGCAAGGCCTGCCCGATCACCGCGGGATCTCGCCACAGCCCGAGCCTGTGCTCGCTGCAGCCCAGGACCACCACGCGCCAGCCGTGGGTGTGGCACATGCCGGTGAAGTCGCCGATCAGCTCCTCGAAACGGCCTTCGTCACCGATCGGATCGCCACTGACGACGGCGTAACCCAGCCGGGTCCGGTAGGCGACCGCGGCGGTGCCGTCGGCGCTGAAGAAGTAGCTCTTGAGGTTCTGCATCGCGAACGGCGCCACCGGGTCACCACTGGTGGCGTCGACCAGGGCCCACACCCTGGCCAGCTGGGACGGATCGGGTCGCGCGGTCGTCGGCCACATCAGCAGCAACCCCGAGGAGGCGATCAGCACGTCGCCGGTGAGGTCGAAGGCCAGTAGGTGGGCGGCGAATCCGGCGAGCACCGCCGCGGCGGCGGCGATCGCATGCGCGGCGGTCACCGGGCGGCCGAGGAAGATGCCCCGGGCGATCAACGCGACGGCAGCCAGGATCGTCAGCGACCACGCCACCCGGCTGTCGGTCTGCCAGTCGGTGTGGTGGCGGTGCGCGCGGACCATCAGCACGGTGAGCCAACTGCAGGCGATGAGCAGTGCCAGCGCGCCCACCCAGCGCGCGGCCAGGGTGTCGACATTGACGACAACCCGTTCCCTTGCGCGCACACGATGCGCGACCTGAACCGGCGGCTCGGTCACGTGACCGACGATACGCCTTCTATCAGGCATTTCCGGGGAAGTGCTTGACGATGCCCTCCTGCGTGACAGTTGCCACCACCTCCCCGGTCGGGTTGAAGAAGTGGCCGGTGCCCAGGCCGCGGGACTCCGCGGCGACCGGCGAATTCGTCGAATAGAGCACCCACTCGGAGAAGTCGACCTGCCGGTGGAACCACAGCGAATGGTTGACCGTGACCGCGAAGATGCGGTCCCAGCCCCAGGACAGACCGTGGGTGGTGATGATCGAATCCAGGATCGTGGTGTCGGACGAATAGATCATCGCGGCGGTGTGCAGCGTCGGGTCGTCGGGCATTGGGCCGTCGGCCTTGAGCCACACCTGATTTGCGGTCAGCATGCCGTTCTTCTCGCGCATGATCCACGACGGGTCGTTGGTGTAGCGCCACTCGATCGGGCGGAGCGCCGCGACGAATCCGGGCACCACTTTCTCGTACCCGACGAGCAGCTCGTCGATCGTGGGCAGCGTCTCCGGCGCGGGCAGGTCGGGCATCGGGGTGTTGTGTTCGAGGCCGCTTCCCGCCGACAGGTAGGACACCAGCGCGGTGGCGAGCAGTGTGCCGTTCTGGACGGCGTCAACACGCCGGTTGGCGAACCGCCGCTCGTCGCGCAGCCGGACGACATGGAATTCGATGTCGGCCTCCGGATCGCCGCCTGCGATGAAATGCACCGACAACGCGCTGGGTGCGATCTCGTGCCGAAGAGTGCGGGTGGCCGCCACGAAGGCCTGGGCCATCAGCTGCCCGCCGAAGGTGCGCGGCGGGTTCTTGTGCGGATGCGCCCCAGCGAACACGTCGTCGCCGACTGGGGAGAGATCGAGGATGGCCAGCAGCTCGTCGAGGTCCGCGTTGGCCAAGAGTTCTCTCCCCTAGTGGTCGTCCTCCCCGATCCGGTGGACATGGATCAGGTTTGTCGAGCCTACTGTGCCCGGCGGAGCACCTGCGACGATGACCACAAGGTCACCGCGCTTGTAGCGGCCCAGCTCCAGCATCGAGCGGTCGACCTCGCGGATCATGTCGTCGGTGGTTTCCATGTGCCCGACGATGAAGGTCTCGGTGCCCCAGGTCAGCGCCAGCTGGCTGCGCACCTCCGGCAGCGCGGTGAACGCCAGCAGCGGCAGCGGGGTGTGCAGTCGGGCCAGCCGCCGAACGGTGTCCCCGGATTGGGTGAACGCGACCAGGGCCTTGGCGTCGAGGCGCTCACCGATGTCACGAGCGGCATACGAGATGACGCCGCGCTTGGTGCGCGGCACGTGGGTCAGCGGCGGGGCCGCCGTCGAGTTCTCCTCGACCGCACCGATGATGCGAGCCATCGTCCGCACCGACTCCAGCGGGTACTTGCCGACCGAGGTCTCCCCGGACAGCATGACCGCGTCGGCACCGTCCAGCACCGCGTTGGCGACGTCGGAGGCCTCGGCCCGGGTGGGCCGGGAATTCTCGATCATCGACTCGAGCATCTGGGTGGCCACGATCACCGGCTTGGCGTTCTCCCGGGCCATCTGGATGGCCCGCTTCTGCACCAGCGGGACTTCTTCGAGCGGCAGCTCGACGCCGAGATCGCCGCGGGCCACCATGACGGCATCGAAGGCCAGCACGATCGCCTCGAGATTGTCGATCGCTTCCGGCTTTTCCAGCTTGGCGATCACCGGGACGCGACGGCCGACCCGGTCCATCACCTCGTGCACCAGCTCGACGTCGGCGGGTGAGCGCACGAACGACAGCGCCACCAGATCCACTCCCAGGCGCAGCGCGAACTCGAGGTCCTCGATGTCCTTCTCGGACAGCGCAGGCACCGACACGTTCATGCCGGGCAGGGACAGGCCCTTGTTGTTGCTGACCGGACCGCCCTCGGTGACCATGCACACCACGTCGTCGCCGTCGATGTGTTCGACGACGAGCGCCACCTTGCCGTCGTCGACCAGCAGACGGTCACCCGGCTGAGCATCCCTGGCCAGGTTCTTGTAGGTGGTCGACACCCGGTCGTGATTGCCCTCGAAGTGCTCGACGGTGATCCGCACCGTCTCACCGTTGGCCCAATACGTCGGTCCGTCGGCGAAGCGGCCCAGCCTGATCTTGGGTCCCTGCAGGTCCGCCAGGATCCCGACCGCACGTCCGGTCACATCGGATGCCAGGCGAACCCGCTTGTAGGCCGCCTCATGATCGACATAGTCGCCGTGGCTGAAATTCAGGCGGGCCACGTCCATGCCGGCGTCGACCAAAGCTCTCACCGACTCATCGGTGCTGGTGGCCGGGCCGAGGGTACAGACAATCTTCCCGCGTCTACTCACGACGCCTCAGCATAGTCGCGGTTCATGGGCATCTCGACCGATCCAGATGGCGGCAGCACGGTATTCACTCAGCCGACGGCCAATGGCAATTGGTGCGGCCGTACCGGCTCGGGGAGATCCGACTCACCCATGAGATACGCATCGACCGCGTGAGCGGCGGCGCGCCCCTCGGCGATCGCCCACACCACCAGCGAGGCGCCGCGGTGGGCGTCGCCGCAAACAAAGACGCCGGGCGCGTCGGTCTGCCAGTCCGATCCGCAGCTGATGACCCCGCGCGGACTCAACGCGACGCCGAGGTCGTCCAGAAGTGTCATGTGTTCGACACCTTCGAAGCCGATCGCCAGCAGCGCCAGATCGCACGGAATCTCCATGGCCTCACCCACCGGCGTGATGACCCGCCGGCCGTCGACCCGCTCGACCTTCACCTCGGCGATCTCGAGTGCGCGCAGGTTGCCCCCGCCGTCACCGACGAACCGCTGCACCGCGACCTGATAGTGAACGGTGCCGCCCTCGGCGTGCGCGGGCGACGTGCGCAGCACCAGCGGCCAGGTGGGCCACGGGGTCAGCTCATCGTTGCGGACGTCCGGCGGTTGCGGGTTGTAGTCGAGCTGGGTCACCGATGCCGCGCCCTGGCGGTGTGCGGTGCCCAGGCAGTCGGCTCCGGTGTCGCCGCCGCCGATGATCACCACATGTTTGTCCTTGGCCGACAGCGGCGACGGCCCGTCACCCTCGCATTCCCGGTTGGCCGGGACCAGATGCTCCATCGCGAGGTGGACACCGGCCAGCTGACGGCCCTCGACGTCGGTGTCACGGCCGCGCAACGCACCGACCGCCAGTACGACGGCGTCGAACCGGTTGCGCAGCTCCTCGACCGAGATATCCACGCCCACTTCGCATTCGGTGACGAAACGTGTTCCCTCGGCGCGCATCTGGGCCAACCGCTGGTTCAGCGTGGCCTTCTCGAGCTTGTACTCGGGGATTCCGTACCGGAGCAGACCGCCCAGTCGGTCGTCGCGTTCGTAGACGGTGACGTGGTGACCGGCGCGGGTCAGCTGCTGGGCCGCGGCCAGCCCCGCGGGTCCGGAGCCGACGATCGCCACGTTGCGGCCGGTGCCGATCGCGGCGGGCTGCGCTTCGACGATGCCGAGCCGCCAGGCCTGGTCGGCGATGGTGTTCTCGATCCGTTTGATCGTCACGCTGCCGCCGGTCTGCTCCTCGCCGATCGACAGCACGCAGGCCGCTTCGCACGGCGCCGGGCACAGCCGGCCGGTGAACTCCGGGAAGTTGTTGGTGGCGTGCAGGCGTTCGCTTGCGGCGTCCCAGCGACCGCGTCGCACCAGGTCGTTCCATTCCGGGATCAGGTTGCCCAACGGGCACCCCGCAGTTCCGGAGTGGCAGAACGGGATTCCGCAGTCCATACAGCGGCGCGCCTGCTGGGCCACCTCGCCGGCGCGCTCCTGGGGATTCTGGCGCTCGTACACCTCGCGCCAGTCGCCGACCCGCTCGTCGACGGCCCGCTTGGCGGCCTCGATCTTCGGCACTTTCAGAAACCCGGTGGGATCAGCCACGTGTCGCCTCCATGATCGCGGTGTCCACGTCACGCCCCTCCGCCTTGGCCATCCGGGTGGCCTCGAGCACCTTCCGGTAGTCGGTGGGCATGATCTTGGTGAATTGTGCGCTGCGCCTTGGCCAGTCCGAGAGCACCGAACGGGCCAGCGTGCTGCCGGTGCACCGGGCATGGCGAGCCACGACGTCGTGCAGCCATTCCAGGTCGTCGGGGTCCGGCGCGTGCAGCTCGACCATCGCCGTGTTGACCATGGCCGGGTCGAGACCCAGCACATAGGCGATGCCGCCGGACATTCCGGCTGCCATGTTGCGTCCGGTGCGGCCCAGCACCACGACGCGCCCGCCGGTCATGTACTCACAGGCGTGGTCCCCCACCCCTTCGGTCACCGCGAGCGCACCGGAGTTGCGGGCGGCGAACCGCTCACCGACCCGGCCGCGCAGGTACACCTCGCCCGAGGTCGCCCCGTACAGCAGGGTGTTGCCGGCGATCACGTTGTCCTCGGGCAGGAACAGGACGTCGTCGGGCGGCCGGACGATCACCCGGCCACCGGAAAGTCCCTTACCCACATAGTCGTTGGCGTCACCGATGAGGTCGAGGGTGATACCGGGCGGCAGAAATGCGCCGATGGACTGGCCCGCCGAGCCGGTGAGCGTGATGTGGATGGTGTCATCCGGCAGGCCCTGGGCGCCGTAGCGGCGGGTGACCTCCGAACCCAGCAGGGTGCCGACGGTGCGGTTGACGTTGCGGACCGGCAGTTCCAGCCGAACCGGGTGGGCGTCCTCCAGCGCACCTTCGGCCAGCGCAACCAGGGTCTGGTCCAGAGCGTGCTCGAGGCCGTGCTCCTGATCCCGCAGCCGCCGTCGCTGCGGCAACGCGCCGCCGTGCGCGTCGGTGGGCACCGCGAAGATCGGGCTCAGGTCCAGGCCCTTGGTCTTCCAGTGCGCCACCCCGTCGTCGGTGTCGAGCACCTCCGCGTGGCCGACGGCCTCGTCGATGCTCCGGAAGCCCAACTCGGCCAGCATCACCCGGACGTCCTCGGCGATGAACCGGAAAAAGTTCTCGACGAACTCCGGTTTGCCGTTGAAACGTGCTCGCAGTTCCGGGTTCTGGGTGGCCACCCCTACCGGGCAGGTGTCGAGGTGGCAGACCCGCATCATGATGCAACCGGCCACCACCAGCGGCGCGGTGGAGAAACCGAATTCCTCAGCGCCGAGCAGTGCGGCGACCATGACGTCGCGGGCGGTGCGCAGACCGCCGTCGCACTGCACGGTGATGCGATCGCGAAGTCCGTTGAGCACCAACGTCTGCTGGGTGTCGGCGAGACCGATCTCCCACGGCGCCCCGGCATGCTTGAGGCTGGTCAGCGGCGCCGCGCCGGTGCCGCCGTCGTATCCGGAGATCAGCACGACATCCGCGTGCGCCTTGGACACCCCGGCCGCGACCGTGCCGACCCCGACCGAGCTGACCAGTTTGACGTGGATCCGGGCTTGGGAGTTGGCGTTCTTGAGGTCGTGGATCAGTTGCGCCAGATCCTCGATGGAGTAGATGTCATGGTGCGGTGGCGGCGAGATCAAGCCCACCCCGGGCGTGGAGTGCCGGGTCTTGGCGATGTTCGGGTACACCTTGAAGCCGGGCAGCTGCCCGCCCTCACCGGGCTTTGCGCCCTGGGCCATCTTGATCTGGATATCGGTGGCGTTGACCAAATAGTCACTGGTGACACCGAACCGGCCGGACGCCACCTGTTTGACGGCACTGCGCCGGCGGGGGTCGTAGAGCCGGTCTTCGTCTTCGCCGCCTTCACCGCTGTTGGACCGCCCGCCGAGGGCGTTCATGGCGATGGCCATGGTCTCGTGGGCTTCCTGCGAGATCGAGCCGTAGCTCATGGCGCCGGTGTTGAAGCGGCTGCAGATCGCCTCGACGGATTCCACCTCGTGCAGCGGAACCGGTGGCCGCAGACCCTTGTTGAAGCCGAACAGTCCGCGCAGCGTACCGCCCTCACGGGACAGCCGGTTGACCTCCGCGGAGTACCTGGCGAACACCTCGCCCTGCCCGGTGCGGGTCGAATGCTGAAGCAAGAAAACCGTTTCCGGGGTGAACAGGTGCAGTTCACCTTCGCGGCGGAATTGGTATTCTCCGCCGACCTCGAGGCGGCGATGCACCCGCTCGGTGGGGTTCTCCGGATAGGCACGGCGGTGCCGCAGCTTGACCTCCTCGGCCAGCACGTCGAGTCCGACGCCGCCGAGTTGGCTGACCGTGCCGGTGAGGTATTCGTCGACCACATCCTTGGACAGCCCGATGGCTTCGAAAGCCTGTGCAGCCGTGTATGAGCCGACGGTCGAGATGCCCATCTTGCTCATCACCTTCATGACGCCCTTGCCGAGCGCCTTGAGGTAGTTGCGCACGGCGGTGCCCGGGTCGATGCCGGTGAGTTCACCCTCCCGGATCAGGTCCTCGATCGACTCGAACGCCAGATACGGGTTGACCGCGGCCGCCCCGTATCCGATCAGCAGCGCGATGTGGTGGACCTCGCGGGCGTCACCGCTTTCCACCACCAGCGCCACCATGGTGCGCTGTTTGGTCCGGACCAGATGGTGGTGCACCGCGGCGACGGCCAGCAGCGACGGGATCGGCGCACGGGTGTGGTCGGAGTCGCGGTCGGAGATGACCAGCGTGCGTGCGCCTTTGGCGATCGCGTCGGACGCCCGGTGGCGCAGGTCCTCGATGGCCTCGGCCAGGCCTTCCCCGCCGCGCTCGACATCGTAGAGCGCCTTGAGGACGGCTGACTTCAGGCCGGGCTGCTCGCCGTCGTCGTTGATGTGGACGATCCGGTTCAGCTCGTCGTTGTCCAGAACCGGCCAGTGCAGCAAGATCTGGCGGCAGGACGCGGCCGTCGGTTCGAGCAGGTTCTGTTCGGGGCCCATGACGCGGGCCATCGAGGTGACGATCTCCTCGCGGATCGCGTCCAGTGGCGGGTTCGTCACCTGGGCGAACAGTTCGACGAAGTAGTCGTAGATCAGCTTGGGGCGCTGGGACAGCACAGCCACCGGGGTGTCGGTGCCCATCGACCCCAGCGGCTCCTGGCCGGAGGCCGCCATCGGGGTGAGCATGATCCGCAGGTCTTCTTCGGTGTAGCCGAACGCGACCTGGCGCCGCACCACCGATTCGTGGTTCGGCGAGACCCGGGTCCGGGCAGGCAGAGTCGCCAGATCGAGCAGACCGGCGTGCAGCCATTCGGCGTACGGCGCTTCGGCGGCGAGCTGACCCTTGATCTCGTCGTCGCTGACGATCCGACCGGCGGCGGTGTCGATCAAGAACATCTTGCCCGGCTCCAACCGACCCTTGGCCACCACTTCACCCGGCGCAATGTCCAGCACGCCGCTCTCACTGGCCAGGATCACCCGGTCGTCGATGGTGCGCCACCACCGGCCGGGCCGTAAGCCGTTGCGGTCCAGGACAGCTCCCACCACGGTGCCGTCGGTGAACGTCACACACGCGGGTCCGTCCCACGGTTCCATCAGCGAGGCGTGGTACTGACAGAACGCCCGGCGGGCCGGATCCATGGTGGTGTTGTTCTCCCACGCCTCGGGGATCATCATCATCACGGCATGCGGCAGACTGCGGCCGCCGAGGTGCAGCAGCTCGAGCACCTGGTCGAAGGACGCGGAGTCCGACGCATCGGGAGTGCAGATCGGCGAAAGCCGGCTCAGATCACCGGGAATCATGGTGCTGGCCAGCATCGCTTCCCGGGCGTGCATCCGGTTGCGGTTACCCCGCACGGTGTTGATCTCGCCGTTGTGCGCCACGAACCGGAAGGGGTGCGCCAACGGCCAGGACGGAAAGGTGTTGGTGGAGAATCGACTGTGCACGATCGCGATCGCACTGCGGCAGCGTTCGTCGCGCAGATCGGGAAAGTATTGCGGCAGCTGCATTGTCGTGAGCATGCCCTTGTAGGCGATGGTGCGGCTGGACAGCGACGGGAAGTAGACGCTGTCGGGCCCTTGCTCGGCGCGCTTGCGCAGCGGGTACACCAGGCGGTCGAGATCGATCCCGCCGGCCCGGTGGCCGTTTCGTTCGGGAGCTGCCACGAACAGCATCGACATGTGCGGCATGCAGCCCAGCGCGGTGGCGCCGACTTCGGCGCCGTCAGGGTCGACCGGCACGGCCCGCCACCCGAGGACCTCCAGGCCCTCCTCCTCGGCGATTGCCTCGACCCGGCCGACAGCGGCTTGCCGAGCGAACGGGTCCGTCGGCAGGAAGCAGATGCCGGCGGCAAAGCTGTTGCAGCCGTTGATCGTTGGTGTGGGAAGATCGAATTCCGCCACAGCGGAGAGCAATTCGACCGGCAATTGCAGCAGGATTCCGGCGCCGTCTCCGCTGTTGGGTTCGGCCCCGGCGGCACCGCGGTGTTCGAGGTGTTCGAGTGCCGTCAGTCCGTCGGCGACGATCTGGTGTGACCGTCGGCCCTGGATGTCGGCCACCATCGCCACACCGCACGAGTCGGACTCGTGCCGGGGGTCGTAGAGACCCTGCGCTTCGGGAAGTGCCGAGAACAGCATTCCACGCTCCTCCGCGGTCGGTCATGCGGCGGAAAGCTGGTGTGCGCGATGCGCGTGGTGATTGGCCTTACCGCAGTCTGACGTGTGATGTCTGGGACTGCACCGGCCCGATGATTTTCAGTTGCGAGTGTATCAGCGCGGTGTGGGCATCACTGCCCGATTAATGTGGGCACCAGCGGGAAGCCCGGCAGGTTCCGGATGACCGTCCAGCTGATCGCCGCGACGGCGATCACGCTGATCACCGAAAGCGGAAACGGCCGCTCCCCTCGCCGGATCCGCCAGATCGCCCAGAGTGCCAGCAGCGGCAAACCCACGAGCAGGAACACATTGTCGACGACAGCGGCTGCGACGTCGCCGTGCAGCAGGTCGTGGGTCATTCGCAGGCCACCGCACGCCGGGCAGTTCCAGCCGGTGAGCAACCGGAACGGGCACGGCGGAAAGAGTGAGCCGGGCCGGTGCGGGTCGGCGATGCCGACATAGGTGAGCGCACCGATCCCCAGCGCACCCGTGGCGAGCCCGGTGTAGAGCCGGGTTCTGGGTGGCTGGTCGACGCTACCCATCACGCAGGGGACGTCCCTGCGGGTCGCGCACCTTGTCGGTGAGGATCATGACGCCGTCGATGATCCCCCAGATGACCGCGCCGACGCCGCACGTGACGAGCCCGACCAGCAGCTGGGCGATCCCCAGTCCGGTGTAGCCGAGGTAGATGCGGCCGATCCCCACCAGGCCGAACAAGCCGAGCAGCTGCAGCAACCCGGCGACGATCTTGGATTTGTCAGACAGCGGCTCACCGGTGACCGGATGGCGGCCGAACGGGGCGGCGGGATCCACGTAGCCACCCGGGCCCGGATACTGCGGCGGCATCGGGTAATTCGGCGGGGCCTGGTAGTTGGGCGGCGGCGCGCCCTCGGTGCCTCCGAACTGCGGCTCAGTCATGCCCCACAGCATGCCAGAGCCGGGCCCAACCCAGAAGAGCAAGAATCTGCGCCCGGATCGCGCCGGCCCCCGCCGCTACGTGAGCGGTTCCAGCTCCTGCAGCACGGTCGGCACCAGCTCGCTGACGGTCGGGTGGATGTGCATGGTGCGCGATATCGCCGTGTAGGGCTTCTTGGCGGACATGATGTCGAGGATCGAGTGGATGACCTCGTCGCCGCCGACCCCGAGGATCGCCGCGCCGAGGATCTCCTCGGTGTCGGCGTCCACGACGACCTGCATGAAGCCTTGCGTCTCGCCCTTTTCCACCGCCCGGCCGACCCTGGTCATCGGCCGCCGGCCCACCAGGGCCCGACGGCCGGACTTGCGCACCTGGTCGACGGTCAGGCCGGCCCGGCCGAGTGGCGGGTCGATGTAGAGAGCGTAGGTCGGTACCCGGTCGCTGACTCGGCGCGGATCGTCGTCGAGCAGGTTGGCCGCGACGATCTCGAAGTCGTTGTAGGAGGTGTGGGTGAAGGCGCCCTTGCCGTTACAGTCGCCCATCGCCCAGATGTGTTCGGCGGTGGTGCGAAGTTGGTCGTCGACGACGATGTAGCCGCGGCCGTCGACCTCGACACCGGCGCGGTCGAGGCCGAGGTCGTCGGTGTTCGGCTGGCGGCCCACGGCCACCAGCAGGTGTGAACCGGCGATGGGCTCGGCTCCGTCGTACGGAATCACCTCGAAACCGTTGTCGCGCTTGGTGAATCGTAGACCGGATGCGCCGGTGACGACGGTGATGCCCTCGGCCGTGAGGATGTCCTCGATGGCCGCCGAGACGTCCTCGTCCTCGCGCGGCGTGAGCCTGGGCCCCCGTTCGAGCACGGTGACCCGAGCGCCGAACCGGCGATACATCTGGGCGAACTCCAGCCCGATGTAGCTGCCGCCGACGATCACCAGATGGTCAGGCACCACGTCGAGTTCGAGGATGCCGACATTGGTCAGGTAGTCGATGTCGCCGAGCCCGGGCAGCTCCGGCACCACCGCCCGGCCCCCGACATTGAGGAAGATCCGGTCGGCTGTCAGGACCTCGTCCCCGACGCGGATGGTGTGCGGATCCTCGAACCGGGCATGGCCGCGAATCAGAGTGCAACCCGGCATGCCCTCGATCCACGATTCGACGCCGCTGCGATCGCCGAGCACGATTCCGTCCTTGCGCGCCTTCACTTTTGCCATGTCGACCGACACGTCACCGGTGGACACCCCGTAATCGGCTCCGCGGCGGGCGGTGTGGGCGGTGTGCGCACTGGCGACCAGGGTCTTGGTCGGTATACAGCCGGAGTTGACGCACGTTCCGCCGACGAGTTTGCGTTCGATCACCGCGACGGTGTTACCGGCGTCTGTCAGTCGCCCGGCCAAGGGTGGGCCGGCCTGCCCGGCACCGACGATGATCGCGTCTACGTGAGTCACAGAAGACTGACCAGGTAGGCAACCAGGAAGCCGCCGCCCACTGCGATCACGTCCTCGCCGATCGCCACCGGCAGATCACGGCCCCCATTGGCCGCCACCAGCCGTGAGCGTGCCTCGTAGCCACCGAGGGTGCCGAGCACCGCGCCGATGATGCCGGCCCCGAGTGAACTGAACGTATGGAAGAACGCGCTGCCGATCACCGCACCGGCGAACGCACCGGTGAGCAGGCGGGTCAGGAACTGCGCGGTGGTCTTGCGGCTGGGCGTCTTCGGCAGCTGATCGGTGACGAGCTCGACGAGCAACAGGACCGTCAGCACGGCCACGGTGATCCAGCTGCCCACCCAGGCCGACCACTTGTCGGTGACGTCGATCCACCCGAGAAATGCGCCCCATGCCACGACCGCGGGCGCGGTCAGCGCGCGCAATCCGGCGATCACACCGATCAGTAGGGCCAGCAACAGAACGAGAGCGTGCGTCATGACGGTCCTTCGGGCCGGTGGCAACTAAAGGGACGCTAACACGCAGCCGCCGCAGCGGCGGGCCAACCTCAGAAGCGGCAGAACCTGATGTCGGAGGCCAGAATCGCCTTGGCCCCGATGGCCGCGAGCTCATCCATGATCGCGTTCACATCGCGGCGCGGAACCAGGGCGCGCACCGCAACCCAGTCCGGGTCGGCCAGCGGCGCGATCGTGGGTGACTCCAGACCGGGGGTGACCGCGGTGGCGCGATCGAGCACCGAACGCGGGCAGTCGTAGTCGAGCATCAGGTACTGCTGGCCGAACACCACACCTTGGACGCGGGCCGCCAATTGATCGCGCGCGGCCCGGTTGGAGTCGTCGCCGTTGCCGGCCCGTTCGATCAGCACTGCTTCCGAATCACACAGCGTCTCACCGAAAGCCACCAGATCGTGCAGCCGCAGCGTTCGGCCCGAACCGACCACGTCGGCGATCGCGTCGGCCACGCCGAGCTGGATCGAGATCTCGACCGCCCCGTCGAGGCGGATGACGGTGGCCTCGATTCCCTTGCTCGCCAAGTCTTTCCGGACCAGGTTCGGGTACGCGGTGGCGATCCGTTTGCCCGCCAGGTCGGAAACTGCCCATTGCCGTCCAGCCGGTGCGGCGTACCGGAAGCTCGACGAGCCGAAGCCCAGAGCCAGCCGCTCGGTCACCGGGGCGTCGGACTCGGCGGCCAGATCACGGCCGGTGATCCCGAAGTCGAGCTGACCGGAGCCGACGTAGATCGCGATGTCCTTGGGACGCAGGAAGAAGAACTCGACGCCATTGGCCGGGTCGATGACGGTGAGATCCTTGGGATCGGTGCGCCGCCGGTAGCCGGCCTCGGAGAGGATCTCGGCTGCGGATTCGGACAGCGCCCCCTTGTTCGGGACGGCAACGCGCAACATGGCAGCCACCTAGAGCTTCCGGTAGATGTCGTCGAGGGTCAGGCCACGGGCGACCATCATCACCTGCGCCCAGTAGAACAACTGGCTGATCTCCTCGGCCAGCGCCTCGTCGGATTCGTGCTCGGCGGCCAGCCACACCTCGCCGGCTTCTTCGAGGATCTTCTTGCCGAGGGCGTGCACACCGCCGTCCAGCGCGGCGACGGTGGCGCTGCCCGCCGGTCGGGTGCGGGCTCGCTCCCCCAGTTCGGCGAACAGTTCCTCGAAGGTCTTCACGGCCTGCGATTGTTCCATGCGGGTGCAGCCGCCGTCACGGCGGTTTCCGGTCGGCCACTAGGCTGGCTTCTCGTGCGAGTATCCCGGCCACTGTTCGTCCTGGGCGCCGCCGTCGCGGCGCTGGCCGGCTGTTCCAGCCCGATCGTCACCACCAAGGAGTCCGGGGAGCAAACGGCGCCACCCGCGGCCACCACTACTTCAGCGCGTCCCAGCAATGACAAGCTGGTCAATGCGTTCGACTTCTACACCCGGACCGATGACGTGCATTCGGGCTACTACTTCACCAGTCCGAGCGGCAGCTGGCGCTGCGTGATCGTCCCCCGCACCTGGGCCGGTTGCCAGTCGACCTCGGGAACCGGTCGCATCGGCGTGACGGGTGCGCCCGATACGGTGACCGACGCCGACGGGCAGAGCGTCGCACCCAACTCCATCATGGTGTTCACCCAAGACGATCCCCAGTTCGCCTCGGTACCAGCTGAGCAATTCACACAGCCGTCGGGCGCTCCGAAGACGTTGCCGTTCAACAAGATCCTCGCTGCCGCCGGATTTCGCTGCAACATTCAGCAGCAGACCGGCATCTCGTGCCTGAGTGAACAGACCGGCAAGGGATTCACGTTCTCCAACACCGGCGCGAACTGGCAATACACCGACGTCCCCTGAGCACGGCTAACCCGAGCGTGCCGGCTTGTCCTCGTGCAGGAGTTCGGCGTGCATGTCCTCGAGCGAGACACCCTTGGTCTCCATGACCCACTTCCAGACGAACAGTCCCGACAGGATCGCGCACAGCCCGTAGAACCCGTACGCGAGACCCAGGTGCTCGCGCAGGCCGGGGAACGTGACCGTGATCAACCAGTTCGCCGCCCACTGTCCCGCCGCCGCCAGGCCGAGTGCGGCCGCACGGATGCGGTTCGGGAACATCTCGCCCAGCAGCACCCAGACGACCGGCCCCCAGGACATACCGAACGCCACCACGAAGAGGTTCGCGGCGATCAGCGCGACGACTCCGGATGCGCCCGTCAAGTCCGGCTTTCCGTCGACCAGAGTGGCGTTGGCGAAGATGACGGCCATCGTGATGAGGGTGACCGCCATGCCGGACGAGCCGATCAGCAAGAGTGGTTTGCGGCCGATCTTGTCGATCAGGGCGATCGCGATCAGCGTGGTCGCCACGTTCACCACCGACGTGATCACGGTGTAGATGGCCGACTGGTCGGCGTCGAAGCCGACGGCCTGCCACAGCACATTCGAGTAGTAGAAGATCACGTTGATGCCGACGAACTGTTGGAAGATCGACAGTCCCAAGCCAACCCAGACGATGCCGAACAGCCCACCGGTGGGCTTGCGCAGATCCCGCCAGGAGGGCTTGTCCTCGCGCTCCAGGGTTTCCCGGATGCGGCTGATGGTGATCTCGAGGTTCTTCTCGCCCAGCAGCATGCTCAGCACCCGGCGAGCCTCGGGAATCTTGTGACTGGCCACCAGATATCGCGGCGACTCCGGGATGGTGAACGCCAACGCCCCGTACAGGATCGCGGGAATCGCCATCGCCAGGAACATCCACCGCCAGGCGTCGAGGTGCAGCCACAGTTCCTTGTTCGGGCCCCCGGCGGCGTGCTGGAGTAGCCAGTTCACGACGAACGACAGGAAGATGCCGGAGACGATGGCCAGCTGTTGTAGTGAGCCGAGCCGGCCGCGGATGCGCGGCGGGGAGGTCTCGGCGATGTACGCAGGCGCGATCACCGAGGCGATGCCGACGCCGATGCCGCCGACGATCCGGAAGATGACAACCGTCACGACATTCGGTGCCAGCCCGGTGCCGATGGCGCTGATGAGGAAGAACACCGCCGCGATCTTCATGACCGAGATGCGGCCGATGCGGTCGGCGATCCGGCCCGCGGACATCGCACCGGCGGCGGCTCCGAGCAACGCCGACGCGACGGCGAAGCCGAGCTCGGTGTTACCGATGCCGAAGTCCGACTGGATCGAGTCGACCGCACCGTTGATGACCGCGCTGTCGTAGCCGAAGAGCAGGCCGCCCAGAGCGGCTACCGAGGCTATCCGGACCGCCGTGCCGCCCGAGGAGAAGTCCGCGTCCTCGAGTCCTGTGGGTGTGTCGCTGGTGGGTCCCTGGCCGGCCATGAGGCGTCCTTTCCGCAGCACTGCGATCCTGATCACAACTACGATTGCACAGTCGCAGCCGCAACACGCAGATATCGGTCAGCCGTTCACGCCGAGCGTTCGCCGAGTCCTAGCCGCAGGTCCGTGTGAATCTGACGCAGCTGCGGGATGCCCAACCCGGCGAGCGACGAAACGTGCTGCCGGCCAGGGGTGGCGGGCACGTGGATCTCGTTGGGTACCACAAGCACCGGGCATCCGGCGTCTTCGGCGGCAGCGGTGCCGGTGACCGAGTCCTCGATAGCCAGACACTCACCTGCGGCAAACCCGAGCAGCTCGGCGGCGCGCAGGTAGATGTCCGGGGCGGGCTTGCCCTCAGGCACCTCATCGCCGCATACGGTGGCCGAAAAATAATGCCTGCCAATGCTGTTCAACGCATTCTCGGTGAGGTCCCGACGAGTGTTGGTCACCAGCGCCATCGGCACGTCGGCGGCCCGCAGCGCGTCGAGGAGTTCCCGGGCACCCGGGCACCACGGCAGGCCGGTGGAAAACAGTTCTCCGACGTACTCGTGCATCCAGTCGGCGACCTCGGCCATGTGCCCCGGGTGCGGATCCAGACCGAGGTCGGCGAACACGATCCGGATCACCCCGTCGGCCGAGCCGCCCACTGTGGCGTCGCGGACCTCCGGAGACAACACCCGGCCGTGGCGGGTGTACAGCTCCTTGATCGCGACGTCCCAGAGCTTTTCGGAGTCGACGAGAGTGCCGTCCATGTCCCATAACACCGCTCGCACGCCCACGATTGTGCCATGTACCAGGCCCTGACCTCGAATCCGGCGAGTTTGCTGCGACGGATCACTAGGGTGGGCGTCATGCAACTCGGCATGGTTGGTTTGGGACGAATGGGCGCGAACCTGGTTCGCCGATTGATGCGGGGCGGGCACACGTGCGTCGTGTACGACGTGAACCCCGCCGCGGTCAGCGAGCTGGAAGGCGAGGGCGCCACCGGAGCGGCCAGCCTCGAAGAATTCGTCGCACAACTCGACGGTCCGCGCGCGATATGGCTGATGCTGCCCGCCGCGATCGTCGACTCGACTCTTGACGCACTGGTCCCGCTGCTCTCGTCCGGCGACACCGTGATCGACGGCGGCAACTCGTACTACCGCGACGACATCACCCGGGCGCGGAAGCTCGCCGAAAGTGGTCTGCATTACGTCGATTGCGGCACCAGCGGCGGAGTCTGGGGGCTGGACCGCGGCTACTGCCTGATGATCGGCGGCGAGACCGACGTGGTCGATCGCCTCGATCCGATCTTCAAGACCATCGCACCGGGGATCGGTACCGCGGAGCCGACCCCGAACCGGCCCGCGGACGCCGCCGGAACCGCCCCCGAGGGCTACCTACACTGCGGCCCCAACGGCGCCGGGCACTTCGTGAAGATGGTTCACAACGGTGTCGAGTACGGGATGATGGCCGCCATCGCCGAAGGGCTGAGCATCATCAAGCACGCCAACGCCGGCACGGTCGATCGGGTGGTCGACGCCGAGACCACTCCGCTGCGCGACCCGTGGGCCTATCAGTACGACATCAACGTCGGCGAGGTCGCCGAAGTCTGGCGCCGCGGATCGGTGGTCGGATCCTGGCTGGTGGACCTGATCGCGGACGCGTTCGCGGCCTCACCCGGCCTCGACCAGTTCTCCGGGCGGGTATCGGATTCCGGCGAAGGACGCTGGACGGTGCTCGCCGCGGTGGACGAAGGTATCCCCGCCCCGGTCATCACCACCGCCCTCTACGAGCGTTTCCAGTCCCGGCAGCTGGGCGAGTTCACCGACAAGATCTGCTCGGCGATGCGCAGCGAATTCGGTGGCCACGCGGAGAAGAAGTGATGGCCGCTCAAAGCGGTTCCGCCGCAGATGTTCTGGTGATCTTCGGCATCACCGGCGACTTGGCCAGGAAGATGACGTTCCGGTCGTTGTACCGCTTGGAGCGGCGCGGCCTGCTCGGGTGCCCGATCGTCGGGGTGGCGCTGGACGACTGGTCCGCCGACACCCTGCGGGAGCACGCCCGAGCCGCTATCGAGGCCACCGGCGAGCCGGTGGACGACGACGTGTTCGCCCGATTCGCGGCGCGGTTGTCGATGGTCTCCGGCGATTTCGCGGACGCCGCGACCTACACCAAGGTGGCGGACGCCATCAAAGGACGCACCGATCCGGTGTTCTATCTGGAGATCCCGCCGGCACTGTTCGGGCGGGTGGTGGACGGCCTCGCCGGCGCCGGCCTCACCGACAATGCCCGCGTGGTGGTGGAAAAGCCGTTCGGACACGATCTTTCGTCGGCGAAGGCCCTCAACGACCAGTTGAGCGCACACCTGCAGGAGTGGCAGATCTACCGCATCGACCACTTCCTCGGCAAGGAACCGGCGATGGACATCCGCTACATCCGGTTTTCCAACTCGATCATCGAGCCGCTGTGGAACCGCGACCGGATCGAGGCCGTGCAGATCACAATGGCCGAGAACTTCGGCGTCGAGGATCGCGGCCACTTCTACGACCCGGTCGGGGCGTTGCGCGACGTCGTACAGAATCATCTACTGTAGCTCATCGGGCTGATCGCCTCCGAACCGTCGAGCGGCGGCCCGGACGGGTTCCGGGACAAGCGGGTCGAGCTGTTCAAGTCCATCCGTCCCGCCGACCCCAAGCACTACGTGCGCGGTCAGTACGCCGGCTACCGGGAGATCGACGGTGTCGCGCCTGACTCGCAGACCGAGACCTACACGGCGCTGAAGTTGTACATCGACAACTGGCGCTGGTCGGGCGTGCCGTTCTTCATCCGGGCCGGCAAGGCTCTTCCGGTGCGGGCCACCGAGATTCGCGTCATCTTCAAGCGACCGCCCCCACTGCCGTTCCTGCCCGAGATCGACGAGCAGAACGAACTGATCTTCCGGATCGACCCCAGCCCTGGCGTCGACCTCGTGCTTCAGGCCAAGGAATCGGGCGCCGACGCCTCCCGCGCCGTCAACCTCTGCCTGGTGTTCGCCGACGAAATGGCCGCCGCCCCCGAGCCGTACGAGCGACTGCTCGGAGACGCCATGCACGGCGACTCGAGCCAGTTCATCCGGGAAGACGGTGTTGAGGAAACCTGGCGGATCGTCGAGCCGCTGCTGGATTCACCACCGCCGGTCGAGGTGTACCAACCGGGTTCGTGGGGACCGAAGGGAGCCGACGCACTGGTGGCGGGTTATCCGGCCTGGCGTCAGCCCTGGCTGCCCGACCACCAGTGAGCACGGCTGAACAGACCCGTCTCGACGAGGCCACGACCGGGGTGGCACCCTGGCGCCGCTGGGGAACCTACCTGAGCGAACGCGCCTGGGGCAGCGTGCGAGAGGACTACAGCGCCGACGGCGATGCCTGGGCCTACTTTCCGTTCGATCACGCCCGCAGCCGGGCGTACCGGTGGAGCGACGACGGCCTGGCGGGCTGGTGCGATGACGAGCAGACCATCTGTCTGGGCGTAGCGCTGTGGAACGGTCACGACCGCATCCTCAAGGAGCGGCCCTACGGGGTGGCCAACGAGGAGGGCAACCACGGCGAGGACGTCAAGGACTACTGGTTCTACACCGACAACCTGCCCACCCACGCCTATGCGTCGCTGGTCTACAAATACCCGCAGGCCGCATTCCCTTATGACGACCTGCTGCGCACGAACCAGCAGCGCGGGCCGGCGGACGACGAGTACGAACTGTTCGAGGCACTGCGCGAACAATGGCTGCGGCAGCGCTATTTCGACGTCGAGGTGGCCTACGCCAAGGACGGTCCCGAGGACGTCTTCTGCCGCATCACGGTGACCAACCGCGGACCGGACGCCGCGCCGATCCACGTGCTGCCGCAGCTGTGGTACCGCAACACCTGGTCCTGGGATCCCGACCAGGACAGGCCACGGATCACCGCCTGCGGCGACGGGGCGGCGCGCACCTGGCACCGCAGGCTCGGGCAGCGGTGGTACACGGTCACCAGCTCCTGCACCGACACTCCGCGACTGGTGTTCTGCGAGAACGAGACCAACAACCGCCTGCTGTTCTCCTCGCCCAACGCATCGGCCACCACCAAAGACGGCATCAACGACTATTTGGTGGACGGCATCGCCGGAGCCGTCGACCCCGCCGAGGGCAGCAAGGTCGCCGCGATCGTCTCCGCTACTTTGCAGCCCGGTGAAAGCTGCACCGTCACAGTGTGTTTCGCTACCACGGATGCTGTTCGCCCGCCCGGGTACGCCGATGCCGTGCTGGCGGACCGCAAGCGTGAGGCCGACGAGTTCTATCACGCGGTGGCGGCACCGGACCTGAGCGACGACGAGCGGTTGGTCCAGCGACAAGCCTTCGCAGGGCTGCTGTGGTGCAAACAGTTCTACAACTACGCGGTGCGGCGCTGGCTCAAGGGCGACCCGGAGCAGCCGCCACCGCCGCGCGAACGCTGGAGCGCACGCAACCACGACTGGCAGCACTTCGCGGTCAGCGCTGTCATCCTGATGCCCGACGCCTGGGAGTACCCGTGGTTCGCCGCCTGGGACTTGGCCTTTCACTGTGTCGCCGTGGCGCTCATCGATCCCGAGTTCGCCAAGGCACAGGTACTCGTCCTGCACGGCTCCACCGCACAACATCCGCACGGCCAGATCCCGGCCTACGAATGGAAGTTCGGTGACACCAATCCCCCGGTGCATGCCTGGGCGGCGTGGCAGGTCTACCAACTCGATCAGCTCCGCAGCGGTGTGGGCGATTTCGATTTCCTGGCCACCGCGTACCGATCAGCCACCCTCAACGCGATGTGGTGGCTGAATCAGAAGGACGAGACCAACCGCGGCGTGTTCGGCGGTGGGTTCCTCGGCATGGACAACATCGGGGTGTTCGACCGCGACGAGCCGCTGCCCACCGGCGGCGAACTCGCCCAGGTCGACGGCACCGCGTGGATGGCGGCGCTGGTCTTCCATCTGTTGGAGATGGCGATCGAACTGTCCCAAACGGATCCGAGCTACACCGACATGTTCAGCCGGTGGGTGTGGGACGCCTGGCTGGTGGCCAATTCGCTGGAGAAGGGCACCTACCGGGTCAGCTTCTGGAACGACGAGACGAACTTCTATCACGACGTCATCGAAATGCCGGACGGAACAAGCAGATCGCTGGAGGTGTTCTCGATTCAGGCGATCGTTCCACTGTTCGCCGCGATCGCCATCCCGACCAGCGCGACCGAGGTGACCTCGACCCTGCGGCATTGTCTCGAAGCGCTGGCCAAGACCTACGAGCACACCGACGACGACGTCAAACTGGTGATGAGTGGCGGCGACGGCACGCATCTGATGATCGGCGTCATCCACGAGGACCGGCTCACCCATATCCTGCGACGGCTCCTCGACCCCGAGCAGTTCCTGTCCCCCAACGGAATCCGGTCACTGTCGCGGTATCACCGGGACCACCCATACACCTACCACGTCGACGGCGCCGACTACGTCGTGGACTATCAGCCTGCCGAATCACGCAGCCGGATGTTCGGCGGCAACTCGAACTGGCGCGGCCCGGTCTGGCTGCCGACCAATTTCCTCGTCGTCCAGGCGCTGAACTCCTACGCCCGGTTCCTCGGCGAAACGTATCGCGTTCCCGATCCCGCGGGGTCGGCCGACGAGGTCACCCTGCACGTGGTGGCCGACCGGTTGGCTCGCCAGCTCACCGGCCTCCTGGTCCGCGACGAGAACGGCCGGCGAGCAGTGTTCGGGACCAACGAGTACTTCCAGAGCGACCCGCACTGGCGCGACCTGATCCCGTTCCACGAGTACTTCGACGGCGACACCGGCCGCGGCCTCGGCGCCAGCCACCAGACCGGCTGGACCGCGACCGTCGCTGTGCTGCTGCAGTTCCGGGGCAGCCTGTACTTCCGGCGCTAGGACCTAGTCCTCCGGGTTGTAGCCGAGGTTCGGCGCCAGCCAGCGCTCGGCCTCGGCCAGGGTCCAGCCCTTGCGCTTGGCGTAGTCGGCAACCTGATCCTGGGCCAGCCGGCCGACCACGAAGTACTGCGACTGCGGGTGCGAGAAGTACCAGCCGCTGACCGCGGCGCCAGGCCACATCGCCATCGACTCGGTCAGCTCGATACCGGTGCGCTCCTTGACGTCCATCAGCTCCCAGAGCGTCATCTTCTCGGTGTGCTCCGGGCAGGCGGGATAGCCGGGCGCGGGACGGATTCCGACGTACTTCTCGCCGATCAGCGCGTCGTTGTCCAGCTGCTCGTCGGGCTGATAACCCCAGAACTCCTTGCGGACCCGCTGATGCATGCGTTCGGCGAACGCCTCCGCCAGCCGGTCGGCGATCGACTCCAGCAGGATCGCGCTGTAGTCGTCGAGCGCGGCCTTGAACTCCGCGATCTTCTCGCCGCCGCCGAGCCCTGACGTGACGGCGAAGGCGCCGACGTAGTCCGCCAGGCCGGTGTCTTTGGGCGCGACGAAATCGCCGAGGCTCCGGTTGGGGATGCCGTCGCGGTGCTCGCCCTGCTGGCGCAGGTTGTGCAACCTGGTCAACACCTCGGTGCGGGTCTCGTCGGTGTACACCTCGATGTCGTCGCCGACGGCGTTCGCGGGGAAGAAGCCGATCACCCCGTTGGCGGTCAGCCACTTCTCCTTGATCGCGGTGTCGAGCATCTGCTGGGCGTCGTCGTACAGCTTGCGAGCCGCCTCGCCGGAGGCCGGGTTGTTCAGGATGTCGGGGAACCGGCCCTTCATCTCCCAGGCGTTGAAAAACGGCTGCCAGTCGATGAATTCGCGGAGCTCCGCGAGGTCGTAGTCGAGAAACTCCCGCACGCCGAGGCCCTGGGCCGGCACCGGCGGTGTGTAGCCGTCCCACTCGATCGGCGTCCGGTTGGCGCGGGCCTTCTCCAGGGTGAGCATCGGCCGCTCGTTCTTCTGCGCGTGCCGTTCCCGCAGTGACGCGTAGTCCTTCTCGGTGGCCTCCAGCAGAGCCGGCCGCTGCTTGTCGTCGAGCAGCGCGGCGGCGACCGGCACCGAGCGGGACGCGTCCTTCACCCACACCACCGGGCCGCTGCGGCGCGGTGAGATCTTCACGGCCGTATGGGCGCGCGAGGTTGTCGCGCCACCGATCAGCAGCGGGATCTGCAGGCCTTGGCGTTCCATCTCGACGGCGAAGTTGGCCATCTCGTCCAGGGACGGGGTGATCAGACCGGACAGCCCGATGATGTCGGCGTCGTGCTCCTTGGCCGCCTCCAGGATCTTGGCCGCGGGCACCATCACACCGAGGTCGATCACCTCGAAGTTGTTGCACTGCAGCACAACCCCGACGATGTTCTTGCCGATGTCGTGGACGTCGCCCTTCACGGTGGCCATGATGATCGTGCCGTTGGTGTCCTTACCGGCCGCGGCGCCGGACTCTTCTTTTTCCTTCTCGATGAACGGCAGCAGGTAGGCGACGGCCTTCTTCATCACCCGGGCCGACTTCACCACCTGGGGCAGGAACATCTTGCCGGAACCGAACAGGTCACCGACGACGTTCATGCCGTCCATCAGCGGACCTTCGATCACCTCGATCGGGCGACCGCCCGCGGCGGCGATGTCGGCCCGCAACTCCTCGGTGTCGTCGTCGACGTGCGCGTCGATGCCCTTCACCAGAGCATGCGTGATCCGCTCGCGGACCGGCAGAGACCGCCATTCGGCCGCGGCCGGATCGTCAGCTTTCTCCGAACTGTTGAACCGCTCGGCGATCTCGAGGAGGCGTTCGGCCGCGTCCTCGCGACGGTTCAGCACGACATCCTCGATGCGGTCGCGAAGCTCGGGGTCGATCGAGTCGTACGGCACCAGTGCGCCGGCGTTGACGATGCCCATGTCCAGGCCGGCCTTGATGGCGTGGAACAGGAACACCGCGTGGATCGCCTCGCGGACCGGGTTGTTGCCCCGGAACGAGAACGACACGTTCGAGATGCCGCCGGAGATGTGCACTCCCGGCAGGTTCTCCTTGATCCAGGCGCAGGCCTCGATGAAGTCGATGCCGTAGGTGGCGTGCTCCTCGATGCCGGTCGCCAGGGCGAAGCAGTTCGGGTCGAAGATGATGTCCTCGGCCGGGAAGCCGACCTCTTCGGTCAGGACCCGGTAGGCGCGCCCGCAGATCTCCTTGCGGCGTTCCAGGTTGTCGGCCTGCCCTTGTTCGTCGAAGGCCATCACCACGACGGCGGCACCGTACTTGCGGCACAGCCGGGCCTCGCGGATGAACTTCTCCTCGCCCTCCTTCATGGAGATCGAGTTGACGATCGGCTTGCCCTGCACGTTCTTCAGGCCGGCCTCGATGACCTCCCACTTGGAGGAGTCGATCATCACCGGGACGCGGCTGATGTCGGGTTCGGCGGCGATCAGTTTGGTGAACCGGTCCATCGCGGCGACGCCGTCGATCATGCCTTCGTCCATGTTGATGTCGATGACCTGCGCACCGACCTCGACCTGCTGCAGCGCCACCGACAACGCGGTGTCGTAGTCCTCGGCTTTGATGAGGTTGCGGAACCGGGCCGAGCCGGTGATGTTGGTGCGCTCACCGATGTTCACGAACAGCGATTCGTCGGTGATGTTGAGCGGTTCCAGGCCGGCCAGCCGGGTGGCGACCGCGATCTGCGGTACCTCACGGGGCGTCTTGCCTTCGACGACCTTCGCGATCTCGGCGATGTGCGCCGGTGTCGTTCCGCAGCAGCCGCCGACCATGTTGACCAGACCGGCGTCGGCGAATTCTTCGACGTATCCGGCCTGACGCTTCGGGGATTCGTCGTACTCGCCGAAGGCGTTGGGCAGACCGGCATTCGGATAGCAGGACACGAAGGTGTCCGCGATGCGCGAGATCTCGGCGAGGTACGGCCTCATCTCGGGTGCGCCGAGGGCGCAGTTGAGACCAACCGCGAGCGGCTTGGCATGCCGGATCGAGTTCCAGAACGCCTCGGTGACCTGACCGGACAACGTCCGCCCGGACGCGTCGGTGATGGTGCCCGAGATGATCACCGGCCAGCGGCGGCCGCGCTCCTCGAACAGCGTCTCGATGGCGAAGATCGCCGCCTTGGCGTTGAGAGTGTCGAAGATCGTCTCGACGATGAGGATGTCGGCACCGCCGTCGACCAGCCCGTTGGCGGCGTCGAGGTAGGCGGCGACCAGCTGGTCGTAGGAGACGTTGCGGGCGCCGGGGTCATTGACGTCCGGGGAGATCGACGCGGTCCGGGTCGTCGGACCCAGCGCACCCGCGACGTAGCGCGGCTTGTCGGGCGTGCTGAACTCGTCGCAGGCCGTGCGGGCCAGCGCCGCACCGGCGTAATTCAGCTCGTAGCCCAGCTCCGCCATGCCGTAGTCGGACAGCGAGACCGCGTTCGCGTTGAACGTGTTGGTCTCCAGGATGTCGGCGCCGGCGTCGAGGTACTCGCGGTGGATGCCCTCGATGATGTGCGGCTGGGTCAGGGTGAGCAGGTCGTTGTTGCCGACCAGGTCGCTCGGCCAGTCCTTGAACCGCTCGCCGCGATACCCGGCCTCATCCGGTCGGTCACGCTGAATCGCCGTTCCCATCGCACCGTCGATCACCAGGATCCGCTCGCGCATGGCCGCTGCCAACGCATCAGTGCAGTCCGGGCGGATGTTCGGCATGAAGCCGTTCGACTCAGGGGTGCTCACAAACGTTCCTTCCATGACGGAAGGCGTCCTTAACTCTGCCGAGCGTGGCGGATACCGGCAGCCGGCCGGACCCGTTGCAACGCCTCTCGACGGTGAAAAGTCTACGTCGTCCTGCAATCGACTTCTGGACGCCTAACCCGTCGGGTTAACCAGATTGCAGCCGAACGTATTTCGCACCGAGGACGCCCGGGCCCGCAACCACGTGCCGATGACGCGTCTACTAGCACACGCCACGACACCAGGGTAGTCGGTCCGAGAAGGCTCATCGAAGCCGAGCAACCCTTAGGCTGAAGTTGTGACCCCGTCGAATTTCAGCGGCGCGAAAGGCCCGGATCTGCCCGAATTGCAGAACACGATCATCGTCGCGGCTTTCGAGGGCTGGAACGACGCCGGCGATGCCGCCAGCGACGCGCTCGAGCACTTGGACGCGATCTGGGAGGCCGACACGATCGTCGAGATCGACGACGAGGCATATTACGACTATCAGGTGAATCGTCCGGTGATCCGGCAGGTGGACGGCGTGACCCGCGAACTGGTGTGGCCGTCGATGCAAATCTCACACTGCCGCCCGCCCGGCTCGGACCGCGACATCGTGCTGATGCACGGCGTGGAACCCAACATGCGGTGGCGCACGTTCTGCGCCGAGTTGCTCGCGATCGCCGACAAGCTGAACGTGGACACCGTGGTGATCCTGGGCGCGCTGCTGGCCGACACCCCGCACACCCGGCCCGTTCCGGTCTCCGGAGCGGCCTACTCCCCCGAATCCGCGAAGTTCTTCGGTCTCGAGGAAACCCGCTACGAGGGCCCGACGGGGATCGCCGGCGTGTTCCAGGATGCCTGCGTGGCGGCCGGCATCCCGGCGGTGACGTTCTGGGCCGCGGTGCCGCACTACGTGTCGCAACCGCCCAATCCGAAGGCCACCGTCGCGCTGCTGCGGCGCGTCGAGGATGTGCTCGACATCGAGGTGCCGTTGGGCGATCTGCCCGCGCAGGCCGAGGAGTGGGAGCAGGCCGTCACCGAGATGACCGCCGAGGACGAGGAGATCGCCGAGTACGTGGCCTCCCTGGAACAGCGCGGCGACGCCGAGGTCGACGTCAACGAGGCGCTCTCCAAGGTCGACGGCGACGCGCTGGCCGCCGAGTTCGAGCGGTACTTGCGCCGGCGCGGTCCGGGTTTTCGCAGCTAGCCCGACCTCACGCCGGGCGGAAGCCCAGCAGCGGAACCTCGTGGACCAGACGTTCGCGCGCGGTCGGCGTGCCGTCGTAATCCCAGCCCACCAGTTTGGACAGTCCCTTGCGGACCACCGGCGTGATCAGCCGGTTGCGCCGTTCGTAGTCGGCGATCACCGACGCCGCTTCGGCCGGCTCCAATGTCCGGCACACCGGCGTGAACCGGCGCCGACCGTTGATCACCTCGACCGGCGGGTTGGCCGTGACGTTGCGATACCAGTCAGAGGATGAGCCGAAGCCCGAGACCACGTAGATCTCCTCGCCTCGTCGGCCGACGACTTCGAGCACGGTGCGGTAATGCCGGCCCGACCGCCGGCCGACATGGGTCAGGCACATCAGCCGGCCGGTCAGCAGCCAGCCGAGGCCGCGGCCGTAGAGCCAGGTGGGCGCCCGGAACAGCGCGCGGGTGAGCCGCCCCGGATTCCATTGCCTCACTTGACAACCTCCTGCCAGGAGTGGTCTTTACGGCGGAGCTGGGAGATCAGCCCGCTGGATTTGCCGGCCAGAGCGGCGCCGACGTAGCGATTCGCCAGCGGCAGCCGGGCGGCCGCCGCGAGCGCGGTGCGGCGCACCCACAGCCCGAGCGCCGACTTGGGCAGAAACCAGCGGGCCGCCCGGCGGCCGCTGGCCTGCTTCTCCTCGGCGACCGGTCGCCACAACCGCTCGTAATCGGCGAGCGCCTGCTCGATCGACGGTGACCGCTGCAGCCGGTCGGCCAGCACATACGCTCCGGCGATGCCCAACGAGGCGCCCTGGCCGGCCAGCAGCGACACCGCGTAGCAGGCGTCACCCAGCAGCACCACCCGGCCCCGACTCCAGCGTGGCAGCTGGATCTGGGCGACCTGGTCGTAGTAGATGTCCTCGGCCGGTGGGCACCGGTCGAGGGCACGGGGAGCCAGCCAGCCCAGGTGTCGGTAGGCGCGCCGAACCGCCGAGCGCACATCGTCGGGCAATGCCGGATCGGCCTGGCGGTGCACCGCGAACGCGGCGATGCGCCCGTCGCGCAGCGTGTAGAAACCCATCTGCTCGCCCACGGTGTCGGTCAGGACGAAGCGGCCCGCCGTCACCTCCCGGCACTGTGGGTCGTCGAACACGAACGCCGCGGTATGGAAGCCGAGGTAGCGCACGAACTTCGCCTCGTCGCCGAACGCCAGCCGCCGTACCGTCGAGTGAATCCCGTCGGCACCGACCAGGAGGTCGGCCGCCAGGCTGGTGCCGTCCTCGAGATGCACCGTCACGCCGTCGCCGTGATCGTCGAAACCCACGACGGCACAACCGAACCGAATGTCCACACCGTCGTCGAGGCTGTTGCGAAGTACGTGCTCCAAATCCGGGCGCATCACACTGCGCAGCCGTCCGCCGACAGCGGCGGCGAACTGCCGGTAGGGCAATCCCGCCCGACGACGCCCCCGCTCGTCGACCAGGCTCACCTCGTCCACCGGATAGGCGATCTCATCGATCGCGGGCACCAGCCCCATCGCCTCGGCGGCGTCGAACCCCGGTCCGAAGAAATCGATCATGTAGCCCTGCGTGCGGGGTGCCGGTGCGCGTTCGAAGAGAACCACCTCCGCGCCCATCGCCCGGATCCGGTTGGCCAGCGCCAGCCCGGCCATTCCCGCTCCACAAATCGCCACCTTCATGGGCATCTCCTTTCATGTGGTTGAGCTTTTCTGTTCGGGTCGGGGCCGCGTGCGTCCGCCGGTCAGGTGACCAACCGGCGCAGGATGGCCGCCGCAGCCGGCCCACCCACCCCGCCGCCGAGACCCCGATGCAGCAGGACTCCGTCGAGGGCGGCGAGCAGCACCGCGGCGGTGCCGTCCGGATCCGCAACCCCGCGGTCGGCCAGCCGGCGACCGAGGCTGACCCGCAGGCCATGCAGTGCATCGGCGATGTCATCGCGCAGCGTGTCATCGCGGGTGGCGGCGAGATAGGCCTCGATGAACAACATCGACGTCGGATCGGTGCCCGAATACGAGGCCACCGACGCCAACATGGCCTCGACCAGATCTCCGGCGCCGCCGGCGCCGTCCAGATACGCGTCGAGTTCACTCACCGCCGCACGCATCCCCGTCGTCACCGCCTCGCGCAGCAGTGCCTGCATGGACGGGAAGTGGTAGTGCACCACCGACGGGGTGACGCCGGCCCGCTCGGCCAGCGTGCGGGTACTCACCGCGGTCCAGCCACGCTCGGCGATGAGTTCGACCGCCCCGGCCAGCAGCCGCTGACGCACCTCACGGCCCCGTTCTGACGCTGGGGAACTCACCACCGTCGACCACCTCTCGCGCAGAATTAGGACGATCGCCCTGTACGACTGTCCTGACAGTATCAGGCGGGCGCCCACAGCGGCGCCGGGAGGTCTCCTGCCGACCAGTTGGTAGGGCTGCGCTACCGTGCAATGGATCGAGCAATAGATACTGCCGAGTAACAAGAATCGAGGTTGCGCTCGTGAAGCTGGCACTCAGTGACGAGGACGCAAAGTTCCGCGATGAACTCCGCGAGTTCTTCACCACCCAAGTCCCCGCCGACATCCGCGAACGGGCTCGCACGGACAGCCTGAACTTCCCCGATGACGCGATCACGACCCAGCGCATCCTGAACAAGGCCGGGTTGGGTGTGCCCAACTGGCCGGTGGAGTGGGGCGGCAAGGACTGGACCCCGCTGCAGCGCCAGATCTGGGCCGACGAGATGCGCATGGCGTGCGTTCCCGAGCCGCTGGCCTTCAACGCCAGCATGGTCGGGCCCGTGATCGCGCACTTCGGTTCGCAGGAGATCAAGGAACGCTTCCTGCCGCCGACGGCGAACCTCGACATCTGGTGGTGCCAAGGCTTTTCCGAGCCCGAAGCCGGCTCCGACCTGGCCGGGCTGCGGACCGTCGCGGTGCGCGACGGCGACGACTACGTCATCAACGGCCAGAAGACCTGGACGACGCTCGGCCAGTACGCCGACTGGATCTTCGTGCTGGCCCGCACCAACCCGGATGCCCCGAAGAAGCAGGCCGGCATCTCCTTCATCCTCGTCGAGATGAACACCCCCGGCATCACGCTGCGGCCGATCAAGCTGATCGACGGCAGCTACGAGGTCAACGAGGTGTTCTTCGAAGACGTCCGGGTGCCCGCCAATCAGCTTGTCGGCGAGGAGAACCAGGGCTGGAGCTACGCCAAGTTCCTGCTGTCCAACGAGCGCACCGGCATCGCCCGGATCGGCACCACCAAGCTGTGGCTCGCCGACGTCAAGGAGAACGCCGCCCAGACCAAGGTCGGCGCGGGCAGCCTGCTCGACGATCCGTTGTTCGCCGCCAAGGTCGCCGAGATCGAAAACGAGCTGCTGGCACTGGAACTCACGCAGCTGCGGGTCAGCGGCGACGAGGGCACCGGCAAACCGAACCCGGCGTCGTCGATTCTGAAGCTGCGCGGCAGCCAGTTGCAGCAGGCCGTCACCGAGCTGGCCGTGGAGGTGGCCGGACCGGATGCGCTGCCGTTCGACGGCGGCGCCGATATCGAATCCCCGCTCTGGGCGCAGCACGCCGCGCCGAAGTATCTGAACTACCGCAAGACCTCGATCTACGGCGGAAGCAACGAGGTCCAGCGCACCATCATCTCCTCGACGATCCTGGGACTGTGAGGGACGGCCAGCCATGAACTTTGATTTGACCGACGAACAAGAACTGCTCCGCGACACCGCGCGCGAGGTGTTCTCCCGCACCTACGACATCGAGACCCGCAACAAAACCGTCGACTCCGAGCTCGGCTGGAGCCGCGACGTGTGGCGTCAGCTGGCCGAGATCGGCATCCTCGGACTGGGTTTCGAGCCCGAGGAAGCCGGCCAGATCGAGATCATCGTCGTGATGACCGAGCTCGGCCGCCGTCTGGCACCCGAGCCGGTGGCCGCGGCCGCGCTGATCCCGGGCGGCCTGATCGCCGAACTGGGCAGCGACTCTCAGCGCGCTCAGCTCGACGACGTCGCCGCCGGTGAGCGGCTGCTCGCGTTGGCGCACACCGAGAAGGGCCTGCGCGGCCTTGACGAATTGTCGACGCGCGCAACCAAAACCGGTGACTCCTGGACCATCACCGGCCGCAAGAACCCGGTCCTGGCCGGCGACAGCGCCGATGCGCTGGTCGTCACCGCCGCCCTGCCCGACGGTGGCATCGGCGCGTTCCTCGTCGACGCCGCGTCAACCACCCGCCGCGGATACCGGACCTTCGACGGGCAGCGCGGCGCCGAGATCGACTTCACCGACGCCCCGGCGCAGCCGCTCGGCGACGGCGGCGATGCCAGCGAACGCATCCACGCAACGCTGATCCGCTACTCCTCGGCCCTGTGCGCCGAAGCCGTTGGCGCCATGGATGAATCGCTGCGGATGACCACGGAGTATCTGAACGCACGCAAGCAGTTCGGCGTGCCGCTCAAGACGTTCCAGACGCTCACCCAGCGTGCCGCCGACATGTACGTGTCGCTCGAGCTGGCTCGCAGCATGAACTACTACGCCGCGATGTGCATCAGCGACGGCCGGCTGGATCCCATGGTCGCGGCCCGGGCCAAGCTGCAGATCGGACGGTCGGGTAAGCACATCGCCCAGGAGTCGATCCAGATGCACGGAGGTATCGGCGTGACCGCCGAATACCCGGTGGCCCACTACGCCGCACGGCTCACCGCTATCGACCAGACCCTCGGGTCGGCCACCGATCAGCTGCGATTCCTCAGCTCGCAGGTGGGCAGCTACGGCGCCGTCGCTCTGTAGGAACTAGAGCGACACGCCCAGCAGCGCGTCGACCGCGGCCGCAACCGCGGTCGGCGCGCTGTCGTCATGGCCACCGTATTCCAGTGCGTCGGTGACCCAACCATCAATGGCGGCAAGGGCTTTGGGCGTGTCGAGGTCATCAGCCAGGTACTGCCGCAGCCGTCCGATGACGTCGGCGGCATCCGGGCCGGCGGGCAAAGCCGCAGCTGACCGCCACCGGTGCAGGCGGGTGTTGGCATCGTCGAGCACCGTGTCGCTCCAGGACCGGTCGCTGCGATAGTGTCCCGCCAGCAGGCCAAGGCGGATGGCCGCCGGGTCCACCCCCTGCGCGCGCAGCCGGGACACCAGCACCAGGTTGCCGCGGCTCTTGGACATCTTGTGCCCGTCCCAGCCGATCATCCCGGCGTGCACGTAGTGCCGCGCGAACCGGCGCTCTCCGATCACGCATTCACCGTGCGCGGCGGAGAACTCGTGGTGCGGGAAGATCAGGTCGCTGCCGCCACCCTGCACGTCGAAGCCGAAACCGATGCGGCTCAGAGCAATCGCCGAACACTCCACGTGCCACCCCGGCCGTCCGGCGCCGAACGGCGCGGGCCAGCTCGGCTCGTCCGGGCGGGCTGCACGCCAGAGCAGTGCGTCGAGCGGGTCGGCTTTGCCCGCCCGATCCGGGTCGCCGCCGCGTTCGGCGAACAGCCGCATCATCGTGTCGCGGTCGTAGCCCGATTCATAACCGAACTGGGTGGTGGCGTCGGCGCGGTAATAGATATCCGGGAACTCGTCGTCGTCGACCACATACGCCGCCCCGGACGCCAGCATCTTCTCCACCAACTCGACCACTTCGCCGATCGCGTCGGTGGCGGCGACATAGTCGCGCGGCGGCAGTACCCGCAACGCGGCCATGTCCTCGCGGAACAACTGAATCTCCCGCGCGCCCAGCTCCCGCCAGTCCACGCCGTCGCGATTGGCCCGTTCGAACAGCGGGTCGTCGACGTCGGTGATGTTCTGCACGTAATGAACCTGATGGCCGCCGTCGCGCCAGACCCGGTAGACCAGATCGAACGTCAGGTACGTCGCGGCGTGGCCCAGGTGCGTCGCGTCGTAGGGCGTGATGCCGCAGACGTACATCGTCGCGGTCTCCCCCGGCGACGTCGGACGGACCTGGCCGTCGGCGGTGTCGTACAACCGCAGGGCCGGCCCACGACCGGGCAGCTGTGGGATGTCGACGGCCGACCAGGACTGCATGGCCTCGACTCTAGGGGGTTCGCTGTTCACGGCGCTCTCAGGTGGTGTGGTGACCGGCTGTCTCGCGTTACTTCAGACAACGCGGCGACAGGTTTGATTCCCTAACTCGCCAGCCACATGGCGTCGAGCAGCAGGTCGGCGACGTCGGCCCGGCACATCAGCAGATCGGGCAGGTAGGGGTCCGGCCGGTTGTAGCGCAGCGGCGACCCATCGATGCGGGTGGCGTGCAGACCGGCGGCCTGCACCACCCCGGCGGGTGCGGCCGAGTCCCACTCCCACTGACCGCCGGCGTGGATGTAGGCGTCGGCGTCGCCGCGCACCACCGCCATCGCCTTGGCGCCGGCCGATCCGATCCGCAGAAACTCGATGTCGAGGCGGTCCCGCAGCCGCCACAGCACCGCGGGCGGGCGGTTCGAGCTGGCGGTGATCCGAATCGGGCCGGGCGGCGGTGGCGGCGGGGCGGTCACGGTGTCCGAGCGATACACCTCGCTCATCGCAGGCAGCGCGACGGCGGCATCGGTGATGGTGCCGTCCGGTCCGCCGGTGCGCTGCCAGAGGGCCACGTGGACCGCCCAGTCGGTGCGGCGGGGCATGGAGAATTCGCGGGTGCCGTCGAGCGGGTCGATGATCCACACCCGGTCGGCCTGAAGCCGCTTGAGGTCGTCGTAGGCCTCTTCCGACAGCACGGCGTCACCGGGACGCTCGGCACGCAGCCTGCGCAGAATCAGGGCATTGGCGCGCACGTCGCCGGCGTCTCCGAGTGCGGGCGGGAAGTCGAAACCGACCTCGTCACGTACCGACAGCAGTAGCCGGCCCGCCTCCTCGGCGAGGTCGGCGGCCAGCGCCGCGTCGGTCATGCTCACCTGAGTCAGTATTGCCGAATCATGATCAGTCCCGTCGGTCGTCCCGCGGGACCAGGGCTCAGAAGGCCGGCCAGGGAATCGGCCGGTGCCGATCGGGTGCGGGCATGACGGGCTCGGCGACCAGCATCCGGACCCGCCGCCGCAACGCCGCCACCTCCGCCGGGGTGACGAGCTCGCGTAGCTGGTCGGCGAGCGGGCCGGCCAGCTGCTCGCCGAGTCCGGCGATCGCCGCCAGCGTCTCGTCGTCGATCGGCTTTCCGGCCCAGCCCCAGAGCACGGTGCGCAGCTTGTCCTGAACATGCAGTGACACCCCGTGGTCGACGCCGTACACCCGGCCGTCGATGCCGGCCAGAATGTGGCCGCCCTTGCGGTCGGCGTTGTTGACGATCACGTCGAACACCGCCATCCGCCGCAGCCGCGTGTCGTCGGCGTGCACCAGCGTGACGTCGTTGCCCGCGTAGTCGTATGCGCGCAGCACCGAAAGATAGCCAGGCGGAATGGATCCCGGCGGGCAGATGTCGACCAGGTCAGGTCCTTCGGATTCGGCGTCGTCGCTGTCGCCGGGCTGGTCGACCCACAGCTGCACCATCCCCGGACCGGCCGGGCCGTCCCGAATGATGGTGTACGGCACGATGTTCCAGCCGAGTGCGGCCGAGACCAGATACGAGCCCACTTCCCGGCCGGCCAGGGTGCCGTCCGGGAAATCCCACAATGGTTGCTCGCCGGAGACCGGCTTGTAGACGCAGTGCACCGGATGGTCGGGCCCCGCGGGCCCGGTGGCCTCGCACAGGAAGGTGGCATTACTTGCCGAGCGGATCCGCCCGAGGATGGTCAGCTCACCGCAGCGCAGCGCGTCGCGGGCCGAGGCCTCGTCGGCGGCTGTCACGAGTCGAAGTCGTCGTCGGTCTCGCCGAACGCCCCGCGCCGATATCCGTTGGTGCGCACGCAGATGTGACCTTCCGGATCCAGCGGTTCGTCGCACAGTGGGCAGGGCGGACGGCCGGCCGAGATGACCCGGGTCGAGCGGGAGGCGAACTGGCGGGCCGACTCGGGCGTGAGGAACACCCGCACCGCGTCCGGGCCCTCCTCGGCGTCGTCGAGCACCACCGACGCGTCGAACTCGACGTCGCTGACGGCCAGCAGTTCGACGACGACGGTCTGCGCCTCGGAATCCCACCCGAGGCCCATCGTGCCGACCCGGAACTCCGCGTCGACCGGTGTGACGAGCGGGCTCAGGTCGTCGACGTCCTTCTCCGGCGGCAGCGGGGTGCCGAACCGGCGGTTGATCTCGACCAGCAGCGCGCCGATACGTTCGGCCAACACCGCGACCTGTTGTTTCTCCAGGATCACGGAGATGACCCGGGTGTCGTGGACGGCCTGGAGATAGAACGTGCGATTTCCGGGCTGCCCAACGGTCCCGGCGACGAAGCGGTCGGGTGTGCGGAAGACGTGAATTGCGCGGGCCATGTTATGTCCAAAATACCGGCTGAAAGCAGCCAGCCGTAATCGGCGGCAGCCGGGTCAGTCGGTGGTCCCACCGACGACGGCGTCCCCGGCGGTCTTGTCGCCCTCGGCGGGCGGCGGCGCGCTGAGCGCCGACGCGAGTTCGGCGCCGGTGTGGTTGACGTGCACGACAAATGGGCGGAACGGCGTGTAACGGATGACACTCATCGACGCCGGGTCGGCGGTGATCCGCTGGAAGCTGTCCAGATGGGCACCGAGTGCGTCCGCGACGACAGCCTTGATCACATCGCCGTGCGTACAGGCGATCCACAGCACGTCGTGACCGTGCTCGTCGGCGAGGCGGCGGTCATGCTCGCGTACCGCGGCCACCGCGCGGGCCTGAACCTGTGCCAGGCCCTCCCCGTCGGGGAAGACAGCCGCGCTGGGCTGCTGCTGAACCACCGCCCACAGCGGCTCTTTCACCAGATCCTTCAGCGCCCGGCCGGTCCACTGCCCGTAGTCCACCTCGGCGAGGCGGTCGTCGACCATCGGCTCGATGCCCAGCTCGGCGGCCAGCGGCTCCAGAGTGAGGCGGCACCGCAGCAGCGGGGACCGGACGAGCGCCTTGATCGGCAGGCCCTTGACCCGGTCGACGAGCGCGCCGGCCTGGTCCTGCCCTTTGTCGTCGAGTTCGACCCCCTCGGTCCGGCCGGCCAGCGTGTGCGCGGTGTTGGACGTCGAGCGGCCGTGGCGTAGCAGGATGACGGTCAAGAGGCCGCCACCACACCCGACGCCAGCAGCGCCATCACGACGAGTGCCAGCACCACCCGGTAGCCAACGAACCAGTACATGGCGTGGTTGGCGACGAAGCGCAGCAGCCAGGCGATCGCCACGTAGCCGACGACGAACGTGATGACCACCGACACCAGCAATTGCGGCCCCGTGGCGCTCATTCCTTCGGTCACCGGATGGAAAGCATCGGGAAGCGAGAAGATGCCGGAGGCCAGCACAGCCGGAATGCCAAGCAGGAAGCCAAATCTCGCAGCGAGCGGACGATCAAGTCCGAGGAACAGGCCGGCACTGATCGTCGAACCGGACCGGGACACCCCCGGCACCAGGGCCAGGCACTGCGCCACGCCGACTGTCAGGCCGTCCTTCCACGTCAATTGCTCCAGGTGGCGGGTCTGCTTCCCGAAGTACTCGGCAGCGGCGATCACGGCCGAGAAGACCAGCATCGCGGTGGCGATCACCCAGAGATTGCGAACCTCACCGCGGATCGCTTCCTTGAACGCCAGGCCGATCGCCACGATCGGCAGCGTGCCGATGATGACGTACCAGCCCATCCGGTAATCGATGTTGTCCCGGTGAGCCTTGACGAAGAGCCCGTTGAACCAGGCCTTGAGTATCCGCCAGATGTCGCGGGCGAAGTAGATGACCACGGCGGCTTCGGTGCCCAGCTGGGACACCGCCGTGAACGACGCACCGGCGTCGGCGGAGAAGAAGACCCTCGACACGATCGCGAGGTGGCTCGACGACGAGATCGGCAAGAACTCGGTCAGACCCTGGACGATCGACAGGACCACGACCTGCAACCACGACATCGACGCGACACTCACGTCGCCGACCGTACTGGATAGAGCTGCTGGTTCAGCGTGAAGGGCGGGCTACCGGCGCAGCGTGTGCGACCGCGTCCCGCACGGCGGCGGTCAGGCTGCGCTCGTCGTCGATATCGAAGTCGGTGAGGCTGCGGGCCGCCGTGGCGACCACGTCCTCCTCGAGCGGCACCGGACCGGCCAGCCGCGGGTGATAGACCTCCACGAGGAGCTGCCCCCGACGGACCTGGAACGAGAAACTGCGACCGTCCCCGAGATGGCCGAAACCACTGGCGAACACACCAGTGGAGATGTCCTCGATAGCGAACTCTCGCCTATCGGAATCCCGAGTCACGGCCAGCGTCATGAAATCACCATAACGCGAGTTACGGGACTTGAGAAGACAATCTGACCATTTTGTCTTCCTCCCGCCCGCCTAGACTTCCTGATCGACAGTGGGCGATTCGGTCGCTCGATCTTGAACACAACCGGGGGCTACCCGTTGGCAAAAATCGTAAACCGCGCCGGTTTGCGCAGGTCAACCGCCATCTTATTGGCCTGCGCCACCGTCATGGCCGGTTGCTCGACCAACCCGCTGGCAGCGCCGCCTCCGACGATCGAGCCGGCCGCTCCCGCGGCGTCCCCGCCGCCGGCCACCCGCCCCGCCGGTGAGATCCTGCCGCTCGGCGGAAATCCCGACGCCGCGATCTTCGACGATCGCACCGGGTCACTGGCTGTTTTGACCCCGGGCGCCGACCCCCAGGCCGCCGCGACACTGACGATGTTCAACTCCAGCGGCGTTCCGCGCGAGCTCACCCTGCCCGGTCCGGCCACCGCGATCACCGGCGACGGACAGGGCTCGGCGTTCCTGTCCACCCGAGGTGGCTATGTCACCGTCGATCTGGCCGCGGGCACGGCCAGTCCGGTGTCGATCAACGAGGAGACCGACACCGACTTCACCGCGATCGCCCGCCGCGCGGACGGTCGGCTGGTGCTCGGCAGTGCCGACGGGACCGCCTACACCCTGGGATCGGACACCGCGGTCGCCGAGAAGGTGAAGATCTTCGCGCGGGTGGACGCCGTGGTCGCCGAGGGCAACAATGCCGTGGTTCTCGACCGCGGTCAGACCTCGGTGACCTCATTGAACGCCGAGGGCCGCACCCAGCAGGCCCTGCGCGCCGGCTTGGGCGCCACCACGATGGTGGCCGACCCGCTGGGCCGCGTCCTGGTGACCGACACCCGCGGCGGACAACTGCTGGTGTTCGGTGTCGATCCGCTGATCGAGCGGCAGGCCTACCCGGTGCCGGATGCGCCGTACGGGCTGGCCGGATCACGCAATCTGGCCTGGGTTTCGCAGACCGCGTCGAACATGGTTGTTGGTTACGATTTGACGACTGGTATTCCTGTGGAGAAAGTGCGTTACCCGACCGTGCAGCAACCGAACTCGCTGGCTTTCGACGACAACTCCGACACGCTCTATGTGGTGTCGGGCGCCGGCGCGGGTGTGCAGGTGATCCGCAATGCGGCGGGCGCCCGGTGAGCGCGGCGTACCGCGGCCGGATGCCGGCGAGTTGGGAAGTCGAACTCTCCGATGACTACGAGTGGATTCCGCTGCGGTTGCCGCCCGACGTCACCCGCATCAGCGCGTCGACCCGACTGTCGATCGAAGCCGAGTACCGAGGCTGGGAGTTGACCCGGGTGCGCCTCTACACCGACGGCAGCCGTCGAATCCTCTTGCGACGCAAGAAGTCTCGAATCAACGGCCAGATCACCGATCAGCCCGAGCTGTGATGTACGACGCGCTGCGGCGGGCATTCTTCCTGGTGCCGGCCGAACGCATCCACACGTTCGTGTTCGGCTCGCTACGCGCCGTCACGGCCACCAACGCCACCCGCGGACCGTTGCGCCGCAGGCTCGCACCCCGCGATCCGGTGTTGGCCAGCACCGTGTTCGGGGTGCGGTTCCCCGGTCCGATGGGCTTGGCCGCCGGGTTCGACAAGGACGGCCTCGGGCTGAAGACCTGGGACGCGCTGGGATTCGGCTACGCGGAGGTCGGCACGGTGACCGCGAGTGCTCAGCCGGGCAATCCGTTGCCGCGGCTGTTCCGCCTTCCCGAGGACCGGGCCCTGCTCAACCGGATGGGCTTCAACAACCACGGCGCCGGACAGTTGGCTCTGCAGCTGGCCCGCTACCGGCCCGACTCGCCGATCGGGGTCAACATCGGCAAGTCGAAGATCACCCCGCCCGAGCTGGCCGCCGACGATTACCGCGCCAGCGCGCGGCTACTCGGCCCGCTGGCCGACTACCTGGTGGTCAACGTCAGCTCCCCGAACACGCCCGGACTGCGTGACCTGCAGGCCGTCGAATCGCTGCGCCCGATCCTGTCGGCGGTGCTGTCCGAGACCTCGGCCCCCGTCCTGGTCAAGATCGCGCCGGACCTGTCCGACGAGGACGTCGACGCGGTCGCCGATCTGGCCGTCGAGCTGGGGCTGGCCGGCATCGTCGCCACCAACACCACGGTCTCGCGAGCCGGCCTGCGCACTCCCGGCGTCGACGAGCTGGGCCCGGGCGGCATTTCCGGACCGCCGGTGGCGCGCCGGTCCCTGGCGATCCTGCGGCGGTTGTACAGCCGGGTCGGCAACGACCTGGTGCTGATCAGTGTGGGCGGCATCGAAACCGCCGACGACGCCTGGGAGCGCATCACCTCCGGAGCGTCCCTGCTGCAGGGCTACACCGGGTTCATCTACGGCGGCGGCTTGTGGGCCAAGGAGATTCACGACGGCATCGCCGCCCGACTGCGCGCCGGCGGCTTCTCATCGCTGGCGGAGGCCGTCGGGTCGGCTCACTCCGGGCGCAATCCCAAGATTCCGCCGTCCGCGTCGTAGAGCAGGTCGTAGTGGCCCAGTGCCCGCAGCCCGGTGTTCACGAACGTGCCGTTTCGGGCGGGCGCGCGGTGCACCACGGTCGGCGTCTGCGGTCCGCCGTCGCCGACCGCGAAGCTGTAGCTCAGATCGCCCACGGTGATCGTCATCGCGGTGCCGACCGGCATGGTCCCACTCGACGGCAGATCGTCGGCCTCCACGATCATGTCCAGCAGACCGGTGTCGACCAGAACCTTGCCGGAATGCATTGGCCCTGAGCCTGATTGGAAGCCGCCCGTCGGGGTCAGCCAGTCGTTGTGGGGCCCCTCCACCGGGGAGCCGGCACTGGTCAGCCGCTGCATGGTCCACGATCCGGTGACGTTGGCAGCGGTCAGGCCCAGCGACAGGCCGGCCCGGCCGATCAGGTACCCGCGCCGCATCGTCCCTGCCGTCATCGCGGTGAGGTTCAGGAACGGGTTATGGGTGGGCGCGGCGCGGGCGGTGTTTCCGCGACCGAATCCGACGCCCAGCATGTGCGGGATCGCCGCCGTGCAGCGGCCCGAATTCACGCCGCCGCCACGGCATCTCGAGCTGGTCACCGCCAGCACCGGCACTGCTGCCTGCGCTGCCACGCCGGCACCGGTGGCGTCGACGGCCTGCGGGAACGACACCGATGCCGGCACCCACACTCCGGTCAGCTCCAACCCGCTCGAGTTGTAGGTGAGGCTGCCGGGCGGCGAGTCGGCCGGAATATTCGGCACTTCCGAGGCCGGTACCACCACGCCCACCGATCCGGTGTCCACCGTGAACGGCGACACCGGGCCACCGTTGACCGACGCGTCGACCTTGAGTGTGGTTCGCAGGTTCGCGAAGTCCGGCGACCCGACCCACGGCACGGTGTAGCTCTGCCGGTAAGCGTCGTACGTCGCGGCCCTCTGGCTACTGGCCGGGGGCGTAGTGGTTGCGCCAGAACCACATCCGGCGACGACCGCGGCGGCTGCCACCGTGGCGAAGAGTCTGTCCACTGTCAGCACCGGGCGTCCCTTGGTGGAAGGGTGAGGTCGATCAGGTACGCCGCCGCATAGGAATCGACACAGGGTTCGCCCCGAAACACCGTGGTGTGTTGGGTGCCGTCGAACGTCAGCAGCACTCCCCCGAGCTGTCTGGCGAGCTCGACGCCGGCTTGATAGGGCGTGGCCGGATCGCCGGTGGTGGAGACCACCAGCACGGGCGGAAGGCCCGGCGCGGACACCGTGTGCGGCCCACTGGACGGCGGCACCGGCCAGAACGCACACACGTCGAGGGGCGCGTTGCCGGTGAACGGCCCGTAGGTACCGAACGGTGCCACCTGTCGCAGCTGCCGGTCCTTGTCGGCGGCTTTGGCCCGGTCGGTGTTGGGTGCCACGTCGACGCAATTCACCGCGGTCTGAACGTCGTTGGTGTTCGGGTAGTGACCCTGGTCGTCACGGCCCAGGTACGCGTCGGCCAGCGTGAGCAGGATGTCGCCACGCCCCTGAGCCAGTTCGGCCAGGCCGCGACTCAGAGTCGTCCACATCTTCGGTGAGTACAGCGCCATCATCGTCCCGGTCAACGCGTCGCTGTAACCCAGCCCCCGCGGATCATCGGTCCCCGCGGGGGCGGCGACCAGCGGATCCACCAGCTCGTGGTAGACGTCAACGGCCTTGGCGGGGTCGGCGCCGAGCGGGCAGCCGCCGTCGCCGGCGCAGTCCGCCGCGAAATCGTTGAATGCCTTCTGGAACGCCGCGGCCTGATCGACGGCGGCCTGGATCGGATCGGCGTCGGGGTCCACCGCACCGTCGAGAATCATCGCCCGCACCTTGTCGGGATAGGCCTCGGCATAGGTTGCACCGATCTCGGTGCCATACGAGTACCCGAGGTAGGTCAGTTTCTCGTCGCCGAGGGCAACCCGGATGCGATCGAGGTCCCGGGCGACGTTGACGGTACCGACGTTGGCCAGGAATTTCGTGCCCGTCTTGTCCACACAGCGCTGGGCGAACTGTTTGCGGGTGTCCTCGATGTGGGCGACGCCCGAGGGGCTGTAGTCCACTTGCGGGTCGGTCCGGGCCGCGTCGTTGTCCGCGTCGGAGTTACACCACAGCGCCGGAGTCGAGGAGCCCACTCCACGAGGGTCGAATCCGACGAAGTCGAAGTGCTGACGTACCTGCGGCGGTAGCGAATTGACCAGTTTGATTGCCGCGTCGACACCTGACCCGCCGGGACCGCCGGGATTGACGACCAGCGAACCGATCTTCTGGCCGGTCGCCGGAAACCGGATGAGCGCCAACTGCGCGATGGCGCCGCCTGTCTCGGCGTAGTCGACGGGCACCTCGACGTCGCCGCACTCGGCGCCGGCTGTGCGGCACGGCGACCACGCCACCGGCACCGGTGGACCCAGTGCCGGCGTCGTCGCCTGGGGCTTGCCCTCGACCGCCGTGCTGCAGCCGGCTACCAACGCGACGACTGCCAGCGCCGCGCGGAGCTTACTTCTGCTCGTACGTGCCGTGAATGACCGCGCGCGCAATGGAATTCATGAACAGATTGAACCCGAGGTAGGCCGGGCTGGCGTCCTCGGTGAGCTCGAGCTTCTCCACCTTCACCGCGTGCACGGCCACGTAGTAGCGGTGGTAACCGTGCCCCTGCGGCGGGGCGGCGCCCAGGAAGCGGCGGATGCCGGCGTCGTTGACGAGTGTCAGGGCGTCACCGGGAAGCACCGAACCGTCCCCGACACCGGACGGCAGGTCGGTGACGGTCGCCGGGAGGTTGGCCACCGCCCAGTGCCAGAAGCCGGAGGCGGTCGGAGCGTCCGGGTCGTAGACGGTGACGGCGAAGCTGCGCGTCTCCTCGGGGAATCCCGACCAGCTCAGCTGCGGCGAGACGTCCTCACCACCGGCGCCCATGATGCCGCTGACCTGAGCGTTCTTCCACGGCTCACCGTCGGCGAAGTCGGTGCTGGTGAGGGTGAAACTGGGCAGCTGGGGCAGGAATTCGTAGGGGTTGTAGGGAAATGCCATGTGACGGGCTTCCTTTCGGTTGTCAGCAGTTCTTCAAGAAGTGTTCGAGCACCTGGGTGCCGAAGTGCAGCGCGTCCACGGGTACCCGCTCGTCGACGCCGTGGAACAGTGCCGCGAAGTCCAGCTCGGGCGGCAGCCGCAACGGGATGAAGCCGAAGCACCGAATGCCCAGTCGGGCAAAGGCTTTCGCATCCGTTCCACCGGAGAGCATGTATGGCACGGTGCGCGCTTCCGGGTCGACGGCCAGCAGCGCGTCGTTCATCGCGTCGACGAGGTCACCGTCGAACGTGGTCTCATACGACGGTAGGTCCCGTTCCCACTCGCGGGTGACGTCCGGGCCGATCAGCTCGTCGATCTCCCGCTCGAAGGCTTCCTTGCGGCCGGGCAACACCCGGCAGTCGATGACCGCCTCGGCCGTCTGCGGGATGACGTTGGCCTTGTACCCGGCCTTGAGCATGGTGGGGTTGGCGGTGTCGCGCAGGGTCGCGCCGACGATGCGCGAGATGCCGCCGAGTTTGGCGATCGTGCCGTCCAGATCCGGCGAGTCCAGATCAAAGCTGTAGCCGGTCTCCTCGGCGACCGCGGTGAGGAATTGCTGCACGGAATCGGTGAGCACCAGCGGGAATTGGTGCCGCCCCAGACGGGCGACGGCCTCGGCGACCGCGGTGACGGCGTTGTCGTCGTGCACCATCGAGCCGTGCCCGGCGCGCCCGCGGGCGGTGAGCCGCATCCAGGACAGGCCCTTCTCCGCGGTCTCGATGAGGTACAGCCGGCGTTCCCCGCCGTCCTTGTGGGGCACGGTGAGCGAGAAGCCGCCCACCTCACCGATGGCTTCGGTGATGCCCTCGAACAGGTCGGGCCGGTTGTTCACCAGCCACTGCGCGCCGTAGGTCCCGCCGTGCTCCTCGTCGGCGACGAACGCGAACACCAGGTCCCGGGGTGGCACGATGCCGGCCCGTTTGAAGTGCCTGGCGACCGCGATCATCATGCCGCACATGTCTTTCATGTCGACCGCACCGCGGCCCCACACGTACCCGTCGGCGATGGCCCCGGAAAAGGGGTGCACGCTCCAGTCCGCGGGCTCGGCGGGCACCACGTCGAGATGGCCGTGGATCAGTAGTGCGCCGCGGCTGCGGTCGGCGCCGGGCAGGCGGGCGAAGACGTTGCCGCGGCCCGGCGCTCCGGATTCGACGTACTCCGTGGCGTAGCCGACCGCGCTGAGTTGCTCGGCCACCCACAGGGCACATTCCGCCTCGCCCTTGGTGGTCGCCAAATCGCCGGTGTTGGAGGTGTCGAACCGGATCAGGGAACTGACGAGATCAACCACCTCGTCGACGGCTTGTGTCACAGTCCCCTTTCCTACCACTGGCGCCGGGTGACCGGGGGCGCGGAGGTCGTCCTCTACCACATGTTTCCCAAGAACCACTCGCGCAACACGCCGATTTAGGGTTTGATTTAGCGGATGACTCCCCGCCTGCCCGCAATCGCGGCGCTGCTGTGCCTGTCGGTCAGCGGCTGCTCTGCTGTCACTGCAGGCATTGCGCAGCCGGCCGACCGTGCGCCGCTGACCAGCCCGGACGCCCTGCCGGCGCTCCTGCTGTCGGCACCCGATGTCGGCGCGGCACTGGCCAGCGACGATGTCGTCGTCACCACCGACGTGAGCAAAGCGTGGAACGACAGCGCCCACTTCGCCGACGTGAACTGCCTGGCCATCGCCGGCGCCGCCCAGCAGGGGGTGTACTCGAGCAGCGGGTCGACGGCGGTGCACGGTCAGGTGCTGCGCGAGGCGCCGACGGCCCCGGCGTGGGAGCACTACGCCGTCCAGGCGGTGGTGTCGTTCCCCAGTGCGCAGGCGGCGTCGGACTTCTTCGCCGCGTCGCAGCGCGGCTGGGCGGAGTGCTCGAACCGCGAGCTGAACTACGCCCAGCCGATCGGACCCCCGCAGGTGTGGTCGGTGGGACAGACCAGCACCGACCGCGACGTGCTCGCGGTGTCACGGGTACAGCAGAGCCCGCAGCGGTGGGCCTGTCAGCGCGCCTTGACGGTGCACAGCAATGTCGCGGTCGATGTGGAGGCATGCAGCCTGGACGGGCCGACGGCGGCGGCCAGCGCGATCGCCGGCCAGATCGCCGGCCGGCTGCCGAGCGCGTGAGTCGCTGACGCGCCCAACGTAACGCCAGGGCGCGGTTCGGCGGCGTACGTCACCCTGGCGTCACGCTCGGCGAGGGATTCGAACCGTGAGGCCCTCATTTGGGACTCGGGTCACTGATCCGTTAGCCTTAAGCGCCCCTGGGCTGGTCTTCAGGGGAAGGTCCGAGTGGCGGAATGGCAGACGCGCTAGCTTGAGGTGCTAGTGCCCTATTAACGGGCGTGGGGGTTCAAGTCCCCCCTCGGACACATCCGGCGACACGACTTAAGTCGGCAGTCGCCGTGACTCGTCGAAGATGCGGGTCGTAGTCGAGGCGCAGGCCCAAGCTTGCGTACACCTCGGCGCGCTCAGCTCCGGTTGCCGCGCCGAGGACCGCTGACAGTCCGCCTAACTCCTCGACTAACTCACTGATCTGGGCGGCAGACATGGCGCGGGGCCGCTCCGCTCCCTCAAGGCGTGCCCTCAGCTCGTCGCGCTCGGCGATACGTTGACGCAACGCAGCAGTTAGATCCTCAACGGCCACGCCAGACTCCACGGCGGTAATCAACGCAGCCACCTTGGCATTCGCCTCGCTCAGCTGGCGCTGCAAGAGGGCGTAGCCAGTTCCGCCCGCCGGGTCCACGTCGGTCGTGTCCGGGATCCGGTGTAAATGGGGAGCACGGGCGTAGGTTCCGCTTCACGACCTGCAAGTCTGCGAAGAAGGAGTCACGCCCGTGCCTGTTCGAGTATCAGCTACCGATCGCATCCGCACCAAGATCGACGCTCTGTTTGCCGAGGATCGGGATCTTTCGGAGACCCTCGAAGAAGTCGCCCGTCTGGGCGCTCAACTGTTGATGCAGGCGGCCCTGGAGGCCGAGGTCACCGAGTTCCTCGGTCGCGAACGCTACCAACGCGCCGCGGACTGTCCCGACGCTAACGGCGGCTCACGCAACGGGTATCGGCCGGTGACGGTCAAGACCACCACTG
>NZ_PDHO01000021.1 GCF_002887815.1 Mycobacterium sp. ENV421 | reverse complement strand
CAACCTCCCCGCTGAAAACGACACCGACCGACTCCACGCAGCTTGACAACGCCCGTGTGCGCCCGAAATCGCGCCGGATCACGACGGCGGGCCGGTGCAATACGTCCGCGGCGGCATGGTCCAGATGCGTTGTTTCGTGCCGGGCGGGCACAGATCGAAATCGGCGGCGTCTGCGCGCTTGACCACTTTGAAGTCGGCCGAGCTGTCGCTGCAGGCGGCCGGCTCGAGAGTGTTGCCGCGGTTGGGTGGTCGGCGGTCGGGGAGCCTTTGATCGCGGCGTAGCACCGGCCGGTCTGGAGGTTGGGCAGGAAGCAAACGGCGTACGCGTCGTTGGTCCAGCGCGCGAAGTCGGTGTCGGCCCGCTTGCCGTCCGGGCATTTCGCATCCTGCACGCCGGCGCTGACGACTTCGAAGACGCCCCGGGGGTCGTCGCAGCTAATGATGTCCTTGGTGCCGATAGCCCCCGAGCCGAGCGCCTCGCCGGTGATGCATTGACCGATCTTGACTGGGGGAGCGAACTTTTCAGCTGCTGTGTGCTCACCGGCCGAGTCGGCCACCCTGCCGACTGCGCCCGCGAGACCGACGGCGATGAGGATGGCGCCCGCGGTGATCAGGCCGCGGCCCGCGGTCGACCGCTGCGGCGGCATCGGTGGGTAGCGGGGCGGCGGATAGCCCGGTGGCAGGTAGCCCGGTGGTTGGTAACCCGGTGGGGGGTAGCCCGGTGGTGGATAACCCGGCGGCGGGGGATAGCCGCCAGGGTAGGGCGGCTGCATGCGGCGGGCCTTGGACCGATCACGCAGGCCGAGGACCAGCAGCAGCACTCCGACCGCAGGGATCAGCAGCGTGAACATAAGTTCGCCGATAAGCAAAAATGGCCTGCCGTCGGCAAGCAGCGCAGTGGAGGCCGAGTAGCTGAACAGGGTCACTGATCGTTGACTCTAGCGCCGATCGGGTTAGCCTGCGGGCATGATCAGTGACACCGGACGGGCGCAAGTGGCGGTCCTCGACGACTACCAGAACGTGGCGTTGACCATGACCGATTGGTCCACGGTCTCCGGCCGCGCCGACATCACGGTGTTCAACGACCACGTGTCCGATCCGGACGAACTCGTCGCGCGTCTGGCCCCGTTCGATGTCGTGTTCGTGATGAGGGAGCGAACCCCGTTGCCGCGCAGCATCATCGAACGGCTGCCGAATCTGAAGATGATCGCCTCGACGGGCCCGTTCAACGCGTCCATCGACATGGCTGCCGCCGACGACCACGGCATCCATGTCGGGACCACCGGTGGCACTGTGGCCTCGACGGTCGAACTGACCTGGGCCCTCATCCTGGCCGGCGCCCGCGATCTGGTCACGGAGGCGCGGTCGGTGCGCGACGGCGGATGGCAGACCGGGGTGGGCCGTGAACTGTCCGGCCGGGTCCTCGGCATCCTCGGGTTGGGTCGCATCGGTGTCCGCGTCGCCCGCATCGGTGAGGCGTTCGGCATGGACGTCATCGCCTGGAGTGAGAACCTCACCCCGGAGGCGGCCGCCGAGGCGGGGGCGACCTACGTCGGCAAGGACGAGCTGTTCAGCCGATCCGACGTGCTGACCATCCACATGAAGCTCAGCGAGCGTTCCACTGGCTTGGTCGGTTCGGCCGAGCTGGCGCAGATGAAGCCGAAAGCGTTGCTGGTCAACACCTCTCGCGGTCCGATCATTGACGAATCGGCACTGGTCGACGCCCTGAGATCCACCACCATCACGGCCGCGCTCGATGTCTTCGACACCGAGCCGCTACCGCCTGGGCATCCGCTGCGCACCCTCGACAACGTCATCGCCACCCCGCACATCGGGTACGTCGCCGACCGCCCGTACCGCATCTTCTTTCGCGATGCCGTCGCCGCCATCGGGGAGTGGCTCGACCGCAATCAGTAGGCGTTCGGATCCTGCTGCACGGCCACTGGCACCGGATGCTGGTAGAGCCGTGAGGCGTTCTCCCATGTCACCTTGCGGATGATCTCGTCAGGGAGGCCGCTGATCTGTTCGCGGATGGTGCGCTGGGTGTGCGGCCACGTCGAGTCGCAGTGCGGGTAATCCGCCTCGAGCATGATGTTGTCCGCGCCGATCCGGTCGTACTGGACGAACGACGACTGGTCCTCGACCGCGCAGAACCGGAAGTTGCGGGTGAACACCTCCGCCGGCGTCAGCGTCTCCCCGAGGCGCTTCCAGGTCCCGTACATCTCGTGGTAGCTCAGCATGTGGTCGAGGCGGTCTAGCAGGCCCGCCACCCAGCCGATTCCGCCTTCCGACAAGCAGATTCGAAGGTCCGGATATCGGGTGCACACCCCCGAGTACAGCCAGTCGACGGCCGCGCTGATCGCATAGGCGAAGAACAGCACACCCGGCACGTCGGGCGGGGCGTCATCGGTGGTCGACGGTGAGGTTCCCGACGAGCCGATGTGCAGGTTCACCACAGTGCCCGTCTCCGCGCAGGCCGCCATCATCGGCTCCCAGTACCCCGAGTGGATGGTCGGCAGCCCCAGCAGCGCGGGGTTCTCGCTGAACGTCACCGCATGGAATCCCCGTTCAGCGTTCTCGTAGATCATCTGTGCGCCGACGTCGGGGTCGAGCAGCCAGGGCAGCTGGCAGGGGATTATCCGGTCGGGGTAGGCCCCCGCCCACGCGTCGATGTGCCAGTCGTTCCAGGCCCGCACCGACGCCATCGCCAGGTCCCGATCGGTGGTCACCTGCTGAAGCCGTTGCCCGGCGAAGCCGGGCAGAAATGACGGGAAGTTCAACGACGCGTACACGCCGTTGACGTCCATGTCCCTGACCCGGGCATGGATATCCCAGGCGCCGCGGCGCATTTCGTCGAACCGGGCCGGCTCGAAGCCGTACTCCGACACCGGCCTGCCGACCACCGCATTGAACCCGACATTGGGCAGCGACTTCCCGTCGTACATCCAGGTCTGGCCGCCGTCCTCGGTGTCGACCACCCGCGGCGCCCGGTCGGCGAACTTGCTCGGTACCCGGCCCTCGAAGGTATCCGGTGGTTCGACGATGTGATCGTCGACCGAGATGACTGTGTAAAACCGTTCGGCACGTTCGGGTTCGGGCAGGAACGTCACGGTCCGGTCGGCACCGGTCTTGGCGGTGGTGAAGCTCAGATTCGACTGCAGATCCTCGATGGAAGCCATGGCAGAGTTCCTTTCAGTCCAGCACGCCGCGGTCGGCCTTGATGGTCATGCGCGCCGCGCCGGCCCAATACACGTCGGCGGCACGTTCGATCAGCGAGGCCTGCATGCCGACCAGGTCGCCGTGATTCATCTTCGACGGCTCGCGCCCGCTGACCAGTACGTCGTAGGCCAGTCGGCATACCCGTTCGATGGACACCGCCCGGTACACCGCCGTGGCCAGATCATGCCCGGTGGCGATCACGCCGTGGTTGGCCAGGATGATCAGGTTGGCCGATCCGATCTGGCCCGCGAGTTCGGCTGCGCGCCAGGGAGCGTCGATCTCGCCGTCGTACTTCTCCACCAGATACATGTCGTCGAGGAACAGCGCCCCGGTCTGGTGGACGAGTTCGGGCAGCATTCCCAGCGCGGCGATGAGACTGACGTAGTACGGGTGGTTGTGGATCACCACCCGGGCGTCGGGCCGCTGCCGGTGGATCTCGGTGTGCAGGTGGATGGCCGGGGTGACATCCCAGCGGCCGCGGACCACGTGGGCGTCCTCGTCGACGACGCAGATATCGGATGCGGTGAGCTCCTGCCACCACAGCCCCCAGGGGTTTACGAACATCTCGCGGTGTCCGTCGGGTTGCCAGGTGATGTGCCCGGCCATGTTCTCCGCGAACCCGATGTCGGCGAGGTGGCGAAACGCGATCGCCATCTTCTGCTCGTCGGTGAGGTCGACGCCGATGGGCGGCATCGTCGAGGGCGCCCATACTCCCAGGCCGCCCCGGCGCACTTCCGGTGTGCTCATGATTTCTCCAGTATCGATCGAATAGTTTCGCGGAGTTGGCCTTTGGCGATCTTGCCGCCGGACGACCGGGGCAACTCGTCGAGCACCTCGAGCCGTTCGGGCAGCAGCTCTTTGGAGACCCCCTGCGCCAGCAGGTGTTCGACGAGGTCGCCGAGCACGAGCGTGTCACCGGCATTCTTGAGTTCGGCGAACACGCACACCCGCTCCCCGAACAGGGGATCGGGCATGGCCACGGCGGCGGCCACCGCGATGGCGGGGTGGCTGGCCACCACCTCCTCCACCGCGACCGCGCTGATGTTCTTGCCGCCACGCAGGATGAAATCCGAGGTTCGTCCCGCCAGCACCAGGTAGCCGTCGTCGTCCAGGTCGCAGATGTCGCCCATCCGCATCCAGCCGTCCTTGGTGTACAGCTTGTCGTGATCGGTGCCGCCCAGATAGCCGAGGCTGAGCGCCGGCCCGCGGCAAGCAGGCTGCCCCCGACCGGATTTCGTGACGTCGTCGTCACCGTCGAAGAGCCGGACCTGCATCTCGGGGACGATGCGCCCGGCGGTCCGCAGCCGATGGTGCAGTGAGTCGTCGACGGTGGTGGCGCTGAGCATGCCGGTCTCGTTGGACCCGTAGAACTGCAGGATCGTGACGCCGGTGAGTTCCTCGAACCGCGCGGCCTGGGTGTACGGCAGCGGCTCGCCGCCGGTGAACACCACCCGCAGGCTGGACAGGTCATGCTCGCGCGAGGCGTCGTTGGCCAGGATCATCATCAATTGCGTACTCACACAGCACAACACGGTCGCTCGATGGCGTTCGATGGCGGCGCATGTCGCCGCGGCGTCGAACCGCTCGATGCGCACTGTCGTCGCCCCGAGGTAGATGGGTGTCGTGTGGGAGGTCCAGATCCCGAAGCCGAACGGGGTGGGGATGACCGGAAGGAAGATGTCGTCGGAGGTCAACTCGCCGTTGGCGACCGCCTTCTGATGAAAGTAGTGCCACCGATTCTGGTTGTGCACGACACATTTCGGCAGCCCGGTGGTGCCCGAGGTGGAGTTGATCAGGAATGCGTCGTCGGGGCCTACTGGTGAGAGCTCGGTCATGGAGCCCGGAGCGGTGTCGATGGTGAGGTCGCCGGCCCCGATCACCACGGCTCGCACCGATGCGTCGGCGGCGGCCTGCGCGGCCTGCGCGGCACGCGCCTCGTCGCTGACCAGAAGCGAGGGTTGCGCGGTCCGCATGATCTGCGCGGCCTCGCGGACCCCGGCGCGCGCCCCGAGACCGACGCTCACCGCGCCGCAGCGCTCGATCGCCACCAGCAGGACGTGGATGGCGATGCTGTCGCCGTGCCAGACCGCCACCCGGTCACCGGGGGCCACGCCCAGACGATGCAGCCGCACGGCCAGGTTGGTGGCGGCGTTGTCGAACTCCGACCACGTCAGCGCCCGTTCCGAAGAGTCGAGGGTGAAGTCGACGTAGGCGGCCTTGTCGGGGGAGCTCGCCGCGTTGCGACGTACGCAGTCGGACAGTGTCGTGTCCGTCCACCAGCCGGCGGCCCGGTAGTGCGCCGCTTCGGCGCTGGTCACGACGGCGGGATCAGCCATCACCAAATCATATGAAAATAAGGACCGGCGTCAATGATCCCAATGCCGCACCATCGCGGGGTCGACCATTCCCGCTGAACCGGGGTAGTGCTGGGCGGTGATCAAATGCGCGGCGGCGAGGTCATGAGCCCGGCGGGCATCGCCGGCCTCGATCGCGTCGATCACCTGCCGGTGCTCCTCGAGGACGGCCAGACGCTCGTCGACGGGGACGATGCCCTCGTCGCTCACCCGCGTCGACCAGCCCTGCTCGTGTGCCGACCACAGCGTCTCGAGCGCCCCGGCCAGCATGATCATGGTCTGGTTCCCGCACAGGGCGACCAGCGCTTCGTGGAAGCGACGGCTCGCCGAAATCGCACTCTGGAAGTCGTCGGCGGCCTCGACTGCCTCGGCGTGCAGTTCACGCAGTGCCGGAACGACGGTGTGTTCGCGGTCGGCCCGTTCGGCGCACAAGGCGGCGCACGCCGGCTCCATCTGCCGCAGCGCCCCACCCACATCCGACAGGCTCACGTCCTGCGAGCCGAGCACCAGTCCGATGGTGTAGGCGACGTTCGCGGCATTGGGTCGGCGCACCACCGCGCCCCCGAGTTTGCCGCGCCGCACCCGCAGCAGTCCCTCGGCCTCCAGGATGCGCATCGCTTCGCGCAGCGACGGCTTGCTCACCGGGAACTCGCGCAGCAGTTCGTCCTCTTTGGGCAGGATGCTGCCGTCGGCGAGCTCGCCCAACAGAATTCGCCGCCGCAGTTGATCGGCAACCTGCTCGGCGAGGCGGCGGAATTGAATCGTTGGCTCTGACACGGACCGGTTCTCTATCGCGCTTGCAAATGATGGGCATCGTACAAGCATCGGCTGGACGGCTGAGGCGAACGCCGAGCAGCGTGGACTTTGCGTTCGCAAAGCCCGATGGCCGACTCGGCCACGAATCGTGCATTCAGAGATCCCTTTTCACCACTCACCGCCGCAAGCACGCGCCGCCCTGCATCCGGGGTCGAAAGACCCTGTCGGGTGAAACCACAAGTGCGGATGCTGGAGTAAGAGGATTGGAAACCACGGAGACACCGTGTCCGGGTTCCATTCGTAGCAGGCCGGTCGACCTGACGGCACCCGTCTGTGTTCAGTATTTAGGAGCTTCACCGTGACTCAGCACCCCGAAACGACCAAGAACGGCAAGACGAGCGAGGGCGCCGCGAAGACCGTGGACGTGCTGCCCCGAGCAGTAGACCTGTCCGACGAGGTGCTCGACTCGGTCAAAACCGGACAGCAGGCTGCGATCGCGGCCATCCGCAAGTTCGTCGACACCGTCGACAAGGCGCTTCCCGAGGCGGTACATCCGCTGCGTGAGACGCTCGTCGACGGCGCTCTCGAATTGGCCGACGAGCTCGTCACGACGCAGTACGAGTTTCTGCGCAGCGTCGTTCGCAGCGCGGACCGGACGTTGAACAAGCCTCACGACTCGGAGGGCTGAGCAACGGGATTGCCGAGATATCCTCGCTCACAAACATTTTCACGTTGGTCCTGACAACCGAGGCGCACATTTCGCCGTGGGTCGGCAGGAGAATGTGGCCTCAGCTCGGGTTGTTACGGGCGCGGGCGCGGCGCACGGCTTCGTCGATCATGCGTTGAGCCACGTCCGCCAACTTACGGTGTTCGGACTGGCTGATGGCCCGTAGCTGTGCGAAGGCCTCCTCGTCGTTGCGCCCGGTGCGTCCGCGGATCAGGCCGATAGCCTGGTCGATCACCGGCCGAGTCGCCAGCGCGGTCTGCAACTGGGCGGACAGCGCCCTAGCCTGCGCGAGGACCTGGGCGTTGTGCACCGCTACGGCGGCGGGCTTGGCGAACAGTTCGCCGAGTTCGGCAGCGTGCGCGTCGAAGGCGTCTTTGCCGTGGGCGTAGACGTTGATCGCCCCGACAACCTGATCGCGCACTAGTAGCGGCAGTGACAGCGCGCTGTGCACTCCGAGCCGGCCCACCCGTGGGCCGAACCGCGGCCACGTGGCCTCCCCACCCAAGGACCCGGACCGTACCGTGCGCCGTTCGCGTGCCGCTGTGATGCAGGGCCCTTCCTGCAGGGTCACGTACTGAATCTCGTCGATCTCGGCGACGAACGGCGCGCTCGCGGCCAGCGCCTGGACCATATTCTCTCCCCGGTGGACCCGCAGCAAAGTCACCCCGGCTCCCTCAGCACCTGGGATCGCGTGAACGGCGAAAGTCGCAACCTCAGCGAGCAATTCGGGCAGTCCCAGACCTTCCGACACCAGACCGGCGAGGTCGTCGATCCCGGCCCGCAGGTCTGCGGCGTCGGCTCGAGCCCGCTCAGGGGTCAGCGACCCGCTCGGTGAGCTGGGGTTATCCTCGGTCAGTCTGGTCATACGCGGTACCCGGCTCACAACCTAGGCCAGCTGTAGCCCGCCACACTGAGGCACCAGTGGCGTTGCAGCACAGCACTTTATGGACCGTCGGAGATCCACTGTCGAGCCTGCTCGACGTGGTCGGCCGGGAAATGCCTGACCTCCGCTGAGACGAAATGCGACGCCAAGTGTTCGGCGGCGTCCCCCATGTGGGAGTCGGTCACCACCGCAACCTTCTTGATGTGCTTCTGGTGGTCGCGGATGAAGCGGAAATGGGCCACCATCGAGCCGAAGCTGTCCCAGCCGGGAAAGGCCTGCGCGTTGATGATCAGGCCGGCAAGATCGCCGTGGGCCTCTATCTCGGGGTCAATCGCCTTGGCCATCTGATCGAAGTCGTCCTTGTCGAGCGAGGACTCCGGGCGCACCGTGAGGATGGAACTCGCCTTGTCCAGGTCGTACGTGATCATCCCGGCGATGTTCCGCCCACAATCCCGGATGGATAAGGGTCCAAGGTCACCGAGTCGTGGGCAGTGCGGACGGCTCCACCGGCAGAAGTCGTCACGCCTGACACCGTCGACCCCCGTCCGGCAGCACTTCAACACCGAGTGGTCCGTCATCAACAGCGTCGCGGAAACCCGATGCGGCACAACAGCTAAAAGAGCGACCAACCGCAAGCCCCGCTGTGGGCGTCCCCCGCCACGCGAACCAGCAGATACGCCACGCCATTTTCCGCCGGGACCTGCGGCCGTGTTGTCGATGTGGTGACCTTCGGCCCTGTCTGCGGGTGTCCCCCCGTGCGAAGTTGACAGGTGTGGAAAAGGCGTTGTCGGGCAACGGCACTCGAGGATCTTGGCCCCACTGCATGCGGGAGCCAGGATCCGACCGCATTTGCGCGTCGCGAAGGGATAGATCATGAGCATGCCCAAATACGTCCGCTTCTTCGAGGAGTTCGGCATCGCCGACGTGCCGTTGGTGGGCGGCAAGAACGCCTCGCTGGGCGAGATGTACCAAAAGCTGGCCGGGCAGGGTGTGCGCATCCCGAACGGTTTCGCCATCACCGCCGAGGCGTATCGCTACATGCTGGATGCCGCCGGCGCCTGGGAACCGCTGCATGCCGAACTCGACGAGCTCGACCCGACCGACGTCACCGCGCTGGCACGCAAGGCCAAACGTGCCCGGGAGATCGTCTACGGCGCCGGGCTCCCCGATGACCTGGCCACCGAGATCGTCGAGGCCTACCGCAGGCTCCAAGACGAGTACGGGGACGAGGTCAGTCTGGCGGTGCGGTCCTCGGCGACCGCCGAGGACCTGCCGACCGCGAGCTTCGCCGGCCAGCAGGACACCTATCTCAACGTCAAGGGCGAAGAGAGCCTCCTCGATGCGTGCCGCCGGTGTTTCGCGAGCTTGTTCACCGATCGCGCCATTCACTACCGCCTAGATCAGGGTTTCGACCAGTTCAAGGTCTCGCTGTCGATCGGCGTGATGAAAATGGTGCGCTCCGACCTGGCCTCGTCGGGGGTGATGTTCTCCCTGGACACCGAATCGGGCTTTCGCGACGTGGTGTTCGTGACTGGCGCATACGGTCTCGGCGAGAATGTGGTTCAGGGCGCGGTCGACCCCGACGAGTTCTATGTGCACAAGCCGACCTACCTGGCCGGGCATCGCGCGGTGTTGCGTCGCCTGCTCGGCGACAAGGCGGTGAAGATGATCTTCGTCGAGGGGCAGACGAAGTACACCACGCGCAACATTCCCACCCCCAAAGCCGACCGCGCCCGATTCTGCCTCTCCGATGACGACGTCCTGGAACTGGCCGGCTATGCGTGCACGATCGAGGGGCACTACGGGCACCCCATGGACATGGAGTGGGCCAAGGACGGCCTGGACGGAAAGCTCTACATCGTGCAGGCCCGGCCGGAGACGGTGGCCTCCCAGCGCAGCATGACCGCGCTGGAGAGCTACGTGCTCGAGGGCCGGGGCGAGATCCTCGCCGAGGGCCGCTCTGTTGGGGAGAGGATCGCCTCCGGCACCGCAAGGCGGATCGAGAACGTCACGCATCTGGCGCAGTTCCAGCCGGGCGAGGTCCTGATCGCCGACACCACCACTCCCGACTGGGAGCCGGTGATGAAGACCGCCGCCGCCATCGTCACCAACCGGGGCGGGCGCACCTGCCACGCCTCGATCATCGCCCGGGAACTCGGCATCCCGGCCGTGGTGGGCGCAGGCGACGCGACCACGTCCGTCCCCGACGGCACCGTTGTGACGGTGTCGTGCGCCGAGGGTGACTCGGGCCGCGTTTACCGCGGCGCGCTGGCCTTCCGTGTGGATAGCACCGAAGTGGGGGACATGCCGCGGCCGCGCACCGAGATCATGATCAACCTGGGGAACCCCGACCTCGCCTTCAAGACGTCCTTCCTGCCCAACGATGGGGTGGGACTGGCGCGGATGGAATTCATCATCAGCGAATACATCAGAGTCCACCCGATGGCCCTGCTGCACCCGGAGAAGGTCGACGACGCCGAGGCCCGCCGCACCATCGACCGGCTCACCCAGGGTTATCCCGACGGGGCTGCCTTCTTTGCCGAGCGCCTCTCCGAAGGGATCGGCACGATTGCGGCCGCCTTCTGGCCGAAGCCCGTCGTGGTGCGGATGTCGGACTTCAAGACCAATGAGTACGCCAGCCTGGTCGGCGGAGCGAGCTTCGAACCCTCCGAAAGCAATCCGATGCTGGGTTTCCGTGGCGCCTCGCGCTACGCCCACCCCGCGTACGCCGAGGGCTTCGCGCTGGAGTGCCGCGCGATGCGGCGGGTCCGCGAGGAGATGGGCCTGACCAACGTCGTGCTCATGCTGCCGTTCGTCCGCAGGGTCGCCGAGGCGGACCTGGTTCTGGCGACGATGGCCGAGCTCGGTCTGCGCCGCGGCGAGAACGGGCTCAAGGTGTACGCGATGTGCGAGATCCCCAACAACGTGATCCTGATCGACGAGTTCGCCAAACGCTTCGACGGATTCTCCATCGGTTCCAACGATCTGACTCAGCTCACCCTCGGTGTCGACCGAGACAGCGAGATCGTGGCGTTCGACTACGACGAACGCGACGAAGGAGTCATGGAGATGATCCGCCTGGCCGTGGAGGGCTGCCGCCGCAACGGTATCCACTCGGGTCTGTGTGGTCAGGCGCCGTCGGACTATCCCGACATGGCCGAGTTCCTGGTCCGCCTCGGTATCGATTCGATCAGCCTCAATCCTGACACGGTGGTGAGGACCACCGGCCAGTTGCTGCAGCTCGAGCAACAGCTTGCGCACTCGTCATGAACGCCGCCGAATTCCGTTGCGGCCCATCGCCAATTTGTTGAGGAGCTGAGCAGTGAAGTTGCCGGTCACTGTCGACCCCCGCTATCACGACGCGGTGATCTTCGACCTCGATGGTGCGCTGATCGACGACCCGAGACTGTTCGGGGCGATGGTCGAACTGGCGCGCAAGCTGCGCGGCGGCGGCGTCGCAACGGCGGCCCACGGGTCCAACCCGCGCTTTCAGGACGTGTTGAAAGCAGCCGGGGTAGATGATCTGTTCGATGTCTGCATCGACAGTCTGGAGGGCGCCACACGCCGCCTCGGGGTCAGTCCACAACGTGCGGCCGTCGTGGGGGACACCGACGCCGGGGTGACCGCGGCTCACGATGGCGGATTCGCACTTGTTATCGGCCTCGACGGAACCGGGGACCCCGACACGCTGGTGCGGTGCGGAGCCGATGTCGTGCTGGCAGACCTTGCCGACGTCGCGGTTCGGGCAGGGGACAAGCGCATCTCCGACCTCCCGAATGCGCTGGAAGCCTACGGTCAGCTCATCGGTGTCATCATTGCCCGGCAGTCGGTGTTGTTTCTCGACTACGACGGAACATTGGCCCCGATCGTGTCCGATCCCGCCGCAGCCGAGCTCGTCGAGGGAGGGGCCGAGGCGCTGAAACTCGTCTCCGCGGTGTGCCCCGTGGCGGTCCTGAGCGGCCGCGACCTCGCCGACATCCGCGACCGGGTGGGCATACCCGGCATCTGGTACGCCGGCAGCCATGGGTTCGAGCTGATCGGACCCGACGGCACGTACCACCAGAACGAGGCGGCCGCTGCGGCCGTGGCCGCCCTGCAGAACGCAGCCGACGAGCTACGCGCAACCCTGGCGCACATTCCCGGTGTACGAGTGGAGCACAAGCGCTTCGCCGTGGCGGTGCATTACCGCGAGGTCGCCCCTGAACACGTCGGCGAGATCGTCGCCGCGACGCACCGGCTCGGACAGCACGATGATCTACGGGTCACCAGCGGGCGCATGCTCGTCGAGCTGCGACCGGACATCGACTGGGACAAAGGAACCACGCTGGCCTGGATCCTCGACCGAATCGATGGGTCCGACTCCCTGCTGCCGATCTACATCGGCGACGATATGACCGACGAAGATGCTTTCGATGCAGTGCAATTCGACGGTATCGGGATCGTCGTGGGGCACGACGAGGACGGCGACCGCAAGACCGCTGCTCATTTCACCCTGGCCGGTCCCGATCAGGTGCGTGCGTTCATCGAGCGCGGGTCTCGGTGGCTGGCCTACAAGAATCACGCGTCGGGCGAGGCCTGGGACTTCACCTTCGAGGGATATGACCCGCAGAGCGAAAAGCTCCGGGAGGCGTTGTGCACAGTGGGGAACGGCTATTTCGCCACCCGGGGTGCTGCGCCCGAGTCGAAAGCCGGGCAGGTGCACTACCCGGGCACCTATGCCGCGGGGGTGTACAACCGTCTCGTCGACGACATATCGGGCGAGACGATCGACAACGAGAGTCTGGTGAACCTGCCCAACTGGCTGGCGCTGACCTTCCGGATCGACGACGGCAGTTGGTTCGACATCGACGCGGTCACGGTGCTGTCCTACCGGCAGACCCTGGATCTTCGCGGCGCGGTTCTGACGCGCGAGGTCCGTTTCACCGATGACGCAGGCCGCATGAGCGCACTGACACAACAACGGTTCATCGCGATGCACATGCCGCACGTTGGTGCGCTCGCGACGACGATCGTCGCCGAGAATTGGTCAGGGGTGATCGAGGTTCGCTCGACGCTGGACGGCAATGTCCGCAACGCGTTGGTCGAGCGTTATCGCGACTTGGCCGACGCTCATCTCGAAATGCTGGAGAAGCGCGAAATCTCAGGCAATTCAGTGCTTTTGGCGGTGCAGACGAACCAGTCTCGGATTCCCATCGCAATGGCGGCGCGTAGCACCGTCTGGCGCGACGGCGAGCCCGTGCCGGCTGCCTATCAGCCATTCGACAACGACGCAGAAATCGGCCACGACATCTCCGTGCGGCTGTCAGTCGGTGAGTCGGTGACGGTGGAGAAGGTGGTAACCCTCTATACGGGGCGCGACGTCGCGATATCCGAACCCAGCGTCGACGCCCAACGCCGGCTGAGCCAGATCGGCCGGTTCGCGGATCTACTCGACGGGCACCTGACCGAGTGGGTGCATCTGTGGGAGCGGCTGTCCATCGAGTTCGATGACTTCACCGACGAATTGCGAATCTTGCGACTGCATCTGCTGCATCTGCTGCAGACGGTGTCGCCGAACAGTTCCGATCTCGACGTCGGGGTGCCGGCGCGCGGACTGCACGGCGAGGCGTATCGCGGCCACATCTTCTGGGACGAGCTTTTTATCTTCCCCGTGCTCAACCTGCGGCTGCCGATGATCACCCGTTCCCTGTTGCGATACCGCTACCGGAGACTGCCGGAGGCCAGGCACGCCGCTGCGGCGGCCGGTTATGCCGGCGCGATGTTTCCGTGGCAGTCGGGCAGCGATGGGCGCGAGGAAAGCCCACTGCTGCACCTGAATCCGCGCAGCGGCCGGTGGAACCCGGACTCGAGCGCTCGCGCGCACCACATCGGAATCGCCGTTGCCTACAACGCGTGGAAGTTCTACCAGGCCACCGGCGATCTCGCGTATCTGATCGACTACGGCGCGGAGATGCTGGCGGAGATCGCACGCTTCTTCGTCAGCAGAGCAAGCTACGACGAGGAGCGGGACCGCTACAGCATCCGGGGCGTGATCGGGCCGGACGAATTCCACTCCGGCTATCCGAATGCGCCGTACGACGGCATCGACAACAACGCGTACACCAACGTGATGGCGGTGTGGGTGATCATGCGGGCCTTCGACGCGCTGAATCTGCTGCCCCTGCCGAACCGCCTCGACCTGAGGGAGACGCTGGGACTGCACAGTGCCGAATTGGCAAACTGGGAGCAGGTGAGCCGCCGGATGTTCGTCCCGTTCCACTCTGCCCCGAGCACCGGGTCGGAGCCCGGTGGGGATGTCATCAGTCAGTTCGAAGGCTACGGCGATCTCAAGGAGCTGGATTGGGACGCCTACCGCGAGAAGTACGGCAACATTCAGCGCCTCGACCGCATCTTGGAGGCCGAGGACGACGATGTCAATCGCTACCAGGCGTCCAAGCAGGCCGATGCGTTGATGCTGCTCTATCTCATGTCGTCAGACGAGTTGCGGGAGATACTCGACCGGCTCGGCTACCGCTTCACGCGCGAGCAGATCCCGAAGACGGTCGACTACTACATCGCCCGCACATCGCACGGGTCGACGCTCAGTGGTGTGGTCCACAGCTGGGTGCTGGCCCGGGGGAATCGTGATCGCGCCATGGAGTTCTTCCAACAGGTTCTGACGTCCGACGTTTCCGACATCCAGGGTGGCACCACGTCCGAGGGCATTCACCTCGCAGCGATGGCCGGCAGCGTCGACCTGATGCAGCGGTGCTTCACCGGGCTGGAGACCCGTTCGGGCCGCATCATTCTGTCCCCGCACTGGCCGGAGACACTGGGCGTGCTGGCAGTTCCGATCCACTATCGCGGCCTACATCTGCACCTTCGGGTCAGCGGCAAGGGTGTGATCATCAGCGTGGATCCGCGCGACACCGGCCGAGTCGACGTGGAATGCCATGGTCGCGTCGTCGCGCTCACGCCGGGAACCACCGTCCGATTCCCCGGCTGAGCGTCGGCGTTGCCGTCACCCAATCTCTTCAGGGCGTCGGTCACGGTGGCGGCTGCGCGGGCTGCCCGGTGTCGGTGCCTAGTAGTTCCTTCTTTGCCTGCGCCAGTTCGGTTTTGACGGCGGCATCGACCTGGGGATAGTGCGGGTTGAGGTCCCGCAGGGTCTCCAGCAGCACCGCGGAGGTCGACAAGTGGCTGAACCACTTGTGGTCTGCGGGAATCACATGCCAGGGCGCCCAGGCGGTGCTGGTGTGGCTGAGCATGTCGCCGAACGCCTTCTGGTACTGGTCCCAGAAGCGGCGCTCCCGGAGATCGTCAGCTGAGAACTTCCAGTTCTTCTCTGGCTCCTCGATGCGTGCCAGGAACCGGCGCTCCTGTTCTCCCTTGGACAGGTTGAGGAACACCTTGACGATGATCGTCCCGTTGTCGGTGAGGTAGCGCTCCCACTCGTTGATATCGCGATACCGCCGCTGCCAGAGGTCCTTTGAGTCGAGCACTGCGGTGCGGGGCCACAACAACTCCGGGTGCACGCGGGTGATGAGCACGTTCTCATAGTGGGACCGGTTGAACACCGCGATGCGTCCCAGTTCCGGCAGCGCGGCTTGGTGGCGCCATAGATAGTCGTGGGCCTGCTCGGCCGCTGAGGGCGCTTTGAAGCTGTGTATATCGACCCCCTCGGGGTTCAGACCGCTCATCACGTGCTTGATCGTGCCGTCTTTACCGGCCGCATCGATGCCTTGAAGGACAATCAGCAGCGACCGATCGGCTTGGGCGAAGAAGCGGTCCTGCAGATCCAGCAGCGCCGCTTCTGCCTCAGCGAGGGCAGCGATGCCGCCATCCTTTCCCAGTTTCTCGTCGCGGCGGCCGGGATCGAAGTGCTTCATCAGATCCACCGTCGACCCGGGCGTGACTCGAGTGGGCGCTGCCAACGTTGTCCACTGCACCGACATCGTCGCCTCCTGGTGATGTCAGATATCCGTTTTCCAGCGAGCGCCGTCACCCCTGACCGATGACGACGCGTCTTTCATCCTGGCCTTCAAGGGTTTTCGCTGGATCGAGGATGCGATAGGCGGCGAGTTTCACACGGTCGCTGATGAGGAACCACACCAGAGCGTATGCCCAGACTACGGCCGCCCACCCCCAGCCGAGCGGGGTCATGAACAGCCCGTAGACGGCGATGAGTGTGGCGATGGCCTGCGTGCCGAAGACGGCGAGCAGCAGGATGCGCGCGGGCCGGATGGACCAGAACGGTCCGCGGGTTCGGGTCAGGAAGATCGTGAGGTGCCCGGCGACGGAGAGCATGAGATACATCAGAGTCTGCACGCGCTGAGGGCCGAGGTAGAAAACGCGGTCACCGAGGTAGAACAGGCCGAACGCGGCGATCGGCCCGAGGACGCCCAGCACGGTGGCGATTCCCAGCACCATCCGCATGTTCCATGCCTCAGGCTCATTGCGGTAGTGCACCCTGTCGTAGGCGATGGACAGGATCGCGCCGTCGTTGAGCAGTGCGAGCATCACGATCATGATCGCGGTCAGCGGGTAGAAGTTGAACACCAGGATCGCGACTGTCATGAACAGCAACACCCGCAGGGTTTCGGCGATGCGGTAGATCGCGTAGCTGTTCATCCGCTGAAAGATCTTGCGGCTCTCTTTGATTGCGTCGATGATCACCGACAGACCCGGGGTCAGCAGCACGATGTCCGCGGCCGCCCGCGCAGCGTCGGTGGCCCCTGACACGGCGATGCCGCAGTCCGCCTTCTTCAATGCGGGAGCGTCATTGACCCCGTCGCCGGTCATCCCCACGATATGGCCACGCTTCTGCAGTACATCGACGATGTGGTATTTGTGCTCGGGGAAGACCTGCGCGAAACCGTCGGCGGTCTCGATCGATTTGCCCACCGCCGCCGACTCGTCCTTCTTCGTATCGCCCAGGCCGGTGGCGTCGAGGATGTCGGTGCCCAGACCGATCTTCGCGGCCGTCTCCTTGGCGATTGCCAGCGCATCCCCGGTCACCATCTTGACGGTGACGCCCATCGCGGCCGCGGTGGAGATCGTGGCTGCGGCATCGTCGCGCGGCGGGTCGAACAGCGGTAGCACACCGGTGAACTGCCAGTCGCCGTCGCCGTCGGCGCGGGCCACGCCCAGCGACCGGAAACCGCGTTCGGCGAAATCGTTGACCGCCTTATCGGCGGCCGGCGTGATCTGCGCGGCGTTGCCAACCAGTGCCAGGATGACCTGCGGGGCGCCCTTGGTGACCCGGAATGTGGTCCCGTCGGCGGTTGTGACGGCGGCCTCGGTGCGTTTGTGCACCGGGTCGAACGGTGCGAAATGAGTGATCGTGTAAGAGTTTAAGACTGCGGCGTCTTTGAGTCCGCCGAGAACGGCGCGGTCGATGGGGTCGTCGTTGTCTGAGCGGGAGGCCAGCGCACCGTCGAGGATCACGTCCGCGGGGGTGACGCCGTCGACGGCGAACGGGGTGCCCAACGTCAGGGAGTTCTGGGTCAGGGTGCCGGTCTTGTCCGCGCAGAGCACGTCCACGCCGGCGAGTTCCTCGATGGCCACCAGCCGGCTGACGATGGCCTGTTTTTTGGCAAGCAGGCGCGCGCCGACGGCCATCGTCACCGACAGCACGGTCGGCATCGCCACCGGGATCGCCGCCACGGTCAGCACCAGCGCGAATTGCAGGGTGGTCAGGATGCCGTTATCGCGCAATAGCGACGCCACCACGATGACCGACACCAGCACGACGGCCAGGATGATCAGGGAGTTGCCGATCTTGAGCACGGCCCGTTGGAAGTGGCTGACCGTGTGCGCGTCCTGAACCAGTTCAGCGGTTTTGCCGAAGTAGGTGCCGGCGCCGGTGGCATAGACCAGCGCGCCGATCTCGCCTTGCCGGACGATCGACCCGGAGAACACCGCCTCACCGGCCCCGCGGGTGGCGGCCAGCGATTCGCCGGTCAGCGCGGACTGGTCGACCTCGATCTCGTCACCATCCAGCAGTCGGGCGTCGGCCGGGACGATGTCACCGAGCCGCAGCCGGATCACATCACCGGGCACCAACTCCCGCGACGGGGTGGTTATCCACACACCGTCGCGGATCACGCGGGCATTGACCGCCAGCTTGGCCTTCAGCGCGTCAATGGCGTTGCCGGCCTGACGTTCCTCGGTGTATCCGACCACCCCGTTGGCCATCAGCAGCACCAGGATGATGAAGAAATCCGGCCAGTGCCCCACCGCACCCGACAACACGACGGCAATCTCGATCATCCACGGGATCGGACCCCAGAAGTAGCTCAGGAACTTCAACAACGGGTTGGTCTTGTGTTCGGCGATCTCGTTGGGTCCGTACTTTTCCAACCGCTTCACGGCGTTGGCTGCGCTCAGCCCATCGGGGGAGTAACCGAGTCGATTCTCGACCTCGGCCAGTGGCGCCGACTTCAGGTCGGCAGCAGGCGTATCAGCGGTCATTGTGTAATCGGCAGGCCGGAACGCCACGGGCGCTGAAGGCAGGCGGAGCGTTCACGGTGCATCCCAAATGGTGGTGTCATCACCGAGTGGTCCGGTGCGACAGGCTGCTCACAAAGCGCAGCGGCGGACAGCAAACCGTCCGGGACTGGCTGATGTGCTCAACCATGGCCGACGCTACACGCCGCGGGCGCAGTCTACTGAGCAAGTTCCTGGGAAGCCGCTGGATGCCCGCGGCAACAACCCAGGCGAGCGCTCGATGGGATCCGACCGACGCGCAAGACGCATCGCGTCAGGTGAGGTCGCGGATCCAGGTGGACTTGGGTGGGTGATTTCCGATTCGCGGAACATGTGTAGCCCAATGCTTCTGGGGCTCAACATGATGCACTGGCGATCCGCGCCGAGGAGAGCCGAGAGTCGACTGATCGGTTCGGCTGCGGTGACCGACGAGCGGCGGTTATGGAGGGGGTGTAGCGTTGCGGGTGGCTGGGAATGTCAGCTGGTCCGGGATGAGTTCGGCCGTCCGCCGCAGAACTCAGGAGCATTGGCTCCGAACCGTGACATGCCGGTGATCGCACAGACGTCCGGATCACCATGATTTCTTCACTCATTTCTGCACACGATTCCTCTCCTCGATCACGCTGCGGCTCGCCGGCCTATTCGAGGGGTGGCCGGCGATGAACTCGTTGATCGCGGTACTCGCTACCCTCGCTGTCCTGTTCGTGCTGGGCGCCGCCATGTCGGTGCGCATCGTCAAGCAGTACGAAAATGGCGTGCTGTTCCGGCTGGGTCGCGTCGTGGGGGAACGCAGACCGGGTCTGCGGCTGATCATCCCGTTCGTCGATGTGCTGCATCGGATCTCGCTGCGGATCGTGACGATGCCGATCCAGTCCCAGGGCATCATCACCCGGGACAACGTCAGTGTCGATGTGTCGGCCGTGGCCTACTTCAAGGTTGTCGACGCGGTGAAGTCGGTGGTGGCGATCGAGAATGTCCACTCCGCGATCGATCAGATCGCACAAACGACGTTGCGTAAGGTCGTCGGTCAGCACACTCTGGACGAGACGCTTTCGGAGACCGACAAGATCAACCTCGACATCCAGGACATCCTCGACGTCACCACGATCGAGTGGGGTGTGCAGGTCACCCTGGTCGAGCTCAAGGACATCCAACTGCCCGACAGCATGAAGCGTGCGATGGCGCGCCAGGCGGAGGCGGAGCGGGAGAAGCGCGCGAAAATCATCAACGCCGAAGGCGAATCGCTGGCAGCTGCGGCTCTCGGTGACGCCTCGGACACCATGATGGCGCACCCGCTGGCGCTGCAGCTGCGCAATTTGCAGACCCTGGTCGAGCTCGGTGTGGACAAGAACACCACCGTCGTGTTTCCGGCGCCGTTGATGTCGACCATCGCCGAACTCGGTGCATTTCTGGCCCGAGAGGCATCCGCCGCCGACCGGCCGGAGCCGCAGCCACCCATCCCGGTCCCGACTCCCGTTGACACGGTGGCCAACGGGGCGTCCAGTGCAGGGGGCCGGTCGTGAGCATCGTGATTCAGTTCCTTTCGCTGTTCGCCTACAGCATCTGGCGGGCGCGCCGTGCCAAACGGGACAGGCCGGCGATCGCGCCGGACAGGTGTGCGCCCCCCAGAGCAGCAGCCATCGAGCCCGAAGATGCCCCCGATCAGTGGCTCGCCTGGACCGCGCTGGACGACCGTCAGCTAGTCCGGCTGCTGAGCGACGAGGCACCGTGAAGCAGATCAACGGCGAACCGGACAGTTGCGCAATGATATTGAGAGAGGAACACCGATCATGAAGGCGCTTGTGTATCACGGTCCCGGTAGCCGTGCGTGGGAAGAAGTTCCCGATGCCGACATTCACGAACCAACGGACGCGGTGGTACGCGTCGACACTGCCACGATCTGCGGTACGGATCTGCACATTCTCGGCGGCGATGTACCGGAGGTAGCCCCCGGCCGGATCCTCGGCCACGAGGCAGTCGGCACGGTCACGGAGGTCGGCTCGTCGGTGCAGAGGCTGGCGATCGGGGATCGAGTGCTGGTTTCCTGCATCTCGTCGTGCGGCAGCTGCCGGTTCTGCCGCGACGGCAGCTACGGCCAATGCCTCGGTGGCGGCGGGTGGATCCTCGGTCACCTGATCGACGGCACTCAGGCCGAATACGTGCGGGTTCCCTTCGCCGACAACTCCACCCACCACGTTCCTGACGGGGTCACCGATGAACAGATGATCGTGCTCGCCGACATCCTGCCGACCGCCTACGAGGTGGGAGTGCTCAACGGCGCGGTCCGTCCCGCTGACGTCGTCGCGATCATCGGTGCGGGACCCATCGGATTGGCCGCGATAATGACTGCGCAACTGTTCAGTCCCAGCCACATCGTGGCGATCGACCTGGCCGAGTCCCGGCTGGAGGCGGCCCGCAAGTTCGGCGCGGACATGGTGGTCAACAGTGGCCGCGACGACCCCGCGGCGGTGATCGGCGAGCTGACCGGGGGACTGGGAGCTGATGTGGTGATGGAGGCTGTCGGGCTTCCGCAAACGTTTGAGCAGGCGGTGCGGTTGGTCCGCCCCGGCGGTCACGTCGCCAATATCGGCGTGCACGGCGCGCCGGCAACCCTGCACCTGGAAGACATCTGGATCAAGAACCTGACCATCACCACCGGCCTGGTCGATACCTATTCCACGCCGACACTCATCGGGCTGGTTGCCAGCCACCGTCTGGACACCACGCCGATGGTGACGCACCGATTCGGTTTCGACGAGTTCGAGGCCGCCTACGACGCCTTCGCCAACGCGGCCGAAACCGGAGCATTGAAGGTTTTAATGACTGCAGCCCGATAGCCCAGGGGGCGGCGGGCCACAAGGCGGGGACAATCGTCATTGCTGATGATGGCCGGGACGGCCGACCATACCCAGAGGCAGGTCTACCGTCGCCGCCGGTGGCGGGCTTACTTGTGCGCGGGGCGCTTCAGCAGGAACTGAAGCCAGCGAACGTCGATCAACATGAGGTTCAACGTATGGGCCAAAATTAAGGTGGCAAGCTTCTAGCGGTAATACGTCGCTAAGAATATTTGCCAGAACGCCATTATTTTCCGGCTGGCCTGCGGTTCCGTGCGGGGGAGTGTGAGGGCTTTGTTTGCGATAACGCTGCTCGACCGTTACTTCCCCGAAACCGTCGGGTGGGCCTGCGCACGGGCCTGTTCGACGTCCGACCAGTAGCTGCGCTCTCGGCCGGTCAGGCCATTGTCGGTGATGGCGCCGAAGGCGGCCGCCTCCCGGGCGAACCGTGCCGCGGCGGCCGGCAGCGCGTCGGGACCCTCCAGTCGAAAGCAACTCGGCGCGAGCGGACCGAACAGCAGCGCGCGCCGCAGGCCCGGCCAATTCTCCAGCTGAGGTTCTACACCCGCCGCGCGGGCAAAAGTGATGGCGGCCAGGTTCATTCGAGTTTTTCGCGGCCCGAGTGAGTGGCACGCGGCGACGGCTTCGCGCTGCCGGGCGTGGTCCGGTGGCACGACCGTGCCGCCCCAGGTGTAGGCGATCCAGCGCGCCTGCAGTTCCAGGGGGACGAAGTATCCGCCCGACTGATCCCACATGCCCATGAAAGCCAGCCCCGGGAGATCGGGGTGGAAGGTATGACGGTCGGTATCGAACTTCCCGGCGTCGACGTTGAGGGTCGCCCGGACATCGCCGGCCAGGAACGGCAGGCTCAGCGTGAATCCCGTTCCGAACACGATGCCGTCGAACTCTTCGGTGTGGCCGTCACCGAACTTCACTGCGGCGCCGTCGACCGACTGCAGCCAGGGCCGGATCGTGATCGCCCCTTCGGCGACGGCGGGTAGGTAGTTCTGGTTGAGCGTCACGCCGGCAGCGAAGAGTGACTCGGCGGGACGCGGAGCACCGTACTGCTCGGGATTGCCTGCGGACTCGACGACGATCTCCTTGAGCTGACGGTCGATCTCGGCGGCCGGCAGAGCCTCGTCGGCCAGCGCCCCATAGCGGGTGAACATCCGGTGGTCCGATGGCACGCCTGCCACGAACTTCGGCAGCACATACCGCTGGCGTCGCTGAGTGACGACCACGCGGTCCGCACCCTCTGCGGCGAGGTCGGCGGCGACCTCCAGGGCGCTGACCGCGCACCCCGCGACCAGCAGGCGCTTCCCGCGATAGGCCGACGGACCGCGGTACTCATACGACGTGATCGCACCGGCGGATCCGGCGAAGGTGTCCAGGCCGGGCACCGACGGGACGAACGCGCAGTGAAACCGCCCGGTGGCGACGACGACTTTGTCGAAGTGCTCGTCGATGCCGTCATGGCTGACGACCCAACGTTGTCCGGCGCGACCAACGGCATCGACCCGCACCCCGAATCGAATCCGGGAGTCCAACTCGAACAGCCGGGCATAACGATGTAAATAGTCGAGAATGTCTGCGCCCGAGGGAAATACGAGATCTCCGTCGAGCGGCAGATCACTGAACGCGGTCAGGATGCGGCTGGTGTTGGTGTGCATACCCGGCCACACCCCGCTTCGGCCGGGCTGCGCGGTCCACTGTCCGCCGAGGCTGGAACCCTGCTCGAAGATCGACGGTTCGAGGCCCTGCGACAGCAGCCACCGCGACACCACCAGCCCGGCTGGACCGGCACCGATTACCGCGACATTCGCCGTCATTGGCCGAAGTCTTCCACGGTCTCGTCGTACGATCCCCTCGATTCACTCCAAGGAAGGCTGACATGGGTGTTGGGTGGCGGATCGCGCGCCTGGCGAGTGTAACTCTGAGCGCTGCGGTCGGGTTGGCAAGTCCGGCGATGGCGACCCCCTCGCCCACGCCAGGCATCGAGGTCGACGACGAAAGCGGCCGCTGCACATCGGGTTTCGCTGCGCAGGATAACGACGGCAACTATTACTTGCTGACCAGCGGGCACTGCGATGCGCACGACGGCTCGGCGTGGACGTACGGCGAAGACGACACTCTGCTGGGGACGATCAGTGCGAGCGAGGTGAATGGCGACAAGCGGGACGCTGCCATCATTCGCCTCGACCCCGGCGTTGGCGCACCCAACGGCGACGTCGGCGGCCGATACTCGGTTCGGGACGTGCTGGGCGCCAGCCAGATTCGTGCCGGTATGCCGTTCTGCAAGGTCGGTGCGGTCACCGGGGAGACCTGCGGTGAAGTCAAGGGCGTCGAGGGCGATGTCGTCGAGGCCAGCGTCTACAGCCTCGAAGGGGACAGCGGCAGCCCGGGCTTCGTCAAGAATCCGGACGGCACCGTCAGCGCGGTCGGCATCTTGATGTCTTCGCCCGACGGCGACGACTACACCACGTACTTCACCCTCGTCCAGCCCTTGCTGACGCCGTGGGGGTTGCAGATCCTGCCGTGATGGTTGAATCGGTGGCGGCTCCTGCAACAGGCGGGATGCCCCTGCGCACCAGGTCTTGAGCGTTGGCGACGACGCGGTCGAGTGGTGCGCGCCGCGGATCCCACCATTCCGCCGCCCTGTTCAACGCACCGAGAACCACACCGTGGACGATTCGTGGCTCTCCTTTCGGTCAGGCCGGCTGGCCGTACACCGCCACCAGAACTGACCGGTCCAGGCTGTTGACCGACCAGACGCCGATCGCGGTGTTGGCGCAGTTCGACATGATCGCGAAAGCGGCCGGGTCGCTGTACCACTGGTTGATGACGTCGAGGTTGTTGATCGCCAGCGCGGGATTGATCGCCACCGTCTGGGTAACCGTTCCCGTGAAACCGGCTGCGGCAGCACGGCTTTGAGGCGTGGAGCCGTCCGATCCCAAATCGCCGTCGAGTGCGCGGTTGGTCAGGACGTCGTTGGCTTGCCACTCGGCGGCCTGCGTCAGTGCGGGGTTCTTCTTGATGTCGGTGGAGCAACCCGCCTGATGCTGGACGGTGTAGACGTTGGCGACCACACCGTTGTTGAGGCGGGTGTTGTCGGCGTGCGCGGCCGGTGCGATGGCCATGGCCAGTACCGTGGTCGCGCCGAGGGCGGTCGCGGTGCGGATCACTCGAGGGAGCACGGGCCGTTCCTTACTAGGTGGACGGCACGTAGCCGGCGGCGGACTGGCGCAGCTGCCAGATGGCGGCGGGACACAGTTCCTGGGCGGATTGGCTGATCAGATATGACGCTTGGAACTCGTCGCCGGTGGAGAAGTCGGTCTTGATGGTGTTGACCAGCCGGCCGTAGCTCACCCCGGCGTTGATCTGATCGCACACGCCGTAGCCGTAGGACAGCGCCGCGTCGGCGTTGGGGAAGTTGTACCCGGGCCGCACGGTGACATTGACGAGGTAGCCGATGTTGTCAGCGTGGGCGGGTTGCGCGGTGGCCAGGACGCCGACGGTGCCCAGCGCGGCCAGGCCGCCCGCGACCAGCAGGCGGGGTGCTGCGGTATGCATGGACATAGTGTGTCGCATAGTTGATCTCCGCAGGTCGGGAACCGCTCACGATCCGCCCAATCCACGTCGACGAATCACCTAGGTGATCTAGGATTCGGCCATGATCCGGCCGACGTACGTGGTGTTGACAGCGTTCGCAGTGGCCCTCGGCGGTGCCGCCGTGGCGGCTCCCATGGCGACCGCCGGGCCGCTGCCGCCGTGCACGTACACCCTCTCGCCACCCGTTGTCGGCCCCGGCGGGGTCACCGCCACTGCCGATCTCGCGGGATGCGGACCGGGCGGCGGCCCCTACTTGGCGGTCGCGTGTCTGCTGGGCGCCGACGGGGTGACGCACTGCACGCAGGCGCACGGTTCGGATCCCGCGGTGATCTCGGTGCCCTACCAGCCGGGCGTCACCTATATCGCGACCGGCCGCGGCTGCCCCGTATGGATGGGACAGAACGTCGCGCCCGATTGTCAGCTCCTCGGCCCGTTCACCGCGACCCTGTAGGAACCACATGTCGATCGACAAGGCCGCGGTGATCGCGGGCAGCATCCGGCTGGCATCCGGAGTGCACTTCCTGGCGGACCCGCTGGGCGCCAACAAGCTGTGGGGTGAGCCCAACGACCCGGGCCCGTCGGCTCGGTTGCTGCTGCGGTCGATGGGCTACCGCGACGCGCTGATCGGCGGACTCCTGCTGTCGGCAGGATTGCGCGGGCGCAATACCCGGGGATGGTTCCTGGCTTCGGGCGGAGCCGACGCTGCCGATTTGCTCGGCGGGACCAGCGTGCACAGTGAACTCACGCGCGGTCAGCAGATCATCGGACTCGGCGGCGCGGTGGTGGGCATCGGAGTCGGTCTCTGGGGTGCCACCCGACGTCGCACGCCGGCGCCGGAGGTCGCTCCGTAGACCCGCGGGCAGCGTTGTCGGTGGCGCTTGCCGCCGCCGCTGTCCTCGTGCAATGCAGTCCGGCCCCTGAGCCGCACCAGGCCGCGCCGTCGTCAGTGGTCGCGCCCATCACCACGGCGCCGGCGGTGCTGCCGGTGACCGTCGCGGACCTCGGGGCCACCTGGCGTCCCGGTTGTCCGGTGGCCCCCGATGAGTTACGTCGCGTCGAGCTGGACTATGTCGGCCTGGACGGGCGAGACCATCGCGGCGTGCTCGTCGTGCACCGAGATGTGGTGGCCGAGGTGATCGCGATCTTCGCCGACCTTCACCGGCAGCGATATCCGATCGCGAAGATGCAAACGCCGCAGCACTATCCGGGGGCGGTCGACGAACTGTCGATGGAGGACAACAACACCTCCGCCTTCAACTGCCGGCCACTGCCCGGCAGCACGACCTGGTCGCTGCATGCCTACGGCCGCGCAATCGATCTCAACCCACTGTTCAATCCGTACCTCGATCGAAACGGTGATCTCGAACCGGCAACCGCGGGAGGATATCTCGATCGTCGCCGCACCGATCCGGGGATTCTGCACGCCGACGACGCGGCGGTGCGCGCTTTCACCGATCGCGGCTGGGCCTGGGGTGGCGACTGGCGCAACCCCGTCGACTATCAACACTTCGAACGCCGCTGAGCCGGGCGCAGGATTATCCAGACTGATTGGGCCGCAACGACTTCGACGCGGTAGCCGTCAGGCGTGCAGCCGGGCCGCCAGCGATTCACCGAAGGCGAGCAACGCGGCCCGTCCGATGTCGAGAATCGCCTCGTCGAACTCGCTGTTGTCCCGGTAGGAGAGCTCCAGCATGCGATCGGCCATCTCCACGGCCACCAGCATTGCTCGCGGGTCGGTGTCGGCGGGGAGCAGGCCGACGCCGACGAGGATGTTGTGCAGCCGGTCGGCGAGGGTGTGCATTCGTGCGTGCACATGTTTGGTCACGGTGGGGGAGGTCCGACCACCCATCCACATCCCGGCCGCGCTCGGATGCCTGCGGTAGTAGTCGACGTGCAGGTCGATCTCGTTGTTGAGCAGATCGGAGATCGAGGTGATCGTCCACGTCTGCTCGGCGGCGACGCACCGGGCGTCGATCTCGGTGCAGTGCCGCTCCATCAGCTCGTCGAAAATCGCGTCGCGGTCGGCGAAGAACCGGTACAGCGAGGGGTACGACACTCCGGCGCGGTCGGCGATCGTGCGGGTGGTTGCGGCGTCAATGCCCTGCTCATCGGCAATGGCGGCGGCCGCGTCGAGGATTCGGGCGACGGTCTGGCGGCTGCGGGCCTGAACCGGCGCCCGCCGCGGAACCGACACGGTGGTCATCGCAACTCCCTCGAACCCTTGACACTGATCCGCAAAACTATAACACTATTCACGTTACAGTTTCTACGCCAGAGGGTGTCCGAATGACCGTGAACTCGCTCAACCAGATCCGCCCGACGCAGCCGCTGCGCGGCCACGTCGATGTACTGATCGTCGGTGCCGGTATCTCCGGTCTCGGGATGGGCCATTATCTGGCCACCATGCAGCCCGGCAAGAGCTTCGCGATCGTCGACAGTCGCGATGCGATCGGCGGCACCTGGGATCTGTTCCGCTATCCGGGCATCCGGTCGGATTCCGACCTGCACACCTTCGGCTACGAGTTCAAGCCGTGGACGTCGGACAATGCGATCGCCGACGCCCACGAGATCCTCGACTACCTGCACGAGGTCGTCGATGAGGACGACTTGGGCCGTCGAATCTATCTGCACCACAAGGTGTTGAAGGCTGACTTCGACTCGGCCACCGCGCAGTGGACGGTCGTCCTCGAGCGTGACGGCGAGCAGTTCGAGGTGACCTGCGACTGGCTGTTCGGCGCCACCGGCTACTACGACTACGCCGGCGGGCACCGACCGCACTTCGAGGGTGAAGAGGACTTCGAGGGACGCATCGTGCATCCGCAGTCCTGGCCGGAAGATCTCGACTACACGGGTAAGAAGGTTGTCGTGATCGGCAGTGGTGCCACCGCGGTGACGTTGATCCCCGCGATGGCCGGCGAGGTCGAACACATCACCATGCTGCAGCGCTCGCCGTCCTATGTGATGCCGTTGCCGCGCAAGGACCCCATCGCCAACTCGCTGCGCAAGGTGCTGCCGGCCAAGGCTGCCTACGCCGCAACGCGTCGCTTCAACATCGGCAAGGGACGGTTCATCTACAACCTGTGCCAGCGCCACCCCAAGCTGGCACGCCGGATCATCCGCTCGTTGAACGTCAAGGCTCTGCCCGAAGGCTTCGAGGTCGACACTCACTTCAACCCCACCTACAACCCCTGGGACCAGCGGTTGTGCGCGGTGCCCGACGCGGACCTGTTCCGCTCGATCGCGCGGGGCAAGGCGTCGGTGGTCACCGACCGCATCGCGCGGTTCACCAAGACCGGGATCCTGCTGGAGTCCGGGACGACGCTCGACGCCGACATCATCGTCACCGCAACAGGTTTGAAGCTGCTTCCGCTCGGCGGAATCCAGGTGTCCGTCGACGGCGAGGTGAAGAACCCGCACGATTCGCTGCTGTACAAGAGCTTCATGATCTCGGACATCCCCAACCTGGCGTTCGCGTTCGGCTACACGAACTCGTCGTGGACGTTGAAGGTCGGCCTGGTGTGCGAGCACCTGTGCCGCCTGATGGCGTACATGGATCGGCATGGTTATACGACGGTGGTTCCCATCGTCGATGACCCGCACATGGACAAGCGCCCGATGCTCGACTTCTCGGCCGGCTACGTGCAGCGGTCGGTCGACCTGTTCCCCCAGCAGGGGTCGTCCGGTCCTTGGACGGTCGAGATGGATTATTGGGCGGATCACGACCGGCTGCGTAAGGGCTCCGTCGAGGATCCGGCGTTGCGGTTCAGCACAGCCGTTGGCGCGGAGGCGGTTTCAGGCCTGGCCCGGGCATGAGTCGCACCGCCTTCGTGGAGGTGGAGGGTCGTCGCACCCGGGTCCGGGTGGACGGTGATCCCGGAAGCCCACCGGTTCTGCTCATCCACGGGATCGGTCGCAGCCTGGAGGATTGGGCGCCGCAGCACGAACGGCTGGCCAAGTCGTACCGGACGATCTCGCTCGACGTGCCCGGTTTCGGCTTCTCCGAGCGCCCGCAAGAAACCATCACCTTGCCGGTGCTGACGGAGGGCGTCACCGCCGCCCTCGATGCGTTGGGGGAGAACAGGCCCGTCCATGTGGTGGGTAACTCGCTCGGCGGCGCCATCGCCCAGCAGCTGCTCGTCGATCAGCCGGAGCGGATCGCGAGCCTGGCTCTGGTCAACAGCGCCGGCTTCGGCAGCGAGGTGACCATGCTGCTGCGGATGCTCACGATGCCGGTACTCGGCCCGATGAGCATCCGGCGACCCACCCGCGCGAGTGCCGTGCTGATGGAGCGTCTGATCCACGGGGACAAGGCAATCGCCACCAAAGAGCGCATCGACCACGCGTTCGCCGTCGGGTCTGTGCCCGGTGCCGGCGAGGTGATGCGCGAGACCGCGCTGGCGCTCGGCACGCCACGCGGGGTGCGTCCAGAGTGGCGCCGTGAGCTCGCCGCGGGCGTGGCCCGGACGCCGCGTCCGACGCTGATCGTCTGGGGCACCCGGGATCGCATCCTGCCCGCACACCACATCCGTACGGCGATGAAGGTATATCCCCACGCCGAGGTCCACCTGCTCAACCGCGTCGGCCACATGCCGCAGCTCGAATGCCCGAAGCGGTTCGCCGACCTGCTGCTGCCATTCCTGGAGCGCGCCAACGCGTGATCTCAGCGCATGCGAGTCGCGTGCTGTCCTTGCTCAGTCATCGGCTATGCCGGCTCCGGCCAGAGCGGGCATGGTGGCTTCGCGGTGCAGCATCGAGTGCGCACCCGTCTTGAAGCGCTCCATCAGCTGGACGACCGTGCTGCCCTCCGGGGTGTGGCCCCAGATGCTGATGCCTGCGTGCGTACTTGGTTCCCAGGTGGATTCGTCGACGACGATGGGGTTCCAGCCCACTTCCCATTCGAAGCCCGACGGGCTCACCGCATAGAACGACAGCTCCTTGTCGTTGGTGTGCTGGCCGATGGACAGCGCCATGTCGAATCCGAGTTCCTTCACTCTCTGGTAGGCCAGTGTCATGTCGTCGAGTTCGGCGACCTGGACGTTGCAGTGCTGGATCCGGGTACGGATGGGGTTGACCGGCAGTCGGTTCACCGAGGCGATGGCGACGCTGTGATGACGTTCGTTGACCCGCAGGAACCGGATCTTGAACTTCAGTCCGCTGATCGTCTCGTCGATGTAGTCGGACAGACGCGCATCGAACACCGTGCTGTAATACCCGCGCATCTGGTGTGGCTTACTGGTCGCGATCGCGACATGGCCGAGTCCACCTGTGCCGGTGACGAATCCACTGGTGCCGAGTTGCAGCGGCGTATGCGCGGAGCCGGACCTGACGTACACCTCCTGGGTCAGCCCGTTGGGACCCGGAAAGCGGATGAAACGCTCGACACCGCGCAATGCGGATTCCTCCGGTGAACCCTGGGTCACCAGCACTCCGTGGCCGCGCACCCGTGCTTCGATGGTCTCGAAGCACCGGTGGTCGTCGACCTCCCAGCCCAGGGCGACGGTGTCTTCAGCGGGTCCGCGCTGCACCAGGAAGCGGCAGGCGTTGTCGTCGAGGCGGAACCGCAGCACGTCGGGCAGCGCGTCGTCGAGGTGCATGCCGATGGCGTCGCGGCCGAATCTGGCCCAGTCGGAGAACTTCTCGGTTTCGACGACGAGGTAGCCCAGATGGACTCGGCCGAACACGTCGGTGTTCATGCCAGGGCCAGCTTCGATGCGGGGGACAGGAACTCGGCCACCAGATCGTTGAACAGATCAGCTCGCTCCCACTGCATCCAGTGCCCGGTGTGCGAGGTCATGACGAGTTCGGCGTTGGGCATCAGATTGGCCAGCATCGGCCCGCCCGTGGGGCGGTTGACCTTGTCGTCGCGGCCCCACAACACCAGGGTGGGGGTGCCGAGCCGGCGCAGTCGTTTGTCCCGGGTCAGATCCATTCGCCACAGGGTGCGTATCCCGGACGGCCGGCGCAGCGGCGGGTTGGCGACCACCTCAGGATCGATCGACGCCTGATACCGCAGATCGATCAGCTCGTCGGGGACTGCCGCGCCGTCGAAGACCAGATAGTCGCGGATGAACGTGGCGAGCTTGTCGCGGCTGGGTCCGTCACCCGGGTAATACGACAGCAGGTTCTTCAATCCGGCGGTGGGCAGGCCGCGGGTGGTGCCGATCCCGCCCGGGCCCATGAGGACCAGCTTGCCGACTCGGTGCGGGGTGTCCAGCGCCAGGCGAAGCGCGGCCGCACCGCCGTAGGAGTTGCCCACCAGATGAGCTGTGTCGAATCCCAATTCGTCGAGCAGGACGCGCAAGGTGTCGGCCAGGTAGCCGAACGGATCACGATGATCGACGTACTTACTCGACCGGCCGTAGCCGGGCATGTCGGGGACCACGACTCGGTGACGGCGGGCCAGCGCGTCGATGTTGCGCGAGAAATTCGACAACCCCGACGCCCCGGGACCACCACCGTGCAGCAGCACGACAGGCGGGCCGTCACCGCCGGTGTCCGTCACGAAGATATCGGCGCCGTTGGCGCGGACGTGGTACTCGGATTGCACAGTGGTCATGCGTGGTCCTTCACTCGGGTGGCTCGTACGGTGAGCCCGGTCGGGGGAGCGGGCAGGGGGTGGGCGTCGTCGCCGGCCGCGTAGACGAACCCGTCGGGCCGCACCGCCAGGACCGTTGCCGTCTTCTTGGCCAGCCAGTCGATGAGCCTGCCGTCGCGGTCGACGATGCCGTCGGCACCCGGGGCGCTACCTGGCGCAGCGATCTTCACGACCGGGACGCCCGCCAAGCGCCAAGGCAGCCAGGATTGTTCGGTGCCGGTGTGCACGATCGTCCATTTGCCTGCGATGAGGTCATCGAGGCGAACGCTGGCACCGTGCTCGTCGAGGACCCACGGCTGAGGCATCAGCCAGCCGGTGGCCGCGGTGCCGTTGTGCGCGAGCAGGCCGGCCCGGTAGCGCGCATCCGGAAGCCATCGGTGATTACGCAACCACGCCGTGAAGCCGGGGAGCTTCCCTACGAATCGGAAGAATCGACTGCGCACGGCCGCTCGAAAGGGGTTGTGCTCGATGATGATGTTGCCGACCTTCACCGCGCGACTGGTGACTTCCTTGACGTGCGGCAGCCGTTCTTCCTGATAGGTATCGAGCACTGAATCTGGAAGAGAACCGGTCACCACGGCGTGCAGTTTCCAGCACAGGTTCGCGACGTCGCGGATGCCCGCGCACATACCCTGGCCGATCCATGGCGGCATCGCATGCGCCGCATCCCCGGCGAGAAAGACCCGGCCCACTCGCCACCGGTCGGCGAATCGGACGTGGTGGTTGTAGCAGGCGAAGCCGATGATCTGGACGTTCGCTCGCGTTATTCCCTGTTGGTGCAATACTTTCCAGATCGCATCCTCGGTGAGGAGGTCATCCTCGTCTTCGTGCTCGCGCACCGGGAATTCCCATCGGTGGTGGCCCAGCGGAGTGGGGCAATCGACCGTCGGACGTTCGGGGTTGCAGTGAAAGCGGAGTTGGTCGTGACCCGGCCAGCTTTCGATCACCTTGGTGTCGATGACGATCCAGCGCTCCGAATACGTTCGGCCGGTGAAACCGACGCCCAACTGTCCGCGAATCGCGCTCGAGCCGCCGTCTGCGGCAATCACATAGCTGGCCCTGATGCGTTTGAACTGGTCGTGAGTGAGGTCGGCCAGCATCAACTCGACCGAGTCGGACCGCTGGGTCAGACGTAGACACTCGTGTTCGAGAAGCAGCGACACGTTGGGGAATCGGGCCACGCCCTTTCGCAGGACGCCCTCCACCGCCGGCTGGTAGATGAACTGCTGCGGCGGGTGGCCGTTGCCCCGATCCGCGGGGAGCAGTTTGACAATGCTCACGCCGCGGGCGTCGACAAAGTCAGCGCCGGCACCGGGCAGCATGTCGGCGTTGAGCTGGTCAGCCAACCCGACCTGTTGCCAGATCCGCAGCACCTCCTCGTCAGTGGAGATGGCCCTGGCCCGGAAGTAGACATCGGGGTCGCGTTCCACCACCACAACTCTCAGGCCCAGCTGGCCGAGCAGGTTGGCGGCGGTCGCACCCACCGGGCCGTAGCCGACGATCGCGACGTCGTACGTCGAGGCGCTGTTCATAGCTGTCTCCGATCCCGGCTGCCACGTCCACGGTGACGGGCACTTGTTCCGTAGTGATCGCTACGGTAGTGTAGTGATCACTACAGAGTCAAGAGATGAGGCGGAAATGGCCACAGCGGACAAGCCGAAGCGCCGTGCCAAGCGGGTGGACGGCGAACTGTCGCGCACCAGAATCCTCGACGCCGCCACCGAGATCGCAGCCGAACGCGGTTACGAGGGAACGAGTATCGGTGCGGTGAGCGCAAAGTGCGGACTGCCCGCCAGCTCGATCTACTGGCATTTCGCCGACAAGGACGACCTGATCGCCGCGGTGATCGAACGCAGCTTCAACAACTGGATGGCGGTCTGGCAGTTGCCCGAGGATCTGGTTGCGGTCGACCGTCTGATGGATGTCGCAACGGGGACCGCCAAGGCGCTGATGGAGTCACCCGACTTCCTGCGCCTGGGCCTCATGCTGGCGCTCGAGCGCCGGCCGGTCGAACCGAGGGCGCGGGCGATGTTCGTCAAGGTCCGCGAAGAAGCCTTCGACGCGATGAGTCGAAGCCTCGATCGTCTGGCGATCGGACTGACCGAGGGGCAGGTCCGGGAGCTCGCGACGTATGCGATCGCCGGTGCCGACGGGCTGTTCATCGCCAAGGAGATCGGGGGAGACGCGGTCGATCTGGTGTCCTTGTTCACCCTGCACGGGCAAGCCCTGTATGCGACCGCGATGCGGATGGTCGAAGAGAACGCTCGATGATGCTGTCGCGCAGTGAGATCGAAGACGCTGCCGGCATACTCGCGGTTGCTGCCGAGCAGGCCCGCCCGACCGATCAGCTGACCGGTCGCTATCCCGGAATGGACGTCGGGGACGCCTACGCCATCCAGAAGGTGAACCTGGCTCGCCACCTCGGCGCCGGCCGCTGCGTGGTCGGCCACAAGATCGGTTTGACCTCCGAGCCGATGCAAACCCTTCTGGGTGTGGACGAACCCGACTTCGGTTACATCCTCGACGACATGGTGCTGGCCAACGACTCGACGGCGCAGTGTGCCCGGTTCTGCGCGCCCCGGGTCGAACCCGAGGTGGCCTTCCTGCTGCGGGCTCCGCTGCGCGGCCCGAACGTCACCGTCCGCGACGTGCGTGCAGCGACCAGCGCGGTGGCGGTGGCCCTCGAGATCGTCGACAGCCGAATCCGCGACTGGAAGCTGACTCTGCGCGACACGGTGGCCGACAACGCGAGTTCCGGTGCTGTGGTCGTCGGTGAGTGGGTTCCGTACTCCGAACACCTCGACCTGGCCGCCAGCCGAGCATCCCTGCGGCTCAACGGGCATGAGGTCGACACCGGCTTGGGTTCGGCCGTCCTCGGTGACCCGGCAGCCGCGGTCGCCTGGCTGGCCAATTCGCTCAGCGAGTTCGGAACAGAGCTCGCGGCAGGGCAATTCGTGATGTCGGGCTCCTTCACCGCGGCCGCGTTTGTCAGTTCCGGTGATATCGCCTCTGCCGCGATTACCGGTTTGGGTGCCGTGTCCGTGAGATTCACGTGAGTAGAGCCGTCTCCCCGGGACCGCGCTGGCCGGTCGCGATCCTCGGCTCCGGCAACATCGGCACGGATCTGATGGTCAAGATCCAGGGCAGCGACGGGCCGCTCGCACTGGCAGCGATGGTCGGTATCGACCCGGATTCCGAGGGTCTGGTTCGCGCGAGGCAACTGGGCGTGCCGACGACCGCGGAAGGTGTCGACGGACTGGTGCAAATGCCGGAATTTCCGGACATCAGGCTGGTTTTCGACGCGACCTCGGCCTCGGCTCACTACGCGAACTGGGACCGGCTGGCCGACACGGGTGTACGCGTGCTCGACCTGACTCCGGCAGCGGTCGGCCCCTACGCCGTGCCGGTGGTCAACCTCGACGATCACCTCGACGTGCCCAATCTCAACCTGGTGACCTGCGGTGGGCAGGCGACGGTGCCGATCGTCGCAGCGGTGGGGCAGGTCGGCCACGTGTCGTATGCCGAGATCGTCTCCGCGATCGCCTCGAAGTCGGCCGGCCCCGGAACTCGGGCTAGTATCGACGAGTTCACTGAAACCACTGCGGCCGCGGTGGTTTCGGTCGGGGGAGCCCAGCGAGGACGCGCCATGATGATCCTCAACCCCGCGGACCCGCCGGTCATGATGCGCAACACCGTGTACTGCCTGGTGGACGGAGACGTCGACCCTGGCGCGATCGAGCAGTCTATCGAGGTCATGGTCGACAGGGTGCGGGCGTACGTCCCCGGCTACCGGCTCAAGCAGCGGGTCCAGTTCGAGTTCTTCACCGCCGACAACCCGCTGTTCATTCCGGAGACGGGCACGTTCGTCGGTACTCGAGTCACCACGCTGATCGAGGTGACCGGCGCCGCCGATCATCTGCCTGCCTACGCGGGCAACCTCGACATCATGACCGCAGCCGCCAAAGCGACGGCCGAGCGAATTGCTCTGCACACCAACAGAACCGCCGGAGCATGGGCGTGAATGGCCAGCTGTACATCAGCGACGTCACCCTGCGGGACGGTATGCACGCCGTCCGCCACCAGTACAGCCTCGACCAGGTCGCGGCGATCGCCGGGGCGCTCGATGACGCCGGGGTGGACTCCATCGAAGTGGCCCACGGCGACGGTCTGGCCGGCTCGACGTGCGCCTACGGTTTCGGTGCGCATACCGATCTCGAGTGGATCGAAACCGTCGCGTCGGTGGTGCGCAGCACCAGGGTCGCGACCCTGGTGCTGCCCGGTATCGGGACCGTGCGCAACCTCAGAGACGCGCACCGGGCCGGCGCCACCGTGGTGCGGGTGGGCACCCACTGCACCGAAGCGGACACCGCCGCCAAACACATCACCGTCGCGCGCGAGCTCGGCATGGATGCGGTCGGGTTTCTCATGATGAGCCACATGGCCACTCCCGACGCGCTGGCTGGTCAGGCCAAGCTGATGGAGAACTTTGGGGCGAGCTGCATCTACGTTGTGGACTCGGGTGGCGCGATGGTGATGCCCGCCGTCGCCGACCGGGTCGACGCGCTTCGCCAGACGCTCCTGCCCAGCACACAGATCGGCATCCATGCCCACCACAATCTGTCTCTGGGCGTGGCGAATTCGCTTGTCGCCGTGGAGCACGGGGCCTGCCGCGTCGACGCGTCGTTGGCGGGGATGGGCGCCGGCGCCGGTAACGCTCCGCTGGAGGTGTTCATCGCGGCTGCGTCCCGGATGGGCTGGTCGCATGGCTGCGACCTCCATGCACTCGAAGATGCCGCCGATGATCTGGTTCGCCCGCTGCAGGACCGACCGGTGCGGGTCGACCGGGAGACGCTGACCCTCGGTTATGCCGGGGTCTACTCGAGCTTTCTGCGGCATGCCGAGGCCACCGCCGAGCGTTACGGCGTCGATGCCCGAACTCTTCTCGAGGAGGCGGGGCGTCGCAGGATGGTCGGCGGGCAAGAAGACATGCTCGTCGACATCGCACTCGATGTGCTCGCCGGCGCACCCCGAGGTCACGGCTGATCACGCAGCCGAGTCCGACCCCATCAGTTCGTCGAGATCGGGGAGCGGCAGGCGGCAGATGTCCTCGGCTTCGCCCGGGCTGACACCGAGCATCATCAGGACGCTGCGGGTGGCGCTGTCCGCGGCCTCGGCGCCGTCGCGCTCGCGCTGATTCTGCAGGAGCTGGCCCAGGCCCATCAGTGCCCCTGCGGCGACGGACAGAGCCAGCTCGGGATCGGTCACCGTGAACCGACCCGCTTCGGCCGCGACAGTGATGTCGCGCAGCGCCCGTGGGCCCAGCCCCCGGTCGGCGAACATCAGCGTCAGGCCCGCGTTGAGCAGCACGCGCGAGGTCTCGGGTCGCTGGCGGAATAAGCGCCCGACGATCCGGAAGCTGCGGGCGAAGGTCAGTGCCGGGTCCTCGCCGTCCACCGCGAGCCTGTCCAACAGTGCGCCCAGTGCATCCAGGATGTCGTTGACCGCGGCCTCGAACAGCTGTTCCTTGCTATCGAAGTGGTTGTAGAACGAGCCCATCCCGACATCGGCGGCCTGGGTGATCTCCAGTACCGGCGCATTCAGCTTTCCGGCGGCGATAAAGCTTTGAGCTGCGCGAACGAGCGCAGCCCGGGTCTGCATCTTGCGTCGTTCCAGGCGGTTTCCCGCCGCGGCATCACTTGCCATCAGCAGATATTAGCAGCAAATGTCATTTCTGATGATTTCGTCAGAAGTCTTGACTGATGATGTCCTCGTAAGTGATGATTTCGTCAGTATTCGACAGTCGAGGAAAGGGGACGCTGTGACGCAGCACCTCGACACCCATCGCAATCTGCACAGCGACCAGGGTGCGTTGCGCGGCGAACACCCGGGCCGGGCGAAGAACCCCATCATCAAAGTGCGTGATCTCGCGTGGTTGGAGTTCGAGAAGCCGGACCTGACCCGCGCCGAGACGTTCGCGCACGCATTCGGGTTCACCACCGAGCTGCGCACCGATCGGGAGTTGCACCTGCGCGGCGCGGACGGCGGCACGGTGTGCGTGATCATCCGTCGCGGGCCGCGCTCACGATTCGTGGGTCCCGCGTTCGCCGCGCACGACGTCGCTGACGTCGAGCGGCTGGCGGCGGCCACCGGGACACTGACCCGTCAGTCGCCGGACAGCATCGGCGGCGTGACCGTCGAACTCGTGGACCCGGCCGGAATGCCGGTGCGCGTCGTGGCCGGCATGCGTGACCTTCCGGAACAGCCGGCCCAGCCCGTTCATACGTTCAATTTCGGTCGAGAGGTGCTGCGTACGAACGCGACTCAGCGACCGGTGCGCGAGCCGGCGCGGATTCAGCGACTCGGACACGTGGTGCTGCAGAGCACCACGTACCGGCGGTCGCTGGACTGGTATCTGGAGCACTTCGGTCTGATCGTCAGTGACTTTCTCTACTACCCCGGCCAGCGCGAGCGGGGGCCGACCATGAGTTTCATCCGGTGCGACCAGGGGGCGACACCCACCGACCATCACACCATGGCCATGGTGCTCGGACCGGCGGACCGTTATGTCCACTCCGCCTATCAGGTAAGCGATCTCGATGCGATCGCCGCCGGCGGCGAGTACCTGCGAGAGCGCGGCTTTCGCAGGTCATGGGGTATCGGTCGTCATATTCAGGGAAGTCAGATCTTCGACTACTGGCGCGATCCGGACGGCTTCCTGGTCGAACACTTCAGCGACGGCGACTTGTTCGACAACACCCTGGAACCAGGATGGGCGCCGATGACGGCCTCCGGGCTCGCCCAGTGGGGGCCGCCGGTGACCAAAGACTTCCTCGGCATCGCCCCCGGCAAGGAATCACTACGCGAGCTGCGCTCGATGCTGAACGCTGTCCGCGACGACAACGAATTCGACCTCACCCGCCTGCGGGGACTACTGAAAGTGGCACGCTCATGACGATTTCGGTCTATCGCACAGCTGACGGATGGTGGGCCGGCACAGCCGACTCAGTCGCCCGGATCGCCACCACGGCAACCACCACCGCTGCGCTGCTGGCCGACCGGACGGCCATCGATGCCGCGGTCGCCAACACCGAGACGGTGGCGCCGGCGACGCTCGAACTGCTCTCGCCGGTCACCGCCCCATGTCGCGTCGTTGCGCAGATGACGAACTTCGCGTCGCATGTCATCGACACCGGAGGCGACCCGAAGTCGGTGCCGCTGACGTTCTTTCGGAAGGCATCGGGGTCCATCACCGGGCCCGTCGACGACATCGTCAAGCCCGCCCACGTCCGACTGCTGGACTACGAGGTGGAGATCGGCCTGGTGATCGGTGCCGACGTCCCCGTCGGCACCACTGTCACCGCGGACAACCTCGCCGACTATATCTGCGGACTTGTGGTGACCAATGATGTCAGCGCGCGGGATGTCCAGTTGACCAAAACTCAGTTCTACGAAGGCAAGTCGTATCCAGGTTTCACCCCGGTGGGACCAGCCCTGGTGCTGGTGGACCGCGACGAACTGGCCCGCTTCGACGACCTGCGGCTACGACTCAAGGTCAACGGGCAACTCCGGCAGGACAGCACGGTCAAGGCCGACATGATCTACAAGCCGGTCCAGGCCCTGGCGGCGCTGACCCGCTTCCAGGCACTGTCCGCCGGTGACCTGATACTGACCGGCACCCCGGTCGGTACAGCACTGTCCGCACCCCCCAAAGCGGTGCAGAAGCTCTCCGCCCTGCTGCCTGACGAACTGAAGTGGAAACTGTTCTTCGCGGGCCAGGCCAAGAACACCAACTATCTGCATGATGGCGACATCGTCGAGGCCACGGTCGGAACCGACGACGGCAAGATCGACCTCGGAACTCAGCGCAACCCAATCAGATTCGCATGACGGCGCTGCCCGCCTTCATGCCTGTGGTGATCGTCGGTGCCGGCCCGACAGGCGTATCGGCGGCGACCGCACTCGCCCGATACGGCGTCGACTGCCTGGTGCTGGACCGCTGGACTGATGTCTATCCTCAGCCGCGCGCGGTCCACCTCGACGACGAGGTGTTCCGGCTGTTAGCGGGACTGGGAGTCGGCGAGCAGTTCGCGGCGATCTCACGCCCGGCCCGTGGGCTTCAGCTCCGCGATCCGGACATGCGTGTGCTGGCCGAGTTCCGCCGTGAAGAGGCGCTGAGCGCCAACGGCTATCCGCAGGCCAACATGTTCGACCAGCCGGATCTGGAACGACTGCTGCGCGACAACCTCGAGAAGCATCCGAACGCCGTATTACGGGGCAACACCGAAGTTATCGACGTCGTGCCGATCAGCGCCGACCGTGCACGCGTCACCGTCACCGACCGGTCCACCGGCGAGCAGCACTGTGTCGAGACGCGCTATGTGCTCGGTTGCGACGGCGCGAACAGTCTGGTGCGCAAGGCGATCGGTTCGGCCATGGACGACCTGAAGTTTCAGCAACGCTGGCTCGTCGCCGACGTGATGACCGACGCCGACCTGGGCCAGTGGGACGGCGTGCACCAAGTCTGCGACCCCGGCCGCGCCGCCACCTACATGCGCATCGGACCATCCCGCTACCGGTGGGAGTTCCGGTTGCTCGAGGAGGAAACCGCCGACGACTATGCCACGCTTGCGGCGCTGTATCCGCTGATCCGTCCCTGGGTGGACGGAGTGGCCCCCGACGAACTGGATCTCGTGCGGGTCGCCGAGTACACCTTCCGGGCTCAGATCGCCACCCGGTGGCGCCGGTCGAACATGTTCATCCTGGGCGACGCCGCTCACCTGACCCCGCCGTTCATCGGCCAGGGATTGGGTGCGGGACTGCGCGACGCGATGAATCTGTCGTGGAAGCTGGCGGGCGTGATCAGCGGCTGGCTGCCCGAGGCGGTGCTCGGCAGTTACGAGGACGAGCGAAAGCCGCACGCCCGCAATCTCATCCGCTTCGCGCTGGCTGTGGGAGCGGCAATGACCGCAGGGGGTCGCGTCGGAGATGCGCTGCGCAGAATCGTCGTGCCCCGGTTGCACCTGATCCCCGGCGTACGAGACAAGGCCGTGGACAGTGCGACACCGGGACTGCGCGCCAGTGGCCTGGTCATGAGGTCGCCGGGACGGCGACAGCTTGCCGGCAGACTCTGCCCGAACCCGATTGTGTCGAACGGCAAACGATTCGACGAGATCGTGGGCCGCGCATTCGCGGTGGTCACCGCGGTGCCAATCACCACAGCGCAACGCGACGAGATGGATCGCCGTGGCGCCGTCGTGATAGCGGCGCAGCCCGGTACGGAATTGGCGTCATGGCTACGCGCCGGGCGGGCCGCGGTGGCGGTGGTCCGTCCGGACCGTACCGTGCTGACAGCGGGCCGGAGCGTGGCGAAAGTGCTTGACGCAGTGCCGGCTTTCGCGCCGCACGTCCAGGCCGCCCATGTCTAGGCCGGCCATCGCGGTCCCGACCTACGAGCCGGACCTGTACTCGACGCAGGCGATCCTCGACCCATACCCGCACTACGCGCGGCTGCGACAGCTGGGCCCGGTGGTCTGGTTGCCCAAACAGCGGGTGTATGCGCTCGCTCGCTACACCGAATGCAAGACGGTGTTGCGCGACGACGACGGGTTCATCTCCGGCGACGGCGTCGGTCTTTCCGCGGTGTTCAACAAGCTCTCGCGGGGCACAACGCTCAACAGCGACGGTGAGGAGCACGACCGACGGCGCAAGCTGCTGGCCCACCGGATGCTCCCCAGAGCCCTGCGAGAGCTCGACGAGGTCATCGACAGCCAAGCCAGGGATCTCGTCGCGAGTGCGGTTCGCCGGCGCAACGTCGACGGCGTCGCGGATCTCGCTACGGCGCTTCCGGTTTCAGTGGTACCCGACCTGGTCGGTTGGCCCCGGGATCGGCGACAGCACCTGTTGCGCTGGGGCGGTGCAACGTTCGATGTGCTGGGTCCGTTGAATCGGCACGCCGCGCGGTCGGTGCCGGCCAGCCTCCAGATGCTGCGGTTCGCGCGCGCCGTGGTCCGCGACCGCACTGTGCTGCCCGGCAGCATGGGTCATGAAATCCTCGAGGCGGCAAAGGGTGGCGCGATGAGCGCGCAGGAATGCTCCGCGCTCATGGTGGACTATCTGGTGCCATCCTTGGACACCACCATCAGCGGAATCGCCAGCGCACTGGCGTTGTTCGCGCGCCACCCCGGCCAGTGGGATCTGCTTCGCGCTGACCCGGCGCTGGTTCCTGGTGCCGTCAACGAGGTGCTGCGCTACGAATCGCCACTGCGCGCGTTCAGTCGCAAAGCCCGTCGCACCACCGAGGTGTCCGGCGTCGAATTGCCCTCCGGATCACGAGTATTGGTGCTCTATGCCTCGGCCAATCGTTGCGAGCACGAATGGGAGCAGCCCGATGAGTTCGATATCCGTCGCAATGCGGGCCGACACCTCGGGTTCGGCCACGGAACACACGCCTGCGCGGGCCAGGCGCTTGCGCGCCTGGAGATGCAGGCGATGTTGCGCGCGCTGTGTGACGGCGTCAGCCGGATCGAACTCGCCGGCCCGCCAACGTGGGCGGTGAACAACATCATCCGCTGCTATGAGCGGCTTCCGTTGCGACTCGTGGCGGCCTGACCGGCGGCGCGCTAGTTGACCGGTACGTCGAGGATCGGGCGCTGAACCCCGGCGCCGGGGCCGTCGAAATGCCACCACTCACCGGAATAGACCGCCAGGCCGCCGTCGGCCATCGCGGCACGCAGCCGGGCGCGGTTCGCTTGTGCCGCCGCGCTGACCCCGGCGGTGGCGTATGCCTGCGCGCGGGCGGAGAAGTCGTCGAAGTCCGTGCCCATGTCGACGAGCCGGCCGCGCTCGGCGATCGTCACGTCGACGGACCGTCCCGCCTCGTGGCTGCGCGCATACGGACCGGGCTTGGCCACCCACGCCGGATTGGGCACCTCGTCGAACATCCGGACCTGAACGTCGTGCGGGCGGTAGCAATCCCAGAACACCAGCACGTCTCCTTGCGCTCGGAGATCGTCGGCGGCCTTCGCCAGCCCCGGCGCCATCGAGTTGTGCACCAGGCACCGCGCGTCAGCGGGGTAGAGCGGCACACCGACAAAGTTGTTCGGGGTCGCATAGCGCAGATCGACGACCGCGTCAGGCACCACCGTTCGCACATCGACGAAGCCGGCCGCCGCGGCCTGCGGGCTCACCGGCGGAACCTCGGCGCCGGGTGCTGCACCGGCCGGCACCGCCGCCCCGATGCCGATCACGACCGCCGCTGCGAGGGTCGGCACCGTCCGAATCGCGCTCATGTCAGGACGACTGGGTCTGCGGCGGAGTCTCCAGCCGCCGGTCGGCGGTGAGTAACAGGTTGTCGTAGGCCGCCCGCGACGGTGAACTGTCCGACTGGGAGAGGGCGACGAAATCAGCGACCACCTGCTCGGCCAAGAGTCGCAGTTTGATGTTGGCCTCCTGGGACCGCCAGCGCAGCAGTTCGAACGCCGCCTCGGACTCGATGCCGTACACAACCATCAGCATGCCCTTGGCCTGCTCGATGGTCGCCCGGTTCTCGGCGATCTCGGCGATAGCCTGGCTGAACTGCTTCTGATTACGGTCTTCGGTGGGCGTGACGTCGACGTAGAAGCCCTCGGTGCCGACCACCTCGCCGCTGTCGTCGAGCAGCTTGTCGGCCACCACGATCACGTGATGGATCTGGCCGGTGGTGTCGACGATCCGATGCCGGGTGCTGAAGGCCTGGTGGTGCCGTCGGACGTCGTCCAGCGTGGTTGCCACCTGTTGGTAGTCGTCCGGATGTTTGTGGGACAGCACCAGCTCGGTGGTGGGCGAGACCGTGCCCGGCTCGTAGCCGTGCATCATCTGGACCTCGTCCGACCATTCCCAGCGCTCGTCGGCGAAGTAGAACCGAAACTGTCCGACCTGCTGCGGACGGACGCCGGCCACGCCGTCGTCGCTGTCTGTCGCCGGATTCTGATCCGCAACCATTGACACCCCTCGTCCGACAACCCGTTCGGTTGTCGCCCTCCACGATTCTCCGCAGGAACCTGGACGCCGACGAGTGCCGTGTAGGCAGAACCCATCGCCATCCCAGGTTCTGCGGGCATTTTTTTCTACACCGTCCACCGGTTCGTTTTCAAGCGGCTTCTTGGCGTGCATGAACAACTGACGGTTTCTGAGGCTCCGGTGACACAAGTGACGGATGTAACAAAATGCGTTCTGGTCCGACAACACCGGTACAGGGCGTTCACGGCATGGGGACGCCGCCCTGCGAGCCGCGGAGGATATGACGGTGAAGCGCATGACGAACGCACATGTCTGGGTCCGCAGCGCCTGTCTGGGGATCGGCGCGGTGGGCGTGTCCGCGGCCATCTTGTCGGCCCCGATGGCGGGCGCCGACCCGGCCGATCCCGCTGATCCTGTCGTACCGACGGTCGTGGCCGGCGACACCAGCGCCCCGCCGGCAGATGTATCGGCCCCCGCGCCAACGACCGCGCCGACGCCGGCGCCGGTGCAGCATCTGTCCAGCCCGGACAACCCGCCGCCGGGCACCACCACCACGGGCACCGACACCGCGCCGCAAGGCCGGTTGAGCTACCTGCGGGACCTGCTGCATGCGATGCGCACCCAGGAGGTGTCGGGCAGCGACGCATTGCTGTTGCTCACCCAACGACCGCTCGACGCCAACGCGGCGCCGCCGCCCGGCATGTCGTCGACCCCGACCGGGCCGGTCGGAACATCAGCCGCGCCACCCGTCGCCGACGCGGGCGCGCCGGCGAGTTAGGGCCGGCCGCCGCAGCCCATCACGCACTGTCGGCGACGCCGACCACCACCTCGTTGCGGCGGCGGCACGGCAGCGTCCACGGCGGATCGTAGAACCACGCCAGGGGTTCACCCGTGGGCTCGATGTCGTTGCGGTGCAAGGCTTTCATGAGCTGGCTGGTGCGCTCGGAGACCGCGTCGGGGCCGATGCTGCCGTTGAACCGCAGCACCGCGACGGTCTCGGGGGGAACCACCACGAGCCGCACCCGGTCGTCATTCGGGGTGGGCAAGGTCTCCAGGGTGTACTTCGATGGCATGAAGAAACGGATCACCCATTCGCCCGAGGCGTTGCGTTGCGTCGCGACCGGCGCGGTCATTGCGATCTTCTCGCTGGGCTGTTGGGCCACCGGCGCGGTCATCGCGATCTTGGCGCTGCCGGAATTGCCGCCGAAGATGTAGCGCGCCAGCAACCGGAATCCCTGATTGCGGGCTGACTCCTCATCGGCATCGATCGCCGTCTCGGCCGCGACGCGGGGTCCGTACCGGCGAATCTCCACACCGTCGACCACGCGCTCGACGGTGAAGGCCGGCTCCTCGGTGCCAACCCGAATTCCCACGATGTTGCCCACGCCCTCGGCGACTTGCACCACCGCTGTCGCAACAGTCTTCAACACGAGCGCCTCCTTGTTCTATTGCAGGCATACCCTCCCGGCAGGTGAAAGTCGATTACCTGTTTCTGACGCACTTTCTCCCCTGCTGTCGGCCCGCGCGAACGGGCCAGATATCGTCCGGGCATGACACGGGTTTCGGTAATCACCGGGGGCGCGGGCGGCATGGGTCGGGCCACCGCCAGGATCGTCGGCCGGGATCACACGGTGGTGCTCTGCGACGTCCGGCAGGACCGGCTCGACGGCGCCGTCGCGGAGCTGGAGAGCCTGGGGATCTCGGCGACACCGGTGCACGGCGATGTCACCGACCGCGATGCCGTCGCGCGACTGTTCGAGACCGCCGCCGGCCTCGGGCCGATCGCGTCGGTGATCCACACCGCGGGTGTCAGCCCGAGTATGGGCGACGCCGACTACGTCATGACCACCAACGCCATCGGCACTCTCCGGGTCAACGAAGCGTTTTTCGCCACGGCCGCCGACGGATCGGCGATCGTCAACGTGGCGTCGATGGCGTCGCACATGCTGCCCGACGAAATCGTCCCCGCCCAACATTTCGATCTGGCCTTCACCGATGAACCACGGTTCCTGACCGAGATGCTGGCGGCGTGCGACATCGCGGGGGAGGAGATGCGCTCCGGGCTGGCCTACAGCGTGAGCAAGACCTTCGTCAGGTGGTACAGCTCCGCACAGGCCGAGCGGTTCAACGGCCGCGGCCTGCGCATCGTCTCGGTGTCGCCGGGATCTGTGGACACCGAGATGGGTCTGTTGGAAGCCGACGCCGGTGCCGGCGCGATGGTCGCCAACGCCGCGGTGCCCCGCTGGGGGAAGGCCGAGGAGATGGCCGAACTGTTCGCGTTCTGCGCGAGCGACCGGGCCACCTATCTGACCGGAACCGACATCCTCAACGACGGCGGCGTGATCGCCTCGATGCGCGAACGGGCCCGGGTGGCCGCCCAAAACGCCTAAGGACGAGTCAGTTTCGCGTACCGAGCGCGGTGCTCGTCGGTGGAGCCGAACTCGTATTGCAGCGCGGTGAGTCGCTTGAAGTAGTGGCCGATCGCCAATTCCTCGGTCATCCCCATGCCGCCGTGGAGTTGGACGGCGTTCTGGCCGATGAACCGCGCGGCTCGCCCGATGGTCGCTTTGGCCGCCGAGACCGCCCGGGCCCGAACCTTCGGCTCGGCCTCGATGTTCAGGACCGCGAGGTAGACCGCGGCGACGGACTGCTCGAGCTCCATGTACATGTCGACCATGCGATGTTGCAGAACCTGGAACGTGCCGATCGGCTGACCGAACTGCTGGCGTTGCTTGCAGTACTCGACCGTGTCGGACAACACTTTTCGCATGCTTCCGACCGCCTCTGCGCACACCGCCGCCGCGCCTTCGTCGCGAGCGCGGGCCAGCGAACCGGCCGCGTCCTCGGTGAGCAGCGCGTCGGCGGGCAGGCGCAGGCCGTCGAATGTGAGGTCGGCTCCGCTCCGGTCGTCGATGGTGCGGTAGCCGTGCACCTCGACTCCGGGCGGCGGGCTGGCGGGGTCGAATTCGGTGAGAAACAGCGAAACCCCATGCGGGTCAGCGGGTTCACCTGAGGTTCGGGCGGTGATCAGCAGATGGGTGGCCAGCGGGGCGGCGGTGACGACGATCTTGTTGCCGGTGATGACCCACTCGTCGCCCGCGCGGACCGCGGTGGTGGACACCGCGTGGTCACCGTTGTCCGGCTCGGTGCCGGCCAGGACGACGATCGCGCTGCCGTCCGCGATGCGCTCCAACAGCGCGACAGCGGATGGGTGGTCGGCGCGCTGCAGCAGGCCACCGGCGACCACGACGGTGTCGATGAAGGGCTCGATCACCAGTGCGCGGCCGAGTTCCTCGGCGATCACCATGATTTCGACGGGGCCGCCGCCGATCCCGCCGACCGACTCCGGGAAGGCGGCGCCGAGGATGCCGAGGTCGTCTGCCAGAGCACGCCAGATCTCGGGCTGCCAGCCTGGTCCGATCTTGGCCGCGGTGCGGCTCTTCTCGAGGTCGTAGCGGGTGGCCAAGAACTTGCCAAGGCCGTCGCGCAGGAGCTCTTGTTCTTTGTTCAGGTTGAAGTCCATTACAGCCCCAGGGTCGCTTTGGCCAGAATATTGCGCTGAATTTCGTTGCTGCCCGCGTAGATCGAGCCGGCCCGGTCGTTGAAGTACCGCAGCGGCGCCACCGCCTGCCACGGCTGGCCGCTGACGTAGCCGTCTGCCGGCGGCTCGAAGTCGGCGACCGGACCGCCCGGCTTGGTGGCGTGCGGCTGGTATGCCCGGCCGTGCGGGCCGGCCGCTTCCATCGCCAGCTCGGTGATCGCCTGCGAGAGTTCGGTGGACAGGATCTTCAGCATCGACGACGCCGCGCCCGGGTGGCCGCCTTCGGCGACCGTTGTCAGGACCCGGAATTCGAGGATCTCGAGTACCTCCGCGCGGATCCCGACATCGGCGAGCTTGGCGGCGAACGCCGGGTTGTCGATCAGCCGGCCGCCGTCGGGCCCGGGCTGCTCGGTCGCCGCCGTGGCGATGGCCCGGGCCATCGCCTGCAGCCCCGGTGCCGTCGCGCCGCCGCCGCGTTCGAACTCCAGCAGATACTTGGCCACCGTCCAGCCGTCGTCGATCTGGCCGATCACATTCGATGTGGGCACCCGCACCCCGTCGAAGAAGAGCTGGTTCTGCACCTGCTCGCCGGAGGTCATCACCAGCGGCCGGATCTCGATGCCCGGAGTGCTCATGTCGATCAGCACGAAGGTGATGCCCTGCTGCTTGCGGCCCGTACGCGAGGTACGAACGAGGGCGAAGATCCAGTTGGCCTCGCCGGCATGGGTGGTCCAGATCTTGCTGCCCGTGCAGACCAGGTCGTCGCCGTCCCGCACCGCCGACATCGACAGCGACGCCAGGTCCGAGCCGGCCTCGGGTTCGGAATAGCCCTGGCAGAAGAAGACCTCGCCGGTGAGGATGCGGGGGAGGAAGTAGTCCTTCTGCTCAGGCGTGCCGTAGGCGATGATGGCGTGGGCGACCATCGAGATCCCCATCGGCGACAGCGCCGGAGCCCCGGCGAGAGTCGACTCGCGGCTGAAGATGTAGTGCTGGGTCAGGGTCCAATCGCAGCCGCCGTATTCGACCGGCCACGCCGGAGCGGCCCAGCCCCGCTCGTGGAGGATCGCCTGCCAGGCCATGCTGGCCTCGTGGTCGGCGTAGACGCTGGTCATCAGGCGGCCGGCCTGCCGCAGTTCAGGAGTGAGCTTCTCGTCCAGGAACGCCCGCACCTCGTCTTGGAACTCGAGATCTTTCGCCGACCACGACAGGTCCATCAGCTGTTCCTCCATCTGCACACGGCCGTTCTCAGAAGTAACCGTAGCCCGTCGTCGGTGGCGGGCTTGCGCTGGGTGTCACTCATTCTGCGCTCTCGGGTTTGAGGTGCCCCAACCCGGGGAACAGGTCGGGAGGACGCCGTCGGGCGTCCCCCCACACGTGACACTGAGAGGCTCGGTCCCTGGACAAGGGACCGGGCCTTTCGTCTGTTCACGGTAGGTTTCAGTCCATCGTGTCCGCTGTTGAAATACTCGCCGCCGACGTCGCCGGGCTGCTCGACACGGCGCCGGGCCGGGTTCTGGTGGGCATCACCGGGCCGCCGGGCGCCGGGAAGTCGACGGTGGCGCAAGCGCTCTTGGGCCGTTTCGACGGCGCGTCCTACGTCCCGATGGACGGCTTTCATCTGTCCAACGCGGTGCTCGAGGAGTTGGGCCGACGTGACCGCAAAGGCGCGCCCGACACCTTCGACGCCGCCGGTTATCTGGCCGTCCTGCGTCGCATCGTCGAGGAGTACGGCCGTGAAGATGTCTATGTGCCTGCCTTCGAGCGTCGCCTCGACGAACCGGTGGCCGCAGGTCATGTGGTGCCCGCGACCAGTCGGCTGGTGATCACCGAAGGCAACTATCTGGGTTTGCCCGACGGCGCGTGGGCGCAGGTGCGGCCGCTGCTGAACCGGCTGTACTACGTCGACTGCCCGGCGCGGCAGCGGCGGGTGCGGTTGGTTCGGCGGCACGTCGAGGGCGGCCGCACCCCGCAGGCCGCGGCGGAGTGGGTGGACGCCGTCGACGAATCGAACGCCCGGCTGATCGCGACTGCAAGGCCGCGTTGCGATCTCGTCGTCGACGGCTGTTAGCAGCAGCGGGCGCTCGGGTTGGCGTCGGCGTCGCTGTGCCGCTTGCGCCAGTACTGCGCCTCGCTCAGCACAGGCTCGCCCGGGTGGGTGCGGACGCGATGCTCGACGTAGCGGCGGTAGTGACTATCGCCCATCAATGCGCCGACGTACCAACGGATTTGGCGTGCTGCGCGGGTAGCGCGTCCCATTCCTTCTGCACCTCCTTCTCCGCGGAGGTGGAGATCAACCCGGACGGCCCGAAGATTTTCGACGGCACCGGGGTGTCGTCGCTCAGCGGCGGGCCGCCGCCCCGGATGGCCCGCACCGCCACGATCACGCCGACGGTGAACACGATGACCACCGCGGCGGCGAACACGATCGACAGCGTGCCCTGAATGAAGGTGTTGCGGATGACGGCGTGCAGCTGGTCGGCGTTCTTGGCCGATCCGAACGCTGTCTTGCCCGCCTCCGCGGCGGCGCGGTACTGGAAGTGCTGAGTCCAGTAGCCCACCTTCGGATCACCCGAGAAGATCTTCTGCCACGACGCGGTGAGCGTGACCGTCAAATCCCACAGCAGCGGGATCGCCGGAATCCACGCCCATTTCAGCAGACCCCGCTTGATCACCACCACGGTCACGACGGTCAGCGCTATCGCGGCGAGCAGCTGGTTGGCGATGCCGAACAGCGGGAACAGCGTGTTGATTCCGCCGAGGGGATCGGTGACACCCATCAGCAGGATGGAACCCCAGCCGGCAACCACCACGACACTGCAGATCCATGCCCCCACCCGCCAGCTCGGATTGCGCAACCGGGTGAACGGGCCGCCGAGGTTGGCCAGTCCGTCGGAGAGCATGAACCGGGCGACCCGGGTGCCGGCGTCGACGGTGGTCAGAATGAACAACGCCTCGAACATGATCGCGAAGTGGTACCAGAACGCCCTCAACCCCGGTCCGCCGAACACCTGGTGCAGCACCTCGGACATGCCGAACGCCAGCGTCGGTGCCCCACCGGTGCGCGAGATGATCGAGTGCTCACCGACGCTCGCGGCGGCGTCATTGATCTCCGCCGGGGTGATCGGGGCGCCGGACAGGCCAAGGCCGTTGACGTACTTGGCGGCCGTCTCGGCCGTCGCGCCGGTCTGGGCAGATGGCGCGTTGATCGCGAAGTAGAGGTGCTGGTTGAGGATGGCGGCGGTGATCAACGCCATGATCGCCACGAACGACTCGGTGAGCATGCCGCCGTAGCCGATCAAGCGCATCTGGCTTTCCTTCTCCAGAAGCTTGGGCGTGGTGCCCGATGAGATCAGCGAGTGGAAACCGGACAGCGCGCCGCAGGCGATGGTGATGAACAAGAACGGGAACAGCGATCCGGCGAACACCGGACCGGAGCCGCTCTCGGCGAACTTGGACACCGCCGGGGCCTCCATGATCGGCCGGGCCAGCAAGATCCCGACCGCCAGCAGCGCGATGGTGCCGACCTTCATGAACGTAGACAGGTAATCGCGCGGCGCCAGCAAGAACCACACCGGCAGCACCGAGGCCGCAAGGCCGTAGATGATGATGCACCACGACAGGGTGACCTTGGACAGGGTGAACCAGTCTGCGCCCCAATCGGTTCCGGCCACCCATCCGCCGCTGGCGACGGCGAGCAGCAGCAGGGCGACGCCGATCACGGAGACTTCGGAGACTCGTCCCGGCCGCAGGAAACGCAGATAGAGACCCATGAAGATGGCGATCGGAATCGTCATCGCGATGGAGAACACCCCCCATGGGCTTTCGGCGAGCGCGCCGACCACGACCAGCGCGAGCACCGCAAGCAGGATCACCATGATGGCCAGCACCGCGATGATCGCCGCCGCCCCGCCGAACGCCCCCAGCTCGTCGCGGGCCATCTGGCCGAGAGACCGTCCGCGGCGGCGGGTGGAGATCGCCAGCACCAGATAGTCCTGGACGCAGCCGGCGAAGACCGCGCCGAGGATGATCCAGATCGTGCCGGGTAGATATCCCATCTGCATGGCCAGCACCGGTCCGACGAGCGGGCCCGCCCCGGCGATCGCCGCGAAGTGGTGACCGAACAGCACCCGCCGGTCGGTGGGCATGTAATCGGTACCGTTCTCGAAGATCTCGGCGGGAGTGGCGTGTTCGTCGCGCGGGCGCACGATCTTCATCTCGATGAGCCGGGCGTAGAACCGGTATCCGATGACGTAGGTGCAGATCGCGGCGATGACGAACCACACCGCGTTGACGGTCTCGCCGCGGAAGAACGCGATGATCGCCCATGCGATCGCGCCCAGGACCGCGACGGCACCGAAGATCAGCTTGTGCCGGAGCGTGATCGGTGACCGGTCGACGATGGCCACCGGCGGCAGCTCAGGGTCGGTGCGGATGTAGGTGACGTCGCCCCTGGTCTCTTCCATGTGTTCCGACGGCGCGCCGGTCGGTGCAGCCACAGTGTTTCTCCCTTGCGCCAGATGTGCAGTGTCGGGCCGTGCGGTGATCCTTTCATTCACAGGTTCGGCGGGCCTCCAATTGGGGCGGATTTCGGCGGGTCTGCGACCAGTCGGTCCCATCCCGAAACCACCCGCTTGGGGGATGCCCCTCGCGGCTTGTGCCGTCACCCTCTATCGCAACCGAGGAGGTGGGCCATGCCGCCATGGCGTTTGCGCGACTACCGCGACGATGACATCGACCAAGCGATCCAGGTGTGGGATCAGAGCCGTGCGCCCGGGTCGGGTGAGCCGGTGTTCACCGTTGCCGAGGTGATGGCCGCCGCGCGTTCCGGGCAGCCGGCCGTGGTCGCCGAAGTGGGCGACGAGGTGGTCGCCATGGCCGTGGCGCAGACCCAGGGCGAACGGGCCTGGATTCTGCTGGTCGCGCTCGGCTCGCGGTGGCGCTACCGCGGCATCGGCAGCGCTCTGCTCAGTGACCTGGAGCGACGGCTGCGTGCGCAGGGGGTGCGACGCATCTGCGCGGTGTTGCCCGACGGGGCCACCGGTGCGGCGGCGATGGAGAACTCCGGCTACGCCCGCCGGGAGGGTTTGGTCTATTTCGAGATGGTCGAGCATCTGGGCCTGGACCAGGCGAATCTGCTCGACGAACTCGGCGGTCAGTTCCTGCCGCCCGGCCTATTCGACGAGATGGCCGGCATGGAGCAGGAGAAGCAGATCATCGAGCGGCGCATCGTCGACCCGCTGGCGCACCCGGACGTCGCTGAGCGCTACGGGGTGCAGCCGCCCAAAGCGGTGATCCTGTTCGGACCGCCCGGAACCGGGAAGACGAGCTTCGCGAAGGCGATCTCGTCGCGGCTCGGCTGGCCGTTCGTGGAGCTCTTCCCGTCGCGGCTGGCAGCCACCGGCAACGGTGGGCTGGCGGCCTCGCTGCGGGAGGCGTTCGCCGAACTGGCTGAACTCGACGAACTGGTGTTGTTCATCGACGAGGTGGAGGAGATCGCGACCGCACGCTCCGGCGCGAGCACCGCCGAGCTGGGGGTCACCAACGAACTCCTGAAGCTGATCCCGGCCTTCCGGCAGAAGGACAACCGGCTTCTGGTGTGCGCGACCAACGCCGTCCACTCCCTGGACTCGGCGTTTCTGCGGCCCGGCCGCTTCGACTACGTGATCCCCGTCGGTCCGCCGGACCAACCGGCCCGCAGGGCGGTGTGGCAGCGCTACCTCGGCAAGGCGCTTGTCCATGTCGACGTCGACGGTCTGGTCGGCGCCTCGGAGTTCTTCACCCCGGCCGACATCGAGTTCGCGGCGCGCAAAGGCGCACAGGCCGCCTTCGAGCGCGAGATGCGCCACGGCCTCGGCCAGCCGGCCACCACCGAGGACTACCTCGCTGCGATCGGCGAGGTCCGACCGACCCTGACCGCCGACATGCTGGCCGAATTCGAGCGCGGCAAAACCGATTTCGCTCGCGTGTAGTGCGGGTGCGGCGATGACGTCGTCGACGCTGTTGTTACCGAGAAGAACTGCGAGAAGAGGGCGCGGTAACAACAGGCTCGGTGAGCGCGAGTGGCACCGGTTGCGGCAGCTCCTTAGAATTTCCATAAGTTTCCCTTATTTTTCTTAATCTTGGTGTAGGGTCACTTCTCATGGCTGCGGATGCCACCGCATGGCGCAGCGGGACGGAGGCGATCAGATGGCCGAATTGGGTTCGCACGCGGTTGTTCTGGGCGCCGGTATGGCGGGACTGCTCGCCGCGCGGGTGCTCTCGGAGTTCTATGCGTCGGTCACCGTGGTGGAACGCGACACGCTGCCTGATCGCGCCGAGCAGCGGACCGGCGTGCCGCAGGGACGCCATCTGCACAGCCTGCTCAGTCGCGGGACGCAGGCGATCGGAGAGCTGTTTCCCGGGATGCTCGAGGAGATGGGAGCGGACGGGGCCGTCGTCGACGACGGTGATGACCTGTCGCGGGTCTATGTCCGGATCGGAAATCATGAGATCAATCCCGTTGGCCGCCTGGCAGATCCGCAAGCCGTCGCGGCCTACCAAGCCAGTCGGCCGTTCCTCGAGTTTCATCTGCGCCGGCGCGTGACGGGGCTGGCGAACGTCACCGTCATCGGACAGCGGAACATCGTGGGGCCGGTGCTCGCGGACGGTTCGGTCACCGGCGTGCGGATCATCGACCGCGCGACCGGCAGCGCGACAATCCTCCGCGGCGATCTGGTGGTCGACGCCACCGGGCGCGCGGCGTGCTCGGCACGCTTCCTGACGAACCAGGGATTTGGTGCGATGCCTGAGGACCGGGTCCCGTCGACCGGGGGGTACTCGAGTCAGCTCTTACGTATCCCGCCGGGACGCATTCGGCAGCGGCTGGTCTTTGTCAATCAGGGCAGGCAGGCGCCGGGAGCGATGCTCGTCGCGTACGAACGCGACACCTGGATGCTGGCGGTGTCCTGCTCAGATGAATGTGGCTCGCCACCAAGCACATACGCCGAGATGATGCGAACAGTCGAGCGGATGTTGCCCGCCGAGATGGTGGCCGGACTACGTGACGCCACCTGTATCGGCGAGATCTCGATCTCACGCAACACCCGCGCGGTGTGGCGACGCTATGAACAATTGCCGGATCTACCGCCGGGCCTGGTTGTCCTCGGCGACGCTCTGTGCAGCCTAAACCCGCTCCATGGACAAGGCATGACCATGGCTGCCCTGCAGGCCCTTTCGTTACGCGACTGCCTGGGTACGGGCTCCGCCGACCTGCCCCGGCGCTTCTATCGAGCCGCGGCCGAATCCATCCGACCGGTGTGGGCGGTCAACCGGACCATCGATCAGCCCCAGCTCGCCTCGGTGCACCGCACGCAGGCGTGGCTGCAGCGTGCGGTATTGCGCGCTGCCGGCACCGATATCGCTGTGGCGGAACAGATTTTACGAGTCCGTGGCCTCATCGATCCGCCCGCAAGGCTGCGGGACCGGCGCTTTCTCGCGCGAGTCCTGCTCGCCGACCTGCGCCATCCGCGAGCGACACTCTTCACCCAGCCCGCCACGTCGCATTCGTCGCTCAATGGAAGCGACGAACAGGCCATTCGTGCGCTTGTCGACCGTCAGGCGCGTCGCCGCCGGGCGCCCACCCACATCACCCGACTGCGTTATCTCACACCCGATGTGGCGTTGATCCAAGCCCGCACCGCGATCACGGGACCGATCCGCCGGCGGCCCCGTCGCAACACCAGTGTCGCGGTGCGTACCGGCGACGGCTGGTCGTTGGCTTTTTCGCAGAACGCGGCTCACTGAAAGCGGGACAGTCATGCTCGAGACGATCTATCGCACAGCCCGGGGTCGGGTGCAAGACCTTGCCGCCACGCTCACTGGCGAGCAGCTTCAATCACACGTACCTGCCACTCCGCGATGGACTGTGCACGAGCTGATGGCGCACCTGGTCGGATGTGCGGCCGACGCCGTCAGCGGACGCTTGGACGCAGTGACGAGCGATCAGTGGACGGCACGTCACGTCCGGGAACGTCGGCGCAACTCGATCGAAGAGTTGATGGCCGAATGGGACCGGATCGGTGGGGCCGCTGACGCCACCCTGACCGACGAGCAACTCTACGGACCCAACCTGGCCATCGACACCATCTGCCACGAGGCGGATCTGCATGAGGCGCTGGGATTTCCGCGAGTGAACCGCGAGCACTGGCAGCCATTCCTGGACGTGACGATGCTCTATCTCGGCAGGCAACTGCGGCGCAGCACGACCCTGCTCATCGTGGATGACCAAGACCTGCAGTGGTGTTGCGGCTCAGGGGAGCCGATGACGCTGCTGCGTGCCGACGGCTATGAACTATTGCGCGCCAACCTGAGTCGCCGCTCGTTGAATCAGATCGCTGCGTGGGAATGGACGCCGGCGCCCACCGAGGAGATGATCCACGGATTCGGCGTGTTCGGCACGCGCATCGATGATCAGCCCGTGCCGGCAAGCTAGTCCCGCTCGTAGAACGCCCGCACGGTGTCGATGGTGTCGGCCTCGGCCGGGCTCTTGTCGTCGCGATACCGCAGCACCCGCGCGAAGCGCAGCGCCATCCCCGCGGGATACCGGCTGGAGCCCTGCACGCCGTCGAACGCGATCTCGACGACCTGCTCGGGCCGCACCGGCACCACATATTTGTCGAGCGGACCGGTCGCCAGTTCGCTGAACCGTGCGGTCTGCCACTCCAGCATCGCGTCGGTCATGCCCTTGAACGTCTTGCCCAGCATCACGAAGTCACCGGTGTCCGGATCGCGGGCCCCCAGATGGATATTCGACAGCTTGCCGGTCCGCCGGCCCGAACCCCATTCCACCGCCAGCACCACCAGATCAAGGGTGTGCACCGGCTTGACCTTGAGCCAGCTGGCACCGCGGCGGCCCGCCTCGTAGGGGGAGGCGGGCGATTTGGCCATCACACCTTCGTGTCCGGCGGCCAGGGTCACGTCCAGGAACTGCTGTGCGGCAGCGGCATCCGTGGTCGCCAGCCGGTCGACGCGCTGGTCGGCAGGCACGATCGCGTCCAGCGCGGCGAGCCGGGCATGCGTCGGTTCGTCCAACAGGTCGACGCCGTCAAGGTGCAGGATGTCGAAGAAGAACACCGAAAGTGGTTGTGCCGCCCGGGCTGCGGCCACATCAGTGCTCTTCCCGAACCGGGATGCGGTGACCTGAAATCGGTGCGGACGGTTGTCGGGGCGCAGCGCGATCGCCTCGCCGTCGGCGATCAGGGACGTCACCGGCAGTGCCAGCGCGGCGTCCACCACCTCGGGCAACCGGGCCGTCACGTCGTCGAGGCTGCGGGTGTAGACGGTCACGTCATCGCCCGAGCGGTGAATCTGCACGCGAGCTCCGTCGAGCTTGGCCTCGAAAATCGCGTCGCCACTGAGGCGTTCGAGCGCGTCCGTCACACCGGTCGCGGTCTGAGCCAGCATCGGACCGACCGGCCTGCCCACCGTGAGGGTGAAGTCGCCGAGGGCGTCGGCCCCGCCGGCAAGCGCTGAGGCCGCCACCGCGGGCAGATCGCCACCGAGCATGGCCGCTCGGCGAACGGCCGCGGTGGGCAGGCCTGCCGCCTTCGCCACCGCGTCAGCCATCACCCCGGCCTGGGCGCCTTGGCGCAACTCGCCGCCCAGTAATCGGCGCAGGAACACCTGCTCGGCGTCGGTGGCCGTGCCGAACAGTCCGCTGAGCAGCTCGGACCGTCGGGCTTGGGAGCCCTTGCCCGCGACGGCACCGATCTCGGTGAACGTCGCATCGACTGCGTGCACCGTCAGCGTGGATTCGTCAGCTGGTGCGGGCAGCGACCGAAGCGCCGCCCAGCCCACCCCGATCTGTCGCTGGGGCAGCTCCCCGGACAGCCACGACACCACGACCTGGACCGTCCGCGGATCCCCGATGCCTGACAACAGTTCGGCGATTCGCGCCACCTTGGCCAGCCGCGATGACGTCGCCGACACGACGGCGGAGGCGGCCACGACATCGCCGAGCAACATGGCTCCAGCGTGGCACGGCACTACGACAACCAGCTCGGGACAACCACGGTGTCAGGCGACTTCGAAGGACACCGAGTGCCAGCCCGTCGCGCCGTCGGGCGCCGGTGGCGCCTGGTCCTGAGTCTGTACCGCACCGGTGTTGTCGGTGGCGCGGACCGTGATCGTGTGGAACCCGCTCTGGGTGGCGGTCCACGGGAAGCTCCACAGCCGCCAGGTGTCATTCGAGTAGGCCGAACCCAGCTGCGCAGGCTGCCACGGACCGTCGTCGATACGGACCTCGACGGCCTTCACCCCCCGGTTCTGCGCCCACGCCACCCCGCCGAAGGTCACCGGACCCGTGGCCACCTTCTGACCGTCACGCGGCACGTCGATCCTCGACTCGGTCTTGATCGGGCCGCGTTCGGACCAGCCGAGCTTGGTCCAATAGGCCTGCACCCGGTCGAAGCGGGTCAACTCAAGGTCCACCACCCACTTGGTGGCCGACACGTAGCCGTATAGCCCGGGCACCACCAGCCGGGCGGGGTAGCCGTGCTCGACCGGCAGGGGAACGCCATTCATCCCGATCGCCAGGATCGAGTCGCGGGCATCGGTGAGCGCCTCCACCGGGGTGCCCGCGGTGAACCCGTCCACTGACGTCGAGAGCACCATGTCGGCATCAGTGTGGATACCGCTGTCCCGCAACAGGTCCCTGACCCGGTAACCGGTCCAGGTGGCGTTCGAGATGAGGTCGCCGCCGACCGGGTTGGACACGCACGTCAGCGTCACGACCTTGTCGATCGGCTCGAACTTCTTCAAATCGTCGAAGGTGTAGGTGATTTCGCGGTCGACCATCCCGTGGATGCGCAGCCGAAAGTCGGCACGGGAGAGCTGCGGAACGCTCAGAGCGGTGTCGATGCGGTAGAAGTCGCCGTTGCCGGTGATGAAGCTCGGCAGTTGGACGCCGGCCGGTGTGACGTCGGCGGGAACCGGAGACGGTGGTGCGGCCGAGGGCAGTGCGAAGGTGTCCCGGTCGCCGGACACCGAGTGCAGTCGTCGGGTGACCACCACACCCGCGACGCCGCCGAGCAACCCGAGTCCGGCGAACCCGAGCGTCGCCAGCGACAGCCGGCGCCCGGTATCCACCCCGGCGTCGTCGGAGGCGTCGGTGGCGCGGCCGTCGCCGGAGCGGCCGTCGACGATGCGGCCGGAGGTGAGCAGCCGCAGGACCGCGATCCCGCAGACCGCGCCGAGCAGGGTGGGGGTGATGTCGACCAGCCGTGCACCCGGCCGGGCCAGCACTGCCGCGCTTCCGGCTGCGGCCGCGAGCAGGAACGCCACGGAGCCGACCGGGACGCGGGATCGTTCCCAGATTGCGGCGACGGCGGCCAGCAGCCCGATCACGGCGATGACCGCCACCGAGAGGAACAGTTTGTCGGCCGTGCCGAAGGTCAGGATCGCCCATTCCTTCACCGGACCCGGCGTCGCGTTGATGACCGCGGTGCCCACGGCGGTACGCGCGTCGGCGGCCGGCGAGAAGAACGCAGCTGTCAGTTGGACTACACCGAGGGCGACGGCGGCCGCAGCCACCCCCGCTCCCATCCGCAGACCGATCGTGGATCGGGCCATGCCAGCCAACCTACCGCTGGGTAGGCACCCTTGGTCATTACCGTTCGATGACGAGCGGTAACGTGCGTACCGGCTTGGGCGCCACCGAGGTGTCCCCGCGAATTGAACTGCGAACTGTAAGCGGCACGGGAACCGTGCCGCGTCAACGGACAGGAGTATCGGATGGAGATCTCGGGCAAAAAGGTGGTCGTCGTAGGCGGCGCATCGGGCTTCGGACGGGCAAGCGCTGAGCTGCTGGCCTCGCACGGCGCCAAGGTGGCGATCCTCGACCGCGAAGGCACCGACGGCCCCGAGGTCGCGTCCAGTGTGGGCGGCCCCTTCATGCCGGTCGACGTCACCGACTTCGCGGGCACCGAGAAGGTGCTTGCCGAGGCGGTCGAGGCGCTGGGCGGCCTGCACGTCGTGCTGACCACCGCGGGCGGCGGTGTCGCGGAGAAGACGTTCGGCAAGAACGGCCCGCACGCCCTGGAGACCTTCCAGAGCACGATCAACCTCAACCTGATCGCCAGCTTCAACATCAGCCGCCTCGCGGCCGCGCACATGGCCAACAACGAGCCCGAAGACGAAGAGCGCGGCGTCATCATCAACACCGCCTCGATCGCCGCGTTCGAAGGCCAGATCGGCCAGGTGGCCTACACCGCAGCCAAGGCCGGCATCGCCGGCATGTGCCTGACCATGGCCCGTGACCTCGGCCCGGTCGGCATTCGCGCGCTCGCGATCGCACCGAGCCTGTTCGCCACCGGCCTGACCAAGGGCATTCCCGACGAGTTCGCCAAGGCGCTGACCAAGGACGCCGCCTTCCCGAAGCGGCTCGGCCGCCCCGAGGAATTCGCCAAGCTGGTCGCCGCGATCGTCGACAACCCGATGCTCAACGGCCAGTGCATCCGTCTCGACGCCGGGCAGCGCTTCGCCCCCAAGTGATCCGGCCGCCGTACTGCGGTCTCGACCGGCTGTGGTAAGGCATTAGAGGAATGGGCACCGCCGCCTCGAGGAGGATCCGATGGGTATCGCACTGACCGACGACCACCGTGAACTCAGCGAGGTGGCGCGCTCATTTCTGAGCACGCAGAAGGCCAGGGCGGCGGCGCGCGCACTGCTCGCCGACGACGCCGAGGAGACGACACCGCCGTTTTGGGCCGAGCTGGCCGGCTTGGGCTGGCTCGGACTGCACGTCGACGAGCAGTACGGCGGTTCGGGTTTCGGGTTGCCCGAACTGGTGGTCGTCATCGACGAGCTCGGACGCGCGGTGGCGCCCGGTCCGTTCGTGCCGACCGTCGTCGCATCCGCGGTGGTGTCGGCGATGGGCAGCGACGAGCAGAAGGCGCGACTCCTTCCTGGTCTGGTCGACGGATCCGTCACTGCCGCAGTCGGATTCGGTGGCGACCTCACCGTCACCGGTGACACCGCCGATGGCGACGCCGGCGTGGTCCTCGGCGCCGGACTCGCCGACTTGCTGGTGCTCGTCGCCGGTGACGACGTGCTGCTGGTGCAGCGAAGCGCCGACGGGGTCTCGGTCGAACTGCCGGGCAGCCTTGACCGGGCGCGCCGCTCCGGGCGGGTGACGCTGCGCGACGTCTCGGTGGCCGGCAATGTGCTGGCCGGGGCGCGCACCGCGGCGCTGGCCCTGGCGCGCACCCTGTTCGCGGCAGAGGCCGCGGGCGGAGCGTCGGACTGTGTGGACACCGCCGTCGAATACGCCAAGGTGCGTGAGCAGTTCGGCCGTACCATCGCGACCTTCCAGGCGATCAAGCATCACTGCGCTGACATGGTCGTCGGCTCCGAGTCTGCGGTCGCCGTCGTGTGGGATGCCGCCCGTGCTTTCACCGACGATCCGAAGCAGTTCGAACTGGTCGCCGCCGCGGCGGCTGCATTGGCGTTCCCGGCTTATGTTCGCAACGCGGAGTTGAACATTCAAGTGCACGGCGGCATCGGCTTCACCTGGGAGCACGACGCGCATCTGCATCTGCGTCGGGCACTGACCGTGCAGGCGATCCTCGGCGGGGACGGACCGGCCACCGACGTGTTCACCCTGACCGACGCCGGCCACGGCCGCGCCAACAGCCTGGACCTGCCACCCGAGGCCGACGAGCTGCGCACTCAAATCCGCTCTGATGCAGCCGAACTCGCCAAGCTGGACGACAAGGCGCAGCTCGACGAGCTGATCGCCACCGGCTACGTCATGCCGCACTGGCCCAAGCCGTGGGGTCGTGCTGCCGGTGCCGTCGAGCAGCTGCTGATCGAAGAGGAGTTCGCCGCCGCCGGGGTCAAGCGGCCGGACTACGGCATCACCGGCTGGGTGATCCTGACCCTGGTTCAGCACGGAACCCCCTCTCAGATTGAGCGATTCGTCGAGAAGGCACTGCGCAAAGATGAGATCTGGTGCCAGCTGTTCTCCGAACCGTCGGCGGGTTCGGACGCCGCGGCGGTCAAGACCCGGGCCACCCGCGTGGACGGCGGATGGAAGATCACCGGCCAGAAGGTATGGACCAGCGGGGCGCACTACTGCAAGCGCGGCTTGGCCACCGTGCGTACCGATTTCGACGTGCCCAAGCATGCCGGCATCACAACGGTGATCCTGGACATGGAAGCGCCGGGCGTGGAGGTCCGGCCCCTGCGTCAGATCACCGGCGGCGCGGACTTCAACGAGGTGTTCTTCAACGACGTGTTCGTCCCCGACGAGGATGTCGTCGGCGAGCCGAACGCCGGGTGGACCGTCGCGCGCGCCACGCTGGGCAACGAGCGGGTGAGCATCGGCGGCGGCGCAGGCACGATCGCGCCCGCGGCGGCGTGGCTGGTGTCGCTGACCAAGGCTCACGGCGACCGGGTCGCCGGCGCGGTCCAGTGGGTCGGCCGGTTCCTGGCTCGGGACCAGGCGCTGCGCCTGCTGAACCTGCGCCGCGTGGTTCGCGCGCTGGAGGGCGCCGGGCCCGGCCCGGAAGGCAACATCACCAAACTCATTCTGGCCGAGCAGTTCCAGGAGCAGGGCACCATCGCCGCTGCCCTCGTCGGGCCGGAGGCGGCGCTCGACGGTGGCGAGGGTGAATTGGCGGGCCGGGCGGCACTGGGGTCGCGTGCACTGTCCATCGCCGGCGGCACCTCGGAGATCACCCGCAACCAGATCGCCGAGCGCATCCTCGGCATGCCGCGTGACCCGCTGATCAAGTAGTCGCGGGTACCTGCCTGAGGGACTGAGCGTGCCGCGGGCAACCGCCGAGATCTACCTCATGGTCATGGTTGCGCCTCAATCGCGACCATGATGTCGATTTCGCGGCGATCGGCTGCCAGCGCCGACCGCGATGTCCCGGTGAACAGATCCGCAATCTTGTCCGCCGAGACCGGTTTCGGGCATGCTGCGGGGCGTGGCAGGCACCGACTCACTGGTTCTGGGCGCGAGCGGTTTCCTGGGCTCGCATGTGACGCGGCAGTTGGTGGAGCGCGGCGACAGCGTCCGCGTCATGCTCCGCAAGTCCAGCTCCACGCGCGGCATCGACGACCTGCCCGTACGGCGCTTCTACGGCGACATCTTCGATGACGCCGCGCTGAAGGAGGCGATGGACGGCTGCGACGTCGTCTACTACTGCGTCGTCGACACCCGGGCACACCTGCGCGATCCGGCACCGCTGTACCGCACCAACGTCGAAGGTTTACGTCACGTTCTCGATACCGCCGTGAACGCCGATCTGCGCAAGTTCGTCTTCACCAGCACCATCGGGACGATCGGATTGGGCACCGGTGGAGTCGTGAACGAGGACACCCCGGTCAACTGGGGCGGCAAGGGCGGCGGCTACATCGGCTCGCGGATCGCGGCCGAGAAGTTGGTACTGGACTACAGCCGCGACAAGGCGTTGCCTGCGGTGGCGCTGTGCGTATCCAACACGTACGGCGCAGGCGATTGGCAGCCCACTCCGCACGGGTCGCTGGTGGCCGCCGCCGCGGCCGGCAAGTTGCCTTTCTATATGGCCGGGATGGCGACGGAGGTAGTCGGCATCACCGACGCCGCCCGAGCACTGTTGCTGGCCGCCGACCACGGCCGGGTGGGGGAGCGTTACATCATCTCCGAGCGCTATCTGCCCTACCGCGAGCTCTACGAGACGGCAGCCCGCGCGGCCGGTCGGCGGGCGCCCCGGGTGGGAATCCCCAAACCGGTGATGAACGCGATCGGGGTCCTCGGCGGTGCAGCCGCCGCGCTCAGCCGACGTGACCTGCCGCTGAATCCGACCACCGTGCGGCTGATGGGGGTCATGGCACCGATGGATCACGGCAAGGCAACCCGCGAACTCGGGTGGCACCCGCGCGACGTACACGAGTCGATCCGGGAAGCGGTCGAGTTCTTCGATCAGCGACGACGCCAGCGGGCTCGCTGAAGAATCCCTCGTGTTTGCCGACGGGTGACTACGCTCGTGACGTGCCTGCGGCCCGGCTGATCCACGGATCACGAAGCGGGGCCGCGTGAGCGTCTCGCGTACTCGCGACCGGATCGGATTCGCCGCCGGCTTGTTCGGCTGGGTCGCCTTGCCCTACCTGGCCGGGTCGGTGTTGTCGTGGCAGACCTTTGGTGCCGGTATCGGACCCGCGTTCTTCCCGCCGGCCGGGGTGACGGTGGCGGCCATGCTGCTGACCCGCCGGACGATGTGGCCGGTGATCGTCGCAGCGATCGTGGTCGCCGAGCTCGCCGTCGACCTTCGCTACGGAGCGGGGTGGCAATCGGCGGTGGGATTCGCGGTGGCCAACTCGGTGGAGCCGCTGGTCGGGGCCTCATTGGTGCTGGCGTGGTGCAAGGGACCGCCTGATCTGCGCAAGCGTGAGGACCTCGCACGATTCGTGGCCGGAGCCATGGTGTTGGGCCCGCTGGCGGGCGGCGTGGTCGGCGGGCTGACCAGCTCTCTGCGCACCCAGGTCGACTGGGGCATGGCTGTCCTGCACTGGTGGGCCGGCGACGGGGTCGGTGTCTTGATGATCGGCGCACCAATCCTGTTGTGGCCAGTGCAATCCCACATCCTTCGATCGCGGATGCTGGAGACCGTGCTGGTCCTGACCGGCATGGCCGTGCTGACCGTGGTCTCGTTCCGCCTCTCGCTTCCCCCCGCGCTGTTCCTGCTACCGGTGATGGCGTGGGCGGCCCTACGTCTGGACATGATCGGCGCGGCCCTCTGCGGCGGCGCGCTGGCGTTCACCGCCAACGGCATGGCCAACGCCGGATACTCGACCTTCGAGAACCTCGATCTGCACCGCCCGGGCCAGTTGGCGATCGCTCAGGCGTTCATCGCGGTGGTGGTGCTGGTCGCGATGTTGACCGCGCAGGAAGCCGGGGGGCGTGTCACTGCGGTCAGGCGACACCAGGCCGAACAGCGTGAACGGGCCCGCCTCGAGACGCTCGCCAACCTCGGCCGGTTGCTGTCGGGGGCGTTCACCCAGAAACAGATCGGTGACGCGGTCATCAGTCAGGTGATCAATGACGCAGGCGCGCAAGCAGTCGCGGTCGGCCTGGTCAGTGACGAAGGCGCCGACCTCGAGTGGGTGGCGATGGGTGGCTATCCCGAATTCGTGGTCAATCAGTTCCACGAACGTGTGGCGGTCAGTGAGTCCACAGCGGCCACCGACGCGGTCCGCACCGGGCAGCCGGTGGTGATCCGCACCGTCGCCGAATATCGCCGGCGATACCCCGACAACGCCAAGTGGATGGTCGCAAGCGGCGGCGCGGCCGTAGCGAGCTGGCCGCTGACCGTGGGCGGCAAGGCAATCGGCGCGCTGGTATTGGCCTGGGCCGACACCCAACCGCTGGACACCGCGCAACTCGCGTACACCTCAGCAGTCGCGACGATGATCGGTCAGGCGCTGGTGCGGGCACGCATGTACGCCGACGAACACGCCCGCGCGGCGGTGTTGCAGGCGGCTGTTCTGCCGACCAGCCCGATTCGGATCGACGGAGTCGACGTCGGGGTGAGTTACGAACCGGCCGATCTGGTGCAGGGCCTCGGCGGCGACTGGTACGACGCGCTCGAATTATCGCACGGCCGAACCTATCTGGCGGTCGGCGATGTGGTGGGCCACGGGCTGCCCGCCGTCGAGGACATGGCTCAACTGCGCAGCGCCGGGCGGGCGCTGGCGCTACAGGGGTTGGCGCCGGCACAGTTGCTGTCGGCACTCAACGCGTTCACCCGTCACGCCAGCAACGGAAAATTCGCGACAATGGCTGTGGCGCTGCTGGATTCGTCCTCGTCGACCTTGTGCTACGCCTCGGCCGGGCATCCGCCGCTGTTGCTGCGGCGGGCGTCGACCGGGACGGTCATCCGGTTGGCCGGTGCGCACGGCCCCGTACTGGGCCCGATCGAGCGGGCGTCCTACAGCGAGGGCGACGTCGAGGTGGGGGAGGGTGACCTCCTCGTCATGTACACCGACGGGCTCATCGAACGTCGCGGCCAGGACATCGAATCAGGAATGGTGCGCGTCGAGCGCATCGTCGCCGACTGGCGGGGAGACGAGGCTCTGCCGTCGGCATGCCGGGAACTGACCCAGACCCTCGCGCCGCCGCCCCGCAACGACGATGTCTGCGCCGTCGCGATCCGCTTTGGAGTTGGCATGAGCAGCAATGCTTTTCGGGAATCAACCGACCGTTGAGCAACATCGAGGACCGGGCCGCCGAAGTTCCCGGAACGCTTGACTCGGCCGCGGTCGGTGCGCTGACCACCTGGGCGCGGGACAACGGAATCGGTTCGCGGGTCAGCGATGTCGAACCGCTGGCCGGCGGAACCCAGAACGTGGTGGTGCGGATGCGTGTCGACGACCGCCGCCTTGTGCTGCGCAGGCCGCCGCCCCACCCGCGTCCCAACAGCAACCGCACCATGCAGCGCGAGATCGCGGTGCTGCAGACGTTGGCCGGAAGCTCGGTGCCCCATCCCGAATTCGTGGCCGGCTGCGACGACCTCGGCGTGCTGGGTGTGGTCTTCTACCTGATGGAGGATGTCGACGGCTTCAACCCGGCGACCGAGGTGGCCCCCGCGTACGCCGCCGACCCACGGCTGCGGCATCAGGTGGGTCTGAATTACGCGGCAGACCTGGCCCGCCTGAGCGCAGCGCCGTGGCGGGGTCGCCCGTTGCAGCAGCTACACCGTCCGGGTTCCTTTCTGGCGCGCCAGGTTCCGAACTTCCTCGCGCTGCTCGACAGCTACCGGCACGAGAGCTACCGGCCGGAGATGCTGGAGGTCAGCCGCCTCGCGGACTGGCTCGGTGAACACCGGCCGCCCGACGGTGAGCCAGGCATCATGCACGGCGACGCACACCTCAACAACGTGCTGCTACGTCGCGACGCCCCCGAGGTCGCGGCGTTCGTGGACTGGGAGATGTGCACCATCGGTGATCCGTTGCTGGATCTGGGCTGGATCCTGGTGTGCTGGCCCGACGATCCGGACCCGATCAATGCCGGCCGGGAGTTGGCTGCACTCGGCGGGTTGCCGTCGCGCACCGAATTGGTCGCCGCGTACGCCGACGCCGGAGGCCGCCCCACCGGACACCTGAACTGGTACATCGCAATGGCGTGCTTCAAGCTGGCGATCGTCATCGAGGGCACGTACTCGCGGTATCTGGCCGGCCAGGCACACCGCGAAGCCGGTGAGCGGCCGCATGATTCGGCGAGCCGGCTGATCACCCTCGGCGTACAGGTCGCGACGGGCGACAACCCGTTCGTCTAGCGGCCGGGCTGGCTGCCCTGCCCGCAGGTGCACTGCTGGGCGGGTGGCACGTCGCGCATCACCTGGTCGACGTGCTCGCCACAACCCGCCCAAGTGGTTTTGTGACAGCGTGGGCATTCGACGGGATAGCACATATCAACTCCTCTGGGGTGAAAGCTTAGGGCGACGATAACCCGTTTGCGTCGCCTGCCCGGGCAGGTCTAACCTTGGCGACCATGCACCGTGTGCTTGCCGTAGTAACCGCCCGCAGCGGGGTCTGATCCAGACCGACCCCCCGCTGTGGGTCGAAAACTACGCCGTCGGTCAGCCTCCTCTGGACGAGAAGACCGATTCACATGAGTCCGCACAGCACCACAATCTTTGAACCTGCTCCGCGCTTCTGCGCTCCGCTGCCCGCGGAACTGCGCCAACACGCCCAAACGATGTCGTGGAGCGCATTCACCGACACATTCAGCCCCAGCGGCGGACCCGTTCGGCTGGGGTCGTGGGAGTGCGACAACCGCTCCTCCCGGTCGGGTCCGCAGCCGCACCGATTCTGCGCGACGCTTGCCGTGGGCGACCGCATCGAGAGTGCGACCGTGCACGCCAGTGGTCCGGTCGCAGCGCTGACCGCGATGCTCTACGACCGGGGTATCGGCGTCGAGATGACCCGATTCCACCAGTTGGCCGCCGGGTCGCACACCGCGACCTTTGTGCAGGGCAGCGACGGACGACGCCGGGAATGGGCGATGGGCTGGGCGGAGGATCCCACCCAGTCGGCGCTGCGCGCCGTCATCGCCTGCGCGAACCGGCTGATCGGCTGACCGCCGATCAGTGCAGCGGACGCAGCACGATCGGCATGCCGTCCATCGGCACGGGCATGCCCGCGTAGTCGTAGTGGGGCTGGTAGCCCGGGTGCGGGAGCTCGAGGCGGTACTTGCGCAACAGGCGATGCATGACGGTCTTGATCTCCAGCTGCCCGAAAACCATCCCGATGCACTTGTGCGCGCCGCCGCCGAACGGAGCGAACGCGTAGCGATGCCGCTTGTGCTCGTTGCGCGGCTCGGCGAAGCGATCAGGGTCGAACTTCTCCGGATCGGTCCACAGCTCGGGCAGCCGGTGGTTCAGTCCGGGCCAGACGTTGACGTTGGTGCCGGCCGGGATGAAGAAGCCCAGCAGTTCGGTGTCGCGCACCGCCTGGCGCACGTTGAACGGCAGCGGAGTGACCATCCGCAGCGACTCGTTGATCACCAGGTCGAGGGTTTCCAGCTTCTCCAGCGCCTCGATATCCAGCGGCCCGTCGCCGAGCCGGTCGGACTCGTCGCGGCAGCGTTCCTGCCATTCGGGGTTCGCGGCGAGTTGGTTGGCCATCGTCGTCAGCGTCGACGTCGAAGTGTCGTGTGCGGCCATCATCAGGAAGATCATGTGGTTGACGATGTCGTCGTCGGTGAACGTGTTGCCGTCGTCGTCGGCGGTGTGGCAGAGCACCGTCAACATGTCGGTGCCCTCGGCGTTGCGGCGTTCCTTGAGCCGCTCGCTGAAGTAGTCCTCCAGTACCTTGCGGGCCTGCAGTCCACGCCACCACTTGAACGGCGGAACGGAGGTGCGGATGATCGCCCCACCGGCGCGGGTGGTCATGGTGAACGCCGCGTTCACCTTGGTCACCAGGTCATGGTCGGATCCGGGCTCGTGGCCCATGAACACCACCGACGCGATGTCCAGGGTGAGCTCCTTGACCGCCGGGTGGAACAGGAAGCGCGGGTCGTTGGCCACCCAGTCGTCGGCGATGACCTGCGAGGCGACCCGGTCGATGTGCTCGACGTAGCCGGACAGCCGGGTGCGGGTGAACGCCTCCTGCATGATGCGCCGGTGGTACATGTGCTCGTCGAAGTCGAGCATCATCAGGCCGCGGTTGAAGAACGGCCCGATGACCGGATGCCAGCCCTTCTGGGAGAAGTCCTTGTTCTTGTTGGAGAACACCGCCTGGGTGGCGTCGGGTCCCAATGCGGTGACCGCGGGCAGGGCCGGGGAGTAGGCGTAGTGGATCGGTCCGTACTTGCGGTAGACCTGCATCAGATATTCGGGGCCGCCGCGAAAGGTCTCGATCATGTGGCCGAGCAGCGGGAGCCCCGAATCGCCCATGACCGTCTTGAGGCCGCTGCCAGCGGGCGCCTTGGCCAGCTCGAACTGCGGCCAATCGCGCTCACGGAGCCGCTTTTCGACCGCACCCATGCCGGGGATGGTGTTGAGGGTGGGCGTGAATCGGCGACGAGCCTGATCCAGCAGGTAGTGGGGGGTACTGATGGTCGCCATCGACGCTCCTCGGGAAACAGAGAACAGGCATTCTTGCCGGCCGGATGTGGCCGGCACCACAGGTTTGCTCCATCCTGGCCAACTTTCTTGACGCATGTCAAGTTTCACTTCGCCCCCGGCGTGGTGCAAGGTGAACGGGTGACCGCTCAGCAAGACCCCGTCGAGGCGCCGCGTCGCCGTGGCGACAAGCAGCGGCACGCCATCGTCCAGGCGGTTCGCGAGCTGCTCGAAGAGAAGCCGTTCGCCGAGCTCTCGGTCAGCACGATCAGCGATCGGGCCGGGGTCGCGCGTTCCGGCTTCTACTTCTACTTCGACTCCAAGTACGCCGTGCTGGCCCACATCGTCGGCGAGGCCGCCCACGAACTCGAGGAACTCACCCACTCGTTCGCCCCGCGCGGACCCGCCGAGACCCCGACGGCGTTCGCGGAACGCATGGTGCGCAGCGCCGCCGTGGTTTATGCGCACAACGATCCGGTGATGTCGGCCTGCAACGCCGCCCGCCACACCGACGCCGAGATCCGCGAGATCCTGGACCGCTACAACGACGCGGTGATCGATCAGATCGTGCCGATCGTCGAAGCCGAGATCCGCAACGGCACCGCCGACCCGATCAGCGACGACATTCACGGGCTGGTCCGGATCCTCACGGCGACAACCGCGATGACGCTCTCCGTGGAGACCGCATTCGTCGGACCGCACCGCGACCTCGACAAAGCGGTGCGCATCCTGGAAAAGCTGTGGCTGCACGCGTTGTGGGGCGGACGGGTCGGCGACTGATCGATGGCTGACGGCTTCGCGGGCAAGAGGGTGTTCATCACGGGCGCAGCCAGCGGCATCGGCCGGGCCACCGCTCTTCGGCTGGCCCGCGACGGGGCCGAGCTGTATCTGACCGATATCAACGCCGACGGCCTGGAACAGACCGTTGCCGAGGCCCGTGCGCTTGGCGCCGAGGTTCCCGAGCATCGCGCGCTGGACATCTCCGACTACGACGCGGTGGCCGGGTTCGCCGCCGACATCCACACCCGCCGGCCCGCGATGGACATCGTCATGAACATCGCCGGGATCTCGGCGTGGGGGACCGTCGATCAGCTCACCCACCACCACTGGCGGTCGATGGTCGACGTCAACCTGATGGGCCCGATCCACGTCATCGAGACGTTCCTGCCGCCGATGGTGGCCGCCGGCCGCGGCGGCCAATTGGTCAACGTGTCATCGGCAGCGGGACTGGTCGCACTGCCGTGGCATGCCGCCTACAGCGCGAGCAAGTATGGCCTGCGCGGACTTTCGGAGGTACTGCGTTTCGATCTGGCCCGCCACGACATCGGGGTCTCACTCGTGGTGCCCGGCGCCGTCGACACCCCGTTGGTGCAGACGGTCCAGATCGCCGGCGTGGATCGCGACCATCCCAAGGTGCAGCGGTGGGTCAAGCGGTTCAGTGGGCACGCTGTCTCGCCGGAGAAAGTCGCCGACAAGATCCTGGTCGGTGTGACCAAGAACCGTTTCCTGATCTACACCTCGGTCGATATTCGCGCCTTCTACGCGTTCAAACGGCTGGCGTGGTGGCCGTACAGCGTCGCGATGCGACGGGTGAACGTGTTCTTCACGCGCGTGTTGCGCCCGCGTGGAGCGACATCGAGTCCGCCGGGCTGAACCGGCGTCATCCGAGCGGGACTGTCCTACTTGGTGTTCCGGTCGATTCCCAGTGCGTCGGTCATTGTGACGAAGAGATCGGTCTGATCCGTCAGCCCGGCGACGTTGCCTGCTCGTGGACCGTAGGCGGCCAGCCGCACCTGGGTGCCGGTGTGGGTCTCGTCCTCGACGCCGACATCCGCCGACGTGCCATAACTGACGATCATCGGTGCATCGTCGGCAGTGGTCAGCACCCTGGTGAGGCCCGGATACATCACGTCGCGCACCCGCTCGATGGGCTGCTTGGAATCCTCCGACAAGGCCCGCAGGTCGTCCTCGCTGTACTCCTCGACGATCTGGCTGGTGTGCCCGTGATCGGCGGTCAAGATGACCAGTGTGTTTCCGTCCTTGCGCGCGAAGTCGAGCGCCTTGGACACCGCGGCGTCCAGGTCGACCGTCTCGCCGATCTGGCCACACGGGTCGGCGGCGTGGTCGCGCTTGTCGATCGATGCGCCTTCCACTTGGAGGAAGAAGCCTTTGTCCTTGCCGGCCTGGTTCGTCGACAAGACGTCGATGGCCTTCTGCGTCATATCGGCCAACTTCGGCACGCTCGCAGTGTGTTTGGGATTGTCAGTGCATGTCGACGCGGGCTGCAGGTAGCCCTGCCGCACGGCCGGTCCACCCGTCCAGCTCACCGGCATGTTGCCGTCGGCGAACAGCCCCAGCACCGGTGCATCCTTGTCCGCCTTGGTGACGGCGGCCAATTCGGCTGCGGTGCGGACGATCTGGTAACCGCGCTCCTTTGCCTGGACCTCGAGCGTCTTGCCCGCGAAATCTCCTCCGGCCGCGGTCTGGTTGAACGTCTCGAAGCCACCGCCGAGGGTGATGTCCGGCCGCGCCGCCAGCATCTGCTCGGTCACCGATCCCGGGCCGCCGCTTTCCAGCGTCTCGGTCTTGCAGTCCTTCGCCGTCTCCTCGGGCCCGTAGCAATCCCGTTCGCTGATGTGGGAGAACAGCGCCGCAGGGGTGGCATCCTGGATTGCGGCAGTGCTCACGTCGCCGGTGGCGAAGCCCTGGGCCTTGGCCAGCTCCAGGATGGTGGCGTGTTTGGCGCCCTTGATGTCGATGCCGAGCGCCCCGTTGTAGGTCTTGACGCCGGTGGACCAGCCGGTGGCACTTGCCGCCGAGTCGGTGACGTAGTTGGGTTTGCCGTTCTTGTGTAAGGCGTAGGTGGTGTACTGCCCCGTCAGCGGGAGTGCGTCGATACCGTCGAAAGCGCCCGCGGCACCCTTCGCGTAGTTGCGGGCGATGGTGATCTCCGAATCGCCCATACCGTCGCCGATGAGAAGGATGATGTTTTTCGCCTTGGCGTCAGAGATGTTCGCGCTCAGGGCTTTCGACTGGTCGCCGGACAACCTGCGGGCCCCACCAGGGGCCGCGATGTCACCGTGGGCGGCACGGCTGACCGTGTCCCCGACGGAACTCTTCTGATCGGTGCCGGCGCATGCCGCCAGTGGTAGGACCACCACGACGCCGACGATCGCTGTCACTCTCCCGTATCTGCTGGCGGCCACCCGATGCTCCTTGTCTGCTGTGTATTGCCTGGGGATTCAACGGGGTTCAGGTGAACGCCGATCGACCAGGAAGCAAACGGTTCGGCCAGGTTTGGCTACGCGGGTGAGGCCAGTTCCAGGCGCACCCCGAGCAGGCGCACCGGCCGGTCGAGGTCGAAGAGGTCGAGCACGCGCAGTGCAGCGGTCGTGATCACCTCGCCGGCGACGGTCGGCTCGTCGAGTTTGCGGATCTTGGTGCGGGTGTAGAACGTGTTGGTGCGCACCGTGACCGCCACCCGGGTGACGATGCGCGACTGGGCGACGACGTCGGTGAGCGCGTGGCGCGCGAGATCGACGATCGCGGCGTCCATGTCGGCGCGCTCGGTCAGGTCGCGCGGAAATGTCATGACGTGACTGCGGGACCGCGGAATCCACGGCTCGGCGCTGACCGTCGTGTCGCCGCCGCCTTTGGCCAGCAGTAACAGCCAGAGGCCGGTGCGCGGTCCGAACGTCGCGGTGAGCAATTCGGCATCGGCTGACGCGAGCTCTCGCACCGTCGTAATACCGAGGGCGGCAAGCTTTTTCGTGGTCTTCGGTCCGACACCCCACAGCGCGTCCACCGGGCGGGCGCCCATCTGCTCCATCCAGTTGGTATCGGTGAGGGTGTACACGCCGTCCGGTTTGCCGAAGCCGGTCGCGACCTTGGCCCGCTGTTTGTTGTCGCTGATGCCCACCGAACAGACCAGCCCGGTCTCGGCGGCGATCACGGTGCGGATCCGCTCGGCCAGCTCCACCGGGTCGGCGACCCGGGCGCCGACGTAGGCCTCGTCCCAGCCCCACACCTCGACCGGGTGGCCGAGATCGCGGAGCAGACCCATCACCTGGTCGGAGGCTTCGTCGTAGGCGGGCGGATCCGAGGGCAGGAACGTCGCATCCGGACACTTGCGTGCTGCGCTACGCAACGGCATCCCCGCGTGCACGCCGAAGCCGCGGGCCTCATACGACGCACAGGTCACGACCTTGCGTGGCTCGGTGGGATCGCCACTGCCGCCGACGATCACCGGTAGGCCCACGAGTTCGGGGTGGCGGCGCAGTTCGACCGAGGCCAGGAACTGATCGAGGTCGACGTGCAGGACCCAGTCGCGGGCGGGTGGTGCAGTCACGTCCCGCACAGCTTGCGCGCAACGCTGTCCCACGCATCGCCCAGGGTGTCCAGCGAGCGGCCCCGATCGAGGAGCTGGCGGCTGACGTAGTCGGCGTCGAGCAGCGCGAGCAGCGCATCGGCCTGCGCGTCGAGATCGCCGGTGCTGCCTGCGGCCTGCAGAAGCACCCGGATGTGGGTGTGCATCACCGCGAACGGCGCACTGTAACGGGAATCGGGATCGCGGTTGGCGTCGAGAAGCAGGTCGCGGTGGGTTTGCACGAAGCGCAGCCGTTCGCGCCCGAAGGCCAGAAGTCGTTGCAGCGGTGGGGCCTCCGGGCCCAGTGGAGCCGGCCCGAACAGGAAGGCCTGCTGGATCGCGCGCTCGTCCTCGTCGAGCAGGACCATCATCAGCCCGGCGCGGCTGCCGAAGCGCCGGAACAACGTGCCCTTGCCGACACCCGCGGCGGCGGCGATGTCGTCCATGGAGACCGCATCGGCGCCTCGTTCGGCGATCAGGGTGCGGGCCGCGTCGAGCAGCAGCAGCCGGTTTCGGGCGGCGTCGCCCCGTTCCTGCGGCGCGGACAGGGGCAGCTCATTGGCCCCGGAGATCGCGCTCACTCTCACACTTTAGCTCAGCGGGAAATAAACCGGACCATGGTCCGGTTCTGCCGTGGGAGGATCGCGAACGACTGAAGGGATTGCGACATGGCGGACATCAATGTGCTGGCACTCGTAGGCAGCTTGCGGGCGGCCTCGGTCAATCGCCAGCTGGCAGAGCTCGCGGCGGAAGCGGCGCCGGACGGTGTCACCGTCACCGTGTATGACGGGCTGGGAGACCTGCCGCACTACAACGAGGACCTCGACACCGAGGATGCCCCCGCTCCCGTGGTGGCGTTGCGGGCCGCGGCCGCGCAGGCCGACGCGGCACTGGTGGTGACCCCGGAATACAACGGGAGCATTCCCGGTGTGCTCAAGAACGCGATCGACTGGTTGTCGCGTCCGTACGGCAACGGCGCGCTGAAGGACAAGCCGCTGGCGGTCATCGGGTCGGCCCTCGGTCAATACGGCGGGGTCTGGGCGCACGACGAGACCCGCAAGTCGTTCGGTATCGCCGGCCCCAGGGTGGTGGAGTCGCTGAAGCTGTCGGTGCCGTCCACGACCTTCGACGGCAAGCATCCGCGGGAGAACTCCGACGTGTCCGCCGCGGTGCGTGACGTGGTCGGCAAGCTCGCCGCCGAGGTGGGCTGATACACCACCCCGCTCGCACGAGGCCGCCGGTGCTGTGCACCGGTGGCCTTTTGCTATTCGACGTCCCGTCATGGCCGCGCCCGGCCGCGGTGTCGGTGCCCAGTGGTACATCTAGGCCTCGTTGGTGCCGTACGGCGTGTTGTGACATGCGACACGCCGGGCGGGGAAGGGGTGAAGGGCTTACGACCAGGGAATTTCAGAATTGTTATTCAGAACATGTTGTATCTCTTCGTGCTGTCGGACACTAGGTGTAGTGTTCGACAGGCCGACAGACCAAAAAGTCACAGGTCCGCCGGATCGCCGGAACCGAAGCTGAGATGTCGGTCCGAGCGGCTCCGCCGGTCAGGAATTTCACGGTCCGACAGCTCGCTGAATGTTCATGAGTGCCTGCGCACAGCCAGTCCGCCTGAGTACATCTCTATGTTTCGCTGAGGAGCCATACCGCAGATGACCATCACCGTCTACACCAAGCCCGCCTGCGTGCAGTGCAACATGACCTACAAGGCCCTGGACAAGTCGGGTCTGACCTACGACGTCGTCGACATCACCGAGGACGCGGAGGCCCGCGACTACGTGATGGCGATGGGTTACCTGCAGGCTCCGGTCGTCGTTGCCGGCGGCGATCACTGGTCGGGCTTCCGGCCGGATCGGATCAAGGCCCTCTCCGGTGCCGCACTGAGCGCTTAGCGGTCTGGGCGCCACGGAAAGAGATGTGATGAATCCGGATGGCGGCCCCAGCCTGGCGGGCCCGGAGCGGTTGGTGTACTTCTCGAGCGTTTCGGAGAACACCCACCGCTTCGTGCAGAAGCTGGGCGTGCCGGCCATCCGGATTCCCCTTCACGAGCACATCGAGGTGCACGGGCCCTACGTCCTGCTCCTGCCGACCTACGGCAGGGGGCGGGGGGACAGCCCACACCTCGAGGCCAAGGGATACGTCCCCAAGCAGGTCATCAAGTTTTTAAACAATCCGCACAATCGGTCCTTGATCCGCGGCGTGATCGGGGCAGGCAACACTCAATTCGGTGCCGAATACTGCTTCGCGGCGACGCTGGTCGCGCACAAGTGCAGGGTGCCGAATCTATATCGCTTCGAAATGATGGGCACCGCTGAGGACGTCGAAGCCGTCCGTGCGGAGTTAACGAAATTCTGGAAGGACGAGGACACGTGCCACCTACAGTCACAGCTGCTGAGCCTGTAACGACGTCAGGGCACGCGTTGCCGGGGGAGACCGACTACCACGCGCTCAACGCGATGCTGAATCTGTACGACGCCGACGGCAAGATCCAGTTCGACATGGATCGTCTGGCCGCGCGTCAGTACTTCCTCGAGCACGTGAACCAGAACACCGTGTTCTTTCACAATCAGGACGAGAAGCTCGACTACCTGATTCGCGAGAACTATTACGAGCGTGAGGTTCTCGATCAGTACTCGCGCAACTTCGTCAAGACGCTGACCGACCGCGCGTACGCCAAGAAGTTTCGGTTCCCGACCTTCCTCGGCGCGTTCAAGTACTACACCTCGTACACGCTGAAGACGTTCGACGGGAAGCGTTACCTCGAGCGGTTCGAGGACCGCGTGGTGATGGTTGCGCTGACGCTGGCCGCCGGTGACACCACGCTGGCCGAGAAGCTGGTCGACGAGATCATCGACGGACGGTTCCAGCCGGCCACCCCGACATTCCTGAACTCGGGCAAGGCGCAGCGCGGCGAGCCGGTGAGCTGCTTCCTGCTGCGCATCGAGGACAACATGGAGTCGATCGGCCGTTCGATCAACTCCGCGCTGCAGCTGTCCAAGCGCGGTGGCGGAGTTGCCCTGCTACTGACCAACATTCGCGAGCATGGCGCACCGATCAAGAACATCGAGAACCAGAGCTCGGGCGTCATCCCGATCATGAAGCTGCTGGAGGACTCGTTCTCCTACGCCAACCAGCTCGGAGCCCGTCAAGGTGCCGGCGCGGTCTACCTGCACGCGCATCACCCCGACATCTACCGCTTCCTGGACACCAAGCGGGAGAACGCCGACGAGAAGATCCGCATCAAGACCCTCTCGCTGGGTGTGGTGATTCCCGACATCACCTTCGAGCTGGCCAAGAAGAACGAGGACATGTACCTGTTCTCGCCGTACGACGTCGAGCGTGTGTACGGCGTTCCGTTCGCCGACATCTCGGTCACCGAGAAGTACCACGAGATGGTCGACGACGCGCGGATCCGCAAGACCAAGATCAAGGCTCGCGAGTTCTTCCAGACGCTGGCCGAGCTGCAGTTCGAGTCGGGCTACCCCTACATCATGTTCGAGGACACGGTCAATCGAGCTAATCCCATTGATGGCAAGATCACGCACTCCAACCTGTGCTCGGAAATCCTGCAGGTGTCGACGCCGTCGGTGTTCAACGAGGATCTGTCGTATTCCAAGGTGGGCAAGGACATCTCCTGCAACCTGGGTTCGCTGAACATCGCCAAGGCGATGGACTCACCGGACTTCGCGCAGACCATCGAGGTGGCCATTCGCGGGTTGACCGCGGTGAGCGATCAGACGCACATCTGGTCGGTCCCCTCGATCGAGCAGGGCAACAACGACTCGCACGCCATCGGCTTGGGCCAGATGAACCTGCACGGATACCTTGCGCGCGAACGGATCTTCTACGGATCTGAAGAGGGCATCGACTTCACCAACATGTACTTCTACACGGTGCTCTACCACGCGCTGCGCGCGTCGAACAAGCTCGCCATCGAGCGGGGCACCACGTTCAAGGGCTTCGAGAAGTCGAAGTACGCCAGCGGTGAGTTCTTCGACAAGTACACCGATCAGGTGTGGGAGCCGGCAACCGAGCGGGTGCGCGAGCTCTTCTCCAAGGCGGGCATTCGCATTCCGACCCAAGAGGATTGGTTGCGGCTCAAGGAATCGGTGCAGAAGAACGGCATCTACAACCAGAACCTGCAGGCGGTGCCGCCGACCGGATCGATCTCTTACATCAACCACTCGACATCGTCGATCCACCCGGTGGCGAGCAAGGTCGAGATCCGCAAGGAAGGCAAGATCGGCCGCGTCTACTACCCGGCGCCCTACATGACCAACGACAACCTGGAGTACTACCAGGACGCGTACGAGATCGGCTACGAGAAGATCATCGACACGTACGCCGCCGCCACTCAGCATGTGGACCAAGGGCTTTCGCTGACGCTGTTCTTCAAGGACACCGCCGATACCCGCGAGGTCAACAAGGCGCAGATCTACGCCTGGCGCAAGGGGATCAAGACGCTCTACTACATCCGCCTTCGCCAGATGGCGCTGGAGGGGACTGAAGTGGAGGGTTGCGTCAGCTGCATGCTGTAAGCTGAGCTAAGTAAAAGTCAGGCCAGGGGTATTACCCCTGGCCTGACTTTTTCCCGGGTAGACGGTGTATCCAAGAGTCGCCACGAGGATGGCGAACTTGATCGACGCTGCCACCTGGGCGCGCCGCGCGTTGACGGCGACGTCCCGGTGGTCGAGCACTCGCAGCAGCGCGACGCCCTCGACCGCATCGCCCGCGACCGCACCGGCGGCCAGGGCTGATAGCCAGGCCGGATGACCCCGGCGTCGACGCCGACGGTCGACGAGCAATGCCAACAGGATTCCGTAGCTCGTCATGTAGCCGAAGTCGAGCCACATCGACCTGCGGGCCGCGTGTATGCCCTCCTCGCCCCACCGGGCCATGATGCCTTCCGCCTTGGCGGCTGAGCCCGCGAGTTCGAACGGGATGATGCCGGGTCCGCCGGTGGCCTGCATCTGACGATCCAACCGGAGCATCACCGCGGAATAGCCCACATAGCCCGCGGTGGCCACTGCGATCGGGTGCTCACGCACCCACGTTGGAAGGTAGGTCATGGAGGGCAGGGTACGGCTCGTCGCATCGACTCAGAACTGAGAGCGAGACTGACGGCGACATCGTCGCTCTCAGTTCTGTATCGACGACGTTCCATCCACGATGAGTTTCGCGCGCCCGGCCGGTCTAAGTCTCCGACGGCATTCAGCCGGATCCCGCAGACGCCCCGGAGGCACCCATGCACTCAATGCTGTTCGTCAACCTGCCCGTCGCCGACGTCGAGCGCTCGCGAAAGTTCTTCGCCGGCCTCGGATATGCGATCAACGAACAGTTCAGTGGGGAGACCGCCGTCACGCTCGTACTGGGGGACAACCAGTTCGCGATGCTGCTGCAGCGCGACGCCTTCGACTCGCTGCACCCGCTAGAGACCGCCGACGCGGCCAAGGTCAAAGAATGCGTGGTCTGCCTCGGCGTCGACAGTCGTGGCGCGGTGGATGCTTTGGTGAATCGAGCGATCGCCGCGGGCGGGACCGACGGGGATTCCGAAGATCATGGGTCCATGTACGGACGCAGTTACAACGACCTCGACGGCCATTCCTGGCAGATCTTCTGGACCGACGACGCGGCGTGACGCCTTCAGCGGGCCTTGTCCGCGTGCAGCGCCTTCAGCCGCCGCTGCTCGGCCAGCACGTTCTGGTAGCTCTCGCGTTCGGCGACCAGCCAGTCCGGCTTCTCGGCGAGCAGCGCATCGATCTGCTCGGTGGTCAGCGCATCGGTCACTCCACCGCGCGCAAGCCCCGCGATCGACACGCCCAGCTTGGCCGCCACCAGGTTCTTCGGGTGCGGCCCGTTCTTGCGGAGATCGGTCAGCCACTGCGGCGGGTCGGCCTGTAGAGCTGCCAGCTCGTCGCGGGTGATCGCATTCGCCTGGAACTCCGCGGGCGTCGCCGGCAGGTACACGTCCAGCTTCTTCGCCGCGGTGGCGGGTTTCATCGACTGCGCGTTCGGCCTGCTCATGGCACGAGCCTATCGGTAGCCTGAGTCGGTGACCCAGTCCTCGCTCACCGTCGGGTATGTGCCCGGAGCGACGCCGGCGAAGTGGGCGCGGACCTGGGCCGAGCGCCATCCCGATGTTCCGCTGACGCTGCGTGCCGTCACCGCGGCGGACGCGGCCGCCGGGGTGCGCCACGGGACCGTCGACGTCGCGTTGCTGCGCCCGCGGGCCGACACCTCGGGACTGTCCATCATCCCGCTCTACAAGGAGACGACGGTGGCCGTGGTGCCGACCGATCACCTCCTGAGCGCCGCCGACGAGATCACCGCGGCCGACCTCACCGACGAACCGATACTGCTGCCACTCGACGACGTCGTCTGCTGGGCGGACACTCCGGGCACTGCGATCGATCACCGCCCCGAAACCACCGAGGCTGCAATCGAACTCGCCGCCGCGGGGTTGGGCGTGCTGATCGTCCCGCAGTCGCTGGCCCGGCTGTACCACCGTCGCGACCTCACGTACCGCCTGATTGTCGACGCGCCGACTTGTCCAGTGGCGCTTGCCTTCCCAGCGGGACAACCGTCGGCATTGGTCGAAGAGTTCACCGGGATCGTGCGGGGGCGCAAACCGGGTTCGTCGCGCGGGCAGACGCAGCCGACTCCGAAGCGCACCGCGCGAGAGAAGACGCTCGCCAAGCAAGCCGCTCGCGCCGCCGCCGGAAAGGTCGCCCGTAAGCCGGACGCCCCCAAGCGGCGGCGGCCTTAACCGTCGTGTGACGCCTTTTTACCTGGTCAACACATACGTTCCCCGATACTCGAACCATGACCGTGCTGACGCATGTTCCGGCCACCACATCCCCGGCGGACCTTGCCGACCATCTGCGCCGCGACGGTTACGTGATCGTCGACAACCTGGTTCCGGACTCCTTGATGGACACGATCGGCGACGAACTCGCGCCCTACCTCGACGCGACGCCGATGGGCTACAACGCGATGATCGGTCGCAAGACCCGGCGAACCGGTGCGCTGATCGCCCGGTCCCCGGCTTGCCGCACGCTGATCCAGAATCCGTCCATCCTCGGGGTCTGCGAGGACTTCCTCGGCCATGCCAGCGCATTTCAGCTGATGCTCACCCAGGTGATCTCGATCGAGCCGGGCGAAACCGACCAGTCACTGCACCGCGACCAGAACGCCTTCGACTTCTACCCATTCCCGGACGACTACCACGTGCAGTGCAACACGCTGTGGGCGATGACCGACTACACCGCAGAGATGGGCGCGACCAGGGTGGTGCCGGGCAGTCAGGTGGGCGACAAGAAGCCGACCGACTATGCCGACGACGAATGCGTGCAGGCGGAGATGTCGCGGGGGTCGGTGCTGCTCTACTCCGGCAAGATCGTGCACAGCGGTGCCGCCAACCGCAGTGACCAGGTGCGGCGCGCCATCAACGTGAACTACAGCGTCGGCTGGGTCCGTCAGGAGGAGAACCAATTCCTCTCGGTACCACTGGAAGTCGCACGCGACCTCGAGGACGATCTGCTGAAGCTGATCGGCTATCAGGAGGGCGCGTGGGCCATGGGGTACTTCCGTGACTTCGAGGATCCGTTGCGCGCGATTCGCGGTGACCGTGTTGCCTACGCGTTCGATGCGGCCAAGCTGACCGGCGATGCGGGCGCGGCCTTCGCTGACCAGCTCACCCACAGTGAGTGATATCGCGGTTAACTAGAGCCATGTCCGCACTCATGCCGGCCGCGTTCATCGGGCACGGCAGTCCGATGAACGCCCTGGAGCTCAACCGCTATACCTCGGCGTGGCAGGCGTTCGGACGGGCGGTGCACGCATCAGCCGGGCGGCCGCGGGCGATCCTCGTCGTGAGTGCGCACTGGTACATCAACGCCACCGCCGTCACCGCGATGGCGGTGCCGCGGACCATCCACGATTTCTACGGCTTTCCCACCGAACTCTTCGACGTGCAGTACCCGGCACCGGGCCTGCCGGAGCTTGCCGAGGAGATCGCCGATGTCGTGGAGCCGACGTGGGTGGGAGCCGACGTCGACAGCTGGGGGATCGACCACGGCACTTGGTCGGTGCTCGTGCACGCTTTCCCGGAGGCATCGGTGCCGGTCGTGCAATTGGCGATCAACGCCTATAAACCGCTGGAGTATCACCTCGCGCTGGGCGCCAAGCTTGCCGCGCTACGTGAGCGGGGAGTGCTGATCCTGGGCAGCGGCAACGTCGTGCATAACCTGGCCGGGATGGATCCGACGCTGCAGGACAGGGCTTTTGACTGGGCGCAGCGCTTCGACGATCAGTCGCGGGCGCAGGTGCTGACCGATCCGGCCGACGCGGTCCGGCTGCGCGAGCACCCGGACTACGCGGCCGCGGTGCCGACGCCAGACCACTTTCTGCCGCTGTTGTACTTCGCGGGAGTGGCTGCCGATCACGCGGAGAAGGTCGGCGTGCTCACCGATGGCTGCGCCTACGGTTCGCTGTCGATGACGTCGTACACACTGGGCCTCGACGTCGTGCCGCCAGTGGATGACGACGGTGGCGCCGCCGCGCCGGCCCGCGGCGTTCCGGTTGACGAGTCGAACATCTAGCCGATCTACGCCCGTAGACTTGCACCGTGATGGAGCTGCGAACGTACGCATTGGCCGACACCGCGGCCCTGGAGGGTTACGTCTCCGAGTTCTGGCCTCGCCACATTCGCACGCTGGGCAAGTACGGCATCATTGTGCACGGCGTGTGGACCGAACCGTCTGTCGCAGAGCCACGCGTCCTCGCGCTCGTCGACTATTCGAGCGGCGACCCGGGCGCTCTGGCGGAGCGTTATGCCAACAGCGAGGACTTCATCGAAGACCACCGGCAATTCGACCCATCGCTCATCGTCGCGACTCACACGCGAACCCTCGAACCCATCGCGGGTTCCCCGCTGCAGTAGCAACCCTCAGCTCCTCGACAGGACGGAGACTTCTCATGACGGCGTCCACGTCACCGACACGCAACGCGGCGGCGACCCGCGAGGCGATTCTGCGCTCGGCGATCGACAACTTCGCCCGCGCCGGCTATGACGGCGTGGGAGTGCGTCAGATCGCTCACGACGCCGGAGTCACCGCCATGCTGGTGAACAGATATTTCGGTTCGAAGGAGGGATTGTTCACCGAGGCCGTCGAAACTGCCTTCGCCACACCAGTGTTCATCGGTGAGCAGTCTGACGACCTGATCGGTGACACCGTCAAGGCGTTGGTGGCGAAGAGCGCGCCGCGGGCCGAGGCGCCGCAGCCGTTCCTGATCATGCTGAAGTCTGCGTCGAATCCGGTCGCCGTGGCGATCGTGCGGAAGGCCATCGAACGCCACGTCGGCGCACGCCTGGCCCGGCAACTCGACTCGGCTGATCGCGAGCTTCGCAGCGAGATGCTGCTCGCGGTCATCAGTGGATTGCTCATGATGCGCGGGCTGATCGGAACCCGCGCGCTGCGCACCAGCAAGTCTGCGGAGCTGGAGAAGCTGGTCGAGCCGGTAATCGCCGCGCTGATCGAAGGTTAGCAAGCCCAAACCGCGACGCCGGGAATCAACCAGCGTAAGTCTACGTTCGTATACATCGGAAGGTATACAGGTGTAGACAAGGAGGCCGCGGTGGAACTGGGATTGGCCCACAAGCGGGCGCTGGTGACCGGCTCGAGCGCCGGCCTCGGCCGCGCGATCGCCGAGATGCTTGCTGCCGAGGGCGTGTCCGTTGTGGTGCACGGGCGCGACGCCGACCGAACCGACGCCGTGGTGGCCGCCATCCGTGCGAACCACGGCGATGCCGACGCCGTACTCGGTGATCTTTCGACCGACGAGGGGGCTGCCGCGGTCGCGCAAGCGGCGGGGGACATCGACATCCTGGTCAACAATGCCGGCTACTACGACGCTGCATCGTGGGCAGACCTCCCGGCCGACGAGTGGACTCGCATCCACCAGAGCAACGTCGTATCCGTCGTGCGGATGATCGCTCACGTGGTACCTGGCATGCGGAGACGGGGCTGGGGCAGGGTGATCCAGATCGGCGGCGGTCTGGCCGTTCAACCGGTCGCGGAGCAGCCTCACTACAGTGCCACTCTGGCCGCTAGGCACAACCTGACCGTGTCGCTCGCGCGGGAGTTGTCCGGCACCGGCGTCACAGCCAACATCGTCGCTCCGGGAGTGATCCTCACCGACAGCACCCGAGACATGGTGTTGCAGGCTGCGGCCACCAACGGCTGGGGACCCACCTGGCCGGACATCGAAAATGCAGCGGCCACAACGTGGTTCCCCAACGACATCGGCCGGCTCGGGCGGCCTGAGGAGATCGCGGCCGCGGTGTGCTTCCTCGCCAGCACGCATGCCGGATACATCAGCGGTGCCGACCTTCGCGTCGACGGCGGCACCATCCGCAACGTCAACTGAACCCCACCACTGCAACGAAAGGTCATCGTCATGTCGCACGTCGTTCTCATCTCCGGAGCATCTCGCGGGCTCGGGCGCGCCATCACCGAGGCGGCTCTGAGCGCCGGGCATCGCGTCGTCGCGGGTGTTCGTTCCACAACGTCGCTCGACGACCTCGCGGCCGGCGCACCCGAGAGCCTGGCCGTCGTCGAACTGGACGTCACCAACGACGAGCAGGTCCGCGCCGCCGTGGACACCGCGATCCAACGGTGGGGGCGCCTCGACGTTCTGGTCAACAATGCCGGATACGCCAACATGGCTGCCGCCGAAGACGTCGATTTCGACGACTTTCGCGCACAGGTCGAGGCGAACTTCTTCGGCGTCGTCCGGCTCACACAGGCCGTGCTGCCCGTCATGCGTCGACAGCACACGGGCCACATCATTCAAATCTCCTCCGTCGGCGGTCGATTGGCGCGACCTGGGCTGGCCGCCTATCAGTCGGCCAAGTGGGCTGTCACCGGTTACTCCGGGGTCCTCGCCCAGGAGGTCGCCCCGCTCGGCATCAAGGTGACCGTTCTGGAACCGGGGGGAATGCGCACCGATTGGGCCGGCTCGTCGATGCGCATCGCACCGGTCCGCCCCGAGTACGAAGCAACCGTGGGCGCTGCCGCCGAGCTGAGCCAGTCCGCGAATCTCGGCGCCAGTGATCCGGTGAAAGTCGCTGCCCTGCTTCTCGATATCGTCGACATGGACGCGCCGCCCGCTCGATTGCTGGTCGGCCCCGACGCCTACCGTTATGCCACCGCTGCCGGTCGTGATCTGGGTCTGCTGCACGATCAGGTGACAGTTTCGGTCACGCGGCCTGACTGGCCGGTG
>NZ_PDHO01000147.1 GCF_002887815.1 Mycobacterium sp. ENV421 | reverse complement strand
GTGGCCGGCCCGACGTGCGGTTTTCCACAGCTTGCGGGCGCCGTAGACGCAATAGTTGTCTGTCCAGAGCTGTCGCAGTGCCGGACCGAGCACGGCGTCGCGCTGGGCCCGCGAGGACGGCAGCCGTGCTTTGACGTCGTAATAGGTGCTCAGGGCCATCCTCACGCCTGCGCTGCGCAGGACGGTGATGATGGGCTCGACCCCGAACTCGGCCCGCTGGACGTCGATGAAGGCGACTACTTCTTGTGTTGGCAGTCGAGCTCCGCCCCGAAGAAACTCGCCGCTCGTTTCAGAATCTCGTTGGTTATCTACGGTTCCTTGGCGGCGTGTCTTTGATGTAGACGACACACCTGTTGGGGGTCAGGGCGTTTCGTCGTGGATCGGTTATCTTTAGTGTCCATGACGCCCTCGTCTGGGTATGTGGTCCAGCGGGTGGTGATGCCGTTCGGCGACCCGGAGTCGTGGACTGTGGTGGGTGCTGATGCGTTCGCGGTGGAACCGGTAGAAGAGTTCTTGGCTCATCTGCATGCGGTGGAGCGGTCCGCAAATACGGTTCGTGC
>NZ_PDHO01000146.1 GCF_002887815.1 Mycobacterium sp. ENV421 | reverse complement strand
ACCACCGAGGACCACCTGAAATCCGACTCGCCCACCGGCAAAGTTAACGGCATTGGCATCAAACCCGGGGTGGTTCACCTACGCCCACCTGCGCAGCGAGTTCGAAAACCGGCTACAACAGCTGCAGAACTGCGGTCAGACACCCGACCCGAAAGCAGCACACATCCAACGACTCAACACCGAGGTCGACAAGCTCAGACACCGCCTGGCGCAAGCGGATACCACGTTCGGCGAACTCACCGACTTCCGAACCAGGGCGCTCGCGAGACTCGCCGCCCAACACGAAGAGATCACGCGGCTCCGCACGCTCACCGATCCGAACGTCAACGTCACCCACCTGCCACGAACACGGCAGAAGATCATCGGACCATGCTGACGGGGACTATCCCGCTAACGGTGTTTCCGGCGGTTTTCATCAGTAGGTTTCGGCTGCCGGGAATCGGTCGGCGAAGGTGATCGCGAACGCATTCAGGGCAGGTTTCCACCGCATCGTCCATCGTGCCCTGCCGGCACCGGTTGGGTCCAGTGATCGGGTCACCAGATAGAGGCACTTGAGCGCGGCCTGCTCCGAT
>NZ_PDHO01000020.1 GCF_002887815.1 Mycobacterium sp. ENV421 | reverse complement strand
CACGCTCAATGACGACCGCATACCCCGTCGTCGTCATCCCGAGAGACGGTCAACAATAGAGATGCACTGCCCACCGTGCCCTTACGACCCCCGATGCGGGAGTTGCGCACAACCTACGCATTACTGGCCACATCCTCGGTGAGACACGCCCAGAAACAGCGCATAACCGCAGCCGGGACCGGCGGCATGCTTTCCACGGCCTACGACCACCTCATCGAGATGAACCCCAAGGCCCGCCCAGTGCTCTACGGGCAGGACATCAACCCGCGCTCTTATGCCATGTGCAAGTCCGACATGATCATCAAGGGTCAGGACATCGACAACATCTACCGGGGCGACACCCTCACGGATGATGGCTTCCGCACCCGGCACTTCGACTTCCTGCTCTCTAACCCCCCGTTCGGGGTGGCCTGGAACACCCAGCAAAAACAGGTCACTGACGAGTGTGAGCAGCGTGGCTTCGCAGGACGATTCGGCCCCGGCCTACCTCGTGTGTCCGACGGGTCACTGCTATTCCTGTTGCACTTGATCTCCAAGATGCAGCCCGTCAAGGGCGGTGAGGGCGGCAGCCGCCTTGCGATGGTCCTTAACGGCTCCCCGCTGTTCACTGGTGGGGCGGGTTCGGGTGAGTCGAACATTCGGCAGTGGATCGTCGAGAACGACCTGCTGGACGCGATCATCGCCTTGCCGACCGACATGTTCTACAACACCGGAATCAGCACCTACATCTGGGTTCTCGACAACAACAAGCCCACCAAGCGCAAGGGCAAGGTCCAGCTCATCAACGCCGTCGACATGTTCGGCAAGATGCGCAAGTCGTTGGGGTCCAAGCGCAAAGAGCTACGGCCCAAAGACATCGAGCGGATCTGCCACCTCTACGAGGGCTTCCGCAACGAACACGGCACCGACGAACACCCAGCCCTCTCGAAAGTGTTCACGGGTGACGAGTTCGGCTACTCCACCATCACCGTCGAACGCCCCCTGCAACTGCGGTTCACCCCCACCGAGGACAAAGTCGAAGAAGTCCTCGCCCAGAAGAGCATCGAGAAGCTCAAGCCCGGTGAGCAGGCCGCGATCCGCAATGCCCTGACCGGACTGATCGGGTGGGAATACAAGGACCGCGACGGATTCGTCACCGAAGTCAGAGACGCACTCCGTAAAGCAGGGTTGGCCAAACCGCCTGCCCCGCTGATCAAGACGATCTGGTCGACCATCGGTGAGCACGACGACCCCTGATGGCAAGGGATGGATACGTACAACCCACTGTTGACCTCCGCGCCGTCACGCGGGGCGGCACTTATGCCGATTACGACATCGTCGCCGAGAGCGCGGTCGATTGCCAGGTGATTCCTTAGCTCGGTCACGGCGGATGCTCCTCGGACCACAGTCCGAAGAACTGATGGTCTCACTCGGGCCCGACCTGACGACCTTTCTCGAAGAAGTGCACCGAGGACCAATTCGGGGCTTCACGAGCCCGGTTGTACTGTCAGTGCCGCATCGCCCAGCGGATGGGACCGGGATTCGAAGAACGAAAGGTTCTGTTCGGGCAACTTTGCGCGGTAACGAGCCATCGTGGCTGTGTTCTGCTCGTTGGTGCCGGGGAACACTGAGATGGCGATGTTGCGAGGGGCGCCAGCCCTTAGTGCAGTAACGATGTGGTCGTCTTGCGGCCCAATATCCGCCCCGAATATCACTGTGTTCGACGTGTCAACGGCCAACTGACGAAGAGCAAACGAGAGATATTCCGAACGGCGGATCACGGCCAGCTTCTGCTTTGAGGTTCCTTCGCTCACCATGAGTGGTTGACGGTCGGGGTCAGAGCGATAGTAATCGGCAAGGTTCGCAAGAAGGTTGCCCTGAGTTCCGCTCGTCCACTTACCGGTCAGGCCGGTCGTCGATTCGTGCCAGAGATGCACTCCTCCATGGAGGTAGAGAAGACCTGTTCGCCCAGAAGCCAGTTCGCAATTACTGGAATCGAAAACACTGCCAGGTGCCCAGAAGTAGTCGCCTGTATAGGTAGGGCTGGTGGAGTTCATGGCAGACCAGTAGGTCAGCAGGTCGTAATTGAGGGTGAACACTAGGTTCTGCTGATTCAGGACCGTTGCGATTCGTGTGAAGGTAGATGGACGAATCAAGGCCCACGGGACGTGGACGTCCTGCACTGCTTCGAATAGCGCATTCTGCACGCTCTCGTAGAGATCTTTGACCTGCTCATGTGGTTGGTTTAGCGCGTGTAGTACTCGCTCTGCGTGCCAGAGCCCTTCAAGGACGACCTCGAAGTTGGAGGTGTCGAGATCGCCGAAAAATTGCCTTGCTGCGGGAGTCAGATTCGCGTGTTCCAGCAGGCTTTTGTACGCGAATCGAGACCACACATTGATACTCAATCCGTTGCCAATCAGAAGGGTTGGCCACGTGCGATCACGAAGTTGGTCCCAACGAAGGAGCTCATCGCTCAACGGTCAACTGCCCATCTGGTCGTTGTAGGCGACGCTGTATTGGCTCACGCCGAAGGCTTCAATCCCTCATAGATGACCGGAATTAGCTCGCCCAGTAACTTTGACGACAGCTCCGGGTTGTTCAGGATCTGCGTGGACAGATCTTCCGAGGACGCCATCGCCCCGATTACTGCGGCAACGAACTCGTTCTGCAGGTCTGGGCTGGCCGAGAACTGCGCAAGAGTGTTGTGCTCGGCCTGCTGCTGCAGTGTTTCGCTTTCTTCGAGCCGGTCTTTGATGTGGGTGACAACGTTGCGGACGCTGGAATCTGGGTGCTCCCCGGAGAACAGGTCGTTGATCTGGGCGATGACCTCGTCAAGGGCCACCAGCTCGGGATCTTTAGCCGTCCCCGTGCCCGACTCCTTGGCCGGTTGCAGCGGCACGTCGCCGGTGAGAGTGCCGGAAGTGGTGCCTTGCCCGTGCTGCGCCAGATAGTCAAAATCGACGGTGGACAGGTCGATCTCGTGGTTGAGCTGCTCGCTGCTGATCACCGGGGCCAGGTGGCGCAGGTAGATCGAGAGCTTCTCCAACGACAGGTCCTCGTAGTTCACGATCTGCGACAGGAAATCGTATTGGCGCAGGAAGGTGCTCACGTCCTTGCGGAACAGGTGTAATTCGTCGAGGGCCAGCTTGTCGCTGTGATCGACGGCATCGCGTTCCCGGTCACGGAAGCGGTCCCGGGCCGGGGTGACCCACTTGGTCAGGGCATTGTTGCCCTTCTTGGCCAGGTAGTCCTTGACCAGGCCCTCGACCTCGGACTCCTGATAGATCGCTGCGGCATCCAGCTTGGCCATCGTCGAGTGGACGATGTTCGGATCGGTGACATCGGCCAACGTGGTGGCCTCGTAATAGGGCTCGAACGCCTCGACGATGTCCTCGGCGGGATTGGCGAAATCCAGCACGAAGGTCTGATCCTTGCCGGGGGCCACCCGGTTGAGCCGGGACAGGGTCTGCACCGCAGCCACCCCCGAAAGGCGCTTGTCGACGTACATGGCCACCAGCAGCGGCTGGTCGAAGCCCGTCTGGAACTTGTTTGCCACCAACATCACTTGATACTCGTCGGTGGCGAATGCATCACGCAGATCGCGGCCCTTCAAGCCGGGGTTCATCGAGGTCTCGGTGACTTTCTCAAGCCCCGACTCCAGATCAGTGACTTCCCCCGAGAACGCCACCAGGGCGGTGACATCGGTGTAGCCCTGCTCTTTGACGTACTTGTCGAACGCCAGCTTGTAGCGCACCGCCGCTTTACGTGAGGACGTGACCACCATGGCCTTGGCCTTGCCCTCCAAACGCCAGCCGACGTTCTCGCGGAAGTGCTCGATGATGATCTGCACCTTCTGGGAGATGTTGGTGGGGTGCAGTTTGACCCAGTTCATCACCGACTTGATCGCCGCGCTCTTATCCACCAAGTCGGTGTTCGAGGCTCCTGAGACCTGGATGGTCCCCGTGACGTTTTCATGTGTGACCACAACGGTCCCGGCAGTTCGGGCTATCTTGAGGTATTCCTCCCGCAGCCCGCAGACAGCCGACGGATTTGGTTCGTACATGTTGATTCACTCCTGCGGCCAGCCCGCAGCCAGCCCGCAGTAGCCAGGCAAAGCCCATCCAAAGTGAGCTACACACACAACGCTAATCCTAAGGGCAATAGTCGGATTCGTCTTAAGCCATCACAACCTGTCAAAACCCAGAACGCCGAGAGGGGCGATCTTAAAATCCGCACAACCCCTTGGCGCGTGCGGTTGAGACGGAAACGACGGCTCGCGGCGTGCCCCAGGCGAGAGTCGAACTCGCAACTCAAGGATTTTAAGTCCTTTGCCTCTGCCAATTGGGCTACTGGGGCTCGGGAGTGGAGTCTACGTCCTCGTCTGCCAGCCCAGCTGTTCACCGGTTCGGATCATGTGGCAGTTGGCGCATCTCACCTCGCATTTCTCGAACTCAGCCAGAAGCTGTTTGCGGGTCCCGATAAGTCTCGAAATCCGTTTATTGTGGGGCTCACGCTCAATGTGATCAAATTGCAAGACGCGTATATCGTTATTGCCACAATCCATACATGGATGCGTCTCTAAATACTGCTTGATAATCACGCGTTGCTCTCGGCGCTGTTTTGCCCGAGATGCGACCGCCCTCATCTTGTATAAATCCTTATTTCGTTCATAATGCAAGCGTTGGTATGCACGTTCATCGTCGGGATTTGCGTACGGCACCGAAACCTCCAGGCTTTCTAGGTCATGCTGTATGGTCAACGTATCTACGTTTCTTCCGCTATTTACGTATTGTTGCAGGCGGGTCTGACACCGATCGACTAACTTTCGAACGACTCTCCACTAGAGTTATTTGAGCAAGGATGTGCCACAGCCGAGGTCCCATCAATGTCTAGAGTGTGGGCTCCCCATTGAATGCGTGCCGTTGGCTGGCAGGCAACCTAGTGGTATTTCCAGCTGAGGAGTATCGTCGGTCCACGAACCGCGCTCGTGGACCGGCGAAAGCATCAATTGGCATCCGTACTAGGGAATGAACCCGCCAACAAGCTTGAGTTCGAATCCGAGTGGGGGCGCCGCCGTACTAGGAGCCCTAGATTCCCAGAATGCGCGTGCCTTGCCGAATCGCAGAGTTCAACAAGCGGGTCACCAATCCGACCGCTCGCACGAATCCACCGTGGCTTCCGAACCTCGGCACGCTCGAGCACGTCGGGCGAAAGTCAGGGAAGCGCTATCAAACGCCCCTTCTGGTATTCAAGACCCATGATGGCTACGCCATCCTCATCGGCTACGGCCTACAGACGGACTGGTTGAAGAATGTGCTGGCCGGCGGCCCGACGGTGCTACGCAAGCGGAGACGGGCGGTCACGCTCGTCAACCCGCTGGTGGTAAGCAAGGCCGAGGGTGCGGCCCTGGTCGTACCGCGTTCTCGCCTCCTCTACCGAGCGTTTCCCTACAACGAGGCAGCCCTACTGCTGACGGAAGTGGTCGCTGCAGGTTGATCTCCGGACCGCGCCGGGCTTGGAACCGGGCGTTGTCTCAGCGCGGGGCCGCCTCGCCCAGGACGTCGTCCAGCCAGTCGAAGGCATAGCCCTCGAACAAGGTTGCGCCCAGCCCCTCGCAGTGGCCGCCGGCGCCTTCGGCCGCACTGAACCGCTTGAGCTCCTTGCGGATCGACGGCTGGAGGTGGTTGTACAGGGCTTCGCCCTGTGCAGCGAAGTCGCCCTCACCCTCGGTGATCAGCGTGGGGCAGGCGATCGAGCCCACACATCCGCCGAGCTCGTAGGTGAGCTGCCGCCGGATCCAGTCGCCGACGGTGGCGGCTCCCAGCGTGGCCATGCGCGACCCGTACCACTCGGTGTTGCGCGCTCCGTGGCACAGCTCCTCGAGTTGCGCATCCACGTCGGGATCCGCGTCGATGATTTTCTGCAGTTGCTCGGTTGTGTCGACCATCTTGGCGATTCGGCTGGCGAAGTCGAACTGGCCCGGGTCGGCGATCAGCGCCGCGATGCGCGGTTCGAAGGCGGCCGCACGTGGTCCCAGGTAACCGCCGAACGACCGGCCGATGATGGCCACCCGATTCGGGTCGACGCCCGGCTGGTCGATCAGCCAGGCGAACGCGGCGGCGAAGGGCACCTCGAAGTCGGGTCGCATCGCCACCCGGTGCTCGTACAGCATCCCGCCCTGGCCCGGGCCTTCGAAGACGAAGAAGTTGTAGCCCCGGGCCAGCGCCATGTAGCCGGTCGCGCAGTAGCCGGCCTCTGCCGTCGAGTCATATCCGCACGGGGCGATCACAGTCGGCCGTGGGATTCCGTCGCTGCTCGCCCGGAACAGATACCCGGACATCGTCGCGCCGTTGAAGGGGATCTCCGTTGCGGCAGAGGGGAATTCAAGATAGGGCAGAGCCGAGCGGAACGTGAGCCGATGCTGGCGCCACGCGTGCTGTAGTCGCTCATCGGTGATGTCGTGCCGGAGGAAGAAGAACGCCTGACGCCAATACTCCGACGCGCGAAGGTAGGCCTTACGAGCGGTCACGGCATGACCGCCCTCGGCGGCCTGGTCGGCGAGGGCCTGGGCGGTGTTGGCGGTGGCAGACCACTGCGAGTACCAGGAGTCGTAGTCGCCTTCGATGACCCGAGCGGCGGTAGCGAACGCTTCACCGAGATCGCAGGCCTCGGCCGCGATTGCGGTCAGAGTCCGGCTCAACTGCGCGTCCATATCGGCGTCGTCGAAAAGGATCTTCATGGGCGCATGTTACGGCGTTCGAGAACGCCCACGGCGAGTGTCGCCGGCGATGAGGCGTGACCGTTGCGCGGCGACCAATGCGCCCCTTCGGTCGATCGGGTAGGCCGGTGCGATCCCCGGCGTAGACGCGGCATACGCGAAAAATTTGTCACTGCTCAGCAAACCCCAAGATGAATTCATTCGACCGTGGGCGGTGGTCGGTGTCGGCGGGGCCCGAGGGCCTGCTGCGATCCCGGTCCGCGTTCGTCGCTGTCGCTGCGGGCCCCTGGGCGTCGACCGGCGCGTGCAAACGCCGCGAAATTTATATAAGCGTGGTTATGGTACTGAAAGGTAACTTAGAAGACAGGTTCAGCAAACTGCTTATCTTACCCTCAGGTAAGTTAGGCCACCGAAAATGGTAGCTGCCGGCCTTCCGTAGTTCGCCGAGGGGCAACCTCGCGGAGCCGCCAGAAGTGGCGTGAACAGGGGTGTTGACCACGCACGCCGAAATGTGGCGCAGCAATCTGGGGTCCTTTCGACGCGCAAGAAAGTTTCCAGAACCTCTACTTACTGATGAGTAAGGTGCGCTACGTTTTGGCGCTTAGGGGGTTAATTTCTTCGAAGGAGAGTCATGAACGCTGCTGTACGTCCGTACGCCACCGCTGGTGTTGCGCTGGTGGGAGCGAGTGTTATCGCGATCTCGCCGCTGACGCCGACGATGCCTGACGCTCAGGCCCTGCAGCGGTCGGTGTCGTCGGTCAGCGTCGAGCTCAGCGCCGCGATCAACCCGATCGAGAACTGGGTACAGGTTTTCCAGAAATCCGCAGCAAATCTCGGCGCAATCGGCCAGCAGATCGCAGCCAGTCCCGCGCCGATCCTCAAGCAGATCGTCGAAAACCAGCTCGCCAGCCTGAAGGCCTTGCAAACGGCCTATACCAATGACGTGGCGAACCTCAAGCTGATCTTCCAAGGCGTCCCCGGTGCGCTGGAGACCGCTCGCGGCCAGCTCCAAAGCGGTGACATCGTGGGCGCGTTCGACACCATCAACAACACCGTCGTGATCCCGCTCGCGCTGAACCTCGTTACGGTCGTCTCCGATTCGACCGTCCCTCTGGTGAACACGGTGAACAACTTCGCCAAGGCCTTCGCCACACTGCCCAACACCGTGTTTCAGGTCGTTCTACCGATGACCTTCCCGCTGGTGTCGACGATCAACGCTGCGGTGCAAGCAACGCAGGACGTGTACGACGGCGTGGTCGCCGGTGACCCGGGTGCCGTCCTCAACACCCTGGTGAACCTCCCCGCGAATCTGGTCGGTGGCTTCCTCAACGGGTCGGGCACCGTCCTCGGATTCATCGATGCCCCGGGCCTTCTTACGCCCTACAGCCCCGACTTCGGCTTCTTGGCGAGCGGGCCGATCGCCAGCCTGATCCAGCTGCGTGATGTCATCGCCCAGGCCATCGGAGCCACCCCGCCGGCCACGGCTGCCATCAGTGCCGCGGCCAAGGCGCCGGCTGCCGCCAAGACGGTAACCCTGTCGACCGCCGCCTCGGCGGCAACCGGCACGGCGTCGGCGGCCAGGAGTGCCACCAAGGCCGCATCGGACAGCGCGGCTGCCGACACCGCGACTGAAGCGGGCGCGACCGAATCCGCCACTGGCGGAACGGGTTCCACGAAGGCCAGCATCAAGGCCGTCCCGGCGGCGGCTTCCAGTGCCGGTGGCTCGGATTCGTCCAGCGGCGCCAAGGCCGGATCCTCGTCCGCCGGCAGTCACGACTCGAAGGCCGGGAGCGGCAAGAAGAGTTCGTCGGGCAAGTCCGGCAGGTCCGCGAAGGCCGGCAAGTAGTTTCGATCCGATGGCGCCAGCTGGCCCAAGGAGGGGTCGGCTGGCGCCATCGGCGTCACTAGCGACTGTGCGCAGCTTCGCGACGGTTGGTCTTCCTGATCGCAGCGACCAGATCGCTCTTGTTCATCGTCGAGCGGCGCGGAATGTCGAGCTTTCGCGCGATCTCCGTCAAGTCTTTCTTGGTCGCATTCGCATTCACACCCTGCGCGGTCTCGCCCTTGGCGTTCTTGGCCTTCTTCTCCCAGTGGTCGCCCACCTTCTCGAACTTGTTCTCCAGCGCGCTGTAGGCGACTCGGTAAGCGCGCTCGGCGTCGCTGTATTCCTTGGCTGCCGCGTCGTGTGCTTTGGCGAAGGTGCGCTGGGCCTTCTTGCCCGACTTCTGCAGGGTGCTTGGCAGTTCACTCTTCTTCGGCTTGCCGTTCTTCTTGGTCATCGGCACAGTGCGCTCCTTTCGAGTTGATCCGGCGTAGGCCGCCACCACCCGCGTGATCGGGCCGGTGGCGCCCGCTGATTCGACGCCGTCTACCCGCTGATGCGTCAGCTAAACGCGGCGCGCAACCTCATGCCGATTCGGACTGCCACCTACCTTGTGGCACAAGGAATTCGCCGGGACATTAGGCGATGCGGTGCGTCCGACCTGTCGATGTTGCCGGCCGCCCGACATCAGCGGCCTTCTTCCGCTCTCGCCGGTGCACCGCGCTCGAGCTTTCTGAGAAGACTCTGCAACCGCCACGGATGATCCACGTGCGGCCACATCCTCTCGATCGCGGCGTTGAACTCCGCGCCCAGAAGCACTGCGAAAGCGGTGATGTAGAGCCACAGGACAACAGCAATGGGCACCGCGAGTTGGCCGAAGACGGCGTCGTGCCGAACGCTCAACGAGAGATACGTCCGTAGCCCGGCAGACGCCAGCAACCAGATCGCCATGGCGAGTAACGCGCCGGGCAGGTCCCGGCGCCAGGGTGTCCGCCACGGGGCCCCGACGTGGTACATCGTCGCCAAGCCGACGATCAACACCGCGACGACCGATGGCCAGAAGAACAGGTGAAGTGTGCGAAGCGTGGTCTCCTCGACGGAATCCGGCGCCACCCACTTCACAATCCGCGGACCAAACACCATGGGCGGCAACACTGCCCCCGCACCCAGCAGCAGGCCGATGGTGAGTCCCAAAGCCAGCAGGCGCCGCCGCCAGCCGGGTCGCGGTTCGAGGTCATAGGCGATCGTGATCGTCTCGAGGTAGCGATTCACCGCCCGTGAACCGGTCCAGACGCTCAGCAGGAGGGCAATGGACACGACACCTCCGCGCGTTTCGGTCAGCACGGTGTCCACCAGCTGCTTGTAGGTGGCATAGCTGGGATCCGACAGGAACGACCTGGGGATTCCGAGTACGAGTTGGCGGAAGCTGTCCCGGCCCTCCGGACCGAGGGCGGCTGCGACGAATCCGAGTGAACCCACGACCGCCAACAGCAACGCCGGCAGCGAGATCAACGTGAAGAACGCCGCCTCGGCCGCCAACCCCGGGACCCGGTCCTCGAGTGTCCCGCGGCCGGTACGGCCGATCAGCCGGCAGGTCTGCTGCAACGGCCCGGGCAGGCGAACGAATACCACGTGACCGCGACGCCGCAGGGTCCAGCGCGCGGAGGCCGCGGCCTCCGACACGCGCGACCACGCGTCGTGCTGCCTGCTTCGCGATGACACTGCACCCAGCGTAGGAGAAGACGGCTCGCCACCAGCGGCGCGCAACAAATGGACCCGACCTGATCGGCCTGCAGCCCCCGACTGAATCCGTGTCCGGGCCCGCGGGAGGTGAACCTATCCGGCTTTCCGGGTACGTAACGTCGTGAACATGGATGCACGCAACTTGGCCTTGGAATGGACGGACACCACCCGGCACTGGCTCGTGGAGGTGCCGATCCGCCTGGCGGTGTACCTGATCGTCGTCCTGATCGTCCGATATCTGCTGCACCGGATGATCGACCGTGCCACTACCGGCCGGAGCGGCAAGAGCAGCGTCGAGGAGCGCCCCCAGGACGCCAAGCCGACCTTGCTACGCCGCTTTCGTCATGGCGTCCCGGTGACGACGATCAACGATCAAGCCAGCACTCGACGCCAGCAGCGTGCTCACACGATCGGGTCGGTCCTGAAATCCACCGTGTCGATAATTCTGCTGTCCTGGCTAGTGCTGGCGGCTCTCAACGTGGTGGGGGTGAATCTCGCGCCGTTCATCGCCTCGGCTGGCGTGATCGGCCTCGCGATCGGATTCGGTGCCCAGAATCTGGTGCGCGACTTCGTCAGTGGCGTGTTCATGCTGCTCGAAGACCAATACGGCGTGGGTGACGTCGTCGACCTCGGCGAGATGAGCGGCGAGGTCGAAAGCGTCGGTCTGCGCATCACCACCGTCCGCGACATCGACGGCACGCTGTGGTACGTCCGTAATGGGGAGATCTCCCGGGTCGGCAACATGAGCCAGGAATATGCGGTCGCCCGTATCGAGGTGCCGGTCGCGTTGACCGCCGACGTCGAGCAGGCGGAGCGGGTGGCGCTGGAGGCGGCCGCACAGGCTATCGCGGATCCGACAGTGGGCGGAAAGGTGCTCGGCGAGCCCGAGATGCTCGGTGTCCAAGAACTTGCCCCGGACCTGCTGAGGCTGCGGATGACGTTGAAAACCCGGCCGGGCGCGCAATGGTCGGTGCAGCGCCGCCTTCGGCGGGAGATCCTGCAGGCCTACGACGAAAACGGCATCGAGCTGCCGTATCCGCGCGGACGCATCCACGCCGTGGTGGGCGGGACCGCCGAGAAGTGAGGCGCGACGGGGCGGCTACCGCAGCGGAGAGAAGAGATTATTGGGGGTAGCCCAGACTCCAGCCCCGGTACATCCAGCCGGACCCCACATGAGGACTCGGCAGAATCTGGATGTTGTGGCCATCGCCGTACCCGCGCTTGAGTCCTTGGACGCCGCCCGAGATGTACGTCCCATCACCGCGGGCAATGTCGATGTGAGCGCCGTAGGGGCTCTTGCTGAAGACGAGCGCTCCCCGCGGAGCATCCATATCGGTGTGTATCTCACCCTGCTGCAGCAGGGTTTGGTACATCGTTTCGGCGGCACCATCCCAGCCGTACTTCGCCTGCGGCACGTCAAAGGCATAGGCCACGAAAGCCTCGCACCCGTAGGGGCCGAACATGTCTGACCCGAGCGCACTTTCGGCCTTGGCGATGGCGTCTTCGGCTCCAGGGATCCGTTCAGCGGAGGCACTGGGCGCGAACAGGAGTGTCGCGGCAAGCAACGTTGCCGAGATTACGAGACAAATGCGGGCGTTCAACTCATGGCTCCGATCCGACGTGAACGTTGGCCTCGTCGATGGGGCCGTGACTCGGTCTGCTCGTACGAGCCGCAAAGCTCGATCCAGATAATTTAGTGGTTGCGTTCAGGTTTTGTTCAGGCACCCGTCACGCGATCGTTGAGCTGCTGGGTGACGGGGTCTCAACCCACCGAGACAAAATCGATCGTCTGAACCAACGGCCTGCCTACGATCAGCCGATGCGCGGATCCAAGATTTTGATAACCGGAGTGAGCGGCCAGGTCGCCACCCCTGTCGCCCTCGCCATGGCGCCGGACAACGAGGTGTGGGGGATCGCTCGATTCACCGATTCGGCCGTCAAAGACAGCCTGGAGAAGGCCAGCGTCCGGTGTGAGACCGTCAACATGGCGGCCGGGGACTTCACCGGACTGCCATCGGATTTCGACTACGTCCTGAACTTGGCGGTGGCCAAGAGCGGTCGGTGGGACAAGGACCTCGCCGCCAACGCGGAATCGGCAGGTCTTCTCATGGCGCACTGCCGCAGCGCAAAGGCGTTCCTGCACTGTTCATCCGGCGCGGTCTACGACCCGCCCGGCGACGAGCCGCGAACCGAACGCACGGTCTACGGCGACAACCACAAGAGCCTGCTGCCGACCTACTCGATCACCAAGATCGCCGGTGAGACCGTCGTCGCGACGATGGCGCGCGCTCTCGGCGTACCGACCACGATCGCGCGCCTCAACGTTCCCTACGGCGACAACGGCGGCTGGCCGTATTTCCAGATGGAGATGATGCTCAGCGGCATGCCCGTCCCGGTCCCGCCCGGCGGACCGGCCGTCTACAACCCGATCCACGAAGACGACATCATCGCGATGATCCCGAAACTGCTTGAGGTGGCGTCAGTTCCGGCCACCACCGTCAACTGGGGCGGCGACCAATACGTCAGCATCCAAGAATGGTGCACCTTCCTGGGGTCGCTCGTCGGCGCGGAGCCGGTCTTCGAGGAAAGCGATCAAGCGCTGCGCGGCAATCCGTTGGACGTCACCAAGATGCATGAGCTCGTCGGGGGCACCACTGTCGACTGGCGCGACGGGATGCGGCGGATGGCAGCCAAGTTCCGCCCGGAGCTGGTCGGCGCGTAACCGATTGCCACACTGAGTGCATGCGCCCGACCGATGCGTGCCCGTGCGGCTCCGGTGCACCGTTCGGCCGCTGTTGCCTGCCGCTGCACCGCGGCGAGAGCCAGGCCGGCACTGCCGAACAGCTGATGCGGTCCCGCTACAGCGCCTACGCCGTCGGCGATCTCGACTACGTCTGGCAGACCTGGCATCCGCGCACCCGTCCCGACTCGCTCACTGCGCCCGACGGACTGACCTGGATCGGGCTGGAAATCCTCGACACCGTTGACGGGCAGCCCGGTGACGAAACCGGCGAAGTCGAGTTCCGGGCACAGTATCGGCAAGGCCTCCGACCTGGGGTGTTACACGAGCGGTCGCGCTTCGCTCTGCGAGCCCGCCGCTGGTTCTACCTGGACGGGGACATCTTCGACTGATCAAATCCGCGCCCGAGCGCCGCCGCTGCTTTATGGTCGAGCCGTGCCCGAATTGGACCGCCGAAGCATGATGCTGATGTCGGGGCTGGGCCTGCTGGCTGCTGCACTCCCGCTGCCCAGTGCACACGCCGAGGCCCCCTACCTGTTCCAGGACGACTTCAACGGACCGTCGGGGTCGGCCCCCAACCCTGCGAATTGGTCGATTCAGAACTGGCAGGACGACGTCTGGCCACCCGTCGAGAGCCAGTACCGCGACGACCGGCGCAACGTCTTCCTCGACGGAAATTCCAACCTCGTGCTGCTCGCCACCCACGAGGACGATCAGTACTTCAGCGGCAAGGTGCGGGGAAACTGGCGAGTCCCCATGGGCCACACCTGGGAAGCGCGGGCCAAGCTCGACTGCCTGACCTCAGGTGCCTGGCCCGCGTACTGGGCGGTCAACGAAGACCCGCTGCCCGACGGCGAGGTCGACATCTTCGAGTACTACGGCAACCGCAGCTGGGCCCCGGGCACCACCGTCCATGCGGCATCGAATGGCAAGACGTGGGAAAGCAAGTCGATTGCCGGGCTGATCGATGGCGGCTGGCACACCTGGCGAATGCGTTGGGACGCTGACGGGTTCAAGTTCTGGCGCGACTACGTCGACGGCGCGAAGCCGTACTTCACGGTGCCGCCGAAGCCCATCCCGGTGCACGGCAACCCCACCGACTTGCGCTGGCCGTTCAACAATCCCGGCTATTGGCTGTCGCCGATGTTCACCCTCGCGGTCGGTGGACCGGGTGGTGGTGATCCCTCTCTGGGCACCTGGCCGGCGGCGATGTTGATCGACTGGATCCGCATCTGGTAGCGAAAGCTACTGCGGGGCAGCCACCTTCATCTCGGCGTCGCTAAACCTCGCTAGTTCCCGCGTCGACAACGCCTGCCTCATGCGCTCCGGGAGTTTCCGGCATCTCGTGCCGTCCACCGCCCGATCGGCGCTGAAGGAACCACACACCCACACCCACCGAGACGACGGCACCCAGGATGATGGTGGGCCACATCAATACCTGCGCGAGCCAGACCCGCCGTTGGATTGTGACGATGCGCTGCTCGGCATGCCGAACTCGGCCCAGCTTGTTCATGTGTCATCTAATGCCCACGATCAGCCGCGAGAAAACAGGCCCGATGAGGGATGCAAGCCTTACTGGCAGCCGCCGGCCGGCGTGGTCACGAACAGGTTGTCGCCACCACTGGCATCGGCGTGCGAGCCGCAGTATGCGGTCGCCTCGTTGTTGCTGCCGTTGCCGGCGAACGCCACGCTGCCGCTGCCGTCTGCGATCGCCTGATTCCGGTCACCGCCGCTCACCGATGCAGTGCTGCCGTTGCTGGCATCGGCGATGTTGAGCTTTCCGGCGGTAATCGTTGCGGTACTGCCATTTTGGGCGGTGGCCACGGTGAAGAGACCATCGTGGGCGGTTGCGTGGCCGTCGTAGTCGGCACTGGCGAAGTTCAGGATTCCGCCGGTCGCGTCGGCCGTGCTGTTGTGATCCGCCACGGCGAAATTGAAGAGACCGCCGCCGGCGTGCGCGCTGCTGCCCGCGCCTGCCACCGCCAAATTGAATCCGGGATCCGACGTCGCCGTCGCACTGCCGGTCTGGACGACAGTGCGTCCGTTGAATGAGACGGCAAAGTCGGGTCTGGGCTGTGGGTCCGCGGCTGCGTGCACATGTGGGTGCCGCTTGGCATTGCTGCTCGAGCTGTCCGACGATGCCTGCTTGTGCGCGGCACTGGTTCCGGTCGATGGCGCCGCCAGGGCGACCGGGGCCCCGATCACGAGGGCGATCATCGGTCCTCCGATGCATATGGCACAGATCTTTGCTGACAGTGACGGGTTGATGCTCGATTTCACGATCCGGTCCTTAATATGCCGAGGTAGTACCCAACCCGGCTGGGACTTTAGTCATCCGTTGACGTGCAAGCAAATATATCCGCGCTTGCTGTGTTGTATTCAATTTTCACTTTGGCACCAGGAAGGGGCGGATGACCTGCCTAGCGGTGGATTCCGGTCGTGCGAAAACGGCTCCGGTAGGAGCTCGGTGACACGCCCAATGCGCGGCGGAAGGTGCGACGCATGGTGTCCGCCGACCCGAAACCGGCCCGCCGCGCGACTGTTTCTTGGCCGTGATCGCCGGTGGCCAGCAGTACTTTCGCGGCTTCCAATCGGGCCTGCTCGACGAACCGCGACGGCGTCAACCCCACCTGGTCGCGGAACATCCGAACAAGGTGCCGCTCGCTGACGGCGGCGCGTTCGGCCATCGACGCGATCGAGTGATCGGCCGCCGGATCCGTCACGACCGAGTCGAGGATCTCGCGAAGGCCGCGCGACACCGGCGAGGCCGCCTCGGTCCACACGCTGAATTGGGCCTGGCCCCCGGGGCGTTGCAGGAACACCACCATCCACCGCGCCACCCGCCGGGCCACGTCGGGGCCGTAGTCGCTTTCGACCATGGCCAGACCAAGGTCGACGCCCGCACTGATTCCCGCTCCGGTGATGTACGGGCCGTCCTGAACGAACAACGAATCCGGCACCACCTCGATCTCGGGGTAGGTGCGCGCCAACTCCTGGCAATGCGCCCAATGGGTGGTCGCCCGGCGGCCTTCCAGTAGGCCCAGGGCCGCGAGCACGAACGCGCCGGTGCAGACCGAGGCCACCCGGCGCGCCCGCGGAGCCAGCTCGCCCACCATCTCCAAGGCCGACGCCACGACGTCCGGCGTCTGCTCTTCGGGGATGTCGTGCTCGCCGGGGGTGAAGTAGAAGTCCGGTGGTACCCCGCCCGGCACGATCAAGGTGTCGATCCGGTCCGGCACCTCGGCCAGCGGGACGTCGACTTTGAGCGTGACGAAAGAGGTCGTGTTGACGGCTTCGCCGGTCAGCGAAGCCAGGATCACCTGGTACCTCGCGCCGAAATCGTTTGCCCGCGCGAATATTTCAAGCGGCGCGGCGACATCTTGCAACGTCACTTTGTCGTACAACGCGAACACGACGATCTTGGGCGCCGGTGATCCCTGCGCGTTCGCGGGTCGACGCCCTGCGGCGGTGGGCCGCTGTGAACTGTGCTCGTCTGACACCCGGTGCTGTCCTCTCGTGACCCCATCCGAGGTGAAGTCAACGTATCGGCACCGCGGCGCGACGGCAACGCGAACAGTGGCCCGGCGCCGCGAAGTCCGGAATTGCGCGTTTCGTGTCCGGAGCTGACGGGCGGAGCAACCGAGCCGTAACACCACTGAAACCCCCTGGGCTGAGGCTGATTTCACCGTACTCCGCTCCGGCGCCGAAGCGAGTCATCAACCCCTCGAAGAAGGTGGGCCATGGATTCTCGGACAGCCCTGACGCTGAGCATCGGCGTGCTCGGCGGCGTGGCAGTCGTGTTCACTGCCGAAGTCATCACTGTGCCGATCTGGGTGGTGTTCTTGGCGTGGGCTTCGTTCTTCTTCGTCGGTGGCGGTGTCGCGGGCTGGGTCCGGTCGGTCGCGTCGAACATCGTCGGCGTGGTCATCGCCTCGGCCAGCCTGTACGCCGCCTACCTGATGGGCGGCAGTCTGCTGGTGACCGCCATCGCCGTGGGTGTCGGTAGCGCTGTCATGGTGCAGGCGTCCTGGTTGCCGCTGTTGGCCACCACGCCCGCCGTCGTCGTCGGATTCGCCTCCACGGTGTCGACGGTCGCCGGACGAGGCAGCGACGTCACCGTCACCACCATCTCGCACCCCGGACTCGTGGCCGCGGTGGCCTGCGTCCTCGGAGCGTCCTTTGGCCTGCTTTCCGAATACCTGGCCACCGCCATGACGAAGAAGTCGGTCGCAGACACCGCACCCCCGCACACGGAAGGAAGCCCGGCCTGATGAAACTGCAGCACTATCTCGGCGGTCTCGAAGGCCTGCCAGAGCCGTTGACTTTGGAGAAGCGGGTCTTCGTCGAAGAGTGGGAGAAGCGCATCTTCGGCATCCACGTGGCGATGATGGGCTTGTCGAATCATCTTGGTGCCGCGCTGCCGGCATATCCCATCGATGAAGTGCCCACCGCCTTCAAAGACGAGTGGACGTGGGCCGACCTGCGTACCGGCGCCGAGGCGATGAACCCGTTCGACTACTTCAAGTTTCGCTATTACGAGAAGTGGCTGGGCGGCATCACCCAGTTCTTCATCGATAAGGGTTATGTGACCGAGGAGGAACTCGCCGACCGGATGGCCGAGGCGGGCTCGGGCGCCGACGCCGAGGACCTTCCGGCGATCGACGACCAGGTGATCGCCTACCTGCGCCTCGGGGACAGCCCGCGCCGTGACGTCGCGCACCCGAAGTTCGCGGTCGGTTCGCAGGTGCGCATCACCAATGTCCCCGCTGACGCACATAGCCGGTTGCCGGGTTATCTGCGTGAACGCGTCGGCACCGTGGAACGCGTATTCGAGGGTGACTACGGCTATTTCACCCACACCGGCGACGGCATCGGCGACCCGATGCCGATCTACATCGTCGAATTCGATCCGGCCGAGATTTGGGGCGCGCGCGCCGAGGGCGGCCCGCTGAAGCTCTACGCCGAGTTGTTCGAAGCCTATTTGGCACCGATCGAGGAGAAAGCATGACCGGACAGTTCGCCTACCCGCCCGACCGCGAGGAGATCAGCGCCAAGCAGGTGGCCGCACTCGAGGCGCTGCTCATCGAGAAGGGCGTCATCACACCGCAAACCGTGGACAAGGTGCTGGCGTACTTCGAGACCGAGATGACACCGCTCAACGGCAAGAAGATCGTCGTAAAGGCGTGGACTGATCCCGATTTCGCCGCCAAGGTAGTGGCCGACACCCCGGCGGCCGTTGCGGAACTGGACCTGCCGGAAGGAATGGCCGGCGCCGAGGGTGAGCACCTCCAGGCGGTGGCCAATACGGCCGGTGTGCACAACCTGGTGATCTGCACGCTCTGCTCGTGCTTCCCGTGGCCGGTGCTCGGCCTGCCGCCCTATTGGTACAAGGACCCGACGTTCCGGTCGCGGGCCGCCCGCGAACCGCGCAAGGTGCTCGCCGAGGTGGGCCTGGAGCTACCGGCCGACACCGAGATCAAGGTGTGGGACTCCAGTGGCCACTCCCGGTGGTTCGTCATTCCCGAACGACCCCCGGGCACCGAGGATTTCACCGACGAGATGTTGATGGATCTGGTCACCACGGAGTCGATGATCGGAGTGGCATTGGCGGGTGCGACGTCATGAAGCTGCACGACACCTGCACCACCGATCAGGCCGCACCGCAGTTCGACCACGAGTGGCAGCGCCGCGCGTTCGGGCTGGCGCTCGCGCTCTCGGAGTTCCGGCACTACCCGTGGAGTGAGTTCCAGGAGACCCTGATCTCGACGATCGGCGAGTGGGAAGGGCTACCCGAATCCGAACGGGGGCAATGGGAGTACTACGACCACTGGGTTGCCACGCTCGAGAAGCTCGTCGACCGCCACGAGCTCCTCACTGCGCCGCCGCTCACCGACGCCAACGATCACGCGATCGCCCACGACCACGACCACTAGAACTGCGAGGACCATTCCATGAACGAAGCAAATCCCACCCTCGGTGCGCCGCGAGTCGACCTGCGTGCGGCCGCGAACAGTCTCGCCACGCCACTGCGGCTGGCCGTGCTGACGCTGCTGGCGCTGATCGTCTATTACTTCGTCGGGTATGACCAAGGTGCCGTGTCCGTGTTCGGTTCGGACACCCATATCCACGAGTTCGTGCACGACGCACGTCACCTGCTGGGGTTCCCGTGCCACTGACCGCCGAATTGCCCGCAGCTGTGCGCTATCTCGTACCCGGGGTGATGGGCGGCATCGTCTGCTTCGCGTTCAGCCGGTGGCTCATCTCGCCGTTGATCTCCACCGCGGTGGACTACGAAGGCGCTCGTGAACACGCCGAGGCCGAGCTCGCCGGCGAAGCTCACGGACACGGTCACGAGCTCTTCAGCCGCTCGGTGCAGGAGAACTTCGGTGCCGCGGTCGGGATCGTCGCCTTCGCCGTCGCGATGGGCGTGCTGTTCGTGGTGGCCTACACCGTGATTCGCTCTGCGATCGAACGACGCGGCGGCACGGCCGACCCCACCGGCCTGGCGTTGCTGTTGTCGGCGGGGATGTTCGGGGCGATCACGTTGGTGCCGGGCCTGAAGTATCCGCCGAATCCGCCCACCGTCGGTCTGGAAGAGACCATCGGCGCGCGAAGTTCAGCCTTCCTGACCATCACTGTGGTCTCGGTGGTCGCGGCGTGCGTGGCGACCGCCGCCGGGTTGGCGTGGTCGCGGCGGTGGGGGAATTGGCCCGCGACCGCGCTCGCGGCCGGTGGCTATGCCGTGGTCATGCTGGCCACGTTCGCGGTGCTGCCCGGCTTCCACGAGGTGCCCGGCCCGGTCTCTGGACCGGACGGCATTCTGATCGAGGGCTTCCCGGCTCAGGTGCTGGCCGATTTCCGGGTGTATTCGTTGCTGAACCAGGCATTGATGTGGGCGACGATCGGTGTGACGTGGGCGCTTCTGTCCCGGTTGGCCGCCCGCAGCCGACGGCGCTCGTTCGGGATGGATTATGTCGCAGCCTGACTGATCTCGTTGGTCCGTCATGCGACACTGACTCCCAGAGCACGTGATGGGAGAACGCAGATGTCGCGCTGGACGAGGATCACCCGGGTCGCCGCTGTGGTGTTCGCCGGGCTGGTAATAGCGAATGCTGCACCGGCGCTTGCAGATCCGGGTGATCCGGCCGCGGGTCAGGACCCGACGCCGTTCACCGGCGTCGCACCGTTCGGGCCACCGAGGATAGCGCCTGCGAACGGCTCGACGGTGGGCGTGGCTCAACCGATCATCATCGACTTTCCCGGACTGATCGACGACGCCGGCGCCACTGAGAACGCCATCCACGTCTCATCGAACCCGCCGGTCCCCGGCAAGTTCTACTGGATGACCCCCACCCAGTTGCGGTGGCGCCCGCTCAGTTTCTGGCCTGCGCACACCGCGGTGACTGTCGACGCGGGCGGTGCCGTGTCCACCTTCCGCACCGGTGACACGCTGATCGCCACCGCCGACGATGCCACCCATCAACTGACCGTCACTCGTAACGGGGTGGTGGAGAAGACCATCCCGATGTCGATGGGGATGGCGGCAGGTGGTCATCAAACTGCCAACGGCACCTACTACGTGCAAGAGAAGATGCCGTCGGTGGTGATGGATTCCTCGACTTATGGGGTCCCGGTCAACTCCACATACGGCTACAAGACGACGGTCGAGCTCGCCGTGCGGTTCGATGACAGCGGCAACTTCGTGCACAGTGCTCCCTGGTCGGTCGACGATCAGGGAAAGCGCGACGTCAGCCACGGGTGCATCAATATCAGCCCGGCAAACGCCCGCTGGTTCTACGACAACTTCGGCGCCGGCGATCCCATCATCGTGAAGAACTCCACCGGCACCTACACCAGGGTCGACGGCTCCAGCGACTGGCAGCGATAGCGAGGTCACTTTTTCGTTCGCTGGGGGAGCCGCGCGCGGGCAGAGATGCGGGAACGTCCCCGTTCTCCGGCCGCTGAGTGATTTGCCGGAAGGTGCAACACCGAGGGCCGCAAGACCGGCCGAACGGTCCAAACCCGGCCCATCCCTGTCGAATTCGATTTCTCCGCCGCTGCCTTGGGGTAGGTTGCTCATGGGTCAGGGGTGACACGACGACGGGGAGTCACTATGTATGCAGTCCCTCGGCCCTTGGTTGCCGCCACGGTGGCGGTGGTCGGAGCCAGCGCCATCGCAATCAGCCCGGTAGGCCCGGCGGGCCCGGCGGCACTGGATATCCACGCCGCGCCCGCGATCCAATTGGCCGCCAGCACCGACTTGGCGGACATCTTCACCAGGGCCGGCCAGAACACGCAGGCCTTGTTCGACACCTGGCGACAGGCGCCGGCGCCGATACTGCAGCAAATCGTCGCCAACCAGATCGCCTACCTCAAAGAGCTGCCTGACTTCGCCGCCGTCGCCGATCAGATCCAGACCCACCTCCGGGCTGCCCTCGCCGCGCCGACCGCCCCCGACTTGAGCACCCTGGACAGTACGCACCGGGCGTTCTATCAACTCCTGCCCGCGGTCTTGCAGCTACCCGGTGTCCCAGACCTGTTGCAGCTCAGCATTTCTCCCACCGGAAAGCAGCTGCTGGCTTTCTCGACCACCGCGTTGAGCGGCGTCGTGCTCGGCATGGCCGGTCCGGTGCTCGGTCCCCTCATCGTGTTGTCGTCGAGTGTGGATGCGATCCGGGCGGAGCTCACCTCGCCGACGCCTGACGTGGCGGCTGCGCTGAACACCCTGACGAACATCCCCGCGGCCATGACCGACGCGTTCCTCAACGGCGGCCAGCACGTCGACCTCACCGCACTGGCGACGACGTTCGGACCGGCGATCGGAGTGAGCTTCCCAGCCGGCGTGAAAGTCGGGATTGCGCTCGGCGGTCTGCTCAGCCCGGGCGGCTCGATCTTCAATGCGCTGGATTTCGCCTACGACAACGACCTGCTCGGCGTGCTGCACATCCACGTTCCGCTCGCGACGGGTTCTCCCGTCGGGCCCATCGGGGCGTTCATGGAGTTCACCCGCGCCATCGCGAAGTCCATCGGCTGGACAGCCCCCGCGACCGCCGCCGCCACCGCCAGGAGCGCGGCGGCGCCGAGCGGTTTGGCGGCGGCCAACGAGGTGCCGAGGTCCGTCCTGGCGTCCGTGCCCACCGCCGCCGCGACGACGACGATCGCGCCCAAGGCGACCACGAAGCGCGAGGCCAAGGCGAGCAAGGGAAGTAGTGTCGCAGCTCGCGGCCACACCACCGCCAAGCGCACCCCGGCGGCAGCCGGGTCCGGCAAGGGATCCAGTGCGAGGGCGAAGGCGCCGGCGAAAGCTGCAGCAGGGTAATCGCCGGTCAGTGATCCAAACTCGGTAGCCGGGCCTCGGCGCGCCAGGGCCACGTTTCGGCCACGCCAAGCGATGATACGGATGTGGCTGCTGATACCAATGTGACTAACCAGGAACCGCCGGTCGAGCGCCCGACATCGCAACCGGAGGCAATCGCCGAGGCCGAGCACGAGGCCGTGGCCGGTGAGCCGCCAGCCGAGCCGACTCCGGCGTCGCCGCGCAAGCAGCGGACATGGTCGATGCCGAAGTCGCCGATCACGCGTAAGCAGGCCGACGACCTCGGTCGCGGGGCGCTCAAAGCCGTGACCAGCGTTGCCCGTTTCATCGCTGCGGTTGCCCGCAACACCGCGCTCGCCGTCACGAAGATCTGGCGGGTCATCGAAGGAGTGCCGGCGGCCGTCCAGTTGTTCGGTGCCGCGGGCATCGGCATGCTGCTCGGTATCGTCGGCGCGATCACGCTGCACTCGACTGCGGGCTTGGTCTGCACAGTCGTGATCATCCCGGTCTGCGCCGCCGTCCTCGGTGCGCTCGGCCACCGGTGGTATCGCGGACTGGGTATCGATGCGACCGGGCACCTCACGCCGGCCGAGCCGACGCAGTCCGACCTGCAGCGTTCGGTCGAGTACGTCGACAAGAAGCTGGCCCTGGCCATCAACGCGTTCGGCACCGAACAACACCAGCAGGCGGTCATCGCGTTGTTCCAGGCCAAGACCGCGGTCGAGCTCACGTTGGGAACAGATCAGGACCCGCCGAGTCACGTCGACCTGTCGCTGCGCGCGGACGACTACGCCCTGCGGCCGCGGATTCGTGCCGGGTCGACTTCTGCGCTGCCAGAAAGCAATTCACTGGCGGCATCGTGACAGGGACCGAGATCACCGGTCAGGTCGCCCTCGTCGAAGACGATTACACGCTCGTCATCAACCGTGGCAGCGACGCCGGGGTGAGACCGGGCATGATCTTCGCCGTGCACTCCCTGTCAGGGCCGGTGATCACCGATCCCGAATCAGGCCGGGAACTGGGCAGACTCAGCCGGGAGAAGCTGCGGGTCCGTGTATTCGATGTGCAGCCCCTGTTCGCCCGTGCGCACACCTTCGTCGAGACCGACAGCTTCCACGGCCTGCTCCGGATTCCGTTCGTCGCGTCTGACGAAGTTGTCACGATCGACGTCGGTGACTCGGTCGAATTGATCCATCGAGACGCAACCCGAACCCACGCCGCCGCCCAATAGCTACGAAACGCGGTACAAACGGGCGATAGCGGGTACCCGACCGCGATGGTGAATCGTGCAACCGCCGCCGCAGCGCTCATTGCGGCACCCGTGTTCGTCCTCGCAGGCTGCAACTCCGCTCAGAACGGCAGTCCGCAGACATCTGATACGACGACATCGGGCTCCAGTGCCCAGACGATCACAGCAGAGCTGAAGTCTCCCGACGGCAAGCCCGTCGCCAACGCGACCATCGACTTCGCGAACGGGTACGCGACCGTGACGGTGGAAACCGTCGCCGGAAGGACCCTGTCCCCGGGAAGCCATGGCATGCACATCCACTCGGTAGGTAAGTGCGAGCCCGACTCGGTCGCCCCGTCCGGTGGCGCGCCGGGCAACTTCCTGTCCGCCGGCGGTCACCTACAGGTCGGCGGCCGCACCGAACACCCGGCGAGCGGTGACCTGACACCGCTGTTGGTGCGCAAGGACGGTTCCGGGAAACTCGTCGCCACCACCGACGCCTTCACCCTCGACGACCTCAAAGGTCCGCAGGGCAGCGCGTTGATCATTCACGCGGGTCCCGACAACTTCGCCAACATCCCGCAGCGGTACACCCACGACGGCGTGCCCGGACCCGACGCCGAGACGATGGCGACCGGTGACGCCGGCGGCCGAGTGGCCTGCGCGGTCCTGTCGCCCGCGACCGCGAGCGCCTCCACATCCGTCACGACGAGTACGGCGACCGTCACCGAGACGACGGCTACTCAGGTTCCGCCGGCGGAGAGCAGCGCGACCACGACGCCGTCGACCACACCGACCACGACCACGACGGTGAGTCCGACCACCACGGTGACGACGTCCACCACGGTCTCGACCACGACGACACCGGTCAGTCCCCAGCCCGCGGGCTGACCGCGAGCAGCGGAAGTTGTTGACCCGCTGCGATTGACAAGCGCTGGCGGGCAAGGGCCGGCCATGCCTGCACCGCGCAGAACGGCGCGCACTGATGTTGAGCTGCGCTGGTGCCGACGTGCACGCAGCACTGCACCAGGCGTTCCTCGATCATGGTCGACATGTCCATGAACGGTTTGACTGTGATGCGGACGACCCGTTCGCCCAGCAGTCGGCGGAGCTTGCGGCGCCGCCCGGGCAGCGCCGACGATGCCATGGTCAGCAGCGTACTGATGCCGAGATCGCAACTCTCGCAAATGGTTCGCCACACTTCCCCGATATCGGGGTGCGACAGCGACGACTGCTCCGAGAGCAGCCCGAGCAGTGATTCCTTGACCGCAAGGCGCAGCTGCTGGGGGAGTTCGCTGTCGGCGATCCGGTTCGACACCAGCCCGAGTCTGGCCTTGAGACCGTCGTGGCCGAGAAGCGAGACCAGCGAGCGCCACGAGCCGGCGTCGTCGCGAATCAGGTATCCGACCGAGCAGCAGTGCGGGTGCGAGCACGGTAACGCGGTCAGGTCGCGCCAGGTCACCGCACCGTTGGTCTGCGGGCCGAGTCGCTTGAGCACCCCGGTGTGGGTGAGCCGGTCCAGCGGGTCGATGTGCCCGGACCGGCCGGACCCGAACTGCGGTTGGATGCTGATCCCACCGACGTAGGGCGTGGCCAGGGCCAGTGCGACCATATCTCCGATCTCGGTGTCGTTCACCCCGAGGGCGGCCGTCATCACCAGCGTCGTGAAGATCTCTCGCTGCGACAACCGTTGCAGTGCGGTGTGTTTCACCGCGCGCAGATCCCCACCGCGGTGATGGCGATGCGCTACGTCGGTGAGACCGTCGTATTGCAGATACACCTCAACCCGGTTGCGGTGCTCCGTCAGCAGATCGAGCAGGCTGTCGTCGTTCGCGATCCGAACACCGTTGCTGTTGATCAGTATTCGGGTGATCGGGCGAGAGGTCAGTTCGGCCAGCAGCTCGGGCATGGCCGGGTGCAGCGTCGGCTCGCCACCGGAGAGCATCAGCACGTCGAGGCGCCCGTTTTCGCGGGCCAGCCGCTGGTCGACGTTGGCGAGCACGTCGGCGACGGCAACCACGTTGCGCAGGTCCGGCGAGGAACCGGTGAAGCAGGTGGGGCAGCGCAGATTGCAGGTCTCGGCGATGTCTTCGAGAAGGATGCAGGTGTGCTGAGTCTGCATCTCCGGCAATCCGCGCAGATACGCCGACGGGATCGGATCGAAATTCCCGGCCACATCGGGGGTATGCGCCTTGGTCGGCGCGGTCCACTCCTCCAGGTAGCGCAAGATCTCCGCATCCTCGTCGTAGAGGGTGCTCACCAAACCGTGCGTCCGGCAACCACGCTCGAGCCACACCCGCTCGTCGCGCGCCACGAGCCGGCCACTGAGGCGGGTGACATCGGCCAGCGACTTCTCGGGGGCCTCGTCGTGGCAGGACGGGCAGAAGGCGGTGACGTAACGCAACAACCGGTCGCCGCGCAAACCCATCCCGGCGGTCACGTGTACAGCTCGGGGTTGAGGCCGGTACAGAATCCGACGGAGACGACGGACAGTGCCGCCCAGCCGATCATCAGGCCGAGGCCGAGGCCCTTGCCGTTGGCCTTCGCCGTGGCCAGCAGTACACCGCCCCCGCCGAAAGCGATGAGCGCCAACACCACTGCGCCGAGGACCACTGTGCTGTGCCCACGCCCGTCGGACATGGCCAGTACGGCGAAGCCGATGACGAAGTTCAGCGGCATGTACAAGAACGCGCCGAGGAACACCATGCCGACCGAGATGCGCGGGGTGTGTGGCTGCCACGGCGGCGGCGCAGGCGGCGGGTAGTCGTACTGACCCGGCGGCCGATACCCCGGTGGTGGCGGGTATCCCTGGGGCGGCGGATACCACGGTGGCTGCGGTAGGTAGGCAGGCGGCAGGGGTTGATCCGGTGGTGGGGGTGGGACGCCGTCACCCTTCTCGCCGTCACCCTTCTCGTCGTCACCCGGTGGGGGAGTCGTCATGCGGGCACCTCCTGCCGATGCGATGGGAAGCGATAGTAGCCGCGGCGGTAGCCATACCACATCCGAACGCCGACAACGGCGAGCGAAGGGAGCAGAAACCATTGCGGCCGAGTCAGATCCAGCCACACGGTCTGGTTGGCGCGGGTGAACTCGATGAAGAAGCGGAAGACGGCATAGGCTGCGACATAGATGACGAACAATTCACCCGGCCTGGTGATGCGGGACCGCAGCCACATCAGCGCGGCGAAAGCAGCCAGCTGGAAGGCGATCTCGTACACGAACGACGGGTGCATCGCCTGGCCGGTCAGGCACCCGGGACACTCGGGTGTGGTCGCGGCGGCGTGCACACCCCATGGCAGGGAAGTGGGTCGGCCCGGGGCCTCGGTGAGGTGGCACCCGATCCGGCCGACGGCCATCCCGAGCGCGACCGCCGGTGCGAACAGATCGCCGGTCTTGCCGCGATACCCGCCGAGGCGTTTGGCGATCAGCACCCCGACATACGCTCCGAGCAGGCCGCCGAGAATGCTCTTGGAGCCGTACTCCCAGGCGCGCGCCAAAGTGGGATTGGCTGCGAAATCCAGGTGACGTGCCCAGCCGGAGAGGCGCATTCCGATCGCGCCGCCGACCAGCGCCCCGGCGACCGCAACGAGCGACTGGTCGTTGACGGCCCCCCGCCGTCGCGCCTCGACCATGAACACGGCCATGGCCGTCACCACCCCGAGTCCGACGAACAGACTGTGCACCGGCACCGCCACCGGTCCGACATGCCATTCGGGGACCATGGTCCAAAACCTATCGGCAATCGTGCGAACGTGACATGTGATTGCCCGGCGAGTGGTTCGGCTCGGACCATCGCGCCGGGGTACATGATGGAATAACGTGACATATCACGTAGTTCTTCTGACCATAGGTCCCACACATCGAGGAGCAATCATGGGTCAACTCAGTGGCAAGACAGCCCTGGTCACCGGCGGCACTTCAGGCATCGGTCTGGCGACCGCGCAACGCCTCGCAAGCGAAGGTGCGCACGTCTTCCTGACCGGACGGACCCAGGAGCGGGCCGACGCGGCAGCAGCCTCGATCGGTGACGGCGCGACCGGAGTCGCGGCCGATGTCACCGATATCGCCGCCCTCGATCGTCTCGCCGACGTGATCCGGCAGCGCGGCGGCGGCGTGGACGTCATCTTCGCCAACGCGGGCGGCGGCGAGTTCGCGACTCTGGAGGATGAGACACCCGAACACCTGGCCGACACCTTCACCCGCAACGTCGGCGGCACGGTCTTCACCGTGCAGAAGATGCTGCCCCTTCTCAACGAGGGTGCCTCGATCGTGCTCACCGGATCGACGGCTGCCAGCCGCGGAGTGCCCGCATTCGGTGCCTACGCCGCATCCAAGGCCGCCATCCGCTCACTGGGCCGGACCTGGGCGGCGGAGTTGGTCGGCCGCAAGATTCGGGTCAACACCGTGGTCCCCGGGCCCGTCGAGACACCGGGACTCAAGGGACTGGCACCCGACGGTCAGCACCAGGCCCTGCTCGACGGCGAGGCTGCGACAGTGCCGATGGGCCGCGTCGGCGAACCCGACGAAATCGCCTCTGTGGTGGCGTTTCTCGCCTCCGACGCGAGCAGTTTCATGACCGGATCCGAGATCTTTGTCGACGGCGGGTCGGTTCAGGTCTGATCCGGGCTCGGCAAGGTTCCCTCGCGCAGGATGCTGTTGTAGACCACCGCCAGGATGTCGGCCAATTGCTCGTCCTGGCGGGCGTCGAGGTCGGAGAAGAACAACGTGCGAACCCACTCGGCGTGCAGCGGCGCCGCCGACCGCAGCGTGTCCCAACCGGCGTCGCTGAGCAGCACGTCGGTGGAACGGCCGTCGGTGTCCGATCGCACGCGGTCGACCAGTCCGCGCCCGGCCATCCGTTGAAGGTGGTGGGACAGCCTGCTGCGTTCCCAGCCGATGGTGGTCGCCAGCGCGGTGAGTTGGGTCCGCCGGCCCGGCGCCTGCGACAGCGCGTTCAGCACCGTGTAGTCGCTGAGCGACAAGCCGCAGTCGGCCAGCAGTTGCCGGTTCATCTCGTATTCGAGCCGGTGATACACCCGCATGTAGTTGAGCCAGGTCCGCTGCTGGGAAGCGTTGAGCGGATAGTTCTTACGGCGTGCGGCCACCCGTGGTGCTCCTGCCTGGAAAATGTGACATGTCACGCATCGTAGATCTGCTCGCACCGCGTTCAGCGACGTTTCACAACGTGTCCAGTCGGTGGTGGCACACTCACCGCATGGATATTGACTCCAGCGATACCGCCGTCGTCGTCATCGACCCGCAGAACGACGTGCTGAGCCCGACGGGTAAGAACTGGGCGGTTTTGGCGGCGTCGGTGACGGAGAACAACACCGTGCGAAACCTGGTCGAGCTGTTCGCCGCTGCCAAGGCGGCCGGCTATCCGGTGGTCATTTCGCCGCACTACTTTTATCCCACCGACCACAACTGGCTTTTCAACGGACCGCTGGAGTCCGACGAACTCAGCAGCGGCACGTTCGCCCGCCACGGTGCTCTGACCCTGGACGGCTTCGACGGATCCGGCGCCGACTGGCTCGAGGAGTTCAAGCCGTTCATCGAAGACGCCTCGACGATCGTGGCCAGCCCCCACAAGGTGTGGGGACCCCAGACCAACGACCTGGTTCTGCAACTGCGCAAGCGCAGGATCACCAAGGTCGTGTTGTGCGGCATGCTCGCCAACATCTGTGTGGAATCCCATCTGCGGGATCTGCTGGAGCAGGGGTTCGAGGTGGCGGTGGTCCGCGACGCCACCGCGGGTCCCCGGCATCCGACCAGGGGTGACGGCTATCAGGCGGCGCTGGTCAATTACGCGTTTCTGGCGCACGCTGTGCTCAGTACCGCCGACGTGGTGTCAGCCATGGCGGTTCCGACGGAAGGCGCGACGTGACGGAATCCCGGCCACCGACATGAGCAAGCATTACGCGTCGATCGCCTTCACCGACGATGTCCGCGCCGTGCAGAGCGACCACGGCAGCGACGCGTTCTACGGCCGCAAGATCGTCGCCGGTAAGGCCACCCCAGGCCGCGACTCGCTCACCGAGGACGAGAAGGACTACCTGAGCGAACGGGACGGCTTCTATCTGGCTTCGGTGTCGGAGACCGGGTGGCCCTACGTGCAGTTCCGCGGCGGCAACCCGGGATTCATCCACGTCCTCGACGACCACACCATCGGCTGGGCCGACTTCCGGGGAAACCTGCAATACATCAGCACCGGCAACATGACCGGTGACGACCGGGTGGCGATCATCGTCCTCGACTACGCCCACCAGCGCAGGCTGAAAATCTTCGGGCACGCGCGCATCGTGACCGCAGAGCAAGACCCTGCGTTGCTGAAGATGCTGACCGACGAGACCGACGACTCGGTGGTCGAGCGGGCCGTCCTGGTCGATGTCGAGGCCTACGACTGGAACTGCCAGCAGCACATCACTCCACGCTTCAGCGCGGCTGAGCTCGAACCCGCTCTGGAACCCCTGCGCGCCAAGCTGGCGCAGCTGCAGGCTGAAAACGACCGGCTGCGTGCCCAACTCGACGGCCAGAAGGGATGAGCACCGATGGCGACACTGGTTTCGGTCAATGTGGGACTCCCCAAGGACGTGCAGTGGAACGGGCGCACGGTGTACACCGGCGCCTGGAAGGCCCCGGTGTCTGGTCCGCGGATGGTGCGCCGGCTCAATATCGACGGTGACGGCCAGGGTGATCTCGGCGGCCACGGCGGCGAGAACCGTGCCGTGCTGGTGTATCAGGTTGCCTCCTATGAGTATTGGGCCAACGAACTCGGTCGAGACGACTTGGGCCCGGGTGTGTTCGGAGAGAACCTGACCATCGACGGGCTTCCCGACGACGAGGTGTGCATCGGTGATCGGTACCAGATCGGCGATGTCGTGCTGGAGGTGACCCAACCCCGGGTCACCTGTTATCGCGTCGGGATGCGGCTGGGCGAACCGCGAATGGCCGCGCTGCTGGTGTCGCATCACCGGCCCGGGTTCTATTGCCGGGTGCTGGCCGAAGGCGAACTCGCGGCGGGCCAGGAGGTGGTCAAGGTCGCCGACGGTCCGCAACGGGTGAGTGTCGCCGAGATCGACGCTCTGCTCTACCTTCCCGGGCATCCCGGCGACGCCCTGGAGCGCGCTGTCGCGATCCCGGCGTTGAGCCCGGGATGGAGAGCTTCGCTGCAAAGCCTGTTGGAGCAAGATTCGGCAACCGGCAACACGGGCCTGACCGGAGTGGCGCCACCACCGCCGGCCTGGCCCGGCTTCCGCTCGCTGAAGGTGACCGCGGTGCGCGACGAGAGCCGACATGTCCGTTCGGTGTCGCTGGCCGACCCCACGGGCGAGCCGTTGCCGACATGGCTTGCCGGCCAATCGATCGTGCTGCGGGCGGCGGTCGGCCCCGATGGGCCATCGCTCGTCCGCAACTACTCGTTGTCCAATGAACCGGGCATGCCGGAATACCGCATCGGCGTCAAGCGGGAAGCGATGGGCACCGTCAGCGCGTACATCCACGATCATGTGACGGTCGACGACCTCATCGAGGTGGCGGCGCCGCGGGGGAGTTTCTTCCTCGACGATAGCCCGCAACCGGTGGTCCTGATTTCGGCCGGTGTCGGGGTGACACCGGTCTTGTCGATGCTGCATGCGCTGGCCGAGAGCGGCTCCGAACGCCCCATCTGGTGGCTGCACGGCGCGCGTGACGGCACCGAACTGCCGTTCGCCGCGGAGGTTCGCGAGCTACTGAATCGACTGCCGCACAGCCAGTCTCGGATCTTCTTCAGCAGCCCGGGCACTGATGACCGCCCCGGTGTCGAGTTCGATGAACGGGGCCGGCTGACCGCGCAGGCGTTGAGCGCGCTGGGCCTGCCGACGCAGGCACAGGTGTTCGTCTGCGGCCCGGAGCCGTTCATGGACACCGTGACCGAGGCCCTCCTGGTGTTGGGTGTCGACGCCCACAACATCCACTCCGAGCGGTTCGGTGCACACACGGCGATCACGCCCGGCATCGCGGCGGCCACCGCCCGCCCCCCACACCAACCGGAGGGTCCGCCCGGTCCTGGCCCCAGCGTGCAATTCGCGCGAAGCGCGCTCTCCGCTCCGTGGCGGCCCACCGACACCAGCCTGCTCGAGTTCGCCGAAGCCTGCGACGTGCCCACCCAGTGGTCGTGCCGCACCGGCGTCTGCCACACCTGCGAGACGGCGCTTCTGGCCGGCCAAGTCCGCTACGAGCTCGACCCGCTGGAACCGCCGGCCGAAGGAAACGTATTGCTGTGCATCGCCGTACCGGCCGAGGACGTCGTCGTCGACCTGTGAGCGGTCAGGACTTGGTGAGGTAGCGCTGCCAGCGCCGCTGGACGGTGGTCGACGCAGGCCCGTCGGCAGGCCGCAGCGCATCGGTCATCCGGGTCCGGACGGTCGCGGTGTCGAAGTGGGTTCCGATTGCCACGAGGTGGTTGTCCGTTCCTGGCGGGACGGCGCTTCGGGCGATGTGCACAGCGGGCCCGACGACGTTGACCACAAAGCCCTGCACGGCGGTGCGATGTCGCACCGCCAGCCGGCCTTTCATCCGGTACACCCCGGAGGGTGGGAATTCGAGCAGTTCGAGCAGCCGCCCCGGGTCGATCGGCTCGGTGGCCGTCACCGTCACCGATTCGGCGTGCACATGGTCGTGCTCACCCACCGTGTCTTCGAACAGCGCATCGCGAAACGACAACTGGCCGGTCTCGTCGGTGGCCGCGGCGACGTCGTACAGCAGGGTCGGGTCGATGCGTCCGTTCGTGGCCCCGATGACGTGGGCACGCGAATTGCGTTCGCGTACCCGGGCTTCGACCCGCGCCAGAACGGCATCGTGGTCCTCCGCCGGAACCTGATCGAGCTTGTTGACCACCACTAGTGTTGCCGCGCCGTACCGGGCGGGGGCCACGCCGCCGCGGTCGACGGTCTCGAAGTGCTGTACGGCATCGACCACATCGACGACGCCACCGTCGCGAACTCCACCGATCTCGCTGAAGCCGATGATGCGGGCCAGTGCCGCGGGATCGGCCAGCCCGCTGGCCTCGACGATGATGGCGTCCAAGCGCAGCTTGGGATCCGCGAGCCGGGCCAGCGCGGCGTCCAACTGCCCGTCGTCGGGGAGGCAGCAGATGCACCCGCCGGCGATCGAGGCGGGCTCGTCGATCTGCCCGCTGATCAAGCCGGCGTCGACGTTGATCTCGCCGAAGTCGTTGATTACCACCCCGATCCGAGCCTGCGGGGTGCGCAACACGTGATTGAGCAGCGTCGTCTTACCCGCACCCAGATGACCGGTGAGCGCGATCACCGGGATCGTTGCGCCGCTGACAGTCCGGGACACCACGTTCCAGATGGTGCCACACTGGGCCGCGCCCCGGCTCGCCGCATCATGGCGCGTTTGCTGGAAGTTGTGAATGTCCACATCCTGGCGGGCAAAGGCCAAGGCCATCGCGGTCGCGGTTCCGCAACGCCCTGCATACTGTCCGGCCGGCCCGAGGCCTTGAACATTGCTGGGCGAAACACCCTCTTAGACAGTGGCTACCTCGCTGGTGGCGGGATAAAGTTCCTCAGGCAATCGCATCTTCCGGTCCGTTTCGCGGCACTGTCGCGCGGCGCCGCTGGATCCATGTCAGGACCGAATCGTGCTGTTTGCTGTGTACAAGCGGCCGTGCGCGGGGGCGCGCGCCGTGGTCGTCTCGAGCTCGGGGGGAACAATCGTCACCGATGGGCAAGCGCTGGCAGCCCGCGGGCGGGTGTGGGTCGGCCGCGGCGTCGTGGTGGCGTTGACCCTGCTGCTCCTCACGATGTTCGGACACCCGCCGGCGAACGCGGTCGTGATGTGGCATCCCAAGGCTGCGTTGCTGCCCACTCCGTGGACCAAACTGGTCGGGCCGGAGAACGCGCTGCCCGACTACCCCCGTCCGCAGATGACACGGGCGTCCTGGATGAACCTCAACGGTGTGTGGGGTTACATGGGTCGGTCAGCGGGAACGGTGTTGCCCGCGCCGCCCGCGCCGAGCGCCTACCGCGAACAGATCCTCGTCCCGTACCCGGTCGAGTCGGCCCTGTCCGGCATCCAGCGTCACGACGACGAGATGTGGTACCGCAAGGTGGTCAAGCTGCCGAGCAACTGGGTGGGGCAGCACGTGCTGCTGCATTTCGGTGCGGTCGATCAGATCGCGACGGTCTGGGTGAACAACCACGAGGTGGCCCGACACGAAGGCGGCTACACCGAATTCAGCGTCGACATCACCCGGGCGCTGCAGTGGCCGGGTCCCCAGGAGATCACCGTCCGCGTCCAGGACCGCAACGACGCCAATCCCTTTCCGATCGGTAAGCAACGCAATCGACCGAAGGGGCTGTTCTACACCGGTGCCTCCGGGATCTGGCAGACGGTCTGGATGGAGCCGGTCCACGCCACCTACATCAACAAGGTGGACATCAGCACAAGTCTGACCGGTATGACCGTCACCCCCCGCATCGCAGGGACGAAGGGCCAGCGCGCTGTGGTGTTCGTCGTCAAGCCCGACGGTGGCCGGGTGGTGGCGGTCGGTTCCGCCGGAGCCGGTGACACCATTCGCCTTCCGGTGCCCGAACCGCACCTGTGGACACCCGACGATCCCTACCTGTACGACCTGAAGGTGGCGCTGGTGGATCCGTCGGGCAAGGTTGTCGACGCGGTCGCCAGCTACGCCGGTCTGCGGACGATCGGGACGATGCCCGATTCGCAGGGGCGGCCGCGAATCGCGTTGAACAACAGGATCACGTTCCTGCACGGCCCGCTCGACCAGGGGTACTGGCCGGACGGCATCTACACCGCGCCCACCGACGACGCGCTCAAGTCGGACCTGCTGCGGATCAAGGATCTGGGCATGAACTTCGTGCGCAAGCACGGCAAGGTGGAACCCGCGCGCTGGTACTACTGGGCGGACAAACTGGGCCTGATGGTCTGGCAGGACATGCCGTCGTTGGATGTGTCGCTGGACGTTCCGGTGGGCCCGGCCCCGGAGCCGTCGGCCGCCGCGAAGGCCAACTTCGAAAAAGAGCTGCTGGCAATGATCGACCAGCTGCGCAGCGTGACGTCGATCGTCGGCTGGGTGCCCTTCAACGAGGGCTGGGGAGAATTCGACACCGCCCGGATCGCCGGCGTCACGAAGGCCGCGGATCCCACTCGGATGGTGGACGCCAACAGCGGAGTGAACTGCTGCAAGTCGCGTGGTGACACCCTGGCCGGCGACGTCTACGACGATCACACCTATGTCGGACCGGGCGAACCTCAGATCCACGACGACCTGATGAAGGCGCATTCGAAAGGTCCAGTCCCGGTGGACAATCGGGTGCGCGTCGACGGCGAATACGGTGGGCTTGGACTGGTGCTCGACCAGAACCGCTGGCCGGGGCGACCGGAAGCCTACGAAATGGCTGACAGCCCGGCGCGACTCACCGAGCGGTATGTCCAGGTCAGCCGGAGATTGGAAGACATCGTCCGCAGGACAGGTCTGTCCGGGGCGATCTACACCCAGACCACCGATGTCGAGAACGAGGTCAACGGCTTCTTGAGCTATGACCGCTGGCAGGTCAAGATGCCGATTGCCGTTGTGGCCGAACGCAATCGCGCGGTCATCGCTGCGGGAACCCCCGGGCTGGTGCCGCCAGACGTTCGCCGGTGACGGTGATTGCGCCGCGCTCTACTGGTCGCGCGACGCGAGGCCGGCGGGGGCGTGCCCGATGGCCCGGTGGATGGCATCGGCCAACGCCAACGCGCTTTCTTCGGTCAATTCCAGTGCCACCCGGGCCGCGGGTCCGAGCGCCGGATTGAGCACGTCGATGTTCACCGTGTGGGTGTACGGCGCGTGCACCGGGTGGTCGACGTAGACGGTGGCCCGGTCGGCGCCGAACCATCCCGTCGCGCCCTTCCCGCTGCCCTCGATGACGACCCGTTCGGTGAGATAGGTGCACATGAGATCGGAGACCTAGCCTTTCAGGTGGGTGGCGAAGAAGGCGTCGATGCGTCGCCACCCGTCGACGGCGGCGGCCACGCGGTAGGCGGGCCGGTCGACGGAGAAGAACGAATGGCCCGCGCCGTCATAGCTGTGGAACTCGTGCGGCTTGCCGAGTCGGGTCAGCTCCGCGTCGAGGGTCGCCACGGCTTCGGGCGTCGGGAACCTGTCCTCGGCACCGAACAGCCCGAGCATCGGGGCGCTCAGGCTCGGCGCCAGGTCGAGTATCGGCTTCATCGCCTTGGGCATTCCCTCCGGCGGATCCTCGACGATGAACGCGCCGTAACAGTTGACCGCGGCGTCGAACGGCAACGAACATGCCGCCAGGAACGCGTGCCGTCCGCCTGAGCAGTGACCGATCACGCCGAATTTCCCGTTCGCGCCGGGCAGTCCGCCGAGATGGGCGACCGCGCCGGCCACATCGCCGACCAGGCGCTCGTCGGGCACACCGCCGGCGGCCCGGGCGGCGGCCGCGGCATCGTCGGGATCGGCGCCGGGCGCTTCCCGCGAATACAGGTTGGGGCACACCACGTGGTAGCCACTGACGGCGAGCCGACGGACGAACTCCTTGGTCTCGCGGTCGTAGCCGGGCATGTGGTGGATCCACACGAGACCGCCGCGCGACCCGCTGGTCAGCGGCCCGGCCCAGTAGGCCTCGATCTCGTCGCCGCCGTGTCCCTTGATCGTGATGGTCTCCGCGCGGATCGCGTCCGAGCCCGCTCGTGTCATCGCACCGCTCCTTGGTTGAGTCTGCCCGCCGCTGGTTTACCCGCCCCGCCGCTCGTCATGATGGAAGGTGACGTGATCCACGGCAAGGGAGTCCCATCGTGAATACCGCATCCGAGCAGCCGGCGACCGATTATCCACAGGTGGCTGCGGCCCGCGGCCGGATAGAACCGTCGCCCCGCCGGGTCCGCGGCTTCCTCGGCACGGAGCTGATCTTCGACACCACAGCAGCGCGGTATGTCTGGGAGGTCCCGTATTACCCGCAGTACTACATTCCGCTGGCCGACGTGCGATCACAGTTCCTGATCGATGAGGACCATCCGCAGCGTGTGCAGTTCGGCCCATCGCGCACATGTGCCGTGAGTGCCGGGTCGCAGACGCACCCGTCGGCGGCGCGAGTGTTCGACGCGGGAGAGGGGCCGGTCGCCGGCCTGGTCCGCTTCGACTGGGCAGCGCTGAACTGGTTCGAGGAGGACGAGCCGATCTATGGCCACCCCCGCAACCCCTACGCGCGCGTCGATGCGCTGCGCTCCCACCGTCACGTGAGGGTGGAACTCGACGGTGCCGTGCTGGCGGACACCCACAGCCCCGTTCTGCTGTTCGAAACCGGTTTGCCGACAAGGTATTACATCGACCGCAGCGACGTCGCGTTCGAGCATCTCGAGCCGTCGGACACCCAGAGTCTGTGCCCGTACAAGGGCGTCACCTCGGGTTACTGGTCGGTGCGCGTCGGCGACACCCTGCATCCAGATCTGGCCTGGACCTACAACACTCCGCTGCCTGCGGTCGCCCCGATCGCGAACATGGTCGCCTTCTACAACGAGAAGCTGGACATCAGCGTCGACGGCGCCGAGTTGCCCCGGGCGCACACGCACTTTTCCTAGCGTCCGGTCTGACCTCAGTCGTCGGTGACGGTCAGCTTCACATCGATGTTGCCGCGGGTGGCGTTCGAATAGGGGCAGACCTGATGCGCCTTGTCCGCCAGCGCCACCGCGGTCTCATGGTCGACGTTGGGTAGCACGATCTCCAACTCGACCGCCAGGACGAAGCCGCCGGCGTCATTGCTGCCGAGTGAAACCTTGGCTCCCACAGCTGAATCGGAGACGTCAGCCTTCTCCTGCCGGCCAACGAGCCGCAAAGCGGAGTGATAGCACGCGGCGTAGCCGACAGCGAACAGCTCCTCGGGGTTGGTTCCGGTACCCGTGCCGCCGAGTTCTTTCTGGATGCTCAGATCGACATCCACCTTGCCGTCGGAGGTTCGGCCGTGCCCGTCGCGGCCATCACCGGTGGCCAGCGCTTCAGCGGTGTACAGAACCTTCATCGGAGTTCCTTTCCAGTTGGTGAAGCATGGTGTCACTGCGTCGTTGCGCTGCATCGGACGACCGCCGAGCATGCAGGAAGCCCTGGCTTGCAACGTTTTACCATCGCACCTCCGTGACCCGATCCGCGCCCAGTCGTCTAGAAGTTGCGGCGAGAGCCGATCAGGGGGAGGCTGCCACGACCAGAGCCTAGTGCACAATCGAGTTGTGCACAACTAAAATGATACGAGAGTGCGTCCGGTGTCCGGCACAGCCGGGCGCAAAGCGTCGCGCACCGCTGTCCCGGCGATGCGGTCGGGCGAAGATTTACCACCGGCAATGGTTGCCGGAGCGCAATGATCCGAGTGAGCAGTTGGTAACGATTTGGTAACGCCGGTCAAGGGTGACAGTGATCTCGATGGCCCCTATCCGCGCAGGTAGCGCAGACGCCGCAATCGTCACGCCACGTTCGCCGTGCGGTCTCACAGCTTGCTCACAACGCTTTGCGGGCCTACGGTCAGCTCGCCGAAGACTTGAACTGACGACGACGATGACTTGTTCGGTGGTGAGATTTCAACCCGAGATGAATGCTTCCAACACGCGCGGGCTGCAAAGCCCGTGGACTACTGATTTAGCCGGCGTGACCAGGCAACACGCGTCCTGGGAACGCCACCTGCGGTGCCCCTGCTCGACTGACGCCGTCGCGATGCGGCGGTTGGTCGACGCGACAGGGGTGCTCGACGTGAATTCGACATACGCGTATCTGCTGCTGGCCACGGATTTTGCCAAGTCTTCCATTGTGGCGGAGCGCGACGGCGAACTCTGCGGTCTGATCACCGGGTATCACCCCCCGGAAAGGCCGGAGGTGCTGTTCGTCTGGCAGGTCGCGGTGACCGAACGCGTGCGAGGCACCGGCCTGGCGGCGGCGATGCTCGACGAACTCGTGAATCGCGTTCGCCGAGCACGACACGGCCATCCGCTGACCGTCGAAGCCACGGTCGCCCCCAGCAATGGGCCGTCCCGCGCATTCTTCGGTGGCTTCGCCCGCCGTCACGGCGTCCCGATGACCGAGCGGCCTTACTTCGGCGCCGAGCTTCTCGACCCCGAGAGCGAACACGAAGACGAACCGATTCTGAGTATCGGGCCGATAGCGGCCGCTCTTTCCGACTGAACCCACCCGAAAGGAAACATGACAACCCAGGCAATGGCGCCTTCGTTCAACGACTTTCAGCTACCCGACGTCTATGACGCCGTAGAGTCGGAGGTGCGCAGCTACTGCCGCGGCTGGCCGGTTGAGATGGCCGGAGCCAGCGCGTCCTGGTTGACCGATACCAGCGGCCGACGTTATCTGGACTTCTTCGCGGGTGCGGGGGCTCTAAATTACGGGCACAACAACCCGCTCCTCAAGCGGCCGCTGATCGACTACCTCAGCCGCGACATGATCGTGCATTCACTGGACCTGGCAACCGAGGCGAAGACCGCTTTCCTCGAGACATTTCAGCGACTGATTCTCGCTCCGCGGGGCATGGACTACAAGGTGCAGTTTCCCGGTCCCACCGGCACCAACGCGGTAGAGGCGGCACTGAAGCTGGCCCGAAAAGTGACCGGCCGGGAGTCAATAATCAACTTCACCAACGCTTTTCACGGAATGACATTGGGGTCGCTGTCAGTGACCGGCAATTCCATGAAGCGTGCCGGAGCGGGTATCCCATTGGTTCATGCGACGCCGATGCCGTACGACAATTACTTCGACGGCGTCACCGAGGACTTTCACTGGTTCGAGCGAGTGCTCGACGACTCCGGTGGCGGGCTGAACCGTCCGGCCGCCGTGATCGTCGAGACGGTGCAGGGTGAGGGCGGGCTCAACGTGGCGCGGGCTGAGTGGCTGCGCGCTCTGGCCGAGTTGTGCAATCGGCGCGAGATCCTGCTGATCGTCGACGACGTCCAGATGGGTTGCGGCCGGACCGGTAAGTTCTTCAGCTTCGAGGAAGCCGGTATCAGGCCCGACATCGTGACACTCTCCAAGTCGATCAGCGGCTACGGGCTTCCGTTGGCGCTCACCCTGTTCCGGCGCGACCTGGATGTGTGGGCGCCCGGAGAACACAACGGCACCTTCCGCGGTAACAACCCGGCTTTTGTGACAGCCACAGCGGCGCTCGAAGCGTATTGGCAGGACACCACCTTCGCTGATCAGACCCTCGCCAAGGGCGGCCTGATGCGGGACCGTCTGGACGCCATCGCGGCCGCGAACCCCGAGATCAGCGCCCGCGGACGTGGTATGGCGCAGGGACTGAAATTCGAGGATGCGCCGACAGCCGCCAAGGTATGCCGTGCCGCGTTCGAGCGCGGCGTGTTGATGGAAACCAGCGGTCCCGCAGACGAAGTCGTCAAGTTGCTACCGCCACTGACCACTCCGGACGCCGAGATCGTGCTCGGCATCGACATACTCGCCGAGTCGGTCGCCAGCACGTTGTCCTGACATCGGCCATATCAGCAAAAGGAGTTCACCTGTGATTGTCCGTACCACCGACGAGATCACCGGCACCGATCGTGACGTGGCCGCCAAGGAGTGGAGGTCCAAGCGCATCATCCTTGCCGGCGACGGCGTTGGATTCTCGTTCCACGAGACCACCATCAACACCGACTCGGTCAGCGAATTTCACTACCGTCACCACGTCGAGGCCGTGTGGGTTGTCGAGGGCAGCGGGACGTTGACCAACCACGAGACCGGTGAGCAGTATCCGCTCGCCCCGGGCACGATGTATCTGCTCAACGGTCATGAGCGCCACCGGGTGACGTGTACCGAGCAGATGCGGATGATGTGCGTCTTCAATCCGCCGGTCACCGGTACCGAGGTACATGACGAGACGGGAACCTACCCACCCGCGGAGCCCGCGAGGTGAGCGGTCACCCCCACGACAACTACCCGACCCGGCTAGAGCGCCCGGCCGACCCGATCGCTCGAATCGAGCCGACGGTGTGGGGCGAGGGCAACGACGGACCGCTGTCCGACCAGGACCTGCAATCGATGGCGGCCAACGGCTACCTGGCTCGTCCGCAGACACTCGGGCAAGACTGGCTCAGGCCGATGGGTGATGAGCTGGCTCGTATCGGCGGCCTGATCGGTGATGACGATCCGCGCATCGTTCGCGAGCGGCAGGGCGGCATCCGTTCGGTGTTCGAGCCGCATCTGTTCAGTGACGTCATCGCGGAAGTCATCGGCCTCGACACCGTTCTACCGGTAGCGCGTCAATTGCTGGGCAGCGACGTCTATCTCCACCAGGCCCGGGTCAACCTGATGCCGGGCTTCACGGGGACCGGCTTCTATTGGCACTCGGACTTCGAGACGTGGCACGCCGAGGACGGTATGCCGACGATGCGGGCGGTGTCGTGCTCGATCGCGCTCTCCGAGAACTACCCCTACAACGGCTCACTCATGGTCATGCCCGGGTCGCACATGACGTTCTATCCGTGTGTGGGTGCTACGCCGAAACGCAACCACACGTCCTCCCTGGTCCGACAGGAAGTCGGCGTACCCGATCAAGCAACCCTGACCGCGGCAGCCAATCGGTATGGAGTGGACCAGATCACCGGCCCGCCCGGCGCCGGATTGTGGTTCGACTGCAACATCATGCACGGATCGGGATCCAACATCACACCGTTCCCACGGTCGAACATCTTCCTGGTGTTCAACTCGGTCGAAAACAAGCTCGGCCGGCCCTTCGCGGCGGCCGAGCCGCGCCCCGAGTATCTCGCCGCGCGCACCACCGAGCCGTTTTCCGTGCAGTCCGCGACCGCATAGGTTCACAGCACCTTCGACAGGAACTCCTGCAGCCGTTCGCTTTTGGGGTGGTCGAACACCTGATCGGGGGCATCGTCCTCGACGATGTTGCCGTCGGCCATGAAGATCACCCGGGAGGCCACCTCACGGGCGAAACCCATCTCATGGGTGACCACCACCATCGTCATGCCGCCTTCGGCCAGGTCCCGCAGAACCTGCAGCACGTCGCCGACCATCTCCGGGTCCAAGGCACTGGTCGCCTCGTCGAACAACATGATCGAAGGATCCATCGCCAGCGCCCGCGCGATGGCGACCCGCTGCTTCTGGCCGCCCGAGAGCGTGGCCGGCTTCACATGGGCCTTCTCGGCGAGACCGACCTGACCGAGTAACTCCATCGCCTTCTTCTCGGCGGCGGCCTTGTCCATCTTCCTGGTCGTCAGTGGGGCCAGCGTGACGTTCTGCAGCACGGTCATGTGCGGGAACAGGTTGAAATGCTGGAACACCATGCCGATGTGCTGCCGGACCTTGTCCAGATCGACTTTGCGGTCGCTGAGATCGAAGTCGCCGACCACCACCGTGCCCGCGGTGATGTCCTCGAGCTTGTTCAGGCAGCGCAGGAACGTCGACTTTCCCGACCCGGACGGGCCGATGACGCACACCACCTCGCCCTGTTTGATGTCGGTGGTGATGCCGTCGAGCACCAGGAGTTCACCGAACGACTTCTTCAGGTCTTCGATGTGGATCATCACCGTGTCTGCCGGCTTTGCGTCGGCGGAATCGGGAACGAGGTCGGTCATTTCACGATCCTTTTCTCGACGCGGTCGGAGAGTTTGGTGAGCGCCATGATGACGATGAAGTAGATGATCCCGATGATCAGCCACATCTTGAACGACTGGAAGTTGCCGGCGATGATGATGCGCCCGGTCTGCGTCAGCTCGGCGATGCCGATAACCGACAGGATCGACGTGTCCTTCAGCGTGATCACGAACTGGTTGATGTACGACGGAATCATCGTCCGGATAGCCTGGGGCAGTATGACTTTACGCATCGTCGGCAGATATCCGATGCCCAGGCTGCGGGCCGCTTCCATCTGTCCCTTGTCGACGGATTGAATACCGCCGCGCACGATCTCGGTCATGTACGCGCCCGCATTCAGCGACAGGGTGATGATGCCCGCGGTCAGCGCGCTCATCTGGAAGCCCAGCGCCGACGGGATGCCGAAGTAGATGAAGAAGGCCTGTACCAGTAGCGGGGTGCCGCGGAAGATGTCGACGAACGTCGTGCCGATGGCACGCAGCACAATTGACCGGGACACCCGGAACAGGCCGAAGATGACGCCGAGCACCAGGGCGATCGCGATCGAGACGACCGTCAAGATGACGGTCATCTTCAGGCCCTGCAGCAGGATCGGGTAGGTGCTCTTGATCAGCCCGAAGAACGAATTGTCATCCTTCGAGGCGCCTTCACCGAGGTAGCTGTTGACGATCTGGTCGTACTTCCCGGACTTCTTGAGGTTGTCCAGACCGGCGTTGAACTTCTTGATCAGCTCGGCGTTGCGGCCCTTGTTCACCGCGAAGCCGTAGCCGGTCGGCTCCTCCTTGGGGGTGACGGTCTTGAAGCCGTTGCCCTGCGCGATGCCGTACAGCAGCACCGGGTAGTCCTCGAACACCGCCACCGAGTTGCCGGTCTTGACCTCGTCGAACATCGACGACGAGTCGGCGAACGAAACCACCTGGAAGCCGTACTTGTCCTTGATGGAGTTCGCGAAGGTGGCGCCCTGGGTACCGTTCTTGACCGCCACCCGCTTGCCGCGCAGGTCCTCATAGGACTTGATGTCGTTGTTGGTCTTCAGGACCGCCATCTGAATACCGGACTCGAAGTACGGTTCGGAGAAATCGAAGACCTGCTTGCGCTTGTCGGTGATCGACATGCCGGCGATCACGCCGTCGACCTGGTTGGCCTGTACGGCCTGCAGTGCGGCGTCGAAGCCGAGCGGTTTGATGTCGACGGTGAATTTCTGATCCTCGGCGATCGCGCGGATGAGATCCATGTCGATTCCGACGAAATTGCCTTGCTTGTCCTGGAATTCGAACGGAGCGAAGGTGGTGTCGGTGGCGATTAAGTAGTTCTCGCCGTCGGCTGACGCTCGCGGGGGCGCGAACAATCCAGTTGTGAGCATTGCCAGGACGGCGGACAACGCCACCAAGGCAAACGCCCGCGCAGTACTTCGGCGAGACTTTCGGCGTAACCATCCGCTCGGCATGCGCTGCCCTCCCATTTTCCGATTGTGCGCGTGCAGTTCACGCTAACGTCAAGACTCGCCGCGTGTCTGGCTAACTGCCCATCGACGACGAGGAGTGTCATGACCATCCGACTGGTGACCTGCGGTGCGGTCGCGCTCTTGCTGTGTCCGGCGACGCCCACCGTAACGGCCGGGGCGACGCCGCCCGGGGGCGACGTGACACGCACCGACCTCGCCAAGGGGGACACCGACGCGCCGGTGTCGATCACCACTGACGGGCCCGCCACGCAGATCGTCCAGAGTCTGTCGATGGGGCCCGGCGCGACCAGCGGTTGGCACACTCACCCCGGCACCGAACTGTCGGTGATCACCGGCGGTTCGGTCGCATTGCAGACTGCGGGTACATGTGCGCCGGTGACCTACGCGGCCGGGCAGGCGGTCGCCATTCCCGCGGGCGTTCCGCACCGCGTCGCCAACGAATCCGGCTCGCGCGCCGAGGTCGTCGTCACTTACACCCTGCCGGCCGGCGCCCCAGTCCGGGAGGACGCTGCGGACGTGTGCGCCCGGTAGCCTGATCCCGTTACCTGCCAATGGTTTTCGCCGCACCAGAAAAGCCGGTGTTGCATTGACGTCAGCCCTGCTCGACAGTGTTGGAGAAGCCGGACTTGTCGACCGTCGGTGAGCCGCCGTGGTAGGTGATCGTGTTGTCCATCCCGGATGCCTCGATGGCGTCGGCCGCATCGACGGTGACGATGTTGTTCATCCCGGACACCTGAACGCGCGCGCAGTGGCCGGTGATCACCACGGTGTTGTCCATGCCGCTGATGGTGACCACGCTGTCGTCGCACGCGAGCCGCTTGTTCTCGTTGACACCGGAGATGCTGAGGTTGGCGCCCGATTCGGGCGGGGCCACCGTCGCAGCCGAATTCGACGGGGGAGTCGGGGTGCTGCGGCTGGGTCGGGTCGCCGTGGTGAATGTGCCGCCACCACCGTAGATGGTGGGCAGCCCCGGCGAGGTGCGGCTGGCGTTGATGTGACTGGTGATGAGGATCGCGCCGCCGCCGACGGTGAGCCCAAGCACCAACAGCACGAACACAATCCAGCCGAGGCGCAGACCCGGAGTGGATGACGACACCGACGGTGGCGCGTAATACCCGGGCGGAGGCGGCCCGTAATACCCGGGGGGAGGCGGTGTCCAGTTGCTCGGCGGCACCGAGGTCCCCAGCTCGCTGGTGTGGGCCTGCTCGGTCAGCGGACGCTCGAGTTGCTGAATGCGTTTCTCGGGATCGTCGTCTGGGTTCATCGCCTCGCACTCCTCGTTCCGGTTCCCGACAGAATATTGCCCACCCGGGTCTGCCCGGGGGTGATGAGGTCAACTTTCGGGTGCGCGCGGTATTGCCGTTGTTTGACCTCGAAAGCGTCATTGCTTGATGTCGAAAGCGCCTGTTTTGCGCTGGTCACGTAGGGGTACCTGCCGGCATGGCTCGTCCGCACCCCATCATCCGGCTGGCGCTTCACACCCCGGTCGAGATCTACGAGCACGGCTTCGGCCGGCTGCTCGGCAAGCGCTTCGTTCGCCTCAGTCACGGCGGATCCAACTCGTGCGACTGCCGCACGGTCCTCGAAGTCATCGGCGCGAGCGACGACGAGGTGATGGTCATCGCCGGTCTCGGGCCGTCGTGCGAGTGGTTCCGCGACATCGCATCCGGTTCACCGGCATCGATCGAACTCGGCGGGATGACGTTCTCCGCCGAGCACCGGGTGCTCAGCGAGCCGGAGGCCGTTGCGGTGATCGCCGAGTACGAACGGCGTCACTGGCTGATCCGCCCCCTCGTCTACCGGGTGATGGGGATCCTGCTTTGCCGGGACTACGACGGCAGTCCGGCAGCGCACGTCGAACTCGCGCACCGGCTGCCGATCGTCGCGTTTCGCCCTGCCCGCCTGGCCGCCTAGGTATGAGTGAGGGACTAGTTCGGCAGCAGTAGCCGAACGGCATGGGCGACGACCGCGTCGACGTCATCGCCGAGTGTGCCGGCCAGCCACTGCTGGGCCAACTCGGCCATCGCGCCCGCATACATCGCAGCACCGACTTCGGTTGCCACCCGGTCGGATTCGGGTGCGGTGCGGCGGTGCTCGTCGAGGACGAGTTCGCGGACGTGGTCCTGGGCCAGGGTCCGCCGCGCGGCCAGAACGGGATTGGTGCGTGCCTCGGTGAACAGGATCCTGCCCCGCCGCGGGTCGGCCGCGCTGAAGGCGAGCACCGCTCGGATGCCGGCCCGTAGCCGGGCGCGCCGGTCGCGGGCACCGGCCATCGCCGCGGTCAGCATCCCGCCGAGTTCTCCCGCAACCTCGTCGTAGACGGCGCCAAGGAGTGCATCGGTGTCGGTGAAGCTCTCGTAGAAGTAACGGGTGTTGAGTTCGGCTGCCCGGCACACCGACCGCACGGACATCGCGGTCTCGCCGCCCTCGCCGAACAGCGCGTAGGCGGCACGGACCAGAAGGGTCCGGCGCTCGGCCTGGCGGTCGGCGGCGGACAAACCCGCCCACCGGGTGGCACTCGGCATTGGCCGAGGATATACGGACATCGGGCGGCGCCATGTTATTTTGGTTACGGGCGTAACCAAAATGGCGTGCTCGCCGGAAGGGATCAGCCGAGATGAAACTGCCACTGCCGCACCAGCTTCTCGAGCGCAAGATCAGAGGCGATTTCGACAAGAACATCCGCGGGAAGTTCTTTCGTGGTCTGGAGTTTTCCGAACCCGAGGGCGACCCGGGCTGGTTCGGTCCCGGAAGCGCGGTCTGGCATGTCCACTCGCACACCCCTGCATTGATCTTCGGACTGCAGTGCGCCGCATTCATCGAGCGCTTCGACCCGAGCATCTTCTGGATGGGCTCCGATCATTCCCGGGTCGTCGAGCACGACGAGGACGGCAACCCCACCGGTCGGCTGGATCTCAAAGGGTCCGGGGTCCGCCTTGCCCACTCGGTGGCGTTCTTCATCGGAACTGCCTACGGATCCACCGCCACCGCCGAGCGGGTTGCCCAAACCGTGCGCGCCATGCACCACACGATCAAGGGAGTGCGGCCCGACGGCTTGCCCTATGACGCCGACGATCCCGAATGGCTGCGCTGGAATTACGCCACCGTGGTCTGGGGGATTGCGACGGGCCACGAGCTCTATCACCCGACGCCGCTGCGCAACATCGACCGGTACTACGGCGAGTTCGTGCGAGTCGGTCATGCCCTGGGCGGCACCGACCTGCCGTCGACCAAGGCCGAGACCCTCGATTGCCTGCGGTCGTATCTACCGCGGCTGGCCCTGACTCACGGCGCCGCCATGTTCACCGGGCCCAACCTGCAGAACAATCCGGACGTTCCGCAGGAGGCCAAGTTCTTCGACTGGGCCATCCGCGACAGCATGCCGGACTGGGCGGCGCAGATGCTCGGGCATCAACCGCCTCACCCGGTGGAACGAGCCGCGCGGCGTGCCGCAACCTGGGCCGCGCTCAACGCGACGCACCTCGCGATGGATCCGCTGCCGGAGTTCCAGCAAGCCTGTCGGCGGGTGGCCGGCGGCACCGTGGTCGGCCACACCGAGCCGTCCTATGTGTTGGGCAGCGATCCGGTCCGCAGCCGCGGGACCGTCGAACAGATGGTGTGATCTGGACCACTGGCGAATTGCTGAGACTGACTCGCTAAGCCTGCCGATCAGCGAACACGGTCGACATCAAGATCGTCGAGGGCCACATCCTGCCTCGGCGGAGCTCCGGGCGCGTCAATAAGTTAAGAACTTTCCTTAGGAATTTAGACGCGGCTGAGGCATTGTGATTTGTGCCTCTTTCGGCCCGGCGCCGGTAAGAAAATCTAAGGACGCGGGTCGTTGCATCCATTCGTCTGTGATCTTGAATACTGCTAAATGGGCACGTCAGAATACCTTTTCGCACGGCCATCAAACCTTTGCAACGAAATGATAACGATCACTGTCTTAGCAGTTGCTGAGATCTTCGGCGTGCTTGGGAATGGGTTCCGAAAAGCCGCGAATTCTCCGTGAATTGACTAGCTACACTCGACCCAGGCGGTTACCGGCAGGTAACGCGAAAACGACTAAAGACAATGCGCGGTGCAGTCCAGGCCGCCGGAGGTACGAGATCATGGCAAACACAACGGGAGTTACGGAAGGGTCCAATGTCACCGGTGTCGCGGTGGCTGAGCGGGCCACCGCGGAGCGCTCTCTGTGGCTGTCCTCGCTGCCGTCGATCCGACGGACCCCTATCGGCGACCTGCTGCCCCAGCTGCTGGGCGGCGCCGGACTGGAGCCGCTGACCGACCCGATCGCAGCGCCGGTGATGACCGTCGCCCGCACGCTCGCCGTCGGGCACGGACCCGTCAGCGACATCGCCGTCAGCCCGGACGGCCGTCATCTCATCACCGCCCACTACGGCGCCGACGTGGTGGGCGTCATCGACACCGCCACGCTGTCGGTCACCGCGACCATCGACGGGCTCAGCGAGCCATACGCGGCCGTCATCGTCGGTGACCGCGCCTACGTCAGCGCAGCCTCCAACGCCGAGGATGCCGTCATCGCCGTCGACACCCGCACCGCGACACCGCTCGCGGCTAAGACGTTCGACATGACGCTTTCCGGCCTGGCCGTCAGCCCGGCCGGCGACGTTCTCTACGTCGGCAGGACCGGCGAGGACGATGTCGATATCGCGGTCATCGACATCGAGTCCGGCTCCGTCACCAGCATCGCCGTCCCGGCCGCGCCCGGCGCCTCCATCGAGACGGTTCGGCTCAATGCCGATGGCACGCGTCTGTTCGCCGCGCTGACCACCCCGACGGGCGGCATGCTGGCGATCGTCGACACCACCGCCCGTGCGGTCAAAGCCGGAGTGTCCATCGACGGTTCGATCGGTGACATCGCAGTTGTGCCCAACGGCCGCACCGTTTTTGCCACCGGGTGGGACGTTGAACTCGGCGGCGTCATCCATGTCATCGACATCGCCGGGGCCCGCGTCACCGACACCATCGACATGGGTGGGGTCCCGACGCAGCTGGTGCTCAGCCGCGGCGGCGCGTGCGCCTACATCGTCGACCGTGACGAGATCGCGGTGATGTGCACCGCCACCACCGAGATCGTCGACAGCGTCGTCATCGGCCCGCAGTTGTCCTGCCTGGCCGTCGACCCGGTGCGGAACCGGCTGTACGCGGCGGACTACGCCGGTGCGATCACCGCCATCCGGCTCGATCCGGCCGTGCCACAGCCCCAGATGGCCGTCGCGGCATCCTGACCGGGCTGCCACGATGGAGTGATGACTTCGACTCCACGGCAGCGCGTCGTCAACTTCGTCCAGCGGCGGGTCGCCAACCCACTGATGCGGCTGGTCCCGATTCAGACTCTGCTGGAGACGACCGGGCGAAAATCCGGCCAACCGCGGACCACCCCGATCGGCGGCCGGCTCGACGGTGAAAAGTTCTGGCTGGTGTCGGAATTCGGCGATCGATCCCAATATGTCCGCAACATCGCGGCGAACCCGCGGGTACGGGTCCGCGTCCGCGGTCGCTGGCACAGCGGAACCGCCGTGGTTTTACCTGACGACGACGCGCGGGCGCGCCTGTCCGAGCTTCCTCGGATGAACAGTGCGGCGGTACGCGCGATGGGAGACAACCTGCTCACCATCCGCGTGGACTTGGACTAGTGCGCGCTGCAGTCCAGTGACACCGAGATCGTCTGGCTGGTGACCACCGGCACCAGAATGGTGCGATTGTTGCCGCGCCCCGGTCCGGTATAGGGCACCCACTGAGTGACGGTCTGCGGATTGCGCACATTTGTGACCACACACTTCGACATCGGACCCGTGCCGATGCGGTCGATGTTCACGGTGTAACCCTGACTCTGCAGCTGGCTGATCGTGGCCTGTGCCGAACTGTCGGCCCACGCCGTCGCGGCCGGCCCTGCGACGATTCCACCCGCGGCCGCCACCGCGGCGAGCGCATATGCGGTCCGCATGATCGTGTCTCCTCTTTTCCCGCCCAATGATCCTCCAGGTACATCGTCGTTGCCGATGAAAACGTTCCCGCTCCTGCAGATTCGCCTGGAGTTGTTTAGTCGGGGCAGGGCCGGGAACCCCGGACCTGCGGGCGGATGTGCGGTTGCGCGGTCGAAGACGACCGGCGCTGACCGAGAAATCGCCCGGTCAATGGGATGCACGGTGCGCATGCGCCTCATCCCGCACTGCAGGAACAGACGCCAAGGAGGACCCATGGCAGACAACAGCGGACCCGAAGAGGGCATCAAGGGCGTCGTCGAAGACGTCAAGGGCAAGGCCAAGGAAGCCGTCGGCGCCGTGACCGGCAGCGATGACCTCACCGAAGAGGGCAAGGCGCAGCAGGACAAGGCCGAGGCTCAGCGTGACGCCGCGGCCAAGGAAGCCGAGGCCGAGAAGGCTCGCGGCGAGGCGAAGGCCCAAGAGAAGCGACAAGAGTCGCACCAGTAGACGAGGTGCGAGAACCCGGCCGGAGCACCCGGCCGGGTTCTTGTCCTTTCAGGACCGTGGGCCGTACATGATCAGCGCCACCCCCACCAGGCAGATGATCGAACCGGTCACATCCCAGCGGTCCGGGCGAAAACCATCGGCCGCCATGCCCCAGAGCAGCGAGCCGGCGACAAATACCCCGCCATACGCGGCCAGGATTCGGCCGAAGTGCGGGTCGGGCTGCAGCGTCGCGACGAAACCGTAAGCCCCCAAAGCGATTACACCGAAGCCGACCCAAACCCAGCCTCGATGTTCGCGGACGCCCTGCCACACCAGCCAGGCGCCGCCGATCTCCAGAAGCGCCGCAGCCAGGAACAGAGCCGCTGATTTCAGCACAACCACCGGGCCAGCATGGCACGGGCGAGTTGCTCACACCCGCGCCGATCAGTCGCCAACGACACAGTGTGCGAAGCCGATCTGCGGTTAATCCCAGGCCGGTGACCACCACAGAACTGCCTTCCGGTGCGCGCGTCCGGCTCAGCCACGACGTGGTGCGCCTCGACGACGGTCACCGGGTCGGCGTCTCGACCGGCGGCCGCGGTGTCCCGCTGGTGTTCCTGCACGGCTACGGCCTGAACGCGCGGGCCTATCTGGGGCTGCTGAGCCGGCTGGGGGCGCTGGGATTCAGCGTGATCGCTGTCGACGCCGCCGGTCATGGCGGAACGCCGAGGCTGCCCGCCGAGGCAACGCTGGAACGCCGTGTCGATCTGACGCTGCGCGCCCTGGATGCAGTGGGCGTCCGGAAAGCGGTTTTTCTCGGCCACTCCATGGGTGGCCGGATGATCGTCGACCTGGCGGCCCGCGCACCCGAGCGGGTGCTGGCGGCGGTGTTGCTCAACGCCGCCGCGGGCGCGCCGTTCGACGAGTCGATCTCGTCCGGGCACCGCTCACCCCGCGCGGTCGCCGAGCGGCTACTGGCCGTTGCCGTCGACGCCCAGGGCGACCCGAGGCGGCTCCCGTTGGGTGAAATGGCCGGCTATCTGCGGGTGATGGCGGGTGCACTGGCTCGAAATACGCGCTCGCCGCGCGGACTGTCCGGGTCCCTGAGGGCGCTTCTGGGCTCCGGCGACTTCGGCGACAAGCTGGTCGCCATGCGCGCCAACGGTGTGCCCACGATCGTCGTGCACGGCGAGAAGGACGGCGTCGTTCCGTTCGAGAACGCCTACGACATGGCCGAGCGGGCCGACGGGACGCTCTACCGGGTGCCGGGTGCGCACCATTCGTGGATGTTGGCTCACCCGCGTCAGGGCGCCGACATGATGCGCCAGTTGCTCGGCGCCGAACTCGGCCGGGCGCTGGCGCGGGTGTACCGCGATACCCCGGACCTGGATGCCGATGAACTCGAACCCGTCGAACTGGAGTTGCTCCGATCGCCGGCGGCGCGTCGTCATTCGCGCCGTCGCCCGTGGGCTTTCCGGTGGCCGGCCCGCCGCCGGGTTCCGGCGGCACTGACCGGGTAACCGATCCCGGGCCTGCCGCGTTGCCCGCCGCGATAGATTCGGGCCTATGCAGAGCACCATGCAGAACTTTCCGCTGACCGTTTCCGCGATCCTGCGCTACGCCGCCACCGTTCACGGCGATCGGACCGTGACCACCGCGACCGGCGACGGGTTCCGGCACGCCACCTACCGCGAGGTGGGACAACAGGCCGCCCGGTTGGCCAATGCGTTGCGGCGCCTGGGTATCAAGGGCGATGACCGGGTTGCCACTTTCATGTGGAACAACCAGGAACACCTGGAGGCCTACGTCGCGGTGCCCTCGATGGGGGCGGTGCTCCACACGCTGAACATCCGGCTGTTCCCCGAGCAGATCGAGTTCGTCGCGTACGAGGCCGAGGATCAGGTGGTGATCGCCGACCTGTCGCTGGCGCCGATTCTGGCCCCGGTGCTGCCCAAGATGGAGACGGTGCACACAGTGATCGCCGTCGGGTCCGGCGATCTGGAGCCGTTCGAGGCGTCGGGCAAGCGGGTGGTGCGCTACCACGACGTGCTCGGTGCCGAGTCCGATGAGTTCGAGTGGCCGGAGATCGACGAAAACTCTGCCGCCGCAATGTGTTACACCAGCGGTACCACCGGTCATCCGAAGGGTGTGGTCTACGGGCACCGGTCGAGCTACCTGCACTCGATGGCAGTCTGCAGCGGTAACGGGCTCGGACTCAGCTTCTCCGACAAGGCCTTACCGATCGTGCCGATGTTCCACGCCAATGCCTGGGGGCTGCCGTATGCGGCGTTGATGGCCGGCGCGGATCTGGTGCTGCCGGATCGATTCATGGATCCCACCTCGTTGGTGAACCTGATCGAAAGCCAGCGCCCGACGGTGGCCGGGGCGGTGCCGACCATCTGGAACGACGTGATGAACCATCTGGACCGCAACCCTGGTCACGACATCTCGTCGCTGCGGTTGGTGTCGTGTGGCGGCTCGGCCGTGCCGGTGTCGCTGATGAAGGCGTTCGAGGAGAAGTTCGATGTGGAAATCCGCCAGCTGTGGGGGATGACCGAAACGTCGCCGATCGCCACCCTGGCTTGGCCGCCGCCGGGCTTGACCCCCGAAAAGCAGTGGGAGGTCCGGGGAACGCAGGGCCGGCCGATCTGCGGTGTGGAGACCCGCATCGTCGACGACGAGGGCGCCGTGCTGCCCAACGACGGCGAGGCGGTCGGGGAGCTGGAGGTCCGCGGTGCGTGGATCACCGGCTCCTACTACCGCAACACCGACGAGTCGAAGTTCCAGTCGGGCTGGTTGCGCACCGGGGACGTGGGTCGAATCGACGGCCAGGGCTACATCACGTTGACCGACCGCGCCAAGGACGTCATCAAGTCCGGTGGTGAGTGGATCTCCTCGGTCGAACTCGAGAACTATCTGATCTCCCACCCCGCGGTGCGGGAGGCCGCGGTGGTCGGGGTGCCCGACGAACGCTGGCAGGAACGACCGCTGGCCGCGGTGGTGCTGCACGAGGGGGCCGAGGCCTCGCCGCAGGAGCTACGTAATTTCCTGTCCGACAAGGTCGTTCGGTGGTGGCTGCCGGAACGGTGGACATTCGTCGACGAGATCCCGCGGACCAGCGTCGGCAAGTACGACAAGAAGACCATCCGTGCCAGGCACGCCGACGACGTCTACGACGTCACCCACCTCGGCTAGTGCGGCCATACCGGCGACGGAACTTCTCCACCTGACCGGCCGCGTCCATGATCCGGCGCTCACCGGTCCAGAACGGATGAGAGTCCGCGGTCACCTCCGCGACCACAAGAGGGTAGGTGCGCACGCCATCGGCCGTCTCCACGTCGATCGTGCGTGACGTCGTTACCGTGGAACGAGTCAGGAACGTCGTGCCCGTCGTGGCGTCCTGGAAGACCACCGGGCGGTAGTCGGGGTGGATACCGGGTTTCATCGATCTTCTCCGTGGTTGGTTGTGGGTTTGGGTGTGGGCTTGCTTGTGGGCGAAGATAATTCGCTGTGCCCGGCCGAGTCGCCGCACGGCTCCTCGTGCCAATGGCCGAACGGGTCGGGATAATCGGCCCAGCTTTCGGGACTGGTCATCTCGTCGTCGGTGACCAACGCCTGCCACAGCGCGTCCTCGATCTCGCGGCGTTCCGCCCCGCAGACCAGAACGGTCATCGACGTTCGGCGATCGCCGTATCGGTCGTCCCACGCCAGGCTTGCCATGACCCGGCGCTCCGGCTCGACGTAGGCGACCTCCGAATCGCTCATCGCCGCCAGCCACTTTCCGCCCGAGCTGACGCGCAGTCCGCCACCGGCGGACTCTAGGTACATCACGTTGTCGGGCTCATTGGCCAACCAGACCCGGCCGCGGCTGCGCACCACGCCCGTCAGCAGGACATCGAGCGCGTCGTGAAGGCGCTCAGGGTGAAACGGGCGGTCGGCGGCGAACTCGAGGATGCTCACCTGTCCGTCGGTGTCCAGTGGTGGCTCACCGTCCAGCAGCGGTCCGTGCGGATCGTCACTGCGGCCGCGACGCGCGCCGGACTCCAGGTTCGCCACCGCTTCCTCGACGTGATCGGGCAGCTGGATGATCCACGCGCGGGGCGCCAATCGACGCAGAACGGCCACGGTGGTGCGGTCCACTCTCGGCGCCACGATCACGTCGGCGAACTCACAGTGGCCGACCACCACCTGGGCCACGGTGCGCCCGTCGTCGAGCTCGTCGTCGCAGAGCGCCTGCGCGAGCCAGGTCGGTGAATCCAAACAGGTTATGACGCCGGTGATTTCGACGTCGCGGGACGCGGGTCCGTCGACGTAGCCGGGACCGAGGCGGGTGCGGATGTGGTTGATGGCCCAGCAGACAGGTTCGGGCTCCAGGGTGGACTCCAGGTGTACGACGATCCGCTCCACATCGCCGCGGCGGTGCAGTCTGCGCAACAGCAGGAGCAGGTCATTGCGCACCGTGCACGACAGGCAGCCGTGGTCCAGCTCCAGGACATAACCGGCGGAGGTTGGGACGCCGTTCTGGACGGTGGTCAGAACTCGGTGCACCACGTGGCCGTCGAAGTGGTGCCGCACGACCAGAGTTCCCTCCTGCCGCAGCAGTGTTCTGGCCACGGCGTCACTGTCACCGTGACCTGCGACGAGCAGTACCGGGGTTCGCACCGCACCTCCCGTATTGAAAACGATTTCCATTAACTGCCGGCACACGCTACAGTGCGAGACGGCACTTGTCGAAAATCATTTTCAATAACGCAAACGGCCGCAGGAGGGTTGTCGATGTCCGCACGATGCCAAGTCACCGGGCGCTCACCGGGTTTCGGGAACTCGGTGTCGCACTCGCATCGGCGCACCAGCCGGCGCTGGTCGCCGAATATCCAGACCAAGACCTACTACCTGCCGGCGGAGGGTCGGCGCGTCCGGCTTCGGGTCAGCGCCAAGGGCATCAAGGTCATCGACCGCGACGGGATCGAAGCCGTGGTGGCGCGCTTGCGCCGGGAAGGACAGAAAATCTGATGGCACGCAATGAGATACGGCCCACCGTGAAGCTACGGTCGACCGCCGGCACCGGGTATACGTACGTGACCAAGAAGAACCGCCGCAACGATCCCGATCGGATCGTGTTGCGGAAATACGACCCCGTGATCCGTCGCCACGTCGAGTTCCGAGAGGAGCGCTGACGTGGCCAAGCGATCCAAGATCGTCAAGAACAACCATCGCGCCGAGATCGTCGCCCGCCACGCCGAGCGGCGCGGCGAGCTCAAGCGCATCATCTGTTCGCCGCAGAGCACCGCCGAGCAGAAACTACAGGCGCAGCAGGAATTGGCGCGCCAGCCACGAGATGCCAGCGCGGTGCGGGTGCGCAACCGCGACTCCATCGACGGCCGTCCCCGCGGACATCTGCGGAAGTTCGGGCTCTCGCGGGTCCGGGTGCGCGAGCTCGCCCACCGAGGTGAGCTTCCCGGCGTGCGGAAGGCGAGCTGGTGAAGGCCAAAACCCGGAACCGGCGCCCCGCGGCGGAGGTCAAGCCCCGCCGCAACACTCTCACCGGAATGGGTCTGCGCGAGGTCGACTACAAGGACACCGCCACCTTGCGGGTGTTCATCTCCGAACGCGGAAAGATCCGATCGCGCAGAGTCACCGGCCTCACGGTCCGCCAGCAGCGGCAAGTCGCGACCGCGATCAAGAACGCCAGAGAGATGGCGCTGTTGCCGTACCCGGGGTCGACATGACGTCCACGCCGTTCACCGTTGTCGTGTGCGCCGGTTGCGCGCCACCGGACACGTCGGTGATCGACGCACTGCGGACCATGGTGCGGGAAAGCTCAGGCGGGATGCTGGTGTCCACGCCGTGCCTGCTCGGCCCGGACGGCTGCCCGGACGGCTGTCAGGCGCACCGCGGTGACGGTGCGGTCGCCATGCTCCAGCCGTGCCGCGCTGACCGCACGCCGGTCGGTCCCGCGCGGTGGATCGACCTCAGCGCTCCGCGCGCTGGTAGGCGGTGACGACCGCCGCGCCGCCCAGGCCGATGTTGTGCTGCAACGCGGCGGTGACGTTGTCCACCTGACGCTTGTCCGCGGTGCCACGCAGCTGCCAGGTCAGCTCGGCGCACTGCGCCAGGCCGGTCGCGCCCAGCGGATGACCCTTGGAGATCAGCCCACCCGACGGGTTCACCACCCAGCGTCCGCCGTAGGTGGTGTCGCCTGCGTCGATCAGCTCGGGAGCCTCACCCTCGCCGCACAGCCCCAGGGCCTCATAGAGCAGCAGCTCGTTGGCCGAGAAACAGTCGTGCAGCTCGATCACCTGGAAGTCGGCCGGGCCGAGACCGGACTGATCGTAAACCTGTTGTGCGGCCTGCACATTCATGTCATGGCCGATGATGTTGGCCGCGCTGCCGTCGAACGTCGACGCGAAATCGGTGGTCATCGCCTGCCCGACGATCTCGACGGCCTGACCGGCCAGCCCGTGCTTGTCGACGAACGCCTCGCTGGCCACGATCGCCGCGCCGCTGCCGTCCGAGGTGGGCGAGCACTGCAGCTTGGTCAGCGGATCGGAGATCATCTTCGCGCCCAGGATGTCGTCGAGGGTGTACTCCTCCTGGAACTGCGCATACGGATTGTTCACCGAATGCTTGTGATTCTTGAAACCGATCTTCGCGAAATGCTCGGCCGTGGTGCCGTACTTCTTCATGTGCTCGCGGCCTGCCGCACCGAACATCCACGGCGCCACCGGAAACGTCATCGAGTCGGTCTCGTTGAGGGCGACGATATGCCGCATCAGCGGCGACTCGCGGTCTTCGGCGCCACCGCCGAGCGAGCCGGGCTGCATCTTCTCGAACCCGAGGGCGATGGTGCAATCGGCGAGGCCTCCCCGGATCGCTTGCGCGGCCAGGTACAGCGCCGTCGAGCCCGTCGAACAGTTGTTGTTGACGTTGACGATCGGGATGCCGGTCATGCCGAGCTCATAGAGCGCACGCTGCCCGGAGGTGGAGTCGCCCGAGCAGTAGCCGACGTACCCCTGCTGCACCTCGGCGTAGTCGATGCCGGCGTCGGCCAGCGCCTTGGTGCCGGACTCGTTGGCCATCTGGGGATAGTCCCAGCCTTCGCGGCGGCCGGGCTTCTCGAATTTGGTCATCCCGACCCCGACGACGAACACCCGGTTCTTTGTTCCGGCCATGGCCCATTCCTTCCGTCTGCGGTGACGATCCCGCTAGTGTAGACCCGGCTGTAACACGTTCTAGTTTTCTGCGGAGGAGCACCAATGGCGTTGCGAGTCGTGCAGTGGGCAACCGGGTCGGTCGGGGTCGCGGCGATCAAGGGTGTGCTGGAACATCCCGAACTCGAACTGGCCGGCTGCTGGGTGCATTCCACGGACAAGGCCGGCAAGGACGTCGGCGATATCATCGGCACCGACCCGCTGGGCATCACAGCCACCAACAGCATCGACGACATCCTCGCCCTGGACGCCGACGCGGTGATCTACGCGCCACTGCTGCCCAACGTCGAGGAAGTGACCGCACTGCTGCGCTCGGGCAAGAACGTCGTCAGCCCGCTGGGCTGGTTCTACCCGAGTGAATCCGAAGCCGCCCCGCTGGAGGCCGCCGCCCGCGAGGGCAACGTCACCCTGCACGGCGCCGGGATCGGACCGGGTGCGGCCACCGAGCTGTTCCCGCTGCTGCTGTCGGTGATGTCCACCGGGGTGACGTACGTTCGCGCCGAAGAGTTCTCCGACCTCCGGACGTACGGCGCACCCGACGTGCTGCGCCACGTGATGGGCTTCGGCGGAACGCCGGAGAGCGCGTTGACCGGACCGATGCAGAAACTGCTCAACGGCGGCTTCTTCCAGTCGGTTCGGCTCATCGTCGACCGCCTGGGTTTTGCCGCCGAGCCGCAGATCCGCACCTCCCAGGAAGTAGCTGTCGCAACCGCCCCCATCGACTCGCCGATGGGGGTCATCGAACCCGGCCAGGTGGCTGGGCGGCGCTTCCACTGGGATGCCGTGGTCACCAACACCATCGTCGTGCGCATCACCGTCAACTGGCTGATGGGTGAGGAAAATCTCGATCCCGCATGGTCTTTCGGGCCGGCGGGGGAGCGCTACGAGATGGAGGTCCGGGGCAACCCGAACACGTTCGTCACGGTCAAGGGCTGGCAGCCGGAGAGCGTGGAGGAAGGGTTGGTCAGAAACCCCGGTGTGGTGGCCACCGCGGCGCACTGCGTCAACTCCGTGCCGGCGACCTGCGCCGCCGCGCCGGGCATCGCCGGCTTCTTCGACCTGCCACTGATCACCGGACGCGCAGCACCTCAGCTCGCACGCTGACTATCCTTGGCGAGATGGCTCACCCCGTCGTCGTCCAGCAGTCCCGCGCCATTCCCGTCGCGGTACCCGATGCGTTCGCCAAGACGCTGCCGATGCCGCTGCCCCAGTTGTTCCACCGCTGGTATGGACCGATCCCGCCGATCAAAGCCGTGCACGACCAGACCGGCGACTGGTCGGCGGTGGGGCAGACCCGCACCATCGCCCTGGTCGGGGGCGGAGGCATGCGGGAAACCCTGACGACGGTGGATGCCCCACATGCGTTCGGCTACACCCTCACCGACGTCCGCGGTGCGATGGCGCCGCTGATCGATCACGTCGAGGGGCTGTGGGCCTTCAGCGAACGCGGGACCGGCACCAAGGTCACGTGGCAATGGACCTTGCATCCCAAGTCGGCGCTGACCGCGCCGTTGCTGCCGGTGTTCGCCCGGATCTGGCGTGGCTACGCCAGCCAGGCCCTGGGCACCCTGTCGGATCATCTGCTGAGTTAGGACCCCAGAATGGCCGCGGGCCCGCGCTGCAGCAGCTGGCGCCCGATGATGATCCGCTGAATCTCGCTGGCGCCCTCCCAGATTCGCTCCACCCGCAACTCGCGGAACATCCGCTCTGCGACGTTCTCGCGCATGTATCCGCGCCCGCCGAAGATCTGCACCGCCCGGTCGGCGACCCGGCCGGCCATCTCCGAGCAATACAGCTTGGCCATCGAGGCCTGCCCATGCAGCGCCTTGCGGTCGAGTCCGGCGTCGATACCCCGGGCCACCTCGTAGAGCATGCTGCGTGCGGCGAACAGCTCGGTGGCGCTGTCGGCGAGCATGCCGGCCACCAACTGGTATTCGCCGAGTGGCTTGCCGTCCACCATGCGATCCGTTGCGAATGAGGTCATCTCGTCGACCAGACGTTGAGCGGCCCCCACACAGCGCGACGCCACCATGAGCCGTTCGAACCGGAACCAGTCCTGGGTGAACATCATGCCTTCACCCTCGGCGCCGACCAGATGACTGACCGGAACCCGGACATCGGTGAACGACACGATCGGATGCTCGTCGGGAATGTGGTGCGAATAGTGCGGGGTGCGCACCACCTCCACGCCCGGCCAGGGCAGATCCACCACCAGCAGCACGTGGTCGCCCTCGTGCGGACCGCCGACCAGAACAGCCTGAACGAAGACGTACTCGGCCAGATTGAACGACGTGACGTGCCACTTGATCCCGTTGATCACGTACTCGTCGCCCTGGCGGCGCGCGGTCGTCTCCAGCGCCGACACATCGGAGCCGGCGAACTCCTCGGTGATGGCGTACGCCTCGTGCTTCTCGCCACGCACCGCGGGCAGCAGCCAGCGCTGCTTCTGGTAGTCGGTGGCCACCTCGGCCCACCATTGCGGCGGGGTGTGCATCACCCAGGCGATCGCGTTGGTGACCCTACCGACCTGCTCTTGGACCAGAACCTGTTGTAGCGCAGTGAATCCCGGGCCACCCACCGAGGTGGGCATGTTGGTGGCGTACAGGCCCAGCTCGATCGCCCTGGCGTGATGCTCGGCGGTCAGCTCCTTGGGTAGCCGGCCGCCGGCCATCTCGGCATCCACCTCGTAGGGGATCAGGGTCTCGACGAACTCGCGGGCGGTGTCCCGGATCCGCAGGTCTTCGGCTGTCAACCCGTACATTCGCGGTGCTCTCCGCTCGCTGGAAGCTCTTGACTGAGCGTTCAGTCTATGCCACGGTCTTGAGGTATGGCCAGCAGTCGCAGTGCAGACGTCGTGGTCGTCGGTGGCGGAACTGTCGGGGCGTGGACGGCCGTGCAATTGGCCGAACGCGGCGCAGGCCGCGTGGTGCTCCTCGAGGCTCAGACACTCGGTGACGGGGCCAGCAGTCGCGCCGCCGGAATGGTGCGCGCACAAGGTGGCACCGAGACCGCGATCCGGTTGGGGCTGCGCAGCCAAGAGTTCTACGCCACCAGCGGGGATCGCTACCCACTGGATTGTGGCTTCGTCGCGCAGGGCTACCTGATGCCGTGCTTCACCGATGTCGAGGTGCACCAGGCACACGATCGGATTGCGTTGCAGCGCCGACTCGGACTGGCCGTCGAATGGCTGTCCAGTTCCGACATTGACGACCGGCACACGGGTTTGGCGCCCGGAGTGACCGCAGGCGGCTCGTACGCGCCCGGCGACGGATACATCAACGCGCCGCGCAACGTGCTCGCGTATACCGCTGCGCTGACCGCACACCGAGTGGATGTCCGGGAACGCTGCGCCTTCACCGGTCTGCGGGTGGCCAACGGGCGGGTGGTCGGCGTCGACACCTCCGACGGTCCGATCGACACCGGCCGCGTCGTGCTCACCGGTGGGCCGATGCTCGGTGAGGTCGGCGCGGCGGCCGGTGGGCGCATCCCGGCGGGCGGCACCCGCCACCAGGTCGTGGTCACCGAACCGCTGCGTGACGCCGACATCGACGAACTTCCCATGGTGTTCGACGTCAGCGAAGGAATCTACTGGCGCCCCGGGGAATTCGGAGGCGTGCTGTGGGGGATGAGCAACCCGGACGAACACCCCGGCGCGGCGACCGAGTTCGACTGGACCTACTACCAGAAAGCGCTGGCCCGCATCGAGTCACTGTTCCCGGCGGTGCGCGGGCTGGGCCTCCGGCGCACCTGGGCGGCGACGATCGACTACACCAACGACCATCTACCGATCCTGGGTCCGCTGCTGACCGACGACGGTGCGATCGACGGCACCGTGGTGGCCAGCCCCGCCGGTCACGGCATGATGTGGGGCCCCGCGGTCGCCGAGGCGGCCGCCGACGTCACGCTCACGGGTAGGTGCGACTGGCTGGATCTGACCGACCTCGGCCTCGACCGTTTCGATGCCGACGGCAACAGCAGGCTCGAGCCCGAACCGATCTCCCTCCCGTTTCCCGAACACGCCTGACACGAAAGGCTCCCTCTCATGACCGCTGCTGTGCTGACCACCGTCCTCGCCAATGCTGCCGACGCCGAACTCGAGGATTGGGGACCGCTGGAGGAGGCCACCGCAGATCCGATGGCGACGCACGGTCTCGAGGTATGGGTCGACGGCGACAAATCGGCCGGCATCTGGCAATGCGCCCCCGGCCCCTCGCACTGGACGCTCGAGGTCAACGAGATGATCTATGTGGTGTCCGGGCGGATGACCGTCACCCCCGACGGCGGCGAGCCGAGTGAGGTCGGCGCCGGTGACCTCGCGGTCTTCCCCGTCGGCTGGACCGGCACGTGGGTGATCCACGAGACGCTGCGCAAGGCCTACGCGATGTTCTGACTCGGTCACCGGGCGCGCGGGATGACCAACGCGTCGACAGCCACCACCCCGCAGGGCGACACGATCACCGGGTTGGCCTCGGCGGCGTCGAGGTGCTCGCCGAGTTCCATTGCCAGCTGCGAGAATCCGACGACAGCATCGGCCAGCGCGTCGATGTCCGCCGCGGGTGCGCCACGCCAGCCCGCGAACAGCGGCGCGCTACGCAACGAGCGCACCAGCTCGCCGGCCGCCTCGCGGCTGACCGGCGGACAGGCGACCGCGCGGTCCGCCAGCAGCTCGACCAACGTCCCGCCTGCGGCGACCACGAGCATCGGCCCGAAGTTGTCGTCGCGCACCACACCCAGCGAAATCTCCACGCCCGCAGGGGCCATCGCGTCAATGCTGACGTCAGGTCCCAGTCGTTCGGCCATCTCCTCGTAGGCCACCCACAGCGATTCGCGGTCACGGATGCCGAGAATCACTCCGCCGACGTCGCTCTTGTGCGCGGTGCCCAGTGTTTTCAGCACCACCGGATAGCCGACGGCTTTCGCGGCGGCCAGCACCTCCGCGACGCTGTGAGCGGGATATGAGCGGGTGACCGGGATGCCGTAGTCGGCCAGCAGCCGGAAGGCGGCCGGCGCGTTCCACTCGGCCGCAGTGAGGGCGGCCGTCCAGCGCTGTGCCCGCTCGGTGTCGATGCGGGGGAGTGCCGTCGAGACCGGCAGCGGCCAGCGGGCCAGGTGACCGAGGGCTGCGATGCCGCTGCGCGCGCCTTCGAGGACTGGAATGCCGTTGCTGCGCAGGCGCGTTGCCGTCGGGCCGTCCACCGCCGACGGTACCGAGGTCAACACCGCCAGCGCGGCGTCGGTGTCGGTGGCGACGTCGAGCATTGCATCGGCGTAGGCGGTGTCGCCGTCGAACTCGGTGACCAAGTCGACGGCCAGTGCGGTCACTGCCACGCCGGGATCGTCGACCAGCGCTCGCAGACAACCGCCGAACAGCGCGCGGGTGTCGGCACCGGTGCCCCAGACGTCCAGGGGGTTACCGGGGGACAGTCCATCGTCGAGCAGTCCTGCGAGTGTGTGCAGCGTCGGTGCGGCGAGTTCGGCGAAATCCACCGCCAACTCGTGGGCCAGGTCGGCGCAGAGCGCACGTTCGGCCCCGGAATCATGCACCGTCGCGATGCCGCGCGCGCCGCCGCGTCGCCGACGGAGAGCCTCGAAAAGTTCGATGGTGTCGACGAATTCGGCCAGGTCGGTGACCCGGATCGCGCCGGTGCCGGCGCAGAACGCCTGCCAGCCGGCCGCGTCGCCGGCGAGCGCACCCGAGTGCGCGGCGACCATGGCGCGCCCGCGCGGGGAATGCCCGACCGGCAGGATCACCACGGGGATGTCGCGCTGCGCGGCACGGCGCAGCCCGGCTCGCAGCCGTCCCACCGACCGGGGTGTCTCCAGCAGCAGGGCGATCATCGTCGTGCCCGGGTCGTCGACGATGTAGTCCACGTAGTCGGCGGTGTCGGTGACAAGCTCCTGGCCGGAGGAGACCGCCATCCGGAACCCGAAGCCGCGAGACGCCCGCAGAATGGTGGAGAACGCCGACCCCGAGTGGGTGACCAGCGAAACACCGCCCGGGGGAAGGGGAGCCGGCTCCAGATAGCCCAGCGCGCGCAGTCCGGTGACATTGTTGACGAACCCCATGCAGCCCCCGCCGCACACCGCCATCCCGGCGTCGGCGGCGATCTCCGCCAGGGCTTGGCGCAGCGGGCCGCCGTGCGCGGAGCCGAAGATCACCGCCGACTTCGCGCCCACCGCCGCCGCGCTTGTCAGCTCGGCGAGCAGGGCGGTGTCGGGCACTCCGAGCAGCACCAGATCGACCGGCTCGTCGAGGGCGGACAGCGATGGGGCACAGGTGATGCCATCGATGCGGTCGTAGCGCGGATTGACCAAGTGCATTCGCGCCGAACTGCGGCGCGCTTCGATGATCATGCGCTCCCCGAAGCTGCCCGGTTTCGCCGAGGCCCCGACGAGCGCCACCGAGCGGGCCTCCAGCATGGCGGCGACGGGGCCCCGCCGGCTGTCGCTCATCGCCTGCGGAAGCGCTTCTTCTTCGTGTCGGCCAGAGCGGCTCGTGCCGCCTGCCAGCCGGGGATACCGCAGACGCCACCGCCCGCGTGGGTGCCGGAGCTGCCGTTGTAAAGCCCGGCGATCGGCGTGCGGTAGTCGGCGTAGCCGGGCGCGGGTCGCATGTGGAACAGCTGCTCCAGGGACAACTCGCCGTGGAAGATGTTGCCGCCGATGAGACCGTACTCCTGTTCCATCTCATGCGGCCCGACGATGTCGCGATGCAGGATCGAGGATTTGAAGCCCGGTGCCACCTGGTCATACAGGTCGATCAGGCGGTCGGTGTAGGCATCCAGCTCCGCGGTGTGCGGTTCGTTCGCCCAGTCCGCGGGCACCCACTGGGTGAACAGCGACATGATGTGTGTGCCATCGGGATTGAGCGTCTTGTCCAGCGTCGTGGGAATGACGCCGTCGCTGAACGGCATCAACGCCGGTTTGCCGACGCGAGCGTCCTGGAATGCCGCCTCGATGTATTCCATCGTGGGCGCCATCTCGACCGAACCGGTGTGGTGCTCGGCCTGCCCGTCGCTGGGATCGGCGGTGAAGTTCGGCAGCTCGGCCAGGGCCAGGTTGATCTTCACCACGCCGCTTCGGGTCTTGAAGTGTTCGATATCGGCGACGAACTCCGGGGGCAGCTCGGTGCGCGGAACATGATCCAGGAAGGCAGTTTTCGGGTGTAGCGTGGTGACGACCAGGGGTGCGCGCAGCTCGTCGCCGTTCTCGAGAGCCACGCCCTCGATTCGCCCGCCCCGCACCAGCATTCGTGAGACGCGGGCCTTGGTGCGGATCTCCGCACCGAAGCTGCGGGCCGAGCGGGCGATGGCTTCCGACACCGCACCCATGCCGCCCTCCGGATAACCCCAGCTGCCGAGCTGGCCGTCACCGACGTCGCCGATGGAGTGGTGCGCCATCACGTAGGCGGTGCCGGGCTCGTACGGTCCGGCCCAGGTGCCGATCACACCGTTGACGGCCAGAGCGCCTTTGATTTGCGGTGATTCGAACCAGTCGTCGAGCAGATCGGCGATGCTCATGGTGAGCAGCCTGGTGACGTCTCCCATCATCCGGGTGGTCATGCCGCGTTGGCTCCAGCCGAGCTTGGCGAGCTCGAAGAGATCCGACGGCTTGTGCGATCCGATGTTGGGCGGCACCTGGGTCAGCAGTGGCCCCATGACGTCAGCGATCCCTTCGAGCCAGGCGTTCCACTTCGGCCAGGTGTCGGCGTCCTTCTTGGAGAACTTGGCCAGCTGCTCATAGGTGCGGGCCGGGTCGTCCTCGTAGATGGTCAGCGACCCACCTTCCGGAAACGCCTGGTAGTACGGGCCCATCGGGTGCACCTTGTAGCCGTGCCGTTCCAGGTTCAGATCCCGCACGATCGTCGGTGGCATCAGGCTCATCACATAGGACAGCCGGGTGACCCGCAGATGCGGCGCGTCCTCCCACGGCGCCTCGGTGGTGGCCGCGCCGCCGAGCGAGCCACGCGATTCCAGCACCACGGTGTTGGCGCCCGAGCGCGCGAGGTAGGCCGCCGAGACCAGCCCGTTGTGCCCGCCGCCGATGACGATGGCGTCGTAGGTGTTCGACATGACGCGTCACTCCCGTTCACCCCACGCGGGGCCTCTTTGACTGACTGTTCAATCTAATCGAGTGTTAGGCTTTCAACAAGAGCCGGCACCGGCGCCGCAGAGGGGAGTACGACGAGATGGCAGATCCCGCACCCGCCACCGAGAACAATGAGGCGAGGCGCATCCAGATGTTGCGTGCCGCAGCGGAGCTCATCTGCGAACGCGGCTTCTCGGAGACCAGAATCTCTGATGTGGCCAAACGGGCCGGGGTCAGCTCGGCGTTGGTGATCTACTACTTCGGCACCCGGGACCGGCTACTGGTCGACGCGCTGCGCCACTCGGAGGAATCGTTCTACGAAGCCGCCGAGCAGATGCTCGCCGAGGTGCCGTCGGTTCGGGAACGGTTGTCCTTGCTGATCCAGTGGACCTGTGTTCCCGAGGCCGAGAACGAGATCCCCGGGGCGTGGGGCCTGTGGTTCGATCTGTGGGCGCAGGCATTCCGGCACGACGAAGTCAAAGCAGGCCGGGTGGAGCTCGACGCCCGCTGGCGCCGGATGATCGTCGACACCGTGGAGTCGGCCGACCTGAAGTCCGACGTCGACGCGAAGATGTTCGCCCTGGAGTTCTCCGCTCTGCTGGACGGCTTGTCCATCCAGGTGGCACTCGAGGATCCGGAAGTCGATTCGAAGGTGGCCTACGAGATCGCGATGCGGTTCGCCGAACGGGAACTTGACCTGCCCCGCGAGAAGCGCACCCTGGTCGCGGCCGGCAAGGGCCGGCGCTCGCGTTAAACCGGGCCCGCGACCAGATCCGCTGCCGGATCCTTGATAACGACCGCTGCACTGCGGGCCAGGACCCGTACCGCATCTGTCGAACACACACAGGTGATGGGCATTCCGGCGTCGTAGGCAGCCGACCCTGGACCGTACCGGTTGGGGACGTCGACGACGAGAGCGGTCGGCTCGCCGACGTCGACGTGCACCTGGGTCGACGCGCCGTGGTAGACGACCTGGGCGACGGTACCGCGGATCACGTTGTGTCCCGGCGATACCGGATCCTCTGCAGACTGCAGGGCGATGCGCTCCGGCCGGATCACGATCGCGGCAGGCCCGGGCCGGCACGAGGCGTCCACCTCGGCGCCGAGACGTGTCGCCAGCGCCGAGCACAGCGCCGCACCGTTGTTGTTCTCCAGCACCTCGGCGTCGAAAATATTGGCCGCACCGAGGAATCCGGCCACATAGGTGGTTGCCGGCGCGGAGTAGATCTCTTGCGGCGGACCGACCTGTTCGACGCGGCCCTCGGCCAGGACGGCGATCTGATCACTCATCGTCAACGCCTCGTCCTGGTCGTGGGTCACATAGACGAACGTGATCTCGACCTCGCGCTGAACGGCTCGCAACTCAAGCTGAAGTTGCTTGCGCAGCTTGGCATCCAGCGCGCCGAGCGGCTCGTCGAGCAGCAGCACCCGGGGCTGCAGCACCAGTGCACGGGCCAGGGCGACGCGCTGTTGCTGGCCGCCGGACAGCTGGGTGGGGCGCCGTTTGGCGAACTCGTGCATCCGGACCAGCTCGAGTGCCTCACCGACACGGCGTTTGATGTCCTGCTTGGGTGCCTTCTGGTAGCGCAGGCCGAACGCCACGTTGTCCCAGACCGACATGAACGGGAACAGCGCGTAGGTCTGGAAGACGGTGTTGACCGGTCGCTTGTGCGGCGGATCCTGCGCGACGTCGCGGCCGTCGAGTTCGATACGTCCGGAGTCGGGCTTCTCGAATCCGGCGATCATCCGCAGTGTGGTGGTCTTGCCGCACCCGGATGCCCCGAGCAGCGAATAGAACTGTCCAGCTGGGATATCCAGGTCTATCCCCGTCACGGCGGGAACGCCGTCGAATGCTTTCGCCAGCTGATGCAGCCGGATGGCGCCGCCGGTCACCGGCGGCCGTCCCGACAGCAGGCGGTCAGGCTGCCACCGCCTCGGCCAGCCGCGCGAAGTTCGCGGCGAACCGGTCGACATCGGCTTCGTCGTGCTGAACAGACAACAACCATTGCTCCACCTTGCCCCACGGTGGTAGGAACACACCGCCATTGTGCTGCATGAGCCAGTGCAGGTGGCCCAATCGGTCGTCGATGTGCAGGAAATCGCGGAAGTCGTGGACCGGCTCGCGCTTGAACGTCACGCAACCCTTGGCTCCGACAGTCACCACGTGCCAACCGTAACCGTGTTCGGACACTGTCGCCTCCAGAGCGCCGCGAAGCCGCTGCGCCAGCGACGCCATCCGGGCGTAGGCCGCCGGTGTGAGCACCTCTGCGAGGGTGGCCCTGGTGGCGGCCATCGCCAGCGGGTTGCCGTTGAAGGTGCCGACCTGTTCGTACCGGCCGTCGGCGATCGCCGACATCACCGCAGCAGTGCCGCCGATCGCGGCGACTGAAATGCCACCACCCAAAGCCTTTGCCAGACAGATGATGTCGGGAACCACGCCGGATGTCGCCGTAATCCCACCCGGGCCGGTGGTGAAACCGGTCTTGACTTCGTCATAGATCAGCAGGGCGCCGTCGGCGTGCAGCAGGTCGCGAATGGCGGCCAGATAGCCGGCATCGGGTGGGATGATCCCGGCGTTCATCATGACCGGTTCCACGATCATCGCGGCGATCTGGCCGCGGTGCTCGGTCAATGCCCGGGCCACCGCCTCGGGATCGTTGAACGGAACCACCACCACCAGATCACGGATCGCCGCCGGGATGCCCGTGTTGCCCGGCACCCCGATCGGGTGCTCGCGCGGACCGACCTGGTCGGCCTCGGGGAGCACCGAGACCTCCACCGAGTCGTGATGGCCGTGGTAGCAACCTTCGACCTTGATGATGAGGTCCCGCCCGGTGACGGAGCGGGCGAGGTGCACCGCGTCCATGGTGGCTTCGGTGCCGGAATTGGCGAAGCGCCACAACGGCAAATCGAACCGTCGGGCCAGCTCCGTCGCGATCCAGATCGCGTCCTCGGTGGGCTGCGCGAAATGCGTACCGCGGCGGACCTGCCTGCTGACCGCTTCGACGATCGCGGGGTGCGCATGCCCGGCGATGGAAGCGCCGTAGCCACCGTGCATGTCGACGTACTCGGTGCCGTCGACGTCGTAGACCTTGGAGCCCGCACCATGGCTCATCCAGACTGCCTGCGGTTGGGCGATCTGCCAGTTCGACGTCGCCCCGCCGGCGAGGTGTTCGCGTGCGCGGCTGATCATTTCGGTGCTGCGTGGCTGGCGCGCCAGGAACACCTTCTCCTGGTCGGCGATCAGTCTGTCGACCGCATCCTGAACCGGGCTCTCGATTGTCGGCGAAGCCACTCCGGGCACCTTCCGCTCGATTAGCGTGCGGACCTGCGAAAAAGCCGTCCGACATCTATTGACTGAGCGTTCAGTCTATGTCAGAGTCCAGGGAGCGATCAAGACTCGAAACCACGGAGGCGCGGATGCCAGCACCCATCGGTCCCGGCCCGAACCGTCGGCAGTTCCTCCAGCGGGCCGCTCTGCTGGCCGCGGGGACTCCTGCGCTCGTGGCATTCCTCGACGCGTGTTCCAAAGGGGGGCAATCAACTTCGGCTCCCACTCTGAAGATCGCCTCACCGCAGAACCCGGTGAAGTGGGACATACCGAATGACAACAAGCCGATCGCGGACGGGCTGGCGCCGGAGAAGGGTGCGACGCTGCAGCTGTACAGCTACGCCGACTACATCGCGCCCGACGCGATCAAGTCGTTCGAGGACAAGTACGCCACCAAGGTGGCGGTGTCGACGTTCAACGACACCGACGAGGCCATCACCAAGATCCGCGGCGGCAACGTCGACTACGACATCTACTTCCCGAGCTACGACCAGATCAGCCGGCTGGTGAACGGCGGCCTGGTCCGCCCGCTCAACCACAGCTATATCGGCAACATCACCAACGTCTGGCCGTTCTTCGCCAACCCCTGGTACGACCAGGAGTGGCGCTTCACAGTGCCCTACACCGTGTACACCACCGGCATCGGCTGGCGCACCGACCAGGTACCCGCCGACATCGGCGCCTTGAAGAACCCCTACGAGTCGCTGTGGGATCCGGCCTACAAGAACAAGACTGCCGTCATCGACGACTGGCACACCGCGATGGCGATGGTGCTGCTGAAGCTGGGGATCACCGACGTGAACACCTCCTCGGCCGACGATCTGAAGAAGCTCGGCGACCAGCTGACCGAGCTGGTGAAGGCGACCTCACCCAAGGTCACGGTCACGATGTACAGCGACCTGCCCGCCGGCCAACTCGGACTTTCGCAGATGTGGTCCGGGGACATCGTCAACGCCGTCAACTACCTCCCGGAAGGAACGGGTCCGGAGATCCTGCGCTACTGGTTCCCCTCCGACGGCAAGGGGCTGGTGGACAACGATCTGATCGTGCTGCTGCGTGGCGGCAAGAACCCGGTGCTCGGGCACCTGTTCCTCAACCACATGCTCGATACCGAGGTGGCCAAGCAGAACTTCAAGCAGATCGGCTATCAGCCGCCGCAGGTGTCGCTGAACCCGGACTCGCTTGTCGCGGAGGGCCTGGTCCCGGAAAACCTGAAGAGCGCGATCGTCCGTCCCGAGTACTTCGATACCGGGTACCGGCTGTTGGAATTGGACGCCAGCAATGATGCTGCCTGGCATAACGTTTGGCGGGCTTTCAAGGCCGGGGGATCCTGACCGCGGTGCCGCGCACGCGCAACAGCCGGCTGTGGCCTCTGCTGGCGATGCCCGGCACGCTGTGGCTTGCGCTGTTCTTTATCGCGCCGCTCTACGTGGTGCTGGCCATCGTCTTCGGCCAAGTCGACCCGATCTTCCGAACGCCCATCCCGGTGTGGAACCCGTTGGAATGGGACTCCTCTCAGTTCGCGTATGTGCTCACCCACATCGTCGGCGCCGACGGTGTCTACGGTCCGGCGCTGGTGCGCACCGCGGTGTACGTCGTGCTGGCCAGTGTCCTGTGCCTGCTGATCGCGTTTCCGGTCGCCTACTTCACCGCGCGGCTGTCGGGCCGGTGGGCGGGGGTGCTGCTGGCCGCGTTGATCGCACCGTTCTGGATCAGCTACATGATGCGAATGCTGGCCTGGGTCAACCTGCTTCAGGACGACGGCATGGTGAACCGGCTGTTCAGCCTGGGCGGCCTGTTCGACGTCAACGTGCACTGGCTGACCGGGCAGCCGGTGGTGGTGGTGCTCGGCCTGGTGTACGGCTATGTGCCATACATGATCCTGCCGCTGTATGCCGGCCTGGACCGGCTGCCCCAGGCGACTCTGGAAGCCGCACGGGACCTGGGCGCCAACAGGTTCGGGTCGTTCTGGCGGGTGACGTTGCCGATGTGCCGGCCGACGATCGTGGCCGCCGTGCTGCTGACCTGCTTGCCGATGCTCGGTGACTACTTCACCTCCGACATGCTGTCGGCGTCCCCGAAGACCGCGATGGTCGGCAACCTCATCAACGACAGCGTGCAGTCGCCCGGCCAGACCGGGCAGGCTGGTGCGTTCGTGATGCTGGTGCTGATCGTGACCGTGGTGCCGATGTTCTACTACGTGCGGGTGACCTCCCGCGGCGACGAGGTGTCCTCATGAGAGGCCCGCTGGCGTGGTGGCGCGACCCGTGGCGGCCGCCGTGGGTCCTGACGGCGGTCACCGCCGGCTATCTGGTGTGGTCGCTGCTGCCGGTGTTGATCGCGGTGGCCTTCTCCTTCAACGACGGCAGGTCGCGAACCAACTGGCAGGGCTTCTCCTTTCGCTGGTACTGGGGTGACGCAACCAAGTCGGTGTGGCACGATGCGTCGCTACACACCGCTCTGTTGCAGACGTTGAAACTCGGGGTGATCACCACGCTGATCACGGTGCCGCTGGGTGTGTTGTTCGCCATCGGCATCGACCGGTGGCGGGGACGACTACCCGCCGGCGCCAACTTGATGATGCTGGTGTCGTTCGTGGTCCCCGAGGTGTTGCTCGCTGTCGCTTTGCTGTTCGTGATGACATCGCTGGCGTTGCCGTTCGGGCTGGGAACTTCGGCGCAGGTGATCGGTCTGGTCACGTTCCAGATCGCTTACCCGGCGGTCCTGGTGCGAGCCCGGCTGGCCACGATCGGTTCCCAATACGAAGAAGCCGCAATGGATTTGGGTGCGTCCCCGATGCAGGCACTGCGGCGGGTGACGGTCCCGATGCTGTTCCCGGCTATCTTCGCCAGTACGGTTCTGGTGTTCGCCGATGTCATCGACGACTTCGTGCTGGTGCGCTATCTTTCCGGAAACTCGGCCACCGAACCGGTTTCGGTGAAGATCTACAACACTGCCCGCGCCGCACCGACCCCGGCGCTCAACGCACTGGCGACTCTGTTGCTGGTCGCGGCGCTGATAGCGGTGACCGTGGGATACCTGGTGTACCGCCGACTGACCCGCGGCGACGACACCGCGGGCGGCGGTATCGCCGCGTTCGCCGGGGAGGCCTGAGCCATGCCATCTCTGGACCTGCGCCGGTCGCCGGACTAGTCTGACTGTATGTTCAAACAGACTCCGGCGCCGGTGCCTGCCGATGGCCTTGCAGCCGCGCTCGCCCCGTTCGGCCAGTCGCGGATGTTGCCGCGCGAGGCCTACGTCGACAGGGCAGTCTTCGAGTGGGAGAAGCACAACATCTTCGGCGGCTGGCATTGCGTGGGCCATGCCGGCGATCTGGATGGTGTCGGCGCCCAGAAGGCGGTCGGCTCTGGTTCGGACGGAATTCTGTTGGTGCGCGGCGAAGACGGCCGGGTGCGTGCGTTCGCCAACGTATGCCGCCACCGCGGTCACGAACTGCTTGCCTGCGGTGCGAGCGCCAAGCGGCGCGGCATCATCTGCCCCTACCACTCGTGGTCGTACAAGCTGAACGGCGAGCTGCGCAATGCGCCGGCCTTCGACGGCGTCGGCGGCCCCGACCCGGTCGAATTCGGTTTGACCGAACTGGCGTTGGTGGACTGGCACGGTTACCTCTTCGTCGATCCCAGCGGCAGCGACGGCGATTTCGCTCTCCACATCGCGGGACTGGAAGAGGTCGTCGGCCCCTACCGGACCGAGGATCTGACGGTCGTCGCGCGGCACTCCTACGAGTTGGAGACCAACTGGAAGGTGATCGTCGAGAACTACCAGGAGTGCTACCACTGCTCGACGATTCACCCCGAGCTGTCCAAGATCAGCCCACCGACCAGCGGCGAGAACATCGACCTGCCCGGCGACTGGATGGGCGGCTGGATGGGCATGATCGACGAGGCCGAGACGATGTCGCTGAACGGGCGAAGCGGCGGCGTGGCGATCAAGGGCCTGTCCGACCACGAGCTGCGCACGGTGATGTATCTGGTCGGGTTCCCCAACCTGCTGGTGAGCCTGCACCCCGACTATGTGATGACCCACCTGATGACACCACTGGCCGTCGACCGCACCCATGTGGAATGCGCGTGGGCCTTCCCCAAAGAAGCATTGGACAAGCCCGGTTTCGACCCGTCGTACGCGGTGGACTTCTGGGACCTGACCAACCGGCAGGACTGGGCGGCATGCGAGTCGGTGCAGCGCGGGCTGAGTTCGCCGCACGCAAAGCCGGGCCCGCTGGCACCCGACGAGGACGGCGTCTACCAGTTTGTCACCCGGGTCGCGCGGGCCTACATGGGATCTCGCTGATCGCGTCGGGCTGGTAGCGTCCGCAATGGCCAGCACTCTGCCCGCCGACCCCTCGTTTGAGCAGCTGGTGTCGGAAGTCCGCGCCCTGCACCGCGAAGGCCCCCGGCCACTGTCGCTGGACGACGCGCACCAAGCGATTGCCCGCCGGTACGGGTTCAGCGGCTGGCCCGCGCTCGTCGAGTTCATGGCGATCGCCGACCAACTCGCGGTGCACCCCGGTGGCATCGACCCGGCTACGTTGGGCGTAGCCGACCAGTTCTGCTCACTCGCGTCATTGCGCTACGACCACACCGACGCCCCACCACGCTGGCAGGCCGCTGCGGCATTGCTCGAGTCCAATCCTGCTGTGCCGCAGCATCATGTGTGGGCCGCCGCGTCGGCGGCCGACCCGGTGGCACTGACCCATCACCTGGAGGATCAGCCGGAACTGGTCACCACGCCCGGCGGACCTTTCGGCTGGGTACCGCTGCTGTATCTGTGCTATTCACGGGTCCCGCTGCCGCACAGGGAAACTGATGTCCTGGCCGCGGCCAGTGTGCTGCTCGACGCGGGCGCCGATCCCAACGCCGGCTATCTGTGGCGCGCCCTGCCGACACCGTTCACGGGGCTCACCGGAGTGTTCGGCGAAGGTGAGCAGGGGCCCGGGCGTCAACCCCGGCAACGGTTTGCGACCGCCTTGGCACGCCTGCTGCTGGAGCGCGGTGCCCATCCCGCCGACCAGCAGACCCTCTACAACCGGATGTTCCGCGCCGACGATTCGCACCTCGCGCTGCTGTTCGACCACGGCCTGGCCGACGCCGGTCCGAGTCCGTGGGAACAGCGCCTGGGTGAGGCGATGGAGACCCGCGACCAGATGTGGCAGCGCCAAATCGACTGGGCCGCCGAGCATGGCTTCGCAGACCGGCTGGCCCTGCTGGCTCGCCACGGGATCGACGTGTCGGGGGCCGAGCTGGTGCACCCGCCGTTTCCCGACGACCCGAACGTCCGCGACGCCGACGGCGCCACGCCGCTGCATCACGCGGCGTGGAGCGGCGACCTGGACCTGATCCGTCGGCTGCTCGACGCCGGCGCGGACCCGGACCTGGTCGACTTTCGCTATGGGACGACGCCTTTGGGCTGGGCGCAGCACGCCTACCAGACCGACGCGATCGACTACCTGGGCAGCTGGCAGACTCACACGCTGTGACCACGAAACGAGCCTTGATACTGGCCGGCGGCGGTATCGCCGGTATCGGCTGGGAGACCGGCATTTTGCGCGGGATCGCCGACCGGTCGCCGGATACCGCGCAGAGCCTGCTCGACTCCGATGTGCTGGTCGGAACCTCGGCCGGTTCGACCGTCGCCGCACAGATCAGCAGCTCGCTGTCGCTGGAGGCGCTCTTCGAACGCCAGACGGCGGAACCCTCCTCGGAGATCGACCCCGGGGTCGACATCGAGGAGATTTCCGCGCTGTTCCTCACGGCCATGGCCGAACCCGGCGAGCTGACCGAGAAACTCCAGCGGATCGGACGCATCGCGCTGGACACGCCCACCGTCGGTGAAGCCGTGCGCAGACGCGTCATAGAAGCGCGACTTCCCGAACATCGTTGGCCGGACCAGGATCTGCGGATCACCGCCATCGACACCGCTACCGGGGAACTGGTGGTGTTCGACTCGTCGTCGGGGGTTGACCTCGTCGACGCCGTGGCTGCCAGCTGCGCGGTGCCCGGTACCTGGCCGCCGGTGACGATCGGCGACCGGCGCTACATGGACGGCGGTGTCAGCAGCTCGGTCCACACCGCGGTGGCCGCCGACTGCGCGACGGCTGTTGTGCTGGTGCCGGCGAGCGAATCAGCGCCGTCGCCGTTCACCCACGGCACCGCGGCCGAGATCGCCGGCTTCGGTGCGCGAACATTCGCCGTCTTCGCCGACGACGCCTCCCTGAACGCCTTCGGTCCCAACCCGCTGGACCCGCGCTGCCGGATCCCGTCGGCGCTGGCCGGACGCGAGCAGGGCCGCCGGGTGGCGGCGGCCGTCACGGAGTTTCTGGCGTGATGATGATTTCCGGACCGATGTGGCGGTAGCCGTCCAGCGCTTTGACGGCCAGTTCGCGACCCAGCTCAATGATCTCGGCGGCGCGGTGGAAATCCAAACTGCGGCAAGCGGTTCGGGGCACCTCGATGAGCAGGTCCGGGGGATAGGCCGCCATCTGATGGCGAGCCAGTGCGGCCTGCGCGATGTCGATCGTGCGGTTCATCACCGCGAAGCTGCCCAGCTTGGGGATCGCAGCTTCACGTGAGCTGTCGATCAGCTGATCATCGCTGCTGGGCTCGACGTCGTCGCCGTCCTCCGACACCGAACTGGTTCCGAAGCGGCTCAGCATCGACCTGGCCGCGGGAGTGTCCAGAAGCGAACGGGCGGTGTTGGTGTCCAACAGTGCCGACGTGCTGCGCAACAACCGGCCGAGCCATTCGGTGCTGGCGGCGGATTCCGGAGCTTCGGTGTCCTGGCTGCCTTCCGGGTCGGGCCCGGACAGGCTGATCGCGATCGTCAGATCGGCATTGACGGCGGCGATCGGGGCCAACGGCAGCGGGTCGAGGATTCCGCCGTCGGCCAGCAGCCTGCCGTCGAGCACGTGCGGTGCGATCACGCCGGGGATGGCGATCGAGGCGCGGATCGCGGCGTCGACCGGACCGCGCTGCAGCCACACCGATTTCCCCGCGATGAGGTCGGTGGCGACTGCCGTGTAGGGGATCGGCAGGTTCTCGATGGTGACGTCGCCGAGGATGTCCCGGACCGCGTCGAGGATCTTCTCGGCGCGCAGCACGCCGGCCGCGGTGATCGACGGATCGAGCAGCCGCAGCACAGCTCGTTGCGTCAACGTCTGCGCCCACTTTGCGAATTCGTCGAGCGACCCGGCCGCGTGCAGGCCGCCAACCAGCGCGCCCATCGACGATCCGGCGACACCGACGATCTCGTAGCCGCGACGGGTCAGCTCGTCGATCACGCCGATGTGCGCGTATCCGCGCGCACCGCCGCTGCCGAGCGCCAGAGCGACCCGGGAGTTGGGGGTTTGGTCGGGCATGGGGTCCATTCTGCTCACCGACAGCGGAAGGGCACCCCTTTCGGGATGCCCTTCCGTGGTGGCGCGTGTCACCGCGCCGCGCTCAGTCGCGCTGAATCACGTCGATGGTGCCGAGATTGTCGCCACCAACGGTGTATCCGAGCGAGTCGATTGTGGTGTCGCGGGCGTCACCGGGCCCGCTGGGGGCGGCGGCCGCGGGGGCGGCCAGGCCGATGACGAACGCGCTCATCGCGGTGCCCAACAGGCCCGCGACCGCGTACTTGGTCATGATGATGTGCCTCTTCTTCGTTTTCCTCTGCTGCCGGCTTTCGCCGATCAATTACAAGGAGGTAAACCGCGAGGTCAGGCATTTAATTCCGGTGGCAGCAACTGAACGACAGGTGGCAGTAATCGCGCGCTGCCGCCGACTTTTGCTGCCCGTGATCGAAAGGATCAGCAGCCGCCCTCGGCGGCGGCCTTCACCGCGATGACGACCGCGGCCTGCTGCGCCGTCGACAACTGGCCCCAGGTGCTGTTGAACGTCGCCGGGCCGGGGGCCGCGTTGCCCTGCAATTCCTTCAGGAACGGTTCGACCAACGTCTTCGGGTCGCCGCCCTTGGCTTCCATCCACGTCTTCGTCGCCATGCAGGCCTGCGCATATTGTTCTTCGGTCGATTCGGCGGGCACGTCAATCCGGGTGGTGACCCCACCCGGCGAGGTGCCAACCGTGCCCGACGGTGCGGCCGCTTCCGTCGACTGCGCCGCACTGCTCGACGGCGCCGAAGTTGTTGAGGGGGACTGCCCGCCGCCGCCCGACGAGCATGCCGTCAGCACGGCGGCCACGCCCGCGACACACGCCGCGGCGGCGGACAGGGAGCGACATCGGTAGGGGCGCATCGTTTCAATCTATGCAACACTGGCGGCCATGACGGAGCGGACCAGGTCCAGGGAGTGTTGTCGGTACTAGCCGACCCCCCGATCTGACCCTGCAACGTGCGGAAAGTTTCTCGTCATGCCGTATTCGGGCGCTGCCCTTTCACTTGCCACATTCCCGTCCATCGCACCAGCCGTCTCCGCACCCACGCGGCTGCGGTTGCCCGACCTGATGCACGCCACTGACCAGTACGCCGACGGCGTGCTGCGCGGCCAGTTCGACGGGCTGCTGCCCGCCGGTGGTCCGCCGAGCGACGAACGCTGGTTCACCCGGTTGCACGCCGACGACGAGCTCGACGTCTGGCTGATCAGCTGGGTCGCCGGCCACACCACCGAGCTACACGACCACGGCGGATCGCTGGGTGCATTGACCGTGCTCTCCGGCGCGCTGCACGAATACCGTTGGGACGGTGAGCGATTGAACCGCCGTCGCCTCGACGCCGGAGACCAGGCGGCTTTCCCTCTCGGGTGGGTGCACGACGTCGTCGGCGCCCCGGCCGTAGCCGCACCCGCCTCTGCCACACTGAGTGTGCACGCGTATTCGCCGCCACTCACGGCGATGTCGTATTACGAAGTCACCGAGCGTAATACGTTGCGCCGCACCCGCACCGAGCTGACCGATGCACCTGAGGGGAGCTGATCCGATGAGTAGCCGAATCGACCGCGTCCTGGCTGACGCCAGGGCGCGACTGAACCGGTTGCCGGCTGAGGAGATTCCGGCGGCACTGCGTCGCGGAGCCATCCTGGTCGACATTCGCCCTGCCGCACAACGCGCCGCCGAAGGCGGGACGCCGGCCGCGCTGGTGATCGAACGCAATGTGCTGGAATGGCGCTGCGATCCGACCAGCGACGCCCGGTTGCCTCAGGCGGCCGGCGATGACGTCGAGTGGGTGGTGCTGTGCTCGCAGGGGTACACCTCGAGCTTGGCCGCGGCCGCGTTGCAGGACCTCGGACTGCACCGCGCCACCGACGTCGTCGGCGGCTATCAGGCTTTGGCCGCAGCCGACGTACTCACCGAGCTGAGCGAATTCACTCCGGCGCCTTGACGATTCCGCGCAGGCGCTCGGTCTTCTCCGGCGTCCACCCCGGCGGCTGCAGGATCGACGCCCACGCGTTGACGACGTCGCGCACGTAACGGTGACCGTGCCCGTCAGGAACATCGACGGCCACCGCCATGTCAGCCGACACCTGCAGGAACGTCACGATCGGAATCCAGTACATGTCCGGCGACACGTCGTACCCGCGTGCCTCACGTAACCAATCCGGTTCGGCGAACAGCAGATTCGGGTTCCACCAGCTGATGGGGTCGGATGCGTGCTGGAGGTAGACGATCCGCGGGTAGCCCCACGGCTTGTCGGGCCGGCCCAGATTGTCGGGGCGTGCCGCGAATCGGATGTTCTGGCCGTCGTCGAAGATCGGCAGCCACATCGGGGATCCGGCGTCGCGATTGACGGTGACGTCGTCCCACATCGTGTTGTTGAACGTCGGACCGGAGAACAGCGCCCCGTCGGTGCGGGCGATGATGTTGTTCGGGCTCAGGAACGGCGCCTCGCCGCCAAAGGATCCGAGGCTCTCGCCGAACACCACGATCTTGGGCCGCTGAGCCTCAGGCATTTCGCGCAGACGTGCGTCGACCGCCTCGAACAGCGCCTGGCCGGCCTGCCGGGCGTTCTCCTTGTCGACCAGGAACGACAGCCAACTCGGCAGGAATGAGTACTGCATGCTGACGATCGCGGTGTCGCCGTTGTACATGTATTCCAGGGCAGACGCTTCGGCCTCGTTGATCCAGCCGGTGCCCGTCGTGGTCGCGACGGCGATGACCTTGCGCTTGAATCCGCCGGCGCGCTCCAACTCTCGCGCGGCCAGTTCGGCGGACGCCTTGATGCCGTTGGCGGAGTTCTTGCCCGCGTAGGCCCGGATCGGTTCGACCGCGGGGGCTCCGTTGAATTTGGTCAGTTCTTCGACGGAGGGTCCACCGGCGACGAACACGCGGCCCTGGTGGCCGAGGGTGTCCCAGGAGACCAGCGAGCCCGGGCCACCGGAGCGCAACGGGGTCTTCGGGGCCGGGTTGTCCGGATCCATCTCGTCGTTCACCGAGGCGAAAGTGCTGTTCAGGAAGCTCATCCCGCCCCTGATCACCACGCCGTTGAGTATCGCGATCGTCAGGCTCAGCAGCAGCACCACCACAACCACCGCCGAAACACGCGGTGGTGCATACCGATTCAACAGGCGGACCAGATATCTGACGAGTCTGCCGACCAGCTGGCCGATTTCGACGAACAGGAACAGCACGACCACGCCGATGATCGCGGCCTGCGGGTAGTTGTACCACTGCAGCCGCGGCACACCCATCAGGTCGCGAACGTGGTCCTGCCAGATGTGGAACCAGTAGATCGTCACGACCAGCCAGACGATTCCGACGGCGACCAGCACCGGCCAGGACCACCGCGGCGGACGCGGGCTGGACGGCCGCGACAACATGAACCGCACCAGCCACACGGCGAACACGCCCAGCCCGTAGCCGACCGAGCCGGCCGCACCGCTGACGAGGCCCTGGAACAGCGGTCCGCGCGGCAGCAGCGACGGGCTCAGGGACAGGCCGAGGAACACCAGGCCAACAGCCGTTCCGGTGAAGGTGTATCGGCGCTGCCACCAATCCGGCTTGCTCTCCGGGGCAGGCGCCGGGTCGGCGGCCTCGGTCGATTCCGACTCGGTGACGGTCACGTCAGCACCTTAGCGGTGCGTGAAGTTGGCAGGGCGCTTCTCGGTGAAGGCGGCCATCCCCTCGGTCTGGTCGTCGGTGGCGAACGCGGAGTGGAACAACCTGCGCTCGTAGAGCAGGCCTTCGGTCAGCGTGGATTCGAAGGCACGGTTGACCGCCTCCTTGGCCATCCGGGCGGCCGACCGTGACATCTGCGAGATGGTCGTCGCGACGGCTTTGGCCTCGGTGAGCAGGTCGTCGGCCGGTACCACGCGTGACACCAGGCCGCTGCGTTCAGCCTCGGCGGCGTCGATGGTGCGGCCGGTCAGGATGAGGTCCATCGCCTTGGCTTTCCCGATCGCCCGGGTCAGCCGCTGCGAGCCACCCATGCCGGGCAGCACGCCCAGTTTGATCTCGGGTTGGCCGAACTTTGCGGTGTCGGCGGCGATGAGGACGTCGCACATCATCGCCAGCTCGCAGCCGCCGCCGAGGGCGTAGCCGGCGACCGCGGCGATGGTCGGGGTGCGGACGGCGGCCAGCTTGCCCCACGCCGCGAAGAAGTCCGCGTCGAAGACCTCGGAGAACGAGAGTTCGGCCATCTCTTTGATGTCGGCACCGGCGGCGAACGCCTTCTCGTTGCCGGTGATGACGATGGCGCCGATACCCGGATCGTTGTCGAATTCGGCGGCGGCCGTGGTGACCTCGACCATCACCTGGCTGTTGAGTGCGTTGAGCGCCTTGGGGCGGTTGAGGGTGATGGTGCCGACCCGCTCGTCGCGGTCGACCAGGATGGTCTCGTAATTCACTTGTCCTCCTCGAAGGTCAGGTCCGGGTCCGCCGGCGCGAAGTACTGTTCCACATCCTGCTCGGTCACCGCGGCCAGTGACGGCGGGTTCCACGTCGGATTGCGATCTTTGTCGATGATCTGCGCGCGGATTCCTTCGACGAAGTCGTGGGAGTCCAGCGACGCCGACGACACCCGGTACTCCTGAACCAGAACGTCTTCCAGGGTGTCGAGCTCGGCGGCGCGACGCACCGACGCCAGCGCGACGGACGCCGCGATGGGGGAGCGGGACGCGATGAGGTCGCCGGCTTTCCTGGCGTCCTCGTCGTCGTGGCCGCGCAAGGCGGCGATGATGTCGGCGACGGTCTCGCCGGCATAGCATTCGTCAATCCAATGCTGTTGGGATAGAAGGTGACTGGCCGGCGGTTCGGTGGCGAACGCCTGAACGGCGGCGTCCACGCCGTCGGCGACGATCGCTTCGACGAATCCCTGGAGTTGCACATGAGGGACGTAGTGGTCGGCGAATCCGAGCGCGATGGCGTCGGCCCCGGAGAACGGCGCGCCGGACAGGGCGGCGTGCAGGCCGAGTTGACCGGGAGCCCGCGACAACAGATAGGTGCCGCCGACGTCGGGGACGAAGCCGATCCCGACCTCGGGCATGGCGACCTTGGAGGTGTCGGTGACCACGCGGACGCTACCGTGCGCGGCGACGCCGACACCGCCGCCCATCACGATGCCGTCCATGATCGCCACGAAGGGCTTGGGGTAGCGACCGATCTGGGCGTTGAGGCGGTACTCGTCGAGCCAGAAGCGGCGAGCGTCGGAACCGTCGCCGCGGGCGCTGTGATAGATCGCCACCACGTCGCCGCCGGCGCACAGGCCGCGTTCCCCCTCGCCGGCGAGGAGTACCGCGCGGACATCGTCGTCGTGCTCCCAGTCGGTGAGCGCCGTCGCGATGATCGTGACCATCGTGTGGGTCAGCGAGTTGATGGCCTTCGGGCGATTGAGCGTCAGGAAGCCGACGCCGCCGTCGACCCGGGTCAAGACTTCGTCGGATTCAGCCGTCACGGCAGAGCGGTCCTTTCCGTCCATCAAATTGGTTGGATGTCCTAGTTTTTGGAAAAGGCAAAAGTACCAGTTGGCAAAAGATCGTCACCCGCCGGATGCCGCTCACAGGTAAGGTCAGGCTTCGTAGCGCCGGACACGCCGGGAAGAACGTTGTGGACTTCCTGGGAACTGGTTCCGGCAGCCGTTCGTTGACGGTGTGTTACGCGACTTCCAGGAGAGGATTCCGACGGTGCGGGAGACCAGCAACCCGGTATTTCGTTCGCTGCCCAAGCAGCAGGGCGGATACGCACAATTCGGCACCGGTGTAGCCGGTGCCCAGCAGGTGGCTTACCAGGCCGATCCATACGCGGGCGCCTACCAGCCGCAAACCGGCGTCTCGCGGCCGATGACGATCGACGACGTCGTCACCAAGACCGGCATCACCCTCGGTGTGCTGTCCGTCGTGGCGGTCATCTCCTACTTCCTGGTCTCGGCCAACCTGGCCCTGGCCATGCCGTTCACCCTGATCGGTGGGCTCGGCGGCCTGGTCCTGGTGCTGATCGCGACCTTCGGTCGTAAGCAGGACAACCCGGCCATCGTTCTGAGCTACGCCGCACTCGAGGGCCTCTTCGTCGGCGCGGTGTCGTTCATCTTCGCCAACGTGGTGGTGTCCGGCGCCAACGCCGGTGTGCTGATCAGCCAAGCGGTGCTCGGCACCATCGGCGTGTTCTTCGGCATGCTCGTCGTCTACAAGACCGGCGCCATCCGGGTCACCCCCAAGTTCACCCGCATGATCGTCGCGGCCATGGTCGGCGTGCTGGTGCTGCTCCTGGGCAACTTCGTACTGGCGATGTTCGGGGTCGGCGGCGGCGAGGGCCTCGGCCTGCGCAGCGGCGGCCCGGTGGCCATCATGTTCTCGCTGTTCGTGATCGCGCTGGCGGCGTTCAGCTTCCTGATCGACTTCGACGCTGCCGACCAGATGATCCGCGCCGGTGCGCCGGAGAAGGCGGCCTGGGGCGTGGCCCTCGGCCTGACCGTGACGCTGGTCTGGCTGTACATCGAGATCCTGCGGCTGCTCAGCTACTTCCAACAGCGCTAGCCGCTTCACCGTGCAAAGCCCCGGCCTGACGGCCGGGGCTTTGTTTTTTGCGGGGTCGACCATCGAGGCAGACCTCACGGCGCTGAAAAGTGCTCTTTCGTTGCACTCAGTTCTGCCTCGATGAGCTGTGGATGGATGAACACAGCGATGGCGGGTCACCGCGATCCTGTCCGAGTGCAGCGGGTGTTCATCGGGAGCGACGCGATCGCTGCGGGCGAGCTGACGCGGTATCAACTCCGGGCCCACTGCCGACGCATATTTCCGGACGTGTACGCGTACGGAATTGGTGAACTGTCGGTTCGTGACCGGGCAGTCGCGGCTGTTCTGTGGTCTCGGGGTCGTGCGGTCGTCACCGGTTTGGCGGCGTCTGCAGTGCACGGAGCGAAGTGGATCGATTCATCGATACCGATCGAACTCGCCTATCCGAACAACAAGGCGCCAGCAGGGATCATCAGCCGCGCCGAGACGCTGTTCGACGACGAGGTGCACCCGATACCGGGTCTACCGGTTACCACTTTGGCGCGCACCGCGTTCGACCTTGCACGGCGGGGGACGGTGGGCGAAGCTGTGGCCCGAGTCGACGCGCTCGCGAACGCCACCCGGTTGAACGTCGACGACGTACTGGAGCTGCTGCCGCGTCATCCCAATATGCGAGGTGTACGCCGAGTGCCCGCGGTCCTCGACCTCGCCGACGCCGGATCGCAATCCCCGCGAGAGACCTGGTTGCGGCTGCTGCTGATGGCCGCTGGATTTCCGCGTCCCGAGACCCAGATCCCGGTGCTCAGGGATGACGGCCGGTCGCGCTACTTCCTGGACATGGGGTGGCGCGATGTGATGGTCGCGGTCGAGTACGACGGCGAGCAGCATCGCCTGGACCGCGGTATCTATCGCAACGATCGGACCCGATCGGAATTCATCGCCGACATGGGGTGGCGCCGGATCCGAGTGGTCGCCGGCGACCGAACTGCCGACATCATCGAACGGACCAGGCGCGCATGGTCATCGAGTCAGACCCCAGGGCGATGAAGTGGTACCGATCGTCGCTCTGAGGTCTGACTCGATGGCTGCAAGTTACGAGAGGCGCTCGATCACCATGGCCATACCCTGGCCACCGCCGACGCACATCGTCTCGATGCCGAACGTCTTGTCGTAGGTCTGCAGGTTGTTCAGCAGCGTGGCGGTGATCCGCGCGCCGGTCATGCCGAACGGATGCCCCAGCGCGATCGCGCCACCGGAGACGTTCAGCTTGTCCTCGTCCATGCCGAGCGCCCGCGCCGAGCCGAGCACCTGGACCGCGAACGCCTCGTTGATCTCGTAGAGGTCGATGTCGCCGATCGTCATGTTCGCGTGTGCGAGAGCCTTTTTCACGGCCTCGATCGGGCCGAGGCCCATGATCTCCGGCGACAGGCCGGACACGCCCGTCGACACGATGCGCGCCAGCGGGGTCAGCCCCAGCTCCTTGGCCTTGGTGTCGGACATGATGACCAGCGCGGCCGCGCCGTCGTTCAGCGGACAGGCATTGCCCGCGGTGATCGTGCCGTTGGGCCGGAACACCGGCTTGAGCTGGCTGATCTTCTCGTAGGTGGTGCCGGCGCGCGGTCCGTCGTCCTTGGACACGACCGTGCCGTCGGGCAGCGTGACCGGCACGATCTCGCGCTCGAAGAAGCCACTGTTGATGGCTTCCTCGGCCTTGTTCTGCGAACGGACGCCCCAGTGGTCCTGGTCTTCACGGCTGACGCCGGTGAACAGCGCCACGTTCTCGGCGGTCTGACCCATCGCGATGTACACGTCGGGAAGCAGGCCGTCCTCGCGCGGGTCGTGCCACTCGTCGGCGCCGGCGGTGGCTGCCTCCGAACGCGCCATCGCATCCGCGAACAGCGAGTTCTTGGTGTCCGGCCAGCCGTCGGCGTTGCCCTTGCCGAAGCGCGACACCGTCTCGACGCCGGCCGAGATGAATGCGTCGCCCTCGCCGGCCTTGATCGCGTGGAACGCCATCCGGGTGGTCTGCAGCGACGACGAGCAGTACCGGTTGACCGTGGTGCCCGGCATGAAGTCGTACCCCAGCTCGACGGCGACGGCGCGGCCGATGTTGAAGCCCGACTCACCGCCGGGCTGACCGCAGCCCATGATCAGGTCGTCGATGTCGTGCGGATCCAGCGAGGGCACCTTGTCCAAAGCGGCGCGCACCATCTGCGCGGCCAGATCGTCGGGACGGATGTCGACCAGCGACCCCTTCATCGCGCGCCCGATCGGCGAGCGGGCAGTGGAAACGATGACAGCTTCGGGCATGACGGCTCCTCGTGAGGTGTGCAGCTTGAGTGCAGCGAGACTGCACACGAACCTAGCTCGCGGTCATCACGATCGGTGCGGGGACCCCGGTTGTTCTGCGGCGCAGCAGCTGCGCCAGCGGCCCCAGCCGGTCGGTGAGCGCCCGCACCTCCGACTTGGTAGCCCACGGCAGGTCGGGCACGGTGACACCGGTCCACTCGCCGAGGGCATGGCACAGAGCGGGCATCAGTTGGTTGGCGGCCAACGCATATCCCGCCGCCGACGGGTGGTAGCGGTCCTCGGAGAACATCACCTCGGGTGCCTGCCGGAAGTTCGGCGCCAGCAGGTCGGCCAGCGGCACCGGGACTCCGCCTGCGGCGCGCACCGCAGCGGCTTGCACGCGGGCCAGCCGTAGACCGCGGTTACGGGCCGTCCATCGCAGCGGTTGGGGGATGTCTTTGATGACCCCGAAATCCGGGCACGTCCCGACCACCACCACCGCACCGGAGGCGCGCAGCCGCTGCACGGCCGCGCCGAGCCGGCGCGCCGAGGGGCTGATGCCGTTGAGTGCGGTGATGTCGTTGGCGCCGATCATGATCACCGCCGCATCGGGTGGCGGGCCGGCCACGAACATCGCGTCGACCTGACCGGACAGCCCCTTGGACGTCGCACCCACGATCGCCTTGGTCGACAGCCGGATGAGCTTGCCGGACTCCTCGGCGAGGCCGCGGGCGAGTAGCACGCCGGGCACCTCGTCGGCGCTGCGACAGCCGTAGCCGGTGGCCGTCGAGTCGCCGAACACCATCAGATGGAGGTCGAACTCCATCCCGCGTTCCCAGCGCTGGACGGGACCGCCGCCCGGGGCGTAGATGCCGTCCGCCCGCGGTGGGACGTCCCAGGACTTCGGAATCACATTGCGGACCTGGTCCGCCTGACCCGTGAGCAAACTGCGCGCACCCAGGACGGCGGTTCCGGTCGAGGCCAGAACCCCCGCCGCTGCCAGCGCGGCCGTTGACTTCCGCCGAGCGCGTATCCCCACGAGCCCAGTTTAGGTGCTGCTCGGGCGTCAATTCGGGGCGCAACAGTGGCCCCGCGATTACAGACAGGTATCAGATCCGGTAAGAAATCAGATCGTTAGTTGTTATAGGTAAGGCAGATGGCAAAGCTAAGTTACCGGGCTTCGCTCGAGTGTCCGGAACACGTATCTACATTGGCGTAGGGAGTGTTGACAATGACCGCACCCAGCAAGGTCCGGGCTGCTGCCCCCCATCATGTTCACGCTGGTAGCGGTCGCCCGCGCCGGTACCCGGTCAGCGATGGCGCGCCGGTCGAGGTCGTCGAGAGCGGCCCGAGTGTCGCCGCGCGGCTGGTCTCGATGGGCACCCGCGCCACCATGTGGCCCACATTGGCGGTGCTCAGCCACGTGCCGCACTGGCCATGGCCCTTCGGGCTGGTCGACTTTGTCGCCCGCGCGCTGCTGCCCACCCCGGGCACGGTTCGGGCCACGGTCGGTTTGCCGAACGCCTCGGCGCAACTGGTCCGGGCGCCCGGCGTCCTGCCTGCCGACGGCAACCGCCGCATCGTGCTCTACATGCACGGCGGCGCCTTCCTCACCTGCGGGGTGAACTCGCACAGCCGCATCTCGGTCGCGCTGTCGAAGTTCGCGGACTCGCCGGTGCTGGTGGTCGACTACCGGCTCATCCCGAAGCACACGATCGGCAACGCCGTCGATGACTGCTTCGACGCCTACCAGTGGCTGCGGACCCGCGGCTACGAGCCCGACCAGATCGTGCTGGCCGGCGACTCCGCCGGCGGCTATCTGGCCCTGACTCTGGCGCAGCGGCTGCAGGCCCTTGGCGAGGAGCCCGCCGCCCTGGTGGCCATCTCGCCGCTGCTGCAGCTCGACCACGAGCAGAAGGTGGCCCACCCGAACATGCGCACCGATGCGATGTTCCCGCCCAAGGCGTTCGACGCCCTCGTCGCCCTGGTCGCCCGGGCTGCGGCCAAGAACATCGTCGACGGTGAGCCCGAAGGGGTCTACGAGCCGCTCGACCACATCGAGCCGGGCCTTCCGCGCACGCTGATTCATGTGTCCGGATCAGAGGTTCTGCTGCACGACGCCCGGCTGGCTGCGCGCCGGCTCGCCGCCGCCGGTGTGCCGACCGAGGTGCGGGTCTGGCCGGGTCAGATCCACGACTTCCAGCTCGCCGCGCCGCTCATCCCGGAAGCGAAACGCTCACTGCGTCAGATCGGCGAGTACATCCGCGAAGCCACCGGCTAGCCGCGCGGATTCGCCGCCTGACACGATGTAGGCATGCGAATCGCGTCGCACATCAGCGAGCTGATCGGGCACACCCCACTGGTCCAACTGAACTCCGTCGTGCCGGAAGGCGCAGGCGTGGTCGCGGCCAAGATCGAGTACCTCAATCCCGGCGGCAGCGCCAAGGACCGCATCGCCGTGAAGATGATCGACGCCGCCGAGGCCAGCGGCGAGTTGAAGCCCGGCGGGACGATCGTCGAACCCACCTCCGGCAACACCGGCGTCGGGCTGGCCCTGGTCGCGCAGCGACGCGGCTACAAGTGCATCTTCGTCTGTCCCGACAAGGTCAGCGAGGACAAGCGCAATGTGTTGCGCGCCTACGGCGCCGAGGTCGTCGTCTGCCCGACGGCCGTCGCGCCTGACGACCCGGACAGCTACTACAGCGTGTCCAACCGGCTGGTCACCGAGATCGAGGGCGCCTGGAAGCCCGACCAGTACTCCAACCCGATGGGCCCGGCCAGCCACTACGAAACCACCGGCCCGGAGATCTGGGCCGACACCGAGGGCAAGGTCACGCATTTCGTGGCCGGCGTCGGCACCGGCGGGACGATCACCGGCGCCGGGCGCTATCTCAAGGAGGTGTCCGGCGGCACGGTGAAGGTGATCGGCGCCGACCCGGAGGGCTCGGTGTACTCCGGTGGCACCGGACGGCCCTATTTGGTCGAGGGTGTCGGCGAAGACTTCTGGCCGGCCGCCTACGACCCGGCCGTGCCCGACGAGATCATCGCGGTCTCGGATGCGGATTCGTTCGACATGACCCGACGGCTGGCCCGCGAAGAAGCGCTGCTGGTCGGCGGCTCCTGCGGGATGGCGGTGGTCGCCGCGCTCAAGGTGGCGCAGGAGGCCGGCCCGGATTCGGTGGTCGTCGTGCTGTTGCCCGACGGCGGCCGCGGGTATCTGTCGAAGATCTTCAACGACGGGTGGATGTCGTCGTACGGATTCCTGCGGACCCGCCTGGACGGTTCGGTGGTCGAGCCGACGGTCGGCGATGTGCTGCGCGGCAAGTCCGGTGCGCTGCCCGACCTGGTGCATACCCATCCGTCGGAGACCGTCCGCGACGCCATCGGCATCCTGCGTGAGTACGGCGTCTCACAGATGCCGGTCGTCGGCGCCGAGCCCCCGGTGATGGCGGGCGAAGTGGCGGGCAGCGTCTCCGAGCGAGAACTGCTGTCCGCGGTGTTCGAGGGCCGAGCCAAGCTCGCCGACGCGGTGGCGGTGCACATGAGCCCACCGCTGCCTCTCATCGGTGCGGGAGAACTGGTCAGCGCGGCGGCAAAGTCGTTGGGGGAGCGGGACGCATTGATGGTCGTCGAGGAGGGCAAGCCGGTCGGCGTCATCACTCGCCACGATCTGCTCGGCTTCCTGTCCGACGGGCCCCGCCGACGCTGAAGTAGTTTCTCGGGCAAATTCTTTGGGCGGCGCATTGCGCCCAGATGAAGATTGCGCTTTGCCGCGATACGCAGGTACTTCTCAGGTACATTTAGGCCGCTTTATCCCAGGTGATCACCGTCGAAGTGGAAGGCGCCATGACCGAACAACCGCCAGGCCCCCCGCCGGGGAGCTACCCGTCGCCGCCTCCGGGGAACTATCCGCCGCCACCCGCCGGTAACTATCCGCCGCCGCCACCGCCTCAGGGCGGTTACGCGCCGCCCCCGCCGGGCGCCGCCTTCGGTGGTCCGCCCATGCCCGGTCAGCCCGTTCCCCAGCTGCCGCAGAGCGCCTACACGTCGTGGTTCACCCGCGTCGTCGCGTGGCTGATCGACTACATCCCGGCCTACATCATCTTGGGCATCGGCTACGGCGTCGTGATCGCCACCACGGACACCGAATGCGTCACCGACACATCGCAGTACGAGACCGCTGACTACTGCGCGACAGGCACCTCCACCATCGGCACGCTGGCTCTGGTCGTCGCAGGCCTGATCGCGATCGCGTTCGTGGTCTGGAACCTCGGCTACCGCCAGGGCACCACCGGGTCGAGCATCGGCAAATCCGTGATGAAGTTCAAGGTGGTCAGCGAAAAGACCGGACTGCCAATCGGTTTCGGACTGTCTTTCGTCCGCGAGATCCTGTACCTGGTGGCTTCCTACCTCTGCCTCGGCATCGTGTGGTTGATCGCCGTGCTGTTCCCGCTGTGGGACAGCAAGCGCCAGACCCTGGCCGACAAAATCATGACCACCGTCTGCCTCCCTCTGTAGACAAGGACTTCCGATGACGCAACCGCCCCCTCCGCCCGGTAACTACCCGCCCCCTCCGCCGGGGAACTATCCGCCGCCCCCTCCGCCGGGGAATTACCCGCCCCCTCCGCCGGGGAACTATCCGCCGCCGCCCCCGCCCGGTGCCGGCGTGCTGTCGAAGGAGGCATACACCCCGTGGATCAAACGGGTCGGCGCCTTCATCATCGACACCCTCCCGATCGCGACCTGTCCGGAGTCGGGCAGGGGTTGTCGTTCGCCACCGGCGAGAACAACTGCACCTCGAGCAGCGTCGACAACAGCTACGGCGTGTACTGCACCTCGCAGCCGTCCACGCTGGGCCTGATCCTGTCGTTCGTGTTCGGGCTCGCGAGCTTGGCGTTCTGGGTCTGGAATTACGGCTACCGCCAGGGCACCACCGGGTCGAGCATCGGCAAGTCGGTGCTGAAGTTCAAGGTGATCAGCGAAAAGACCGGGCAGCCGATCGGTTTCGGCCTGTCGATCGTGCGCCAGATCGCCCACTTCGTCGACGCGATCATCTGCTACATCGGCTACCTGTTCCCGTTGTGGGACGCCAAGCGGCAGACGCTCGCCGACAAAATCATGACGACGGTGTGTGTGCCGCTCTGAGCATGTGAGCCGATAGGCTCGCTCGTGATGAGTGAGCAGCGCAGCGCAGCCGACCGGCACCGGGCACAGGGGTTCGCGACCAGGGCCATCCATGCCGGATACCGTCCCGATCCCGCGACCGGTGCGGTCAACGCGCCGATCTATGCCAGCAGCACCTTCGCGCAGGATGGCGTCGGCGGCCTGCGCGGTGGCTTCGAGTACGCCCGCACGGGAAACCCGACGCGCGCCGCGCTGGAGGCAGTGCTCGCCGCGGTGGAGGACGGCACCTTCGGGCGCGCGTTCAGTTCGGGCATGGCCGCCACCGACTGCGCATTGCGGGCGGTGCTGCGTCCCGGCGATCACGTGGTCATCCCCGACGACGCCTACGGCGGCACCTTCCGGCTGATCGACAAGGTGTTCACCCAGTGGGGGGTTCAGCACACGCCGGTGGCGCTGTCCGACCTCGACGCGGTACGCGCGGCGATCACCGCCACCACCAAGCTGATCTGGGTTGAGACGCCCACCAATCCGCTGCTGTCGATCGCCGACGTTGCCGCGATCGCCCAGATCGCTGCGGTCGGCGGGCAGAAGGTGCTGGTGGACAACACGTTCGCCTCACCGGCGCTGCAGCAGCCGCTCAATCTCGGTGCCGACATCGTGCTGCATTCGACGACGAAGTATATCGGCGGGCACTCCGACGTGGTCGGTGGCGCGCTGGTCACCAATGACGAGGAACTGGACACCAAGTTCGCGTTCCTGCAGAACGGCGCGGGCGCGGTACCCGGCCCGTTCGACGCGTATCTGACGATGCGCGGTCTGAAGACCCTGGAGCTGCGGATGCAGCGGCACAGCGCGAATGCCGCCAAGGTGGCCGAATTCCTGGCTGAACACGATGCAGTGAGTCAGGTGCTCTATCCGGGCCTGCCCTCGCATCCCGGCCACGAGGTGGCGGCACGGCAGATGAGCGGATTCGGTGGCATGGTGTCGGTTCGGATGCGCGACGGCATCGAAGCCGCACGCCGGTTATGTTCGCGCACCGAGGTTTTCATTCTCGCCGAGTCGCTGGGCGGGGTCGAGTCACTGATCGAACACCCCGGTGCCATGACGCACGCGTCGACCGCCGGATCGCAACTCGAGGTACCCGACGACCTGGTTCGCCTCTCGGTCGGAATCGAAGACCCGGCAGATCTGCTCGGCGACCTCGAGCAAGCCCTAAACTAGCGCCGACCGCACCGTGGCGGTGGTCACCGCCAGATTGACTTCCGCCAAGTTGGCGTCGTCAACCCATGTGCCGCTGGCGATCTCGCTGGCTCGATCGCAGACCCAGTGCCAGCCACGGTCGTTGAGGCTCAGAACCGCGCCCAGTGCGCCGACGGTATGCAGCAGCGAGATGATCGTCGCCGTTGCCGGGTCAGGGCGCTTGCCGTCGAACAGGGTGGACAGCAGAGCGGACCGGGCCCGATCCACCCGCGCCCGGCCGGCCAGCGGCCAGGCATAGGTATTTCTGCGAAACCGATTCTGCGACAACGCAATCTGATGAATCTGGCCGGTGCGCAGCAGCTGATCGATCACGCGGTCCTCGATCTGCTTGCGCAGCCTGGCGATCGCCGCGCCGGCGGTGATCGGTGCTTCCTGCAGCAGTGCCAGCGCCGGCCGCGCAACAGGATCCAGCGGTGGCGGCCCCATCAACACGACAAGTCGATCGGGCGGCACGGGTTCACCTGGTATCGCAGGCCGGATCCGGCAGTCGTAGGCCAGGTCCAGCAGCACGGCGGCGGCCAGCAGCCTCTGCAGCTGGGACTGCTCGACGGCGGGCTGCGCCGCGGCATTGTCGAGCAGCAGCAGAAGAAGGTCTTCGGCGATGCGCGCCACGCGCGGGAAAGGCTACGAGTGGTACGGCTCGGCGCTGACCAGCGTGACCTTCACGGTCTTGCCGCTCGGCACCGCGTATTCGCGGGTGTCGCCGACCTTGGCGTTGAGCAGCGCGCCGCCCAGCGGGGAGTTCGGCGAGTAGACCTCGAGCTTGTCGTGGTCGATGCCCTCCTGGCGGGTGGCGATCAGGAAGGTCTCGGTATCTGACTCGTCGCCGTCGTAGTAGACCTTGACCACCGAGCCGGGGAGCGCCACGCCGGACTGCTTGGGCGCCTCGCCCACCTTGGCGGTGTTCAGCAGCTCCTGCAGCTGGCGGATGCGGGCCTCCTGCTGGCCCTGCTCTTCGCGCGCGGCGTGGTAGCCGCCGTTCTCGCGCAGGTCGCCCTCTTCGCGACGGTCGTTGATCTCGGCAGCGATGACCGGACGGTTGGCGATCAACTGATCCAGCTCGGTCTTGAGGCGGTCGTACGACTCCTGGGTCAGCCAGGTCACCTGGGTATCGGTCATCTCGCTGCGCTCCTCATTCGTTGGTTACGCGATGTTCGCGTTGCAGTCTGTCGTCGCTGCCGGGAACATGCGGATGGTTCCGCGTGTATTGCCATCGAAGAGCTGCGATCAAACGCGCTAATGAAGCAATACACGGCTCCCAGCAGGAACCGTGTATCGCACAAGTCTACCACCGCGAGGACAGGCAGCCTTCATGCTTTCGCAGTTCGCTGTTGGTCGTTCCGTCGCCGGTCAGGGCGCGACGAGGTATCCGGGAACGTCAGTTCCGCAGCCGTAAATATCGCCGACGAATGGTCGTTTGTATGACTTCACAAATGTAGTGACCTGCACCGTTGGCGCCTGCGACGGAGGCACCAGAATTTCGCGCCTGCCGGTCTCATCGCCGTCATGAGAACGAACTCGGACAATGCAATGCACGGGCCGGGACGGGTCCTTTCGGGTCACGCTGATCGTCACCGAGACGGTGTGGTCATCGGTGACTTGATACGCCGCGATCGAGCCCTCGACATCGTTGCCCTCGAAGCGCTGGTAAGCGATCAGAGCGAGCACCAGACCGGCCGCCAACACCAGCACACCCAGCGCGAACGCCACCCGGCGCCGGGTGGTCGCCGGCAGGCGGGTACGTCCGTAACGCTCCTGCAGGAGCGGCGGCGGGCTGTCGGTCATGAGTGTGCGGCGAGTCTCTCGTCAGCGGGCTTCGATTACGGGTATCCACGCCCGAGTGGAACTATTGGACTATAGGGCGTGCTGTCGCTGTTACATCAGCACGTAAGGCCCAGGGAAAGCCCAAGACGAGACAGTGAGTACAGGGGAGACGTGACCGAACTGCGGCTGATGGCTGTGCACGCCCATCCGGACGACGAGTCCAGTAAGGGCGCGGCAACCGTTGCCCGGTACGCCGCCGAAGGCCACCGGGTCATGGTGGTGACTCTGACCGGCGGCGAACGTGGCGACATTCTGAACCCGGCGATGGACCTACCCGAGGTGCGCGACCGCATCGCCGACATCCGGCGTGACGAGATGGCCCGCGCCGCCGAGATCCTCGGGGTCGAACACCACTGGCTGGGGTTCGAGGACTCCGGGCTGCCGGAGGGTGATCCACTGCCGCCGCTGCCCGACGGCTGCTTCGCGTTGGTGCCGCTGGAACAGCCGGTCGGTGAATTGGTGAAGCTGATCCGTGAGTTCCGTCCGCACGTGATGACCACCTACGACGAGAACGGTGGCTATCCGCATCCGGATCACATTCGCTGCCACCAGGTTTCGGTGGCCGCCTACGAAGCCGCGGCCGACTACCGGCTGTATCCCGATGCCGGGGAACCCTGGGCGGTCAGCAAGCTCTACTACAACCACGGCTTCCTGCGGGCGCGCCTGCAGCTGCTGCAGGACGAGTTCGCCAAGCACGGCCAGGAAGGCCCGTTCGCCAGCTGGCTGGCGAAGTGGGATCCCGAGATCGACATCTTCGCCGGGCGGGTGACCACCCGGGTGCTGTGCTCGGAGTATTTCAACCAGCGCGACGAGGCCCTCAAGGCGCACGCGACCCAGATCGACCCCGACGGATTCTTTTTCGCGACGCCCATAGAGTGGCAGCAGCGGTTGTGGCCCACCGAGGAGTTCGAACTGGCTCGTTCGCGGGTGCCCGCCACATTGCCTGAAGACGACCTGTTCACCGGAATCGAGATCTTCGAGTGAGAGACCTGTTCACCACGGCCGTGATGGTGCTGGCTGATCCGCCCAAGAACACCGGGCCGGATTTCGGCAAGGCCAGCCCGTTCGGCCTGCTGATCGTCGTCATCCTGCTGATCTGCGTCTTCGTCCTGGTCTGGTCGATGAACCGGCACCTCAAGAAGCTGCCCCAGAGTTTCGATGAGCAGCCGGTCGACGGCGAAGCCATCGGCGCGACGACAACCGACGACTCCGCAGGCACCGAGCGCGAGACCAAGACACCCCCGCATGAGCCAGGCGGCTAACACGCTCGGCAGCGCGACCAGCCCATATCTGCGTCAGCACGCCGACAACCCGGTCCACTGGCAGCAGTGGACCCCCGAGGCACTGGCCGAGGCTGCGCGTCGGGATGTGCCGATCCTGCTGTCGGTGGGGTATGCGGCCTGCCACTGGTGCCATGTGATGGCCCACGAGTCCTTCGAGTCCGAGGACGTCGCGGCGGTGGCGAATGCGCATTTCGTCTGCATCAAGGTCGACCGCGAGGAGCGGCCGGACCTCGACGCGGTGTACATGAACGCGACGGTGGCGATGACCGGCCAGGGCGGCTGGCCGATGACCTGCTTTCTGACCCCCGACGGCCGGCCGTTCTTCTGCGGCACCTACTACCCGAAGCCGCAGTTCCTGCAGCTGTTGGACGCGGTATCCGAGACCTGGCAGACGCGCCGCGATGAGGTCGAAGAGGCGTCCGATCAGGTGGCCGGGGAGCTGCGACGAATGGCCACCGGGCTGCCCGACGGCCCGGAGATCGAGCCCGCGTTATGCGACCACGCCGTCCTGGCGATCCTGCGCGACGAGGACGTCGAGCGTGGCGGCTTCGGCCGGGCCCCCAAGTTTCCGCCGTCGGCGTTGTTGGAAGCGCTATTGCGGGCCTTCGAGCGCACCGGCTCGCCGCTGCCCCTGGACGCTGTCGTCCGCACCGGCACCGCGATGGCTCGCGGCGGCATCTACGACCAGCTGGCCGGCGGGTTCGCGCGGTACAGCGTCGACGCCGACTGGGTGGTGCCGCACTTCGAGAAGATGCTCTACGACAACGCCCTGCTGCTGCGGGGGTACGCGCACTGGGGCAGGCGCACGGGTGACCCGCTGGCGTTGCGAATCGCGGCCGAGACCGCCGGTTTTCTGCTCAACGATCTCGCCGACGGCGGCATGTTCATCTCGGCATTGGACGCCGACGCCGCGGGTGTCGAAGGCTCGACGTATGTATGGACGCCCGCACAGTTGCACGAGGTGCTCGGTGATTATGACGGTGCTTGGGCGGCAAGCCTTTTCGCGGTCACTGATGTTGGCACTTTCGAGCACGGGTGCTCGGTGCCGCAGCTGCCCGCCGATCCCGACGACGCGCAGCGTTTCGAGCGCGTCCGGCAAGCACTGCTGGCGGCCCGCTCGACGCGGGTGCAGCCTGCGCGCGACGACAAGATCGTCACGGCATGGAACGGCTTGACCATCACCGCCCTCGCCGAAGCCAGTGTGGCCCTTGATGTTCCGCCGCTGCTAACCGCGGCGTCGCGGTGTGCGCGGGCCCTGCTGGACCTGCACATCGTCGACGGCAGGCTGCGGCGGGCGAGCCTCGGCGGGGTGGTGGGCGACAGCGCGGGCATCCTCGAGGATCACGCCGCGCTGGCCACCGGCTTGCTGACGCTCTACCAGCTCACCGGTGAAGCGGCGTGGCTGGCGAGCGCCACCGATCTGCTCGACATCGCGCTGCGGCACTTCGCTGACCCGGATCGTCCGGGCCGCTGGTTCGACACCGCGGACGATGCCGAGCAGCTGATGGTCCGTCCCGCCGACGCGTTGGACAACGCCACGCCCGCGGGTGCCTCGCTGATCGCCGAGGCCCTGCTGATCGCCGCGCATCTGGCCGACGCCGATCGCGCGGCGCGCTACGGGCAGGCCGCCGAGGCCACCTTGTCGGCGCATTCGGCACTGCTGGCCCGTGCGCCGAGATCGGCCGGTCACTGGCTGGCCGTCGCCGAGGCGGCCGTGCGCGGTCCGCTGCAGGTGGCTGTCGCCAGCGACGGACCTGACTCTGAATTGCTTTCCGCCGCCCGACAATTGGCACCCGGTGGCGCCATTGTCGTCGGTGGGACCGTCAACTCCTCGGCGCTGCTGGAAGGCCGCGACCGGATCGGTGGAATCGACGCTGCCTACGTGTGTCGCGGCCGGACCTGTGACCTGCCGGTGACAGGAGCCCGGGAACTCGCCGACGCGCTGGGTGTGTCCGTGTAGCGTTTGCGGCCATGAGCGATGCCCTCGATCTCGAAGCCCTGGTCAACCGTTACCTGAGCACCGTCGCCGCGGGCAAAGCGGCCGACGTCGCGGCGCTGTACGCCGAGGACGCCACGCTGGAGGATCCGGTCGGCTGCGGCGAAGTCCACATCGGCCGGCAGGCGATCGAGGGCTTTTACAAGAACGTCGAAGGCGCCGAGGTGAAATCGGAGCTGCTGTCGTTCCGCGCCGGTGGTACCGAGGCGGCATTCATGTTCGCCCTCACGGTCGCGGGCGCTATGCGGATCGAGGTCATCGAGGTGATGGCGTTCAACGGCGACGGCGAGATCACGTCGATGAAGGCCTACTGGGGCCCGGAGAACGTCACCCAGCTCTAGCCAATCCCCGGGTCGCTTCGCTCCTGCCCGCCGGGCGCTAGAAGACCGCGAACCACATCGCGATGTAGTGGCAGATCGCCGCTACCGCGGTGCAGGCGTGGAAGAACTCGTGGTGGCCGAACGTGGTCGGCCACGGGTTGGGCCACTTCAATCCGTAGAGCACCCCGCCCACGCTGTACAACAACCCGCCGACGACCAGCAGCACCATGGCGGCGATCCCGGCGCCGTTCATGATCGGGACGATGAACCACACCGCCACCCAGCCCAGCAGCAGATAGAGCGGTACGCCCACCCACCGCGGTGCCGACGGCCAGAAGCACTTCAGGAGCACACCGGCCAGCGCGCCGCTCCACACGATGGTCAGCAGGATCGCGCCGCTCTTCTCGGGCAGCGCCAACATCGCGAACGGCGTGTAGCTGCCGGCGATGAAGATGAAGATCATCGAGTGGTCGAGCCGCTTCATCCACTTGCGTGCGCTCGGCGACGTCCAGTTCACCCGGTGATACGTGCCGCTGACGGTGAACATCGCCACGATCGTCAGCGTGTAGATCAGCGTCGAGATGCCGGCCCTGGTCGATTCCGCCGACCACGACACCGACACCAGGGCAGCACCGGCAATCGCCGCGATGACGGCGGCATAGACGTGAATCCAGCCTCGCAGCCGTGGTTTTCCGAAGAACTCGACAGCGGCGTCGACGACGGCCTCGGGGAAGTCCTCCGCGTCGGACGACGCGGATCGGCGGGGATCGGTGGTGCCGACTCCTGCGGTCATCTCACCTCCATTGCGCCAGGGGCTACCTGTCGCTCACAGTAGTCTGGATTGTCGTGGAGATCATTCCCCCGCGCCTCAAGGACCCGGCCTACCGGCTCTACGAGATGCGGCTGCGCCAGGAGCTGGCGCGCTCCAAGTCCCAGCTACCCCGCCACATCGCCGTCCTGTGCGACGGCAACCGGCGTTGGGCTCGTGATGCTGGTCACGACGACGTCGCCTACGGCTATCGGATGGGCGCGGCCAAGATCGCCGAAATGTTGCGCTGGTGCGCCGAATCCGGCATCGAGATGGCCACGGTCTACCTGTTGTCCACCGAGAATTTGCAGCGCGATCCGCAGGAATTGTCGGAGCTGATCGAGATCATCACCGACGTCGTCGAACAGATCTGTGCACCGGCCAACCGCTGGAGTGTGCGGACCGTCGGCGATTTGGAACTGCTCGGCGAGGAGCCTGCGCGACGGCTGCGCGACGCCGTGGACAGCACCGCGCCGCTGGCGTCGACGGCGGCGTTCCACGTCAATGTCGCCGTCGGTTACGGCGGCCGGCAGGAGATCGTCGACGCTGTGCGTGCGCTGCTGAGCAAGCAGCTGGCCAACGGCGCCAGCCCGGAACAGCTGATCGAGTCCGTCACGATCGACGGCATCTCGGAGAATCTCTACACCTCGGGGCAGCCCGATCCCGACCTGGTGATCCGGACGTCGGGGGAGCAGCGGCTGTCCGGTTTTCTGTTGTGGCAGAGCGCCTATTCGGAGATGTGGTTCACCGAGGCGCACTGGCCGGCGTTCCGCCGGGTGGACTTCCTGCGCGCATTGCGCGCCTACAGCCGCAGACATCGTCGATTCGGCATGTGATGGCCGTGTCGGTGCAAGGCGAATTTGCAGTGCCCGAGTCGTGAATAGACTCCCGGCCGACGCTGGCACCCCTTGAATGAGCTCGGTCACCGCCTCGCATAAGATACGCCGCAGTCTTGGATGACCACCGCATGGCGCGACCGCACCTGCGACCACACTGCTGAGCTTCAGCGAAGACATATCGGAAAGAGGGGGTGCGCGATGCAGGTGATCACATTCGCAGCCGCACGTGAGGCCAGCTTGGAAGAGACCGGCGGAGTCATCGCGGAGGGTTTCCCGATGACCAGTTGCTTCGTAGGCAACTTTCCCGCCCAGATCACCATCTCCGTAATTCTCGCCGTCTATACCAGCGGTGGGAGCGAATACGAGCCGTGCCGCTATATCGTCGCAAAATCGCCGAGTGGAGAGCGGGTCGGATCTCTGAAGTCGACGTGGAATTGGCCTGACAAACCGGGCAGCCCGTTTAAATTCCGCGTCTTCGCGCACAGGCTACCCATCTCGGTGCCTTCATCGGGTGTCTACACCATTGGACTGTACGAAGATCCCGACGGCATCGAGTCCGAAGCTGCTTTTCCGTTGCCAGTGCTGAAATTGAATCCGCTCACCGGTGGTCCGTCGGCATAGCTGGACCCTGCCAGCAGGCTGGCTGTAGTCGAGTGATCGGGTAAGTCTTCGAGTATGCTGCGGCGGCGTGCATGTTGTGGAACCGCAGCCGGGTGGAACGCGCCCGCAGCTCCTCCTCACATCGAGCCAACACGCCCGCTACCGAGGTCCTGGCTGATTCGCCTATAACTTGCGCAGCCGCAGCCGGTTGATCGCGTGATCGGCATCCTTGCGCAGCACCAGCGTTGCCCGCGGGCGGGTCGGCAGGATGTTCTCGATCAGGTTCCTGACTTGGCTCACTTTTCGGACGCGGAGTTGATCGCGACTCGTTGACCTGGGG
>NZ_PDHO01000145.1 GCF_002887815.1 Mycobacterium sp. ENV421 | reverse complement strand
CACCAGGCGGGCCTCGATGGATTTCGACACTTCTTGATAACACCGATATCCAGTGGGATAGTGACTTCAACACATCTCGGCCTCCCCACACCGACCCCGGTGGGAATCCAGCAGCGCCTTCCTTCCTCGAAATAGTCGCCGATAGGGCGCGGGTATCTGGTTGCCGCCGTGTTCACAGGTGATGATGAAGCGATCCATCGTCTGACGAATCGTCACCAGCGCAACTCGGGTAAGTCGCGAAACACCTGCCGCACGCCTTCGCCCCATTGTTGGCTGAGGGTGGTGAAATAGGGGTCTCCTTCTTCGAATCGACGCCGCCACTGCACTTTGAGGCTGTCTCGTTCGTAGCAGATCAAGTCGATTGGCATGCCCACCGAAAGATTGCTGCGCATGGTCGAATCAAAGGACACCAGAACACATTTCGTGGCGTCTGCGAGGGGCGTGTGTTTCGTGAGCACGCGGTCGAGGATGGGCTTTCCGTACTTGGTTTCGCCGGTCTGGAAGAAGGGCGTGTCGATACCGGCTTCGATGAAATTTCCCTCGGCATAGATCCGGAACAGCCGGATCGGCTCGCCCCCGATCGGGTCTGCTGCACGAATAGGTGACATCTGAGTTGGCTTGCCCCGGGTGGGTGGGC
>NZ_PDHO01000001.1 GCF_002887815.1 Mycobacterium sp. ENV421 | reverse complement strand
CACACCCTCCTAGAACTGGTCGCGAACTGACTCACAACCAGCCTGGCAAAGAGGGTCAGCGGCGGTAAACGCGCCGAAATCGCTCGGCATAGACTCAGCAGCCGTGAATCCCCTGCGCCGAATCACTGAGGCCATCGCGCTGACCGGTATGCGACCACCGCTGAGCCTGCCGACCGGCATCACCGTCAACCTGCACGGCAAGCGGGTGCTGATCACCGGCGCCTCCTCGGGCATCGGTGCCGCCGGCGCCGAACAGTTCGCCGCCGAAGGGTGCGAGGTCATCCTGGTTGCCCGCCGCGAAGACCTGCTCGCCGAGGTCGTCGACCGCATCACCGACGCCGGCGGATCCGCGACCGCGATCCCGTGCGACCTGTCCGACCTCGACGCCGTCGACGCGCTGGCGCAGCAGGTCGGCGCCGTCGACATCCTGGTCAACAACGCAGGTCGCTCGATCCGCAGACCGCTGGCCGAATCGCTGGACCGCTGGCATGACGTCGAGCGCACCATGATGCTGAACTACTTCTCACCGCTGCGCCTCATCCGCGGGCTGGCGCCCGCCATGTTGGAGCGCGGCGACGGACACATCATCAACGTCGCCACCTGGGGCGTCTTCAGCGAAGCCTCTCCCCTGTTCGGGGTGTACAACGCGTCGAAGTCCGCGCTCAGCGCGGTCAGCCGGGTCATCGAAACCGAATGGTCCGGCCAGGGCGTGCATTCCACGACGCTGTACTACCCGCTGGTGGCCACCCCGATGATCGCGCCGACCAAGGAGTACGACGGGCTTCCCGCGCTGACCCCGGACGAGGCCGGCCAGTGGATGATCGAGGCTGCGCGGCACCGCCCGGTGCGGATCGCGCCACGCATGGCGGTCACCGCCCGCGCGCTCGACGTCGTCGCACCCGGCGCGATGAACCGGGCGATGAAGCGTCAGCGCCTGCAGCCGAACTGAGGTAGACACGACGGCATGGAGATCCTTGCGAGCCGGATGCTGCTCCGGCCGGCGAATTACGAACGCTCACTGGACTTCTACCGCGACGCACTCGGACTGGCCATCGCGCGCGAATACGGCGGCGGGACAGTGTTCTATGCCGGGCAGTCGCTGATCGAACTCGCCGGCCACGGCGCCCCCGCGAACGCGCAGGGCCCGTACCCCGCCTCGTTGTGGCTGCAGGTGCGCGACCTCTACGCCACCCAACAGGAATTGACGTCCCGCGGAGTCGAGATCGCCCGCGAAGCCCGGCGCGAACCGTGGGGCCTACACGAGATGCACGTCAACGACCCGGACGGGATCACGCTGATCTTCGTGCAGGTCCCCGAGGATCACCCGCTGCGGCGCGACAGCCGAGGCTAGTGCGCTTCGAGCGGCCAGCCGACCGAGGCCAGCCGGGCGGCAACCTGGTTGAGCTCTTCGGGATTCGGTTCCTTCGCGATGACCTCGCGGACCGCCTCGCGAATCTGGTCTTCGGTGACAGGAGTATCGAAATCCGTTGCGCGCAGCACGGACTGGGCAGCCTGCACCACTTCGTCCTCGGCCAGCGACCTCTTCAGCAGTGCCAGTAGCGGGTAATAGTCCTTGGGCGGAACACCTTCCGGATATCCCTTGTGCAACCAGCCGAGGACGCTGTCGAGAAACGCGGGGGGCTGTTGGATGGTCATCGCAATCTCACTTCTTCAGCATCGGGAAGAGGTCGACGCCGAAGTGGTGGATGACCGTCGACCGGGTGATCCAGGCGACGGCCGTCACGATCACCAGCGAGACGACGATGAACAGGACGATCCCCAGGACCTTCAGGGCCGGGTTCGGCTTGTGGATCACATGGTCGGCTTCTTCGCCGCCGGCGCCGAACGAGTAGGCCAGCATGCCGGACGCGAACAGCGCAGGCAGGCCTGCACCGAGAACAAGCCCGACCACCAACACCTTGAGGATCGATTCGAAGTACGTCATCAACGTTTCCTTTGGCTTGTCGCGGTGATCAGACCGAGGCGGTGGGTTCGGCCGGCTTCGCGTCCCCGGTGGCCGCCCGCACTTCGGCAGGCACCACGGAGTTGGTCGACGTATCCCAATCGGCGTTGACGTTGCGGTGGTCGACCTTCTGCTGCTGGGCGCGCCACCAGATGTAGCCCGACAGCCCGACCAGGATCAGGAAGATCAGGCCGTCGCCCATCAGCTGCGAACCACTGATGTCCTTGACCAGAGCGGACAGCCAGTACGAGAGCGCACCCACCAGCCCGGCGGCGGGCAGCGTGATCAGCCAGGCCACCACCATGCGACCGGCGACGGCCCAGCGCACCTCGGCACCCGGCTTGCCGACACCGCTGCCCAGGATCGAGCCGGTGGCGACGTGCGTGGTGGACAGCGCCATACCGGCAGCGCTGGAGGTGAGAATGACTGCGGCAGAGGAGGCTTCGGCGGCAAGGCCCTGTGGCGACTCAATTTCGACCAAGCCCTTGCCCAGCGTGCGGATGACACGCCAGCCGCCGATGTAGGTGCCAAGGCCGATCGCCAGCGCGCAGCTGAAGATGATCCAGAACGGCAGGCCGTCCTTCTTCACGTCGCCGGTCAGGTGGCCGGTGGTGATCAAAGCCAGCGCGATGACGCCCATCGTCTTCTGTGCATCGTTGGTGCCGTGCGCAAGTGAGACCAGGGAAGCGGTGGCGATCTGGCCCCATCGGAAGCCCGTCTCCCGCCGGCTTGCCAGTACCCGGCGGGTGATGCGGTAGACCAGCCACGTACCGCAGCCGGCGACCAAACCGGCGATCAACGGTGAGGCCACCGCGGGCAGCAGGACCTTCTGGGTGACGCCCGACCAGTTGACGCCGGCGGAGCCCAAGGCCGCCAGACCGGAGCCGATCAATCCGCCGAACAGCGCGTGCGACGAGCTCGACGGAATGCCGAACAGCCACGTCATCAGGTTCCACAGGATGCCGCCGATAAGGCCGGCGAAGATGATGGTCAATCCCGTCGAGGACGAGATGCCCGGCAGCAGGTGACCCGTCTTACCGTCTTGGACCTTCAGCACCGACGTGGTCACGGTGACGGCCACCTCGACCGAGAGGAACGCACCCACCAGATTCAGGAGCCCGGACAGCAGCACCGCAGTTTTGGGCTTGAGCGCGCCCGTGGCGATCGATGTCGCCATGGCATTGCCGGTGTCGTGGAATCCATTGGTGAAATCGAATGCCAGCGCCGTGGCAATCAACAACACCAGGATGATCATCTCCGTGCTCATGACACAGATTCTGCTGGGTGCTTTGGCACTTTGACCAGTTGCCAAAAGTCCTCGAACTGGGCATTTGCGAACGTCCCGCAGGTGTTCATCGGTCGTTAACCTACCAGCCTTACGCCGTTTCTCGGGGCCGACGCATCGGGGGTACAACGTAGGCGCGGCAATTCGATGCCGACTAGAATTCGTGCATTCCACAGGGCGCCCACACGCCCCCCGCAAGGGAGATGCTGCGGTGACCAACTTCATCACCAAAATCGTGGCCTGGATCAAAGCCGGTTACCCCGACGGGGTCCCGCACCCCGACCAGGTGCCGCTGTTCGCGCTGCTGCGGCGGAGGTTGAGCGACGACGAGGTCATCGCGGTGGCCAACGCACTGCTCGAGCGCGGCGCGTTCGACCACATCGACATCGGGGTACTGATCACTGAGATCACCGACGCGCTGCCCACTCCGGAGGACATCGATCGGGTCCATGACAGGCTGGCGAACTACGGCTGGCCGCTGGACGATCCACGGGACAGTGAGGACGTCGAATAACCACTCTGCGAGCGCTCGCCATTCCGCCCGGCCCCTCGGCGCAGTCAGTGATGGCCGCCCTGGATGGTGTGCTCGACGGGCGCGACGCGCCCCTGGTGCCGATTCCCGCCGGCGACTTGCGTGAGAGCGAGTTGCTGACAAGCTCCCTGCGAGTCGGCGAGGAAATCGACGACGACGTCGCGCTGGTGGTGTCGACGTCGGGCACCACCGGCACGCCCAAGGGCGCGATGCTCACCCCTGCGGCGCTGATCGCCAGCGCATCGGCCACCCTGGATCACCTCGGCGGCCCGGGGACCTGGCTGCTGGCGCTGCCGACGCATCACATCGCCGGGATCCAGGTGCTGGTGCGCAGCCTGCAGGCCGGCACGGTGCCGGTCGAGATGGACGTCTCAGCAGGCTTCGATGTCACCCAATTACCCACGGCCATTGCACAATTGGGATCGGGGCGGCGCTACACCTCGCTGGTTGCCACTCAGCTCGCCAAGGTGCTGCTCGACCCCGAGGCCACCGCGGCACTCGCCGAACTCGACGTCGTGCTGCTCGGTGGCGGGCCCGCGCCGCGGCCGGTTCTGGACGGTGCGGCGGCAGCCGGAATCACGGTGGTGCGGACTTATGGCTCCAGCGAGACCGCCGGCGGATGCGTGTACGACGGCGTCCCGCTGACCGGGGTGACCATCCGGCTGGACGATGGTGCCGAGCCGGGCGAGGGTCGCATCGTGATCGGCGGTCCGACGTTGGCGCTGGGCTATCGCAATCCGCCCGTTCCCAATCCGTTTTCCGAAGCCGGCTGGTTCCGGACCGATGATCTGGGCACCGTCGACGAGGACGGCCGGCTGCGCGTACTGGGCCGGGTCGACGAGGGCATCAGCACCGGCGGGCTGACGGTGATGCCCGCACCGGTGGAAGCAGTGCTCTCGCAGCACCCGGCGATCGCCGATTGCGCGGTGTTCGGTCTCGACGACGACCGGCTCGGCGAGCGGGTGGCGGCCGCAGTGGTGCTTGTCACTGGGGCCCTCGAACCCAGCCTGGACGACATTCGTGAGCACCTGGCCGAGTCGCTCGATCCGACGGCCGCCCCCCGTGAACTGCACATTCTCGACGAGCTGCCGCGACGCGGCATCGGCAAGCTCGACCGTCGCGCGCTCCGCGAGCGGTTTGCCAACGGCGGCGACCTACCCGGCGGCTACGGCTGGTGAACAATGGTTTACGCAGCCACATAGAGGGGACAGAAGAGTATGGACGAGCTGAAGTTTCTCGACCTGCACGGTGACCAGGTGGCCTATCTCGACGAAGGCCAGGGCGACGTCATCCTGCTGCTGCACGGCATGGCCGGCAGCTCGCAGACCTGGCGCCAGATGATGCGCCCGCTGTCGCGCCGATACCGGGTGATCGCCCCGGACCTGCCCGGCCACGGGCGTTCCGACAAGCCGCGCAGCGACTACTCGCTGGGCGCGTTCGCGGTGTTTCTGCGCGACTTGCTCGACGAACTCGGCGTGACACACGCCACCGTCGTCGGGCAGTCACTGGGCGGCGGCATCGCCATGCAATTCGTCTATCAGCACCCCGACTACTGCCGGCGGCTGGTCCTGATGAACAGCGGTGGGCTGGGCCCGGACGTCGGATGGACATTGCGACTGCTCTCCGCGCCCGGCGCCGAGCTGATCATGCCGATCATCGCGCCGCCGCCGGTGCTCGCCGCCGGTGAGAAGGTGCGGTCGCTGTTCAGCAAGCTCGGCATCACCTCGCCGCGCGGCGGGGAGATCTGGAACGCCTACAGTTCCTTCGCCGATGCCGAGACGCGGCAGGCGTTCCTGCGCACGCTGCGTTCGGTGGTCGACTACCGCGGGCAGGCCGTCAGCGCCTTGAACCGACTGCACGTCGCCACCATGCCGGTCATGGTCATCTGGGGCGATCAGGACGCCATCATTCCCGTCGAGCACGCGTACTCCGCGCATGAGACGCGGCCGGACGTCCGGCTCGAAGTGCTGGCCGGCGTCGGACACTTCCCCCAGGTGGAGCGCCCGATGGAAGTAGTCGACCTGATCGACGACTTCATCGCCACCACGGCGGGCGCCGACATCGAGCAGCCCGCCACCCAGGCGTGACCGAACCCGTCGACCGATTCGCCGCCGCGGCGGTGGCCAGGCTCGCCACCGTGACACCGGACGGCCCCCCGCACGTGGTGCCGATCGTGTTCGCGGTGGCCGAGTCCACCATCTACACCGCGGTGGACGGGAAGCCGAAAACCACTCACCGGCTGCGGCGGCTGGCCAACATCGAGGCCAACCCGCGGGTGAGCATCCTGGTGGACCACTACGACGACGACTGGTTGCAGCTGTGGTGGGTGCGGGCCGACGGCATCGCGGCAATCCACCACGACGATTCGGTATGCGAACGCGGCTATGAACTGTTGCGCGCGAAATACCCCCAGTACCAGTATGTTCCGCTGGACGGCCCGGTGATCGCGGTGGATGTCGATCAGTGGACGTCCTGGGGCGACTGACCCCGCCGGGTGTGCCCGGCACCGAAATCCACATCACGGCTGTGAATCTCGTGATGTCACAACCCTGTCGTCGATCTCGCGGCTGCTATCACCGGCAACGCCCGTACGCTGGAGTCTTGTGAGCATCGGTCGCAAGGAAGCGGTCGCGGTAACCGTCGGCGTGCTGCTGGTGATCGCGGCGTTCGTCGTTCCGCACCTTCATCTGGGCCTCGTCACCCCGCTGATCAACAGCTCCCCCGCCCAAATCAAGAGCTTCGCCGACACCGCACCGATCTTCGGGTGGTGGAACGCCCACGTCGGCTGGGGCACCGTACCGGCGATCCTCATCGGTGTGGCGGCCGTGATCTGGGGCACCACGCTCGCGCGGCGGCTGCCCTGGCGAGCGTTGACGCTCACGGTGTGGGCGACGTCGATGCTCTGGGCGTTCTCCCTGGCGATGATCGACGGCTGGCAGCGCGGCTTCGCAGGCCGGCTCACCGCCCGGCACGAATACCTCAATCAGGTTCCGACGATCACCGACATCCCGGTAGCGGTCCGCACGTTCGCCAGCCGGATCCTGGATTTCCAACCGAATTCGTGGATCACCCACGTCTCCGGTCATCCGCCGGGGGCGCTGCTGACGTTCGTCTGGCTCGATCGCATCGGCCTCGGCGGCGGCGCGTGGGCCGGCCTGTGGTGTCTGTTGGTCGGCTCGTCCGCAGCGGCGGCCATCGTGGTCGCGGTACGAGCACTCAACGGTGAGCAGACGGCACGCCTGGTCGCGCCGTTCGTCGCCGTCGCACCGACCGCGATCTGGATCGCGGTGTCCGCCGACGGCTATTTCGCGGGTGTCGCCGCGTGGGGAATCGCGTTGCTGGCGTTGGCCGTTCGCCGGACGGTGCGCCGGCCCCTGCTGGTCGCCGTGGCAGCCGGCCTGGTGTTGGGCTGGGCGATCTTCCTCAATTACGGGCTGGCCCTGATGGCCGTGCCCGCAGTCGCCGTCCTGATGTGCGCGACGTCGTGGCGCGGCGCGGTTCGGGTACTGATTCCGGCGGCGCTGGGCGCACTGGCGGTGGTCGGCGTGTTCGCGATCGCAGGCTTCTGGTGGTTCGACGGCTACACCCTTGTGCAGCAGCGGTATTGGCAGGGCATTGCGCTGAACCGGCCGTTCCAGTACTGGAGTTGGGCCAACCTGGCCTCGGTGGTGTGCGCAATCGGGCTGGGCAGCGTCGCCGGCATCGGCCGGGTATTCGACATCGCCGCGATCAAACGACGCTCCGGGCTGCACCTGCTGGTCCTGGCCGCCCTGGTCGCGATCCTGTTCGCCGACCTGTCGATGCTGTCGAAAGCCGAGACCGAACGGATCTGGCTACCGTTCGAGGTGTGGCTCACCGCCGCCGGTGCCCTGCTGCCCGTCTGGGCCCACCGATGGTGGCTGGGTCTCAACATCATCGGCGCGCTGCTGCTCAACCATTTCATCCTGACCAACTGGTAGCACCCGGTCACCGACGAGATACAGCAGTGCCGCGCCCCAGACCACGGCAAGCGCAATCCAGAAGCCGGTCTCGTAGTTGCGGTCGAGCACCGTCAGATTGTCCAGATGCAGTCCGGGCTTGTCGTAGACCGGAATCGCCAGCAGCACAAGGACCACCGTGAGGAGTGCGGCCACCAGCACCGGCGTCCACCACTTGTGCGGCAGGAGACGCCGGCCGGCGAACCCGAGGGCAACGCACACCGGCGCGAAAACCGCGTCGTGCAGCAGCACACCGATCAAGGCCCACACCACGATGCGGATGATGACGTCGGTCGAGTTGTCCGCCACCAGCACCACACCGTAGACGCCGAGCGCCACCCCGAGCGCCACCAGGAAAAGCCGGGCGGACGTCACGTCACCACCTCAATTCTGGACAGCCATTTCGTCTGCAGCACACCTGGTCTCGTCGGGGCGATCAGCCGGCACGGATAACCGTGGTCGAGGTCGAGGGTCTGACCGTTGAGCTTCAGCGCAATCAGGGTCTGTGAATCACGGGTGTGCCGCGCGGGCAGCACGGTGCGCGAGTACGGCCCCGGCGGTTCAAGCGAGATCATCCGGACATCGGAATCAGCCTTGGCACCAACAGCTTTGAGTAGATCGGCGAGAACGACACCAGTCCAGTCTGCGGTGGCACTCCAGCCCTCCACACACGCGATGGGAAGCCGATGGGTGGTTTGCGGCATCGCCGCGAGCTCGTCGACGGTCATCGCCGTGACGGCGGCACCGTTGACGATGGTCAGCCGGTAGTCCGGCGAGCGCGCGCTGCCGAGCACCCCGGCGGCGAACGCCGACCGGTTCACCGGCACACCCTGGGGGCCCTCGCCCGACCGCGGGGCCAGTAGGGACACCCGCCGAAGCCACGGAATCGTCTGCCCCGCTGTGACTACCGTTGCCGCGCCGACGGCCAGCCAGGTGCCGGCCAGCACCGCGCGCCGGCTGGGACCGACCCGCAGCTCACCGGTGGGCGGCTCCTCGAGAGGCTCGCCGAGAGCCCGGCGGATCACCGGCAGTTTCACCCCGATGTGCACCAGGACCGCCCCGGCCGCGACGTAGGCCATCGCGTAATGGCTGGTGGTGAAGAAGAACTTGAACGCATACCACTGCGCGATGTTCATGACGCCGGTGGACAGCTGAAAGATCATCGAGCCCACCAGAACCAGGATCGACGCCCGCTCGATCTGCCGGGTCAGCCCGCCGATGATGGGCCGTTCGAACAGCTTGGGGTACACCGACCACAGCTTGACCAGCAGCAGCGGGATCGCGGCGATACCCGAGATGACGTGCAGGCCCTGGGTCAGCTGATAGAGCCAGACCGGGCGCGTCGGCCACAACAAACACGGTTGCGGATGCTGGATGAAGTGGCTGATCAATCCCGTGCCGAAGCAGACGGCCACGGCGACACCGAGCGCGACCCCGACCCGAGCCGTCACTGCTGTACCACGCAAGGAAGTGGCCTTCGTGGTGGATCCCATCTGCGGCGTCACGTCAGCGTGAGTGTAGCCACCACACGCCCGCCGATCGGGTGAATCCCGACCAACGTCAATCCAGCTTCTTCGGCCAGCGCGGCCGCGCAGTCCACACCCACCGAGGCCCATTTGAACCACGGGCCGATGTTGTTCGACGACTCCAACCGCACCCAGCTGGTCCGCACCCCGGCTGTGCCCGGGTCGAACTCGGCCACGCAACGACCGCCGGCGCACAGCAACTCCGCGGCCCGGCGCAGAACCCGGCGCGGATCACCGGCCAGACCGATGTTCCCGTCGGCCAACAGCACCGTCTGCCAGCGGCCGGTTCCCGGTAGCGGCTCGAACACGTCGCGCAGCAACGCCGGTGCACCGCTACGCCGTGCGAGCCGGACCGCCGTCGCCGACTGGTCGACACCAAGGGCAGGAATACCGCGCTGGATCAAATCCGCTACCAAACGTCCTGGGCCGCAACCCAAGTCGATCGTCGGACCGTCGCACAGCGCCACGATGGCCGCGTCGAACACGCTGTCGGCGTCCTGACCGCCCAGCCAGCTGCGCACCGGAAGCGGGTGCCGTCGGCCGTCGCCGTGGCGCAACCAACATCGCTCACCGTCGAGGGCGTCGTCGTACAGCTGTCCCAACATTCACAGTCCTCGGGTGGCTTGGGCGAACCGACTCGACGGTGCGCAGGCGGCGCGGACGGCAGGAATGTCGTCGACGGCGTCGACGTCGTGCAGTTCCTCGACAAGGGTCACGGAAATACCGGTGTGCTCCAGCGCGGCGAGCGTTACAGCGCCGGTGTCGGACTGGGACATCGGCACATCACGCAGACAGTCGGCACTCGCGCCGTCGGACACGCCGAGCACCCACCACCCGCCGTCGCGCGCCATTCCGAGTACGGCCTGTGCGTCGATCAGCCGGTGGGCGCAGGCGGTGAGAAGCTCCGCGCTCACCTGCGGGGTGTCCATCCCGATCTGCAGAACCGGCTGACGAACCGTCGCGGCGTCGGTGTGCGCATTGGCCAGCCGGTCGGCGAAGCCGTCACCGCGTTGCGCGATCACGGTGAAGTCGGCGAGCCGATCGTGTATCTCATCGGCCCGGCAGGCGTGATCCAGCTCGCCGGTCATCGCGACCACCCGATGCGTGACCGGGGCTTCGGCCACCGCGTCGAGGGTGTCCAACAGCGCGGCGGCAGCGATGTCGGCCGCCGCACGGTCCCCCACCGTCGCGGCCAACCGGGTCTTGGCGAGTCCGGGTATCGGCGCTTTGGCCACCACCAGCACGGTGACCGGGATCGGCGTCACGAAATGACCTTCCAGAAGTCAACGGCGGCGGTGAAGCTTCCTCGCACCGACCCGCTGACCTTCGATTTGCCGCCGACCCGCGGGCCGTAGTCGACGTCGACCTCCACCACACGCCATCCCGCGGCAGCGGCACGAACCAGTAGTTCGAGCGGGTACCCCGAACGGCGGTCGACTACGCCGAGTGCCAGCAACGCGTCACGGGTGGCCACCCGCATCGGCGCGATGTCGTGGACCGGCAGCCGATGCCGGGTCCGCAACCGCCAGCACACCGCCGCGGTGCCCAAACGGGCATGCCAGGGCCATGTCACCCCTGGCAGCGGACGGCGCCGGCCGGTCACCATGTCGGCGCCGGCCTCCAGCGCGGCGACCAGCCGCGGCAGATCGGCGGGGTCCAGCGAACCGTCACCGTCGAGCACCGCGACGATGGGCGTGGTGGCCGCCAGCACCCCGGCGTGAACCGCGGATCCGTAGCCCGGCCGGGCCTCGTGGACCACGTCCGCGCCGTGCTGCTCAGCGACCTGCGCCGTGCCGTCGGTGCTGTTGTTGTCCACGACCAGAGCGCGATAACCAGGCGGCATGGCGGCCAGCACGGTGGGCAGTGAATCCGCTTCGTTCAGGCAGGGCAGCACCACCGTGACCGGACAGTCGGGCATAGGAGCCAACCTAGGCGAGCATTGGCGAATCTGCGCGGGAGGGAATGACAAAATCGTGACGTTGGTGCAGGTGAAGGCTGCTGTTGGCTAACCTTTTCCTATGCCCGCACGTGTGCTCATCGCCGACGACGACACCGTCGTCCGTGACGTGGTGCGCCGATACCTCGAGCGCGACGGCCTGGAAGTGGCAGTGGCGGGCGATGGGAGCGAGGCGCTGCGGGTGCTGGGCACGCAGCGAATCGACGTCGCGGTGCTCGACGTGATGATGCCCGGACCCAACGGTCTGTCGCTGTGCCGAACCCTGCGCCAGCACGGCGACTTCAGCGTTCCGGTGATCCTGCTGACCGCGCTCGGCGAGGAAGAAGACCGCATTGCGGGGCTGGAGGCCGGCGCCGACGACTACCTGACCAAGCCGTTCAGCCCGCGCGAGCTCGCGCTGCGGGTGCGTTCGGTGTTGCGGCGGGCCCCGGCCCCCGCGGCCGCTCTCCCGCTGGAGATGACCGTCGGTGACCTGACGGTGTCGACGGCGGCGCGTGCCGTGCAGATCGACGGTAAGCCGGTGGGCTTGACCAACCGCGAATTCGATCTGCTGCTGTTCTTCCTGACGCACACCGACACCGTGTTCTCCCGCGAGGAGTTGCTGCAGCAGGTGTGGCATTGGGACTTCGGTGACCTGTCGACGGTCACCGTGCATGTCAAGCGCTTGCGGTCCAAGCTCGGCGATCATCACCGCGTACAAACGGTCTGGGGCCGTGGGTACCTGTGGCGCGGTGAAGCCGGCGGCGGTGACCGTGCCACCGCATGATCTCGCCCAGATCGCGGTACTTGCGCTGGCCTGCTCGCTGCCGGTAGTCCTGTTGGGCGCGTTGGTGATCCGGCTGGCCCGGTCCTGGTCGATGACGGTCACGATGGTCGCCCTGGTGTTGATCCCGACGCTGGCGACGCTGACCGGCGTGCTGGGCGCCAGCGGATTCATGATCACCAGCACGTTCGCGCCGATCGCCGTCGTGCTACTGATCGTGGCGATCGTGACACTGCCCGCGGCGGTGATGCTGGCCCGCTACCAGGCACGCCGGACGGTGTGGGAGAGAGAGATTCACGACGCCGAGCGGATGGCCGAACAGTCCAGACGCCGCTTGGTGGCGTTCGTCAGCCATGACCTGCGCACCCCGCTGGCCGGCATCCGCGCGCTGGCCGAGGCGATCGCCGACGGGGTGGTCAGCGACGACGAGGTGCGGGTGCAGGCCAAACACATTGAACACGAATCGGTTCGGCTCTCCGAGATGGTCGACGACCTGTTCGAGATGTCGAAGATCAACGCTGGAGCGGTCCACGCGCCATACGAGAAGGTGGCCCTCGACGAGGTCGTCGACGACGTGATCGCGGCCCACAAGATCGCCGCGGAGCGGGCCGGGGTGCACCTGACCGCGTCGGTACCGGCCGACCCGGTCCGGGTGATCGGCAGCGATCGCGCGCTGGTCCGGGTGTTGTCCAATCTGGTGGCGAACGCGATTGCGCACACCCCGTCCGGTGGGGCGGTGACGCTGGCGCTCGGCAGCGATGCCACCGGCGCGTGGGCGCGGGTGGACGACACCGGCGTCGGGATCGACGAGACGGACCTGCCGCGGGTGTTCGACGTGGCCTATCGCGGCTCGAACGGTCGTGTGCCGCGCGAGGATTCGTCGCTGCCCAGCGGCTCCGGCCTGGGGTTGGCGATCGCGGCCGGGCTGGTGCAGGCACACCACGGCACCCTGTCGGCGCACAACACCGCCCACGGGGCCCGGTTCGAGGTCCGGCTGCCGAAGTCGGAGTGAGCAGGTTCGCCGAGATCGACGTTCTGCAGCGATCTACTCGAGCTTCTCCGGCGAAACGTCGGTTTGGGCGTAGTAGCGTGGGCGAGATGTCCGTAGCCCAGCGTGAACGTGCCGCCCTCGTCGCCGCCCTGCGCGACGTCGGACCCGACGCACCGACCTTGTGTGAAGGCTGGACGGCCCGAGACCTGGCAGCACACTTGATGGTTCGCGAGTATCGCGTGGATGCCGCGCCCGGCATCCTCATTCCGCTGTTCGCCGGGCACACCGCCAAGGTGCAGGACGCGGTGGCCGGTCAGACGCAGTGGGACGACCTGCTGGACAAGGTGGCCGCCGGCCCACCGCTCTACTCGCCGCTGAAGCTGGTCGATTCGGTGGCCAACGTCGCCGAGATGTTCATCCACCATGAGGACGTCCGCCGCGCCCAGCCGGACTGGCAGCCGCGGGTGCTCGACGCGGAACTGACCGGAAAGTTGCGGCGCACTCTGGGAATGATGGCCCGGCTGACGCTGGCCAAAATGCCGGCCCGCGTGCAGCTGGTCACCCCCGACGGCAAGACCGTGCTGACCGCGGGCCACGGCCCGGCCGTGACGGTGACCGGCGCTCCCGAGGAGCTGTTGTTGTTCGCGACCGGACGGCCGGCCCACGTCGACTTCGACGGCGACCCCTCCGACGTGCAGGCCGTGAAGGCTGCGCCGAAGGGGCTGTAGGTCAGTCGTCGAGTGACCTACTGAGCCGCTCGGCGGCGGCGAGGTAATCCTCGATGAACTCCAGAACCACCTCGCGGGCCGGCTTGACCTTGTTCATCAGCCCGACGCCCTGGCCGACGAAGTAGGTCGCCAACGCCTGAGCACCGGGATGGCCGCCCTCGGCGAGCTTGTCGATCCGGCGCAACACCGGCTCGGCGATCATGTTCTGCAGCGGCAGGGGCAGCGGTTGGCGACCGCCCTCGTGCGGTGCCCACGCATCGGTCCAATCCGAAACCAGTTGGCGCGACGGCTTTCCCGTGCGGCCGGCCGACCGGACCGTGTCGCGCGACGTCGCGGCCAGGAACTTCTGCACCGTGTACGGTGCCGTCTCGGCCTCCTCGGTGGTCAACCACACCGAACCCGTCCAGGCGCCTGCTGCACCCAGGGCGACGGATGCGGCCATCTGCCGGCCCGTCACGATCCCGCCCGCCGCCAGCACCGGGACCTCGCGAATCGGCTTGATGGCTTCGATGACCTCGGGGATGAGCACCAGAGTGGTCACCTCACCGCAGTGACCGCCGGCCTCGGTGCCCTGCGCGACGATGAGGTCGACGCCGGCGTTGACCTGTTTGATCGCGTGCTCCTTGGCGCCGACGAGCGCCGCGACCGGGATGCCGGTCTGCTTGCCTGCCTCGATCATGTAGTCCGGCGGAACGCCGAGTGCGTTGGCCATCAACTTGATCGGATGACTCAGCGAGACGTCGAGCAGGCTCGCGCCGGTGTCCCCACTCAGCGACGACGCGGCCATCCGCGGCTGATCGCTGACGTCGATGTCGTGGGCGGCAAGGAGTTCGTTGATGAAGCCGCGGAAATCCTCGGGAATGCGGTCGGCGAGCTGACCGAACGAGAGGTTCTCGCCCTTGCCCTCGAATTTGGCGGGCACGATGATGTCCACGCCGTACGGCTTGCCCTTCACCTGCTCGTCGATCCAGGTGAGCTCCTGGTCGAGCTGATCGGGGGTGTAGGCGGTGCCGCCGAGCACGCCGAAGCCGCCCGCGTTGGTCACGGCGGCTACGACGTCGCGGCAGTGGCTGAAGGCGAACAAAGGGAACTCGATGCCGAACTGGTCGCAGATCTCAGTCTTCACCGGCCCAGTATGCGCTCGACCCCCTTCCCGACCAACCACCGGGTTGGGAAGGGGGTCGAGCTGCTGATCGATCAGGCGGGGGTGAGCGCCTGCGCCGTGAGCAGGGCTTGTGCAACCCCGGACACGATCGACGCCAGCCGGATCGCCTCGAAGATCACCGTCCGGGACACCTCGGCCTTACGTAGCTCGTCCTCGTGCGCGGTCAGGCATTGCGCACACCCGTTGATCGCCGACACGGCCAGCGACCACAGCTCGAAGTCCGCCTTGGCCACGCCCGGGTTGGCGATGATGTTCATCCGTAGACCGGCCCGCAGGTCGTCATACCGACCCTCGAGCTGATACTTGGTGCGGTAGAAGACGTTGTTCATCCCCATGATCGCGGCAGCGCCCAACGCGGCGTGATACGCCTCCTCGGACAGCACGTCCAAGGCGTCCTCGGTCACCTCGCGCAGCAGCCGCTCGGACTTGGTCGCCGCGGCGGTCGCCACGAGCGCGCCCCACAACTGCTGTTCGGTCAGCTCGGTCGAGCGGACGATGCTGCCCAGGTTGAGCTTGAGATCCTTGGCGTACTCCGGCAGAGCTTCCTTGACGTTATCGATGCTCATGCTCAGACCGCCTCGGCCAGCAACTCGCCGGCGTCGATGGTCGGGTCGCCCTTCTTCCAGTTGCAGGCACACAGCTCGTCGGACTGCAACGCGTCGAGCACCCGCAGCACCTCGTCGACGTTGCGGCCGACCGATCCCGCGGTCACCGAGACGAATTGGATCTCGTTGTTCGGGTCGACGATGAACGTGGCACGGTCGGCCACGCCGTCGGCGTTGAGCACGCCGGTGGCCAGGGCGAGCTCGCGCTTGAGGTCGGACACCATCGGGAACGGCAGCTTCTTGAGATCCTCGTGCTGCGCGCGCCACTGGAAGTGGACGAACTCGTTGTCCACCGACACCCCGATCACCTGGGCATCGCGGTCTTCGAACTCGTCGTTGAGCTTGCCGAACGCGGCGATCTCAGTGGGGCAGACGAACGTGAAGTCCTTGGGCCAGAAGAAGATAATGCGCCACTTGCCCGGGCTGTCCGAGCTCGTCACCTGAATGAAGTAATCGTCGGGCTGCTGGGCGTTGACCTTCGACAGGTCACCCCCGACAACCGCTTTGAGGTCATAGGCCGGGAACTGATCCCCGATTGTCAACAGAGCCATGATCGTCACCACTCCTTGTATAGCTAAATTGGAACCAATCCAGATTCTGCCATTGCGGTGCGGTTTAGTCAGCGCTCCCCGCGCCGAAGGTGACTATTGTCACCAGTTCCGGGGACCGCGGACATCATCCATGAAATGCCCACGGAGCGAAGGGATTTAAAGATGTGGCGCGGGTCACGCCCGCAAGGGCGCGAAGGCGAAGTCCCGCAGTCCCCGGTCCGGGTCGACCTCGGCCCGAAATCCCAGCCGCTCGGCAGCCAGGGCGGGATCGGCCACGATGTGGCGGACGTCACCGCTGCGGAACTGGCCGGTGACCACCGGCGCCGGGCCACCCCGAGCCTCGCAGATCCGGGTGGCGACCGTCATGATCGAGACCGGCCGCCCCGAGCACACGTTCGCCGCCAGAAATCCACCGGCTTCCGAATGCACGGCCGCGACGTTTGCCGCCGCGACGTCGTCAACGTGCACGAAATCTCGCATCTGGCCGCCGTCTTCGAAAACCCTTGGCGGCTCGCCCTTCTCGAGCGACGACCGGAATATCGCGGCCACTCCCGAGTACGGGGTGTCACGCGGCATGCCGGGGCCGTAGACATTGTGATAGCGCAGCGCGACCACCGACCCGCCGGTCGATTCAGCCCACGCCAGCGCGTAGTGCTCCTGAGCCGCCTTGCTGGCGGCGTACAGGCTGCGGGGGCGCAGCGGCGCGTCCTCACCGACCAGCTGCCACTGCAGTTCCTCACCCCCGAGGGGGCAACGATGTTCGAAGACGCCGGCATCGAGGTCGGCCCGGGTGCGCGGCAATGGTTCGACGGCACCGTGTTCGGGGCAGCGGTATCCGCCCTGGCCGTAGACCACCATCGACGACGCCAACACCAACCGCTGCACGCCGGCGGCGAACATCTGCGCCAGCAGAACTGCGGTCCCATAGTCGTTGTGACTGCCGTAGGACGGCGCGTCGGCGGCGTTGACACCCGCCCCCACCACAGCGGCCTGATGGCACACGGCGTCGACCCCGGACAGCAAGGGCGCCAAGGCATCCGCGTCGCGCACGTCGACCCGGTGGGTGTCGTCGGGCAGTTGGGCCCCGGGACCATGAGCCGCGTCGAGCATGACGTCTGCGGCCACCACCTCGTGCCCGTCAGCCAACAGCGCCGTGCGCACCCGGCTGCCGATGAACCCGGCCGCGCCGGTCAGCAGGATCCTCATGGCAGGTCGAACGGCAACTCGACACCTTCGTGCGCAAGGCAGTGCTCGCACACGCGGTCAGACGCCACCTGGTCGATGGCTTCCAGCACCAACTGCTTGAACGGCCCCATGTTCTTCTCGAACTCCGCGAAGACGTCAACCGCGCGAACACCCGCCCCGACATCCACGCCGGCATCCAGATCGGTCACCAAAGCAATTGCCGCATAACACATTTCCAACTCCCGGGCGAGCACCGCCTCGGGATATCCGGTCATGTTGATCAAGCTGAACCCTTCGCGCGCGAACCACTGACTCTCGGCTCGGGTGGAGAACCGTGGCCCCTGCACCACCACCATGGTGCCGCCGTCGACCACACCGGGCAGCCCCGTCACCGCCGAGCGCAACGTCGGGCAGTACGGATCGGCGAAGCCGACATGGATACCGCCGGAGTCGAAGTACGTGTCCAGCCTGCCCCGGGTCCGGTCGACCAATTGATCGGGGACGACGACGGCACCCGGTCCGAGCTCGGGAGTGAGGCTGCCGACTGCGCACGGCCCGAACACCCGCCGCACGCCGAGTGCACGCAGCGCCCACATGTTGGCCCGGTAGGGCACCTTGTGGGGCGAGAACTCATGGCTCAGGCCGTGCCGGGGCAGAAAGGCGACCTCGTGCTGTCCGACCCGGCCGACCGTGATCGGCGCACTCGGCTCCCCGTAGGGCGTATCCAGGTTGACGCTGCGCGCGTCGGCCCCGAAGAAGGTGTAGAAACCGCTGCCGCCGATGACTCCGAGCATTCGACCATTGTGCAGGCAGTTCCGATCTCGCCGATCACTGGCCGTCGGACGATCCCCCGGCCGAATCCGCTTCCTTCAACCGGGCGCTGATCCGCCGGCAGCCATCGCCGAGCGCGATCATCTGATTCCTGCTCAGCTCATCGAGGAAGTGGGCACGCACCACACCGGCGTAGGTCTCCAACGACGCGGCGGCCACCCGCAGCCCGTGGCGGGTGAGCGTCGCCAGCACTCGGCGGCCGTCATCGCTACTCGCCTCCCGGTCGACCAGTCGCCGCCGCTCGAGGCGCTGGATCTGCTGGGTCAGCGCACTCGGGGTGACCATCAGCATCTCGGCCAGAGCACCCATCGGACTGGGACCATGACTCTTCAGATGGGTCATCAATTGGACGTCGGCGAGACTCAGTTGGTGATGATGCTGCAGGGCGCGATTGACCAGGCCGTGCAGTGCGATGGCGACCGACTCGAACTGCACCCACGCATGGGCCTCGACATCGTCGAGGCCCAGTCTGTGGCGGCGTTGTTGAACCAATCGACGGCCCACGTCGCCCGGTCGACGTGTCGACACGCGTCCTCGCTTGACCTTTCGGAACGAAGGGTGGGCCCCCGGTCACCTGGACCGGGGGCCACCGCTCACTTCATGACGACCAGTGGACGCCGGTTAGTTACCTGCGGCATGCCGGGCGCTGTGACCCTTGGCACCGCTGCTGCCACCCGACTCCTTCTTCGCCCCAGCGGCACCCGCGGGCTTCGAGGAGCCGGCGGCCGCGGCACCACGCGCGCCCGCCGCACCTGAGCCAGTGACCTGGCCCGGCTCGACCTTGTTGCCGTCTTTGACCGTCGAATCAGAACCCGCGGCCGCTTCCGCACCCTCAGCCGCCGAATCGGCGGCCGGGCTGACCGCAGCAGTTGCTGTCTTGGATTGAGCCACACCGGATCCGCTCTCAACGGCAGCCGGCGCATCGGCCACCACGGCCTCAGCGCTGGGGGCGGCCTTCTTCGCCGCGGCGGTAGTAACCGGGGCCGGCGCGCCCAGAGCGACGGCGATCGCATTCGGGATATCGACCAGCAGAGCGTGGACCAAGCCCCCACCCAGAACGCCAGGCTCCGGCGGCAGGGAGAACAGCCCGGGATAGACGCCGTCCTGGTAGCCGTTGAGCACCGCTCCGACGACCGTCGGCAGGGTGTTGACGGCGTTGTTGAAAGCGGTGACATACTCGCCGGCCGCCGCCGCGTCGAGCACACTCTGCGCGCTGTCGCCGAACGCCTGGATCCCACCCTCGATCGGGCCGAGGATACCGAGGACCAGCGGCAGCGCGGTGTTGAGCCCGGCCAGCGTCTTGACCACTGCGCTGAGGTTGTCGGTGATCTTGCCGGGGATGTCCAGCACCGGGAACAGCGGAAGGCCGATCGAGAAGATGGCGCTGCCCAGCGCGTTGTTGATCGTCGATGCCGCCCCGGACAGGTCGCCGTCGGCGATCTGCTGGAGGGCCGTGTTGATCGATTCGGGCACGGTCTGGGTGAAGTAGGTCCAGGTGCCGGTGGCGACACCGCCCAGGGCAGTGCCGACGGTCTCGCCGTAACCGAGCCAGTTGGTGCCGAGCTGGCGTAGCGCGGGCGCCGGGTTGGCCAGCCACTCCTGACCGATCGCTGTCACGTTGCTGGCCGCGGCAGTCAGGACATCAACCCACGGGGTGACGGGGTCGAATCCACCGGCAGCTGTGAGCTGAATGCTCGCGGTCGAGAAGACGGCCGGGGCGTGGATGTTTGAGAGCGAGGAAGCGGCCGGTTGAATCGGAGCCAGCGCAATAGCGCCGGCTCCCAGCAGTGCTACCCCGGTGGCGACAGACGGCCGGACAGCAATGGGCATGGTTACTCCTGTCAGGGGACAAGTGCGGACCGGGCAAAAGTTACCTGAGGGAAACCTGAGAGCTGCCGCATTCCGGAAAGAACTTACTTGTCAGTCAGTTGCAGGCACACGACCGCAATGTCGGTCCACGCGCGGAAGCACTGGTGAACGCCATTCTCCGCTTCTCCAGCGAACAGATCTGACGCGTGAAATATTTTAGGAGGCAACTATCCGCGTCGGCATCGGAACCGCACTGACGGCTAGATCCCTATTAACCGAGAAGCCCTCAGGAGCAGCTGACACAAGTCGTGCGCCCTGGTTTCATTTGCTGGAGGCCGATCCCGTGAACAAACTGAGCCAGGTCGGCCTTGGTTTTACATCGCCTACCCCAGCTACCCCTGCAACCGCGTTTGCGGCAAAGCCGGGCGGCCGACTCGCGACCCTCCTGCGAACACAGATACCCAGATTGCCTCCCCTTGGCTAACTAATTTCAGTGCCGCCGCCCAGCTATTTAGTTAACAAACCTTTACTGGCGGGCGAGCAAACTCGGTGATCGATGGGTGGTCGAGCCAGCAGCGACGATCGCGCCAACATGCGACGATTGCGGGCGTGGCGAGCATCGCGCAGTGGGTCGAAGGGGCCAGACCCAGAACTCTGCCCAACGCGGTGGCGCCGGTGGTCGCGGGTACCGGCGCAGCGGCCTGGCTGGACGCCTTCGTGTGGTGGAAGGCGCTGCTGGCACTTGCCGTCTCACTCGCACTAATCGTCGGGGTCAACTTCGCCAACGACTACTCCGACGGCATCCGCGGAACCGACGACGAACGGGCCGGACCGCTGCGACTGGTCGGCTCGAAGCTGGCGTCACCGCGCGCGGTGCTGAGCGCTGCCGTCATCAGCATCGGTGTGGGCGCGGTCGCCGGGCTGGCGCTGGCCGTCGTCAGCGCGCCCTGGCTGATCGCGGTGGGTGTCGTCTGTATCGCGGGAGCGTGGCTGTACACCGGCGGCTCGCGACCCTACGGCTATGCCGGATTCGGCGAAGTCGCGGTGTTCGTGTTCTTCGGCCTCGTCGCCGTGCTGGGCACGCAGTACACCCAGGCGCTGCGGGTCGACTGGGTCGGCCTGGCGCTGGCCGTCGCGACCGGCGCGCTGTCGTCGGCCGTGCTGGTGGCCAACAACCTGCGTGACATCCCGACCGACCGGGTGGCGGGCAAGGTCACCTTGGCCGTCCGGCTGGGCGATGGCCGCACCCGAATCCTCTACCAGTCCATGCTGGCCGTGGCCGGCGTGCTGACCCTGGTCCTGATGCTCGCCACACCGTGGTGCGCGGTCGGCCTGCTCGCCGCACCGCTGGCCCTGCGTGCGGCCGGCCCGGTGCGCCGCGGCCTCGGTGGTCGCGAGCTCATCCCGGTGCTGCGCGATACCGGCCTGACGATGCTGGTCTGGTCGATCGCGGTGGCACTGGCGCTCGCGCTCGGCTAGTCGGTCGGCTCCTTGCCGCGCAGCCGGGCCTGCAGTTGCTCACGGTCACGGCGACGACGCTCATCGACCGCGGCGATGCTCGCGGTGGCCCGCTTGCGCAGTGGCGCCAACAGCCAGATCCCCAGCGGCAGAGCCAGCACGATCGCGAACAACAACGCCACGATGAGCGGGAACTCGGTGATCCCGATCAGCTTGCCGAGGTAGTAGATCGCCGCCGTCAGAACTACCACCAAGGCGATCCGCGCAAGGGTGTACACGAGGACGTCGAGCGCTAAGCGACCGCCCGCGCCCGGGGTCTTGTTGTCCGAATTGTCCGACACCGCGCCGAGCCTACCGACGCGCGTATATTCGGACAAAGGAGGTTTTCGTGCTGTACCTGCTGTTGATTCTGATCATCGCCGCCGCGGTCTACGTCGGCTGGCGCGCGGTTCGCGCCCAGGCGCAGCGGCCGAAGACCAGGGTCGTCGGCCCCGACGACGACCCCGACTTCCTGTGGCGACTCAGCCACGGCGACAACAACCCCCGCTAGCGCTCGCGCTCGCCGAACCGTTCGTTCGCCTCGACGGCGGGAAAGCCGTCGGCGACCACAGCGGCCAGCTGAACCAGCGCCTCACGAGTCTTCGGCTTCAGCCGCTCGAGATCGATCTCGGCGCCCTCTTCCAGATGCGGGTCGAACGGCACCACGCACACCGCGCGGCACCGCCGCGAGAAGTGGTCCACCACCTTCTGCATGTCGACCTTGCCCGACCGCGGCCGGACGGCGTTGATCACGCATACCGACCGCCGCACCAGGTCCTGATGACCGTGGGCGTCCAGCCAGTCCAGCGTCGCCGAGGCGCTGCGGGCGCCGTCCACCGACCCCGAACTCACCACGACCAGTGCGTCGGCCTGCGACAGCACCGACGACATCGCCGAGTGCAGCAGTCCGGTGCCACAGTCGGTGAGTACCAGGCTGTAGAACCGCTCGAGCACCGCCAGCGCCTTGTCGTAATCCGTTGCGCTGAACGCCTCGGACACCGCGGGGTCGCTTTCTGACGCCAGCACTTCCAGCCGGCTCGGGCCCTGCGAGGTGTAACCGCGGACATCGCTGTAGCGCTCGATCTTCTCGGCGTCGCGCAGCAGATGACGCACGGTGGCCGGGGTTTCCAGCGGCACCTTCTGGCTCAGGGTCCCGCGGTCGGGATTGGCGTCGACCGCGATCACCCGGTCGCCCCGAATCGTGGCGAACGTCCCGCCCAGAGTGGCGGTGATCGTCGTCTTGCCGACCCCACCCTTCAGCGACAGCAGCGCGATCTTGTAGCAGCCCTGCAGCGGACGGTTCACCTGTGCGACCAGGTTGGTGTGGTGCGCGGCGCGCTGGCCCTCGCCGACGTTGATCAGCTTGCCCGACGCCAAATACAGCCAGCGTCGCCAGCCACCGGACGGCGGCGGCTTCACCTGGCGCAGCAGCGCGCTCGTCGACAGGTCCGGATACGGCGTCGGCGGCACCGTCGGGCGGTAGGACGGCACCGGATGCTCGGCGACGTACTGGTTGAACAGCGGCGCGGCCGCGGTCAGCGACTCCATCGGGATGCCGATCGGCGGGGTGGGCGCCAGCCAGTCCGGTTCGGATTCGGGTGCCATGGTCGCCGGATCGGTGAACCGCTGTTCGGTGCGGAATACCGTTGTCGCATCAGTTAATTCATGGCCCTGGCGGGACCCATGAGGAGTGGACACGTGCACTTCCCCCTGACATATCGTTTCGGGTCGAGTGGTGGTTCGTGGGTCCTTTGAACCCTAGCGCACGCTCGTGTCAGCTCACTCCGGCGTAGGAGTGCAGGCCGACCGTCACCAGGTTGATGAAGAACAGATTGAAGACCATCGCGACGAAGCCAATGACGTTGATCCACGCGGCTTTTTTGTCGCGCCATCCCGCCGTCGAGCGGGCGTGCAGGTATGCGGCGTAGACCACCCACGCGATGAACGACACCGTCTCCTTGGGGTCCCAGCCCCAGTACCGGCCCCACGCCTCCTCGGCCCAGATGGCACCGAAGATGACGCCGAAGCCGAAGATCGGGAACGCGAAAATCGTGGTGCGGTAAGCGATTCGGTCGAGAGTCTGAGCATCGGGCAGCCGCTGCACGATCTGCGCCAGCCGTCCATCCCGGCCGGGATCGGCCAGTGAGGACATCTTCAGCAGGAACAGGATGCTGGCCACCCCGGCGACCAGGAAGACACCCGAGCCGAGGCTGACGACCGACACGTGGATCGGCAGCCAGTACGACTGCAGCGCGGGCATCACCGGTGCGGCGTTGGTGTACAGCCAACGGCCCGAGACGGTCAGGAGGATGAGTACAGGAACGAGTACGAAAACCCACAGCGCGCGGTACTGCGGTCTGCGCAGCACGATCGACGCCGCGATCAGCCCGCAGAAACAGGTCAGGTTGATGAACTCGTACATGTTGCCCCACGGCACGCGCGCGGTGGCCAGCCCGCGCAGCACGATGCAGACGAACAGCAAGGCGATGCCGAGGTACACCAGCGACAAGCCGGCGGTGCCGATGCGCTCGTCGGCGGAGCGCCCGGGTCGGTCGACGACGACGCCGGGGCGGTCGCTGTCGGCGGAGACGGCCCCGGCCGACACCAGCTCGCGGGCCTCGACCTTGCGGCCTCGGCTGTAGGCGAGTTCGACGGCCAGCAGCAGCAGCGCCAAGACCAGGACGACGACCGACGAGGTGAAAGCCCAATCGGAGTAGCGGGCCAGCCCGATGTCGATGTGCTCGGTATTCATGCTCAGACCTTCTCTTTCGACGGCTCCGGCGGGTCCGCCAACATCCGTTCGGTGAGCTTCTCGAACTCGTTGCCCCAGCCGGAGTTGTCGGTGCGGGCCAGACCGCCCAGCTCGACATTCACCGTACCGGGCGAACTGCCAGGGCCATCTCCCGAGTCGCTTCGCTCCTGCCCGCCGGTGGAAATCCTCGCCCACACCCGGCGGCGGCGCACGATCAGCGACACCAGCAGACCGCCCATCATCGACATCGCGAACACCAGCACCCACACCTGCCCGGGATCGTGGGAAACCTGCAGGTTGACGAACGGGGTGGCGCCGTCGAACCGGACCACGGTGCCGTCGTCGAGGCGCACCTCCTCGCCAAGGCGCAGGTTGGTGCGCTTGACCTTGGTCAGCCGCTTCTGCTCGATGAGGCGCGGGTCGAGGGTGAACAGTGACTGCGGTCGGCCGGTGTCCAGCCCGGTGTCGCCGCGGTAGATGTCGATGGCCACCGCCGGGTCGTTGGCCGCCGGATACTTCGACGACAGCAGGGTGCCGTCGAGTTCGGCGGTGGGCGCGAACAGCCCCATGATCGCCAGCTGATGCTTACGCCGCTCGGTGGGGTCGGGGTACATGCCGCCGGGCGGGTCGACGCGGATGACGCCCGAGGACAGCAGGGTGTGCTGATCGTCCGGACGCCATTGCAGGGTCTGGGTCCGCTTCTGCCCGTTCGGGAAGGTGACGGTGAACGTCGGCGCGTAGCCGTGGCCCTGCAGGTACACCCGGTCGCCGCCGATGCGCAGCGGATGGTTGACCTCGAGACGGTAGGGCTGCCAGGTGCCGGCGGCCAGATCGTCCCCGGCCTGGTAGTCGATGTTCGACGCGAACGACAGCGCCTGGCCGTTGGGCAGGTAGTGGGCTTGGAAGTCGTTGACTCGCACGCACATCGGGTACAGGGAGGTGCCGTCGACGCTGTTACCGGCCCGGAACGAGTCGAACGCCGCCGGTGAGGCCGAGCAGAAACCGGGGCCGCCGTTGGCGATGACGATGACGTTGCCCTCGTAACCGAACAGCTTGCCGACGGCGATCGCCACCAGCAGGCCGAGCAGCGAGAAGTGGAAAACGATATTTCCGAACTCGCGCAGGTAACCCTTCTCAGCGGAGATTTCGATGCCGTCGTCGGTGTGGCGGGTGACCCGACGCCAGCCCTTGAGCCGCTCGGATATGCCTGCCGCGACGGCCTCCTGCGTCCCGACCACCTCGGCAGTGGCGTACTTGGGCAACCGGGACAGGTTGCGCGGTGCCGGAACCGGCACAGCCCGCATGCTTTTGACGTGTTCGATCATCCGCGGGGTCAGGCAGCCCACCAGCGAGATGAACAGCAGCGCATAGATCGCGGTGAACCAGAAGCTGGAGAACACCTCGAAGAACTGCAGTCGGTTGAGCCAGGGCCCGATGATGTTGTGCTCGGCGATGTACTGCTCGACCTTGGCGTCGTTCAGGCTGCGTTGCGGCAACAGCGCACCGGGCACAGCCGCGAGGGCGAGCAGAAACAGCAGCACCAACGCGGTGCCCATGGAGGTCAGCGCCCGCCACAGAGCGCGGACTGACCTGCCGAGCAGACGCAAAATCGCCCCAAAACCCCCTGTTTTGGGCGATTTTGTGTCTGCTCGCGGCGGGGCGGTCGTCAAATCGGCAGCCTCACGTCGGAGACGAAAGCGTCGCGCACCCAGGAGATGAAGTCGTTCCATGCCCCGGTGACCAGGGCCAGCCCGACGGCGATCAACAGCACACCGCCGACGATCTGAATGGTCCGGGTATGCCTGCGCAGCCAGCCCAATCCGTTGGCCGCCCAACTGGATCCCAGCGCCAGCACCACGAACGGGATGCCCAGGCCCAGGCAGTAGGCGATCACCAGGACGACACCGCGGGCGACGCTGGCACCGTCGGTGGCCGAGGCGACGGTGATCACCCCGGTCAGCGTCGGACCCAGGCACGGTGTCCAGCCCAGCCCGAACACCGCGCCGAGCAGCGGTGCCCCCGCCACACCGGCGAACCGGCGCGGGGTGAACCGAGCCTGGCGCTGTAGGGCCGGGATGAAGCCGATGAACGCCAGACCCATGACGATGGTCAGCACCCCACCGACGCGTTGCAGCACAAGCTGATTGGTGATCAGGGTGGTGGTCATCCCCAGCACCGCCACCGTGCCGAGCACAAAGACCAGGGTGAAGCCGGCGACGAACAGCAGCGCCGACCCGGCCACCCGCAGGCGCTGAGTCCGCACGGCCACCGGGCCTGACGTATCGTCCACACCGACGACCGCCGCGAGGTAGGACAGATAGCCGGGAACCAGCGGAACCACACACGGCGAGGCGAACGACACCAAACCGGCAAGCACGCAGACACCCAGGGCCAGCAGCAGCGGGCCCGCGGCGGCGGTCTGCGCGAAACCGGTCATGGCGTGCCCGGTTTCGGCTCGGCGGCCAGCCGCTGAACCACCGGCAGCAGGTCCTCGGCCAGCAGTTCGCGAAGGAACACCGCGGCGACCCGGTGTTGCCGGTCGAGCACGACCGTCGACGGGATCACCGTGGCGGGGTACTTGCCGCCGAAGGCGATCATCGTGCGCATCGCTGGGTCGTAGATCGACGGGAACGTGACCTTGCGGTCGACGACGAAGTCCTGCGGCGCGCTGATGTCGTTGTCCCGCACATCGATCCCGAGGAACGCCACTCCCAGGTCACGGGTCTGGGCGTAAACCTGCTCCAACTGGGTGATTTCGGACCGGCACGGCCCGCACCATTGACCCCACACGTTGATCACGACGACTTTGCCCTCGAAGTCCTTCAGCGACAGGGTCTTCGAGGTGTCCATCAGCTCTGGACCGGACAGCGGTCCCGGGGTGCCGCGACTGCTCGGCGGGTCGTAGAAGATGTCGGTCTTGCCGCCCGGGGCGACGAACTCGAACGTGCCGCCCTGAGCGACAGCGTCGTCACCGGTGGAGCAGCCGACCAACACCGTCGCCGCCACCAGAAGGACCAACAGCCGCTTCACCGCCCGGCGAGCTCCGAGTATCCCCAGCCGACGTACTCATTCCCATCGAAGTAGAACGACGTCACCGATGCCAGGTTGCACAGCCGCCGGGTCGGAAAGTGGTGCAGCTTACTACCGGTCATGGACCGGCGCAGCGTCTCGACCGGCAGCTGATGGCTGACGCAGACCGCTTCGTGCCCGGCACCCCTGACCCTGGCCCGCTCCACCGCGCGGCGCATCCGCTCGGCGATCTCCCGGTAGGGCTCGCCCCAGGTGGGTGTGCGCGGGTTGCGAAGATGCCACCAGTTGCGCGGGTCGCGCAGCGCCCCGTCGCCCGGCGAGACCTTCTCACCCTGAAACACGTTGTGCGACTCGATGAGTTCGTCATCGGTATCGATGGCCAAGCCGTGGTGCGCAGCGATCGGCGCGGCCGTCTCCTGGGCGCGCTCCAGAGGCGACGCCACCACGTAGACGATGTCGCGGGTGGCCAGCCAGCCGGCCACCGCCTCGGCCTGGGCGCGGCCACGATCGGAGAGGTGGAAATCAGGCAGGCGCCCGTAGAGGATGCCCTCCGGGTTGTGGACTTCGCCGTGGCGCATGACGTGTACGACGGTTCGGCCGCTCACTGCTTGGCTCCTGCGGCAGCGCGAGCCGCCGCCGGCAATGCCCCGGCGATTCGGTCGAAGGCGGCGTCGTCGAGCGCGGCTGAGACGAACCAGGTTTCGAAGGCGCTCGGCGGCGCGTACACCCCGGCGTCGAGCAGGGCGTGGAAGAACGCCGGGAACCGCCACGTCTCGCTGGCCTTCGCCTCGGCGAAGTTGGTGACGGGCGACTCGGTGAAGAACACCGACAGGAAGTTGCCGGCCCGCGGAACCTGATGGGCCACACCGGCGTCGGTGAGCGCATTTGAGAGCAGCCCGGCCAGCCGGTCGGCGTTGGCGTCGAGGGCGGCGTAGACCGCGTCGTCGGCGTTGCGCAGGGTGGCCAGTCCGGCGGCCACCGCCACCGGGTTCCCGGACAGGGTGCCGGCTTGATACACCGGACCCAGCGGGGCCAGGCGTTCCATCACGTCTCTGCGACCGCCGAATGCCGCGGCGGGCAGCCCACCGCTCATCACCTTGCCGAAGGTGAACAGATCGGCATCGACGGGATCGAGCCCATACCAACCACTTCGACTCATCCGGAACCCGGTCATCACCTCGTCGATGATCAGCAGCGCGCCGTGCTCTGCGGTGATGCGTCGCAGCGCGGCGTTGTAGCCGGGCAGCGGCGGCACAGCGCCCATGTTGCCTGGGCACGCCTCGGTGATGACCGCGGCGATGGTGTCACCGAACTTGGCGAAGGACTCCTCCACGGCGGCGACATCGTTGTAGGGCAGCACGATCGTGTCGGCGGCCGTGGCGCCGGTGACTCCTGGCGACGACGGCAGACCCAGGGTCGCGACACCCGAACCGGCGTCGGCGAGCAGCGCGTCGACGTGGCCGTGATAGCAACCGGAGAACTTGATGACCTTGGAGCGGCCGGTGAAGCCGCGGGCCAGGCGCACCGCACTCATGGTGGCCTCGGTGCCGGAGTTGACCAGGCGCACCCGCTCGACCGGTTTCACCCGGGCGATGATCTCGGCGGCCAGTTCGGTTTCCCCGGGCGTCGGCGCCCCGAACGACAGGCCGTCGGCGGCGGCGCGCTGCACAGCCTCGACGACGGCCGGGTGCGCGTGCCCCAGGATCATCGGGCCCCACGAGCACACCAGGTCGATATAGCGGTTGTTGTCGGCGTCGGTCAGCCAGTAGCCCTTGGCGGAGGTGATGTAGCGAGGCGTGCCGCCGACGGAGTTGAAGGCCCGGACCGGCGAGTTCACTCCACCGGGGATGACTGCGCAGGCGTCGGCGAACAGCCCGGCCGATGCCGCCGTGGAGGCGGCCTGATCCGTACTGCTCATGGCCACCAGTGTCCCAGACCGAGAGCATGCTCAACTACAGGGTGTAGGAGTGGGTTCGTTCGTCCGCCTCGGAGCGACAAATGGCAGGCAGAAGCGGTCACAAGTCCGCCGAGATTGAACTCACGCCGCACGAGTGCGAGTGACCTGGTGCGTGGCTGCAATCTCACGCTGGAGCGCGTCGTCCGGCCACCACGTGGCCTTGAGGTACGCCCCGGTTAGGAGTTGGATCGGGTGATGCAACTGCCGCAATGGCTGGCCAGGTTCAACCGGTATGTCACCAATCCGGTGCAGCGGTTGTGGGCCGGCTTCGTTCCGACGATGGGGATCCTCGACCACGTCGGCCGCCGCTCCGGGCGGCCATACCGCACCCCGTTGATGGTGTTCACCACCGACGATGGCATCGCCATCCTGCTCACCTACGGGCCCAACCGGGATTGGCTCAAGAACATCACCGCGGCCGGCGGCGGGCAGCTCACCCGCTACGGACGAACCTTCACCGTCAGCAATCCGCGCGTGATGCCCAAAACCGAAGCTGTCCATCATATTTCGGCAGGTTGGCGTCCGCTGGTCAGGATGCTGCCGTTCGAGTCCGCAGTACTGCTGACCCGCTCCTGACTAACGACCAGGCGCACAGCCCCACGGTGACGGTCTCGGCCAGCACGCTGATCACCGCGTGCGGTGCCGGCTGCCAGCCATGTTCGACGAACCCCTGCAACCCGACCGTGCGCGACATCGCGAACGCACCCAACGAACCGAGCGCGGCCACCAACGCCACGGCACGCAACCACGCCGGCCCGCCGACCGCGATCAGGATGGCCAGCGCGAGGAACACGCTCGTCAGCACGAGGAACCCCCGACCGACGACCGGGACGGCGGAGTACCCGTGCAGATAGAGATAGCCGTGGCTGGCCGCGCTGACCAGCAGGCTCGCGGCGATGCCGAGGTTCACCAGACGGCTCATCGCAGGGTCTGCTCTTTCAGGGCGAGCACGTTCTGGCCGCGGGTGTAGCTGACCTCGCGGATGCCGAGGGCATCATGCAGCTGACCGGCGGGCAGCGTCAGCGGCTTGGGAGCGGGCCCGTCACCGGGATGGGGCAGCGGGTAGGCCGTGGTGGTGGCGCTGTAGAACGTGACGTTGCCCTCGGTCTTCGAAAACAGCTGGTGGACATGACCGTTGAGGCACGTCACCGACGAGAACCGGCGCAGGTAACTGAGCGCCTGGGTGGCGTCGTCGGTGCCCCAGCCCCAGTCGGGGTACATCGCGAACAGCGGGATGTGGCTGAACACGATGATGGGGGTGTCCGACGACAGCGACGCCACGTCCTTCTCGACGAACTCCAGCTGGTCCGCCCCGAGATGCCCCAGTTTCTTCAGGTTCAACGTGTTGACCAACCCGATGACGTGCACGCCCGCGATGTCGAAGCTGTACCAGCCGTCACCTCGGGTGTCTGCGCCGAACACCGACCGGTACTTCTGCCCGGCGTCGTCCACCGAGTCGTGCTCGCCCGGCACGGTGAAGACGTGCGGGGTGTTCAGGGCGCCCAGCATCTGGCTGACCTGGTCGAACTGGGCGGGGGTGGCCAGATGGGTGAGGTCACCGGTGTGGATGACGAAATCGGGCGTGTACCCGAGACTGTTGACCTGCCGGATGGCCCGCCCGAAGGATCCCGTGACGTCGGCATTGGCGGCGCCGGTGAACCCGATGTGGCTGTCGCTGATCTGAGCGAACCGCAGCGTGGGCCGGGCGTCGGTTGCGGCCGGGGCGCTCGCCACGTGGGACAGCACCTCGCCGCCGACGACAGCCAGCCCGACGGCCGCGCCGAACCAGGCGCCGTGCCGGATCAGCTGGCGCCTGCTCATCTGGTGCGGGTCGCCGGTCACGCGCTCACCACCACGGTGCCGTGCATGAACGGGTGGATGCTGCAGATGTAGTCGACACTGCCCGCCTTGGTGAACGTGAAGCTGTACGTGGCGTTGGCATCCAGGCCCGGCGAGTGGAACGAGCCGTCGTTTGCGACGACGGTGTGCGGCTCCTCGTCCTTGTTCGTCCAAGTGACGGTGTCGCCGACCTTGACGGTCAGGGTGGCCGGTGTGAACGCGAAATTGGTGATGTTGACCGCTGTTCCGGCGATGGGCGGGGCGGACACGGCTGTCGTGGCCTGTGGCATCGGCATACCGGGCATGTTCGACATCCCCGGCATGCCAACCGATGTGCCGCCGTTTGGCGCGAAATCGACGGTCGGCGGTGGGGCCTTCGCCGGTGTGGAGCACGCAGCGGCGCCGACGACGACCGCCAGGCATGCCAGCGCGGTACGGGTGTGATGCATGGAAGCTGCCTCCTCGGCTGAACCAAGTCCGCGGCGCGGACCGTCTCATCAAGAGGTAGGGCGGCGGTTACACGCCGACGGTCGGGTAACCCCGCCGCCTATCTCCTATCGATGAGTGGAAGGCAACCGATGATGGCGGCGGACGACGATCCACGCCCACGACCCGAGCTACGTCTGGTCGCCGACGCGCGCTATCCCGATTGGGAAGCCGTGTACGACGACAACGTCACGTGGGTCTACCGGCTGATCTTCGGCCGGGTGGGAAACCGCGCCGACGCCGAGGACCTGACCTCGGAGGTCTTCCTGGCCGCGATGCGGCCGCTGCGTCTGACCGCCAGCATCGCCGAAGTGCGTGCCTACCTGCGGGCCACCGCCCGCACCGTGCTGGCCGCGCACTGGCGGGCCACCCTGGGCGCCGAGATCACCGCCATCGAGGACGTGCCGGCCACCGTATTCGGTCCCGCCGCGCCGAGCACCGCCCCGCAGCGCGTCGCCACGCTTCTCGGCGCCCTGCCCGACAACTATCGCCGGATACTGGAACTGCGGTTCCTCCAAGGCTGTTCGGTGCGGGACGCGGCCGCTACGCTCGACATCAGCGTCGCGAACGCGAAAGTGTTGCAGCATAGAGCGTTGCGGCTGGCCGCACAGATCAGCGAGGGGGCCCTGCCATGACCCGCCGCGATCTTCGCCACTACATCGACGACATGCTCGCCGGCCGCCAGCCGAAAGGCTTCACCCCCGACGAGTTCGAGGCGACCCAGCTGCGCACCGCGATCGACCTCGCCGCCACCCGCGAGGACGCCGGCGAACCCCGACCGGAATTCGTCGACGGGCTCAAAGCCCGGCTGGCCGCCGACATGTCGTCGGATCCGACATCTTCGACGAGCACACCACCCGCCAAGCAAGCCATGTCAGCCACCCGCCGACAGGTGATCGTCGGCACCTCCGCGGCGGCAACGGCTGCGGTCGCCGGGGTTGCGGTCGACCGGATGGTGGTGCGCCCGCACACCGGCGACCAACCCGTCGCCGACGCGGAGTTGGTGCCCACCGACGGGGCGTGGCAGACCGTGTCGTCCAGCGCCGACCTCTCCGAAGGGGCAGTGCGCGCATTCGATCTGGGCTCGGTCAACGGATTCGTCCGCCGGGTCAACGGCCGGGTCGACGCCGTGTCCGGCGTGTGCACCCACCAGGGCTGCAAGCTGTGGTTCGACCAGGGCGATGACCGGCTGCGCTGCCCGTGCCATTCGACATCGTTCTCACCGGCCGGCGCCGTCGTCACGCATGCCCTGCCGATCACCCCGAAACCGTTGCCGCACTTCGAAGTCCGCGAGCGCAACGGCGTGGTGGAGGTGCTGGCTCCACCACCGCGGACGACCTGAGAGCTGTAACCTGCGCGCCTATCTACAAATATGTACAGCAACCTCATTGCAGCAGCACTCGTCGGCATCGCCCACGTCGTGTCCTCCGGAACCGGATCGGCACCCGATATCGTCAGCGAACTTCAGGCCCAGGGTTATCAGGTGCAATTCAACGGTCAGCCGAGCGATGGGCTGTCCCAGTGCACCGTCACCGGTGTCCACCAGGCAGCGCCGGTGGCGTATGTGGACTTGGACTGCCCGGCCGGTACTTAAACCGGTACCACGCGCAGCACTTCGGGCAGGCTGGGCAGGAAGTGCTTGGTGGCGAAAGCCCGTATATCTTCCGCGGTTTCGAGCGGTACCGGGCTGGGCAACAGCATCGCCATCAACGCGTAGCGCCAGATGTTGTCGGCCAGTTCATGGACGGCCTGAGGCCCGATCCGGTCGGCGAACCCGGGCGGGAAGATCACCTGCAGCGCCGCCTCGATTCGCTGGACCGCGGCGCCGTAATGCAACCGGGCCAGCTCCAACGTCAGCGCCGGCTCGTCGACGACCATGCGGTTGAGCACCCGGTGCCGTCGGGATCGCAGGATCGCCTGAGTGAACGCTTCGACGTAGTAATTCGACTGCGGGCGAGCGGTTTTCAGGTCTTCGGCGATGTCGTGGAACAACCGTAGGTTTTCCCGGTCCATCACCGCGGCCACCAGGTCGTCCTTGTTGGCGAAGCGCCGGTAGATCGTCGTCCGGCTCACCCCGGCCCGGCGGGCGACGTCATCGAGGGCGACCCGGCGAATGCCATGCTGATCGAACTCGACGAGCGCGGCGTCGAGTATCGCTTCGGTCGACTGGTCAGCCATGCCCTGCCTGCGCGAAACCCTTTGCGGCGTAGCGGTTATAGCGGACATTCATGGGAAGATGATCCCACAGCCAGTTCACCGGACGCGAGCGCCAGAACGCCGCGAAGCGCTGATAATTGCGCTCCTTGCGATCACTCCACGGCAGGCCGAGAATCTCGCGGGTGCGCGGCGGCATCCCGCCGGTGGTCAGAAACGCCGCGACGGGGTTGAAGACCGGTGCCACCAACCGCCAGACGATCGGGTTCACGGCTTTGGGTCGCGGGAATCCCTTGGTCACGTAGCCGACACCGTAGACGGCGGTCCGGTGCGCCACCAGCACCTCGTTGATCATCCGGTCCCAGTAGCGCTCGAACTCGGCGTAGTCGGCAGGCATCGGGCGATCACTGACGCCGTAGCGGCGATACCAGGTCTTGGACTCCAGATACATCTGCTCCTTCTCCTCGCGCGAAAGCCGCTTGACGAAGGTGTCGGCGAAGTACAGCGCCTGATCGAAGAAGGTGGCGTGCGCCCAGTAGTAGGTGTCCGGATCCAACGCGTGGTAGCGGCCGGCCTTTCCGGGCGGGCCAGGCATGTCGCCCTTGATGTTGTGGTGAAAGTCGCGGACGCTGGCGCCGGCGTTGTCGTCCTCGCTGCCGTAGACGGTCATGAAGATCGGCGGCAACGACCGTTTGATCCGGGCCGCGGTGTCGGCGAACCACACCGAATGGTCGAGCACACCCTGTCCGAGTTCGGCAAGCATGTTCTGCAGCACTGCCGGACGCGGGCCGATGAGGAACATCCGGTTGTCGCCGAAGTAGCGCCACACCAGTGACTGCGGGCCCAGCGGGAGGGCGTCGGTTGCGGAGTCAGATTCGGCGAGGTCCGTCATGTGCAACAGTGTTACAGATTTCGCACTTTGTACCAACCGCTTCGTGACGAGCGTCACCCCACCGCCGAGATCGACGAAATGCGGGGATCTACTCGCACTTTCCCGGCCAATCGTCGGTTTGGGCGGAGTCAGGAGAAGCGCTTGAGCCGCAGGCTGTTGGTCACCACCAGCACCGAGGAGAACGCCATGGCCGCGCCGGCGATCATCGGGTTCAGCAGGCCCAGCGCCGCAAGCGGGATGGCCGCGACGTTGTAGCCGAACGCCCAGAACAGGTTCTGTTTGATGATCCGCAGGGTGCGCGACGACAGCCGCAGTGCGGTCGGGACGGTGCGCAGGTCCCCGCGGACCAGCGTGATGTCCCCGGCCTCGATCGCGGCATCGGTCCCGGTGCCCATCGCCATACCTACGTCAGCGGTGGCCAATGCCACCGAATCGTTGACCCCGTCCCCGACCATCGCGACCTTGCGTCCCTGTGCCTGCAATCGGCTGATGGCGTCGGCCTTCTCCGAGGGCAGCACGCCCGCGATGACGTTCTCGGCCGCGATACCGACCTCGGCGGCCACCCGCGCGGCAACGGCGGTGTTGTCGCCGGTCAGCAAGATCGGCGTGATGCCCATCGCCTTCAACTCGGCGATGGCCTCCGCGCTGGTCGGCTTGACCGCGTCGACCAACCGGATCACCCCGCGGTGGTTGCCGTCGGCGCGCACCTCGACGCTGGTGCGCCCGTCGTCGTCCGATGCGCGGGACACCTGCACCCGCACCCCGTCGACGACGCCGCTGACGCCGGTCCCGGGGTCGTTGGCGAAGTCGCGCACCGCGGGCACGGTCAGGCCCCGCTCCCGGGCGGCCGCCACGATCGCGGCGGCCACCGGGTGCTCGGACGCCGATTCGACCGCGGCCGCCTGAGCTAGCACCGCGTCGGCGTCGTCGCCGGTTTCGGTCTCGACGGCAGCCACGGCCATCGAGCCGGTGGTCACCGTGCCGGTCTTGTCGAGGACGACGGCGTCGATGCCGGTGACGGTCTCGAGAACCTGCGGCTCCTTGATCAGCACCCCGAGCTGAGCGCCGCGGCCGGTGCCGACCAGGATCGCCGTCGGTGTCGCCAGGCCGAGTGCGCACGGGCAGGCGATGATCAGCACGGCGACCGCCGCGGTGAACGCCGCCGTGGCCGAGCCGCCGGCCACCAGCCAGGCAATCAGAGTGACCGCCGCGATGCCCAACACCACCGGCACGAAGATCGCCGACACCCGATCGGCCAGCCGCTGGATGGATGCCTTCCCGCTTTGTGCGTCGGAAACCATCCGGGCCATCCGGGCGAGCTGGGTGTCACCGCCGACGCGCTTGGCGCTCACCAGAATCCGGCCGTAGGTGTTGACTGCTCCGCCGAGTACCTCGTCACCCGGGCCGACGTCGGCGGGCACCGACTCCCCGGTCATCGCCGAGGTGTCCAGCGCCGACGCGCCGTCGACGATCACGCCGTCGGTGGCCACCCGCTCTCCGGGCCGCACGACGATGACATCGCCAACGTTCAAGTCCTGCACCGGAATTCGAACCTCTGCGTCGTCGCGCAGCACGGTCGCCTCCTTTGCACCCAGCGACAGCAGCGCCCGCAGCGCCGCTCCCGCCGACCGCTTGGCTTTGGACTCGGCGTACCGGCCGGCCAGGAGGAACACCGTCACGGCGGCCGCGACTTCGAAGTAGACGTGGCCGTGCCCGTGCTCGGCGGCGCCGGTCAGCACCGCGTACAGCGACCACAGGTAGGCGGCCAGTGTGCCGATCGACACCAGGGTGTCCATCGTCGAGGATCCGTGGCGCGCACTGTTCAACGCGGCCTTGTGGAACGGATAGCCGCCCCAGAACACGATCGGGGTCGTCAGCGCCAGCACCACCCACAGCCATCCCGGAAACTGCCACGGCATCACCATCGACAGCGCCACCACCGGGACCGCCAGCACCGCCGAGCCGATCAGCCGGGGACGCAGCTCTTCACTCGGGACGTCGTGGTTCATGTGGTCGCCGCCGTGGCCCGAGTGGTCCACCACCGACGCGTGATAGCCGGTGGATTCCACGGCGTGGATCAGATCACCCTCGGACACCTGCGGGCCGTGCTCGACGTGTGCGCGCTCGACGGCGAAGTTCACCGTGGCTTGCACACCGTCCAGGTCGTTGAGGCCGCGTTCGATGCGAGCCGCGCACGACGCGCAGCTCATGCCGGTCAACTGAAGGTCGGTTGTCGCCATAACCCGATGATACCCCTAGGGGGTATCGTGTCCAGTGCCTACTGCATCACCACAACAACACGCCGGCCTCGTCCTCGGGCGGTTCGGGATCCTCCTGGTCCGGCGGGTCGGGATCGTCGTCCGAGCTGTCCGGCGGGGGCACCGACCACAGGTGCCGAGGCCGTCCGGCCGTCACGATGACCCGCCCATCAACCCCGGACAGCGGCCCCCGCGACGCTCGTGGATCGCGTCGATCAACCCCGAGACAGGCACCAAACAGCCAACCGCCAACCCGTCAAGACCACCCCGGCCACGCACCTCGGCGGAGAACTCGCCCATCACGGGCAGTTCGGCCATCACCGCGAGCAAGCCGCACGCGACCGGCCGGGGCTCCGCCGGAAGGCCCGCAACCGCGTCCCGCAGCGCGCGGCGCGCCGCGTCGGCCAAGGCGCGGACCCGGCACTGGTCGAACGGCTCGAGGCCCGCGTCGGACACCGCGAGACCGGGCTGCCGCCGTCGAGTGCGCAGCCAGCCCTGGTTGACCAGCTGTTCCCGCACCGCGGTGATCGCTTCGTGCTGGTCACCGGCGATCAACTGCGCCCACGTCGCCCGATTGTGAACGCCCACCTGGGCGAATTCGGCACGCAGAATCGGATCGTCGGGACTGGCCGCCCGGGCCGGGACCGGCCTGCCGGCACGCTCCACCAGGAAACCCCGCAGATACAGATCCGTCAGCATCGCGGCCCGCAACGCATAGCCGAAGAGCTGAGGATCGTAACCGTCGAACCGACCGCTCCGAGGATCGAACGCGAGCAGGAACAGCTGCCCGTGCAGGGTCGAGGGCACGGCGGAGAACTCAGACGTCGGATCGCCGATGCGCCCCATACCGCCTCCTCGCTCCCCGTCTCCAACTCTGGGTACCCGACCGCGCGAGGACATCCGTAGCCGACTACTCAATTTTTGGCCCGCTGTGGATAGCCCAGAGTGAGAGAATGGGCACACCGACGACGAAGAGATGACCCGGATGACACTGACCCACATCGAGGCGCGGTCAGCACCGACCGAACACATCCCCGTACGGTGCGTGGATTCCGACGTCCACCCGGTACCGCGCCGCGGAGTGCTGATCGACTACATCCCCGAGCCCTGGCGCACCAACTACTTCCTCTCGCACCCCATCGGGGAGCAGATCTACTACGACGCCCCCGACTATGCGCACGCCTATGCGATGCGCACCGATACCTTCCCGCCCGACGGTGAGTTCGCCGGCACCGACCCTGATCTGGCGTTTCGCCAACTCGTCATGGATGCCGGTGCCGACATCTGCATCCTGGAACCGCTGGCTCCCGGGGCGCGGCTGGCCGACGCGGCGCAGGCGTCGGCCATCGCGACCAACCGCTGGCTCGACGAGCACTGGCTGGACAGCCGCAACAACTGGCACCAGCGCTGGCGCGGCTCGATCAGCGTGGCGATCGAAGATCCGGCCGGGGCGGCCCGCGAGATCGAGCAGTGGGCCGGCCACCCGTACATGTCGCAGATCCTGATCAAGGCCGAACCCCGGCCGTCATGGGGTGACCCCAAATACGACCCGATCTGGGCGGCCGCCACCAAACACGACATCACGGTCAGCTGCCACCTCGGCCGGGGGAAGTTCGAGACCCTGCCGATCCCGCCGGTCGGGTTCCCCAGCTACAACCACGACTTCATGGTCAGCTACTCACTGCTGGCCGCCAATCAGGTGATGAGCCTGATCTTCGACGGCGTCTTCGACCGGTACCCCACGTTGCGGATCGTGTTCGTGGAGCACGCATTCAACTGGATCCTGCCGCTGATGTGGCGGATGGACGCCATCTACGACGCGCGTAAATCGTGGGTCGACATCACGCGCAAGCCGAGCGAGTACGTCAAGGACCACATCAAGTTCACCACCCAGCCGCTGGACTATCCCGAGGACAAGACCGAACTGTTGCGGGCCTTCGAATGGATGGAATGCGAGAAGATCCTGCTGTTCTCCTCGGACTACCCGCACTGGACATTCGACGACCCGCGCTGGCTGGTCAAGCACCTGCCCGACCATGCCCGTGACGCTGTGATGTGGCGCAACGGCGTCGAGACTTACAAGCTGCCTACGACGGTTCCAGTGCTGGAGGGGCAGACTCGGGTGTTCTGAGCTGTACGGCGGTGCGGGCCCGCCTGGCCCGGATCAGACCGGCCACACCCAGCACCGCGAGCACCCCGGCCAGGGTGAGCAGCAACCAGGTCAGCATCATCAGCGGCGGGTTGAAGACCGCCGAGGTCGTCGAGGGCTGACCGTCGGTGACAGGCGCCACGACCGCCACGCTGCGCGCGGCCAAACCGGTCATTACGGCGCCGGCCAGCGCCAGGGCCGCCAGGACCAACTGGACGATGTGCCTCACGAGGCGTCCACCGTCTCGCCCTCGACCAGTGCGGTCAGCGCGGCACGCAGAGCGCGATGGTTGCGCGCCCAGGCTTGCGCGGTGCGCTTGCCGGTGAGCTCGACGCCGATGCCGGTCCGGCCGCGGGGCACCCCGGACAACTCTCCCAGCGCCCGCGAAGTCTGCCACTTCTCCAGCGGCTCCCGCGATTTCACCGAATGCTCAGCCGGCGGGAACACCCGCATGATGTGGGTCAGCTTGGTGACCTCGGTGCCCTGGCGCAGGGCGTCGCGGGTCAGTTCCACGCTGGTGTGAATACGGGCCGCCTTGACCTGGATGTAGAGGAAGCCGGTGACGAGCACCAGGAAGATCAGCGGCACGACCGGCTGGAATCCCACCCCACCCTTGATCTGGATCAGCAGCATCGCGATCGCCGACGCCGGCCCGGCGACCAGCCAGTACCAGCTGGCGCCGGTTTCGAAGAACAGCCGCTCCGGCTGCTCGGTCAGCTGATCGTCAGACATCGGACTCCGGGGTGTACCACTCCTGGGCCGCGGGTCGCATGATCAACACCGCGGGAACGAGCACCAGCACCAGGGCGAACAGCCACACCAGGCCGCCGGTCATCACCGAGAACAGCGCCAGCAGTATCGCCAGCGCGACCGAGAGCGCCACCGCGGCTCGCCGGAAGCGGGTGTCACCGCCACGGGTCCGGCCTGCGATGTAGCTCAACAGCGCGCCGGCCACGATCCACAGCACGCCGGCGCCCCGGAAGAACACCGGAACCGGGCCGGTGGAGAACACCAGCAGTAGTCCGCCCAACATCAGCACGATGGAGCCGGCCAGCCAGCACCAGAACGCGATCGAGACAAGGCGCGGCCGGGGTTGGGTTGCGGTCATGGTCGGGCCAGCCTATCGGGTCACTTGCTGAAGAACCCGTGCGCGTCCGGCCGGTGCAGCAGGTAGGCGCCGCCCATGATCAGAACCGAACCGATGATGCCGGTGACCGCGAAGACGACCGCTTGCACGGTCTCCCGATCGGTGCTGAACAGGCTGGCCGCGGTGTAGATGACGCTGGCCACGCCGCCACCGGTCAGCACCGTTCGGGTCCAGCGATAGCCGGACCGCATCAAGAACAGGAACGTGACGACCACCGCCGACACCGTCACCGCGAACAACACGGTGATCCCGATGACGAAGAACGACGAGTGCTTACTCGCGGTGAAGTACGCGTCGACGAGGTAGCCGATGACCATCAGCGGTAGGGCGATGAGCCACAGCCAGAAGCCGGTATCGACATCGGCGGGACGCGTGGGAGCCGCGGGCGGCTGCTGATGTGTCACGCCAGCCAGCCCGCGACGTCAGCGGCCCAGTAGGTCAGCACGATGTCGGCGCCCGCGCGCCGGATGCTGGTCAACGACTCCAGCGCGGCAGCACGCCCGTCAATCCATCCGTTGGCCGCGGCCGCGCTGATCATCGCGTACTCCCCCGATACCTGATAGGCGGCAACCGGAACCGGCGAGACGTCGGCGGCCGCTCGCACCACGTCCAGATAGGCCATCGCCGGCTTGACCATGATGATGTCGGCCCCCTCGTCGAGGTCGAGAACGATCTCGCGCAACGCTTCCCGCGCGTTGCCGCTGTCCTGCTGATAGGTACGCCGGTCCCCCTGCAGGCTGGACGCCACCGCATCGCGGAACGGTCCGTAGAACGCCGAGGCGAACTTCGCGGCGTAGGCCAGGATCAGCACGTCGGTGAACCCGGCCGAATCGAGACCGTCGCGGATGGCCGCCACCTGACCGTCCATCATGCCGCTGGGCCCCACCACGTGGGCTCCCGATTCTGCCTGTGCCACAGCAAGTTTGACGTACTGGGAGTTGGTGGCGTCGTTATCGACCCGGCCCCGGGCGTCCAGCACACCGCAATGCCCGTGGTCGGTGAACTCATCGAGGCAGGTGTCGGCCATCAGCACGGTGTCGGTGCCGAGGTCCTTGGCAAGGTCGCGCAGCGCCACGTTGAGGATGCCGTCGGGGTCCACCCCACACGAACCGAGAGCGTCCTTGTCCGTTTCGCGAGGAACACCGAACAGCATCACGCCGCCGACGCCGGCAGCCACCGCCTGTTCGGCGGCGCGGCGCAGCGAATCGCGGGTGTGTTGATAGACCCCCGGCATCGAGGCAATCTCCCGAGGCTCGTCGATCCCGTCGGCGACGAACATCGGGAGCACCAAATGCCTTGGCTCCACCGTGGTTTCGGCGACCAACCGGCGAACCGCCGGGGTTGAGCGCAATCGGCGCGGGCGCTGCCTCGGGAACGACATGTAACGGCTTCCGGTTAGCGGCGTCGGCTCTTCTTGCGCGGCGGCGGCAACGCTCCCTCGGCACGCAGCCGGGCGGCATGCTCGGCCAGCGCGTCGACCAGCGGACCGACCGCAGCGGTCTCCGGCTGGACGTCGACCCGCAGCCCGAACTCCGCGGCCGTCTCCGCCGTCTTCGGCCCGATGCACGCCACGATGGTGCGGGCGTGCGGCTTTCCGGCGATGCCGACCAGGTTGCGCACCGTCGAGCTCGAGGTGAAGCACACCGCGTCGAACCCGCCGGTCTTGATCATCTCGCGGGTCTCGGCCGGCGGCGGTGCCGCACGCACGGTGCGGTAGGCGGTGACGTCTTCGATCTCCCAGCCGCGGTCGCGCAGGCCCTCGGCCAGGGTCTCGGTGGCGATGTCGGCGCGCGGCAGCAGCACCCGGTTCACCGGATCGAAAATGCTGTCGTACTCCGGGAATTCGTCGAGCAGACCGAGCGAGGACTGCTCACCGGCGGGCACCAGCTCAGGGCTGACGCCGAAGGCACGGACCCGGTCGGCGGTCGCTTCGCCCACGCAGGCGATCTTCACGCCGGAGAAAGCCCGCGCGTCCAGACCGAACTCGCCGAACTTCTCCCAGACCGCACGCACCGCGTTGGTGGAGGTGAACACCACCCACTGGTAGCGCCCGTCCACCAAACCCTTGACGGCCCTTTCCATTTGGGCCGGGCTGCGCGGCGGCTCGACGGCGATCGTGGGCACCTCGATGGGCAGTGCCCCATGGCCGACCAGCCGGTCGCTCATCTCGCCGGCCTGATCCTTGGTGCGCGGCACCAGCACGGTCCAGCCGTACAGGGCCCGGCTCTCCCACCAGTTCAACTTCGCGCGGTGCGCCACCGTCTTGCCGATGGTGACCACCAGCGTGCCGGTCAGCGGACCTGCCGGATCGCTGTTGCAGGCCAGGGTGGCGCGGTCGGTCAGGCCGTGCAGGGTGGTCTCGACCGAACGCTGGCCACAGGTGGTGCCGTTGGAGGTCACCACACACGGCGTGGCCTCGGCCAGGCCGTACTCGATGAGGGTGCGCGCGGCCTCGGGAAGGTGCGAGGCGCTCGCGGTGAGGATCAGCGGGCCGGGTGCGGCGGCCAGGGCCGCCCAGTCGACCTCGCCGCGCACGTCGGCCACGGTGTGCGCCGATCCCAGCGGCAGACCCGCGTAGGTCGGGACCGCGCTGGTGGCGGGCAGGCCGGGAACGATCTCGAACTCGGCGTGAGCCCGCGCGACGGCGTTGACCTCGGTGATGACCGAGTCGATCGACAGCGGATCCCCGGCGACCAGGCGCACCACGTCGAAGCCGGCCTTGGCCTCCTGGACCAGCGTCTTGGCCACCTCGGCCGGGTCACCGAGCGCGGGCCGGATGTCCGGGCCGACGGAGACAACCGGCGGCGCGGTCTCGTCATGACCGTCAGCAGGGGGACCGTCCGGCGCCGGCGCGGGGCCGGACGCCGGTGGCAGGTCGGTGCCGACCGTGCTCAGGACGGCCGGTGGCACGTCGGGATCGGTGAACACCAGCGCGGCGTTGGCCAACACGGTGCGGGCTCGCGTCGTCAACAGGTTGGGGTCACCCGGACCCGAGCCGACGAACGTGATGTGTCCCGGCTTCGCCTTGCGTCCCCGACCGCTCACATGACCAGTCATCGCTTCACTCCCGCCTACCGCTCTACGTGCGGAGTCTGTACCGACATGACCTCACGCGCACCGAGCTCGAACAACTCCGCGGCGACCGAGAGCCCTAGCTCTGCGGACCGGCCGGGGGTGCCGATACCGGACGCACGAATCACGTCGGATCCGTCTGCTGCCGCCACGCATGCGCGCAGTGACAGCTCGTCGAAGACGCGGCCGTCGTCATCGATGGACTCGACCACTTCGGCGATCGCGCCCACCGGTGCGGAACAACCCGCCTCCAGTTCGGCCAGCAGGGTTCGCTCCGCGGTGACCGCGACGCGGGTGTCGGGATCATCGAGTGATCCCAACAGCGCCACCAGCTCGGTGTCGCCTGCGCGGCACTCGACCGCAAGCGCACCTTGGGCCGGCGCTGGCAACATCTGCACCGGCTCCAGCGTCTCGGTGACATCGCCGAGTCGTCCAAGACGGGCCAGGCCCGCCCGGGCAACCACGATGGCGTCGAGATCACCACTGCTTACCCTGTTCAACCTGGTATCTAGGTTGCCTCGTAGGGGGCGGATTTCCAAACCGAGACCCAGTGCTCTAAGCTGCGCGGCCCGTCGCACCGAGCTCGTGCCGATCACCGAACCCGCAGGCAACTCCCCCAAAACCATGCCGTCGCGGGCCACCAAGGCGTCGCGGGCGTCCTCCCGGGGCGGGATCGCGGCGATGGTGAACCGCTCGTCGGATGCTGTCGGCAAATCCTTGTACGAGTGCACCGCCATGTCGACGCGGCCGTCGGCGATGGCTTCCCGCAAGGCGGCGGTGAACACCCCGACCCCGATTTCGGCGATCGGCTTGTCGGAGCGGTCGCCGGCGGTGCTGATGATGATCAGCTCGGCGCGGTGTCCGCGCTCGATCAGTTGGTCTCTGATGGTCCCCGCCTGCGTGGTCGCCAGCAGGCTGCCCCGGGTACCTATCCGGATCACCGCGTCGTTACTGCCGGCCAACCGCGCTACCCGGTGCCGTCGGTTCGGCCCTGATCGAATTCCGGTGCCAGCAGGGGCAATTCACCTGCGGCCACGGCATCGACGGCCTGCGGATCGAGTTCGAAGAGTTCGCGCAACGCCTCGGCGTAGCTGTCGCCGCCGGGCGCGCTGGCCAGCTGCTTGACGCGCACTGTCGGGGCGTGGAGCAGCTTGTCGACCACCCGCCGCACGGTGCGGGCGACCTCGTCGCGCTGGGCGTCATCCAGGCCCGGCAACCGGTTGTCCAGGCGCAGCAGTTCGGATTCGACGACGTCGGCGGCGCGCTGGCGCAGTGCGGTGACGGTGGGCGTGACCTCCGACATCCGCTGGCCGGCCAGGTAGCTGGCAACCTCGGCGGCGACAATCTGCCGGGCCGCTTCGGCGTCGGTGGCCGCGGCCCTGGCCGACGGCTCACGCTGCACGCGGTCCATGTCGATGACCGCCACCCCGGGCAGACCCGCCACCGCGGGGTCGACGTCGCGGGGCATGCCCAGGTCGCAGAGCACCAGCGGAGCTGCGGTCTCGTCGCGACGGACGCTGGCCAGCGCGTGGTGCACATCGGCCAGCGAGACCACCGGACGGACCGCGCCGGTGCAGCTGACCACGACGTCGGCGGCGGCCAGTGCGGCAGGCAGCTCCTCAAGGCTCAGCGCCTGCGCTGTGGCGCCCTGCTGGCGGATGCTTTCGGCGAGCCGCTCGGCGCGGGGCAGCGACCGGTTGAGGACGTCGATATGAGTGATGCCGGCGCGCAGCAGGTGAGCGACCGACAGCCCGCCCATCGATCCGGCGCCGACGACGGCGGCGGTGCGTCCGGCCAAGCCATCCGTTCGGCCGGCGGCGATGTCCAGTGCGACCGACACCACACTGGCGCCCGCGGTGTCGATCGCGGTTTCGGAGTGCACCCGCTTGCCCACCGACAGCGCGCGCTGGGACAGGTCGTGCAGGATCCGCCCGACGGTCTTGTTGGCTTCCGCGGTGGCGTAGGCACGTCGGACCTGGCCGAGCACCTGTTGCTCGCCGATCACCGCGCTGTCCAGGCCGCTGGCGACCGCGAACAGATGCTCGACGGCGGCTTCGGCGTAGCGGACGTAGGCGTACTTGGTCAGATCGCCCATCGGCATGCCGGAGTGCTCGGCGAGCACCTGGCCGATCGCCGACAGACCGCCGTGGAAGGCGTCGACCACCGCGTAGACCTCGACGCGGTTGCAGGTGGACAGCACCATCGCCTCGGTCACCAGCGGTGACTGCAGAAGCTGATCGACGATTTTGAGCTGGTCCGACTCGTCGGTGGACAGTTGCTCGAGAACGGAAACCGGAGCGCTGCGATGCGAAACTCCGAACAGCAGGACGCTCACGGCACGATCACCTGGCCCGCTCCCTCGCTGTGACGGAATGCTCCGTTAGTGAAACTTAGTTCCACGGTAAACGCTGCGCAGGCGGCTGGCCAAATTCCGCCGGTGTTCACCGCTGAGACAGGTCGGCGCGAAGCCTGTCGACATCGACATCCCAGTAGCTGTGCTCGCGCCCGTCGAGCAACACGACGGGCAGCCGGTCGCCGAACTCGGCACGTAAGGCGTTGTCCCCCGCGGCCGCAGCGGCGTCGACGTCGGTGGCCGACAGCTCGAAATCGAGTTCGGCGGCCAGTTCGGTGAGGCGCCCGTAGACCTGCCGGCAGAGGGTGCACCCGGCCCGGGTCAACAGCTCGACGTGTGCGCGGCTCATCTGAGCCAGTGTCGCAGTTAGGGTTGACCCATGGGTTCCGGGGACCACGACGAGGAGCTTGCCGGTGATGCCAGCGCGGAGCTGGCCGTCGACGAACTGGTCGCCGAGCAAGCCAGTGCGGTGGCCCGCGACGCGAGCATCGCCGCGGTTCGCGAGCCGGGGCCGGCGGCCGCCGAGCCTGCCGTGCCGCCACCTGCCGACCTCACCGCGGCCGCGTTCTTCGACGTGGACAACACGCTGGTGCAGGGCTCGTCGCTGGTGCACTTCGGCCGCGGACTGGCCGCACGCAAGTACTTCACCTACGGCGACATGGCCAAATTCATCTACGCGCAGGCCAAGTTTCAGCTCACCGGCCGGGAGAACAGCGACGACGTCGCCGAGGGCCGGCGCAAGGCGCTGGCGTTCATCGAAGGACGGTCGACGGCCGAACTGATCGCTGTCGGCGAGGAGATCTACGACGAGATCATCGCCGACAAGATCTGGCCGGGCACCCGGGCATTGGCGCAGATGCACCTCGACGCCGGCCAGCAGGTGTGGCTGGTCACCGCGACGCCGTACGAGCTGGCCGACACGATTGCCCGCCGGCTCGGCTTCACCGGCGCGCTGGGGACCGTCGCCGAGTCGGAGAACGGGGTCTTCACCGGCCGGCTGGTGGGCGACATCCTGCACGGGGTCGGCAAGGCACACGCGGTGCGGCAGCTGGCCATTCGCGAAGGGCTGAACCTCCGACGCTGCACGGCGTACTCCGACAGCTACAACGACGTGCCGATGCTGTCGCTGGTGGGCACCGCGGTCGCGATCAACCCCGACGCCGATCTGCGCGAGCTGGCCCGCGAGCGGGGCTGGGAGATCCGCGATTTCCGCACCGCACGCAAAGCGGCGCGCATCGGGGTGCCGTCGGCGCTGGCACTCGGCGCGGTCGGCGGTGCGCTCGCGGCAGCGGTCTCGCGCCGGCGCTGATTCACAGCGTCCGCCATACCCGCTGATAGGCTCCCCGGGTGTCAATCGCCAGCGACATCATCGGAACCCACTACCGCTACCCGGACTACTACCTCGTCGGTCGCGAGAAAATCCGCGAGTACGCCAAGGCGATCCAGTCCGACGATCCGCTGCACTTCAGCGAGGAGGCGGCCAAGGCCGCCGGTTACCCCGACGTGGTGGCGCCACTGACGTTCATCGCGATCCCGGGCCGCCAGGTGCAGCTCGACATCTTCCGCAACTTCGATGTCGGCATCAATATCGCCCGCGTCATTCACCGCGACCAGAAGATCAAATTCCACCGCCGGATTGTGGCGGGCGACAAATTGTTCTTCGATTCGTGGCTGGACTCGGTTGTCGAATCGCACGGCACGGTGATCAGCGAATTGCGCAGCGAAGTCACCGACGAAGAGGGCAAGCCGGTGATGACGACCGTCGTGACAATGATCGGCGAAGCCGGGGGCGACGAGGAAACCAATGCTCAGGTCGCGGCCATCGCCGCGGCAGCAATGGGCAGGCAACCCTAGCGCGCAGCGACCGCGCTCAGCCGAAGAACATGTTGCGACGCTTGGTCAGCAACTGATACAGCGTCTGCTGGATGGTCTCGCGCACCTGATCGGTGAGGTCGAACGTGATCATCGGATCGTCGGCGGCGGCCTCGTCATAGTCGGCCGTCTCGATGGGCTTGCCGAATGCGATGTGCCACTTCGACGGTAGCGGGATCAGCCCAGCCGGGCCGGCCAGTGGGAACAGCGGCGTGATCGGGAAGTAGGGCAGCCCGAGCACCCGCGCCAGGAGCTTGACGTCGGTGATCATCGGATAGATCTCTTCGGACCCGACGATCGAGCACGGGATGATCGGCGCCTTGGTGCGCAACGCCGCCGAGACGAAGCCGCCCCGGCCGAACCGCTGCAACTTGTAGCGGTCCCGGAACGGCTTGCCCAGACCCTTGTAGCCCTCCGGGAAGACGGCGGTGAGTTCCCCGCCGGCGAGCAGACGATGGGCGTCGGTGGTGCACGCCATGGTGTGCCCGGCCTTGCGGGCGATCGGGCCGAGCATCGGCATATCGAAGACCATGTCGGCCGCCAGCAACCGCACGTCCCGATTCGCCGGGTGATGGTCGTGGACCGCCACCGACAACATCAGCCCGTCCATCGGCAACGTTCCGGCGTGATTGGCGACCACCAGGCCGGCGCCCTTTTTCGGCAGATTCTCGATGCCGCTGACCTCGACCCGGAACCAATTCTGGAAAAGCGGCCGGAGCAAAGGCAATACGATCGCATTGTTGAACATCGGGTCGAACCCGAATTCGTCGACCGAATAGTCGCCGGTGAATCGTTTGGTCACATACTCCGCGACGGCCGAAATGCGTTGCGCCAGTTCATTGGGCGCATCGTCGGCAACCCCGTTTCCCCCGGGCCCGCGCCGCGCGTCGATTTCCCGGACGACGGCGGCGATCTCCTCCGCCGAGGCGCGGGTGCCCGGGTCGGACAGCAGCGAGGGATGACGGCGCGCCGCATCGGCACGCTGCGCAGCACGACGGGCCGCCGCGACTCGACTCGTATTCGAGTGCAGCGGAATCACTTTCGCCTTTGATTCACCCGCCACTTCGGCACCTTCTCCCCACCATTGGCCCCTCAGCCGCCCCACCGCTGCGCAACGGCGACCGCGCGACTCTCCACAGATCGTACCCATTTCGGGTCGATGATCGGCGTCAAACCTCGGCCGCGCACATAGTCGTCGAACGCCTCCATCGTCGTCCATTTCGGCGCGAAGCCCAACTCGGAGCGCATTCTGGTGGTGTCCATGACCCGGCCGTAATTCAGCCAATCCATCTGGTCACGGTTGAGGTCGGAAGCCCGGCCCGCTCTTCGCAACGAATACAGTGCCCAAACCGCGGAATTCGGCAATGGAATCGCAACGCGTCCGGACCGCCGAACCGCTTGCGACATCATGATCACGCCGTCGGCACCGATGTTGAAGGTGCCCGATTTGCCGGCCATCGTCGCCCGCTCCAGCGCCCCGAGTGCGTCCTGCTCGTGCAGCAGCTGCAGCCGCGCATCGTGGCCGAGCATCGTCGTCACCAGCGGGCCGGCCAGATACCGCGACAGCGCGGTGTCCATGCCCGGGCCGATCATGTTGGCCAGCCGCAGAATCGTGACCGCGATGTCGGGCCTGCGCCTGCCGAGTCCGCGGGCATAGCCCTCGATGTCGATGCTGTCGCGGGCGAACCCTTCCGCCGGTGGGCGGCGGCTACTGCTGTCCTCGGTGAACGCCACCGGGTCGTGCGGGTGCGAGCCGTAGACCTCGGAGGTCGACTTGAGGATCACCCGCCGCACCGAGGGCGCCTTCTGGCACGCCGCGAACAGCTGCATGGCGCCCATCACGTTGATCTCCTTCAACGTGGCGCGCCCACCCGATCGCGGGGCGTACGACGCCGCGGCGGCATGCACCACGGTGTCGACTTCGCCGTTGCGAATCACCTTGGCGATGAACGGGTTTCGAATATCGGCGCGCACGAACTCGGCGCGGCCCATCCGGCGCAGCAGATCCTTGCTGGGCGCGACGGCGTCGACAGCGATGACTCTGTTGATCAGCGGGTTCTGCGCCAGACGCGCAGTGAGGTACCCGCCGAGGAAACGGCACGCTCCGGTGACCAGCACGACCTTCGGGTAATGCGGGGCTTCGTTGTCGATACCGCCGGAAGACATCAGGACAGCCTATCGGCCTGCGCGAAACCCGGCACGGCTCGACGAGATGGCCGAGCCAGGCCGGGTGCGACGACTACTTGCCGAGTTTTCTGCGCTGGACCCGGGTACGACGCAGCAGCTTGCGGTGCTTCTTCTTCGACATGCGCTTACGCCGCTTCTTGATGACTGAACCCATGAAAATCCGCTACCTAAATCCTCGCAGTGCCTGCACGAGAGCAGGCTTCTTGTGTCCCGGACACCTTACCTAAGCAGGCATCCGGAACGGAAAACGACCTGGTGTCGACGAGCCGGCAAGCGTGCGATGAACGCCTGCGCGACGAGCTCGCTAGCCCGCGTCGAAGTACGACGTCTCCAGCAGATCGTGAACGGCCTTGGCGTGCACCCGGAACGACCTGCCCACCCGCACCGCGGGCAGCTCGCCGTTGTGCACCAGGCGGTACACCGTCATCTTGCTGACGCGCATCAGCGCGGCGACCTCGGCGACGGTGAGAAATTGAGCTCGAGCGGCGGGCGGGTTGTCGGCGCCGGCATCACGCGCCGATTTTCCAGCCGAATCCCGCGCTGATGGCCCGTTCATAGACGTCATCGCAACCCAATCCGTCAGGCACGGGCAGTTCCAGCGGCTTCCCCACCGCTGGCACCCAGCCGTGCATACACGAGGAGAATAGCGTGGCGGATGGGGTTACTGCGACGGGTGTGGGTCAATCCATCAGAAATTCCTTGAACTACTCTGATGTAATTCCTAGCTGCTCAGAGCGGGTTTTTGCGGCATCGATGGCAGCTGCAAGGGCCGCCCGCAGCCCACCGTTCTCGAGTTCCCGCAGGCCAGCGGCAGTGGTGCCGCCAGGTGATGTGACCATCGCCCGCAGCCGCGCCGGCGACGTGTCCAGGCCGACGTCTTCGCCAGCAGCGCGCTGACTGTCGAGGCGTTCCAGCAGCATCGCCGCGGATCCAGCCATGGTCTGCACGGCGAGGTCCGTCGCGACGGCCCTCCCGAGCCCGTTGGCGACCGCGGCATCGACCAATGCTTCGACGAACAGGAAGAAGTAGGCGGGGCCCGAACCGGAGACGGCCGTGACGGCGTCCAGTTGGCTCTCCGGGACCGTCAACACGTCGCCGACGCAGCGGAACACCGCCGCGACGTCAGCGAGCTGCTCAGCGGTTGCGAACCGCCCCGGCGCCATGGCGCTGACGCCCGCACCGACCAGAGCGGGTGCATTGGGCATCACCCGGACGACCGGTGATCCGGCGGGCAGCCGCGATTCGTAGAAGCCGATCGTCACCCCGGCGGCGACGGTCACGAAGACCTGCTCGACGCTGTCGCCCTCGGCCAGGGCGGCGGCCTCCGCGATCTCGGCGACGACGGACTCGGCATCACCGGGCTTGACCGCCACGATGACGAATGTCGCGGTCTCCACCGCCTCCGACACCGAAGCCAGCTGGATCGAATACTTCTCGCCCAGGTAGTGGGCACGCTCCGGCATGCGTTCGGAGACGACGATGTCCTTCACCTGCCGGCCCGCCCGAAGCAGCCCCGCAAGGATCGCCTCGCCCATACTGCCGCCGCCGATGATCGCGATTCTGGCCATGGGCAGACCCTATCGGCCGTTCGAGGTCCCCACGATTTCGGCGCGCTTCGCTGGCCCGGCGGCGTTGCGCGCCGACGTCACTGAGCGGGCACCAAGGCCAGCTGGCGGGTCTGCACGATGATGCGTCCGGCGCTGTCCACCACGGTGTGGTCCTCGTCGAACCAGTCCTGGCCGATCTGGGTCGTCGTGCACGCCACCCGCAGCCAACCCTGGTCGGGCATGCCGCGCAGGTACGCCGTCATCTGCACCGTCGGCGCCCAGCCGCGGCGGCCCACCGCGTAGCACGCCGGCACCGAGATGTCTCCACACATCAACGCGAACAACACGTCCACCGGCCCGTCCTTGGGCCGCACCCAGATCTTGAACACCGGCGCACCGGACTCGGTGTGGGTCTCGTCCAGCTCGGGGCGGATGTCGCAGCCGCGCGCCAGATTGTTGACCGCCGCCGCCGGATGGCCCGGGCCGATCGGCTCGATGTGCTCCGGCGGCTCGACGCTCATCAGCGGTGTCACCGGATTGGCCGACAGCAGGGGCTCGACGTGATGTTCGGGATCGCCAAGGGTGACGACGCTGCGCACGCAGGTGCGCCCACCCTGGGTGAGGGCGACGTCGACCAAACCGATTCGGCGTCCCCGCTTCTGCACGGTGGTGACCAGGCGAACCGATCCGGGATCCGGCGCCGACAGGAAGTCCGCCGACACCGCGACCGGTTGGAACTGCGGGTCGCCATACGCCGCCCGGGCGGCGTTGGCGCACAGCGCCAGCATCACACCGCCGTGGATCTTGGGCCCAATTGTCCAGTGCTCGTTGAGGTTTGCCTCGAAACCATCCTCGACGGGGTGCAACATCATCGCGTCGGCGAACCGGGGGTGCATCAATGCCTTTCTCACACAACAATTCCGCGCGCCGCGGCACTCACCGCAGCAGGTGGGTGCGCGCAAACTGCAGCGATTCGACCAGCAGCGCCTCGCGCTCGGCCTTGGTGCGCGCACCCGAGGTGGTGACCTCCAGGATCACATGCCCGGTGAAGTCACTCGCGGCCAGCATCTGGCACACCTCGGCGGTCGGCTGGGTTCCCCGGCCGGGCACCAGGTGTTCGTCGGTCGAGGCACCGTTGCCGTCGCACAAGTGCAGGTGCACCAGACCCTCACCCATCCGGTCGGCCATCTCCAGGGCGTCGGTACCCGCCGTCGCGGTATGGGACAGGTCCAACGTGTAGTGCGCATGGTTGCCATCCAGCGGGTCATACGACGGCGCGAACGCCGAAATGCCCACCCCCGGACGGCCGCCGCGCTTGCGCATCCGCTCGATCGACGAGTCACCGGAGCCGAAGAACCTGTCTGCCCGGAACGGGAACATGTTCTCCACCGCCACCAGAACGTCACTGCGGCTTTCCAACTCGGCAACCTGTTCGCTGAACCCGTCGGCGTAGCGGCGCTGCCATCGGAACGGCGGATGCACCACCACGGTCTGCGCGCCGAGCCGCTCGGCGGCCTGCACGCTGCGGGTCAGCTTCGGGATGGGATTGGCACCCCACACCCGCTGGGAGATCAACAGGCACGGCGCGTGCACCGACAACACCGGCATGTTGTACCGCCGGGACAGCTTGGCGATGGCGCCGACGTCCTGGCTCACGGTTTCGGCCCACACCATGAGTTCGACTCCGTCGTAACCCAATTCGGCCGCATACTCGAATGCGGCCTCGGTCCTCAGCGGATAGACCGAGGCAGTCGACAGACCGACCTTGATGGCTGGGCGCACTGAGGGATCAGGTCGATTGCAGCAGCGCCAGCGGTCCGAGGGTCACCAGCGCACCGACCGCCACGGCGATCAGCGTGCTGGCGATGTCCTCGGTCTTACGGACGATTCGGACGGCGATCACCAAACCGAGGATGACCAACACCGAAAGCACCAACGCGACGATGTTGTTCCACCGCCACAGCTGGTCGAACGCGATGAACAGCCCGGCACCGAACGCGACGGCCAGGATCGACTGCCCGGCCACCAGCAGCCCGCGCCAGAGCGCGGTGAGCTTGCCTTCGCGCGGATGGTCCGCCTGGGTGTCGAGGTCTGCCGATGCCGCGTCGTCATCGTGCTCGTCGACCGCCACACCGCGGCGGGCGAGGTCGTCCGCGACGGTCTGGCCGCTGAACAGGGCGCCGGCCGACGACCGCAGGTAGGACTGCAGCTCGGCTGCCTCGTCGACCTGTTCGTCGGCGGTCAGGTCGAGCACCGGCGCCGCCTCGTCGACCGGGTCGAACGCCATCTGCTCGGCGTCGGAGTCCGATTCGTCGACGGGGGTGGGTTCGGGCCGGCGCTGCGGGCGCGGGTCATAGGCGCGCTCCGGGCCCGGCTCGCGTCGCGGTAGCGGGCGCTCCGAGCGCGGCGGCGGTCCGTCGAACGGCCGCTCCGGCGTCTCGTCCTCGTGTTCCCCGTGTTCCGCAGTCTCGTCGTCCTCGACCACCGCCGTCGCGGCGGCCGAGCCGTTGGTGACGGCAGGCGGCTGGGCAGGCGGCGCAGGCTCGACCGGCTCCTCGGCGACGTGGTCCTCGCGGTCCTCACGCACGACGGGCATCTCGCCGGTCCGGAAGATCGGGATCTCACCGGTCAACTCGGCGACAGTCACGGCGTCACTGTTGCCGCGACGACGACGGCGGCGCCCCCCGACCGGCGGTGAGCCGATCGTTCCGTTCTTCGCGAGCAGCTCGGCCACCGAGATGGGCCTGCTGTTCTCGCTGTCATCTGGTGCTGTCATCGTGTGCCTCTCGATCGGGCAGTCGACCGATCAAAATTCTTGCTTCCAGCATCCCCCACGGCGGTTTCCACCAGGGCAGTTCCGTCAGCTTCACTGTCGAGTCGGCGCAGGATGAGACCCTCGCGCAGCGCCCACGGGCAGATGTCCACGGATTCCAATGACAGTGCTCGCATGCTCGCCTCCGCCACCAGAGCACCGGCCACTATCTGTGGCGCCCGCTCGGCACTGACTCCCTCCAACTCGGCACGATCTGTCGTGGTCATCCTAGAGATGAAAGATATGAGCTGCCTCAGGCCGTTGAGGGTCAGCGTTCGTTTGACCCTGGGCCCGGCACCCGACGGGGCGGCGCCGGTGAGCCGCGCCAGCGACCGGAAGGTCTTCGACGTGGCGACCGCAAGGTCCGGGAGGCCGGCATCCAGGACGAAGGAACTGGCCTCGGCCAGCTCGTTGTCCAGCCAGTCGCGCAGCATCGCGACCCGGCGGCGGCCCGGCGGATCGTCCGGGAGCCACTCGCGGGTGAGCCGGCCCGCGCCCAGCGGCAGCGACAGTGCCACCTCGGGCGCTTCGTCGACGCCGTTGGACAGCTCCAACGAGCCGCCGCCGATGTCGAGGTTGATGATGCGACCGGCGCTCCAGCCGTACCACCGGCGCACCGCCAGAAACGTCAGCCGCGACTCGTTCGCACCAGACAGGACCTGCAGGTTCACCCCCGTTTCGGCGAGCACACGCGCAAGGACATCCTCGGAGTTCTTGGCGTCGCGCACCGCGGAGGTGGCGAAGGCCATCAGGTCGGCGCAGCCCGAACTGGCCGCGATCTTGGCGAACTCGTCGATGGTGTCGATCAGCTTGTCGGCACCGCGGCGGGTGAGCTTGCCGGAGTCGTCGATCGCCTCGGCGAGCCGCAGCGCGGCTTTGGTCGAGCTCATCGGAGTCGGATGCCCGCCGCGGTGGGCATCGACCACCAACAGATGAACTGTGTTGCTGCCCACGTCGAGCACGCCTAATCGCACGTGAACAAAACTAGCCTGCGTTCCGTGCGCGGCACCTGCGACATGGGGCAAATGCCAGCGCGAAGGTGGCGCGCAGGTGGACTACGGTTGGGCGCTGTGACAGATGCGCACCCTGGCGAAGTTGACCTGGACTTCCCCCGCGAGTGGGTGGAGTTCTACGACCCGGACAATCCGGAACATCTGATCGCCGCGGATTTGACTTGGCTGCTGTCGAATTGGACGTGCGTGTTCGGTACGCCGGCCTGCAAGGGCACCGTCGAGGGGCGGCCGGATGACGGTTGCTGTTCGCACGGGGCATTCCTGTCCGACGACGACGACCGCGCCAATCTCGACGATGCCGTCAAACACCTGACCGACGAGGATTGGCAGTTCCGGGACAAGGGACTGGGCCGCAAGGGCTACCTCGAGATGGACGAGTTCGACGACAAACCGAGCCTGCGCACCCGCAAATACAAGGGCGCCTGCATCTTCCTCAACCGGCCGGGTTTCCCGACCGGCATCGGCTGCGCGCTGCACACCAAGGCGCTCAAGCTCGGGGTCGAGCCGCTGACCATGAAGCCCGAGGTGTGCTGGCAGCTCCCCATCCGGCGCGTCCAGGAATGGATCACCCGACCGGACGGTTCGGAGATCCTGAAATCAACCATCACCGAATACGACCGGCGCGGCTGGGGCGAAGGCGGGGCCGACCTGCACTGGTACTGCACCGGTGACCCGGCCGCCCACGTCGGCGCCAAGCAGGTGTGGCAGTCCTACGCCCCGGAGCTGACCGAGTTGCTCGGCGAGAAGGCGTACTCGGAGTTGGCGGCGATGTGCCGGCGGCGTGGCGGATTTCCGCTGATCGCCATCCACCCCGCCACTCGCGCCGCGCAGTAGCGCACCTATCACGCCCGGGCTCTCCAGCCCCACCACGCGCTGACCGTAATTTGCTAGTTCTGCATCACTCTGTATAAAACTCGTGATCTTCGTCATCCGCCGCTGAGGTTGCCATGCGACCTAAGTAGGGTTACGGTGCAGTTAATAGCAGTTCGGTGACTACGGGAGCAGATCTTCGCTGTGTTGGCTGAACAGTCTGATAACCGGATCTCAGTCGGTAACAGCCGCCCCAACAATCTTCGCCAAAACTCAACCGAATCGTTATTTGACGAGAACAGCATCCCGCCGCTCTGGCACCAGGCGCAGGCTTCCCGACGCGAGACCCGGCGCTTCCGGCACTCCAGGCGATTGATCTTGACTGATGCCACCGTTATTTGCCTTGCCTCGGCAGCCACGACGATGGCGTTGTTCGCCGGCCACCCCGCTGTCCTGCTGACCTACGCCGTTGGCTCAGCGGCATTGGCCGCCTCGTGGATGGCCGCGCTCGGCCTCACCGGATACCGCGTCCGCCGGGTGGTGGGCCGCGACGTCGGTGAATACATGAGCGTCATCCTCGCCACCCTCCAACTCTTCGGGCTGATCGCGATCGGTGCGCTGCTCCTGCACGTCGACGTGTCGCGAACCTATCTCGCCGTCGTCTTCGCGGTCGGCCTGCTCGGCCTTCTGACCAGCCGACTGTGCTGGCGCCGGGTGGCGGCCGCCGAACTCCGCCGCGACGAACACCAGATCTCGGTGCTCGTCGTGGGCAGCGCCAGGACCGCCGCCGACGTCGCCACCAACTTCGTGCGAGATCCCGGCGCCGGTTACCGCGTCGTGGGGATCTGCACACCCACCGGACCGACCGCACAGCACGACGGCATCGACGTCGACGGACGCCACATCCCGATCGTCGGGATCGACCAGGCGATCGTCGACGCCGTCCGACACACCGACGCCCACACCGTCGCCCTGGCCGCCACCGACCATCTGCATCCCACCGAGATCCGCAGGCTGATCTGGGAACTCGATTCGCTGGGCGTGGACCTGATGATCGCTCCCGGCCTGGTCGACATCGCCGAGGATCGGCTGCACAGCCGACCCGTCGCCGGCATGGCGATGTTCGAGGTGACCAAGCCCCAGTACGACGGCGCCAACTCCGTGGCCAAGCGGGTGTTCGACGTCGTGTTCACCCTCGCCGCGATGACGATCATGGCGCCGGTGTTCTTCCTCGCCGCGCTCGCCGTGCGGCTCTCCGGACCCGGGCCGGTGTTCTACGCCTCCGAACGAATCGGGTTCAAGGGCACGACGTTCACGATGCTCAAGTTCCGCAGCATGGTCGACGGCGCCGACGCCGACGCGCAGGCGATGATCGCCGCCAACGGCAGCGATCCGGTGTTCTGGAAAGACAAGGACGACCCGCGGATCACCCACGTGGGCAAGATCATTCGCAAGTACAGCATCGACGAACTGCCGCAGTTCATCAATGTGCTGCGCGGCGACATGAGCGTGGTGGGGCCGCGCCCGCAGGTGCGCCGCGAGGTGGACTCCTACGACGATCTGGTCCGCAGGCGGCTGACGGTGAAGCCCGGACTGACCGGGCTCTGGCAGGTCAGCGGACGGTCAGACCTGCCCCTCGAGGACGCCGTCCGCCTCGACCTCAGCTACATCGAAAACTGGTCGCCCATCCGCGATCTGGTGATCATCGCCAAGACCATCAGGACGGTCCTGAGCGGCGACGGCGCCTACTAGGCCCCGCCGCCAGGAACCCCCGGGGCGTCTAGCCCTCCAGCTTGTAGCCCAGACCGCGCACCGTGACCAGATGCACCGGGTTGGCCGGATCGGATTCGATCTTCGAGCGCAGACGCTTGACGTGGACGTCGAGGGTCTTGGTATCCCCGACATAGTCCGCACCCCACACCCGATCGATGAGCTGACCGCGGGTGAGTACCCGTCCACTGTTGCGCATCAAGTACTCCAGCAGGTCGAATTCCTTGAGCGGCAAGGTGATCGGCTCGCTGCCAACGGTCACGACGTGCCGTTCGACATCCATCCGCACCGGGCCGGCCTCCAAGATCGCGTCGCCGATGCCGGAGTCCTCGGTATCGCTGCCGCGACGCAGCACGGCGCGGATGCGGGCGATCAGTTCGCGGGCTGAGTACGGCTTGGTCACGTAGTCGTCGGCGCCGAGTTCCAGACCGACGACCTTGTCGATCTCGCTGTCGCGGGCGGTCACCATGATCACCGGCACGCTGGAGCGGGCCCGCAGCTGCTTACACACGTCGGTGCCGGTCATGCCCGGCAGCATCAGGTCGAGCAGCACGATGTCGGCCCCCGACCGGTCGAATTCAGCCAGCGCCGACGGGCCGTCGCCGACCACGGTGGCCTCGAACCCCTCCTTGCGCAGCAGGAACGCCAGCGGGTCGGCCAGCGACTCTTCGTCTTCCACGATCAACACATTGGTCATTGGCGTAGTGCCTCCTCGTCAATGGCCGAAAGGTCGGCCGGTTCGTCATCGTCGGTATGTGGATAGGCGGGAATGGACAGGGTGAACGTCGAGCCGGTGCCCGGCTGGCTCCACAGCCGGATGCTGCCGTTGTGATTGGCCGCCACGTGTTTGACGATGGCCAGCCCCAAGCCGGTGCCGCCGGTGGCCCGCGAGCGCGCCTTGTCGACCCGGAAGAACCGTTCGAACACCCGCTCCTGATCGGCGCGGGCGATCCCGATACCCCGGTCGGTGACGGCGATCTCGATGTTGTCGCCACGACGACGGCGACTGATCGACACCTTCGATCCGTCCGGTGAGTATGCGATCGCGTTGGAGATCAGGTTGGCCAGCGCGGTGACCAACAGCGACTGGTCACCCAACACCCGGAACCCACTCGGCGCGTCGGTGGTCACCGTGATGTCAGCATTGTCGGCAGCCACTTTGTGTCGCGAAATAGCTTCGGTGACAACGGAATCGACGTCGACACTGTCGAGGTCGGGAAGCGGTTCGGCACCCTGCAGGCGGGACAGTTCGATCAGCTCGCGGACCATGTTCGCCAGCCGCTGCGATTCGGTGAGGATCTTCTTGCCGAAGTGGCGCACGGTCTCGGCATCGTCGCCCGACTCCAGCAGCGCCTCGGCCAGCACGCCCATCGCGGCCACCGGGGTCTTGAGTTCGTGGCTGACGTTGGCCACGAAATCGCGCCGGCTGGCCTCCATCCGGGCCTGCTCGGACTGGTCGTCGACGTAGACCACGACGAAACGGGGATCCTGCTTGCTCAGCAGCCGCACGTGCCCACGCACCGACAGCCCCGACCGGCCGGCCGCCGCGCGCTGCGGCTGGGACAGGTCGACCTCGACGCCCTCACCGGTGGCGAGCACGCGTTGGGCGGCCGTCCAGGCCCGCTCGTCGAGCTGGCGGTCCCGCACGATGCCGAGTTCGGTGGCGCGGTCGTTGATGAACACCACGTCGCGATGGGAGTCGACGACCACCATCCCGATCGGCGCCAGCGACACCACATGCTGCAGCATCTGCGACACCGTGATGCCGGCTTCGGTGATCGCGCGGCGCTGCCTGCGTTCCAGGATCCGTGGGGTGAGTGCGGCCCCGATTCCGAGTCCGCAAGCAAGCGCTACCAGCGCTGCGGCGGTGGCCAGTAGTACCACCGAGCCAACACTCACAGGAAAAGGGTACGCATCCGGTGAACGTCATCCCAGCAGCGTGCGGCCAAATCGGTACACGTCACACTCTCAGCGCGCATGTATTCCGCCCCCGTTTACCCCGTGTTTGCCAAATCCGAGGTGAGCGCCGGAATTACTTGGCGCCCTGGCTGGCGACCGCGGCCGCGCCGGCGGCGGCGGCCTCGGGATCCAGGTAGGTGCCGCCCGGCACCCGTGGCTTCAGATCGGCGTCCAGGTCGTAGCGCAGCGGTATGCCGGTCGGGATGTTCAGGCCCACGACGTCGGCATCGGACATGTTGTCCAGATACTTCACCAGGGCTCGCAGCGAGTTGCCGTGCGCGACCATCAGCACCGTCTTGCCCGCCTGCAGGTCCGGGACGATCGTCTCGGTGAAGTACGGGACGAAGCGGGCCACGACGTCGGCAAGGCATTCGGTCAGCGGGCCGCCGTCGATGTCGGCGTAGCGCGGATCGGCGTCCTGGCTGTACTGGCTGCCCTTCTCGATGGGCGGCGGCGGTGTGTCGTAGCTGCGCCGCCACAGCATGAACTGCTCCTCGCCGTACTTTTCCTTGGTCTCGGCCTTGTCGAGGCCCTGCAGGGCGCCGTAGTGCCGCTCGTTGAGCCGCCAGTTGCGCGTCACCGGGATCCACAGCCGGTCGGCGGCGTCCAGCGCCAGGTGGGCGGTGGTGATCGCGCGGCGCAGCAGCGAGGTGTACAGCACGTCGGGCAGCAGTCCCTGCTCGGCCATCAGCTTTCCGCCGCGCACCGCCTCAGCGCGACCCTTGTCGGTGAGGTCGACGTCCACCCAGCCGGTGAACAGGTTCAGCGCGTTCCATTCGCTTTCGCCGTGCCGCAGCAGAATCAGTGTGGAGTCAGCCATGCCGGAATCCTCTCACGACCCCGTTTGGTCGTCCTCGTCTATGAGGTGCTCGAAGGCCGCCAGGTTCTTCAGCGATTCGCCACGCGACACCCGCCACGCCCACTCCTTCTGGATGGACGACTTGAAGCCCAGTTCCAGCAGGGTGTTGAAGTCGGAGTCGACGGCCTCGAGCACCTGGCCGAGGACCCGGTCCAGCTCGTCGGCGGTCACCGCCTCCAGCGCCATCCGCCCGATCAGATAGATGTCGCCGATGTTGTCCAGCGTGTAGGCCACCCCGTACAGCCGGCGGTTGCGCTTGAGCAGGAACCGGTAGACGCCCTGGTGGTTCTCGTCGGGCTGCCGGCAGACGAACGCCTCGACGCGCACCGAATGCTCACCGACGCTCAGCAGGGTGTTGGTCGTCAGCTTGCGCTCCCCCGGCAGCTCGACGATCAGTCCCGGCAACCCGCCGTGGGCGCCTTCGTGGCGGCTGTAGACCAGCCCGTGCTCGTCCAGCGTCTTCTCGATGACCTGATGCACGTCCGCGGCGCCGACGCGCGATCCGCCTTCGGCTTCTCGCTCGCCACTCACAGCCGCACCCCGCGCCGCATCGACCAGCGCCGCCCGTTGCGCTTGGCCAGCGCGTCACCGGCCGCGCGACGGTGCCGGGCACTGGCATAGTCGTCGATCGCGTGGCCGTAGCTGGTCAGCAGTCCGTCGACGGTGTGCGCCCAGGAGAACCCCTGCGCGTGCTCGACGGCCGCTCGGCTGAGCTCGTCGGGGTCGCGGGCCAGCACAGTGGCGATCGCGTCGGCCCATTGGCCGGGCTCGTGGCCGGCGACCAGCGCACCGCTGACTCCGTCGGATACGGCCACCGGCAGCCCGCCGACCGCGGCGGCGACCACGGGCGTCCCGCACGCCTGCGCCTCCACCGCGACCAGACCGAACGACTCCGAATAGCTGGGCACGGCGACCAGATCGGCGGCGCGATAGACGTTGACGAGTTGCTCGCGCGACTGGGGCGGAAGGAATGTCACCCGGTCTGCAATACCCAGTTCGGCGGCGAGGCTCACCAACGCATCGGGCGCGGCCAGGCCGCTGCCCGACGGGCCACCGGCCACCAGCACCCGCACACCGGGCAGCCGGGCGGCGGCGCGCAACAGCACATCGGGTGCTTTGAGCGGCTGGATACGCCCGACGAAGGCGACCACGCGCTCGCCGTCGGGGAGGCCGAGCGCAGCTCGCGCAGTGCGTCGGTCGCCGGGGGTGAACGTCTCCAGATCGACGCCCGGGTACACCACATCGATCCGCCGCGGGTCCGCGTTGTGCAGCGAAATGAGCTGGTGTGCTTCATCTTCGGTGTTGACGACCAGCCGGTCGGCCTCGTCGACCACCTGCTGTTCGCCCACCGCGCGCAGCGGAGGCTCCGGCGAGTCGCCGTCGGCCAGGGCGGCGTTCTTCACCGCGGCCAGCGTGTGGGCGGTGTGCACCAACGGCACTGCCCACCGGTCGCGGGCCAGCCAGCCGACCTGGCCGGAGAGCCAGTAATGCGAATGCACGATGTCGTAGTAGCCGGGCTCGTGGTTGGCCTCGGCGCGCAGCACTCCGGCGGTGAACGCGCACAGCTGGGTGGGTAGGTCGTATTTGTCGAGTCCCTCGAACGGCCCCGCCACGACATTGCGCACCAGCACCCCGGGGGCCACCCGGACCAGCGGCTGATCCGACGACGACGTCGCCCGGGTGAAGATCTCCACCTCCACCCCGCGCCGGGCCAGGTGCAACGCGGTCTGCAGTACGTAGACGTTCATTCCGCCGGCGTCACCGGTCCCGGGCTGAGCCAGCGGGGAGGTGTGCACCGACAACACCGCGACGCGCCGCGGCATCGCATCGGCCGAGCTGTCGCTCAGTTCCCGGGCGTGCCGCACGCCTCCATCTTTACACCCGTCGCGTTCAGGGCTTCGCGACGGTTCTGTGCCCGTCTCAGCGCGCCGATCGGATCGGCGTACAGGCCGCCCAGTGAGACGATCCCGGCGCCGGCCTCCTGCACCCGGTTGCCGAACGCGGTCATCCGGATATCGCGGTGGGGCAGCACCGACCGCTCGGCGAACGCGGCCTCGACCAACTGCATGCCCTCGGGGTATTCGGTGAAGGCCTGGCCGCCGACCACCAGGTCGTCGGGGTTGAGCATGTCGCGCAGCAGGGCCACCGCGCCGCCCAGGACGCGGGCCCGCTCGGCAAGCAATTCCCGGGCGCGCGCCGCGGTCGGGGTATCGCCCTGGCGGGCGGTGCGCAGCAGCGTAGTCATCGACGCGCCGGGGCCGGAGCCGGGCACGATGCCACGCTCGCGGGCCGCGGCCAGCACCGCCTCGTCGCTGACTGTCGACTCCAGTTGCCCACTGCCGCCGAGTAATTCGGAGGTCACCGGCAGCGCGGCGATGGTGCCGGGGCCGCTGATCGGGCTGTGCACCCGGCCGCCGATCACCAGCGCGAAGCCGACGGTCTCACGGGCGTAGACGTACAGGCTGCTCGACGCCTGGGCCTGCGGACGACGCAGCCCGAGCAGCAGTTCGGCGCCGGCCATCGCGTCCACGTGGGATGCCACTGACACCGGCAGACCCAACGCCTCGGCCAGCACCGGGCCCACGGGGGCCTGTGTCCACCCCAACCGGCTGTGGTCGACGTGGCCCGTGCCGCTGTCGACCACACCACCGATCGCCACGCCGATCCATAACGGACGGCGACGATGCCAGCGGCTCAGGTAGCGACGGGCACTGCCGGCCAACGACGCCAGTGCGGCAGCCTGACCACCGCGCGGCGTCGGGGTCTCGACCGCGTCCAGGGTGCGGCCGAGCAGGTCGGTCGCAACGATGTTCGTGGTGCGCGCGCCGATGTGGATGCCGAGAGTCAGGAACGGTTCGTGACGAACCTCGACCGGGACGCGCGGACGGCCGATCGCGCCCGACACGGCCAGATCGGCCCGCTCACGCAGGATCCCGGCATCCAGCAATGCGGCGACCTGCCGGTTCACCGTGGCGATCGACAGGTTGGTGACCTGGGCGATCACATCGCGGCCGATGGCGCCACGCTGGCGGACGGCCGCGAAGACCGATGCGGCAGCCCCATCGGGAACCCGCAGTGACGGGGCCACGACGTGGCGGCGGGTCCGCAGGGGATGCGGGCGGGCCGCGTCATGAACGGCGATGCGGGCCGCGTCATTGGCGGGGATGCGGGCCGCGTCATTGGCGGGGATGCGGGCCGCGTCATTGGCGGAAGTACGGAGCGGATCGCGGGACGAAAGAGCGACGGTACGCATGGGGTGTCCTTCTCGAGTCTTCAGGTGGGAGCAGATGCCACACCTGGCGACGTGAGCGGACGAGAGGAGAAAGTCCGGTCGGGTCAGGCGCAGCGAGTCGCGTGACAACAACACGCGGTGTGCGCGACCAGACAACTGGTCAGACCGATTCGGATCACGTTGGCGAACTTAGCACAGTTACTAGAGTTGGTTCGATGATCACTCCAGACGCCCATTCCCGTGTAGCGGTAGTGACCGGGGCGAGCTCCGGCATCGGCGAGGCGACCTCGAGAGCTCTTGCCGCCCTTGGCTTTCACGTGGTCGCGGTGGCGCGCAGGGCCGATCGCATCGAACGGCTGGCCGACGAGATCAGCGGCACCGCCATTGTGGCCGACGTCACCGACGATGCCGCCGTCGCCGCGCTGGCCCAGAGCGTGCCGCGGGTGGATGTCCTGGTCAACAACGCCGGCGGTGCCAAAGGCCTGGAATCGATCGCCGAGGCGAACATGGACAACTGGCGCTGGATGTGGGAGACCAACGTCCTCGGGACACTGCGGGTGACGCGCGCATTGCTGCCCAAGCTCATCGAATCCGGTGACGGGCTGATCGTCACGGTCACCTCGATCGCCGCGCTCGAGGTCTATGACAACGGGGGCGGGTATACCGCCGCCAAGCACGCCCAGGGCGCTCTGCACCGGACGCTGCGCGGCGAACTCCTCGGAAAACCGGTGCGGCTCACCGAGATTGCGCCCGGGGCGGTGGAGACGGAATTCTCGCTGGTTCGTTTCGGCGGCGACGAACAGCGCGCCGACGCGGTCTACTCGGGAATCACCCCGCTGGTCGCCGCCGACGTCGCCGAGGTGATCGGCTTCGTGGCGTCACGGCCGTCGCACGTCAACCTGGACCAGATCGTGCTGCGGCCCCGCGATCAGGCCAGCGCCAGCCGGTTCAACCGCCGCTCGTAGCCGAATCGGTCGTCGTCGGGGTCGCCGTAGAGGTGGTCGCCGTAGAGGTGGTGGTGGAACTCGTCGTGGACGTCGCCGACGACGAACTCGTCGTTGTCGGGGTCGTCGTCGTGGGTGTGCCAGACAGGGTCGGCGCGTCGCTCGGGGTGGCCGGTGCGCTGCTCGGGATGCTGGTCTCGGGCTGGGTGTCGGACAGCGCCGACATGGCCTTCCATTCGTTCCAGTCCACCGCCCAGTCCCAGATGTCGCCGTCGGCGTAGGACAGCTGGATCGACGTGCCGGTCACCTCGACCGGGTCGCCGTACACGGCGGTGCCGAAGTACTGCTCGGCATCGCCGGTGGACAGGTTGATGCAGCCGTTGGTGACGTTGGTATTGCCCTGCGCACCGGAGCTGGCCGGGTTGGCGTGGATGAACTCGCCGTTGTTGGAGATCCGAACCGCCCAGCGCTCATGGACATTCGAATATCCGGCGGCCTGGTTCGTCATGTAGAAGTCGGCGTACTTCTCGCTGACGACGTGAATGCCGCTGCGGGTCACGTTGCGGGGCTTGTCGGCTTCGCCATAGCTGCACGGGAAGTCCATGATCACGCCCTCGTCGGTGATCACCTGGATGCGGTGCGACGTCGCATCGGCCTTGACCACCTGCCGGCGGCCGATCTCGAAGTCCAGCGTCGAGTCCGTCGCGCCGAAGGAGTCATCGCCGAACTTCACCCCGTAGAGCCGCGCGTCGACGTGGACCTTGGTTCCCGGTTGGTAGTACTCCTTGGTGCGCCAGTGCACCCGCGAGCCGCCCACCTCGTCGGGAAGCCAGGCCCAACTGCCCTCGTTCGGCGGCGTGGTGGTGACGGTCAGCGCCCTTTCGACATCCGGCTTGTGCTCGTCGTCGATCGCGGCGTCGAACTGCAAGATGATCGGCGCGGCCACCCCGACGGTCTGCCCGTCGGACAGCTGGAACTGGCCGTTGACCTGTTTGGTGGGGTTGATCGTGGTGAACGCCGCGGCGATTGGTACCGCCTGCCCGTCGCGTCCGACCGCCGAACCGGTCCAGGTGTAGGACGCGCCGTAGCCCAGCGGTTCGGTGACGGTGAAGGCGGTGCGATCGCGATTGAGCGTGCCGGCCACGGGATTGCCGTCGGCATTGGTCAGCGCGACGTGCTGGAGCCAGCCGTCTTTGACCTCGAGGCTCACCGGGTTGGTGGGCAGCACATCCTTGGCGTCGTCGGCCGGGGTGAAGTTCAGCGACGCCTTCGGCGGGGGTCCCTGCTTCTCGGCCTGTTTGCCAGGGCCACTCATGCATGCCGCCAGCGCACTGGGCGCGGCAACGCCGACCGCCAGCGCTGCCAAAGCGCGTCGCCGGTTGATCGGCGGTCGGTCGGCTGGGCTCACGTCAATCCAAGATACGGAACCCAGCCGCCCGGCGGCCAATCGGCGGAATGTGGGATTCGCCCCACCCCCGCGGGATCAGAGGCCGAAGATCGCCAGGAACGCCGGTGCGGCACCGCCGAACTTCGATCCGGCAAACACGATGTCGCCGGCGCTCAGCGTCACCGTGACGCCGGACTGGTCGGTGCTGTACTCATCCCAGGTCACCCGCAGCGACCGAGCCGGGGAGAAGAACCCGCCGACGGGGATGTGCGCAACGATCGCCGGACCTGTTCCGCCGGTCGGGATCGGCAGGTCGAGCGTGCTGCTGCCGAACAGCAGCGCATTTGTGAACTTCGGTGCGGCCGCCGCCCAGGCGACGAACGCCCCCACCACGTTTCCGCTGCGTGCGGCGGTGACAAAGGTGTTCAGGCTGTCGGCCGCGCTGAGTCCGGCGCCGACGAACGCCCCGGCCGCGCTGGCGGCGAATGCCACCGCCGGCGGCACTTGGAGAGTTCCTTCGGTTAACGCCGTCGTGCTGGTGGTCGGCGGCCCTGCGACAAACGTCTGGGTGCCGCCGAGCGAGAACTTGGCACCGCCGATCGGAGTCTTGGCGGTCACGTCCACCGTCACCGCACCGCTCTGGCCGGGATCCGGGATGGTCACATTCGCCACGAACGAGATCGGGCCGAACGGCGTGTCGATGGTCTGGTTGATCGGCGGAATCGCGGCGTTGGCGGTGGCTGTCTTGACCTTGGCGGCCGGTTTGACGCTGGCTGCGGGCTTGGAGACCGCCGCGCTCGAGGGAGCCGTCGTCACCTTGGCGACCGTGCGGGCCGAGGCGGCCACGGTGCGCTTGGGCCCGGCGTCGGACTTGCCGGACGAGCTCGAGGAGGCCGAACCCGACGCCGAATGGCCGCCGGTATCAGCCGACGCGACAGCAGTGGCGCCGGCCAGTGCGGCGCCGACGCCGAGGGTCAGTGCCCCCGCCCCCAGCCATGTCTTGACGCCCAGTGTGCGGTTGCGTCCGCGATTGACAGTTTTGGTGCTGGCAGTAGCCATTCACATCCCCCGTAGATGATCTAAGCAAACCCGGTGCCGGGCTGACACCCACCATTCTCCGCATTTTTCGTCGCGCGGGTTAATTATCAGAATATTCGCGGACCGGGCACCGGAAGTGCCTACAGCGAACAGCCGACCAGCACCGGTTCCGGCACCAAAGTGATGCCGAAGCTGTCTCGCACACCGTCGCGGACCGTGCGCGCCAGCGCCAGGACGTCGGCGGTGGTCGCACCCCCGCGGTTGGTCAACGCCAGCGCATGCTTGGTCGACAGCCGGCACGGTGCACCATCCGGGCCGGGGTAACCCTTGCCGAAACCGGCGTTCTCGACCAGCCAGCCGGCCGCCAGCTTGACCCCGTCGTCGCCCGGATAGTGCGGCACCGGGCCGTCCACCCGGCCCTGCAGCTCTTCGAATTGCCCCGCGGGGACAACAGGATTGGTGAAGAACGATCCGACACTCCAGGTGTCATGGTCGTCGGCGTCGAGCACCATGCCTTTGCGGGCGCGCAACGACAACACGGCGCTGCGCACGTCGGCAGGTGCGGCCCGCTCCCCCATAGGCACGCCGAGCGCCCCGGTCAGCTCGGCATACCGCAGCGGAGCCGAGCGACCGTCGGTGTCCAGGCCGAATTCCACCTCCAGCACCACCACGTCGGACGAGCCCTTCAGATCGCTGTGCCGGTAGCCGAGACCCAGATCCGCGGCGGGCACCCACCGCACCATCGAGCTGCGCCGCTCGAGCAGCCGGACGCGGGTCAGGCAGTCGGCCACCTCCACGCCGTAGGCGCCCACGTTCTGCACCGGGGTGGCGCCCGCCGACCCCGGGATCCCGGACAGGCACTCCAGTCCGCCGAGCCCGGCCGCGACGGCGGCGACGACCAGGTCATCCCAGACCGCGCCTGCCTCGGCGCGAAGCAGCCCGCCCTGGATGCTGATGGTTCGGCTGGCCAGCAGCACGACGGTCAGGTCGGTGAGGTCGTCGGCGATCACCACGTTGGAACCCCCGGCCAGCACCAGAACCGGGCCGTCGGAGTCGCCATCGACGGTGCCCAATGTCGACACGATCTGCTCGGTGGTGGTGCAGGTGATGAGGCGACGCGCGACCGGACCGACCCGCAGGGTGGTCAGCGGAGCCAGCGACACGTTCTCGGCAACCGCCGCGCCACCGTATGAGTTCCCAGCTGCCACGGCCCGTAACGGTAGCCTCACCAGCTATGCCGCGCTCATTCGACATGGCCACCGCCTACGAGGGCAGCGTCGAACAAGTGCACCGGGCTCTGCGCGACGAGCAGTACTGGCTGGCGCGGTTGGCCGATTCCGGTGCCGACCACGCGTCGCTCGACTCGATTCGGTTGACGGCCGGCGGTGGCGTCGACGTGGCGACCACCCAGGTGCTCAGAGTCGACCGACTGCCTGCCGTGGTCACCCAGTTCCACCACGGCGATCTCGAAATTCGCCGGGTGGAGAGCTGGACCGGACTGGTCGACGGCACAGCCGAGGCAACTGTCAGCGGCGCCATCCCCGGAGCGCCGGTGTCATTGACCGGAAGTGCTCACCTGACACCGGCAGAGTTACAGGCGCACTTGGCTTTTCGCGCCACGGTCGAGGTTCGCATCCCCCTGGTGGGCGGCAAGGTGGAGAATTTCATCGGCCACCAACTCGTCGACCTTCTGATCGCCGAGCAGCAGTTCACCACCAGGTGGATCGCCGAGAACAGCTGACGTCACAGGTACCGTTGGGCACATGTCCCGCCGCATGGACTACGTCATCGGGCTCGACAAGCCCGTCGCTGAGCTCTACCAGAGCTTCACCAGTCGCGAGTACTGGGAAGACCTCGTCGCCGAGCATCAGCAGCACACGGATTCAGAGATGACGCGTTTCCACTCCGACGCCAACGGCACCGACATCGTGTTCACCCACACCGTGTCGCGCCGCGATATGCCGTCGATGATCGCCGCGGTGGTTCCGTTGCGGCTCACCATCACCCGCGAGCAACATTTCGACCCGTTCGACGCCGGGACGAACTCGGCCGACGGGCACTATCGGGCACTGGTGCCCGCCGCCCCGCTGGACTTCGACGGCACCTACGTCCTTCAGCAGACCGGCGCGGGAAGCGAACTGCGCCTGCGCAGCCTCTGCAAGGTCAACGTGCCACTCCTCGGCGGCAAGATCGAAAAGTGGGTACTGGACGGTCTGCGCGGATTGTTCGACAACGAACGGGATTTCACCCGCGACTGGATCGCCAGCCATCACTAGACCACCACGGCCGGTGGGTGTCCCCACCCGCGGCACCACCAACGCCAACCGGCTGCGGCGTGCCGATCGCTGGATGGTCAACTCCCCCCGGGTGCGCGCGGCGCTGGAGTCGGCCACCACCCCGGTGATCGTCGACCTCGGGTACGGCCGATTGCCGGTCACCACACTGGAATTGGCCGCACGCCTTCGCGCGGTCCGGCCCGATGTGCGGGTCGTCGGGCTGGAGATCGACCCGCAGCGGGTGGTGCCCGACGTCGACGGGGTCGAGTTCAGGGTCGGCGGTTTCGAACTCGCGGGCCTGCATCCGGTCCTCGTGCGGGCGTTCAACGTGCTGCGGCAGTACCCCGAAGAGGCGGTGGACCAGGCGTGGGCGCAGATGCGGGCCCAGCTGGCGCCGGGCGGGCTGATCGTCGACGGCACCTGCGACGAGCTCGGGCGGCGCTGCTGCTGGGTGCTGCTGGACCGCGACGGACCGGTGAGCCTCACCCTGGCGTGCGACCCCCGACATATCGACCGCCCGTCCGACCTGGCCGAGCGGTTGCCGAAAGTGCTTATCCACCATAATGTTCCGGGCCAGCCTATCCACGACCTGTTGTCGTCGGCGGACCGGGCGTGGGCGAGCGCGGCCGGGCATTCGGTGTTCGGCCCGCGTGATCGCTGGCGCGCGATGCTGGCCGAGCTGCGGGCGGCCGGTGCCCCCATCGAGGCACAGCGCCGCACCGTCCGGGATGCGGTGCTCACCGTGCCCTGGTCGACGGTCGCACCGGACGTAGGCTGAAGCCATGCGGATTGCGCTGGCCCAGCTGCTGTCGGACACCGACCCGGCCGTGAACCTGAAGCTGGTCGAGGACTACACCCGTCGCGCCGCCGACGCCGGTGCCCGGCTGGTGGCCTTCCCGGAAGGCACGATGTGCCGCTTCGGGGTGCCGCTGGCCCCGGTGGCCGAACCACTCGACGGCGCCTGGGCTGACGAGGTGCGCCGCATCGCGCAGGGTGCGGGCATCACCGTGCTGGCCGGGATGTTCACTCCCGCCCCCGACGGGCGGGTCACCAACACGATCCTGGCGACGGGACCAGACGTCGACGCGCACTATCACAAGATCCACATGTACGACGCGTTCGGATTTGCTGAATCCGAGGCGGTGGCCCCCGGCCGGGAACCCGTCGTGATCACCGTCGACGGCGTCGGCGTCGGGATCACGCTGTGTTACGACGTCCGGTTCCCCGCGCTCTACACCGAACTCGCCGACCGCGGGGCGCAGCTCATCACCGTGCATGCCTCGTGGGGCGCAGGGCCGGGCAAATTGGAGCAGTGGACCCTGCTGGCCCGCGCTCGCGCGCTGGACTCGCAGTCTTTCGTCGCCGCCGTCGACCAGGGTTACCCGGGCGACGAGCTGGCGACGTCGACCAAGGCGCCGACCGGTGTCGGCGGCAGTGTGGTGGCCTCGCCGCTCGGTGAAGTGGTCGCCGTGGCGGGCGCCGATCCGCAGCTCCTGGTGACCGACATCGACATCGATCGGGTCGCGCCGACCAGGGAAACCCTCGCGGTGCTGCGTAACCGCTCAGAGTTCGCTCAGATTGATAAGGCAGAATCGCCCAGGTGACGAATCCGCCACAGGGCCCCAACCATCCCGTCGGCCCCGGCGACCCGACCACGCCGGCATGGGCCGCCTCCCCGGGTCAAGGCACACCCACCGAGTACATCCCCCGACCGGGCGGCCCCGCTGACGCGCCGACTCAGCACATCCCGCATATGCCCCCGCCGTCGCAGACACCGCCCGGCGAGGAGCCGGACGAGGGTAAGCGGGGGTTCCTGCGCGACCCGCTGTCGATCGTGCTGGTACTGGTCATCGTGCTGGCCGTGGTGATTGCCGGGCTGCTGGGCACCGAACTCTACGTGCGCCACGAGGCCGACACCGTGGTGTCGCGGGCCGTCTCCTGCGTGGTGCAGGACCAGGCCGATGTCTCGTTCGGCGCGCGGCCCTTCCTGCTGCAGCACCTGTCGAAGCACTACAGCGACATCCACGTGCAGACCGCCGGCAATCAGATTCGCGGGGCCAAGGGCATGAAGCTCGACCTGTGGCTCGATGACATCCGGATTGACCAGACCGCGAACTCGGCCGGCACGATGGGTTCGCTGGACGCCACGATCGCCTGGACCAAGGACGGCATCAAGGAGACCGTGCAGAACGCCATCCCGTTCTTCGGCAGCCTGGTCAGCGGCGTGAGCACGAGCCCGTCGGACGGCACAATCGAGCTGAAGAGCGCGATGGGCTCCATCACCACCAAGCCGGCGATCTCCAACGGCGGCCTCACCCTGCAGGTGGTGAATCTGACCGGGCTGGGCTTCACGCTGCCGCGGGAAACCGTGCAGCCGGCGCTGGACGCCTTCATGTCGACGCTGACGAAGAACCTGCCGATGGGCATTCACGCGGACAGCGTCGCGGTCACCGACGAGGGCGTCACGGCCAAGTTCGTCACCCAGAACGCGACCATCCCCAACGGCCAGCAGGATCCCTGCTTCGCCGGGGTCTAGCCCGCCAACCCGTCGAGCACCGCTCGCGTCCCGGACAGGCCCAGCCTGGTCGCGCCCGCGTCGAGCATCGCGATCGCGTGCTCGGCGGTGCGGATACCGCCGCTGGCTTTGACGCCGAGCCGACCACCCACGGTCGCCGCCATGATCTCGATCGCGACCACGGATGCGCCGCCGGCGGGATGGAATCCGGTGGAGGTCTTGACGAAGTCGGCTCCCGATTCCTCGGCGGCCCGGCACACCGCGACCAGGGTGTCCTCGTCGGCCAGGCTCAGCAGGGCGGCCGATTCGACGATGACCTTCAGGACAGCTCCGGGCACCGCGGAACGGACGGTCGCGATGTCGGCCGCCACCTGGGCGATGTCGCCGGCCAGGGCGGCCCCGACGTCGATGACCATGTCGATCTCGGTGGCACCGTCGTCGACCGCCGCGAGAGCCTCCTGCGCCTTGATGACCGGCAGGTGCTTGCCCGACGGGAACCCGGCGACAGCGGCGACGACCAGGGCCTCCGGATGCGCGCTCGCGGCCTTGACGGCGACGGACACCATCGACGGGGACACACAGACCGCCAGCACGCCGAGGTCCACGGCCTCGTCGACCAGCGCAATCACGTCAGCGTCGGTGGCCTCGGGCTTGAGCAGCGTGTGGTCGACCAGTGCGGCGACCTGAGCGGGGGTCAGCATCAGAACGGCTCCTCGAGGCCACCCGGATTGCAGCCGGCTTCGGTCATGGTCTGGTCGTCGACCACCGGCCGCCACGGCTCCAGATTCCAGCTGGTCTTGCCGGGCTGACCGAACTCCGCGAACCGGAAGTGGCAGACGAACTGGTCCCGCATCCCGGGCAGGTCGGCCTCGGGTGCCAGCGCCAGCACCTCACCCCAGGCTTCGTCGATGTCGGTCTGCGGCTTGAGCAACTGACCGGCCACCGCGCGGCCGGCCGATGTGGGATAGACCCGCAGGCTTTTCAGATCGCCCCAGGCGGCCCACGTGACGTGGTCGATGTACGGCGGAGCGGGAGTGGGCGCGGCGGCGGCCGGAGCGGCGAGCATCAGCCCGACCGGGCCGGCCAGGAGCACCGCGGCCAGACGGCGTCGAGCGCTCAGCGCGACTTCCCCTGGACCTCGAGCAGCCTGGGCCGCACGTCCACCAGGTAGACGCCGGTGGCCACAGCGGCAATCGCCACGCCGGTGACGCCCAGGAACAGCGACAGCAGACCCGCGACACCGAGGATCACCAGCCACACCGGCTTGGTGAGTTTCTCGGCCGCGGTGTAAGCATCCGGTCGCTGCATCGCCGCATTGACGAACGCATAGATGGTCACCGCGGTGACCACCCAGAAGACGACCTGAAGAACAAGACCCGCCACACCTTGCAGCATCACGGCTACAAGCGTAGGCGGGTCTTGTCCTTACGACGAATTGCTTCTGCTTACTTCTGGGTGACCTTCTTGGCCGGCGCCTTCTTGGCGGGAGCCTTCTTGGCCGCAGCCTTGGCCGGGGCGGCCTTCTTGGCCGGCGCCTTCTTGGCCGGAGCGGCCTTCGTGGCGGGGGTGGCCTTGGCGGGCAGTTCGACACCGACCAGCTTGGCGGCGCGCTCACCGACGGCGCGGGTCTGCGACGACACGTTGCCCAGGGCCTCCTGGGTCAGCTCGACGGCCTGGTCGACGTAGCCCTCGGCACGAGCGGCGACGTCCTTGAGGTCCGACTGGCTGCGCAGGCGCTCCAGGGCGGCCTCGCCGCGCTCGACGAGGCTGTTGTAGGTCGCGGTGGCCGACTCGACGTAGCCCTCCGCAGCCTTGCGCAGCTCCTCGCTGGACAGCCGGCCGCGCAGCTCCTCGGCGCGCTGCGGCAGGTCTTCCTGCAGCTTGGTCAGCGCGGCGCGACGCTCTTCGACGCGGGTGCTGGCCTCGCTGCGGGCCTCTTCGGCACGGTCACGCAGAGTCGCGAGGATTTCGTTGACGGTGGCCAGGGCCAGATCGGCAGCGCCGACCGCAGCGAGCAGCGGGGCCTTCAGATCTTCGACATTGGGGTTGTTCTCAGCCATCGTAGTGGCTCCTTTCACATGTGGATGTTGTTGTCTGGTAATGGTTTTCGTGGGTTGCTGGTCTGTTACTCAGTGAGGAACTCCTCACGGGCAGCTTCGTTCTGCTGACAGAACGAGGTGTAGATATCGAGCAGCACCTGCTTCTGACGCTCGGTGATCACGGTGTCGCCGATGATCGCGTCGTGCACCAAGCTCGCCTCCCCGGGCTCGAGAATTCCCGCCCGGATGTAGAGCACCTCGGCCGATAGCCGCAGCGCCTTGGCGATCTGGCTCAGCACCTCCGCAGACGGCTTCCGCAGTCCCCGTTCGATCTGACTGAGGTACGGGTTGCTGACACCGGCCTTCTCGGCCAACTGCCGCACCGAAACCTGAGCGGCTTCACGCTGCGCCCTGATGAAGCCACCGATGTCATGCGCGGCGTTGGATACCACGGCCTGAAGATCGCCGTCTTGCGCCATGAGTTCCCTCCCGCCGCGATGGGTGTCCGATGCGTACGAACGCCACCCTACGCGGGGGTGCTAGCTTTTGCAAGCACTCGTGCTAGCGCAGGTCAGAACAGTAATTGCGCCACGGTGTAGATGATCAAGCCGGCCAGCGAGCCCACCACGGTGCCGTTGATCCGGATGAATTGCAGGTCGCGTCCGACATGCAACTCGATGCGCCGGCTCGCCTCGTCGGCGTCCCAGCGCTCGATGGTGTCGGTGATGATCGTGGTGATCTCCGCCCCGTACTGGGCGACCAGGTGCTGCGCGCCGCGCACGATCCAGTTGTCCACCTTGTCGCGGAGTTCGGCATCGTCGCGCAGCGACTCCCCGATCCGCATCACCGACTCGGTGACGCGGGTTCGCAGGGTGCTCTGCGGGTCGTCGACGCCCTCGAGTACCAAGCGTTTCAACGTCTTCCACGCCGTCTCGGCCGCCCGTGCGACCTCGTCGCGTTCCATCAGCTGCTCTTTGACCGCTTCGGCGCGCGCAATGGTCGCATCGTCGTTCTGCAGATCGCTGGCGAACTCGAACAGGAATCGGTTGGCCGATTGCCGCAGTTCGTGATTCGGGTCGCGCCGCACTTTGTCGGTGAAATCCATGAGCTCACGGTGAATCCGGTCCCCCACCAGCTGGTCGACGAATTTCGGTGACCAGCTTGGTGAGTCACGGGTGACCACCCGCTCGATCGTGTCGCCGGCATTGAGCGCCCACTGGAACGCGCGGTCGCACAGCAGCTGGATCAGGGCTTCCTGACGGTTCTCCGCCAGAAGTTGCCCGAGCACCCGGCCCACCGGCGGCCCCCACTGCGGTTCGGCGAGACGACGGACGATGGTGCGATCGATGACCTGCTGGATGTCGTCATCGTTGAGCAGCTCCACCACGACCCGCAGCACGGTGCCCGCCTCGGTGGCGACCCGCTCGGCATGTGACGGCTCGGATAGCCACTTGCCAAGGCGCCCAGCGACTTCGGCGTCACGCAGCTTGGTCTCCACCACCGCGGGCGACAGGAAGTTCTCCCGCACGAACGTGCCGAGCCCCTCGCCGAGCTGATCCTTTTTGCGCTTGATGATCGCGGTGTGCGGGATCTTGAGCCCCAGCGGGTGGCGGAACAGCGCGGTGACGGCGAACCAGTCGGCCAGCGCGCCGACCATCCCGGCCTCGGCGGCCGCCCCGACGTACCCGATCCAGGCCGGGCCGCCGTGGGCCTGGCCCCAGCGGCAGGCCAAGAAAATCACCGTGGCACCGAGCAGGAAGCTCAGCGCCACCGCCTTCATCCGGCGCAGGGCACGTGCTCGTTGCGCGTCCGCCTCCGGGTCGGCACCGGCGAACGATTCCGCAAGCGAGGTACCTGTGCGGACTGCCTCCGCGGGCAACCCCGGGAGGCGATGTTTGGCTGCCACTCCACCATCATCCGCTATCCCGCGACCCAGTTAATGTGACGCTGCCCTCGGATCAGACCGTAGAATCGTTGCGAACGAGGGGAACGGACTCCGCGATAGTGGCACAGAACATGAGCCATGGCCTGGACGGCAGCCGGGCCAAGACAGACGGTCGCAAGCGACGCTGGCATCAGCACAAGGTCGAGCGACGCACCGAATTGGTGGACGGCGCGCTCGAGGCCGTCCGCCAACGCGGCCGTGACGTCAGCATGGACGAGATAGCTGCGGAAATCGGTGTGTCAAAGACCGTGCTGTACCGCTATTTCGTCGACAAGAACGACCTCACCACCGCGGTGATGATGCGCTTCGCGCAAACCACCCTCATCCCCAACATGGCCGCCGCCCTGTCGTCGAACATGGACGGTTTCGACCTCACCCGCGAGATCATCCGGGTGTATGTGGACACCGTCGCGGCCGAGCCCGCAACGTACCAATTCGTGATGGCAAACAGTTCCGCCAGCAAAACCAAAGTCATCGCCGACTCGGAGCAAATCATCGCCAGGATGCTCGCCGTGGTCCTGCGCAGACGCATGAAGCGGGCCGGGATGGACACCGGTGGCGTCGAGCCCTGGGCTTATCTGATCGTCGGCGGCGTGCAGTTGGCGACGCACTCGTGGATGTCGAACCCGCGGATGAGCAGCGACGAGTTGATCGACTACCTGACGATGCTGTGCTGGAACGCCCTGTGCGGCATCGTCGAGGCGGGCGGATCGCTGAAACGGTTCAACTCCGGCCCGCATCCGTCTCCGACGCTGCCGCCGCTCATTTGATATACGGGCCGAGCAAGGTATCCCACGAACTGCTCAGCTTGGTGTACTCGTCCTCGCAACCATCGGCGCGGTCCTGGGGCAGCGCGCCGCTGCTCACCAGATCGGCGTTGCCCGTGGGATCGGCGCCGTAGACCCAACACTCGAGGTTGTACATCCGAGCCAGATCCAGTGTGTGCACGTCGGCGAGCTGACCTTCGTCGATCTCGCCGCCCCGCTGGTCGCTGTATCCCTTGAACTCCCGGGCGAAGTCCTTGACCGCCTGGACCGATTCCGGGTCGATCTTCCCGTCGGGGCCGGGTGCCAGCAGGATGTACGCAGCCAGCTGATCGGCGACGTCCTCTTCCCGCCCGGTCGCCGGCAGGTCGTAGATGTCGATCACCATGTGCCCGGTCTCGTGATAGAACGTCGCGATCTCGGAGTTGATCGCCGAGGCCGTCGGGTCGGGGTCACCGGCCCTGGTGTAGATGCTCAGCGCGTCGGCGGCGTCTTCGTAGCAGATGGTGACCGACTTGGCGTCGGGGCTCCAGTACGCGTTGGCCGTGCCGCACTGCTTGCCGATCAGCGGGATGTCGAACGGCAGCTTCAGCGACTCGTTGATGCCGTCGGCCAGATCCTCCAGCAGATGGTCATTCTTGATCAGGTCGCGACCCGTCACCGCCTCCGGCGAGGTGGCGTCCTCATAGGTCGCCGTCATCTTGCCCGGCCAGTCGTTGTCGTCGGCCGAGGAGTCCGGAACGCCGTTCTCGTTGACGTCCGGTTGTCCCGACGGCGTGGCAGATGCCTGAGCTGTCGACGGGGCCACCACCGACTCCGACGTCGATGTCGCTGAGGTGTCGCGTCCACAACCGGCGGCGGCCACCGCGACCGCAAGCACCGCTGCACTGATCGACCAGGTTCGCGCCCGCACCAATCCCCCCGAGGCTCATCCGCACATAAGCACATGATGTTAACTGCCTGCCGGGGAAAACGGACGCGCACGAGCGCAGGAAACCCAACCTCCCATGAAAGTGCTGCGAATCATGTAGAACAATCCTTCGGGCCTGCCCGTGAGATATGTCCTCGGGCGGAATGGTTTCGCGTCATAAGGGTCTAGGGAGGCCGGGGTGGACAACGACAGCACCGCAAAATTCCGTAAGCCGGCGGCGGTGATCGCCGCCGTCGCTTTATCGACGTCGGCGCTGTTTGCTGGTACCGCGGTCAGTTCAGCGGATCCGTTCGGCGACGACGACGGTGGCGGCAGCAGCTACAGCGGCGACGACGGCGGCAGCGCACCCGAGGCCCCGTCCGGCGGCGGCGTGGAGGAGCCCTCGGACGGCGGGATCCATCAGGAACCGGGCGGCGGCGAACCGCCTGCCGGCGCTCCTCACGACGAACCGGGCGGCATCGACATGCCGGGCGGTGGCATGCACGACGAGCCCGGCGGCACCGAACCGCCCACCGGCGCCACAAACGACGAACCAGGCGCGCCCTCTGAGCCCGGCGGTGCCGAAGCCCCCGGCGGCGGCGGCACGAACGAGGCGCCCGGCACCCCGGCGCCGGCGCCCGGCGGCGGCACGCAGGAACCCACGAACGCCGACGGGCTGGCCGAACCGGCCGAGCCGCAGGTGTCCCAGGAAGACGTCGCCACGGCGCTCGCCTCGGAGGTCGAGACCACCACGTCCACCGAGGTGACGTCCGAGGAGGTCACCTCCTACCAGGAGTCGGTGTCGTCGACGGTGAGCACCTCGACCATGACCACCGGCATGACCCTGAGTAGCCCGGTGACACTGTGGAATTCGAGCTGGATCACCTATGACCGCTTCTACCGTCCGGTGTTCACCAATCCGTACCGCACGCCGCTGAGCGTGCTGTACGACTACGGCGGACGCACCCAGGTCTTCACGGTGCCCCCGCTGCAGCGCGCCGCGCTGAACGTGCCCAATGCCGGCACCTACAACTTCACCGCGATGACGCGTCCGGCGTCCGGACCGGCTACCAACCTGTCGGTGGGCAGCTTCTCCGGCGGCGGGTACCAGCCGGGTCCGGGCCAGGCGCCGCCGCAGAAGCCGGCGCCGGTGAACACCCAGAAGAACGTGCTGGTTCAGGTCAAGTTCGACCGGGGACAGTCCGAACCGTTCCGGGTGACGTCGCTCACCGACCTGGGCAAGGATCCGGCCGTCAACAACGCCACCAAGGTCCTGCTCGACGAGGAGGTCCCGGCCTGGGGCGAGTGGTCGAAGACCGACAAGGGCGACGCGTTGTTCGTCATCAACCAGACGCAGCTGCTGCCCGGCATCCAGCGGCCGGCCCAGGAGCCGCTGCCCGGCTACAACGTGAAACTGGCCGCCGCGTCCAAATCGACGTCGTGGATCGACAGGAACCGGAGCGTCCTGATCAGCGTGGCCGTCGCGGCGGGCGTACTGGCACTGGCCGTGGTCGGGTTCATGATGGTTTCGCGGCGCCGCGGCACAGGCGGGTGATTGAGGGTTAGTCTCGTCCGCTATGAGTGATCTGCCGTCGCAATGGACCCATGAGCCGCGCAAGGTCCTGCGGTTCAGTCCCGGTGACAAGGTGGCCGACATCGACACCGATTCCTCACCGGGTTACTCCGACGGCAAGGACGGGTCGGAGGAGCTGCAGGACGAACGCAACGAGCGGTTCGCCGGTCTGCAGGAGATGCTCTACGCGAACGGCCGCGCCGGCGACAACCGCTCACTGCTGCTCGTCCTGCAGGGCATGGACACCGCCGGCAAGGGCGGCACCGTGAAACACGTTGTCGGAGCGGGCAATCCGCAAGGCATCCATTACACGAGCTTCGGCGTGCCAACCGAGGAGGAGCGTGCCCACCACTACCTGTGGCGCGTACGCAAGGCGCTGCCCGCGGCAGGCAACATCGGGGTGTTCGACCGGTCCCACTACGAGGACGTGCTGGTCGTGCGGGTGCACGAGCTGGTTCCGCGCGACGTGTGGGAGCCACGCTACGACGAGATCAACGCCTTCGAGAAGGAGCTCGTCGAATGCGGGACCACGATCGTCAAATGCGCGATGTTCGTCTCCCTCGACGAGCAGAAGAGGCGGCTCTCCGAACGCCTCGAACGTCCGGACAAGTACTGGAAGTACAACCCGGGCGATGTCGCTGAGCGCAAGCTGTGGCCGGCGTATCAAGAGGCGTATCAGGCAATGCTGGACCGGACCTCGACCGATTACGCCCCGTGGTTCGTCATCCCCTGTGACAAGAAGTGGTATTCCCGGCTGGCCATCAACGAGCTGTTGATCGAGGCGCTCAAAGGAATGAAGCTGGAGTGGCCGCCCGCCGACTTCGACGTCGAGGCGGAGAAGAAGAAACTGGCGGAGGCTTAGGCCGGCCTGAGCCTCAGCCCTTGACCAGGGTGAACTGACCGATGTTGGTGATGCCGCGGCGGAAGAAGTCCGCGCACCCGGTCAGGTACTTCATGTAGCGCTCGTAGATTTCCGTCGAGGTGATCGCAATGGCCTCGTCCCGGTTGGCGACCAGCTTGGCCGCCCACATGTCCAGCGTGCGAGCATAGTGATGCTGCAGCAGGTGAACGCGCTCGAGGGTGAAGCCGGAATCGACGGCCAGCTGCTCGATGTCCTCGACGGCAGGCAGCCGGCCGCCCGGGAAGATCTCCTGCTCGATGAACTTCATGAACTTCAGGTCGCTGATCGTGACCTTGATCCCGTTGTCGCGGAAGAACTTCTGGGTGTGCGCCAATATCGTGTGCAGCAGCATGCGGCCGTCGTCGGGAAGCAGCTGGTAGGCCTTCTCGAAGAACAGTGGGTAACGCTCGACCTTGAACGCCTCGAAGGCGCCGATGCTCACGATGCGGTCGACGGGCTCGTCGAACTCCTCCCAGCCCTGCAGCCGCACCTCGATGGAGCGGTTGGTGTCGAGTTTGGCCAGGCGCTTACGTGCGAACTCCGACTGGTTCTTGCTCAGAGTGATGCCGATGACGTTGACGTCGTACTTCTGGACGGCCATCTCGAGCGCCCCGCCCCAGCCGCAACCGACGTCGAGCAGTGTCATGCCGGGCTGCAGGTCGAGCTTGCCCAACGCGAGGTCGAACTTGGCGGTCTGGGACTCGTCGAGCGTCATGTCGTCGCGCTCGTAGTAGCCGCAGGTGTAGCCCATGGTCGGGCCCAGGAACAGGGCGAAGAAGTCGTCGGAGACGTCGTAGATGGATTGTGATTCCTCGTAGTAGGGAGTCAGATCCGTATCCACATCGGCCATCGACAGCTACCTCCAACGCATTGTGTGCACGGCCGGTTGCCGCGAAATGCAATGTTGCTGCGCGGCCCCCCGACCAAATCCAGGAGCCTAGCCAATCAGCGAAGGAAATGCACAAGCGGCGCGTGCGGCGGTGCGCTCAGTAGGTGTAAAACCCCTGGCCGGATTTCTTGCCCAGCTGTCCCGCCTCGACCATGCGCAGCAGCAATGGCGGCGGCGCATAGTGCGCGTCCTTGAGTTCGTCGTACATCGAGTCGGCGATGAGCTTCATGGTGTCCAGGCCGATCAGGTCCGAAAGACGTAGCGGGCCCATCGGGTGGGACAGGCCGGCGACGATTGCGGTGTCGACGTCCTCGATGGTGGCCACGCCGGCCTCGACCATGCGGATGGCGGACAGCAGGTAAGGCACCAGCAGGGCGTTGACGACGAACCCGGAGCGGTCGCCACAGCGCACCACCTTCTTGCCGAGCACCTCACCGGCGAACTGCTCCACCCGGGCGATGGCGTCCGCGGAGGTGACCAATGTGTTGACCAGCTCGACGAGCGGCAGCACCGGAACCGGGTTGAAGAAGTGCAGGCCCAGCACCCGGCTCGGATTCTTGGTCGCCGCAGCGATCTTCATGATCGGGATGCTCGAGGTGTTGGACGCGAGCACGGCGTCGGGGTCGGTGATGAGCTCGTCGAGTTGGGCGAAGATCTTGCCTTTGACGGCCTCGTCCTCGACGACGGCCTCGATCACCAGCTGACGATCCGACAGAGCCGCCATATCCGTGGTGAACGTCAGTCGGGCCAGCGTCGCGTCGCGATCGGCTTCCGAGAGCTTGCCCTTGCTCGTCGCGCGTTCGAGCGAGGAGGTGACGCGGTCACGTCCGGCGTTGATCAATGCGTCGGTCGGCTCGTAGACGACGACGTTCGCACCCGCCTTGGCGCACACCTCGACGATGCCCGAGCCCATCTGCCCGGCTCCGACCACACCCACTCGTTCAATACTCACGAGAACTCTTTCTACTAGAGGCGCGAACAGACACAAACTCGCACTCTCGGATGTCCGATCGTGCGAGTTTGCGTCTGCTCGTGCGGTGATTTAGTGGAACTGGCCCTCTTCGGTCGAGCCCGCGAGCGCGGTGGTCGACGAGGTCGGGTCCACCGTGGTGGCGATCCGGTCGAAGTAACCGGCGCCCACCTCACGCTGGTGCTTGGTGGCGGTGTAGCCGCGCTCCTCGGCGTCGAACTCGCGCTCCTGCAGCTCGACGTAGGCGCTCATCTGGTTGCGGGCGTAGCCGTAGGCCAGATCGAACATCGAGTAGTTCAGGGCGTGGAAGCCGGCGAGGGTGATGAACTGGAACTTGAAGCCCATCGCGCCGAGCTCCTTCTGGAACTTCGCGATCGTCGCGTCGTCCAGGTGCTTGCGCCAGTTGAACGACGGCGAGCAGTTGTAGGCCAGCATCTGGTCCGGAAACTCGCTCTTGACGCCCTCGGCGAACTTGGCTGCCAGCTCCAGGTCCGGGGTGCCGGTCTCCATCCAGATCAGGTCGGAGTACGGCGCGTAGGCCTTGGCGCGGGCGATGCACGGCTCGAGACCGTTCTTCACCCGGTAGAAGCCCTCGGCGGTGCGCTCACCGGTGACGAACGGCTTGTCGCGGTCGTCCACATCTGAGGTGATGAGCGTGGCGGCCTCGGCGTCGGTACGGGCGATGACGACGGTCGGGACGTCGGCGACGTCGGCCGCCAGGCGGGCCGAGGTCAGGGTGCGGATGTGCTGCTGGGTCGGGATCAGCACCTTGCCACCGAGGTGGCCGCACTTCTTCTCCGAGGCCAGCTGGTCCTCCCAGTGCGAACCGGCGACACCGGCGGCGATCATCGCCTTCTGCAGCTCGTAGACATTCAGTGCGCCACCGAAGCCGGCTTCGCCGTCGGCGACGATCGGGGCGAGCCAGTTCTCGATCGAGGTGTCACCCTCGACCTTGGCGATCTGGTCGGCACGCATGAGCGCGTTGTTGATCCGGCGCACGACCTGCGGCACCGAGTTGGCCGGGTAGAGGCTCTGGTCGGGGTAGGTGTGGCCGGACAGGTTCGCGTCGCCGGCGACCTGCCAACCCGACAGGTAGATGGCCTTCAGGCCGGCGCGGACCTGCTGCACGGCCATGTTGCCGGTCAGGGCGCCCAGCGCGTTGACGAACTCCATGTCGTGCAGCTGGTTCCACAGCACCTCGGCGCCGCGGCGGGCCAGGGTGGCCTCTTCGACGACACTGCCCTGCAGCGCGACGACGTCGGCCGGGCTGTAGGTACGGGTGATCCCTTTCCAGCGGGGATTGGTGTCCCAGTCCTTCTGGATTTCTTCTGGGCTCTTCGGCTGGCCAACGTTGGACAGTGTCATGGGCGCCTGCGCTCCTTCTTTATCGACTGGCCACCTTGACGGCAAATCAGTTGTTAACGTCAACGCAGCGTGGCTGGTGTGCTGAGTCGAGCATGCCTCGCACCATTAGCGCAGTTCAAGCCATTAAGAGTGCCAATTTTCGCCAACCCGACTGGTAACTCTGCAAAGGTTGCGAAGACAGCCAACAGCTGAACCGGTTCAGAAGTTACCGTTCAGTAGCAGATTCCCGCAGGTCAGTACGCCCGTACTGTTAAACCGGGGATGGTCAGACCGCGAAGATCGATGCGACGGCTTTGACGTCTTCGCCGACAACGTATGTGAGCGTTCTAACAGTGCGATCCGCGAGCTCCGGGCCGAACTTGTCGGTGGAGCCGGGCGGATACACGTGCAGCAAGATCTCCAGCCTGTCGCCGAACGCGACCGGCGCATCGTGTTCGATGGTGACCCGCAGCGGCGACTCGAACAGCTCCGGCTGCGGCGCCAGGAACTCCTCGACCACCTTCCAGTACACCGAGTTGTTGACATGGTCGAATAGGTCGATGTCGCTGACCCGGATGGGGAAAGCACGGATCTCGTTGGCGTCATGCCGGGAGCCGGCGGTCAGATAGGCCTTCCAGCGCAGCCGCTTCACATCGGTGGTGCGCTGCAGACCCTCCAGGAAGTCGTCGGCGATGCGGGCCGGCCCCTGAGTCTCCCGGTTGATGTTGATCCAGAAGGCCTCGGATTCAATGAGGCCGCCCTTGCGGCCGTCGATCCGGACCCGCATCTCACACCAGCGGTTCGAGGTCCCCGAGCACCAGCGCCGCAGCCGCAGCATCTCCGGGTACTCGATCGGGCGGATCAGATCGACCATGGTGCGCCGGACGATCCACAGCGGATGCGTTTCCTCGTGGCCCATCTCGCGGAGCTGGTCCTGGCCGATGTCCTGGATATGGCGGCAGGCGGCGTCCAGACGCAACCGGCCGACGCGATCGATATCGCCGACGCGCAGCGGCCATTCGCGGTCGAAAACATCGGGATGCGGATCGGGAACCGGCATCAACACCTTTGCCAAGCCGGTGTCGGTGGTGCTGGTGGTCATCTGGTCTGTCGTCCTCTCCCATCCCGTCCCAGCGCGATCATGCCAAAGGCCCTCCCGGATGCCAACCAGCCTGCGTTGGCAACGCTGCGAAGCAGCCTTCGCAGGCGTGAGTAGGCTGGGCGCGTGGCCAAGACGTTCGTCGGCTCCCGGATACGACAGCTCCGCAGCGAACGCGGATTCAGCCAAGCCGCACTGGCCCAGATGCTGGAGATATCACCGAGCTATCTCAACCAGATCGAGCACGACGTCCGGCCGTTGACCGTCGCGGTGCTGCTGCGCATCACCGAGGTATTCGGGGTTGATGCCACCTTCTTCTCGTCGGAGGACGACACCCGACTGGTGGCCGAACTGCGCGAAGTGACCATGGATCGCGACCTCGACCTCGATGTCGACATGACCGAGATCGCCGACATCGTCGGCACCCACCCGGCGATCGCCCGCGCGATCGTCAATCTGCATCGCCGCTACCGGATCACCACCGCGCAACTCGCGGCAGCCACCGAGGATCGATTCAACCTCAACACCGGGGGCAGTGGCTCGGCGTCGATCTCCATGCCGCACGAGGAAGTTCGCGACTACTTCTACCAACGGCAGAACTATCTGCACGAACTCGACACCGCCGCCGAGGATCTCACCATCCGGATGCGGATGCACCGTGCCGAGCTGTCCCGGGAGTTGGCCGACCGGCTGACGATGGTGCATGGCGTGCACATCATCCGGCGTGTCGATATGGGCGATACCGTGCTGCACCGATACGACCCGGTGGCGCGCACTCTCGAGATCAGTAACCACCTGTCGTCGGGCCAGCAAGTGTTCAAGATGGCCACGGAGCTGGCGTATCTCGAGTGCGGTGACCTGATCGACAAGTTGGTCGACGAGGGAAAATTCACCAGCGAGGAGTCGCGGAAGCTGGCCCGCCTGGGCCTGGCCAGTTACTTCGCGGCCGCAACGGTGTTGCCCTACGGGCAGTTTCACAATATGGCCGAGAACTTTCGCTACGACATCGAGCGACTCTCGGCCTTCTATCAGGTCAGTTACGAGACGATCTGCCATCGGCTCTCGACGTTGCAGCGGCCGTCCATGCGTGGCGTACCGTTCTCGTTCGTCCGGGTGGACAAGGCCGGGAACATGTCGAAACGCCAGTCCGCCACGGGCTTTCACTTCTCCTCCGCCGGCGGCACCTGCCCACTGTGGAACGTCTACGAGACGTTCTCGAACCCGGGCAAGATCCTGGTGCAGATCGCGCAGATGCCCGACGGGCAGAACTACATGTGGGTGGCGCGCACAGTTGAACGGCGGGCGTCGCGCTACGGCCAGCCGGTCAAGACCTTCGCGATCGGACTGGGCTGCGAGATGCGGCATGCCAACCGGTTGGTTTACTCGAAGGGTCTTGATCTGTCATCAGACAGCGCGACACCGATCGGTGCGGGCTGCCGGGTGTGCGAACGGGACAACTGCCCGCAGCGGGCATTCCCGGCATTGGGACGGGCGCTGGATCTCGATGAGCACCGCAGCACGGTGTCACCCTATTTGGTCAAGGAGTCTTGATGGGTCAACGTATTCCACCCGGGAGCCGACGTGAGCTCGGCCTGGTCAACTGGGGCATCTCCCGGCTGGGTGCACGGTCGATTCGCGCTCCGCACATGCACCTTTTCGAAGTCCTGGGCCGGCACAAGCTGCTGTTCCTGTCATTTCTGCCGTATTCGGGTGTGCTGCTGAATTGGGGCAAGCTACCCAAGCGGGACAAAGAGCTGGTGATCCTGCGCGTCGGTCACCTGCGCGGTTCGGAGTACGAGCTGCAGCAGCACCGCAGGCTGGCCGGCAGCCGTGGCGTCGATGCGGCGTTGCAGGACAGGATCTTTGCCGGCCCGGCGGCCGAGGGACTGACTGACCGGCAGCGCGCGCTGCTGACCGCGGTGGACGAGTTCGTGCTCAATCGCGACCTGTCCGATGACACGTTCGCCACACTGTCGACGCACTTGAGCCGCGAGCAGGTGATCGAATTCTGCGCCCTGGCAGGGCATTACGACGCGATCGCAGGGATTCTGGCCACTCTGCGGGTTCCGATGGACTTCCCCGACTAGGACGGGCTACCCCTTGTAGGGCTGGGCCTTGTGCGTCACGACGGCCTTCTCGGTGTCCAGAACGGTCGGTGGAATCGTTGTGGTCACCGTCTCACCCTGAGTCATGGGGCCAGGCATCACCGGTGCCGCCACCGGCGACGAATCCATCGGCACACCGTCGTCGAACGCGACGGTCAGGCCCCCCATCGCGAGCACGGCGCCGCCCCCGATCACTGCCATCAGAACTTTCGTGCGCCCAGCACGTGCCGACTCGGCCATGTCGCCCCCCGTTCACAGCCGGACCCTGTCTGGCACCGGCTATTACGGAGTCGACACCCTGTTGCTTGAGGCAGCCTGAAACGGACCTGCCGAACAGCTGGCAGATCCGTCTACAGGTAGGTGACGCCGAGAACGATCAGCGTGAAGATCACCGGTGAGACCGGCACGCAGCCGAGAAAAGCCGCCCACACCATGCTCTTACGCTGGTACGCCCGCCATGCCAGATAGCCGACGACCGCGGTGACAACGAGGATCACCGCCGAGAGGATCAGCACCCAGAAGCTGACGTCCTGCCCGCTGGTCGCCAACGAGATACCGATCAGCCATAGGATGTGGCCCAGCACAATGCCGCCGATACCGGCTATCAGCGTCGGTCTCAAAAGTTGATCATGTGGCCGGCGAGACCGTGGAAGCATTCCTGGAGTGCCTCCGACAGCGTCGGGTGGGTGTGCACGTTGCGGGTCAGCTCGTTGACGGTTAGATCCCACTTCTGTGCCAAGGTCAGCTCCGGCAGGAGTTCGGAGACGTCGGGCCCGATCAGGTGGCCGCCGAGGAGCTCGCCGTATTTGGCGTCGGCAATGACCTTGACGAAGCCGGTCGGGTCGCCCAGCCCGTGCGCCTTGCCGTTGGCGGTGAACGGGAACTTGGCCACCTTCACGTCGTAGCCCTCGTCGCGGGCCTGCTGTTCGGTGAGGCCGAAGCTGGCGACCTGCGGCTGGCAGAACGTCGCGCGCGGCAGCATCCGGTAGTCACCCAGGGCCAGCGTTTCGGCACCGGCGATGGTCTCGGCGGCCACCACACCCATCGCCTCGGCGACGTGCGCGAGCTGCAGCTTGGCGGTGACGTCGCCGATGGCGTAGATGTGCGGCACATTGGTGCGCATGTAGTCGTCGATGCCGATGGCCTTGCGGTCGGTCAGCTCGACGCCCGTCTTGTCGAGTCCGAAGCCTTCGACATTCGGGGCAAAGCCGATGGCCTGCAACACCTTCTCGGTCTTGATCTCCTCGGTCTTGCCGTCCTTGCTGACCACGACAACCACGGACCCGTCGGCCTCGTTATCAGTGATGGACTCGACCTTGGTGCCGGTGAGGATCTTCACGCCGAGCTTCTTGTACTGCTTCTCGATCTCCTTGGAGACCTCGGCGTCCTCATTGGGCAGCGCGCGCGGCAGGAACTCGACGATGGTGACGTCGACGCCGTAGTTCTTCATGACGTAGGCGAATTCCATGCCGATCGCGCCGGCGCCGGCGATGACGATCGACTTGGGCAGCTCCCGGGACAGGATCTGCTCCTCGTAGGTGACGACGTTCTTCGACAGCGAGGTGCCCGGAACCAACCGGGTACTCGAGCCGGTCGCGATGATCGCGTTGTCGAACTCGACCTTCTCGGTACCGCCCTCGTTGAGGTCGACCTCGATGCTGTTCGGGCCGGTGAACTTCCCGTAGCCGTGGATCTCGGTGATCTTGTTCTTCTTCATCAGGAAGTGCACCCCGGCCACACGGCCGTCGGCGACCTTGCGGCTGCGGTCGAAGGCGACTCCGTAATCGAAGGTGGCCTCTCCGCTGATGCCGAACGTCTTGGCGTCCTTGGTGAAGATGTGGGCCAGCTCGGCATTGCGCAGCAACGCCTTCGACGGGATGCAGCCGACATTGAGGCAGACTCCGCCCCAATACTTGGGTTCGATGATTGCGGTGTTCAGTCCGAGCTGTGCCGCGCGGATCGCCGCGACGTATCCGCCGGGACCGGCTCCGACAACGACGACGTCATAGTGAGTCACGACCTCAGCCTATCGTCGGACGGGCAATCCATTCGAAGTAGTAGGCGCCATGCAGCAGCGCGGCGGTGGCCACCGAGGCCAACGGTGCCGACATCAGCGCGATGGCCAGGGCCGTTACCGATGGCCGGTTCGGCACCATCGAGACCAGCATGCTGGCGACCGAGCAGACGATCAGGTAGATCAGCACGCAGAACACCGCGGGGGTCTTCTGCAGCGAGGTGTACCACCAGAAGTAGAAGCCCAGGCCGGCGGCTGCGGCCAGCACCCATACCGCGGCGACGATGAACACGAAGTGCCACCGCTTCACGTACTGATGGGTGCCGGCGGCGGCGGTCGACGCGGGCGGCACCACCACCGGCTCCGCGTGTAGCGAACCCTCGACCCGGTGCAGGAACGCATCGGTGTCGAAGTTCTCCAACTCGCTAAAGGCGATGGATTCCTCCGAGACTTCCGCCTCGGGTTCGTCGGTCAGCGACCGGAGTGCGTGGGGATGCGGGCCGGTGTCGAAGATCGGCGCGTGGTGGGGCTCGGTCGACGGAAGGGACGTTTTTTCAGCCATGGGACACCACCTGAACCAGAACCAATGCCCCCAGCCAACCTGGCGCCATCGCCAGAATGAATGCCCCCACTGTCGTCATCCAGCGGCGGCCCGAGAACAGGATCAGCAGTATGCCGATGACGCTCGGAACAGCCACCACCAAGCCGACCACCAGGTCGGGGCGAACGGGGGTCTTGACCAGCAGGGTGGCCACGACCGCCGCAATGAGGCCGGTCACGGTGCCCACCAGCAACGCACTTGTGAGCAGCCATGCCCGAGGCAGGGGTATCACGCTTATCAGGGTACGTGCAGTGGCACGGACTATTGCTGAACGACTCCGGCGCGCCGACCAGGGATTGCACACGCGTCTGGTGCCTCGATGACCACAAGATCGGTCCGTTCAGCGGGTCGCGCACCGCGCTCGTAATCGGCTCCGGTCAGCGGAGAATCGCTGGCCAGCAACCGGTTTTCCGCATCGGTGAACGCCCGTCCGCGGCTGAGGAAGCGCATCCCCTCGGGGGCCTCGAGGCTGAAGCCGCCGCCGCGACCGGGGACGACGTCGATGACGAGCTGGGTGTGCTTCCACGTCTCGAACTGCGGGCCGGAAATCCAGACCGGGGTGCCTTCGAGAACCCCGAGCAACACGTCACGGTCGCCGACGATGAAGTCCCCGTCCGGGTAACACATCGGCGACGACCCGTCGCAGCAGCCGCCGGACTGATGAAACATCAGCGACCCGTGCCGCTGCTGCAAGCGATGCAGCAGCTCAGCAGCCGCCGCGGTGATCAGTGCCCGCGGCGGCGTCTGCTCCGTCATCAACGGTGCCAATCCTTCCTTCTTCGCTCCGCTCGTCAGAAGAATCCCTGCGCCTTGTTGGAGTAGGACACCAGCAGGTTCTTGGTCTGCTGGTAGTGGTCGAGCATCATCTTGTGGTTCTCGCGGCCGATGCCGGACTGCTTGTACCCGCCGAACGCCGCGTGCGCGGGATAGGCGTGGTAGCAGTTGGTCCACACCCGGCCGGCCTTGATGTCGCGGCCGGCGCGGTAGGCGGTGTTGCCGTCGCGGCTCCACACTCCGGCGCCCAACCCGTAGAGGGTGTCGTTGGCGATGCGGATGGCGTCGTCGTAATCGCTGAACGAGGTCACCGACACCACCGGGCCGAAGATCTCTTCCTGGAAGACCCTCATCGCGTTGTCCCCGGTGAAGATCGTCGGCTGCACGTAGTAGCCGCCGTTGAGGTCGCCACCGAGGTCGGCGCGCTCCCCGCCGGTGACGATCTGGGCGCCCTCACTCTTGCCGATCTCGATGTAGGACAAGATCTTCTCGAGCTGATCGTTGGACGCCTGCGCCCCGATCATCGTCTCGGTGTCCAGCGGGTCACCCTGGCGCACCGCCTTGGTACGGATCGCGGCCATGGCCAGGAACTCGTCGTAGATATCCGACTGGATCAGGCTGCGCGACGGGCATGTGCAGACCTCGCCCTGGTTGAGGGCGAACATCGTGAAGCCCTCCAACGCCTTGTCCTGGTAGTCGTCGTTGGCGGCCATCACATCGGAGAAGAAGATGTTCGGGCTCTTGCCGCCCAACTCCAGGGTGACCGGGATCAGGTTCTGGGAGGCGTACTGCATGATCAACCGGCCCGTGGTGGTCTCCCCGGTGAACGCGATCTTGGCGATCCGGTTGCTCGACGCCAGCGGCTTACCCGCCTCGACACCAAAGCCGTTGACCACGTTGAGGACTCCGGCGGGCAACAGGTCGGCGATCAGCGAGATCAGATACAGCACCGAGGCCGGGGTCTGCTCGGCGGGCTTGAGCACGATCGCGTTGCCCGCGGCCAGCGCCGGCGCCAGCTTCCACACCGCCATCAGGATCGGGAAGTTCCACGGGATGATCTGCCCAACCACACCAAGCGGCTCGTGGAAGTGGTAGGCGACGGTGTCCTCATCAATCTGGGACAGGGCGCCTTCCTGGGCGCGGATCGCGGCGGCGAAGTACCGAAAGTGGTCCACCGCCAACGGAATATCGGCGTTCAGCGTTTCCCGGATCGGCTTGCCGTTGTCCCACGACTCGGCCAGCGCGATCGACTCCAGGTTCGCCTCGATGCGGTCAGCGATCTTGTTCAGGATCACCGCCCGCTCCCCCGCCGACGTCTTCCCCCAGCCGGGCGCCGCAGCGTGCGCGGCGTCCAACGCCTTCTCGATATCGGCCTCGGTGGACCGCGCCACCTCGCAGAACACCTCACCGGTCACCGGTGTCGGGTTCTCGAAGTACTGGCCGCCCACCGGCGCCGTCCACTCACCACCGATGAAGTTCTCGTAGCGGGACTGAAAAGACATGGCAGATCCCGACGTTCCGGGGCGGGCGAACACTGGCATAGGTACTCCTCTACGAGACACTTGCATTGATACGAATAGCGCGAACCGCGGGTGCGGTCGACGCGGGCAACACCATCGAGAGGTCCGTTGGGTAGCGCACCGTCACCTCGATTCCGCCGGCGAAGCGGTAGGGCTGGGCGGCAAGCAGACCGGCGAACTGCTTGCGCAGCCGGGACAATTCGGCGCGAACCGTGACGAACCGGGAACGATCACCATAAAGGTCGGCGGCCAACTCGGGCGCCGAACGGCCGCGGGGATCACGCGCCAGGATCAGCAAGATCTCGGCGTGCCGCAGCGAGACGTCGTGGCGCCACCGCCCGAACTGTCCAGTCATGTCCAACGCCGGTGCGCCGGCGACGCTCAAGTCCAACGAGGCCTGTGCCAACGCGGGCGCGTCGTCGTCGTCAGCCGGCCGAACCAGCCACCCGCCGGGCAGCACATCGATATCGCAGATTCCGAAGGTGGGGATCCACGAGCGGCCTGCCGCGATGTCCTCCGGTAACAGGATGCGGTGATGCAGCGGCAGCGAGTCGACAGCCGCCACCCAGCCCTCGGCGTCGACCGCCAACGCCGGCTTGCCGATCCGGGCCAGGATCGGGGCCGCGACCATGCGCAGCCGGTTCAAGGTGCGGTCGTGTTGTTCACGCAGGTGCGACTCGGCGAGCCGGGCGACGGCGTCGACCAGCGCGACGGTCGTCGGGTGCACGGTCGCCGCGGGACCGGATACGTCGACCACGCCGATCACCTGCCCGGTTCGCGGATCGCGGATGGGCGCGCCCGCACACGTCCAGGAGTGGTGGGTGCGCAGAAAATGCTCGGCGGAGAACACCTGCACGGCGCGCTTGGACACCAAGGCGGTGCCGATGGCGTTGGTGCCGACTTCCCCTTCCGCCCAGTGCGCACCTTCGATGAAGCCCAGCCGGTCGGCGTTGTTGAGCACCGCGGGCGAGCCCGACCGCCACAGCACCCGGCCTTGCGAGTCGGCGACGACGAGGATGTTGGTGCCGTCGGCGACCAGGGATTCCAACCCGCGGGAGACCTCGTCGAGCACCGCCATCAAGCCGGACGCCCGGCGCAGCGCCTCCAGCCCGCCGGCTTCGACGACGGGCTGGGCGCGGCGGTCCGGGTCGACCCCGGCCGACATCAGCCGGTGCCACGATTCGCCGATGACGTCGCGCGGGCGGGCGGGGGCGCGATGGCCCGCCATCGTCGCGTCGTAGACAGCCGACATCAGCCGCGCATAGTTGCGCGGGTCCTCGCCGAGCGCGACTGCGGGCTCAGGCACGTACACCCCTTGCATTACTGCCGATTGTGCTCCGCATCTCAGCGGTAGACCAGGCCGCCGTCGATCAGACCCGACTGGCCGGTCATGTAGTCGGCGTCCGGGCCGGCCAGATACGAGACGAAGCCCGCCACGTCATCGGGGGTTTCGGCACGTCCCAGGGCGATACCACCGACGAACTTCTCGTAAGTCTCGCCTTCGGCGGCCCCGGTCAGTTCGGCGAACCGTTTGTCGATCTCCACCCACATGTCGGTGCCCACCACACCCGGGCAGTAGGCGTTGACGGTGATCCCGTCGGCGGCGTGTTCCTTGGCGGCGGCCTGGGTCAGCGCGCGCACGGCGAACTTGGAGGCGCTGTACGGGCCGAGCATCGCGAAGCCGTCGTGGCCGGCGATCGACGAAGCATTGATGATCTTTCCCTTGGTGCCGTTGCGTCTGAACATGGCGACGGCGGCCTGGGTGCCCCACAGCACGCCGTTGACGTTGATCGCCCAGAGCTTCTCGATCTGGTCGGGCGTGACGTCGGCGATCGGGCCGACCAGTGCGATACCGGCGTTGTTGACCATGATGTCGAAGCCGCCAAGCGCCGAGGCGGCATGGTCGACGGCGGCGAAGACTTGTAGGCGATCGCTGACGTCGGCGACGAATGTGGTTACTTTGCAGCCGATCTCGCTGATCTCGTTGGCGACGGCGTCGATACCTTCCGGTCGCACGTCGACCAGGGCCAGGTCAGCGCCGTCGCGGCCGAGCCGCAGCGCGATGCCGCGTCCGATGCCTCGTGCGGCACCGGTGACCAGCGCGACCTTTCCGTTCAGGCTCATGATTCTCCGTTGGGGTCGACGAGAACTTTCATCTTGGTGCCGGCATGCAACGCCTCGAACCCCTCGTCGACCACATCGTCGATCGGGATGCGGGTCACCCAACCGGTGGTGTCGTACTTGCCGTCGGCCATCAGCGCGATGACCGCGTCGAAGTCGGCGCCGGTGTAGCACAGCGATCCCTGGATCCGGGACTCGTTCATCACCAGGTTGAGAAGTGGTGTCTCCAGTGGTTTTTCGTAGATCGCGACACTGACCATGGGTTTGCGGGAACCTACGCACGCCAGCGCGGTCGCCACTGCGGGGGTGACGCCGGCGGCATCGAACACCGCATCGGCGCCGCGCCCTCCGGTGTGTTCTGCGACGAAGCCGGGGATATCGAGGGCGGCGGGATCCAGGGTCGTCGCGCCGAGCACCTCGATGGCGGCGCGCCGGGTCGGAGAGGGTTCGACAACCAGAACGTCGTCAAGCCCCTTGCCGCGCAACGCGAACCACAGTCCGATGCCGATCGGCCCGGCACCGAACACCATCGCGGTGTCGCCGGGGCGGACATCGCCCAGGGTGGCGGCGTGATAGGCCACCGACATCGGCTCGACGAGTGCCCCGAGTTCCAACGAGACGTTGTCGGGGAGTTTGTGCAGCATGCTGGTCGGCACCGTCGTGTACTCGGCCATCCCGCCGTCGGACATCAGGCCGTGGAAGCCGATCTGCTGGCAGACGTTGTAGTTGCCCGCCCGGCACGGTGCACAGTGGTCGCACTTGTAGATGGGTTCGACGGCGACGCGGTCGCCTTCCGCCCAGCCCGTGACCCCGTCGCCGACCGCGGTGATGGTGCCCGAAAATTCATGGCCGATGGTAAGTGGCAGCTCCGCGCCGGTCAGGGGATGTGGCTGGGTCGGGATGAAGATCGGCCCGGCGTAGTACTCGTGCAGGTCGGTGCCGCAGATCCCGTTGAAGCCGACCTTGAGTTTGACGGTGCCCGGCTTTGGGTCGGGCTCGGCGACATCGTCGATCTCGATCTTGTTCGGTCCGTAGTACACAGCTGCCTTCATTCCGCAGTTCTATGTGACGGCGACCACATCCGAAAGAGTTGCAGGGGGTTGCAGCCGGCGCAGTGCAACGGCTCGCAACTCTTGCCAGACCGTGCACCTCGGGTGTGGTGTGGCTCACATGACTTCAACTCTGGACCCTCAGACCACCAGCGACGTGACTGCGCAGCAGCGCGTCGATGCCTGGCTCGCCGACTTCGAAGCCGCGTTGGCCGGCCGCGACGTGGAACGGGTCGCCGGCATGTTCGCCATCGACAGTTTTTGGCGTGACCTGGTGTCTTTCACCTGGAACATCAAGACGATGGAGGGCCGCGACCGGATCGCCGAGATGCTCGGAGCCCGGCTGGCCGACACCGACCCGTCCGGTTTCCGCACTCGTGAGGAACCCACCGTCGACGGCGATGTCACGTCGGCGTTCATCGAGTTCGAAACCGGCGCCGGACGCGGCATCGGACATCTGCGGCTTCGAAGCGACTCAGAGACTACTGAGGCGTGGACCCTGCTGACCGCGCTGCAGGAACTCAAGGGACACGAGGAGCGCAAGGGCGCCTCCCGGGTGCTGGGCGCGGTTCACGGTGACGACCCCGACGCCCGGTCGTGGGCGGAGAAGCGCGCCGAGGAGGAAGCCCAGCTGGGTCGCACGGTGCAGCCCTACACACTGGTCATCGGGGGCGGTCAGGGCGGGATCGCGTTGGGTGCGCGGCTGCGCCAGCTCGGCGTGCCCGCCATCGTCGTCGACCGCCACGAGCGGCCCGGGGATCAGTGGCGCAAGCGGTACAAGTCGCTGTGCCTGCACGACCCGGTCTGGTACGACCACCTTCCGTACCTGCCGTTCCCGCAGAACTGGCCGGTGTTCGCGCCGAAGGACAAGATCGGCGACTGGCTGGAGTTCTACACCCGGGTGATGGAGGTGCCGTACTGGCCGAAAACCACCTGCCTGTCGGCGACTTTCGACGAGGCCGCCCAGCAGTGGACCGTCGAGGTCGACCGCGACGGTGAGCGGCTGACCCTGCATCCCGCGCACCTGGTGCTCGCGACGGGCATGTCGGGCAAACCCCACGTTCCGGTGCTGCCGGGTCAGGACATCTTCCGCGGCGATCAGCACCACTCCAGTGCCCACCCCGGCCCTGATCCGTACGTGGGCAAGAAGGCGGTGGTGATCGGCTCGAACAACTCCGCCCACGACATCTGCAAGGCGCTCTACGAGAACGGTGTCGACGTCACCATGGTGCAGCGGTCCTCGACGCACATCGTCAAGTCGGACTCCCTGATGGACATCGGCCTGGGTGACCTGTATTCCGAACGCGCGCTGGCGGCGGGAATGACCACCGAGAAGGCCGACCTCACGTTCGCGTCGCTGCCGTATCGGATCATGCACGAGTTCCAGATCCCGCTCTATGACCAGATGCGGGAACGCGACAAGGAGTTCTACGCCAGGCTCGAAGCAGCAGGCTTCGAACTGGACTGGGGTGCAGACGGATCCGGACTGTTCATGAAGTACCTGCGCCGCGGCTCCGGCTACTACATCGACGTCGGCGCCTGCGACCTGGTGGCCGACGGCAGGATCAAGCTGGCCCACGGCCAGGTCGATCGGCTCACCGAGAACTCGGTGGTGCTCGCCGACGGCACGGAACTACCGGCCGACGTGGTGGTCTACGCCACCGGATACGGGTCGATGAACGGCTGGGCGGCCGACCTGATCGGCCAGGAGGTCGCCGACAAGGTCGGCAAGGTATGGGGGTTGGGTTCGGACACCCCGAAGGACCCCGGACCGTGGGAGGGCGAGCAGCGCAACATGTGGAAGCCCACCCAGCAAGAGAACCTCTGGTTCCACGGGGGCAATCTGCACCAGTCGCGGCATTATTCGCTGTACTTGGCGCTGCAGCTCAAGGCTCGCTACGAGGGAATTCCCACTCCGGTGTACGGGCTGCAGGAGGTGCATCACCTCAGCTGAGGCCCCGCCCGCAGAATAGAGGGCATGCCCGAAGACGACCCGTACCTGTGGCTCGAAGAAATCGCCGGTGAAGACCAGCTCGCATGGGTGCGCAAGCACAACGATCCGACTGTCGCCGAATTCAGCGACGAGAGGTTCGAGCAGATGCGCGCCGAGGCACTGGAGGTTCTCGACACCGATGCGCGGATTCCGTACGTGCGCCGGCGCGGTGAGTATCTCTACAACTTCTGGCGCGATGCCGAGAACCCCAGGGGGCTGTGGCAGCGGACCACGCTGGAGAGCTACCTGACCGAGGATCCCGACTGGGATGTGATCATCGACGTCGATGCACTCGCCGCCGCCGATGGCGAGAAGTGGGTGTGGGCGGGCGCCGACGTCATCGAACCGGATTGCACCCGGGCTCTGGTCAGTCTGTCACCGGGCGGCTCGGACGCGGCTATTGTGCGCGAATTCGACATGGTCACACGAGAATTCGTTGCCGGCGGGTTCGAACTCCCGGAGGCGAAGTCGCAGGTGTCGTGGGAAGACCATGACACGGTCTTGGTGGGAACGGACTTCGGACCCGATTCGATGACGGAGTCCGGCTATCCGCGAGTGGTCAAGCGATGGCGCCGCGGCCAGCCGCTGACCGAGGCGCAGACCGTGTTCACCGGACCGGTCACCGACGTGATCGTCGGGGCATCGGTGGACCGCACACCCGGCTATGAGCGCACGATGCTGCACCGCGCCATCGACTTCTTCAACGATGAGGTGTACGAGCTGCGCGCCGGCGAGCTGGTCCGCATCGACGCCCCGACCGACGCCAGCGTGTCGGTCCACCGTGAGTGGCTTCTGATCGAACTGCGCAGCGACTGGGAGACCGGGACCGCGTCATACCGGGCCGGGTCGCTTCTGGCCGCCGACTACGACGAATTCCTGTCGGGGACAGCGCAGTTAGTGGTCGTCTTCGAACCTGACGAGCATTCCAGTCTGCACCAATACTCCTGGACGCTGGATCGCCTGCTGCTGGTGAGTCTGGTCGACGTCGCCAGCCGGGTCGAGATCGTGACACCGGGATCCTGGACTCGTGAACCCGTCACGGGCGTCGGGGACAACACCGTCATCGTTGCCACCGATCCAGACGGTGACGAGATCTTCTTGGATTCCAGCGATTTCATCACGCCATCACGACTGCTGCACGGCACGGCCGGTGGCGAACTGACCGAGATCAAGCGCGCGCCCTCATTCTTCGACGCCGCCGACCTGGAGGTGTCCCAGCATTTCGCCACCTCGGATGACGGCACAGCCATCCCCTACTTCGTCGTCGGCCACAAGCACAGCGGGGCGCCAGGCCCGACGCTGCTGGGTGGATACGGTGGTTTCGAGGTGTCCCGAACTCCGGGGTACGACGGGGTGCTGGGACGACTGTGGTTGTCGCGGGGCGGGACGTACGTGTTGGCCAACATCCGTGGCGGCGGAGAGTACGGCCCGGGCTGGCATACCCAGGCCATGCGGGAGGGGCGGCACAAGGTAGCCGAGGACTTCGCGGCGGTCGCAAGTGATCTCGTTGCCCGCGGGGTGACCACCGTCGAGCAGCTGGGCGCCCAGGGCGGCAGCAACGGTGGGCTGCTGATGGGCATCATGCTGACCAAGTACCCGCAACTGTTCGGTGCTCTGGTGTGCCAGGTGCCGCTGCTGGACATGAAACGGTTTCATCTGCTGCTGGCGGGAGCATCATGGGTGGCTGAATATGGTGACCCGGACGAACCCGAGGACTGGGCGTTCATCTCGGAATATTCGCCGTATCAGAACATTTCGCCCGACAAGCGGTATCCGCCGGTGCTGATCACCACGTCGACGCGTGACGATCGGGTGCACCCGGGTCATGCCCGCAAGATGACGGCCGCGCTGGAGGCCGCCGGGCATCCCGTCTGGTACTACGAGAACATCGAAGGCGGCCATGCCGGGGCGGCCGACAATGCGCAGACGGCGTTCAAGTCCGCCCTGAGCTACTCGTTCCTGCATCGGATGCTGGGCTGATTGGGTGAGTTGACCAGCATGGACTATCGAGTACCCTCTAGCTAACAGCTAACTCGCTTGGGGGTGTTTCATGCAGGTCGATGTCGAAGAAATGCGCTCCGGCGCGAACCGGTCGTACAACGCCGCATCCTTCGCCATGGAAGGCGCTGACCAGCTGAGTCGCTCACGCGTGGGCGCGGGCATCTTCGGTGATTTCTCGGCCGCGGAGTCGTTTCACAGCGCACTGTCCGATGCGCACAGCAACCACATCCAGCGGCTGCGCGACCACGAGAACCGGCTGGGGGTCGTCGGCGACAAGGGGCACAAGACGGCGTCGGTGTTCGTCGAGATGGAAGAGCGCAATGCCGAGGCCCTGCGTTCGGTGCTGTGACCGAATACCCGAGCCTCAAGCACATCAGCATCGGCGCCCTCGTCGGTGAGGCCGGCGGTGATCCGTGGAAGGTAGACCAGACGCTGCAGAGCGGGGATCCCGGGGCGATCAACGACCTCGGGCGGGCGTTCTACAGCGCGGGCGCATGCACGGCCGAGACGTACTCGGAGTTCGAACAGGCGCAGCAGCGATTCCGCGCGTCTTGGAATCGGGAGAACGGCGAGCACCCGATCAATGACAGCGCTGAAGTTCAACGCGCCACGACCCGGCTGATGGTCCAGCGTGACCAATTGCCGGCGATCGGAGTGGACCTGTCCAACATCGCGGCAACTCTCGCCGAGACACAACGCTTTTCGGGCATGCAGGTGGAGAACCTCAACACCCAATTGCACTACATCGACGCTCTCATCGATCAAGCGCTGGCGCATGACCAGGACACCTCCGCACTCGAGGACAGCGCGATCACTGCCACCTCCGGGGTGCTGCACCAAGTCGAGGCGCTGCGCGACGACTACGGCACAAAATTGAATGCGGCGTTGACCGACCTACGCGCCGAGCACGGCTACGATCCGGCCCCGATCGAGGACGTCGACGGTGACGGTGAGCCCGGCGGCGAACAGCGCGGCCGCGAATCCACCGACTACTACGACGCCAACCAGCGCGCCAAAGACGAGGCGTTGGTCAACAGCGACGGCCCGATGACACCGGAAAAGGCCGACGCCGCAGCGCGGTTGCGTGACTTCGCCACCGCCACCAATCCCGCCGCCGATGCCGATGCACGACGGCTGGCGGGCGAACGGCTCGATGATTTTCGAATGGCTCACTTCACGGGGCCGTTGCCGAAGGATCCCATTCTCGGCGGGGACGCCCGCACGCGGGCGCAGTCCCGGCTGGACCTTCAGCGGAAGCTGGAGCAGGGGCTGTACGGCCTGCCGCCGATGTCGGCTGATCAAGCGACCCAGCAACTTGACGATGGAGAGCAGTTCGCGCGGTCCCTCACTGTCAAACAGGCTGTGAATGCACTTGAACACCAAGGTATGTCACCTGCGGGAGCAGCCACCACAGTCAGTGAATTGTCAGATGGCGTGACCCTAGCTGATTTGACAAAGGGCTTGACCACTTACGGCGGTGCTACCGCCAGCGGTATCGAAGTGTACGGCGACTCCGCGAGCACAGGCAGGCACGCAATCGGAGCCTTGTCGGCTGCGGATGCGGAGGCGCTCAGCACGATCGGGAAGCGTATGGGCGCCGTTGGCGCCGCCATTGAGATCGTGATGGCTGGTCGTGCCCTGGAGGACGGCGCCCCCATGGGGCAGACGATCGGCGAGACGGCCGGTTCGATTGGCGGCGGCTATCTTGCCGGCGTCGGCGCCTGGGCGCTGGCGGGTACCGCAATCGGTCCGGCAGGCGCGGCAGCTGCCGCAGTAGTCGGTGCAATCGTGCTGGGCTTTGGCGGAGGCAAGTTCGGTGGATGGGTAGGTTCGCAATTTGACAATTGAGTCGCTCGCATACGCGGGGAGATCGGTGGCGATAGCTGCCGCGGGCCCGGTGCGTCTAAGCGCTTCGTCTGCCCTTCTGCTATGTGCGGCAGCAGGAGTCGTGTTCGTCGTGATGTCTCAGCTTCTATGCCAGGCGCGCCGTATGGCACGTCTGTGTTACTGGCTCGGATGTACGGCCACAACGGCAATCCTTGGACTCGGGTTGCAGCAGTCGGGACGACCCTTGCGGGTGGTACTACTCGCAGTGGGGCTGGGCTTAGTCTTCGCAATTGGCTTCGCATATTTTGTTGGTTGGCAACTGAGAATTGGTGGCCGGACGCGCTCCGTGTTCGTCAAGAACACTCATCCGGACCCGCCGGAAGACGGGTCAGAGCCCCCGCCACCGCCTCCCCCACCCCCACATAGCTACAGCGGCGTGGTTACAGCTGACGGGTTCTGGTGGATTGCAGTCGTTCTTACTTCAATAATCGCGGCTGACGTGTACTTGTTCGGCTGGGTTTGGCAGTCAGTGATCGGAGCCATTGCGTTGACAGTGATGGGTGCGTTCGCCGGTGCGGATGACGCATCACGAGGTGAGCCAGTTGCGCGTGGACAGATTGTCCAGGCTGTCATCGCCGTTGTCGCGTCATTGCTGTTGTGGGGACTACCAACCATCGCGTACGCGGCTGGCTACCAGTTCGGCAAGCGCCGTCCACTCAAAAGCGCCGGTCGCACTGAGCGGCAGCCCCGACATTGAAGATGACACGTGACCTCCTGCCCGACCTCCAACTCGCGTGGTGAGAATGCAAGAAGTATTCGGTTATTCAGCAATAGGCGCGCTCGGTGCGGGCGCAATCTTTAGCAGCTTCCCGCTGTGGAAGTCCGCGAAGCTCTCACCTGACTCGATCCAACGTCGCGTTTGGTGGACGGGTTGCGCCGTCACCGCCGTATCGCTGTTCTTGTCCCAGCTGCCGTATTGGCAAGGTGGATTATTCGCTGCGGTCATGACGGTCCTCGCGTTGTTCGCTGTCGCCGGATTCTGGACGAACTTCATCAAGATCAACGGCCGCGTCTACGGCGCCTTTACACATAACCGGCCCGATCGACCGCCGGCGTTGGCGCCCGTCGATCCCGATGACTGAACGCCTACTGTTCGCGGCCGGATTGTTCGCCGGCTTCATAGGCGTTGCCGCGGTGGCATTACCGTTGAGCACGAAACAGAAGCGGCGGGTGTTTTGGAGCGGATGGTGTGGCGCAGCGGTTCTCTTCGCGCTCTATGTCTCCGATCGTGGTGCTACCACCTCTGCTCTAACCGCTGCAGGATGCGTCTTCGTTGCGGCCATATATGCCTTTTATTTCACGCCCTTCATCAAGATCAGTGGCCGTGTATGGACCTTCTGGATCAGTGATGCTCGTGAGGACCCGGACACCCCGCCTCCTCCGCCAGACAGCTACCTAGAGCGCGTCACAGCTCCCAGCATGTGGTGGAACGTAGCCCTACTTGGCGTTATCACAGGCGGGTTTGCTTTGTCGATGGGATGGCTTGTCCCAGTTGGCATCATGGGTGGCGCGCTCGTCGCGGCGCCGCTCGCTCTAATGGGGCACCTAGACAGGAAGGACCGGTATCCAGTAGCTCGAGGGCACTATCTTGCATTTGCCATCGTGGTCCTGTCATCAATACCGACGCTGCTGTGGCCGACGCTGGTGTACTTCGTCGCCTACTACATGACCACGCCGACGCCGCGTGAGGAACTCACGCACGAACCCTTAATGGACCATGACTCTTGAAACCTGGTCGCAATGGCTGTTTATCGTAGGCGCAGCACTTCTCGTCGCCGGCTGGCTCGGCACCGCCTTCGTCAAAGACCGTCAGTACGAGCGGTGGGTGTACTGGTTCGGCTCGCTGCTCGGCGGCTCCTTCATCTCCCTGAGCTTGGCAGGCCGGGGATGGAAGGTCGTTGTGGCCGCGGCACTCTGCATCGCGTTTGTCACCGTCCTGCAGGCGTATTTCAAGACGCCCTACATCAGGATCCGCGGACGCAATCATGCATTCTCGATGCAGGACAGCGCGCCTGACCCAACCGACGCCGACGCCGACGAGCCGGCATCGATGCCGCCGCGCGACAGCTACCCCGGTCGCGTCACAGCGTCCAAGACGTGGTGGTTGTTCGTCGCATGTGTCGGGTTTTTCGGTCTCGGAGGCGCACTGACGGAGTGGAACGCGAAGACTCTACCCGCCGCAGCAATAGTTTGTCTGGGAGCCCTCGTCTCCGGTATCGACGACGCGACACGCAAACTCCCGAAGGCGCGCGGGCAGAACACCCAAGCCATCATTGCTGCGGCACTGTCGGTTTCGATGGCGTTCCTGCCGCCGATCCTCTATCTCATCGGCTACCGAATCGGCACCATCCGACCGATGGGCTACGGCCTACGAGACCCGGTCGCCCGGCACTACGCCCGTGAAGACGACGACGAGTCGTCTGCCTAGTTCGTCCTGGCCAGACTCACCAGCAGCGACACGATCACCCCGATGATCACCAGCCCGCCCCCGGCAATCAAAGTGATGTTCAACCACTGATGCATGCTGTCCTGCGCAGTGCCGACCATCACCTCGGCGATCCGCCGGATATCACCAGACGAGTTGTTCAACACCGCATCCAGGCGACGGCGGCCGAATTCGATTGCGGCCCAACCAGCCGCGCCTACCAGCAGAGCCGACACGCCCAGTCCTATGAGCATCTTGCCCCGACTGCGTGCCACGAAAAGGGTCAGCAGGGCGAACAGCCCGGCCACTACCGCGGCGCCGACGCTGACCCACGGGCCGAATGTCGCAACCGGACGTAACGCGCCGGGCCGTAACGCCGCAGGCGCGTTGTCGGTCAACGGGATTGGCAGAGACGACGGCAGCGTGACGTTGTAGTCGCTGAGCGTCTCTGTGAACGCGGCATCTGACAGCATCGGCGCGGCGTCAATCACCCACCGGCCTTGCGAATCGACACTCGACCGGACCCGATCAGTGAACAGCCATCGGTGCGCGAAGCGATTCGCCTGCGCGAACTGTCCTGGGAACGTCGAACTCGCGGTGTATGCGGCCGCGACCAAACTCACCGTCCCGGTGTTCACGCCAGTACCCAATCGGCCCACCTGTGAGGTCAGCTCCGAGGCCATCGCCGACTGCAACCCGGGATCGGCCGCCGCCTTCTGCGCCAGCGCCGCGTACCCGTCCTCGTCGACCAGGTGCTGCTGCACCCAGACCGCCGGCAAGGCGACCGCCAACAAGAGCGTCGTGACGAGCCACATCAGTAGCGTCGTCGCGAACCGCACGCGCCCTCCTCTGCGGGGACGCGACGCCTCAGTCGGAGTGAGTGGCGCGGCCCACGATCAAGGGGTCGGGCTGGCCGACCACCTCATGGTCTTTGTTGTCGTAGTTGAACTTACTCAGCACGTGGCGCATCGCGTTGATCCGCGCGCGTTTCTTATCGTTGCTCTTGATGACCGTCCACGGCGCGATCTCAGTGTCGGTCCAGGCGAACATGTCTTCCTTGGCCGAGGTGTAGTCGTGCCATTTGTCCAGCGACGCCAGGTCCGTCGGCGACAGTTTCCACTGCCGGACGGGGTCGACCTGGCGGATGGTGAACCGGGTGCGCTGCTCGCTCGAGGACACCGAGAACCAGAGCTTGGTCAGGCTGATGCCGTCGTTGACCAGCATCTGCTCGAACAACGGCGCCTGCCGGATGAACTCGGCGTGCTGCTTGGGCGTGCAGTACCCCATCACCCGTTCCACCCCGGCGCGGTTGTACCAGGACCGGTCGAACATCACGATCTCGCCTGCCGCAGGCAGGTGGTTGACGTAGCGCTGGAAGTACCACTGAGTGCGTTCCTTCTCAGTGGGTTTCTCCAATGCCACCACCCGAGCGCCCCGCGGGTTGAGGTGCTCCATGAAGCGCTTGATGGTGCCGCCCTTGCCCGCCGCGTCGCGCCCCTCGAAAACCAGGACGTGCCGCAGCCCGTTCGTCTGGCTCCACTTCTGCAGCTTCAGCAGCTCGATCTGCAGCAGCCGCTTCTGCTCCTCGTACTCGTTGCGCGACATCCGATGTTCGTACGGGTAGTTCTCCCGCCAGGTGTCGACGGCCAAACCGCTGGCGTCGAGCAGCACCGGGTCGTCATCGTCGTCATCGAAAACGGTGTATCCGTGGCTGTCTAGTGACACGCGCGGAAATTAGCAGCGTGAAGGAAACCGGGGGTGACGCCGCGGTGAACGAGCGGTCCCGCCGACAAGCGCGGCGGCCAGGCAGGCGATCGCGCTGCCCAGCAGGAGCCCACCAACGGCGTCGGTGAAGTAGTGATAGGTCACCGCCTGCCCCAGCATCCCCAGCAGCGCCCAGACAACGGCGACCACCACGACATACAGCTGCGCCCCCACCACCAGAAGGACCATGCCCAGCACCACCACCATCAGCGTGGTGTGGCCGCTCGGATAGGCGAGCCCGCCACCCTTCTGGCGACCGAAGATGTCCTTGAAGAAGCGCGAAAGCCAAATGGCGGCAACAGGACTCACTGCGACTGCGGCGACCGGGAGCCAGCGGCGCCGGTAGACGGCGAGCGCCAGCACACCGACCACAAGAACCGCCATCGTGCGCTGATCGGTGAAGAACAGCAGTCGTCCCAGCCCGCTGCCGTTGGCAAGCTGGAACCAGTCGTCGACCGCGGTCGAGCCCTTCCCCACGGCCCACCCGAGCAGCGCCATCACGGCCAGCCCGACCGGCGGCCACCAGCGGACCGCGGAGGTGATCAGCGGGCGATGCCCCGCACGTACGCCGCCTGCCCCAGATGCTGGACACAGTCGTCGATGATGCTGACCAACCGCGCGCTTGCCGTCACCGGCGGATTCCAGTTCTTGTCGACGACGCGGGCGAGTTCCTCGGTGGTGACGCTGGCGATGTACTCCAACGTGATCTTGTGCACGGCGTGGTAGTAGCCGGCCAGCAAGTCTGCGGGAACCCGAACCTTGCCGACCTCCTCGGGAGTGTGGCCGTAGCCGTGCGCGTCGCGGGGCAGGTCCAGATCGAAGCGGTCCACCCATCCGCCGCTGAACCACACCTGCTCGGTTCCGGCTATATCAGCGAGCTGCGCATCCTGAATCCGGGCGCTGTGCCACACCAGCCACGCGATGCTGTTGGCCGTGGAGGTCGGCCGGAAGAACGAGAGTTCCTCGGTCAGATCGTCGGTGATGTCCTGGACATGCTCGATGATGCGGGTGAACGAGTCGCGCAGGAGTTCGCGGGCGGCATCTGCATCGGACAGTGAGTCAGCCATAACCGGAACGCTACGCGGAGTTCGTCGGGGTCTGAGCCTCAGGCTGGGCGCCATGGAAGACCGCTTCGACGTTGTTGCCCTCGGGGTCGCGCACGAAAGCGCCGTAGTAGCCCGGATGGTATTCGGGCCACAGCCGCGGCTCGTGCAGTGGCTCGACGCCGAGCGCCAGGGCGGTGTGGAAGAACGCCTGGACCGATTCGGCGTCCTTGGCCGCGAAGGCGATGTGCACCTCCCGGTTGGGTCCGGTGGCGTCACCGGCGGAGGCGTCGGCGATCCAGAACGAGGGCTTGCCGTCGGTGCCGTAACCGATGGCTTCACCGAAGTCCATCACCCGGTGGTAGCCCAAGACATGCAGGACCTTGTCGTAGAACTCCTGGGATTCGGCGTAGTTGTCGCAGTTGATTCCGAAGTGATCGATCACACCTCCATCGTGACAGGAGGTTGCGACGTAATGTCGTCGGTATGAGCTATGACCTGGTCATCCGCAACGGAACGATCGTCGACGGGCTGGGCGGCGAGCCCTACCCCGGTGACGTCGCGGTGTCCGACGGCGTCATCGCCGCGGTGGGCACCGTCACCGAGAAAGGTGAGCGTGAGATCGACGCCACCGGCCTGCTCGTCACCCCCGGCTTCGTCGACCTGCACACCCATTACGACGGGCAGGCGATCTGGTCGGATCGGATGACGCCGTCGTCGGCTCACGGGGTGACCACTGCAGTCATGGGCAATTGCGGCGTCGGCTTCGCGCCGTGCCGTCCGGAGGACCACGACACGCTCGTCGACGTCATGGCCGGTGTCGAGGACATCCCCGGCGTCGTGATGGTCGACGGTCTGCCGTGGACCTGGGAGACCTTCCCCGAATTCCTCGACGCACTGGATTCGCGACGGCGAGACATCGACGTCGCAGCGTTCCTGCCGCACTCCCCGCTGCGGGTGTACGTGATGGGTGAGCGCGGCGTCAACCGTGAGCTTCCGACTCCCGAGGACCTGGCGATGATGCGCAAGCTGGCGGAGGAGGCGATTCGCGCGGGTGCGCTGGGCTTCGCCTCGTCACGGCTCACCCTGCATAAAACCTCTGGTGGACAACCTATTCCGAGTTACGAGGCGCAGTACGAGGAGATCGAGGCGATCGCTCGAGGTGTCGACGACGCCGGCGGCGGACTGCTGCAGTTCGTGCCGGATCTGATGGCCGGAGACTACGAGGGTGCGCTCAGCGCGGTGTTCGACGTCGCCTCGGACGTGGGATTGCCGGTGACCTTCACGCTCGCGATCGGTAACGCGGGTCCGCCGATCCACCTCGACGCATTGCGTATGGTCGAGAAGGCCAACGCCAACGGCGGCGATGTCACGGGGCAGATCTTCCCGCGGCCGATCGGCCTGGTTCTCGGTCTGGACCTGTCCGGCAACCCGTTCGTCATGTACCCGGCATACCGGGAGATCGCCGATCTGCCGCTGGCCGAGCGCGTCGCCGAGATGCGCAAACCGGAAGTGCGCGAACGCATCCTGAACGACCAGCCGGCCAGCGACGGACATCCGCTGATGTTCGCCGCGCAGGCGTGGAACTACATGTTCCCGCTGGGTGACCCGCCGAATTACGAACCCTCCCCTGAGGATTCGATCGGTGCACGGGCGGCCACACGGGGCGTCAGCCCCCTGGAGGAGGCGTACGACCGGCTGCTCGACGACGACGGCCACGCCATGCTGCTGGTGACGCTGGCCAACTTCCGGGACAACTCGCTGGACACGGTGGCCGAGCTGATTCAGCGCGACGATGTCGTCCTGGGTCTGGGCGACGGCGGCGCGCATTACGGAATGATCTGCGACGCAAGCTTTCCCACCTACATGCTGACGCACTGGGTGCGAGACAGGCCATCTGGCCGGCTCTCGCTGCAACGGGTGATCCAGGAGCTGACGTCGGTGCCCGCCCGCATCGCCGGCCTGGCCGACCGCGGCCGGCTCGCGGTCGGCTACAAAGCCGACGTCAATGTGATCGACGCCGATGCGCTGCGGCTGCACCAGCCGACCGTCAAGGCCGATCTGCCCGCGGGCGGGCGGCGGCTCGACCAGACCGCCGACGGCTATGTGGCGACGATCGTCGCCGGTGAGGTGATCTCGGAGAACGGGGTGCCGACGTCGGCGCTGCCGGGCAAACTGATCCGCGGACGGCAACCCGTGCCTGCCCGGTGAGCCGCGCTGCGCCGCTGGCCCAGCCGTGGAGTGACGCCGACGCCGCCGACATCGGCAGCTGGGGCCATCCCGATCGCACCTATGAGCCGTTGCTGCTGGTGCGGTGTCTGCAGCGGCACCCCGACATGGCGCGCAAGCTGCGCAAGATGGGTGAATCCCTCTACGTCGACACCCGGCTGCCACCGCGCGTCCGAACGATCGCGATCCTGCGGATCTGCGGGCTGCTGCGCTGCGCCTACGAGTGGGGCGGGCAGGCCGCATTCTGGGGACCGATCGCCGGGGTGTCCGGTGATGAGGCCGACGCCTTGACGGTCGGCTCTGCTGACGATGCGCGATGGAGCGCTTCGGAGCGGATGCTCATCGAGGCCGTCGACGAGCTGGAGCGCACCGGCTCGTGGTCGGCGTCCACCTGGGCCGCGCTGGGTGAGAGCTTCGACGACGAGCAGCGGATGGAACTGCTGATCGCCGTCGGCTGGTACCGGACCGTGTGCACGCTGTGCAACGGACTGGACCTGCCGGTCGAGGGCTGGATGCGGGCCTGGCCGGGTTCAGCGTCGTGAACGAGTAGCGCTAGCCGAGGACACTGGTCTTCACCACCGTGACCCGGGTCGGGAAGGCAATCGACAACGGCGCCGAGGATCCGTTGTTGGTGTCGTAGATCTTCGTGCCGTCAGGTGAAATCAGTGCGCTGGAGACAGTGCCGCTGATCGCTTGTGTGCCTGTCGAGATCGCCGTGACGGCCGTCAGTGCCGTCACCTGCGTTTGCGAGCCGACGGCGGTGAGCTGATACACCCGTGAACCACCGTGATTCACCAAGAGGACTGTCGGTGTCCCAGGCAGCCACCTCGAGGTACCGGTGGCCGAGCCGTCTCCGTTGACCACACTGACTTGGACCTGGCCGGCGAGGCTGGCGGCGGACACGTACACATTGCCTACGTCGGGACCAGACACAATCGCGCCGTAACCCGGCAACGTCACGGGCGTCCCCACCACCGTGCCGTCGGAGGTGTCGACGACGGTGATGACCATCGAGTCGTAGGTCTGGGTGATCCCGGAGGCGACGAACAGGTGGCTGTCCGCCGGGTCGGGAACCTGTACCGCCATGAAGCGAGTGTCGTTGCCGGGCAGAGCGATTGGGGTACCGACGAGGTCGCCGGTGCTGCTGTCGATGATCGTCAGGACGGTCGAGCTGGTCTTGGTATCCGGGTCGTAGGCCCCGGTGATCTGATTGAGCCGCGCGCCGCCGTCGTTGAATAGCGGAACCGCGGCCGGGGCGCTGTAGGTGAAACCCTTGATGACCGTGGGTGTTCCGATCACGGTCCCGCTGGCGAGGTCGACGAGCGTGACGACGACGGTGTTGTCGGGAAAGCTGCCACGGTCGGTCGTCACCACAGCCCGGGTGCCGTCTGGGCTCGCGACGACGCCGCCGTTCGGGGAGCCGTCGACAGCGATCGGCGGAGCGACGAGCGACATGTCCGAGGTGTCGATCACTGCAACCTGGTCCGCGGTGGCCAGACAGAGCCGAGTGGCGTCGAGGTTGCGCACCATCGACCCCCGAATCCAACCCTGCACCGTCACCGGATCGCCTACGGTAGCGACCTTTGTGGTGTCGATGGCGCTCACCGCGGTGGTCAAGACGCTCCCGACACTGATGGTGGTCGCCTGGTAGGCGTAGTGGCCGTCGGCGCTGAGCACCACGCCGCCGGCCGACCAGCCGTCCAGCCGGACCGGCCGCCCGACGACGTTGCCGCTCGCGGTGTCGATCACCGTCACATACGTCGTGTTCACCCCGCCCGCCACCGACGAGCTCTGGTAGGCGCGGGTACCGTCCGCGCTGATCACGGGTGCCCCGATGGGGACGCCGCGGACGTTGATGGGCACTCCCACGACCGTGTTCGTCGCCGTATTTATCACCGTCAGCGTGGAGTACGCGGGCGGGACGTAGAAGATGCCCCCCAGGGGACTCGGCGGCACGGTGAGCTCGAACAGCAGATTGCCGGTGGGGCTCAACACCGCGCTGGACGGTGTCCCGGCCAGCCGGATCACGGTGGCCCCCGGCGTTCCCGGCGGATCGACGATGTTGAGCAGGTCGCGTATCGGGGTGTTGTTGATCAGCGGCACCAACGCGTTGAACAGTCGCGGGATGATCGCCCCGAGCGGCGGTGGTGGCGGCACCGCGGACGCCGAGGGCTGCACCGCCGCTCGACTGGCGGCTGCGGTGCGGATACGAGGCGAATGCCCAACGGAGGCAATCGTTATCGCGGTATCCGGCTTCTGTGCGCGCGCCGAGACGGCTCTACGCGCAGCACCGGGCGACGCGACCGGCGGGTGTGCGGCACGAAGATGTGGAGTGCCGGCAGCCGCGTGTGGCTTCGCGGGACCCGCGGCGGGCGAAGACCCGGTGGTGTCGGCATGGGCAAGGGCTGCACCACCGGTCACCGCAGCCCCCACGCCGACGGACATCACGCCTGCGGCCAACCACAGACGTCGCTGATCACGCTTCATGGCAATCCCCCAACGCTCACCGAAACCCCCGAAGGAGCATTCAAACTGTAATCGCAGGGAGCGCCCGGCGGACTCAGTAGCTAACTACTGAACGTCAGTGTCGGGTTTTGTCGCGCTTGAGCGCGGGGTGGCTCTTGGCCAGCAAGGGCAGCAGCACGCGATGCGGCAAGGTCTGGAAGATGCGGGTGCTGACCACGTTCTGAATACCGGCGATCACGTCGCCGCGGTCGCCGGCCAACGCGTCGACACCGATCTTCGCGACTGTCCGTGACGGCATCCACATGAATTTCGGGAAGGCCGAGGCGAATTCGCGTTCGTCCATCCCCGCGGCGGCGAGGAACTCGGTGCGTACCGGTCCGGGGTGCAGGACCGCGGCGGCCACGCCGGTGCCCGCGAGTTCGCCGCGCAGCCCCGCGGTGAAGCTGCGGACGAAGGCTTTGGTGGCGGCGTAGCCGGCCTGGCCCGGGAACGGTTGGAAGCCTGCGGTCGAACCGACGTTCAGGATCGCGCCGCGACCGCGCGGCACCATCTGCTGCACAGCGCGTGAGGTGAGGTCGATGACGGCTTCGACGTTGACACGTACTTGAGCGATTTCGTCGGCGACCGGTGCGGTGGCGACCGAGCCGACCACGCCGATGCCGGCGTTGTTGATCAGGATGTCGACGGTCAGGCCGCGTCGCTCGACCTCGTCGAACAGCGCTGCGCGGGCGTCGGCGTCGGCGACGTCGCAGGCGATGACCTCGACGCGAACCTGGTTGGCGAGTTCGGCCGCGAGCTCTCGGAGCTTGTCCTCGCGGCGGGCGACGAGGGTGACCCCGTGCCCGCGGGCGGCGAGTTCACGGGCGATGTCTGCACCGATTCCCGAGGAGGCCCCAGTGACGACGGCAGTGGACGTGGGGGACGGCGTAGGCAGCGGCATGTGGTCCTCAACTCGTGCGGGCAGCGACGGTATTCCCACGCTAGACCGGCGCAGTATCGTCGGCGCATGAGCGTCAAGGTGGATCTCGATCAGCTCGCCGGAGCGCTGGCCGACTATCCGTTCGGCTATCTGATCACCGTGAGCGACGAGCACCGCGCGCACACCGTCGCGATAGACCCTCAGCTCGTCGCGGGTGTGCTCGATGTCGGATCGGTGGGCAACAGCACGCGGCGCAACGCGCTCGCGCACCCCGACGTCACCATGGTATGGCCGCCACGAGAGCCTGGCGGGTACAGCTTGATCGTCGACGGCCGCGGCGAGTTCGCCGACGACCGGCTGCAAGTCGTCCCGCAGCGCGCGGTGTTGCACCGCCCTGCCGTCCCGGGTGTGGCGACGGCATCCGGCTGCGGCGACGACTGCGTCCCGCTGGCCTGACCGCCGAGCGTGCGGTTTCATCCGCGACACGCCGTCGATCGCGGATGTGGACGCACACTCACCACGTCCGCGGGCAGCCTCGCGCCGTGAGCGCTTGCCCGACCCGGTCGAGGATGACCCGCGGATTGTTGTGCAGCATAGAACTTGTCACCCGAACGTCGGTCCATCCGAGCTCTGGCAGTCGCGCGTAGCGTTCGATGTCCTTCGATCGCTGCTGTGGGTCAGTCCAGTGGTGCGCTCCGTCGAAGTCGACGCCGACTCGGTATTCGGGCCATCCCATATCAAGTCGGGCCACCACATATCCGTCGTCGTCGCATACTCGAACCTGCGTCCGTGGCCGCGGAAAGCCATTGCGGACAAGCAGTATTCGGGTGAGCGACTCGTACGGCGATTCAGCCCCGCCGTCGACAAGCTCAAGCAGTGACGTCAACTGCCGTAATCCGCGTACGCCCCCGTGGTGAGCTATGACGGACCAGACGTCGTCGACCTTCACGTCCGTGGCGTTCATGAGGGCGTCGATCCGTTGTATTGCCGTCGTGAAGTCGAGCCGCCGTCCCAGATCGAAGGCCGTTCGAGCCGGCGTGGTGACAGGCAGCCCGCGCGCGAGTTGGATCTCGGCAGGCAACAAGGTGTCCGAATGCACTGAGATCAGTTGTGGTGCGCGCCGATTGGTGTGCACCAGCTCCGCGGGCACGTCCGGATCGATCCATTTCGCGCCCAGCAACGCCGACGCGGACAAACCGGCCAGTACACCTCGGCGCCCCGACCAGAGCCATGCGGCGCGGGCGCGATCGATTGCTGAGAGTTCGACACCGCGCGGCGTCCACACACCTGGATAGACCGCTGCATGAAACCGTCTGAGCTCGCGAAAGGTGAGCTCATTGGCGGCCAATGCCTCGGCCGCGAGGAACGGCCAGGCAATGGTCTGCATACGCGAAGACTGCCAATGCGTCGCAGCGTGTGCGTCCTGCTGTCCACAGCGCAGCCGCGAGTGTGCGGATCGATACGCCAACCGCGGCGTGTTGCGGATGAAACCGCACACTCGGCGGAAGGAAGCGGAACGGACAAACGAAAAAGCCCCGATGCGCGGAGCGCACCGGGGCTTCTTTCGTACAGGGACTTAGAAGTCCATACCGCCCATGCCACCGGTCGGGTCGCCCGCAGGTGCGGCGGCCTTCTCCGGCTTGTCGGCGACGACGGCCTCGGTGGTGAGGAACAGCGCCGCGATGGACGCCGCGTTCTGCAGCGCCGAACGGGTGACCTTCACCGGGTCGGCAACGCCGGCCTTGAGCAGGTCCTCGTACACACCGGACGCGGCGTTGAGGCCGGTCCCCTGAGCAGAGTTCTGGACCTTCTCGGCGACAACGCCGGGCTCGAGGCCCGCGTTGAAGGCGATCTGCTTCAGCGGAGCCGACAGCGCGACACGCACGATGTTGGCACCGGTCGCCTCGTCACCCTCGAGCTTGAGCTCGTCGAGAGCCGGAGCCGACTGCAGCAGAGCCACGCCACCACCGGCGACGATGCCCTCCTCGACGGCGGCCTTGGCATTGCGCACAGCATCTTCGATGCGGTGCTTGCGCTCCTTGAGCTCCACCTCGGTGGCAGCTCCGGCCTTGATCACCGCAACACCGCCGGCCAGCTTGGCCAGGCGCTCCTGCAGCTTCTCGCGGTCGTAGTCGGAATCGCTGTTCTCGATCTCGGCACGGATCTGAGCCACCCGGCCGGCGATGGCGTCGGAATCACCGGCACCCTCGACGATGGTGGTCTCGTCCTTGGTGACGACGATCTTGCGGGCCTGACCCAGCAGCGAGACATCGGCGGTCTCGAGCGAGAGGCCGACCTCCTCGCTGACAACCTGGCCACCGGTCAGGATCGCGATGTCCTGCAGCATGGCCTTGCGGCGGTCACCGAAGCCCGGGGCCTTGACGGCGACGGACTTGAAGGTGCCACGGATCTTGTTGACCACCAGGGTGGACAGGGCTTCGCCCTCGACGTCCTCGGCGATGATCAGCAGCGGCTTGCCCGACTGAATGACCTTCTCCAGCAAGGGAAGCAGGTCCTTGACCGTCGAGACCTTCGACGACACCAGCAGGATGTACGGATCCTCGAGGACCGCTTCCTGACGCTCGGCGTCGGTCACGAAGTAACCCGAGATGTAGCCCTTGTCGAAGCGCATACCCTCGGTGAGCTCGAGCTGCAGGCCGAAGGTGTTCGACTCCTCGACGGTGATGACACCCTCGTTGCCGACCTTGTCCATGGCCTCGGCGATCAGGTCACCGATGGTCTGGTCGCCCGCGGAGATCCCGGCGGTGGCCGCGATCTGGTCCTTGGTCTCGACCTCCTTGGCGCTCTTGAGGAGCGTCTCGGTGATCTTCTCGACGGCCTTCTCGATGCCGCGCTTCAGGCCGAGCGGGTTGGCGCCGGCAGCGACGTTGCGCAGGCCTTCGCGAACCAGAGCCTGAGCGAGCACGGTGGCGGTGGTGGTGCCGTCGCCCGCGACGTCGTCAGTCTTCTTGGCGACTTCCTTGACCAGCTCGGCGCCGATCTTCTCGTACGGGTCCTCGAGCTCGATCTCCTTGGCGATGGACACGCCATCGTTGGTGATCGTGGGGGCGCCCCACTTCTTCTCCAGGACGACGTTGCGACCCTTGGGGCCCAGCGTCACCTTTACCGCGTCGGCGAGGGCGTTCAGGCCCCGCTCGAGGCCGCGGCGAGCCTCTTCGTCGTAAGCAATGATCTTGGACATTGCGAAGTGAATCCTCCGGTTGGGGATGGCACGTCTTCGGTCGGGTGCAGTGCCCGCGACGGACGGCTGGAGAGTGCTCCGCGCGTGCGCGGCCCCGGCCTCACCGTCCCGACCTAGCACTCACTGGTCGTGAGTGCCAACCACATTCTTAGCACTCGACCTAGGTGAGTGCAAGAAGTGGATCAGCCGTTCACCCGGCGCGTAAACCGGCCACGATGACGTTGGTGATCCGGTCGGCGACGTCCTCGCCGTATTCCTGGCCGCTCTTGCACACGACCAGCAGTGCCTTCAGTTCGGCGACACCGACGTCAGCTCGGGCGGCACCGGCCTTTTGCGCCGCCACCAGCATCTCCCCCAGCACCTCGAGAAACTCCGCTTCGGCGCCGGGCGCCGCGGAGTCGAGGTCGATCCCGTATCGCGCCAGCGCCTCGACCATCCCGTGGTCGGCAGCGCCGGAACGCACCATCTCGCGGAGGAATTCGAACAGCGCGGTGGACGGATCGGCAGCGAGCAGTTCCCGTCCTCGCGCCACCACCAGCCGTACCCGATCGCTGATGACGGCCTCGAACAGTGCTTCCTTGGTCGGGAAATGCCGATAGACGGTGCCGGCGCCGACGCCGGCCCGCCGGGCGATCTCGTCGATCGGCACGGCCAGCCCCTGCTCGGCGAAGACCTCGTAGGCCACCTGCAGCACCCGGGCACGGTTGCGCGCGGCATCGGCCCGTAGCGGCCGGCAGCTCAGCACCACCTCACACCCCTTCACGCGTTGACAAAGCGGGGCGCGCGTTCCGTATAGTCGGATAAAACCGGGGCGCACGCTCCGGTTAGCCAGTCTAACCGAGGAGAACCGCATGGCACCCTGGACTTCCGCCGACATCCCGGACCAGACCGGGCGGACAGTCGTCATCACAGGCGCCAATACCGGACTGGGCTATGAAACCGCCCGCGCACTCGCAGCCAAGGGCGCGCACGTGGTTCTCGCGGTCCGCAATCTCGACAAGGGCAAGGCCGCCGCCGACCTCATCGTGCGGCGCTACCCTGGGGCCGACGTCAGCGTGCAAGAACTCGACCTCACCTCGCTGGCGTCAATCCGCGCTGCCGCCGAGGAGCTGCGCGCCCGCCACGACCGCATCGACCTGCTGATCAACAACGCCGGTGTGATGATGACGCCCAAGCAGACCACCCAGGACGGGTTCGAGCTCCAGTTCGGCACCAACCACTTGGGCCATTTCGCGCTCACCGGGTTGGTGCTCGACCGGCTCCTCGCCACTGCGGGCTCCCGGGTCGTCACAGTCAGCAGCAACGGACACCGGTTCGGGCGCATTCGCTTCGACGATCTGCAGTCCGAGCGCAGCTACAGCCGCACCGGCGCCTACGGTCAGGCCAAGCTGGCCAACCTGCTGTTCACCTACGAACTCCAGAAGCGTCTGGCCGGCACCGACACCATCGCCACCGCAGCCCACCCGGGAAGCTCGGCCACCGAGCTGGGGCGCAACCTGCCCAAGATCGTCGAACGGGGTTTCGGCCTGACCGTGCAGAGCTCCGAGATGGGTGCGCTGCCCACGTTGCGCGCCGCGACCGACCCGACGGTGCACGGCGGCCAGTACTACGGCCCCGGCGGATTGCTGCAGATGCGGGGCTACCCGAAGCTCGTCTCCTCCAATGGGCGGTCGCATGACGTCGCGGCGCAGAAGCGGTTGTGGGCGGCGTCCGAAGAACTGACAGGCGTGACCTACCCGCTCGGATGACCGGCACAATGTAGCCATGTCGCTGCACGTGCCGCCCTATCCCCCGCCGCGGTACGACGGGGACGGCGAGGTCAGCGCCACCCTGCGCAAGGCCGATACCCCGGCCGACTTCGAAGTCGGCCCGGTCAAGTACACGTACCTGGCCACCGAGAAATCGACCGGCGGTGACTTCGGTCTGTACCGCGTCGACCTCGGCCCGAAGGCAGGTGGACCCGGGCCGCATTTCCACAAGGCCATGTCGGAGTCCTTCTTCGTGATCTCCGGCCGGATCCAGTTGTTCGACGGCCGCCAGTGGACCGTCGGCGAGCAAGGCGACTACCTCTACGTCCCACCCGGCGGAATCCACGGTTTCGGGAACCAGTCCGACGAGCCCGCCTCGATCTTGATGTTGTTTGCTCCCGGCGCGCCCCGTGAGTTCTATTTCGAGGGGTTGCCCAAGCTCGGTGAGCTGACCGACGACGAACGCCGCGAGTTCTTCATTCGCAACGACAATTTCTTGGTCTGACGACACGCCGGATCGAAGTGCGCGGGCGGATCTGCTTGCACTAGAGTCCATCTCGACCGAGAGGAGTCCCAGGGGTGCGGGCAGTTGATGCGCCCAGCACCCAGGCGTTACGGGGCTGGCAGCGACGGGCGTTGGTCAAGTATCTGGCCGCCAAGCCGCGCGATTTTCTCGCTGTCGCGACCCCCGGGGCCGGTAAGACCACCTTCGCCCTGCGGATCGTCGCCGAGCTACTCGCCGAGGGCACCGTCGAAGCGGTCACCATCGTCGTCCCCACCGAGCACCTCAAGATCCAGTGGGCGCAGGCCGCGGCACGACACGGGATCGCCCTCGACCCCAAGTTCTCCAACTCGAATTCGCAGACCTCCGCGGAGTATCACGGCGTCGTGGTCACCTACGCCCAGGTTGCCAGCCACCCAACCCGGCACCGGGTACGCACCGAGAACCGCAAAACGCTCGTCGTCTTCGATGAGATCCACCACGGCGGTGACGCCAAGACGTGGGGCGACGCCATCCGGGAGGCGTTCGACGACGCGACTCGGCGGCTGGCGCTCACCGGGACGCCGTTCCGCAGCGACGACAGCCCGATCCCGTTCGTCAACTACGAGGTTGGTCCCGACGGCTTCGCCCGCTCGTCCGCCGACCACACCTACGGCTACTCCGACGCACTGGCCGACGGCGTCGTGCGGCCGGTCATGTTCATGGCGTACTCCGGGGAAGCCCGCTGGCGCGACAGTGCCGGCGAGGAGCACGCGGCTCGCCTGGGTGAGCCGCTGACCGCCGAGCAGACCGCGCGGGCATGGAAGACCGCACTCAACCCCGCCGGCGAATGGATGCCCGCGGTGATCGCAGCAGCCGACACCCGGCTGCGCGGACTTCGCGAACACGTCCCCGACGCAGGCGGCATGATCATCGCCTCCGATCAGACCGCTGCCCGCGCCTACGCCGATCTGCTACTCAAGATCACCGGTGAGGCCCCCACCGTCGTCCTCTCCGACGACAAGGGCGCCTCAGATCGCATCTCGCAGTTCTCGGAGAGCACATCGCGCTGGCTGGTGGCGGTGCGGATGGTGTCCGAAGGTGTCGACGTACCGCGTCTGGCGGTCGGCGTGTACGCCACCAGCGCCTCGACCCCGCTGTTCTTCGCCCAGGCGATCGGCCGGTTCGTGCGGTCCCGGCGGCCCGGCGAGACCGCCTGCATCTTCTTGCCGTCGGTGCCCAACCTGCTGCTGCTGGCCAGCGAGATGGAGGCTCAGCGCAATCACGTGCTGGGCAAGCCGCACCGGGAGAACCTCGACGACGATCCGCTCGAGGCGGAGCTGGCCAAGCAGAACCGCGACGAGCCCGACGAGGGCGACAACAAGATCGAGTATCTGGGCGCCGACGCCGAGCTCGATCAGGTCATCTTCGACGGGTCGTCGTTCGGGACCGCGACGCCGGCCGGCAGCGACGAGGAGGCCGACTACCTCGGCATCCCCGGCCTGCTCGACGCCGAGTCGATGCGAGATCTGTTGCGGCGCAGGCAAGAAGAGCAGATCGAGAAGCGGACCGCCAGCGGTGAGGTGCCACGGCTGACCACGCACGGCCAGCTGCGGGATCTGCGCCGCGAACTCAACGCCCTGGTGTCGCTGGCCCATCACCGCACCGGCAAGACGCACGGTCAGATCCACAACGAACTGCGGCGGGTCTGCGGCGGACCACCGGTGGCCGCAGCCACCACCGATCAGCTGAAGGCCCGCATCGAAGCCGTTCGCAGCCTGACCTCGTCGTAAACCAGTTACGCTGCCGCCATGACGCCAGCCGGCCTCTCTGGAATCCCCACGGCGCCAGGGCGTCTGCCGTTGATCGGCCACGCCCACATGGTCACGGGCGATCCCCGCGAGTTGCTACTGCGCGCTCCCGGTATCGGCCCGATCGTCCGGGTGTATCTGGGCCCGCGGGCCTCCTACCTGCTCACCATCCCGGAGCTGATCCGCGACGTCAGCCTCGGCCGCGCGGGTGCGTTCCACCGCGAGCCGATGCGCGAGGCGATCCACGAATTGGTCAGCGGCGCGACCAATGTCCTCAGCGGGCCCGAACACGACTTGCGGCGCCGACTGATCGCCCCGGTTTTTCGGCAACGCCGTCTCACCGAGTACGGGCTCACGGTCGCGGCGATCGCCGACGACTGGTCGGGCTCACTTGTCAGCGGGACCCAGACCGACTTGCGGGCCAGCGTGCACCAGCTGGTGATGCGCACCATGCTGGCAACCCTGTTCCGCGCCCAATCCGACGCCGAGGAGATCGACGTCATCCGCGAGCGAACCCCTTGGCTGCTCAGCGAAGTCATCATTCGCGGCGCCCTGCCCAAGACCGCGAGGCAGTTGCGGCTGCTGGCCAACCGCCGATTCATCTCCGACTCGAGGCGAGTGCGCTCCGCGCTGAGGTCACTCATCGAGCGACGGCGCCAAGCACCCGACGAGGGCGACATGCTCTCGGCACTTCTGCATCACGTCGACGAGGAGACCGGGGCGACGCTGTCCGATGACGACCTCGTCGACGAACTGCTGCTGGCACTGGCGGCGAGCATCGGATCGCAGTCGTCGATGTTCTCCTGGCTCATCTACGAGACGAGTCGCGCCCCCGACATCACCGCGAGGATTCGACACGAGCTGGACTCCGTAGTCGGTTCTCGCCCTGTGGAAGTGGGCGATGTTCCCGCACTGCGCTACCTGCGCAACGTTCTCACCGAGACGCTGCGAATGTGGGCACCGTGGATCAGCATCCTCACCGCCGACGGACCGGTACACATCGGCTCGGTCGAGTTCCCGGACGGCACCAACATCTTGTTCAGCCCGTTGATGATCCATCTGCAGGACCAGTATTTCCCCCATGCCTCGACCTTCGACCCCGACCGCTGGGAATCCGACTCGGTGGACCGCGAGGTCATGATGGCGTTCGGCCTGGGGCAACGACATTGCCCCGGAAGCCAATTCGCGTTGTTGTCCATCACCTTGCAAGCCGCGGCGCTGTTCTCCCGATGGGACATCCGGTTGCCCGCCGGTTTCGAGGTCAAGCCGCAAGCCAAGGACTTCGTCCTGTCGCCGGCCGCCCTGCCGGTGGTGTTCTCGCCTCGACAACCTAGCTAGCGGGCCGCGGTCTTCTCCACGATGTCGCACACTCGCGGTACACCGTCTCCGGTCGCCTGCAGGCGTGCGCCGAACGCTTCGGCCCGGCGGCGCATCTGCGGATCCAAGATGGCATCGATCCCCGCGCCGAGAGTGTCGGCCCGCAACTTGGTGAACGGCACATGCGCGCCGACACCGAGCTTTTCGACCTGGTGGCCCCACACCGGCTGATCGAAGGACACCGAGCACACCAGAGTCGGCAGTCCCGCCCGCAGGCTCTCGAAGAGGGTGCCGATGCCACCGTGGTGGACGGCTGCCTTGCAGTGCGGGAAGACCAGGTCGTGAGCCAGCGCATCGACGACCTTGACGTTGTCGGAGGTGTTCCGCAGTTCAGGGCTCAGGGTGGCGCCGCCGACGCTGACCAGCGCCCGCTCGCCGGTTCGTTCGCAGATGTGCTCGATCATGTCGAGCACCGACCCGAAATCCAGGATGGGCATGCTGCCGAACCCGAAGAAGATCGGCGGTGTGCCGCCGTCCACCCACTGGAGCACCTCGGCGTGATCTTCGGCCGACTCGCCGATCGCCGCCCGGGCCGACTGCGGCAACCACAGGAAGCCGACCATGGGACGCGACGAGCCCCACTCCTGCGCCAGCCCCGGCACGAACGCGGGGTCGTACATTTGCAGCTCTGGGACATTGCGCTGGGCGAGAATCGATTCCGTGCTGGCCCACGATCGCGGCAAACCGAGCTTGCCGCGAAGGTTGTTGAGGTACTTGCCGAACACCACGGTCCGCAGTCGCTCGATCGCGGACCACGCGACGCGGGTGAACACGCCGGGCACCTTCCAGTTCGCCGGCACCGAGCCCGGCGGCGCGTACAAACTGTTCTTGCGGCACGGGTAGGTGTGCAGGGTCACCATCGGAATGCCCAGGGACTCAGCCACGATCGCCGACCGGTCCTCACTGAAGGTGGTGCAGACGATCATCTCCGCCCCGCTGGAGATGTCGATCAGCTCCTCATCCATCCGGTCGGCGTATTCCGACATCTGCTTCGACACCATCGACATCAGCTTGAACGTGCTGCCCGCCGCCAAGGCCTTCTGACCCTCCGGAGAGGAGTACAACGCATGGACGTCGGGACCGAATTGGCGCGCGGTCAGACCTGCTTTTGCGACGAAGTCGACGAAATTCGGTGGCGCGCCGATGATCACGTCATGGCCGCGACGCTCGAGTTCCAAACCGAGCGCAACCCCGGGCTGAACGTCCCCGCGACTGCCGACCAGCGGTATGAGGATCCGCACTCTAGGGCCCCTTTCTAGTGGTAGGCCAAACCTTGGCCGACGATGGCGAGGTAGAACACGATCACGAAAAGCGTTGGCAATCCTCGAGGGTGGACCTCGACCCGCCGCACGAAGAAGATCCACGCCGACAGGCACGGCAACGCCACAGTCGCGACGGGCGCCCAGGCAATCGGCCACCAGTGCCCCGCCCAATTCCACGGCGAGGTGACCAGCAGCTCCACCAGCACGGCCGACAACCCGAGAACCAACACCACGAGTCCGCTTGCGGTGGGCCCGATGACCCGCGAATACGACCGCAGGTCATCGGCTGCTGCCACCCGAGTGGTCTTGCGCGCCAACTCCACATGCAGGAAGGCGGTGGTGAACACCAGCAGGATGGCGGCCAGCTGTCCCCAGGACGCGTCCGCGACACCCGGCAGGCCCGTCATCGCGAAACCCGTTGCCAGGAACTGCGCGGGACATGCCGCCGCCAGGTTCACCAGCGGGTTATCCCGCACCACCGGAACCCGCGATTCCACCCACCACAGGACAAGGCTGTAGCCGAGAATGAACGCCACGAGCAGCGCCGTCCAGACCGAGACCGTCGCGCCCACCAGCACGGCCATCGCAGCAGCCGGGACCATCGCGATCCGCAACTCCCGGGTGCTGATCCGGCCTTGGACCAGAGGCCGGTCCGGGTTGTAAACTCGGTCGTAATCCAGATCCTTCTGGTCGTCGACCATGCGCAGGAAGGCACCGGCGGCGTTGAGCGCCACGATCTTCAGCGCGGTATCCCAGGACGGCCGCCACGGCCCGGGCGACTGGCCGACCACCACGACCATGCACTCGACTGCGATCACCCACAGCGCCAGATAGACGGGATAGACCGGCAGGCATCGTTCGACGAGGAATGCGCCGATACCGCCCGTCCTCCGCAGGACCGTCATTCCATGAAGGCCAGTTCGATGGTGGCCCTGGTCTGACCCGACTGCGTGATGTCGCCTCGGAAGGTCAGCGGGTCGGCACCATCGCGTGTCATCGACACCGTGCTCACCGAATCCAGTTCGGCGAACGACCGGAACCCGATCTTAAGCCACGCCGGACCGACCAGGTCCTGCGCCCGAGAGTCGGCGATCACCAGGGAAAGCTGTCGAGCGGCCTCGATGATGAGTCCGCCGGGCAGATGGTCGAGGGGATGGTCGAAGAGCGTCGCGTGACTGATGTCCACCACGAGCGGCGCGCTCGCCGCGCCGCCCTCCGCCGCCTGCGCGGGGGCGCCGATCACCACGTTCTCCATCCGCGTCCGGCCGACCGACCGAGGATCGGCCGGAGCCGGCTGCGGCCCCGGGTCCCAAGACGCGCCAGCCCGCAGGCGGTCCCACTTCTCCAACGGCATCCAGTTGAACGCGGCCGACAGCTCCATCATCTTCGTGCCGTCATGGGCCACGACGGCACGGACTTCCAGACCATGCACCGCGTCATGGCCGTCACGACGGAATTCCTTCTGCACCGCCATGTTCAGTTCCAGATCCAGCATTTCGGGCCCGCACACCAGATGGTCGAAGTCGACCACGGCCAGTTCGTACAGCCGCACGGTGTGCCGGGCGTCCGGCGGTGCGTCATAGAACAGATGGCTGCCCGCGATGCATGCCTGCCGAAACGCCTCCAGGACGAGGAGCGGATCGTAGTACGACCGCTGCCGCCCTAATCCGTCGGAGTGAAAGCTGTGCAGGCGTGGCAGTTGGGCATGCGCTGTCCAGGTGTCCCCTTGGCCGCCCATCGAGGTGACGAGCACCTCGGAGACCGCACGCTTGTGCACAAACTCTCGGCGGATCGTCTGAGAATATTTCTCCCCGTTCATATCCCGTCACTCCCCTGTCGGTGCATCGGAAGATAGGAGGACTCGATCACGATCCGGAACCACGGATCGACGTCGATGCCTCGTTTCTCTGCATCCACCAATGCGGCCAGCCATTCCTCACCGGTTCGGGGTCGATCCCACACATCGACCCCACCAAGGCCCTGCCAGACGGCGTCCTGCGCGGCGGTGAGGTCACCGCTTCGCAGGTCAAGGCCGGACTCGATGCCGTCGACGATGCGCACGGCATCTGCTGTTGCGTCGGCGCCGTGGACGCATGCGGAAATCACGGCGCTCAGTTGCGGATCGGGAAAGTAGATGCTCATTTCCCGCAACACTTCGTCGGGGTCGTCGGGGGTATGAACTTTGTTCAGCAGATAAGTTCCGGCCGCCAGCGCATGCCGGAGGTGATGAGGCTGCCGCTGCGCCGGGTCGGCGGGGCCTTTGTCCGCCGTGAGCCGGACCGACACCGGCTGCTCAGCGTCGGGATGGCTGACGACGAGAACCAGCGACGGTGACAGCGCGGCGAGGCGGTCGGCAACCCGGCGGCGCTCGGCGGTGGCTCGGTGCCAGTTGAAATACCACAACGCCCGTAGATGCAGATACGTCAGTTGCACCGGGTACGCCCCTACGATGAGGTAGCCGTGGTCGAGCAGCCAGGTGATGGCCGATCCCATCGCTGCGGTGACGGCCGCATCAGGCTTGAGCAGCATCAGTGCATACTCGTGGGCGAAGGTGTCACGGTCGACGTTCATCGAGGCGAGCGCATCGCACGTCTCGATGAAGTAGGTGTCCGAGTCATACCTGCTGCCGGTGCGGATCATGCGGAACTCCTCTTGGCCTGCAACCGGTCCAAAACCTCGGCGACCGATGGCTCGGGCCTTCCCAAATAGCCAGTGCGTAAGCAGGAGTCGAGAAGGCGCCGGAAGTAGCCGGCACCGATGGCGGGCGGGGTCACACCAAGTCGATCGCGGGTGTTGGTGCTGTCGAACTCCAGGCGCCGTCGCAGGTAGCTCGTATAGAGGACCCCGACCTTGTCGAAATAGCGGCGCTCGATGTCGTCGAGGTCAGACTCGCTGAACGTGCTGGGCGGCACGAAATCAGGTATGCAGAAGGACGGATACTCGGCCAGGACGTCGGAGACGGTGCGAAGCGACAGGGCGTTGGCGCCCACCGCATGGAATGTCCGTCCGATATTGTCGTCGAACGTCTCCACGGCGGCCGAGATAACGTCGGCGACATGGCCGATCGGGACCAGTCCCAATGTCGCGGAATAGTTCCCGGGCAGCGTCCGCAATCTGCCCTCGACGATCACCTTGAGCAGCTGGTAGATGTGCTTGTAGACCTCGGTATTCCCGGTGCGGTATTCGCCGGTCACGATGCCGGGGCGGACGACCACCGACCGGACTCCGGCTGCGGCGACCAGTTGTTCGGCCCGATACTTGCTGTGTTCGTAGGCGTTGCTGAACCGCTGACCGATATCGAGCTGATCCTCGGAGAAGACCCCTTCGGTGTCGCCGCAGACATAGGTGGTGCTCACATAGACCAGGCCGGCATCCACGCGGCGCGCCAAGGCCAGTGCATTGGCCGTCCCGTCGACGTTGATCTCGGTGTAGCGCTGCTCCGGCAGCCCGAAGTCGGTGACCGCGGCGGAATGCACCACCACGTCAACCTCGTTCGCGAGTTTCGACACGGTCTGGTCGTCGAGGCCGAAGTCTTCGCTGCGGACGTCTCCGGTCAGCATTCGTGCACCGGCGACCGGACGATCATGAGTCAGCGCGATCACGGTGTACCCGCGCCGGGACAGACGGGCGACGACGCCGGCGCCGACGTGCCCGGCGGCACCCGTGACCAGCACCGTCCTGCTCATGTCGATTCCTTTTGGGCCTGAACGAGATTCACCAGATCACCGACGGTCACGACGCCGGCGAGCATTTCCTGGTCGAGCTGCGGCAGCTCGAAGGCGCGCTCGGCGGCGATCGACAGCTCGAGCAGTCGCAGCGAGGTGTATCCGAGATCGCCGATCAGAGCGCTGCTCAACCCCGGCTCGCCCGCCGTCTCGGGGGCCATCGCCGCGACCAGCGCCAGAACCTCATCACCGATGTCGCTCATGGGGTAGGCCTCGCACAGGGTTGGGCTCCGCCGGTGGTCAGCAGATCGCGGGTCTCGTCGAGTTCGACGTAGGCACCGAAATATCCGCCCATCCGCAGCCAGTGGTATCCGTACCGGATGGTGCGCTGCCACTCCTCCCTCGACGCGAACGACGACGGGAAGTTCTCACCGCAGGTGACCTTGCGCACCTCGGCAACGAACGCATCGAGTTCCTGGTGTACCGATCCTGCGTCGTCCTCATCGGCGATCGAGAGCTCGCTGAGGCCGCGGGCGGTCTGGGCCAACCGTGGATGCTCGGGTACCAGCATGTCCAGCCTGCTCACCAGCACCGGGTCGGCAGGCAGCGGGGTGATTCCCCAGGCGCTGGCCAGGATTCGGACCGCCATGGTCACAATCCGTCGCCCGCACAGTGATGCGACCCGCCACTGCCCGTCTTTGACAGCTCCGCTGAAATCTTCGCGCGCGTTCTCGAGCACCATGTTGGCCAACAGCAACGCCCCTGCGCACTCGGCGAAAGCCCGTGCACCCAGCGGGGATCGAACGATATCCCGATCGGTGATGGCACCGTCGATCGTGATCGCCGGGCGCTGGTTGGACGGCAGCGGTGTGAGCGGGCGCCCGGGTGCGCACATCGCCGCCACCGGTGTGATCACTGCCCCTCCCCGCCATGCCAGCCCGACGAGGCCGTGGTCGACGAACAGCGCGATGTGATTCACGGCAGCCTGGGTGGTGGCGATCGACTCACCGAAGATCACCTTCCGCCATGATTGGGCGCAGTCGGCGGACAGGACGAACACGTCGGTCTTGTCGCGCACGACATGGGTGGCGGTTCCGATCGGCCAGGTGGTGACTCCGGGCACCCGCCGTAGTACGACGTTCGTGGGATCGAGCGAAATTTTCGGACCGCCCAATCGCGCGGCCAATTCCAGTGCCCGCTCGATGATGTCCCGGCTCGAATCCGTTGACGTGGCTGTCGCGTCGAGGGTTTCGTACTCATCCAGAAGTGCCGCGACAGTCACGTCGGCGTCGCGCGAGAGCCGAGCGATCTGTTCCGGCAGCCACTTGATCTCGATGTAACCCTCACCGTGGGCGGCGAGGAACGCTTTCATCTGCTGCGCCATGCCTTCTCGTACCCACCGCACGGCCTCGTAGCCGTCACCGAGCAGGGTCAGCGCGACGGCATGTCGCAGGCATCCGCCGGCCCGCCGGCGCCACCACGAGCTGAGCAGGGTGGTGAGCTCGGCGTAGGAGACGATGTCGAGGAGCTGCTCGTAGTCGGGTCCGACGTACAGCGGGATACCCCGCAGGAACCGCTGAACCCGGTTGAGGAGGTCTTCGGACACCCCGGCCACCGACCCAGTGTCGATCGCCCGCCTGACCTTCAGTAGCCGTTCGCGAATCTGCCCATGCGATTGGGCCCGAATCTCCACTCGGCGGCCGTCGACGAACAGGACCGTGGGCATCACCGCCTGTGTGGCCGTGCCGGGCACCAACAGCAGGAAGTCGATGTCCGAGCCTTCGTTGCCGAATCCCTCGGCGAGCGATCCCTCGAAATGCACTGTCGCATCGTCGGGAATCACGGCGAGCTCGCGGGCTTGCTCGAACAGAGCGCGGATCCGCTGGAGCCCCTGCACGTCTCGATTCGCGCCACCGATGGCGAGCAATCGGGACCTGCTGAATCGGCCCGAGCGCCACTGTTGCCACATGTGCGCCCGACGCGGCTTGCCACTCGACGTCCGGGACAGCGTTCCGCGCGGTGTGCTGATCAGCCACAGCGGGGCTTCCTCGCCGACGTTCGCCTGCAGGGATCTGAGTGCGGCGGTGATCATCTCGGGGGTCACCTTCATGTGTTCGATGAACACCGCGATACCGGGCCGCTCGGCTTCGTTCACCGCGACGGCGACCACGCGACTCGGGGCGATCCCGAGCGCATCGGCGGTGGTCACGTCCAAGTCTTCGGTGAAGACACTGCGCCCGTTGATCTTCAGGCTCGTCCCCATCCGGCCCAGTACGTGCAATTGGCCGTCGAGCAGGAATCCGGCATCACCGGTGCGCAGTTCGTCGTCGACGAACCGCGTGGTGCTGTCGCAATCCCCGTGGTATCCCTGCCCCACCGACGGCCCGGACAGGACGATCTCGCCCAACATCCCGTCGGGCAGCCGGTCACCGGACTCGTCGGTGATCCAGACCGCATGTCCTGGCGCGGCCTTGCCGACCGACACCACCCAATCGCTGCCGGTGTCGGCGGTGATATCGCCTGTCACGCGCGCGAGCACCCGAACCGGATGGCCATGACGCAACGCGGTCCGGTCCACCCGAACCATCCGGTGCGGCTCGCCCAGCCGGTGCGAGGTGGCGAACAAGGTGTGTTCGGCGAGTCCGTACGAGGGCATGAAGGCTTCCGGGGAAAAACCATGGCCCGCAGTGAGTTCGGTGAACGCCCGCAGATGGGCCGGGTTGATCGGCTCCGCCCCGACGACCAGCGTCCGAAGTCCTGACAGATCGATGCCACCGAGATCATCCGGAGTGAGCCTGGTGCTGGTGTACACCAGCCCGAACGACGGGGATGCGGTGTGTTGCGAGGTGGCGGCCGCTTTCAGCCACCGCAGCGGGTCACGGATGAACTGGTCGGGCCGCATCAGTTGCAGAAAGCGCTGCCGCGTCATGGCCTGGAAGAGCACGCCGATCAGCCCCATGTCGTGATACAGCGGAAGCCAGGAGACACCGACCTGGCCGTCGGCCATCCCGCAGAGTTCTTCCATCACATCGAGGTTGGTGGCCAGGCTGTGCCAGCCGATGCTGGCACCGCGAGGTGCGCTCGTCGAACCCGAGGTCATCTGCAGCAGCACGGCGGGAGCGGGCTCGGCGAGCTCGTCCAGGAGGTCGCACTCCGGAACATCATCGATGGCAATCAATTTGGGCTCGCGAGCAAGACCGGCTATCGCACGGCGCGCCAGCTCGACGAATGCGGACGACACCACCATCGCGCGGCAACCCGATGCCCCGAGGATGCCGCGCAGGTGGGTGGTGTACTGATCGGGCGGTTGGAACATCGGCGGCACGATCGGGGTGAGCGTGGCACCTGCGGCCAGCACCCCGAACATCGTCGACAAGCACAGGTCGGAGGTCGGCATCAGCACGCTGACGACGTCACCCGGCCGCACACCGTCGTCGATCAGCCGGCGCGCGATGCGTCGCGCATTGTCGGCCAGCACGCGGTAGGTGACGTAGTCCCACCCGTTCTTGTCATTGGCCAGGTGAATCCCGGTGTCGTCCCGTGGCTGCATCAACCAGCCGCGGATGCGGTCGACGTCGTTCATGACCCGGGTTCTTCCACCAAGACCACCCGGCCAGTGGATCCGTCGACCCTCAGCGTCATTCCGGTGCGAACCGCGTCGGTCAGGCCGTCGATCTGCACGACGGTCGGCACTCCGAGTTCGCGGGCGATGATCGCCACATGGGTGAGGGGGGACGCGCGCTCGATGAGGAGCGCGGATGCGAACGGCAGGGCCGACGCCCAGCCCGGATCGGTCCGGTATGCCACCAGGATGCCGCTGGAGAAGTCCTGCGGCTTCTCCACCACGACCGCGCGGCCGGTGACCACACCTGGGCTGGACGGCGTCCCGGTCAGCACGGTGCCGACGGGCGAGTGCGTCGACTCTTCGCCCGGCCGCCAGCCGGCCCGGGCCAGCTGGTGTTCCGAGTAGTCATATCCGGTTGTGGTGAACCGGGCGGGCGCGGCGAATCGTGAGTAGCTGTCCTGCAGCAGTTTTCGGCGAGCGATCGCCGACTGCGCGGCGGCGGTGGTCATCGTGCCCTCATAGAGATCGAACAGCTCGTCGATACGCAACAGGAAAACATCGGAGCGGTGGTCGATCGTTCCCCGTTGCTCCAATTCCCGACCCATCACCCCCACAAGCGATTTCAGAATGCCGAAGCCCTGAGTGCGGCAGAAACGCAGATGCTCACGGTGCGTCGCCGCGCGTTGGACCTTTCGCCGCAACGCATCGAACACCTTTCGGCGCCGACCTGGCAGGTGTGCATCGAGGTAGTCCTCGACCGAGCTCCCGGCGTGCTCGCGCCGCCCGGCGGTGTCCATCCGCAGTAGATGAAAGATCCCGGTCGGATCTTGGCGCAAGTCCGGTGTTTCGAGCTTGAGTTCGTCCAGACACCGATACCCGAAGCGATCGATGTACTTCTCGATCCTGGAATGCAGCTCTTGCCATATGGACGCGCCGTCGTCGGCGCGTTCGGCGAGATGCGCGTACGCGACCGAGGGCTCGGCTGACGCGATGAACTCATCGAGTTCGGGGTGCTCCCGGACGAAGGCGGCGATGTCGGCCAGTTCCCTGGCCGGTTCGACGGAGATCACGTCCGGCTCGGGGTTGACGACGGCGAACTGCACCCATTCCGGCGCACCGCGCAGGAACACTTTGGTGAGCACGGCCAGCGAGCCGACCATGGTCAGCAACATGGCGTCGAGCACCATCATCGGGCCCCACAGGTCGGCGACTTCGTCGTAGATCTGGCGGAACATCCGGTATGCCGACGGTCCGTCCATCGCCGATACGTCCATCAGGCCGTGGCGGTCGATGAAGTCGACGAACGTCTCATCGAAGTCGTCGATCATGGCATCGACGGATCTGATGCTGCGCAGGTAGGCGATGGTCGTGCGGCCGCGCGACACCGCTTTTTCGACCGGATTCGCAAAGGCGAACGGACGCAACCGATTTGCCGTCACACGGTCGAGTGGTTCGCTGACGCCGAGCGCGACTTCCAGGACCCGTCGGTTCAGCGGATAGCCCGGCGCGATGCCCACCATCCGGTACCAGTGCAGCAGGTTGTAGTAGACGTGGCCGTGGAACTGGCCGAGCATCACCGGCAGCCACGATTCCATCTGTTCGAGCTGGGCGGGTGGGACTTTCAGGCTCCGGGCGTAGGCCCGGTAGACGTCGCCGTACAGTTTGCGGGCCGTGGTGAAGGTCAATGGCGACGTGACACCGGCGAAGCTCTCGATGATGTTCGAGTTGTCCCAAATGCGGATCCCGTCGGTGAATTCTCCGAAATGCTCAGCTGTTAGGTCGAACTCGCGATGAAGGGTGGTGACCGGGCGGGATTGCAGGATCCAGGTGCTGGTGTCGTCACAGGCCCACTCGACATCCTGCGGGCAGCCGAAATGCTGTTCGAGCCGAATCCCCAAGTCCACCAACGTGGCACGCAGTGCAGGGCCGACGCTGGTTTCCTGCTGACGGTCGACCGGCACGCCGACGGTGGCAACTCCGCCGCCTGCGGCGCTGACCATCATCTCGCTCTTGGCCGAGACCATCTCGTCGAGGATTCGGCCAGTGTCCTTGTCGATGCTCACCGAGTCGGAGTCGACGGAGCCGGAAACCAGACCCTCACCAAGGCCCAGTACGCCGTTGATCACCAGCCGGTCTGGCGCACCCGTAAGCGGGTCGACGGTGAACATCACCCCGCTGCTGTGGGGTGTCAACGATCGCTGGATCACGACCGCGAGGGCGACCTCGCCGAAGTCGAGCCCGCGCACATGGCGGTACCGGGTGGCACGTTGGGAGAAGGCCGACGCCCAGCAACGCCGCACCGCGTCTTCGGTGGCATCGAGCCCGGCCACATTCAAGAATGTGTCGAACAGTCCCGCAAACGAATCGCGCTCACCGTCTTCTTGCCGCCCGGACGAACGGACGGCCACAGTTTCGGCACCGACGTAGTCGAGCGCCGCGGCAATGGCGTCCCGAATGTCGGCCGGCATGGTCAATTCGCACAGCGCGGTTTCGGCGGTCGCCGCCTCCGTAAGGCGTTCGGCCAATGAGAGCGGTGCTGGGCTGATGCTCACGCCGGCGGCCGCACAGGCGTTCTCGAAGGCTTCGGTGCCGAGGATGGCCCACCGTGGCACGGGGAAACCGGCGGCCGTCAGGTCGCACAGATTGCGGGCTTTTCCGCCGGCCAGTTTTCGCAACTGCTCGTCGGATTCTTGCCCCGTGAGGAGGATCGGCACCGCGCGCCCTTCGTGTCGGTTCCGCGATATCTCAAGCGATGAGATCGGGTGCCGACGTTAGGGATCCAGTTCCGCTACCGGTTCCAAGTTTCGAGAGTATTGAATTCAGATGTGGCATGACTGTCCCCCCGACAGGTAAAACCCACGGCCCCTTTCGGCACCACCGATGGCTGAATGCTTACCACACGCAGTGGCACGTCGGCAGGCAGACGCAGCAAATTTACATGCGCGTTGCGCCACGCCCGGTCAGCGCGCGTGCGGGCTGTCCGCGAGGCCTTGTCGAGGTGGTCAGCGGCCTCATCCCCTGTCGATGGCCAGCTTGCCCAGATTCGCCAGCGAATTATCGAGGTGGGAGACGGGGAACGGCGGGAAGACGATGTTCTTCCGGATCTCCGGGGTGGCACCCGACCAGTCGTAGGTCAGCGTGACCCGAGTCTGCTCGTCGCCGAGGGGCTCGAGGTCGTAACGCCATGTCCAGCCGCCGAGTTCGATACTGCCGTCCTCGGCCAGGCCGCCCGGCGCCCACCCGATCACCCGGCCCGGTTCGAGCGCGGTGACCTGGTTGGCCATCTCGTAGTGCTTGTCGGGATGGTTGTCGTGGTACATCGCGATCCGGAAGATCTGTCCTGCTTCGGTCAGTTCCCGGCCGTCGTCCAAGGGTTCCCGAACCCAGCCGGTGCCGTCGATGTCCTGGTGAGTGCTCGGATCGGCGAGCACCCCGAATACGGCGGCGGCGGGTGCGTCGATGGTGGTGGTGACAATCAGAATTTCGGTCATAGTCAGACAGACCCGCCCCGGCGGAGAAACTCATCGCCGCCGGGCGTCACACCAGCGTCACGCTCGACGTCGACGGTGACTCTGGAGTGACGTTGGGCGCACGTGGGGAGCCGCGTCCGCCGCTACAATCCGAGCAACTCCGGCAGCGCGGCGACCGAGTCGATGACGTGGTTGGGCTGCATCGCAAATTCGTCTGCGGCCCAACGGTCCAGGGTGTCCTGACGGAACTTGCCGGTGCGCACCAGCACACCGGTCATCCCGACCACCTGGGCGGCCAGAACGTCGTTGTTGAGGTCGTCGCCGACCATGTACATCTCATCGGGATCGACGCCGAGGCGGGCCGCGGAGGCCAGAAAGCCTGCGGGCGCGGGCTTGCCGACACCGGTGGCCTTGCGCCCGGAGGTCTCCTCCATGCCGATCAGGTACATGCCGGTGTCGATGCGCAGACCTTCGGTGGTGGTCCACGCGGTACTGCGATGCATGGCCACCACCGGTACGCCCTGGGCCATCCATTCGTACACCCGGCTCAGGGTGCGGTGGCTGTACTCCGGACCGGCGCCGCCGAGCAGGATGACGTCGGGGGCCTCGAGATCGGCGCCGTCGTACGCCTCCGAGTCGACGATGTCGATGCCCGGCATGTCGTCGGTGATCTGGCCGTTGTTGACCAGCAGGCAGTGCGCATCGGGATAGTTGGCGCGCACATAGTCGGCGGTCAGCGCCGCCGCGGTGATCACCTCGTCGGGCCGGACGTCCATTCCGGCGTCGCACAACGCCGCTGCGATCTGCTTGCGGGTGCGGGTGGTGGTGTTGGTCAGGTAGGACCGCGCGATCTGGTGGTCGGCCAGCACCGCCAGCGCCTCGGCGGCACCGGGGATCGGCGTCCATGAGGTCACCAGGACACCATCGATGTCGAACAGCACCCCACCGATAGCCATACCGCGACAGTAAACGGCCACCGATTGTCCGCAACTTGGGCCGTCTATCGTCGTGCCATGAGCGCACAGAAGTGGACCGAAGCGGACGTCCCCGATCAAAGCGGACGCATTGCGATCGTGACCGGCTCCAATACGGGGCTCGGATTCGACACGGCCCGGGTGCTGGCACAGCACGGGGCTCAGGTGGTGATGGCGGTCCGCGACACCGCCAAGGGTGACGCGGCGGCCGCCGAGATCCGGCGAGCCGCACCCGGCGCCGAGGTGACGGTGCACAAGTTGGATCTGGGCTCGCTGGCATCGGTGCGGGAAGCAGCGGCCGAGCTGGGCAGCGCCTACCCCCGGATCGATCTACTCATCAACAACGCCGGGGTGATGTATCCACCGAAGCAGACCACTGCCGACGGTTTCGAATTGCAGTTCGGCACAAATCATCTGGGCCACTTCGCGCTCACCGGCCTGTTGCTGAACAATCTGCTGGGAGTCGACGGATCACGGGTGGTTGTGGTGGCCAGCGTCGCGCACAACATCCGCGCCAAGATCGCGTTCGACGATCTGCAGTGGGAGCGCCGACGCTATGAGCGGGTCGCCTCCTACGGACAGTCGAAGCTGGCCAATCTGATGTTCGCCTACGAGCTGCAGCGGCGCCTCGCCGCGGCCGACGCGAAAACGATTGCCGTAGCGGCACACCCAGGTGTCTCGGACACCGAGCTGATCCGCCACGTCCCGGGCAGCTCGCTGCCCGGGGTCAAGCTCATCAGCGGGCTGCTGTTGAACAGCGCGGAAATGGGCGCGCTGGCCACACTGCGGGCCGCCACCGATCCCTCGGTCACCGGAGGGCAGTACTACGGGCCCGACGGGTTCCGCGAGCTGCGCGGCCACCCCAAGCTGGTGAGCTCCAGCAATCAGTCCCACGATCGGAACGTCCAGCAGCGGCTCTGGGCAGTATCCGAGGAGCTGACCGGCGTGAAATTCCCCGTCTGATGCGCACTGTCGAGGAGCACCAGCGGGTCGTCGCCGATCTGATCACCGCGCGCCCGGCCGCGACGGTGGGGCTGGCCGACGCCGAGGGCCTGATTCTCGCCGCCGACGTGGCGGCCCCGATGTCACTGCCGGTGTTCGACAACTCGGCGATGGACGGCTACGCGGTTCGCGCCGAGGACGTCGCGGATGCCTCCCAGACCAGTCCGGTCACATTGCCTGTCGCCGAGGACATTCCGGCTGGGCGCGTTGACTCCTTGACGTTGGCGGCGGGCACCGCGCACCGGATCATGACGGGCGCACCGCTGCCCGCCGGGGCGACGGCGGTGGTGCCGGTCGAGGCCACCGACGCCGGTATCGACACCGTCGAGATCCGGACCGCGTCCGCACCCGGCCAGCACGTGCGGCGCGCCGGTGAGGATGTGACGGCGGGGACGACGGTGCTGCGCGCCGGCCAGCTGGTGACGCCGGCGGCTTTGGGGCTGGCCGCCGCGCTGGGCCTGGGCTCGCTGACGGTGCAGCCGCGGCTGCGGGTCCTGGTGATGTCGACGGGTTCGGAGCTGGTGTCGGCGGGCACCGAGCTGCAGCCCGGCCAGATCTACGAGTCCAACGCGATCATGCTGGCCGCCGCGGTCCGCGAGGCCGGCGCCGACGTGATCGCGACCCCGACGTCGAGCGATGACGTCAACCAGTTCAGCACCGTGCTGGAGGGCTTCGCCGGCCAGGCCGACCTGATCATCACCACCGGCGGCGTGAGCGCCGGCGCCTACGAGGTGGTCAAGGATGCGTTCGGCGCGGGGGCGGTGGACTTCGTCAAGGTCGCGATGCAGCCCGGTATGCCGCAGGGCGCCGGCAAGGCAAACGGCACGTCGATCATCACGCTGCCGGGCAACCCGGTCAGCGCGCTGGTCTCCTTCGAGGTGTTCGTCCGGCCCGCACTGCGCGCGGCGATGGGCCTGGCCACCCCGAACCGGCCGCGTCGCACCGCCGTGCTGGCCGACGACCTGACATCGCCGAAGGGTAAACGCCAGTTCCGGCGTGGTGTCTACGACCCGGAGGCGGGCACCGTCACGACCTATGGGCCGCCGGCATCGCACCATCTTCGCTGGCTGGCCTCGGCGAACTGTCTTCTAGAGATCGCCGAGGACATCACCGAGGTGGCCGCCGGCGAGCAGGTTCAGCTCTGGGATCTGTCCTAGGTCTGCGCCCGCACAATCACAGCGCGCACGTAGAATCGTCGCCGATGGCCAGACGCCCCCGCACAGCGGAAGACAACATGAAGTCCGGCCCCCAGCGGCTGGTCGCGCTGGTGCGTTCCTCCGTTCCCCCTGTTCACCCCGCCGGCCTGCCGTTCATCGCGGCGGGCCTGGCGGTGGCGGGCGTCGGCCGGAAGAACCGCTGGCTGCGCCGCGCGGGCCTGACCGCGGCCGCCGCGAACGCCGGCTTCTTCCGGCATCCGCCCCGGACTCCCCCGAGCCGTCCCGGCGTGGTGGTCGCCCCGGCCGACGGACTGATCTGTCTGGTCGAAGAGGCCGAACCACCAGCCGAGCTCGGTCTGCCCCCGGGTCCGCGTCCGCGGGTGAGTATCTTCTTGTCTCTGCTCGACGCCCATGTGCAGCGGTCGCCGGTGGGTGGCGAGGTGCGCGCCGTGGAATACCGGCCCGGCCGCTTTCATTCCGCCGAGCTGGCGGCGGCGAGCGAGGACAACGAACGCAACAGCGTCCTGATCCACACACCGGACGGGCACGAGGTGGTGGTCGTGCAGATCGCCGGGTTGATCGCGCGTCGCATCGTCTGCGACCTGCACCCCGGTGACAAGGTCGCGATCGGCGACACCTACGGGCTCATCCGGTTCGGCTCGCGGTTGGACACCTACCTGCCTGCCGGCTCGCAGATCCTGATCGAACCCGGTCAGCGCGCGCTCGCCGGCGAGACTGTGTTGGCGCAGCTGCCGTGATCAAACCCCGCCCGTCCGCCATGCGCATCCTGCCGAGCGCGACGACGGTGCTGGCCATCTGTGCGGGGCTGACCTCGATCAAGTTCGCGCTCGACGGCCGCCCGCACATCGCGTTGGCCCTGATCGGTGCCGCGGCGGTGCTCGACGGGATCGACGGCGGCATCGCGCGGGCCCTGGACGCTCAGTCCCGGATGGGCGCCGAGATCGACTCGCTGGCCGACGCGGTGAACTTCGGTGTCGCGCCCGCGCTGGTGGTCTATGTGACGCTGCTGCCCACGTCGCCGGTCGGCTGGATCTTCGCGTTGCTCTACGCCGTGTGCATCGTGCTGCGGCTGGCCCGATTCAACGCACTGCTCGACGACGACACCCGCCCCGCCTACACCCGCGAGTACTTCACCGGTATGCCGGCGCCGTGCGGTGCGGTCGGCGTGATCGGACCGCTGGCGGCGATGCTGCAGTTCGGCCACGGCTGGTGGACCTCGCCGTGGTTTGTCTGCTTATGGTTCGCCGCCAACGCCGCTCTGCTGATCAGCCGGGTGCCCACGCTGGCGCTCAAGGCTGTGAAGATGCCGCCCAATGCCGCGCCGATCCTGCTGATCCTCATCGCTGCCGCCGCGGCGGCGCTGCTGCTGTTCCCGTACATCCTGGTGTTGCTGATCATCGCGGGCTACCTGTGCATGATCCCGTTCACGGTCTACAGCCAGCGCTGGGTGGCCGCGCGACCGGAGGCCTGGAACGACGCGCCCAAGCAGCGGCGCGCTGCGCGACGTGCGAACCGCCGTGGCCTACCGAATCGCCGCTCGACGCGCCTCGGCCTGCGCAAGCCCGGTCGCTGACATGGCGCCGTCCAACCTGTCGCTGACCGCACGGTTGAACACCTCGGCGCTGGACTCCCGGCGCGGTGTGGTGCGGCTGCATCCGGAGGCTCTCGCCGCGCTCGGCATCCGCGAGTGGGATGCCGTGTCGCTCACCGGCTCCCGAACCACCTCCGCAGTCGCAGGGATGGCTCCTGCGGATGTTCCGGCCGGCACCGCCCTCCTGGACGACGTGACGTTGTCCAACGCCGGCCTGCGTGAGGACACCACCGTGCTGATCGCCCCGGTCACCGTCTACGGCGCACGGTCGGTCACGTTACGCGGATCCACCCTGGCCACTCAGTCGGTCACGTCGGCGACATTGCGCCAGGCCCTGCTCGGCAAGGTGATGACCGTCGGTGACACGGTGTCGCTGCTCCCGCGCGACCTCGGTCCCGGGACGTCCACCACCCAGGCCAGCTCGGCGCTGACCTCATCGGTGGGTATCACGTGGACGTCGGAATTGTTGACCGTGACCGGCACCGATCCGGCGGGACCGGTGAGCGTGCAACCGAATTCGTCGGTCACCTGGGGGGACGGTGTGACCTCCTCGGTCGGCGGGCCCGGGCCCACCGCGGCGGTGAGCCAGCCGATGACGTGGCCGGAGGCCCCGGCGGTCTCGATCGACGACCTCAAGGGCCAGCACGTGCAGGCCGGCCGGCTCACCGAATGGCTCAAACTCGCACTCGATCAGCCGGAGCTGCTGGAAAAGCTCGGCGCCACAGCAAATTTGGGTGTGCTGGTCACCGGGCCGGCGGGCGTAGGCAAGGCGACATTGGTGCGCGCGGTGTGCGCCGGGCGACGGTTGGTCGAGCTCGACGGGCCTGACACCGGCGCCCTGGCGGCGCAGGATCGACAGCGCGCTGTTGCCGACGCGGTCGCCACCGTCACGAATGGTGGTGGCGTGCTGCTGGTCACCGATATCGACGCGCTGTTGCCCACCCCGGCCGAACCGGTGTCCGCGATGATCCTGACCGAGCTGCGCAAGGCGGTCGTCGCTCCCGGGGTCGCGCTGGTGGCCACCTCTCAACAGCCGGACGCGGCCGATCCGCGGCTGCGCGCACCGGATTTGTGCGACCGCGAGCTGGGCCTGAGCCTGCCCGACGGCGCCACCCGCAAGGCACTGTTGGAGGTGCTGCTGCGCGATGTCCCCGCAGGCGATCTGAAACTGGACGAAATCGCAGAGCGCACACCGGGATTCGTTCGCGCCGACTTGGTCGCGCTGGTTCGGGAGGCCGCCTTGCGGGCCGCTGCCCGCGCCAGTGAGGACGGCAAGCCGCCTGCACTCACCCAGGACGATCTCGCGGGCGCGCTGAGCGTGATCAGGCCGCTGTCTCGCTCGGCCACCGAGGAGGTGTCCGTCGGGTCGGTGACCCTCGAGGACGTCGGCGACATGGTCGAGGTCAAGCAGGCGCTGACCGAGGCGGTGCTGTGGCCGCTGCAGCATCCGGACACCTTCGCCCGTCTCGGCGTCGAGCCACCCAGGGGCGTGCTGCTGTACGGCCCGCCCGGCTGCGGCAAGACCTTCGTGGTGCGCGCACTGGCCAGTTCCGGCCGGCTCAGTGTGCACGCGGTGAAGGGCGCCGAGCTGATGGACAAGTGGGTCGGCTCCTCGGAGAAGGCCGTCCGCGAATTATTCCGCCGGGCAAGAGATTCCGCGCCATCGCTGGTTTTTCTCGATGAAATCGACGCGCTGGCGCCCCGGCGCGGGCAGAGCTTCGATTCCGGTGTCACCGACCGGGTGGTGGCCGCGCTGTTGACCGAGCTCGACGGCATCGAGCCGCTGCGCGACGTCGTGGTGCTCGGCGCCACCAACCGGCCGGATCTGATCGACCCGGCACTGCTGCGCCCGGGCCGGCTGGAGAAGCTGGTGTTCGTCGAGCCGCCCGATGCCGATGCGCGTCGCGAAATACTGCGCACCGCAGGCAAATCCGTGCCGTTGTCGGCGGACGTCGACCTCGACGCGCTGGCCGGCGAACTGGACGGATACAGCGCGGCGGACTGCGTGGCACTGCTGCGCGAGGCGGCGCTGACCGCGATGCGCCGCTCGATCGACGCCGCGGACGTCACCGCCGCCGATGTGGCCAAGGCCCGCGAAACGGTACGGCCGTCGCTGGACGCGGCGCAGGTGGAGTCGCTGAGAGAGTTCGCCGAGCGCCGCTAACCCTGTTCGGCGAGCGCGGCGAGCCGGTCGATCGAGGCCGCCAGTTTGTCCGCGGTGGTGGCTTGCGCCCGGGGCAGACGGTCCGGGTCGGTCAGCTCCGTCCAGTCGTAGGTGTGCGTGACGACGGTGGTGCCGTCGTCGGCGGGGTCGAGCCGCCAGCGCCACAGGTGACCCGGTTGGGCGCCGCCCGGGGGCGCGGGCCGCCACGCGATCAGTCGGCCCTCGTCGAACTCGACGACGTGGTTCTCCCGGTTCGCACCCTGGGTGAGCGTGGTGGTGAAGACGTCCCCGACGGCGCGGACCCGCTGACCCCGGGCTGCTTGCGCGAGGTTGTCGTTGCCGTCCCATTCCGGCTGGCGCGCCGGGTCGGCGATCAATTCGAAGATGGTCGTGGCGGGTGCGGAGATCCGTCGGGTGGCGCTGACGATCTTGTCCTGGTCGGCCATGCCCCAATTCAACAACACCCGTTGACAGTCCATTAGTGACATGTCAGAGTTGGACGGTATGACCACCACCGTCGTCCGGGTCGGAGACCGCGACCGGGAAAACACCGCTGACCTGCTCTCCTACGCTCTCGCGCAGGGATACGTCGACCTCGCCGAGTACGAGACCCGTGTCCAGGCCGCCTTCGCCGCGGAGAACACCGAGCAGCTGCGCCGAGTCCTCGTCGACCTTCCGGTCGATCACCTGCGACGCACCGATCCCCGCCGCGTGGCCGCCCGCAAGCGAGCCGCCCGCGCCTCGGTGCGCCTGCATGCGGCCGGCTATCTGGCGATGGTCGCGATCGTCCTGGCGGTGTGGCTGGCGGTGGCCCTCACCACGGGCGAGACAGCGTATTTCTGGCCGGTGTGGCCGATCCTCGGCGGGGCGATCGGGCTGCTGGGGCACGTGCTCCCGGTCCGTACGTACTGCCGGTAGTCCGATTGGGGGACACCGGTTTCCTCCCGCACGCCCTCCGATCGGCCGATGCGCAGTCGTCACCGTCCACGGGATCCTTACTGGCACTTGGCAGTTACCTCGAGCGCAGAAGGACACCCATGAACGCCACCATGACCGCTATGCCGGATCAACCAGATCTCTGGGGACCGAACTACGACGGGTGGGAGTTCGAGCTGACCAACACGACCGACCACGATCTGGTCTTTGTCGCCGACATCACCGCCAACGTCGCGAGCTATCCGCCCCGGATCGCCGCGGGCGCAACGGCATTCCTCAAAGGAAAAAGCCGCGCCAAGGGCGGTCCGGCGAACTGTAACTTCGCCTACCGGCACCCGGATCACCTGGTCAATGCCGGTGGCATCGCGATCGCCGCGAGCGCCGACGCGCGTCGCGCCCGGATGACCGCCAGCGCAACGGGTACCACCGAAGTCCTCCATACCCCGAACCCGGCCGTCAACAGCGTCCAGACGATCACCTATATGCAACGTTAGGCCGGTGCGTCCGGCACTGGCGCCGTCAACAGCGCCCGAACCGATGCAGACAGATCGGCCCGCGCCCACGACGGCACGCCCTCGCCATGGGCATGGCGCCGCACCACGGCGTAGGGCAGGTCGACGACCGCCCTGGTGACGGCGTCGACGCTGCGGGCGTCGGAGCGTCCGTACAGCTGGCGAGCCAGCTCAGCCACCCGGTCGGCCAGCGGCGCATTCATCGCCGTCAGCGTCGCCGTGAATTCCGGGTCCGGCTGAGCGTCGCGTAGATCGCCGGGCCGGATGGCCAACAGCACGCGCGCATCCTCGGTGCAGTCCGTCGCGAATTCGAGCGCGGCCAGGGCCATCGCGACCGCAACCTCCAGCGGGTCCGAGCCGGCCGCAGCCATCGCCCGGGACTGGAAGCGGGTGAGGGCGCGCAGCCACACCGCCGTCACCACCGCGTCGCGATTACCGAACCGGTGGTAGAGCGTTCCCACCGGGGCGCCGCTGGCTTTGGCGATGGCCGCGACGCTGGCCGCGCGAGGCCCCTCGGCGAGGATCAGGCCGCGCGCCGCATCCAGGATGGCGTCGGTTTCATGCTTCCGCGGGGGTGCCACGATCTAGTACAGTCCTTCTATATGGAGCGTTTGCCCTATATTGATGAGCATGCCATAACGGTCCCCGCGGACCGGGCAGCGACGTGGCGCGCAGTGCTGCGAACGATGTGCAGCAACCCCGACGACCCCGAGACGGTGCCGCTCGGATTCACCCTCGAGGCCGCCGAGCAAAACGAACGCCTCGCCCTCACTGGACGCCACCCGTTCTCGGTCTACCGCTTGATCTTCCTGCTCGACGACGACGCGAACGGCGGCACCCGGGTGGTGGCACAGAGCTGGGCGGCCTTTCCCGGATTCACGGGCAGGATCTACCGTGCCCTGGTGATCGGATCCGGCGGACACCGGGTCGTCGTCCGCAACATGCTGAAACGCATTGCTCGACAAGCACTTTCAGCACCAGCGCCACAACGCTGAGCACCAAGGCAGTCCGACCGGCCATTCTGCGCAGCAGTCAACCACGTAGACTGCACGAAGGACATAGCCGAAAACCTTTGGCTGACACCCCGACCGACCGGTAGATCCCGACACGCTGGCGCGCCCAACAGATCCACGACGCGCAGGCGGGTCCTCAAGATCGGAGTGCCATGCTCGTCATCCTGATCGCGCACGCGATTGCCGCCGCCGTGGCGCCGGCTCTCGTATGGCGATGGGGGCGGCTGGCCTTCTACCCGCTGGCCCTGGTGCCGGCGGGCTCACTGGTCTGGGTGGGGCTGAACTGGCCGCAGTCCGGGCGCCCGGCCCCATCGGTCAATATCCCGTGGGCGCCCGAGCTGTCGATGAACATCACCCTGCGATTCGACACCCTGACCGCGATCATGAGCGTCCTCGTCCTGGGTATCGGGGCGCTGGTGCTGTTCTACTGCGCGGAATACTTCCACCACCACGACGGCCACACCGAGAACCGGTTGCCCAGCTTCGCCGCCGAACTCGTCGCGTTCTCGGGAGCCATGTTCGGCCTGGTGGCCAGCGACAACATGCTGCTGCTCTACACGTTCTGGGAACTGACCACCGTGTTGTCGTTCCTGCTCGTCGGGCACTACGCGGAGCGGGCCACCAGCCGCCGGGCAGCCATGCAGGCACTGCTGGTGACCACCGCGGGCGGGCTGGCCATGCTGGCCGGCATCGTGATCCTCGGCCACTCCGCCGGCACCTATCTGCTCTCGGAACTGGTGGTCACGGCTCCGCACGGCACCGCCGTCGCGGTGGGCGTCGTCCTGGTCCTCGTCGGCGCGTTGTCGAAGTCGGCGATCGTGCCGTTCCACTTCTGGCTCCCCGGCGCGATGGCCGCGCCGACTCCGGTGAGCGCGTATCTGCACGCCGCCGCGATGGTCAAAGCGGGCGTCTACCTGATCGCCCGGCTCGCCCCGGGGTTCGCCGACTCACCGGGCTGGCGCCCCACGGTCATCACCCTGGGCGTGCTGACCATGTTGCTGGCCGGCTGGCGCGCGGTTCGCGAGAACGATCTCAAACTGATCCTCGCGTTCGGCACGGTCAGCCAGCTCGGCTTCATCACGGTGATGGTCGGTGGTGGCGGTCAGGATCTGATGCTGGCCGGGCTGGCCATGCTGTGTGCGCACGCACTGTTCAAGGCGACTTTGTTCATGGTCGTCGGTGTCATCGACCATTCCACCGGCACCCGCGACATCCGCAGGCTGGCGTGGCTGGGCCACCGGATGCCGGGACTGTTCGTCATCGCGGCGGCAGCGACCGCGAGTATGGCTGCCATCCCGCCGTTCCTCGGGTTCGTGGCCAAAGAGGCCGACTTCGAGACCATCGCGCACAGCCAATCGCTCGGCGCCTGGGCACCGGTCGTGCTCACCTGCGTGGTGACGGGATCGGTGTTCACCACGATCTACAGTCTGCGATTTCTGTGGGGTGCGTTCGCGCGCAAGGGATCTCACCAACCCACGACGCTGGTGGCCAATCTGCACCGCCCCAAGGCGAGCTTCCTGGTGGCGCCCGCGATCCTGGCCGCGGCCGGATTGTTCTTCGGTCTGGTGCCCAGCCGGCTGGACACCACACTGGACGGCTACGCGGCCACCATGCCGGCCGCCGGCGCCGACGACGGCCACTACACGCTGGAACTGTGGCACGGGGTCGGCCTGCCGCTGCTGCTGTCCGCTCTGGTGCTGGCGATCGGCATCGGGGCGTTCGTCAGCCGTGAGCGGCTACGCCTCGCCCAGCTGGGATCCTGGCTGCCGCTGGGCAACGCCGACCGGATCTACGACGCGGTGATCCGCGGCGCCGACGTCGCCTCGGTCCGGTTGACCGCCATCACCCAACGCGGATCGATTCCCGTGACGCAGTCGGTGATCCTGTCGACGCTGGTGTTGTTCCCCGTGGTGGTGCTGGCGTTCGGCCCGCTCGACCGTCCCGAGTTCCGGCTGTGGGATTCCCTGGTCCAGCCGGTGGTGGGCCTGCTCATCCTGGCCGCCGCGGTGGCCGCCACCGTGATGCGCAACCGGTTGGCGGCCGTGCTGCTGGTCGGCATCACCGGCTACGGCTGCGGCGCGATCTTCGCCTTCCACGGCGCCCCCGACCTGGCGCTGACACAGTTCCTGGTGGAGACCTTGACGCTGGTCATCTTCGTCCTGGTGCTGCGCACGCTGCCCGCCGAGGCCGAGGAGTCGCCGCGCTTCCGGCTCCCCCGAATCGCGCTGGCGCTCGCCGTCGGCGCCACCGTCACCACCCTGGCCGCATTCGCGATGGCCGCCCGCACCGGCACCCCGATCGCCGATCTGCTGCCCGACGCGGCCTACTACCGCGGGCACGGCGCCAACACCGTCAACGTGCTGCTGGTCGACATCCGCGCCTGGGACACCCTCGGCGAAATCTCGGTGCTGGTGGTCGCGGCCACCGGCGTCGCATCACTGGTGTTCCGCAACCGCCGGTTCGGCGCCGCGCCGCGAGTCTCCGATGCCGGCCAGCCCGACATCGGGGCGCTACCGGCACCGGCCTACAGCCCGGCGGTCGGTGACACCACCTGGCTGCGGGGCAGCGAATTGCGCGACCCCCGCAACCGCTCCCTGGTGCTCGAGGTGGCGACCCGGCTGATCTTCCCGTTGATCATGGTGCTGTCGGTGTACTTCTTCTTCACCGGGCACAACACTCCCGGCGGCGGGTTCGCCGGCGGGCTGACCGCGGGCCTGGCGCTGGTGCTGCGCTACCTGGCCGGCGGTCGCTACGAACTCGGCGAGACACTGCCGCTGGACGCCGGCAAGATCCTCGGGGCGGGGCTGGCGCTGTCGGGCGGCACCGCCGTCGGCTCGATGCTGCTGGGCGCTCCCGCGTTGTCCTCGGCGGTCATCTCGCTGCATCTGCCGCTGCTGGGCTCGGTGAAGTTCGTGACGGCCCTGTTCTTCGACCTCGGCGTGTATCTGATCGTGCTGGGTTTGGTGCTCGACGTGTTGCGCAGCCTCGGCGCGCGCATCGACGAGGAACTGGCCACCGCCGCCCGCCCCGCGCTGAGAGCGAAAGCGTCATGATCGTCTACCTGGTCCCGTTGATCATCATCGGTGGCCTCACCAGTTGTGGTGTGTACCTATTGCTTTCGCGCAACCTGACCCGGATGCTGCTGGGTCTGCTGCTGGCAGGCAACGCCGTCAACCTGTTGATCCTGACCGTCGGGGGGAAAGCCGGGAACCCGCCCATCCGCGGCCGCACCAGCGGTGCGGAGACGACGACGGCTGACCCGCTGGCCCAGGGCATGATCCTGACCGCGATCGTCATCGCGATGGGGATCGCGGCGTTCGTGCTGGCGTTGACCTATCGGTCGTTCCGGTTGACCACCGAGGAGGACGTCGGCAACGATCCCGAGGACACCCGGGTGTCCAAGTTGTCCGACTCCGAAGCTGCCTCGATCGACGAGGACGCACCCCGGCCTGTGCCGGCGCGCGACACCGACGAGCCCGACGAACTCGATGCGCTGCCCGGCCACGAGGGGTCGCGATGACAGCCACGGGTGTGTTGATGCCGCTGCCGGTGCTGATCCCATTGATCGCGGCCGCACTGACGCTCGTCGCCGGGCGCAGGCCGCGGCTGCAGCGGCTGATCGCCCTGTTCGCGCTGAGCGGCGTGCTGGCGGTCTGCGCGGTGCTGCTCTACTTGACCGACCGCGACGGCACCCAGGCTTTGCATGTCGGCGGGTGGGGCCCTACCGACGCGGGACTCGGGCCGCTGGGCATCACGCTGGTGGCGGACCGCCTTTCGGCGCTGATGCTGGTGGTGTCGGCGATCGTGCTGCTGGCCGTGGTGTTCTACGCCATCGGGCAGGGCATCCGGGACGGCGACGAGCGCCAACCGGTGTCGATCTTCCTGCCCACGTATCTGGTGCTGTCGGCCGGCGTGTGCACGGCGTTCCTGGCCGGTGACCTGTTCAACCTGTACGTCGGTTTCGAGGTGCTGCTGTCGGCGAGCTTCGTGCTGCTGACCATCGGAGCGAGCAAGGAACGGGTCCGCGCCGGCATCTCCTACGTGATGGTGTCGATGGTGTCGTCGCTGATCTTCCTGATCGGATTGGCACTGATCTACGCAACGACCGGAACGCTGAACATGGCGGAGCTGTCGCTGCGGCTGCAGGACGTCACCACCGGCACTCGCAGCGCCATCTTCGCGGTACTGCTGGTCGCGTTCGGCATCAAGGCGGCGGTCTTCCCGCTGTCGGCGTGGCTGCCGGATTCCTATCCGACCGCGCCGGCCCCGGTCACCGCGGTGTTCGCCGGCTTGCTGACCAAAGTCGGTGTCTACGCGATCATCCGGGCGCACTCGCTGCTGTTCCCCGCCGGGCGGCTGGACAACGTGCTGCTGGTCGCGGCACTGCTGACCATGCTCGTCGGCATCCTCGGCGCGATCGCGCAGAGCGACATCAAACGACTGCTGTCGTTCACCCTCATCAGTCACATCGGCTACATGGTGTTCGGCATCGCGCTGTCCAGCAGGCTGGGCATGTCGGGGGCGATCTACTACGTCGCCCACCACATCATCGTGCAGACCACCCTGTTCCTGGTCGTCGGATTGATCGAGCGGCAGGCCGGGGCGTCGACGTTGCGCCGCCTCGGCGGGCTCGCCGCAGCCAGCCCGCTGCTGGCATTCGTGTTTGTGGTGCCGGCACTCAATCTCGGTGGTATCCCGCCGTTTTCGGGCTTCATCGGCAAGGTTGCGCTGCTCGAGGCCGGAACCGCCAGCGGTTCGGTGTTGGCCTGGCTGCTGGTCGCCGGGTCGGTGATGACCAGCCTGCTGACGCTGTACGTGGTGGCCCGGGTATGGACCAAGGCGTTCTGGCGGGCGCGGGTCGACGCACCGGAAGGCGCGCTGGCCGACTCCGCGCCGTCGGTTCTGCTCGACGACTACGCGCAAGACGTCGCGTTCGACGACCGGGGCGACGTCGGCCGGATGCCGGCCGGAATGCTGGTCCCCACAATGGCTTTGATCGCCGTCGGGCTGGTGTTGACCGTCGCGGCGGGGCCCATCCTCGGCTACACCGATCGCGCGGCCGACGAGGTGCTCGACCGCGGCCAGTACATCACCGCGGTGCTGGGGAGCCACCGATGAGAATCTGGGCGCTTCGGGTCTGGACGCTGGTGTGGCTCATTCTGGTGTGGTTGCTGCTGTGGGGCACCGTGTCGGTGGCCAACGTGCTCTCGGGGCTGGCGGTGGCGCTGCTGATAATCCTGCTGCTGCCGCTGCCGTCGGTTCCCGTGCAGGGCCGGCTGCATCCCGTGTCGCTGCTGCGGCTGGCACTTCATGTCGCGTGGTGGCTGACGCAGTCCTCGGTGCAGGTGGCATGGCTGGCGATCCGGCCGGGCAAGCCACCGCCGTCCGCGGTGCTGCGCGGCCACCTGGCGCTCAAGTCCGATCTGGTGCTGGCCCTGGCGGTCAATATCGTGAACCTGACGCCGGGGACGATCGTGCTCGAGATCGACCAGGCGCGACGGCTGGTGTACGTCCACGTGCTCGACGTGGGCTCCCCCCGCTCGGTGCAGCGGTTCTACCGGCAACTGACCCAGCTGGAGCGGATGCTGGTCGCCGCGTTCGAGCGGGATTCCGAATGGCGTCCCGCGGCAAGCGAAGCCGAGGAGGAGATCCCGTCATGACGATCGTGTGGGTGCTCTCGGGCGTGATGCTGGTCGCGGCGGCCGCGGTGACGATGATCCGGCTGTTGATGGGGCCCAGCACACTGGACCGGCTGGTCGCGGTCGACACCCTGGTGGCGGTGACGATGTGCGGCGTCGGCACGTGGGCGGCGTTCAGCCTGGACACCACCGTCACCTACAGCCTGGCTGCTCTCGCCCTGATCAGCTTCGTCGGCTCGGTCAGCGTGGCCCGGTTCCGGGTGCCTGACGTGGCGCGGCGGGACGAGTCATGAACTCCCTCAACCTGCTGGCGGGCGTGCTGGTCCTGGCCGGATCCGCACTGGCCCTGACCGCGGCCATCGGTGTGCTGCGCTTCCCGGACACGCTGACCCGCATGCACGCCGCAACCAAACCGCAGGTGCTGGGACTGCTGCTGGTCCTCGCGGGCGCGACGATCCGGCTGCGCGGCAACGTCGATGTCGGCATGCTGGTGCTCACCGCCATGTTCACCCTGATCACCGCGCCGGTGATCGCGCAACGGGTCGGGCAGCTGGCCTACCGGGAGCAACGGGTCAGCGACGGGCTGACGGTCGACGAGATGCGTGCGGACAAACGGACGCAGGTCCCGCCACCGGATGACTTTCGACCCTGACCCTCCCCGGCCCGACTCCGACAGTGTGGGACAGCCACCAGCTGACAAACCCGCTGTGAAGTAAGGAGCTCTTGGCCTTGACAGTGTCAGCGGCCGCCGCGCATCACGGCCTAGCCGAACACGAGGTGGTCCTGCTTCTGCAGACTGACCCGCATCGCGGGTTGTCGGATTCAGAGGCAGCAGGGCGACTGGATACTTTCGGACCGAACGCATTGCCGCCCTCGCCTGGGGCAGGGCTCCTCGTCCGTGTGCTGCGGCAATTCCACCATCCGCTGATCTACGTTTTGCTGGTCGCCGGGATCATCACTGCTGGGCTGGGCGAATTCATCGACTCCGCAGTCATCTTCGGCGTCGTCGCGATCAACGCCGTGGTGGGATTCATCCAGGAATCGAAAGCGGAGTCCGCACTGGCGAGCCTGCGGTCGATGGTGCACACCAATGCCAAAGTCGTCCGCGACGGCCACGAGCACACCGTCGTCTCAGACTGCCTGGTTCCTGGAGATCTGGTGCTGCTGGACTCCGGTGACAAGGTCCCCGCCGACCTTCGGCTGCTCCGAGCGACCGAGTTGAGGATCAACGAGTCTGCATTGACGGGGGAGTCGGCACCTGTCCATAAGGACGAGCTCGTCGTGCCGGACGCCGCGCCGGTGGCCGACCGACGCAACATGGCCTATTCCGGCACCCTGGTGGTAGCGGGCAGCGGCGCCGGGGTGGTCGTCACGACGGGAGCTGAGACCGAGGTCGGTCAAATCCATCGCCTCGTCGGCGCCGCCGACAATCTCAGCACGCCGTTGACCGCCGACCTCGCCCGGTTCAGCAAGATCCTGACTATCGGCATATTGGGCCTGGCTGCAGTGACTTTCGGTATGGGTCTGCTGCGCCATCAGGGCGCGGTCGAGACGTTCACCGCGGCGACCGCGCTTGCGGTCGGAGCCATACCCGAGGGATTGCCGGCAGCCGTCACGATCACTCTGGCGATCGGCGTCGCGCGAATGGCCAAGCGCCGCGCTGTCATCCGACGCCTACCGGCAGTGGAAACGCTGGGCAGCACGACAGTCATCTGCACTGACAAGACCGGCACCCTCACCGAGAACCAGATGACGGTTCAGGTGATCTGGACACCAAACGGTCGCGTCGAGGCGACCGGAACGGGGTACGCACCACAAGGTTCCCTTCGCGATGTCTATGGAGCCCCGGTGGAGGTGGAGTCCGACAAGGCATTTCGCTGGTCGTTGTTGGCGGGTGCTTGCTGCAACGATGCCGCCTTGATCAGCGACGGTGGACGGTGGGACGTTGTCGGTGACCCGACCGAGGGTGCGATGTTGGCTGTCGCCGCCAAAGCCGGTCTGGACAGGGCCACACTCGCCGCCGCGCTGCCCCGACTGGATGTCATCCCATTCAGCTCGGAACGCCAGTACATGGCTACCCTCCATCGAGACGGCGAAGACGACCATGTCGTGCTCGCCAAGGGAGCCGTCGAGCGTGTCCTGCGACTGTGCACCTCGCAGATGAACGCAGACGGCACGACTCGGCCCGTGGACCGCTCAGAGGTTCTACGAACGGCTGAATTGCTGAGCTCACAAGGTCTTCGCGTGCTCGCCACCGCAGTCCGCGCCGCCAGTGGTCCCGACGATTTCGGGGAGGAAGCGTTGCCCGGCTCGCTGACGTTCACCGGGTTACAGGCCATGCTCGATCCGCCGCGGGCGGCGGCGTCCTCAGCTGTGGCCGCGTGCCATAACGCGGGTGTCCAAGTCAAGATGATCACCGGCGATCACGCAGCCACCGCATCCTCGATCGCCGCCAAAGTTGGACTGCTCGACGACAGTCAAAACCACCGAGGCGCGGTGCTCGCCGGCGCCGACCTGGCTGCGCTGGACTCCGAAGAACTCCAGGAAGCAGTGGCCGAGGCCACCGTATTCGCCCGGGTCTCACCCGAACAGAAGCTGCGGCTGGTGGAGGCACTACAGGCCAGGGGGCACGTCGTGGCGATGACGGGCGACGGCGTCAACGACGCACCCGCGTTGCGGCAGGCCAACATTGGCGTCGCGATGGGCCTCGGCGGTACCGAAGTCGCCAAGGACGCGGCCGACATGGTGCTCACGGACGACGATTTCGCCACAATCGAGGCTGCCGTTGAGGAAGGCCGGGGGGTATTCGACAACCTCACCAAATTCATCACCTGGACCCTTCCGACCAACATCGGTGAGGGCCTGGTGATCCTCGCCGCCATAGCGTTCGGCACCGCGCTGCCGATCTTGCCCACGCAGATTCTGTGGATCAACATGACCACGGCAGTGGCGCTCGGCCTCATGCTCGCATTTGAAGCTAAAGAAGACGGCATCATGACCCGCCCGCCCCGCGACCCCCGGCAGCCGCTGTTGACGCGTGGTCTGGTGATGCGGATCCTGCTGGTATCGACGATGATGGTCGCCAGTGCATGGTGGCTGTTCGAATGGGAGCTCAGTCGGGGCGCCAGTCTGGCCGAAGCCCGGACCGTGGCGTTGAACCTTTTCGTCGTGATCGAGGTGTTCTACCTGTTCAGTTGCCGATCGACGTCCTATTCGGCCTGGCGGATCGGCATCTTCAGCAACCCCTGGGTCATTCTCGGCGTAGCGGCACAAGCCGCCGGTCAGTTCGCTATCACCTACCTGCCCGCCATGAACACCATGTTCGGCACCGCACCCATCGACGCGCCGGCGTGGCTACGGATCCTCGGCGTCGCTGTCGTCACGAGCATCGTTACCTCCATCGACAAGCGACTGCGCCGACCGCGGGATGCGGCCCCGGAGTAGAGCTGACCGCACTAGTCTCGAGCTCAGCGAACGACACACCCAAGACTGAGGTCCGTGGGCAGAGCGTCCGTGACGACAACGAGAGAGCGAAACCCAATCCGTGAGCCGAACAGACGATGACACCTGGGATATCACCGAAGGGGTCGGCGCCACCGCGCTGAGCGTGGCCCGTGCACGGGCGACGGAGACCGGCGCCGAATGTCCGCTGTACCTCGACCCGTATGCCCACTTCTTCGTCGAGGCCGCGGTCGAGGCAGGTTGGCGTTCACCGTTTCTCGACGAAGACCCGGTGCGGGCGCAGGCCATGGCCGCCTACATCGCCTCGCGCACGAAGTTCTTCGATGAGTTCTTCACCACGGCCGGTGCCAACGGACTGGATCAGGCGGTGATCCTGGCTGCCGGCCTCGACACCCGCGCCTGGCGGCTGCCGTGGATCAGCGGCACGACGGTCTACGAGATCGACCAGCCGAAGGTGCTCGAATTCAAGGAGCGGGTGCTGGCCGAGCATCAGGCAAAGCCCGGTGCCGGGTATGCCGCGGTGGCCGTCGACCTGCGTCATGACTGGCCAACGGCACTGCGCGAGAACGGTTTCGACCCATCACGCCCGACAGCATGGTCGGCCGAGGGGTTGCTGCCCTACCTGCCCGCCGCCGCGCAGGACGCGCTCTTCGAGCAGATCGACCAGCTCAGCGCAGCCGGCAGCAGACTGTCGGTGGAGGCGTTCGGCGAGACGTTCTACTCCGCCGAACAGCTGGCTCGCCGGCATGAGCGGATGGCGCAGGCCCGCCGGGCCGCGGCCCAGGCCGGTGGTGCGGGGTCAGCGAGAAGCGAAGCGGGATCGCGCATGTCCCAGCCCGACGTCACCCGGCTCTGGTACATGGAGGCGCGCACCGATGTCGAGAAGTGGCTGACCGAGCGCGGCTGGGAGGTCACCGCGACCTCGGCTGTCGACCTGATGGCGCACTACAAGCGGCCCGCACCAGACGGTCTCGAGGACCCGGTTCCCGATACCGTCCTACTGGACGCCCACAAGCTCTGAGCCTGCGCTCCGGGCACCGATTCTGCGTTCAGCGCTACCGCGCGCTGGTGAATCACGCGCTCACCGCAGAGTCGGCGCGGAGAAGTTGGCCAACAGGTTTCAGACCCCGGCCGCCCCGTCGATGCATTCACGGATCAGGTCGGCGTGCCCGCAATGGCGGGCGTACTCGGTGACCATGTGGGTGTAGATCCAGCGCAGACTAACCTCCCCGCCCATGAAGGGGCTGGTGTCATCGAGTGCCCGCGCCGCACAGTTCGCGCGCGCGTGCCTGACCTCGTCCTGCCAGATCCCCATGGCGGCGCGATATGACGACTCCGCCGTCACCGCGAACCCACCGTCGTGGCCTTCGGGTTGATCGGCTGGACCGAAAATCGGCGGCACGTTCTCGCCGGCGAGGACGCGCCGGAACCAATTCCGCTCCACCTCCGCGGCATGCTGAAGCAAACCCAGCAACGTCAACGGCGACGGCGGCACCGACGCAAGGCGCAACCGGTCGTCCTCGAGTCCTTCGCATTTGGTGGCCAGGGTCACGCGGTAGAAGTCCAGCCAACTCTCCAGTGTGGTGCGCTCATCGGCATTCAGCGGCGGCATCGGCCGTTCCATCGATGTCATGCACCAAGGGTGTCACCCCGCCCCGACAGTCTGACGGCGGACTCGGTCCGGGAGGAAACTGGCGCGGCTATTCCCCCGTGTCGTCGGAGGCGATCTGGAATTCGACCATGGCAGAGACTGTTTCGATCGCGTCGGCCAGCACGTCGACCCGTTCGGCGAGTGTCGGCGCCGCCAGCACCGCGTACCGGTCGGCCTGCCCCATCGGCACCCGCGAGGCGAGTGCGTAGATGTGCCGGGACGGGTCGTCGGCGACCTCGGGCGCCACCGCGAGCGCATCGGGTCGCAGCCGCGCGCCCCGCGCGCTGACGATCCGTTCGAACAGTGCCAGCATCGCATCGACGATCTCGCCGATGCGTTCGTGCGTCACCGGTGGGCCCGGCTCGTCGGGCCAGGGTTCGATGTCAGCGCGGGGGTAGGGGTCATCGTCCAGCCACTCGCGTACCCGGATCCGTTCACCGATGACGGTGCCCAATTGGTATTGGCCCATCCCGTGGTCGGCGTATTCGGTGATGCGGGCCAGCGCCCCGACGTCGCCGCGGACATCGCCGCCACCGACCTCGAGGCCGCGGGTGATCAGCACGACCCCGAACGCGGGATCGGTCATCTCCAGGCAGTCCCGCACCAGCTGCGAGTACCGCGGCTCGAAGATCCGCAGCGGCAATGGTTCTCCGGGCAGCAGCGCCGACTGCAGCGGGAACATCGGCTGGGCGGTCATGGCTACCGGATGCCCTGCCCCATGACCACATCCTTGACCGGCGCGGAGGGATCGACGAATCCGCACAGCGCGCTGGCCACGCCCGCCCACAGTTGCGGGTTCATCGAGACCAGCTGATTTCCGCTCTTCCCGATCGCCACGATCACTTCGCGCCGGGTGACGGTGTCCATGGTCAGGAACTCACGGCAGGTCGTGGTGAGCAGATCGGCGGGCACCATCCCCTTGCCGGCCTCACCGGGGGTGGCCACCGGGGTGCCGGTGATCGGTTTGGCGCAACCGCCACCGGTCAGGACGACGGCCGTCGCCACCACCGCGAGTCCCAGTCGTCTAATCCTCATGGGCGCCTCCCTCGGGTCCATTGCACCACTCCTCCTCGGGCTTGCGGCCCGCATCGTCGTGACGCGGGCTAGATATCCAGCTCCCCGACCAACGAGTCAACCACCGCGAGCAGATCACCGCCGCTGTCCTCGGCCACCCGGTGCTGGCGCTGATAGGACGCGCCACGCCGGGGGATGTCGGCGACCGCTGCCAATTCGTCTGCGCAGTGCAGTGATTCGGCCACCGGCTGCAGCCGGGTCAGCAGATCGTCGAGGTCCTCGGTGACCAGTCGTTCATTGCTGTCCGCGTCGAGGATGATGATGGCGTCCAGACCGTACCGGGCGGCGCGCCATTTGTTCTCCTGCACGTGCCACGGCGGCATCACCGGCAGCTGTTCACCGGCTTCCAGTCGACGGTCGAGGTCGACCACCAGGCAGTGCGTCAGCGCCACCAGTGCCGCGAGCTCTCGCAGATTGGACACCCCGTCGAAGACCCGCACCTCGATGGTGCCCAGATGCGGCGACGGCCTGATGTCCCAACGCACTTCGTTGATGTGGTCGATGATGCCGGTCTTCTTCTGGTCGTGCACGAACCGCTCGAACTGCCGCCAGGTCTGGAATTGGAACGGCAGGCCCGCGGTCGGCAACTGCTGGAACATCATCGCCCGGTTGCTGGCGTAACCGGTGTCTTCGCCGGCCCAGAACGGTGAGGAGGCCGACAACGCCAGCAGATGCGGATACTGGTTGAGCAGTGAGGAGATGATCGGCATTACCTTGTGCGCCGACGACACCCCGATGTGAACGTGCACACCCCAGATGAGCATCTGCCGTCCCCACCACTGGGTCCGCTTGATCAGCTCGGCGTAGCGCGGCGCGTCAGTGAGTTTCTGCGTCGACCACGACGCGAACGGATGGGTGCCTGCGCAGAACAGCTCCATGCCGCGTCCGTGCACGATCTCGCGCGCGCTGCGCAGGGTGCCCTTGAGATCGACCATCGCCTCGTCGACGGTGTCACAGACGCCCGTGACGACCTCGATGGTGTTGCGCAGCAACTCTTTATGGACGTGCGGGCTCTCACCGACATCGGCGATCACCTCGGCCGCCTCGTTACTGAGGTCGCGGGTGGCCGCATCGATCAGCGCGAACTCCCACTCGACGCCGAGCGTCGGCCGGGGCGACCCGGCGAAGTCGATGCGGCCGGGCTTCTCCGAAGGTGTTCTAGCCGGTGCCGACGACACCGCACGCCACCCGCTTGCCGGCGTCGCCGGTGGCCATCGTGGCTTCATCCGGGCCGGGCGCGCCACCCTGGATCTGCTGGTAGCGCTCCGGCGGGATGTTGGCGAAGTTGTCGGCGTCGGCGTGGATGATGATCGCGGTCCCGTTGCCGCCCAGCAGATCCTGCTTGGTGAAGGCGTCGGTGGTGGTCACCAGCATTGCCGAACCGTCCTCACGCACCTGCAGCGAGGCGAGGTCACCGCTGGCGGGATGCCCGCTGTGGCCGCCGGCCTGGAAGTGGCCACCCGCGGAGAGGAAGTCGCCGGGCGCGCCGCCGGTCGGGGCGACGGAGTTGGCCTCGCACTTGGCGAACGAGTGCAGGTGCAGGCCGTGGAAGCCCGGTGCCAGCTTGCCGGTTCCGGTGGTCTGCACAGTGACCGTCGCGAAGCCGTCCTGGAACTCGAAGGTCGCCGCGGCGACCTGGGTGCCATCGGCAGTCTTGATCTGGGCGGTCAGGGTGTCGGCGCTGGACGCGGACGCCTGCGGAGCGGCGTGGGTGTCCTCACCGTGGCTGGTGCCGTGGGTGCCTTCGCCCGCGGCGGCCGGCGCCGGGGATCCGGTCCACACGGGCGGCGTGGTTCCGGGCTGCGAGGCGATCGGCTCGTTCGGGCTGCACGCGCTCAACACGGCGACGGGAGCGACGAACAGGATGGCGGCGGCAGTTCTCAGCGGGCTGACGGTCGTGACCATGAGCCGAAGCCTATCCGGTCACCAAAACGATCACGCCCGGTGGCTGCTCGGCGATTTCCGGGATTCTCGGGGCCACCGGCGCGTTGAGCACCTTGGCCACCGCTTCCGCGGCGTCCTGCTCCCCGTCGGTGGTGCCGTAATACACCGTGGTCGCAGGCAGCGGCGGCACCTGCAGGTTGCTGGTCTCGGTGACATTCCAGCCGGCTTCGCGCAGCCGGTCACCGATCCGGCTGGCGGCGCCTTCGCCTTCACCGACGTTGAAAACCCGCACGTCGGCCTTGGGTGCGGGCGCGGCCGAGGTCGTGGACGTCGTCGTGGTGACCGTCCGCACCGACGTGTCGTCGCTGCTGTCGTCAGTGCCCGAGCCCATGGCCTGGAAGCCGACCAGCAGGAAGATCACCCCGAGGAACAGCAGCACCATCACCATGGCGCGCAGCGGCAGCCCGGCGGAATCAGGTACGCGGTCGTTCATCGCGCCCACTGTAACCAGCGGGTCCGCCACGGGAGAAAAATCAGGTGACCTCGAAGCCGAGTCGGCGCGCCGCGCGCGCCTTCTGCCGGCTCGCCCGAAGCCGTCGCAGCCGCTTGACCAGCATCGGATCGGCGGCAAGCGCCTCGGGGCGGTCGACCAGGGCGTTCAGCACCTGGTAGTAGCGGGTGGCCGACATCGAGAAGAGTTCCTTGATGGCCTCTTCCTTGGCGCCGGCGTACTTCCACCATTGCCGCTCGAAGGCCAGGACGTCGTATTCGCGGCGAGTCAGCCCATCGGGAAGGTCAGCGTCGTCATTGGACCGCTCGGCCCGTGCCATGGCGCCGTCCATTTCGATCTGTAGACCCTTTCGAAGACCTGCAAAAGACTTGCCTATGCTCGGCGCTCATTCAATCACGGTTGTCTCGGTTGGGACGGCAGCCAAGCCCGCGCGTCGGCTGACTTAAGCTTGCCGATCATGGCGGTTAGACCAATCGTGATTCTGGGTGATCCTGTTCTGCATTCGCCGACGCAGCCCGTGCCGGTCGGTGACGACGGTTCGCTGCCCGCGGATCTGGCCGATCTGATCACGGACATGTACGACACGATGGACGCGGCCAACGGAGTCGGGCTGGCGGCCAACCAGATCGGCGTCGGCAAGCGGCTGTTCGTCTACGACTGCGCCGACGAGCGCGGCAAGACGACGCGGCGGCGGGGTGTGGTCATCAATCCCGTGTTGGAGACCTCGGAGATTCCCGAGACCATGCCCGACCCGGACAACGACGACGAGGGCTGCCTGTCGGTTCCCGGCGAATCGTTTCCGTGCGGCCGCGCCAAGTGGGCGCGGGTCACCGGCCTGGACGCCGACGGCAACGCGGTCACCCTGGAAGGCCACGACCTGTTCGCCCGCATGCTGCAGCACGAGACCGGCCACCTCGACGGGTTCCTCTACGTCGACATGCTGATCGGCCGGCACGCGCGGGCGGCGAAGAAGACCGCGAAGCGGAACGGCTGGGGGGTGCCCGGCCTGTCGTGGACACCTGGTGAGGTGCCCGACCCGTTCGGTCACTGACCGATGGTCAGTCTGCCGCCGGTCGGCAGCCGGGTGAGCATCCGCTACCGCCTGCCCGCGGGGACCACACCGCCGATGTCCGACGTGATCGGTGAGCTGCTGGCGCAGGACCCGATGATCGTGGTGCGCACCAAGTCCGACGGCGTGGTGGAGGTCCGCCGAGCTGATGTGGTTGCGGTACGCGAGCTCAGCGTGGTTCCGGTGCGCACCTCCGAGATCCGCAACCTCGAGCACGCGGCCGCACTGGCCTGGCCGGGCACCGAACAGAGCTGGCACGACGGCTGGCTGCTGCGGGCCGCTGGCGGGTACACCAGTCGAGCCAACTCGGCTGTGCCACTCGACTTCTCGTCGAACATCACCGCCCTGCCCGCGATCGTGGACTGGTACGCGCAACGCGACCTGCAGCCGTGGCTGGCGCTGCCGGAGCGACTATTGCCGATTCGCGCCGACGGCATCAAGCACACCCGGGTGATGGTCACCGACGTCACCGCCACCGAGCCGGACGAGGCGGTGACATTCCTGCCGAGCCCGGATGCGGCCTGGCTGGCGTGCTACCAGCGCAACGTGCCGCCTGAGGTACTGACGGCGGTGGTCGACGGCGAGGTCGTCTTCGCCTCGACGGCCGGCGCCGGGGTCGGGCGCGGGGCGATCACCACCGCACCCGACGGCACCCGCTGGCTGGGCATCTCGGCCGTGCACGTCGACGCCGAACACCGCAGGCGCGGGCACGCCCGCCGGCTGTGCGTGGCCCTGCTCGACTGGGGCGCGCACCGCGGCGCCGACCGGGCGTACGTGCAGGTGCTGAACGACAACTCGGGCGCGATCGTGCTGTATCACTCGCTGGGTTTTCGGCTGCATCATCAGCACCGCTACGTCGATGCCCGGTCGTTGAGCCCCCGTACGCTGTAGGCCATGTCTGCCGACGTCTTGCGCCTGGCCACCTGGAATGTGAATTCGATTCGCGCGAGGGTGGACCGGGTCGTGGACTGGCTCGGCCGCGCCGATGTCGACGTGCTGGCCATGCAGGAAACCAAATGCGCCGACGACCAGTTCCCCACCATGCCGTTCCTGGAAGCCGGCTACGAGGTGGTGCACTGCGGGTTCAACCAGTGGAACGGCGTGGCGATCGCCTCCCGCGTCGGCTTCGACGACGTCGAGGTCGGCTTCGACGGCCAGCCGTCGTGGGGCAAGGACGCCGACGCCAAGGCCGAGGCCCGCGCCTTGGCGGCCACCTGCGGCGGCGTACGGGTGTGGAGCCTGTATGTGCCCAACGGCCGTACGCTGGCCGATCCGCACTATCAGTACAAGCTGGAATGGCTTGCCGCTCTCCGCGATACGGCTGAGTCGTGGCTGCGCGACGATCCGCAGGCGCCGATTGCCCTGGTCGGCGACTGGAACATCGCGCCGATGGACGACGACGTCTGGGACATCTCCGTGTTCGACGGCGCCACCCACGTGTCGGAACCGGAACGCAAGGCGTTCAACGACATCGTCGAGACCAGGTTCACCGACGTGGTGCGCCCGTTCACTCCCGGCCCCGGGGTCTACACCTACTGGGATTACACCCAACTGGCGTTCCAGAAGCGTCGCGGCATGCGCATCGACTTCATCCTGGGCTCACCGGCATTGGCCGAACGGGTGACGCACGCCGAGATCGTCAAGGACGAACGCCGCCCGGGTAAGAAGGGCGATCCCTCCCCCAGCGACCATGCCCCGGTGCTGGTCGATGTGAGCCGCTAGGCGTCCTCAGACCTTCGCCGGCTCGCTGACCTTCACCAGCATCTTGCCGATGTTGGCACCGGTGAACAGTCCGTTGAGCGCGTCGACGCAGGCTTCCAGACCGTCGAAGACGGTTTCGCGGTGCACCAGCTTGCCCTCGGATTCCCAGCGCCGCAGATCGGCGAACGCCTCATCGAAGCGGCCCCACATGTCCAGGGCGTTGAACCCCTGCATCGAGGCGGTCTTGGCCAGCAGGTTGACGTAGTTGGCCGGCCCGGGATGCTCGCCGGTCAGGTAGCTGGAGATGACCCCGCACAGCACGACCCGCGCCTTGGGTGCCAGCCGACCCAGCACGGCGTTCAGGATCGGACCGCCGACGTTGTCGAAGTAGACGTCAACACCCTTGGGGCAGTGCTGTTTCAGCGAGGCGGCGATGTCGTCGTTCTTGTAGTCGATGCAGGCGTCGAATCCGAAGTCCTCGACCACCGCCCGGCACTTGTCCGGGCCGCCGGCGATGCCGACCACCCGGGCACCGGCGATCTTGGCGATCTGCCCCGCCACCGAACCGGTGGCACCGGCCGCCGCCGACACCACCACCGTCTCGCCCTCTTTCGGACGGCCGATGTCGGTCATCCCGAAGTAGGCGGTGGCGCCGGTCGGTCCGTACACGCTCATGATGGCCAGCTGATCGGTCTCGCCGGGGATCGGGGTGCTGAACATGTCGTCGCGGATGACGGCGTAGTCCTGAAACCCGGTCAGGGTGGTGACGATGTCCCCGACCGCGAACGCGTCGCAGCGCGATTCCACCACCTCACCGATACCGGCGGCGCGGATGACCTCGCCGAGCTGCACCGGCGGCAGGTAACTCGGCTGATCGTCCAGCCAGGTGCGGACCGCGGCATCCAGGCCCACGTAGGTGGTGCGCAGCAGCGCCTCCCCCTCGGCGAGGTCGGGTGCGTGGGTGGTGATCAGCTCGGTGTCGGTGGATTGCACCAGGCCCGAGGGGCGGCGGCGAAGGAGTATCTGGCGGTTCGTCAGCGCGGGCACGGTGTCCGAAGCTACCGAAGGCAGCGCCGATTCGGAGGCCAGTTGGGACAGTCGCGATGCGGCGGCATGACACGCCACCACTGCCCAGCAAACGGCGAAGACGTTCCATCATCGCGGCCAGGATGATTTGATGGCAGTGCCACGGCCGGTCCGTGGTTCCAAGGGGGAGGTCTCGGTGCGCCGCGCAACCGCAATGTTCTGTTACAAGCCTGCAGCTTTCACGGCAGCCGTCGCCCTGTCGATGTCGACGTTGTTCGCCGGAATCCCGGTGAGCTCCGCCGACCCGGACGACGGCGACGGCGGCAGCAGCTACGACGATGGTGGCGGATACGACGACGGCGGCTATGACGACGGCGGTGCCTACGACGAGGGCGGCGTGGATTTCGACGACCCGGGGGACGTCGACGACGGCGGCATGGATGATGCGCCCGAGGTGGACGACCCCGCCGACGAGGACGCGCCGGAGTCACCGGGAGAGGACCAGCAGGAGCCCGAGCAGGCCCAGCAGCCAACGGGCGAGGAGCCTGGCGCCGAGGATGAGCACCCCGACGGCGAGCACCCGGACGGCGGCCCCGCGGAGCCGTCCGCCCCGGACACCCACAGCCCCGACGACGAACCGAATCCCACCGCGGACCCGGACGACGAGCCCGACGCCGAGCCCAAGCCGGACACCGCCGAGGTCCCGCGCGACGACGGCACCACCGCTCGGCGCGGCAGGGTCGTCGGCCCGAAGACCACCACCAAGGGTGCCCGTTCCTACGCGAACAAAGTGAAGGCCGCAGTCCCCCGGCCGGCCCGATCCAGGGGTGGGCGGCTGACCAGTCCGGTAAAGAAATGGAACTCCCGCTGGACCTCATACGACCGGTACTACCGGCCGGTCTTCATCAACCCGTACCAGGCACCGCTGCGGGTGGTATACGAATCCGGTGGTACACCAAGGACATTCACTGTCCCGCCGATGCAACGAGCTGTGATCGACACCCCAGGACCCGGCGTGTACAGCTTCACCGCGTCGATTGAAACCGGTTCTGCCCCACCGACCAACATCGCGGTCGGCAGCTTCTCCGGCGGCGGCTTCAAACCGGCGCCCGGGCAGGCGCCCCCGCAGAAGCCGGCACCGCTCAACATCATCAAGAACGCCCTTGTCCAAGTGACGTTCGACCAAGGCACCTCCGCGCCGTTCCGGGTGCGCACGCTGACAGATCTGGGCAAGGACCCCGCCGTCGGCGATGCCACGCGGGTTCTTCTCGACGGCGAGATTCCCGCCTGGGGGCAGTGGTCGAAGGACGACCACGGCGAAGCGCTGTTTCAGATCTCCCGGACGCAGCTGCTGCCCGGCGTCGACCCGCCCGCTCAGGACCCGCTGCCCGGCTACGACATCAAACTCGTTGCCGGCCAACAGGCGCCCCCGGCGCAGGCTCAGCGACACCAGAACCGCGCGCTGTTGATCGGCGGTGGGGTCGCAGCGGTAGTGGTCCTCGCGGGCGTCGCGATCACCGTCGTGGTGGTTCGCCGGCGGCGTTCCAGTGAGCAGCCGGAGAGTGTGGAGATCGCCGACGGCGGCGCGTGAGCCGTCGCCGTGATCCCGCGCCCCAGAGCACGGGCGGGCATTGTCCGTAGTATTTGGCGAATGGCGCAGATCGGCTGGACTCTCGTTGCCGCTCTCGCGCCGGTGATGCTCGCATCGTGCGGCGCCCCCACATCCGCGACACCGTCACCGACCTCGGTGGTCGCGTCGAGCGGCGCGGAGTTGCCGTCGACGATTCCGTCGAGCCCTGGGCAGCCGTGCCACCTGGCGCCGGTGCGTGACCTCATCGAGTGGCACAGATCCAGCCATCCGCCCAGCGTGGACGGTTCCACAGGGCCGGCAGCGTCAGCGGTCAGACTTGGCAACGTGAACCTCGTCGGCTGCAAGAGCGTGCTCGACGGGTGGGTGGAAGATCATTCGGTCAGCGACGCCGAAACCGCAGCAGGGTTTCGCGACTGCTCCGAGATCGCCTGGGCTGATGACAATCCCGGCTATGACGTTCACGCCGTACCGGCACCGCGCCTGAAAAAGGTTCTCCTGCAGGCCGGCAACGACTGCTGATCCGCGCCGGTCGCTCTCCCTGCTGTCCATCGGTCGTTCCGGTCCACGCCATCGCCGGGTTTCCGGGAGATGAACATTCCGCGATTCGTGTGGCGCCCACGGCTGTCCGCAAGAACCATGGTCGAGATGGGGTCGTTTGTGTCGGTGTACGTCGATTGGGCAGCGACGGTGGAGCACGTTCGTGCGGCCGCCAGGCAACTTCCATTGCCTGTGGGCGTGCAGGGCATCAACGTGGTGGAGGCCGGCGATACGTTCGGCTGCCGGATCGCCGTCGATCTGACCGGTGACTTCGACGAGCAGCGCGACGGGACCCGCATCGCCCGATCCTTCGCCGCCCAGCTCTCCGATGCGCTCGCCGTCCCGGCGTTCGCGCTTCGTGACCTGATCTTGGTCGGCCGTTCGGATTCGTGATCCGTAGCCGTTCTCGGCTGGTCACGGTCCGTTCGAGCGGGCGTGCTGGGCTCTGAGGGTGAGCTCGGACCTCAGCATCCCGATCCCGAAAAGCACTGCGCATCAGGCGTTGACCTGTATCGACGCACTCATCGAAGGATATCGACGGCAGCGTCCGGCCGGCGGTGCCAGGATGGTCGGCGATCTGCTCGAGTTCCGTGAGGCGATCGCGCAGAGCATGCGCGCCTCGCGGGACCGCACCGCCCGGATGGGCGCCCTCACCCTGTCCAGGATCTCCGAGCGCCTGACCGCATGCGCACAAGCCGAGGTCGGGCCGGCCGAACTGCAGGCCGCAATGTGGCGCACCGCGGGACGGTTACATCGCTGGGTCGCCGAGGGCAGCGCCCCGCCGCCGGCTACTCGGTCGTCGTCGCGGGCGCCTGGTCTTCGGTGACCTCCGCGACGCCGTAGCGGCCCGGGTTGAACATCGAGGCGATCGCGCCGATCACCATCATCAGCGCGGCGGCACCGAACACCACCACCAAGCCGGAGTGGAACGGTTCGGTGATCAGATTCGGGAAGAACGTCTGCCCGGTCAGCACGTCTGCGTTGACGCCGGGCTGGTGCAACGCATTGTAGGGCGCCAGGAGTTCGCCGATCGGGTTGTACCCCAGGAACGCCGCGAACAGGCTGCCGACGGGCGGCAGGTTGGCGACGTCGTGGGCTACCGAAGCCGAAACACCTTGAGCCTGAAGGCCTTCGCTCATCGCAGCGGGCAGGGTGTGGGCCAGCCCGACGATCATCAGTGAGAAGAAGATCCCGATGGACAACGAATTGCCCGCGTTGAAGAACGTCGAGCGCACCCCGGAGGCGGCCCCGCGCTGCGACGCGGGGACGCTCGACATGATGGCCGCGGTGTTGGGTGCGGTGAAGATGCCACCGCCGATGCCGTTGAGGAACACCAGAACCGCGAACACCCAGTAGTTGAAGTTCACCGGAATCAACAGCAGGGCAACGAAAGTGACCGCCATCAAAAGCATGCCGCCGACGGTGAACGGCCGCGCGCCGAACCGGTCGGCGAGCGACCCGGCGATCGGTGCTGCGGCCAGGAAACCGAACGTCGCGGGCAACAAATAGATGCCCGCCCACAGCGGAGTCGATTCGAAGCTGTAGCCGTGCAACGGAAGCCAGATGCCCTGCAACCAGATGATCAACATGAACTGCAGGCCGCCGCGGCCGACGGAGGACATCAGCCCGGCGAGGTTGCCCATGCCGAACGCCGCCGACCGGAACAGCCGGATGTCGACCATCGGTTGCGACACGCGCAACTCGATGAAACAGAACACCACCAGCAGCGCCAGCCCACCGATGATCGAGCCCAGCACCATCGGGCTCGTCCAGCCGGTCGTCGAATCGCCGTAGGGCTGGATGCCGTAGGTGATGCCGATGAGCAACACGGTCAGCCCGACACCGAAGGTGATGGTGCCTGCCCAGTCGACGCGGCCCGGGTTTCGCACGCCCAGTTCCTTCAGCGAGCGCACGCTCCAGAGGGTGCCGATCACGCCGATCGGCACACCCACCCAGAAGATCGCTTGCCAGTGCACCTCGGAGAGCACGCCGCCGATCAGCAGGCCCAGGAACGAGCCGGCAACGGCGGCGACCATGTTGACGCCCAGCGCCATGCCACGCTGGTTGGCCGGGAAGGCGTCGGTGAGGATGGCCGACGACGACGACATCAGCATCGCGCCGCCGACGCCCTGGACCACCCGCCAGGCGATCAGCCAGATCGCGCCGCCGTCGAGGTGGAACGGATCGAATGACAGCGCGATGGCCGCCAGGGTGAACACAACGAAGCCGATGTTGTAGATCCGCACCCGACCGAACATGTCGCCGAGTCGGCCGAACGGAACCACCAGAACCGCAGTCACCACGAGGTAGCCCATCAGCATCCACAGCAGGTAGCTGACGTTGCCGGGAGCGAGCGGATTCAGGTCGATACCGCGGAAGATCGCGGGCAGGGAGATCAGGACGATCGAGGCGTTGATCGAGGCCAGCAGGATGCCGAGCGTCGTATTGGACAGGACCACCCACTTGTAGTGCGGGTGGTCGTGGTCCATCCGGCGGCGGCGCCGGTCGGTCTCGGCAAGGGCCGGGTCAAGCTCCGTCGTCACGGGCGAATCTCGTTTCGTATGCAATCGTCCAGCAAAAAGCAATGGGCGCCGTCCGGCGCAATAACGCATATGTTAGCTATACAAATCATTCGGAGCCAATCGTTGTCCCGGCTCTCGCGGTCCCGCTCACCCGTCGAATTTCACGTTTCGCAGCGAAAGGTCGAGTGGGCAGCCGCAAAACGTGAAAATCGGCGAGGCTCGGTCATGGCCTCCAGCCGCGGGACCGCAAGAGCTTGGCGGCGCGCCGGATGATCTCGTCAGCGCCGCCCTCCTCTTTGATCACATGGTCGACCGTCCACCCGAGGCTTTCCACGATTGGACGCAGCCGCAGATCCTTCACGTACGCGCGGCGATCGGTTCGATGTACGTCGCCGTCGTACTCCGAGCCGACCCGGAATTCCTCCCAGCCGAGATCCAGAATCCGCACCGCCCGCCACCCGTCGAACACCGGAACCTGCGTCGTGGGACGCGGGAGTCCGGCGTCGATGTACAGCAACCGCAGCCGCGTCTCCTGCGGTGAGGCTGCCCCACCGTCGACCAGGGGCAGCACACCGGCCAACTGCTTCAGTCCCCGCGCACCGGGATACCGCTTGGCGAGGATGAGCACGTCTTCAGCGGAGAACACCGAGTTGCGCATGAGCGCATCCATCCTGGCGATGGCATCCCCTCTCGGCAGGTGCCGGCCCAGGTCGAAGGCTGCGCGAGCACGCACCACGACGGGGATGCCTGAAACCTTGGTGACCTCGTCGGGTGCGAGCGACTCCTGACGGACAACCAGACCCGGTTGCGGCCGCGCATGTCGCGGCGATATCAACTCGATGGTCGTGCGTGCGTCGACCCAACTCGCACCGTAGAGACCGGACGCCGCGACGCCGGTGATCACGGCCTGGCGGCCGGTCGCCAACCAGGCCGCCTTCGCCCGGTCCCACAACGTGACTGGTGAATCCTTGGGCATGTACACGCCGCGGAAGAGCGGTTGGTACCAGCGAACCAATTCACTCCTGGTGAGCCGGCCATCGGACAGCGCTTCACGGCCGACGAACACTTCCCGCTTGGCCATGAACGGGAGCATGCCAGCGCCGCCCGACACCGCCGCCGAATTTCACGTTTCGCAGCGAAAGATCGAGTGGGCAGCTGCGAAACGCGAAATCCGCGGCTCGGCTGCTAGCGTGGGCGACGGAACACCAACCACACGGGAGCGCACAACGAGTGCGCTGAGAGGACGGCTGACCGGCCGTCGACCGTAGAACCTGTCCGGGTAATGCCGGCGTAGGGAGTGAACATGACCGATCTCTTTGTCGATCCCACCGTCACCACCGGCCCGATCGCCGGTAGCACGAAGATCTACCGCGACGGCGTTCCGTTTCGCCGGGTGAACCTCTCGAACGACGAACATCTGGACCTCTACGACACCTCGGGCCCGTACACCGATGCCGACGCGGTGATCGACCTGCACGCCGGCTTGCCCGCGCGGCCCGGGATCGTCACCGACCGGGGCACCCAGCTGCAGCGGGCGCGGGCCGGTGAGATCACCGCCGAGATGGCCTTCATCGCCGCGCGGGAGGGCGTCGACGCCGAACTCGTGCGTGACGAGGTGGCGCGCGGCCGGGCGGTGATCCCGGCCAACCATCGCCACCCGGAGAGCGAGCCGATGATCATCGGCAAGGCGTTCGCCGTGAAAGTCAATGCCAATATCGGTAATTCGGCGGTCACCTCGTCGATCGCCGAGGAGGTCGACAAGATGGTGTGGGCCACCCGGTGGGGCGCCGACACCATCATGGACCTGTCCACCGGCGCCGACATCCACACCACCCGGGAGTGGATTCTGCGCAACGCCCCGGTTCCGGTCGGCACGGTGCCGATGTACCAGGCGCTGGAGAAGGTCAAGGGCGACCCGACCCAAATGACGTGGGAGATCTACCGCGACACCGTGATCGAGCAGTGCGACCAGGGCGTCGACTATATGACCGTGCACGCCGGTGTGCTGTTGCGCCACATCCCGCTGACGGTCAAGCGCGTCACCGGGATCGTCAGTCGCGGCGGCGCGATCATGGCCGCCTGGTGCCTGGCTCATCATCAAGAATCGTTCCTGTACACCAACTTCGAGGAACTGTGCACGATCCTCGCGCGCTATGACGTCACGTTCTCGCTGGGTGACGGCTTGCGCCCGGGTTCGATCGCCGACGCCAACGATGCAGCTCAATTCGCCGAACTGGCCACCCTGGGCGAGCTGACGAAGATTGCGAAAGCCGCTGGGGTGCAGGTGATGATCGAGGGCCCCGGCCATGTGCCGATGCACAAGATCGTCGAGAACGTTCGCCTCGAAGAGGAGCTGTGCGAGGAGGCGCCGTTCTACACGCTAGGGCCGCTCGCGACCGACATCGCACCGGGCTATGACCACATCACGTCGGCGATCGGGGCGGCGATCATCGCCCAGGCCGGCACCGCGATGCTGTGTTACGTCACGCCGAAGGAGCACCTCGGCCTGCCCAACCGCAAGGACGTCAAGGACGGCGTGATCGCTTACAAGATCGCCGCCCATTCCGCCGATCTGGCCAAGGGCCACCCACGTGCGCAGGAACGCGACGACGCGCTCTCGCGGGCCCGGTTCGACTTCCGCTGGCACGACCAGTTCGCGCTGTCCCTGGACCCCGACACCGCCCGGGAGTTCCATGACGAGACGCTGCCCGCCGAGCCCGCCAAAACCGCACACTTCTGCTCGATGTGCGGGCCGAAGTTCTGCTCGATGCGCATCACGCAGGACATTCGCGACGCCATGGACACCAAATCCGAGGAGTTCGCCGCACACGGCAACCGGGTGTACATCCCTCTGGAAAACTCAGTGCCGTGAATCTGCTCCCCCTGACCCCGCCGGGACAGACGCCACTTCGCGTCATGACCATCGCCGGCTCCGATTCCGGTGGCGGCGCGGGCATCCAGGCCGATATGCGCACCTTCGCCCTGCTCGGGGTGCACTCACTGGTCGCCGTGACCGCGGTGACCGTACAGAACTCATTGGGTGTCAAGGGTTTTCACGAAATTCCGACGGACGTGATCGCCGGTCAGATCTCGGCGGTGGTCACCGACATCGGCGTGCAGGCCGCCAAGACCGGCATGCTGGCCTCCTCGCAGATCATCGACACGGTGGCGGGCACATGGCGTGACCTCGGCCTGGCGGGCACCACACCGTTCGTCGTCGACCCGGTCTGCGCCTCGATGCACGGCGACCCGCTGCTGCATCCGTCGGCACTGGAGACCCTGCGCAGCCAGCTCTTTCCGCTGGCCAGTTTGGTCACCCCCAATCTCGACGAGGTCCGACTGCTGGTCGGTATCGACGTCGTCGACGAGCAGACCCAGCGCGATGCCGCCAAGGCGCTGCACGCACTCGGCCCGCAGTGGGCGCTGGTCAAGGGCGGCCATCTGCGGGGGTCGACGCACAGTCCGGACCTGCTCTACGACGGCACCGACTTCCACGAGTTCGACGCGCCACGGGTGGACACCGGCCACGACCACGGCGCCGGCGACACGCTGGGGGCGGCCACCGCATGCGCCCTGGCTCACGGGTACTCGATGCCCGACGCGGTGGCGTTCGGCAAGGCGTGGGTCACCGAGTGCCTCCGCGCGGCGTATCCGCTTGGCAGCGGCCACGGCCCGGTGTCGGCGCTGTGGCGGCTGCAGTCATGACCGACCTCGACGAGATCGCCGGCGTCTCACACGAACCGGACGGCACCCCGGCCGGCGTGGTGGTGCTGACCCACGGCGCCGGCGGCAGCCGGGAGTCGCCCCTGCTGATCAGGATCTGCGACGAGTGGGCCGCCCGCGGCTGGCTCGCGATCCGCTACAACCTGCCGTACCGCCGGCGGCGCCCGAAGGGTCCGCCGTCGGGATCGGCGGCCGGCGACCGGGCCGGAGTCGTCGATGCACTCACGCTGGCCCGCTCGCTGGCCGCGGGTCCGCTGCTGGCCGGCGGACATTCCTATGGGGGTCGGCAGACCTCGATGGTCGTCGCCGAGCATCCCGGCCTCGTCGACGTGCTGACCCTGTTCTCCTACCCCCTGCATCCGCCCGGCAAGCCGGACCGGTTGCGCACCGAACACTTCGGCGACATCACCGTGCCGACGGTGTTCACGCACGGCACCGCCGATCCGTTCGGCACCATCGACGAACTCCGCGAGGCGGCCACGCTCATCCCCGCGCCGGTGTCGATCGTCGACGTCACCGGCGCCCGCCACGACCTCGGCTCCAAGAAGCTCGACGTGCCCGCCCTCGCCGTCGACGCCGCGCTGTCGGCGTTGCCCTGAGCGCAGCTCGACGCGATGAGCAACGTCGGCCGAGACGACATCAGTCCCCGGAATTGGGGTCTTACGGCGTATCTTACCGACGAGTAAGATACGGTATTCTGTTCGCATGCCAACGCAGTACGACGCGATCATCGTGGGCGCCGGTTTCGGAGGAATCGGTGCGGCGATCCAGCTCAAGCGCCTCGGATTCGACAACTTCGTCATTCTGGATCGCGAGGACGATCTCGGCGGCACCTGGTACGTCAACCACTACCCGGGGCTGACCGTCGACGTCCCCACCACCACGTATTCGTATTTCTTCGAGCCCAACCCGAACTGGGACCGGCTGTTCTCCACCGGCGCCGAGATCAAGCAGTACGCCGACAACGTCGCCGACAAATACGACGTGCGCCGCCACATCCGGTTCAACACGACCGTTGAAAGCGCGCGCTGGGACGAAGAAGACAAGCTGTGGCGGGTCACGGTCGCCGACGGTGACACCCTGGCGGCGCGATACCTGATCACCGCGACGGGCTTTTTGTCGCAACCGCGCACGCCGGAGATCCCGGGCATCGACACGTTCGAGGGCAAGATCGTCCACACCGCCGCCTGGGACGACACCTACGACGCGACCAACCGCAAGATCGGCATCATCGGCACCGGCGCCACCGCGGTCCAGCTCATCCCCGAATTGGCCCGCGACGCTGCCGATCTCACCGTGTATCAACGCACCGCGATCTATGTGGTGCCCAAAGTCGACATCACGTTCTCCACCAGGGCCAAGCGGTTGTTCGCCCGCGTACCGCTGGCGCAGCGCGTCATCCGCGCGATCACCGACTTCGCCTACGAGGTGCTGGTGGACTGGGGCGTCCTGCACTACAACCGATTTCCGCTCGGGAACCGCATCGCGGCCTACCTGTCGCAGCTGTGGCGCTTCGCCGTCATCCGGGACAAAGAGCTGCGCCGCAAGCTCACCCCGGACTACGACTTCGGTTGCAAACGGCCAACGTTCTCCAACAAGTTCTATCGGGCGTTCACCCGACCGAACGTGCACCTGCAGTCCAGCGGCATCGACCACATCGAGGCCGACGGCATCGTCGCCAACGACGGCACCAAGTCCGTCATCGACACCCTGGTGCTGGCAACAGGTTTCGATCTCTGGGAAGCCAACTTCCCCGCCATCGAGGTGATCGGTCGCGACGGCCGCAATCTCGGGAAGTGGTGGCGCGAAACCCGATTCCAGGCCTATCAAGGCGTATCGGTTCCGTACTTCCCCAACTTCCTCAGCCTGGCCAGTCCGTACGCGTTCCTCGGCTTGAACTTCTTCAATTCGATGGAATATCAGATGCGGCACATGGACCGGCTGTTCGGCGAACTGAAGCAACGCGGGGCAACCACGTTCGAGATCACCGAAGAAGCCAACACCCGCTATCTGGACGAGATGACCGAGCTGCTCGGCACGTCTTTGTTCACCCTCGGCAATTGCGCGACGGCGCGGTCGTACTATTTCAATCCCAGTGGTGAGGCGACGCTGTTGCGGCCGATGACTACGCATGAGGCACTACGCGAAGCGTCGACGTACCCGCTCTCCGACTACCACATCAGTTGACCTGCGAGAGGACGTCGATGTCTGCAGAGCCGTTGATCAAAGCGACCGGGCTGGTGGTGGCCGCCACCGGGTTGTCGCACTTCGTGCGCCCGGAGCTGTTCGAATCCGCCACCAAGTCGGCGTTTCCGGACAACACGTTGCAGCACACCTACATCGACGGCGGCATCGAGACCGCGATCGGGCTGGCCCTGATCGCACCCAAGACGCGCAAGCTCGCGGTGGCCGGGTTGCTCGCCTACGGCGCCTATCTGGGCGCCAACATCGTCCGCAACCGCTGACTTTCAAGATCACAGTTCCGACAAGATTTACGTCATCGTCAGATTTTTCGCTTACATTGATCGAGCACGAAAGGTCGGGGGACCGTGCCGGACCGGCTTGGGCGCGGGCAACTGCTCCCAGGTCGGTCCGCATTCATCTTCAGCGCTTAACATCCCGCCGGTGAGCACGCTGCAGCGACGCCTGGGCACCACCGACGCCGTGATCATCGGGCTCGGCTCGATGGTCGGGGCCGGCATCTTCGTCGCGCTGGCGCCCGCCGCCGCGGCGGCCGGATCCTGGTTGCTGGTCGGGCTGGCGGTTGCCGCCGTCGTCGCCTACTGCAATGCCAACTCCTCCGCGCGGCTGGCGGCCCGCTACCCGCAGTCCGGCGGCACCTACGTCTATGGGCGGGAACGGCTCGGCGACTTCTGGGGCTACCTGGCCGGCTGGAGCTTCGTCGTCGGGAAGACCGCGTCGTGTGCGGCGATGGCGCTGACCGTCGGCTTCTACGTATGGCCCGCCTACGCCCATGCGGTGGCCGTCGCCGCGGTGATCGCGCTGACAGCGGTGAACTATCGCGGTATCCAGAAATCGGCGCTACTGACCCGCATCATCGTCGCCGTCGTGCTGGCGGTGCTGGCCGCCGTCGTGGTGATAGTGACCGCCTCGGGACACGGGGACGTCGACCAGTTGCGGCTCGGCGACGGCACGGTGCTCGGTGTGCTGCAGGCGGCGGGTCTGCTGTTCTTCGCGTTCGCCGGCTATGCGCGGATCGCCACCCTCGGTGAGGAGGTGCGCGATCCGGCCCGGACCATCCCGCGGGCCATCCCCCTGGCACTCGGGCTTGCGCTGGTCATCTACGTGGCCGTCGCGGTCACGGTGCTCATGGCTCTGGGGCCGGACCGATTGGCAACCGCCGCAGCACCATTGGCGGACGCGGTGCGGGCTGCCGGGGCGGCCGGCTTCGAGCCGGTGGTGCGGGTCGGCGCGGCGGTGGCGGCGCTGGGCTCCCTGCTGTCGCTGATTCTCGGGGTGTCGAGAACCACCCTGGCGATGGCGCGCGATCACCACCTGCCCGTTGGGCTGGCGACCGTGCATCCGCGCTTCGGCGTTCCGCACCGCGCCGAGGTGGCCGTCGGGGTGGTGGTCGCGGTGCTCGCCGCGGTGGCCGATGTCCGTGCGGTGATCGGGTTTTCGTCGTTCGCGGTGCTGGTGTACTACGCGGTCGCGAACGCCTCGGCGTGGACGTTGGGGCGCCGCATCATTCCCGGGGTCGGTTTGGTCGGTTGCGTGGTGTTGTCGGTCGCGCTGCCACTTCCGGCCGTGCTATCCGGGGTGGGGGTGCTCGTCCTTGGCGCCGTCATCTATGCGGTTCGGCGGTTACGGTATGACCGTGATTCCCATGACCTGGACACCGGTGGAAAGCCGGGCTGACCAGAACTTTGTCGTCGCCCCGCATGAGCGGTTGAGCTGGCCGCGCACACTCGGTATCGGCGCCCAGCATGTGGTCGCCATGTTCGGCGCCACGTTCCTGGTGCCGGTGCTCACCGGGTTCCCGCCGGCCACCACGCTGCTGTTCTCCGGTATCGGGACACTTCTGTTCCTGGTGATCACCGGCAACCGGCTGCCGAGCTATCTCGGCTCCAGTTTCTCGGTAATCGCGCCGGTGACCGCCGCGGTGGCCTCGCATGGGGCCGGCAGTGCGCTGGGCGGGCTGATCGCGGTGGGTGTGCTGCTCATCGTGATCGGCCTGGCCGTGCACCTGGCCGGCACCCGCTGGATCGACATCGCGCTGCCGCCGGTCGTCACCGGCGCGATCGTCGCGCTGATCGGGTTCAACCTGGCACCGGCCGCCAAGACGAACTTCGAGAAGGGCCCGCTGGTCGGCATCGTCACGCTGGTGCTGCTGGTCGCGGCGCTGGCGTTCTTCCGCGGCATCATCGGACGGCTGGCGATCTTCCTGGCCGTGGTCGCCGGTTATCTGTTGGCGCTGACACTCGGCCAGGTGGACACCGCGGGGATCGCAGCTGCCGGGTGGATCGGACTCCCGGAGTTCCAGACGCCGACACTGAACCTCTCGGTCCTGCCGATGTTCCTGCCCGCGGTCATCGCGCTGATCGCAGAGAACATCGGGCACGTGAAATCGGTGGGTCAGATGACCGGGGTCGACACCGACCCGCTGACCGGCCGTGCGCTGGCGGCGGACGGTGTCGCGACCGTGCTGGCCGGTTTCGGCGGCGGCTCGGCCACCACCACCTATGCCGAGAACATCGGCGTGATGGCTGCCACCCGGGTGTACTCCACCGCCGCCTATTGGGTGGCCGGCGTAACCGCGATCCTGTTGGCGTTGTGCCCCAAGGTCGGAGCGACGATCTCGGCGATCCCACCCGGCGTGCTCGGCGGTGCGACGATCGTGCTCTACGGTCTGGTCGGCGTGCTGGGTGTGCGGATCTGGCTGACCAATCGGGTGGACTTCAGCCTGCCGATCAACCAGATGACCGCCGCGATCGCACTGATCATCGGCATCGCCGACTTCACGTGGAAGATCGGCAATCTCACGTTCACCGGCATTGCGCTCGGTTCGATCGCCGCGCTCATCATCTACCACGGCATGCGGGCGCTGGGGGTGCTGCGCGGCGCACCGTCATAACGCGCATCGAATCTGCGCTCACGGCATCGAGATTGCGCTAGGACACCGTACCCGCGTGCCGAGTGCGGTCATCCCGAATCGGAATGCCGTTGCGGCCCTCGATGTCCTGCGCGTAGAGACCGACTGAGAACGCGACTCCCCCGCCGAGGATGCCCAGCGCGGCCTTGTCGATGTGATCGATGGTGTCGGTTGCCTTGTGATAGTTCGGATCGAACGGCGCGTCGGCGGTACCACCCCACAGCTTCTGCTGATCGGCGGTCTTGTTCTCCTCGGCCCCGGAAAACAGCCCACCGGAGGGAATCCCGGCCTTGGTGAACGCGTCGTAATCCGACCGGCCGTCGAAAGACGTGTCCTGGGCCGTCTTTCCGGCCGATTTCAGATAGGCGACCAAGGTCCGCTCGATACCCGCGGATCCCTCCGGCACGCGCGGAGCCCGCTCCCCGCGCCCCGGGGCGGTGGACTGGTCACCGTCGTAGGTGAAGTAGCCGGGATTGGGTGAGCCGATCATGTCGTAGTTCAGATACAGCGCAATGTCCTTGAGCTGGTCGACATTCAGCGACTCGATGTACTTGTTGGATCCGATGGTCCCGAGCTCCTCGGCACCCCAGAACGCGAATCGCACAGCGTTTTTCACGTCGGGATTGGCGCCGAGCTGCACCGCGGTCTCCAGGACAGCGGCCACCCCGGAGCCGTTGTCGTTGATGCCGGGCCCCTCCGGAACGCTGTCCAGGTGGGCGCCGGTCATGATCACGTCGGTGGTCGACCCGGTCTTGGTCTGCGCGATGACGTTGCGCGCGTTGACCAATTGCGTGCTGGCCTCGAGCTTGAGCATCGTCGGGCCGGGATTGGCACGCAGCCGCGCGCCGTCGGCCTTGCTCACGCCGACCACCGGGATCTTGACGTCGGTCGTCTCGCCGAGGGTGGCGCCCATCGCCGGCTCGTCGACGTTGTCGGCGACCACCATCGCGATCGCACCGAGCTTGGCCGCGATGGCCTGCTTATCGGAGAAGGGGCAACTGCCCCGGTCGACGAGCACCACCGCGCCCTGGACGGCGAGGCCGTCGTAGTCGGCCGGCGCGCAGCCCGGCGTGTCGTCCGCAGGGGCGGCGACCAACGGCCCGGTGACGCCCTGCGGCGGGGTGGACAGGCTGAACTCCGCGGCCTGCGCGGTGACGGTGTCGCCACCGACCCGCAACTCCGGCTTACCGGCTTTGAACACCTTGGCCTGGAACTCCGGGGTCTGGACGTCGAACCCCTTCGAGCGCAGCACGCCGGCCACATAGTCGACGCTGGCATCGAAGCCGGGGGTGCCCACCGCCCTGGTGCCGTTGTTGGCGTTGGCAATGTCCTGCAGCTTCTGCAGGTGCGCCACCATGGCGTCGGTGGTGACCCGCTGGCGGAGCTCGTCGGCGAACTGCGCAGCGGCCTTGGCCGGGGCTGCCGGTTGGCCGGAGTCGGCCGGCCGGTTGCATCCCGCCACCGCCACGACTGCGACGGACAGCGCGACGGCCAGGTGTCTGTACTTCATCGCGCCCAGGGTACGTATCGGCGAGTGCGCAGGTTCGGGTGGCACCATGTGCCCGATGACCGTCACGTCCCCGCGCCGGCGCCTGGTGACCTCCACCGAGGTGCTGGTGGCCGCATTGGTGGTGTGCGCGCTCGCGGGAACCTGGATGCGCGACGGGGTCGCTGGCGATCCGCGGCTGTCCACCGCCGGGACCGTGTTCGCCGGGGTGTTTTTGCAGGCTGTGCCGTTTCTGGTGCTCGGCGTGATGATCAGCGGGCTGATCGCCGCCTTTGTGTCCCCGCAGCGGCTGGCTCGGTGGCTGCCCCGCCGCGCGCCTGCGGCGGTACTGGCCGCGGGCGTGGCCGGGGCGGCGTTGCCGGGGTGCGAGTGCGGCTCGGTTCCGGTGGCCCGGCGCCTGTTCGGCGACGGAGCGACCGGCGCAGCAGCGCTGACGTTCATGCTCAGTGCGCCCGCGATCAATCCGGTGGTGCTGGTGGCCACCGCGGTGGCCTTCCCCGGTCAACCCGAGATGGTGGCCGCCCGCTGCGCCGCATCGTTGGCGACCGCGGTGGTGATGGGAATGTTGTGGTCGAGGTGGGGCCGGCCGGGCTGGGTCACCCGCAGGCTGCCCCGCTCCGACGACGCGGATCAATCCCCCTGGGTCGCGTTCAGCGAGGCCGCCCGGCACGACTTCCTGCAGGCCGGTTCCTATCTGGTGATCGGCGCCGCGGCTGCCGCCACGTTGCGCGTCGTGGTACCGCCGTGGATGTTCGAGCATGTGGCCGGCCACCTGGTGATCGGCGTGATCACCATGGCGCTGCTGGCGTTCGTGCTGGCGTTGTGCTCGGAGGCCGACGCCTTCGTGGCGGCCAGCCTGACCATGGTGCCGCTGGTGCCGCGGCTGGTGTTCCTGGTGGTCGGGCCGGCCGTCGACGTGAAACTCGTTGCCATGCAAGCCGGTTTGTTCGGCCGGAGTTTCGCGCTGCGCTTCGCCCCGGTCACCCTGGTGGTGGCGACGGTGGTGGCGACGGCAGTCGGGCTGGTGCTGTTGTGAGGCGCGAAACCGAGAACACGCTGCTTCTGATCGTCGGGATCGCCCTGGTGATGGTCACAGTCACCGGGGCCTACACCCGATACGTCAAACCGGGAATGCTGCCGTGGCTCGCGATCTCGGCCGTCGTGCTGCTCGGGCTGGCATTGACCGCGATCGTGCGCGACGTCCGGCGCGGCGGCCCCCACCACGAGCACACCGGTCACCATCACCGCAACGGCATCGTCTGGTTGTTGGTGCTGCCGGTGATCCTGCTGATCTTCGTGGTGCCACCGGCGTTGAGCGCCCGGGCCGCCGCTCCCGCGACGGTGTCGATCGCGCGATCGTTCCCGCCGCTGCCGCCCGGGCCTGCGCCATCGTTGTCATTGCCCGAGGTGTTGATGCGGGTGGCGGTCGGAAAGGTTGGCGGCCTGGATGGCCACCCGATCACCACGACCGGTTTCACGATGCGCGACGGCGATCGCGTCGACTTGGCCAAGATCGTGATCGTCTGTTGTGCCGCCGACGCCCAACTGGCCCGCCTCCACCTGTCCGGTCCGGCGGCGCAGGCGGCGGCGACGATGCCGGAGAACACCTGGCTTCGGGTGGTGGGCACGGCCCCACCGGGCCAAACCTATTCCGGCACAGGGTCGATACCCACCCTCGAGGTGACCAGCGTGGTGCGGATCGACCCACCCGCAAACACCTACGGCTGACACACCCTCGCGACGATCAGATCGGCGACCGCGCGCATGCCGGCTGCATTCGGGTGCCACGGTTTCGGCCGCCACGGCAGCACGGACCCGGCGCCGACCGTCCACGGTTCGGCCGACCAGGGGTGGTGGTCGCGGCTCATTTCCGCGGCATGGATCACCTCGCAGCCCGTGGCCGTCGCGGCTTCGAAGGTCTGATCGGCCAAGCGAGTTGCGACGTGACGACCCAGATCGGCGACCTCGTCCGGCAGTGGCGGCGCCGGCGTTCCCGGGGGAGGCAGCAGGGTCAGGTAGTCCACGAACATGATCCGCGCCCGCGGCGATCGCTCCCGCAGTACCCGTCCCACTTCTCGCAGCGACGCACCCACCTGGTTCAGCGCCGCGCCCCGGGCGGCGGGGTCCAGGAGCTCGTGCAGGCGCGCACCGAGCGCCGGAAGCTTGTGCAGGACAGGCGGGAGCGTCGCGGCGAACAGCAATGGGACGTAGCCGACGTCGTTACCACCGATCGTGACGGTGACCAGTTCCTCTGTGCCGTCGAGGGCATCGATCTGCGGTGGCACACCGTGCTGGCGATCGCGCAGCACGTGCGCGGTGGTGGCGCCGGAGTAGGTGACGTCAACCAGGTCGAGGCCCAGACGTTCAGCCGTCAGGTGTGGGTAGTTGCGGGCTGATCGGCCGGCCGGGATCGGTGAATTAGCTGCCCTGGGCTTAATTCCCGGGCCGGCTGCCATCGAACTACCCAGCGCGACGTAGCGGCTCACGCATCCTGCCAGGACACGCTCGGACTCGACGCCTGTGCCCAGAACCGCTTGGGGATACGCCCGGCGTGCCGTGCCAGCAGGCCCGCGGTCACGGCGGCCGACATCGCGGCGGCCATCGCCGGCGGATCAGCGGCCCGCGTCACCGCACTGGCCAAAAGGACTGCATCACAACCCAATTCCATGGCGAGTGCGGCATCGCTGGCGGTGCCGATTCCGGCGTCGAGGATAACCGGCACACCGGCGGCCTCGACGATCATCTCGATGTTGTGCGGATTGGAGATACCCAGCCCGGTGCCGATCGGCGAACCCAGCGGCATCACCGCCGCGCAACCGGTGTCCTCGAGGCGGCGGGCCAACACCGGATCGTCGTTGGTGTACGGCAACACCACGAATCCGTCGTCCACCAATTGCTCTGCCGCGCGTACCAATTCGACAGCATCGGGCAACAGGGTGCGCTCGTCGGCGATCACCTCGAGTTTGATCCAGTTGGTGCCCAGCGCCTCGCGGGCCAGCTGTGCGGTGAGCACCGCCTCGGCCGCCCCGCGACAGCCCGCCGTGTTGGGCAGTGGGGTGATCTCCAGGCGGGCAAGCAGATCCAGCACACCGGTGCCGCCCTCGGCGTCCACCCGGCGCATCGCGACGGTGGTCAGTTCGGTGCCCGAGGCCACCAACGCCTCTTCCAGCACGGTCAGGTTCGGCGCACCGCCGGTGCCCAGGATCAGCCGCGAGCCGAACGTGCGTCCCGCGATCGTGAGTTGTTCAACCACCTTGCACCGCCGTCACCACCTCGACCCGGGCCCCCTCGGGCACCGTCGAATCCCATTGTGAACGAGGCAGAACCGACCAGTTGACGGCGACCGCAATGCCGCGGTCGGGAAACCCGAGCGTGTCCAGCAGTCCCGAGACGGTGGTGCCGTCGTCGACTTCCAGTTCTTCGTCGTTGACCATCAGCTTCACGCGTGGGCTCCCATCAACTCTGCGGCGATGCGCTGCGCGGTCCAGGGCGCCAACAGGAAGCCGGACCGGCCGTGCCCGGTGGCCACCAGGGTGCGCTCATCGAGGCGGCCGACGATCGGCATGTTGTCGGGGGTCATCGGCCGCAAACCCGCCGCGCACTCGGCCAGCTCGTATTCGCCCAGCGCCGGCATCACCTCGCAGGCGTCGTCGAGCAGCTCGCGCACCCCCGCCACCGACGGCGCGGTGTCGCGGCCGTGTTCGTACTGGGTCGCACCGACCACCACCCCGTCAGCGCGGGGCACCAGGTAGACCGAGCGGCCGTGCACCCGGGCCCGAACCACGCGCTGCGGCACCGGCATACAGCCGCGCCGCCAGCGCAGCCGCAGCACTTCCCCCTTCACCGGCCGCACCGGCAGGCCCGGCCACAGTGCGGGCGCGTCGATGCCGTTTGCGATGATCACCGTGTCGACCCCGTCGCGGGCGTCGTCGAGGCGCTCCACCGGTGCCGCCCACTGCACCCCGAGCTGCTCACAGTGCGCCTCCAGGGCGGCCACCAGTCTGCGGTTGTCCACCGCCAGCTCGTCGGATGCGACGAAACCGTGGCGAATGCCTTGGGCCAGAAGGGGTTCGATGTCACGGGCGGTGGTCGTCACGGTGACCGGATGCCCCTGGGCCGACAGCCAGTCCGCGACGGTCCGCAGATCGGCCGCATCGGCCCGGTCCACACCGACGACCAGCGACTCGCGCGCGGTGACGACATCGGCGGGTAGGCCGTCGAGGAAGCCGTCGTGCCACAGCCGCAGCGACTCCAAACCCAGCGCCAGCAGTTGCTCCTCGCCCGGCCAGCCTTCGCTGTGCGGGGTCAGCATCCCGCCGGCGACCCACGAGGCCCCCAGGGACGGGGTCCGGTGCACCCGCACCGAAAGCCCGTCGAGCAGGGCGCGCCGTGCCACCGCGAGTCCGATGACACCGCCCCCGATGACGGCCAGAGAATCCTTCGACATATCCCTTTCGCTTCCTTCGCCGGCATGACCCGGATCAGGTGGTGACGGTCTGGAGCGTTGCGCTCCACTCTCAGCCCCGCCCCGGGGCTCCCGTGCCGATCCTCCACGCTAGCCGCTACCGTCGCGGTGTGCACGAACCTCACTCCAGGCTGGCGACCGCACGGCTGTACCTGTGCACCGATGCCCGCCGCGAACGCGGTGACCTGGCCGCGTTCGCCGAGGCGGCGCTGGCCGGCGGCGTCGACATCATCCAGCTTCGCGACAAGGGTTCCCCCGGCGAGCAACAGTTCGGGCCGCTGGAAGCCCGCGACGAGCTGGCCGCACTGGACATCCTGACCGAGGCCGCGCACCGGCACAGCGCGCTGGTGGCGGTCAACGACCGCGCCGACATCGCCCGCGCGGCGCACGCCGACATCCTGCACCTGGGTCAGGACGACCTGCCGCTGGCCGTGGCCCGCGACGTCGCCCCGCAGGCTCTGATCGGCCGTTCCACCCATCAGAGCGGCGAGGCCGCCGGCGCGATCACCGAGGACGTCGACTATTTCTGCGTCGGGCCGTGCTGGCCGACGCCGACGAAGCCGGGCCGGGCCGCGCCGGGCCTGGATCTGGTGCGCGACGTCGCCGCCATGGGGTCGGCCAAGCCGTGGTTCGCGATCGGCGGAATCGACGAGACGCGCCTACCGGAGGTGCTCGAGGCCGGCGCGACCCGAATTGTGGTGGTGCGGGCGATCACCGGGGCCGACGACCCGAAGGCCGCCGCCGAGCGACTCCGGGCGGCGCTTAGCTGACCTCGGCGGCCGCCGAGGTGCACCAACCGAACACCCCGGCCCGGATCTCCACGGTGTGCGGCACCGGCTGCAGGCATTCCTCGTGCTCGTGGGCGCTCAGCATGGTCGTGATGCGTAACCGTTCCCAGCTGGCGGCGAACCCGGGGTGCAGCGGCAACTCGATCACCTCGTCCTCGGCCACCCAGCGCAATTCGGAGCTCTCCCGGTTCGCGACTGTGCTGAGCAGTTCGGGGGCGTCGGCGACGACGGTGGTGTAACTCCACTGCGCGCCCCCGGCACCGACGACCTCCGCCGTCACCACGGTCGCTCGGACCTGGACGTGTTCGGCGAGCAGGCCGGCTTCCTCGTGGGCCTCCCGCACCGCGGCCTGCTCCGGGGTCTCGTGGCTGTCGCGGGCGCCGCCGGGCAGCGCCCAGGTGCCGCCCTGGTGACTCCACGGGGCCCGGTGCTGAAGCAGCACGGCGGGGGTACCGTCGGCGCGAGGCGCCCGCAGCAACAACCCCGCGGCGCCGTGCCGTCCCCAATAGGGCGTGCCGGTATCCGACACCACCCAACCGTCGCCATCCCCGCGCACGCGTTCAGGATAAGCACGCCACGCCGGACTTAGGTCGGTCGATCCCGCCCCATCCGTCACAGCACCTCTTAGGATTGTCTCAGAAAGCGTGCCGGGCCCCCCGGCAAAGGGCAGCAGTGGATCCGGACAACACGGAATGAGGTCCGCAAACGTGACCGTTGAGCTGGCGCACCCGTCGACCGAGCCGTTGGGCCAGCGGTCGACGGTGCCGCCCGCTCACCCCCGGTGGTGGTTTGTCCGCACCACACCCGGGCGCATCCTGACCCTCGGCGTCATCCTCGCCACGCTCGGGATCCTCAGCGCGTTCGCCACCTCGACGACGATCACCGACCGGCAAACGCAGCTGACCGCCGTCCTCAACCACACCGAGCCGTTGTCCTTCGCCGCCGGCCAGCTCTACACCACGCTCTCGGTGGCCGACGCCGCCGCGGCGACCGCGTTCATCGCCGGCTCCGAGCCGCGCGCCGTGCGGCAGCGCTACGAGCAGGCCATCACCGATGCCGCTGTGGCGGTGACCCGCGCGTCCAGCGGCCTCACCGACGAGCCCCTGGTGCAGCTGCTCGGCCGGATCAACGCCCAGCTGGCTGTGTACACCGGCCTGATCGAAACCGCCCGGACCAACAACCGGATGGGCAATCCGGTCGGCTCGTCCTATCTCTCGGAGGCCTCGGCCCTGATGCAGCAGCAGATCCTGCCGGACGCGCAGCGGCTGTACGAGCAGACCTCGGCGCGGGTCGACGCCGAAACCACGGCCTCCACCCGCGTCCCAGCGCCGGTGATCATGGTGGTCGCGGTGACGCTGTTGTTCGGGGCGTTCGGTCACCGGTGGCTGGCCGATCGCACCAAACGTCGGGTGAACGTCGGCCTGATCGCCGGCGGCCTGGCGATCGTGGTGATGATCATCTGGGTGGGCTCGGCGCTGCTCATCTCCACCGCAGGCAGCCGGGCTGCGAAGAACACCGCGGCCGAGTCGCTGAAAACTGTGACTAGCCTGGCGATCACCGCCCAGCAGGCTCGCGCCGACGAGACGCTGTCGCTGATCCGGCGGGGAGACGAAGACGTCCGCAAGCGCTCCTACTACCAACGCGTCGAAGCCATGCACACACAGCTCACCGAATACCTCGCCCGCAAGGACGCCATCGCCAAGGACGACCTGGCCGATGCCGACGGCTTGCTGACCAAGTGGCGGCAGGCCGACGAGCGGATCAACGCCTACATCTCGGTCGGCAACTACCAGGCTGCGACACAGGTGGCGCTGGGCACCGGTGAGGACGACTCGACACCGGCATTCGACAAGCTCGACGCGGCGCTGTCGAGCGGTATCCGGCAGAGCCGCAACCAACTGCGCAACGACATCCTGTCGGCTCGCCGGGTGCTGTCGGGCACTACCGTCGGCGGAGTGGTGCTCTCGGTCGGCGCGGCGGTGTCGGTGGCGCTCGGCCTGTGGCCTCGGCTCAGCGAGTACCGGTGATGAGCGCCCGCGCGAAGAACAGACGGCCGGTGATGAGCGCCCGCGCGAAGAACAGACGGCCGCTGATGAGCGCCCGCGCGAAGAACAAACGGCCGACGATGCGGATGCGCCGGTTGCTCTGCGTAGCGATCGCCGCGGCAACAGTGCTCAGCGGCTGCGGCAAAACGGAGTACATCGGGGCGCCGCCGGTGCCGACGCTGGCCCCGCCGACGCCGGCCGGGATGCAGGAGCTCGCACCGGAACCGCCGCTGCGTCCCGACCCGTCGGAGAACTCCTGTGACCGCACCGCCAGTCTGCGGCCCTTCCCCACCAAGGCCGAGGCCAACGCGGCGGTCGCCGGCATTCGTGCCCGCGGCCGGCTGATCGTCGGGCTCGACGTCGGCAGCAACCTGTTCTCCTTCCGCGATCCGATCACCGGCGAGATCACCGGGTTCGACGTCGACATCGCCGGCGAGGTCGCCCGCGACATCTTCGGCACACCGTCGGCCGTGGAGTACCGCATCCTGTCGTCGGCCGACCGGATCACGGCGCTGCAGAACAACACCGTCGACATCGTGGTCAAGACCATGACGATCACCTGCGAGCGCCGCAAGCAGGTGAACTTCTCGACCGCGTATTTCATGGCCTACCAACGCATTCTGGCTCCACGCGAGTCGGCCATCTCGCAGGCCTCCGACCTGTCCGGACGGCGGGTGTGCGTCGCCAGCGGCACCACGTCGCTGGACCGGGTGCGTCAGATCGCGCCGCCGCCGATCATCGTGACCGTGGTGAGCTGGGCGGATTGCCTGGTCGCGTTGCAGCAGCGCGAGGTCGACGCGATCAGCACCGATGACTCCATCCTGGCGGGCCTGGTGGCCCAGGATCCGTATCTGCACATCATCGGACCGAACATGGCCCAGGAGCCGTACGGCATCGGGATCAACCTGGCCAACACCGGGCTGGTGCGATTCGTCAACGGGACCTTGGAGCGGATCCGCCGCGACGGAACCTGGAACACGCTGTACCGCAAGTGGTTGACGGTACTGGGACCCGCGCCCGCTCCCCCGACGCCGAGGTACCTGGACTGATGGCCGCCGCCTCCGATCAGCCGGACGTCGACGTCGGAACACAGCCCGCGTCGTTCGACGACTTCGCCATGGATTCGGCCTCGACGGTGCGGCCGATGGCCACCCAGGCGATCTATCGGCCGCAGTTCGAGGACGACGACGACTCGATGGGTAGCGTGGGCACCGAACCGGAGGCCATGGTTCACCCCACCGTGGCTCGCAAGCTGTCGCCGACACGGCGTCTCGGCGGCGGCCTGGTAGAGATTCCTCGGTATCCCGAGATCGACCCGCTCAAGGCTTTGATGGTCAATCCCGTTGTCGCCGAGGCGAAGCGGTTCTGCTGGAACTGCGGGCGCCCGGTGGGCCGCTCGACCGACGACAGTGAGGCCCCGTCGGAGGGTTGGTGTCCGCACTGCAACAGCCCGTATTCATTTGTGCCGCAGCTTGTCCCCGGGGACATGGTCGCCGACCAATACGAGATCAAGGGATGTGTGGCGCACGGCGGCCTGGGTTGGGTGTATCTGGCCGTCGACCACAACGTGAACGAGCGGCCGGTGGTGCTCAAGGGCCTCGTGCATTCCGGAGACGCCGAGGCGCAGGCGATCGCGATGGCCGAGCGCCAATTCCTGGCCGAGGTGGTCCACCCGTCGATCGTCAAGATCTTCAACTTCGTCGAGCACCCCGACTCTCACGGCGAACCCGTCGGCTACATCGTGATGGAGTACGTCGGCGGAAAGTCGCTCAAAGTGCCCAAGGGCGAGAAGCTTCCGGTGTCCGAAGCCATCGCCTACGTGCTGGAGATCCTGCCGGCGCTCGGCTATCTGCATTCGATCGGCTTGTGCTACAACGACCTCAAGCCGGAGAACGTGATGGTGACCGAGGAGCAGCTCAAGCTGATCGACCTCGGCGCGGTGTCGCGGATCAACTCGTTCGGGTACCTCTACGGCACGCCCGGCTATCAGGCACCCGAGATCGTCCGGACCGGGCCGACCGTCGCCAGCGACATCTACACGGTGGGCCGCACCCTGGCGGCATTGACGCTGAACCTGCGAACCCGCAAGGGCCGCTATGTCGATGGGCTGCCCGAAGACGACCCGGTGCTCAAGAAGTACGACTCGTTCGCGCGACTGTTGCGCCGGGCGATCGACCCGGATCCGCGCCGCCGGTTCGCCAGCGCCGAGGAGATGTCGTCACAGCTGCTGGGTGTTCTGCGTGAGGTGGTCGCCGAGGACACCGGTGTGCCAAGGCCGGGCTTGTCGAACGTCTTCACCCGAACCCGGGCGGCGTTCGGGGTGGAGCTTCTGGTGGCGCACACCGACGTGTACCTCGACGGTCTGGCCCACGCCGAGAAGCTGACGGCCGCCGAGATCGTCACCGCCCTGCCGGTTCCCCTGGTGGATCCCACCGACATCGCCGCGACGGTGCTGTCCGCTACGGTGCTGTCGCAGCCGGTTCAGACGCTGGACTCCCTGCGCGCGGCCCGGCACGGCGTTCTCGACTCCGAAGGGGTCGACCTCACGGAGTCGATCGAATTGCCGCTGATGGAGGTCCGCGCACTGCTCGACCTGGGCGATGTCGCGAAGGCCAACCGCAAGCTCGACGACCTGGCCGAGCGAGTGGGCTGGCGCTGGCGGTTGATCTGGTTCAAGGCCGTCTCCGAGCTACTCACCGGCGACTACGATTCGGCGACAAAGCATTTCACCGAGGTTCTGGACATCTTCCCGGGCGAACTCGCGCCCAAGCTGGCTTTGGCGGCAACGGCCGAGCTGGCCGCCACCTCCGACGAGCTGCCGTTCTACCGAACTGTCTGGCACACCGACAACAACTCAATCTCGGCCGCGTTCGGCCTGGCGCGAGCCCTCTCGGTGGAGGGCGATCGCGAAGCCGCGGTCCGAACACTCGACGAAGTCCCCGCTGCATCACGGCATTTCACCACAGCCCGGTTGACCAGCGCGGTGACGCTGCTGTCGGGCCGGTCAGCTCATGAGCTGTCCGAGGAGCAAATTCGCGATGCCGCGCACCGGGTCGAGGCACTGCCCGATTCCGAACCGCGCGTGCTGCAGATCCGCGCATTGGTGTTGGGCACGGCGATGGACTGGATGAGCGGGAACACCGCCAGCACCAACCACATTCTCGGTTTTCCGTTCACCGAGCACGGTTTGCGTCTTGGCGTGGAGGCGTCACTGCGCAGCCTGGCGCGGGTGGCGACCAGTCAGGCGCACCGCTACGCGCTGGTCGACATGGCCAACAACGTCAGGCCCACCAGCACGTTCTAGCGCGAGAAGCGATCGCGCAGCGCAGGGTCGTTCTCCCACCACAGCGTCGACGGCCCGTCCGCGGTCGCCTCGTCGAGTTCGGCGTCCGCCCGCTTGGCCTTCCGGCGCTCGTCGGTACCGAGCTGACGCATCAGCGCGACCACGAACGGAATGCTCAACACATCACCGACGATCCATAGGATGCCCGCGCCGATGGACTGGTCGGTCCGTAGGCTCGGTCCCCAATCACGCTGCAGCGCAGCGTAGTAGTCGACGGCGATGAGCGGCCCGAGCCAGAGCACGATGCCGAGCAGGCCATCGGCCAAGGACTCCACGACACTGATGGCGATGGACAGCAGCGGGGAGAACCGTCGCGGTACCGGATCGATCTGCAAGCGGGTGTAGAAGTACCCGAATCCGACGAGCACCAGCAGCACTCGAGTTACCGCCGCCAGCGGTCCGGTCATCGAGGCGACATACCAGGGGGTCAGGTACAGCAGCCACGGTGTGGCCAGCATGGCGGCTGACGTCGTCAACGGCGACAGCGCCACCCGCATGACTCTCGAACGCAGCACTCGGTCGACGACCCGCCCCGTAGGCGCCGAGAGCGCGCACAACCATACGACCGGGCGCGCTGATGCCAGCAGGAACGGTGCGACGAACAACAGCAGCAGTACCTGCAACGCGCGTACCCAGAACAGCAGCGGCGCGTACTGACCGATGGGGCTGAACGTGGCCAACGCCCACACGGTTATGCCCAGCATCAAACATGACCAGCGAACCACAGCTGCTGACGCTAAACCGGTCAGCTGGGGATCGACTGTGCGCTCAGCGCGGCGAAGCGAGCCTGGCCGCGAGCTGGGCGAAGGTGTCGATCCAACCGCTGTGGAACGAGTCGAATTCGCTTGTCGGCAGCAGCGAGTGCTCGATCGACATCAACGTCTCGTCCGCGCCGACCGGCTCGAACGTCACGTCGACGATGCTCACCTGAGAGGGATCCTCCCAATTCGAGTTGCTCCAGGTGAACCGCAGCAGACGCGGGCGGTCGATGGTGAGGAACTGTCCGCTGATGAGCACCCGGGTGCCGGAATCGTCGACATCGAAGCGCACCGTTCCGCCGACGCGAGGGTCCACGGTGACCTCGACCACGCGCACCGGGTTCGGGCACATCCATTCCTGCAGCGCTTCCGGATCGAGCCACTCGTCGAACACCTCCGCGGGCAGGCCGGGCATGACGCGCGAGACGACGACGGTAACGGTCTCACTCATCGCTCGTCAGCCTTCTTGCGGCGCAGCCGTGCGGCCAGCGCATCAGCACGGGTCGACCAGAACCGGGTCTGTTCATCGATCCAATGTTGGGCAGCCGTGAGCCCTTCCGGACGCAACGAGACCCAGTGTTCGCGGCCGCGGACCTCCCGCTGGATCAGGCCGGCCGCTTCCAGCACCCCGACATGGCGCGACACTCCGGCGAACGTCATCGGCAGTGGGGCGGCAAGGTCGGTGATCCGCGCATCGCCTTGCCGCAACACCTCGATCAGGTGGCGGCGAGTCGGATCGGCCAGGGCGGCGTAGGCCCGGTCCAAGATCTGATCTTCAACCATCTTGTTGACTATAGCCGCTCCCCGTGGTTCCCTGAAGGCAGATACTCAACTAATTTGTTGAATGATTCGCAAGGAGCAACTGTGCAGATACCTGACATCGTGTCGGCACCCGAGTGGGACGCCGCCCGCAACCAAATGCTGGAAAAGGAAAAGGAATTGACGCGCGCCCGCGACGCGCTGGCCGCACTGCGCAGGCGCATGCCGTGGACACCGGTCGAGAAGAACTATGCGTTCGACGGGCCGGACGGCACGATCAGCCTGCTCGACCTGTTCGACGGCAGAAAGCAGCTGATCGTCTACCGCGCCTTCCTCGATCCGGGTGTCCACGGTTGGCCCGACCACGGGTGCGTCGGATGCTCGTTGATGGCTGACCACATTGGTAACCTCGCGCATCTCAACGCGCGGGACACCACGCTGGTCTACGCATCACGGGGCGCACAAGCCGATATCACGCGGATCAAGGCCAGGATGGGCTGGGACATCCCGTGGTACACGATGCTGCCCGGCCGGGACAACGCCTTCGACGTCGACTTCGAAGTCGATCAATGGCACGGCACCAACGCATTCATCCGCGACGGCGACCAGATCTACCGGACGTACTTCATCGACAGTCGCGGTGATGAAATCTTCGTCAACACATGGCATTTCCTCGACATGACCGCACTGGGCCGCCAGGAGACCTGGGAAGACTCACCCCCGGGCTATCCACAGAGCAAGCCCTACGAATGGTGGGCGTGGCACGACCACTATCCAGAGCACACCGCGTCGCGGTGGTTCGGCGACCCCGATCCCGATGATCCGCGCGATCCGCGGCCGGCGAGCTAGACCGCTGACCAACCGACTTCTCCCACTTCGGGCAACACGAACTGCAGCCAATCCCACGACAGCGCGCCAACCCGGACCGGAGTGGCTACATCGAGCATTACCATCTGGGTCGTGCGACGAATTCTGACCGCCCTGGCCGCCGTTACGGTGGTTGCCCTTGTCGGGACTGCCTGTGGCGGTCCCAAATCGCGCACCCCGACGTCGCCCGCACCACTCGAGGAATCTGGGGCAATCCTCAACAGCGAAGGGGTACGAGACCTCGATCCGTCATTGCAGTCGGCGGTCGCCTGGGCCCAGCGATTCACCTACCATTCTCGATCGGGAATCAACGACAGCGGCACCCATGTAACAGCAATCCTGTTGGTTCCCAATGGCACACCCCCTGACGGAGGATGGCGGATCGTCGCGTTCGGCCACCCCGCGACCGGCATCCTGCCGGGCTGCGGACCGTCGACATCGCCGACTCTGCTCGGCTCCGCGGACACCGTGAGACAACTGCTGCAAGCCGGCTACGCCGTGGTGATGTCGGATTACCAAGGGTTGGGCAGCCTCGACAAGACCCACGATCAGCCTGACCTGGACACCTACCATCCCTACCTCGACTCGATGACGGCCGGCTACAACCTGATCAATGCCGTGCGCGCCGCACGCAAACTGTTCGACAAGGCCAACACCCCGTCGTCCGCCTCCTGGCTGGCCTTCGGGATGGGCCAAGGCGGACAAGCGGCATGGGCGGCCGACGAGCTCGCGGGGAACGAGGGATGGAACCTCACTTTGCTTGGCGCTGTCGCGATTTCCCCGGTTGCCGACATCACCGGGCTGGCCGACGCGGCCGCAGCGGGCACGCTCAACACCCAGCAGGAACTCGACCTGACAGCATTCCTGGCCGGCCTGAAGAGTTCGTACCCGCGTGACTTCAACCTTGACGACTACCGCAGCGGAATCGTCGCGCAGAAATGGGACGCACTTCTGGCCTGCGACTCGGCGGGCCTTGAAGCACGCAGCGCGATCGCTGCTCAGATCACCCCGGACGATCTACGGCCCAAGTCGCCCGCCGCGCTCGAGACGTTGCGAGGGTTCCTGAAAAAGGTAAGCCTGCCCCAAGGCCCCACGCAGGCGCCGATGTTGGTGATCTACGGGAATCAGGATCCGCTGGTGCCCGCGGCGTGGACCGACGCCGCGTTGAACAACGCCTGCGCGGCGGGTGCCGTCATCACCATCCGTAGGCTGCCGGACGATGCCCCCGACAAATTCGACATGACGGAGGCGTTGGACTGGATGGGCCAACGCGTCAATTCCGTTCCAGCGCCCAATGATTGCGAAGGCCGCAAACCGTGAGCTTGATCCATGGCTGGCTGTTGATCGTTCTGCAACTCCTCGCGGCGGTGGCCTTGTTGGCGGCGATCGGCCGCAGATCGCCACGGTGGCTTCGGGTCTGGTTGCCGGTCGCGCTTCTCGTCGGTGGCGTCTGCGCGGCGTTGACCTTCTGGTTCATCAAAGACCAAGGGATGTCCCAGGACCCTGCCCCAGCGACGTTCTGGGTGTGGATCGTCGGCTTCGGCGCCGCTCTCGTGGTCCTGCTCGCGGGCTGGCGCGGCGTCGGGTGGACCCGCCGAAGTGCGGCAATACTTGCCGTTCCGCTCTGCCTGCTGTGCACAGCGCTGGCGGTCAACACCTGGGTCGGCTACTTCCCCACCGTCCAGTCCGCATGGGACCGGGTCACCGGTAGCGAACCGGACCGCTGGATCGACCAGGCGACCTTGGCGGATATGCAGCAGCGCGGGGCCAGGCCCACCCAGGGCGTCGTCGTCAAGATGACGACACCGGATACGGAATCGGGCTTTGCGCATCGACAGGAGTACGTCTACCTGCCGCCGGCGTGGTTCGCGACCACACCCCCGCCGTCCTTGCCGGCGGTGATGATGTTCGGTGGCGAGTTCGGCCGCGCCGACGACTGGCTGCGGTCGTCCAATGTGCTCACCACATTGGACGATTTCACGGCGCGACATCACGGCAACGCTCCCGTGCTGGTCTTCCCCGATGTGGGCGGATCGTTCATCAACGACACCGAGTGCGTCAACGGCCCGCGCGGCAACGCGGCCGATCATCTCATCAAAGAAGTCCTGCCTTACGTGACCTCGACGTTCGGCATCAGTCCGAAGCCAGAGAACTGGGGCGTTGCCGGCTGGTCGTCGGGAGGCACCTGCGCACTGATGCTGGGGGTCGTACACCCCGAGTTGTTCAGCGCGATCGTCGACATCGACGGTCAGCTCGGGCCCAACGCCGGGACCAAGGATCAGACCGTCGGGCGATTGTTCGGTGGCGACGTCAGCGCCTGGGAAGCCTTCGACCCGAAGACCGCGATCACCCGGCACGGCACCTATACCGGCATGTCCGCGTGGTTCGCCGTGTCGTCGAACACGACGCCCGAATACCGACCCGGCGACCACTCTGGCGCTGTCCCCACACCACCCTCCAAGTGGGATACCGATTCCGAGAATCACGCCGATATCGCACACGCCATGTGCGACCTTGCGAGCAGCTACGGCATCGAATGCGCCGTGGTCAATTTCTACGCAGGCCACGATCTGCAGTCTGCGGGTTACGCTTTCGCAGATGCGCTGCCCTGGCTGGCAGGAAAGATCGGGACCCCCGGCGTCAAGCCGATTCCGATGCCCGGCGCCAGCTAGCTCGACGTTCAGACCACCGAAAGGCAGCCTTGGGCGATCGCCAGCTCCTCGTTGGTCGGAATCACCAGCACGGTCGTCGGTGACTTGTCGGCCGAGATCCGTCGCGCACCCCGGGCGGGGCTGTCGTTGAGGTGCTCGTCGAGTTCGATGCCGAGCGGCGCCAGCCCGGTCAACGCATCGCGCCGCACCTGTGCGTCGTTTTCGCCCACACCAGCGGTGAACGTCACCACATCGGTGTGCCCCAGGACGGCCAGGTAGGCGCCGATGTACTTACGCAACCGGTGGATGTAGACCTCGTAGGCCAATTGCGCTGCCTCGTCGCCGGATTCGATCCGCTGATGCACCACCCGGAAGTCGATCTCACCGCCGAGGCCATACATTCCAGAGTGCCGATTGAGCATGGTCTCGATCTCTTCGACGCTCATACCCGCGGTCCGCCAGAGATAGATGAGAACGCCGGGGTCGATGTCGCCCGAGCGGGTCCCCATCACCAGCCCCTCCATCGGCGTGAGTCCCATCGAGGTGTCGACCGGCCGGCCGCCGGCAATGGCCGACGCCGACGCGCCGTTACCCAGGTGCAGCACGATCTGGTTGAGAGATTCGATCGGTGCGTCGAGGAACTTTGCGGCCTGTTGGCTGACGTACTGATGCGACGTCCCGTGAAAGCCGTAGCGGCGAATATCCCAGCGTTGCGCCAATTCCCGGTCCATCGCGTATGTGGCCGCAGCGGATGGCAGATCATGGAAGAACGCGGTGTCGAACACCGCGATGTGTGGCAGGTCGGGCAACACTCGGCGGGCGACCTCGATACCGAGTACGGCCGGCGGGTTGTGCAGAGGAGCCAGCGCTGCGAGCTCCTTCAGCTTGGTGATCACCGCATCGTCGACGAGGGTGGGGCGGTACAGCTCCTGGCCGCCGTGGACGACCCGATGCCCGACGGCGATCAGCCCCAGATCGTCCAAGTGCTGGCCGGATTCGGCGAACAGGTCGAACGTGGTGCGCAGCGCCGCCTCGTGATCGGCGATCCGGCCGTCACGGCGGGTCTCTTCACTGCCCCACTTCAATGTCGCGGTCGACGTCTCCTCACCGATCCGCTCGACGAGCCCAGATGCCAGCGATGTACCGGTATCCGGTTGCACCAACTGGTATTTCAATGATGACGAACCGGAGTTGAGTACCAGAACGGTATCGGCCATCACAGCCCCTGCGCCTGGATCGCGGTGATCGCCACGGTGTTGACAATATCCTCGACGAGCGCGCCGCGGGACAAGTCGTTGACGGGTTTGTTGAGCCCTTGCAGCACCGGGCCGATCGCGATGGCACCGGCGCTGCGCTGGACCGCTTTATAGGTGTTGTTGCCGGTGTTGAGGTCGGGGAAGATCAGTACGGTCGCACTCCCGGCCACCTCAGAGCCCGGCATCTTGGCCGCGGCAACGGTCGGGTCGACGGCAGCGTCGTATTGAATCGGCCCCTCCACCAACAGCTCCGGCGCCCGCGACCGGACCAATTCGGTGGCGGCCCTGACCTTCTCCACACCGCTGCCGCTGCCCGAGTCGCCGGTGGAGTACGACAGCATGGCCACTCGAGGATCGATACCGAACTGCGCGGCCGTGCGCGCCGAACTGATCGCGATGTCGGCGAGTTCCTCAGCGGTCGGATCCGGCACGATCGCGCAGTCGCCGTAGGCCAGCACCCGGTCGGACAGGCACATCAAGAAGATGCTCGAGACCGTCGAGACATCCGGCTGGGTTTTGATGATCTCGAAGGCCGGCCGAACCGTGTGCGCGGTGGTGTGCGTCGCGCCGGAGACCATCCCGTCAACGATTCCGTTGTGCACCAACATTGTTCCGAAGTACGACACGTCGTGCATGATCTCGCGCGCCTGCTCCAGCGTCACACCTTTCTTCTTGCGGAGCTCGGCGTACTGTTCGGCGAACTCGTCACACAGCTCGCTGGTGCGCGGATCCATCACAACCGCTGCCGTCAGATCGACACCCAATTCTGCTGCACGGGAACGCACTTGAGCCTCCTCCCCGAGGATGGTCAGATCGGCGACACCGCGCAGCAACAACCGTCCGGCCGCCCGCAGGATGCGGTCGTCGTCCCCCTCGGGCAGCACGATGCGCTTACGATCAGCTCTGGCCCGCTCCATCAGCTGATAGGTGAACATCTGCGGGGTGGTCACCGTCGGGATGGGCAGGCTGAGCCGGTTCTGTAGCTCGTCGATGTCGACGTAGCGCTCCATCAGCGTGATCGCGGTGTCGATCTTGCGCTGCGATGTGGCGGTGACCCGCCCGCGCGTTCCTGCCACCGCGCTGGCCGTCTCGAAGGTGCCGAGCTCGGTGGCGATGATCGGCAATCGGAGGCCCAGCCCGGTCACCAGTTCGGCGATCGAACGATGGAGCGCCAGCCCGCCGTTGAGAATGACCGCCGACAGCGACGGGAACCCCTCGGCCGCATGCGCACTGGTGACGGCGAGTACCACATCGGATCGATCGCCCGGCGTGATGACCGCTACGCCCTCGGTGAGGCGCTCCAAGCAGTGCTCAGCGGTCATGCCCGCCACCAGCACGCCCATCACCTCACGGCCGAGCAGCGAGTCGTCACCGTGCACCAGAACACCGTCCACGGCGTGGCTCAGATCCGCGACGGTGGGGGCTACCAGAAGCGGCTCCTCCGGGATGACGTACACGCGTGGGCCCAGGTTCGCGCATGCGTCGGCCACCGCGCGGAGTCTGGCCGGGTCGGCGCGGTTGGCCACCACCGCGGCGGTGTGTGCGTGCTGGGCAGCCAGCTCGGCCAGGCACAGCGTGATGACCTCGGCGACCTCCGCCGGGGAGCGATCCCGGGCGCGCACCGACAGCAGCACCGGCGCTCCCAGGTTGGCCGCGATCCGCGCGTTGACGCTCAGCTCGGTCGGGGTCGCCACGTCGGTGTAGTCAGATCCGACGATCACCACCGCATCGCAGCGGGCCGCCACCTCGTGATACCGGTCGACGATGTCCGCGATCGCGCCGTCGGGATCCGCGTGCAAGCGCTGGTAGGTCACCCCGACGCATTCGTCGTATGTCAGGCCGGCGTTGCTGTGCGCCAGCAACAACTCCAGGATGTAGTCGCGGTTCTCCCGCCGGGTGATCGGACGGAACACTCCGGCCCTCGGCACCATCGCCGTTAACCGGTGCAGGATGCCGAGTGCGACGGTGGATTTCCCGGTGTCGCCTTCGGGGGAGGCGATGTAGATCGACGTGGTGGTGCGCGCGGCGGTCACGGTCTTCAGCATTGCGCATCCACTGCGGCTTCGTACCCGCCGCACCCTCCGCTCACAGCCCAAACGTGAGTTACACCACACTGGCCTGGGTTTATCAGCGATGCATCGAATGTTTGCTGTAATTGTTGTCGACGTAACTTTTTCCTAGTTGTGCCCATGATTCATCAAATGCCCACATCTGCCGTAAGCGATCATGCAAACGCAAGTTAGCTGCTGCAACATTATTTGGACACCGGATGGATAGATGCCAAACATCGATGTGACGGCCACCGTCGGGCCGCGGCCGGTCACCGACACCGAACTGCCAGACGATATTTCGACTGACGCCCCGGACCGGCCAACCGGTCTCGGCGTGTTGACTCGTGGCACAGCGGTGGCACTGCTCTGCCTGGTCGCGTACGCATCCAGCTACGCACACAACTTCGCCGATGCGCTCGCCGGCTCGCGCGCCGCGTATCTGGTCGTGCTGCCTGTCCTGGCTCTTCTGATCGCCGCCGGGTACCGCAGCACCTCACCCGGGGTCGGCGACGGTGAATCGGACTGGATCGTGGCCACGTTGATCGGCATTCTCGGGCTGGCGGCCATCTATCTGTTGATCGGCCGGATGCCGACGCTGTCGGCGTGGTGGCGCCTGGAGTCCCTGACGGTCCTGGTGTGGGCCGTGTGCTGTGTCGTCGTCTTGTTCGGAATGCGTCACGCCCTGACGATGTGGTCGCTGTGGCTCTTCCTGGCTTGCTTCGCCACACCGGTGCCCTACCTGACAGCGACCGCCGCCTTGGGCGGGACCCCCACGGCCGGCGCCGTTGTCGCCGCCGCGATCGGTGCCGTGGCGGTTTTCCTTGCCACCCGGACCCTGCCCATGCATCGTCGGGCAGCCGCCGCAGCGATCAGCCTCGCGGCAAGCTCGCCGTTGGTATTCGGCTGCGCCTCCTGGTTTCTGCCAACGATCATCGTCGTCGCCGGAGTCATTCCCGTCCTGTCGGTGACGGGTGCGCGGCTGGCGCCGAGCCGCCGGTCCGCAGATCCCACCGAACACCCGATCAGCGCGGGGATGCCTCACCGTTCCGCGCGAACGGTGGGCTTCCTCGCCGTCGGCACGGCGATCCTGGCCGCCGCGGGGTTGCACCAGCACGAGGCGGCAGCCCTGCGGACGGTCCCGACGGACTGGGCGGCACGGAGCGGTCTGTCTCCCGTGTCGTCCTATGACTTCGTCACCAAGTTCGCCGGGCCCGGCTCCACCCCGCAGACGTGACTGAAACCCTGCAACCCGCGAAACTGCATCCGCGGTTCTCGGCCCACAATCTCCTCGGTGCACGCACCCTGAGCGCATGCGGTGTTGTGATCGCCGCCCTGATCACCGGCGGCGTCATGTTTCCTTACGCTGTCGCACCAACCTTGACCGCGCTGATCGCGGCGTTCTATCTGATGTCAAGCATCGACCGGAATTATCTTCTGCTGCGCGGGATTCGCTCATCGGCACTCATCCGGATCTCTGACGAAGAGGCGCGGGCCCTCACCGACGACGAGTTGCCGGTCTACACCGTCCTGCTGCCCGTCTATGACGAGCCCACCATCGTCGCCAATCTTCTGAACGGGGTGGGGCGCCTCGACTACCCCAGGGACAAGCTGGAAATCCTGCTGTTGGTCGAGGAAGACGATCTGCCGACCCAGATGGCCTTGCTCGACGCGAATCTCACGTCGATCAGGGTCATCATCGTTCCGCACAGCATGCCGAAGACGAAGCCGAAGGCCTGCAACTACGGCATGGCGACGCCTGGGCTGCGCGGTGAACTGATGACCATCTACGACGCCGAGGACATCCCCGACCCACTACAGCTTCGTCGGGCCGTCGCCGCGTTTCGGCAGACCCCCGCCGAAGTCGGATGCTTGCAGGCCCGACTCGGCTATTTCAACGAGCGGCAGAATCTGCTGACCCGATTCTTCTCGTTGGAGTACGACCAATGGTTCGGCGTCGTGCTGCCCGCGGTGGAACGGGCCCGCTGCGTTGTGCCACTCGGCGGCACCTCCAACCACATGCGCGCCGACGTATGGCGCGAGATCGGTGGGTGGGACGAGTACAACGTGACCGAAGACGCCGATCTCGGTGTTCGGCTGGCCCGCTGCGGCTACCGAACCCGGATCCTGGACTCGGTGACGTTGGAAGAAGCGAATTCCGATGTGGTGAACTGGATTCGGCAACGCTCGCGCTGGTACAAGGGCTACTTGCAGACCATGCTCGTTCATCTGCGTAATCCCGCGGCACTGCGCAGAGAGATCGGTGTGAAGGGCACCTGGCGCCTCATCAACATGACCGGCGGTGTGCCGCTGACCGCCGCGTGCAATCTGCTGTTCTGGTTCATTCTGGCGACGTGGATGTTGGGCCGGCCCCACGCAGTCGAGGTCGTGTTCCCACCGATGACCTATTACGTGTGTCTGATTCTCCTCCTCATCGGCGCGCCCATATCGATCTTCGTCGGCCTCATCGTCGCTCAGGCCTTGGGCAAGCCGCACCTGTGGTGGGCGGCTGCGCTGGTCCCGCTCTACTGGTTCCTGCAATCGATCGCGGCGGTGAAGGCGCTCTACCAGCTGGTGACCAAACCGTGTTTCTGGGAGAAGACCGTCCACGGGCTGTCCCACACGCACACTGTTCCTGAGTCGACGGGAAACCTTTCGTGAGAGCCTTTTTCGCGGCGCTCGGCACCGTGGGTATGGTGTCGGTTCTGCTTGCGGCACCGATGCTGGGCAGCGCGCTCGCGCCGGCGTCGGCAGACCCGGACGGTGACGTGGTCGAGGTGATCGCCACCGAACCCGCGCCCGATCCCCCGCGGTTGATCGGGTGGCCCCAGCTGGGGTTGCCGGACAGGATCGATCTACTGGGAGCCAATCAACCCAGCGAGACCGCGATCCCGGTACCGGCCGGCACGGTGCCGACGACGCTCAGTGGCATCATCGGCGCGGTTGTCAACGTGGTCAGCGGACGGGTAGACGTTCTCGACGACCGCGGGATGGTGCTCGGCACCATCCCGGTGCCGGCCGACGCGACGACCGTACCGTTCGAAATCGACATCAGCCCAGCTCTCGTCGCCAACGGCATGGCCAAGCTGAGCTTCGTCATCCGTGACAACAACCAAAACGTCAACAATTGCACTCAGATACCGGCACTTTCGATCAGCCAGCTCGCCAGTTCGTTCGCCGGCCCGCCGACCGACCCGGCATCGGTGGCCGACTACCTGCCGAGCTTTCTGGACAAGATCCTGATCAATGTGGGCCCGAACCCGACTTACGTTCAGCAGCAGGCGGCACTGGACTTGGTGGCACGGCTGACCAAGAAGTACCGTCCGATGCCGGTCCGCATCGACGTCACCACCCTGGATATCGCACCCGCGCCGGAGCCCACCGTGCGGGTGATCGACATCCGTGACAACAGCCAGCCAGGGGTGATCGTCGAGAACGCCGGCACCCCGGCAGCCACGCTGGTGATCAGCGGCACCGGGCAGACCCTGGCTCGACAGGTGCAGCTATTCGTCGACCAGAGAACGAATTTGGCCCAGGCCCCGGCAGCCGTTGTGTTGTCGTCGAGGGATGACACCACGCTGTCGAGCAACACCAAGACCTTTGACCAGCTCGGCGTCAACGGCCAGGCGTCGGTCCTCGGGGTCACGACCATTTATGCCGGTTTCGACGTCAGCGCCTTTGGCGCGGGTCCGATCAGCAGCGCCAGCGTCCACCTGATGGCCAAGTACACCCCGGTCGGCAGCGGCCAGGCGTCGGTGTTGATCCGTTCGGGATCAACAGTTTTGGCCACCCACAGACTGGACAATTCGGGCACATTGGACATCACCGGCGTGATCCCTCCGGAAGAGATCGCGTCGAACGTCGGACTCGCGTTGGAGCTTCGCTACATTCCGCAGCAGGAGTGCGCTCCCCTCAATGACCGCATGACGTTCGCGTTGGACGGACAGTCGACCGTCACCGTCACGCCGGGTACCAATAACCGGGGCGGATTCCCGGTGCTGCCCATGGCATTCACCCCTGACTTCAACGTGGCACTCGACAGCCCCGAATACATCAGGTACGCCGCGCAGGCCATCAATCTGATGGCGCAGCAGACGTCGGTGACCTTGCGTCCGAAGGTGACGACCTTCGGACAAGCGGCCAGTTCCGGCACCGGATTGTTGGCTGTCACCAGCGGCGCCGCGATGTCCAAAGCAGGGATGAAGGCACCACTGGTTCCCAACGGAGCAAGCGACGTCGGCGTCAACGGCGACCCCACCACGGATCTCAACATCAACGGCCAGGTCGGCGCCATTCAGGCGTTCACCTCCAACAACCGTACGGTGCTTGCCATCTCGGCCACCGGCGACCGGTCGCTGGTCGACGCGTCGTTCGACTACATCCGCGGCCTGCCGAGTCGTTGGGCCTCAGTGGTCGGTGATGTGGTCGCGACCGGACCGCAGGGCCGCACGGTGAACATGTCCATCAACGAGGGCGGCCCGATGGCTCGCCAGCCCCATCCCAGCCCGGCCTGGAAATGGTGGGCGTGGCTCAGTCTCGGCGTCGGCGTCGCCGCGATCGTCATCGCCGCGACAGTTCTGGTGATCCGGCTACGCAGGCGCACCCCCACCAGTCCTGAGCTGTGACCACAGTTGTAGTCGCGCCGATCCAGGCCGACCCCGACCAGTCCGCGCCGAGGAGGCCGCGCTGGCCGGGGTTGCTGCTCTTCACCGCCCTCACGGCGCTCTACTGTGTGATCGGCACCGTTCTGGTGCTGCGGTACAACATCTTCGAGCCGGATGCGCCCAACCGGGTGGCCAACGCCGGCTTCGCAATCTATGCACGCGATCCACACCTGTCGGCCATCGGGTTCGTCTGGAATCCGCTGCCCAGCATGGTCGACATACCCTTCGTTGCGCTGAGCCACTGGTGGCCCGCGCTGAAGTACTACGGCATCGCCGGCGTCATCCAGAGTTCGCTGTTCATGGCCGGTGCCGCCCTGATGGTCCGGGGTATCGCGCTCGACCGCGGGCTCCCGACGGGGTGGCGGTGGGTCGCGGTCGGCGCTGTGGCCCTGCACCCGATGATCATCCTGTACGGCGGCTCTGGTCTGAGCGAGGCCGCTGAAATGTTCTGCCTGGTGTGGGCTGTACGTCACCTGATGCGGTGGTGCGACGGCGAGCGGGTCGGCGACCTGGCCTGGGCCGGCATCGCCTTGGGCTGTGGATATCTCACCCGCTACGAGGTGGTCCCGGCAGCCGCCGGTGCCGCACTGTTGGTGGGTGTGGTCACCTGGCACCGCTCACGCGATTCCGACCGCCTCCAGTCCACGGTCCTCAACCTGGGCATCATCGGATTCCCGATCGCCGTTACCATCATCATCTGGGCAGTCACCGGCTGGATCATCAACGGGGAACTGTTCGCCACCTTCTCCTCCCAGTACGGCAACAGCAGCCAGGTGGCCCAGCGGTTGGCACATGTCGGGCGCGGTGACCCCGGTTCCGGATGGCTGGTCGTCGCCGCACGCCTCTTCGGCATGCAACCTCTGACCGGGATCGCCGTTGCGATGGCGGTGCTGGTCGCAGTGTTCCGCAGACAGGTCAGCGCCGTCGTCCCGCTGGCAGTCCTAGGCGCCACCCTGACCTTCGCCGCAGTGGCACAACATCTTTCCATGACATTCGGTTGGTTCCGCTTCTATCTGCTGGCTATCCCGATGGTGGTCTGCATCGCCGTCGCCTGTTGGGCGTCGGCGCGGCCGGGAGCTGCCCGCAGCACGGCGGACCTGCGTTCCACCCAAGCCGCCGCCGCCTTGCTCACCGCGTCGGTGGTGGTGGCGATCCCGGTGACGACGCCGCTGGTCGTCAACGAGGACATCGCATACGGGCAGCTGGAATCCAGCTTCATCTCTCTCGTCGATCCGGTCGGCCATCCCCCGGAGAAGCAGTCCGCACGCAGGCGCCTGGTCAGTGAGCGACAACTGGCCGCCTGGCTCGACGCGAAAAAGCTTCCGGACGGCGCGGTGTTGATGGACACCTTCTTGGCATGGGGGGTTTGGCTGTCCTCGGACCACCCGAAACAGTTCGTGATCACCAGCGACTATGATTTCTCAGCCGCCTTGAATCGCCCGTGGGACATGGGAATCCGCTATATCGTGGCGACCAATCCCCGGCTCAATATCCCCGACGCGATCAACCGCCGCTACCCGGACCTGTGGTCCACCGGTGCGGGTATCGCCAGACTGATCTATTCAGCGGACGGCGTGACCAGCGACGAGATGTTCCGCGTCTACGAGGTGATCGGCAAGCCCATCGATCCGGTCAGCACACCCGGACCACCCTCACCGGTCTCCGCCGTCGAGCCCGTCAAACCACCGCGCTGACGCACGCCTCACTGCGGCAAACCACCGCCGCAGTCCCGGCGCCAATCGGCGAATGCCTCGCGAAGTGAATACTCGGCGGTGAAGCCGATATCGGCGAGGCGCTCGGAGCTGATGTTGGTGTCGAACTGCAATTTCTGAATACGCCTGGGATGCAGGCCGAAACGTGCCCCCGTCGGATCGACCACGGCGAACGGTGAGGCGGCCGCCAGGGCGAAACGATACGGAACAGTTCGCGGGTGGCGGTCCCATCCCCAGGCCGCATTGATGGCGTCGACGTGATCGTGGATCGTGGTCGGCTGCGGATAGACGGCGTGGTAGGTATCGTGCGGCCCGTCGTCTTCGGTGAGCAGGACGAGCAGCCGAACCATATCCTTCAGGTAGATACAGCTTTTCACCGTGTCATCGCGACCGATGTACGCGAAGCGCCCTTTGCTCAGGCCGTGGATCAGCCGCCGCATATTGCCTGTGTCGCCAGGGCCGAACACCACACCTGGACGCACGATGCGCAGGCGCCGTCCTGGTTTCGCGGCCTGCCACGTCCGCAAGATCTCCTCTGCCTGCAGCTTGCTGGCGCCATAAGCGGTGTCGGCGTCGCCGAAATCGCTCTCGCTACGACGCCAGGGACCGGCAGCGAAGGCCATCATCGAACTGGTGAATACGATGTTCTGCACGCCCGCTTCATCGGCGGCCCGGCACAGGCGGCGCGTCGCCTCGGCGTTGTTGGCGAAGTAGTCCCGCCACGGAAATCCGGGTTCCTTGGATAGTGCAGCAAGGTGCACGATCGTCGGCGGGCACGGCCGAGGTAGGTCAGCCGCGGTGATGGTGGTCAGGTCCAGACGCAACGAGTCGGCGCCCGGCTCTGCGGCACGGTCGATCCCCATGACGGGGCGGCCCATCTCCCGCAGGCGTGACACCAGGGCACTACCGATGAAACCCGCACTGCCCGTGACTATCACCGCATTGTCAGCAGTCATGAACAACCCCCTCCAAATAGACCGACATCAATCGCCCGGAGTCGCGCCGGCCTTGCGGGCGTGAGCAAGGTGGTCGGCGAGTCGGACTCCGAGCGCGATCCCGACGAGTGTCGGGTTGGCCTGACTCGAGGTGGGGAGCACCGAGGTGCTCGCGACGTACAGTCCGCGCACCCCGTGCACCTGGAGGTCGGAATCCACGACGCCACCCTCAGCGGTCTCGGACATTCGCGTCGTCCCGGCCTGATGGTAACCGGCGAACCCGTGCATGAACTCCCGTACCGAACCCTCGGGGTCGTCGGTGAGCCACTCCACATTTCCCGCGCCGTTGGCCCGTAAGTGAGCATCGATGAGATCGATTGCCTTGTGCGCACTTTCGTAGTCGGCATCGGAGAAGTGCATATGCGTCCGGACTTTGCGCATGCCGAGCGCGTCACGCTCATCGGTGAGCTCGACCCGACTCTCCCAGTGCGGGAGATGCTCGCCGTGGTAATGGAGCAGGTACCGATTGTCGGCGCTCTTGATGAAAAAGCCCGGCGCCTTGCGCCCCTTGCGGAAGAGGCGGGCGTAGGAGAATGTGACCGCGAACCGGACCGACGGAAACAGATCGCGCACGATGTTGCGCAGGTGCGCCATGATCTGTGGCGAACCCTCGGTCTTGGTGTGGGCCTCGCGAATCGCCTCGGCGAGCAGGAAGCGACCGACCGGGGAAATCAGAGTCAGGTAGACGCCCGACAGGATGCCACTTCCGTGTCCCGGATCGCTGATCGGCGGGTTGACCAACCAGGTTGCGGCATTGGGAATTTCGAGCTCGCGCTGCAGCTGCGGGCTGAAGGTGAACCGTCGACGGACGTAAACTCCGTCGCGGTCGCGCTCATGCTCGTAGGATACGTTGTCGGTGTTGAACTTCACGCGCGCGAATCGGCCCTCCACGTGGGCCATGTACCACCGCCCGAGGTGCCCGCCCGCGTTACCCAGCCCCCCCGGGTGGTGCCGGTCGGACGCCAGCAGCAGCCGGGTTGCCTCCACGCCGCCGGTCGCGATCACGTAGTCGTTCGCGACGACCTTGCCCTCCGTGCCATCGAGTGTCTTGACGACGAGGTGGTCGACGCAGTCGCCGCTCTCACCGGTCACGATCTCCGTGCACGTCAACCCGGTCCACAGTGACAGCGCCGGAGTGTGGTGCAGCGCATCGCGGTACTCGCGCCCAAACCGCGTCGGCAACGCCCATCGTTCGAGGTCGGTCGTGCGCACATCACCGTCAGCAAGCCCGGCGACCAAGTCGCGGTGCGCGAGCTCTGGAATGTCGCGCGCGTTGAAAGCGGCCTGGCCGCACTGCGCCCAGTCGCAGGCGCGTTGCATATAGGGCTCGACATCAGCAGCCGTGATCGGCCACGGTGCCTGGGCGGTCAGCGGCCGGTCCTCGAAGTCGATCGGGTCGAACGCGACACAACGGCCACCCCATAGGGCGGACGCACCGCCCACCGCGCGGCGAACCGTGAGATCGCTGCGGGCGTGGAAGACATCGTCTTGACGCGAGTCGAAAGACGCCAAGTCCTGGGCAGTGTTATCGGTGCGTTCCAGGCCGCTTTCGATGAGCGCCACCTCGACGCCCGCCTTCGCGAGTTCCAGTGCGGTGGCGATACCGATCGGGCCGGCGCCGACGACAACGACGTCCGTCTTGATCGTCGTGCCCGCAGTGAAGTCCTCGGTCCTACGAACCATCCGGCCGCTTTGCCGGAACTCCTCGGCGAGTTCGAGAAACCGGGCCAACGTCTCGGCGTCGTATGGCGATGTGACGGCGCTGGCCGCTTCGGCGACGCGCGCAGGATTGGTGGTGCTGTACAAAACCGCGCGGGAATCCGTTGCCCTGGTGGCCGATCCGAGTATGAGCTTCGCCAACACTCCCGGAGCCAGTGGGTCGAGCTGTAAAGAGTCACGCCAGTGGGCCGCCATCCGGTCGTCACCGCGCAGCCCGGCCGACAGTGCCGCGAACGGCCGGTTCAGAACGCCGAAGGTGATATCCGACGAGCGCGGCGGCGGACTGAACACGTCACCGCGAAGCTGGTCCACCGCCTCGGGGCCGAACGGGCCTGCAAAATCTACGTCGAGGTCCTCGTCCTGAGACACCCCCCAGGCACGGATCTTGCCCTGCTGACGGGCAGTCTCGAAGAATTGGCGGAGTTCATCGGTGGCCACGGTGTCCATATGCCGCGGGCCGTGCACGAACAGGATGTCCACATAATCGACGCCCAGCGCCGCGAGGCTTTGGTCGAGACTGCGCGCGGCCACGGTCGCGTCATATGTACGAGGGGTCGGGGCCGGCGCCTGACGGCCTTTGACGGCCGCGCGCAAGGCCGGCGCCTTTCGCAAGATCGCCCGCGCCGGAGCCTGAAACCGGGCGAGCCGACTGGCCAAGCCGCCGATCTCGTTGCCGAATTTGGTGCCGATGGTGACGCTGTCTCGGTCTATGGTGCGCAGAAACGCACCAAGCTCAGCCTCCGCCATCCCGAGCCCGTACATTCGCGCAGTGTCGAAATGGGTCATCCCGCTGTCGACAGCGCTGCCCAGGACAGCCATTCGCTCCTTGCGGGAAGGGGACTGCATCAGGCCGCCGCACCCGAATCCGACCGCGCTCACCGTCAACTGCGGTCCCTGGAGTTCAACCCGCCCCAACACCGCAGCCCTCCCCTATCGGTTGTGCGATTCGGCCGAGTTTAGTCAGTCGGAATTGTCTGTGCCTTCGGTACCGACGAGTTCCTTCTGGGTTCTGCGCCGACGCAACAACAGTGTCACCGCGAATGCCGCAAGGGCCACGAGGGCCACCACGCCGCCGACGACGTAGCCATACGACGACCAGCGGGACGTGCTGGACACGGTCTGCTCGGCGGCGCCGGCGCCGGCCTGCCGGATGGCGACGTTGACGGGGTTCCCCGACTCGCCCGCGGCGAGCACGTCACCCCTGAGCTGCGTCCAGTCGTCCCCATTCGGGCCGTTGAAATAGTTGAACAGCGGGTCTACCAACGTCCAGTCCGAGGTCGTCGTGACGAGGATGACCGAACGGTTGCGTGCCGGATCGGCGAACGCCTGAATGGATCCCAGGCCCTTGTCGATATTGAGCTGCAGCTGGGTCGGGAGCGCGATGTTCAGAGTCGAGCCGTTGGCACCCACCGGCGGAGTCAGCGGTGTCCCTTTGATGGCATCGGAATTGGCCACGATCAGCGCACCTGACGTTGCGGATGCGGCCTTCTGGACGTCCACGACCTGTGGCATGAGCTCGGTCTTGCTCAGACGTGCGACGGCGGCCACGATCCGCGCCGCGTAGCCGAGCTGATTGGGGCCACTACCGTCAAGCGCCACCACGAATTTCGGGCTGAACTCCGACGGGAATGCGGCGAAGCCGCCGAGCGGAGCGCCACCGCGGTGCATGGTCAGCGTTGATTGCGGGCTGACCTGGAAGGTCAGCGGCGCGACGAACGGGCCGCAAGGCTGATCCGGCGTGTAGGTCAGAGCGAACTGCAGATTGACCCACTGCTGGTCGAGGACCGAGCTGTCCAACGTGAATGTTGCGTCCAGATGGCCGGTGTTGTTCAGCAACGCTCGATAAACGACGGATTTCGACGAACGAATCATGACCGAGGCCGCGGCACGGTCGGCCACCGGCGTGTAGTCGGCCAGAAGGTGCACCTGAACGCTGTCGAATCGTTGGCCCAACAGCGTCCGCTGAAAACCGACCTCGAGATTGCTCGTCCCGAATGTGTCGACCTTTTCGTCACCCAGACCCAACTGGGAGAACGTCACTGGATCCCCGATTTGAGCTGTGCTGGAGCCGGCCTGGTCGACGCGAACCGCGCTTGCCTGCGCCAGTGGCTGCAGCTGGGTCGAGACCAACGACACCTGTTTCACGAGCCCGTCGCCGTCGCCCGAGACCCGAAGGTATGCGTTCGGTGTCCCGGGGTTTTCCACCGTCAGACCCGGATCGCCCTTCTCGACGACGATCGCCCGGTCCAGCCCCGCCGTCGGCGGCGGTACAGCGCCACGCGGTTGACTGACGACCGAGATGGCCACCGGCTGGGTCGCGTAGTAGCGGCCCAGCGCCGCGGTGAGTGCCAGCACCGCCTGCTGTTCGGCGGGACTGGCATCGTTCGGCGCGTAGAACGTGACCTTGCCCAGCACCGGCGCGAAGAAGTTCGCGACCGTGGTCACGGGAAGCTGCGTGCCGGCGAATACCGTTCTCAGATCACTGATCTGGAGTTGCGGAAGCGGCCGACAGAATCGGTCCCGGTCGTCACGCGGGCGGATGGTGAACGACAGGTCGACCGCGGAGCTCTTCACCCGCGCCGCCGAGATGTCGACATCGAACGGTGTCATCACCGCGCCGGAGCCCGCCGGTGGTAGGTCGACAGCCCCGAGGAACTTTCCCTCACTGTCGTCGATCTCGAGGTATCCGGCGTCGATGTTGATCGGCGCGTGAACGGTTCCCTGCAACCGCACAGCAGTCAGCCCGTCGGGAAGCGCCACGGTGTAACCGCTGGCACCCTCACCGAACAGATTGACCGAGGAGGGCAAGCCCAGAGCAGACCACGGCAGCGTGAGGCCGGTGGCAGCCGTCTCGTTGTCCACCACTGTCACATCGCCTGGGTCACCGGGGGCCGCAGACGCCGAGCCGGCGAATGATCCCGCCAGTGTGATCGGCAGGACGAGCACCATCATCCAGGCGAGTCTGCGCGCCATAGCGCTAGCGCTCATGAACATTCCTCGTTGTAGGCGCTGACGCCCGAGGCGTGAACGACCTTTTCCATTACGGGGCGCCCGCGCCCCGAGCTCCTGCGAGGCCGCAAACCGGGCCGCACCGATCGAGTTCACGCAGTTCCACTTTCAAGAGTTTTCCAGCCCGAACACGCTGGCCGGATTAGTACCCTAGCAGGGCGTGGACGGCAAATCTCGGCGACTTAGCCACGGTCGGGCAAGGAATGGTCCGGACACAGCCAGCCACCACATCGCACCCCACAAAGCACACCTGCACCTTTCACCAGGTACCGGCGATTAGTGGGGTGCTACCGTCATGTCCATGCGTGACGAACTGTTGGGCCGCAACGCCCGCCTTGCCGGGCGCGATCTCGGGCGGAAGTCGCTTCGCTGCCATGCCAGCAAGCGATGACCTCAGCCCCACCCGGGGGGCTGGAGCCAATGTCGGACCGAACGTGTCGCGAGTAGCACCAAATGTACTTCCGGGATTGTCGGACGCGCGCGACTTTGTGCTGATTGCGGCGAATGCGCGGATCCAGATTCGCGAGCGAGAGAGCGAATAAATTTCGTGGGGAACTGCGTTCGGGACACCTGCGTAGCCGTTTCACCCGGCGGGGATTCGTCGCGCTATTGTCTCTGCACGAAGCCAGCCACCGCTGACGTGCGGGCTTCGTGGTGTCTGGTGCCGACAAGTCTGGTGGGATATGGACCTTCGTAGCTACTTTCGTAGGCTATTGCGGCGCTGGCCGGTGCTCCTGTCCGTTTTCGTCCTGGTCGGTGCGGCGCTGGCCGGTGCGGGATTCTTCATACCGGCGACCTATACCTCCACCGTCCGAATGGTGTTCGCCCCCAACCTGTCCGTGACCACGGGCATGGAAACCCGCCAGGTTGCCGACCTGTATGTCACGAGTCGGATGAAGACCTATGCGCAACTGGTGACGACGAACCAGGTTCTGCAGCCGGTCATCGACTCACTCAGTCTGGGCACCACGGTTCCCGACCTGGCCAAGCAGTTGGAAATCACGATCCCAACGGGGACGTCGGTTCTCGACGTCCGGGTGTCGGCACGGACGGGCTCGGATGCCGCGTCGATCGCCAATCGCATTGCCATGGAGATGCCGGGCGCCGTAGCCGGCCTCGAAGGCGCCACCGTGCCCGCTGAGTCACCGATCCAAGCGTCGGTGCTGCAGCCTGCCGGCATCCCGTTGTTCCAATCGTCGCCAAACTTGTTGTTGAACCTCGTCGTTGCCGTGATGCTCGCCTTGGTCGCCGGGGTGTTCGCGGCGTTGATCATCGACAATTTCGACACCCGGGTGCGAAGTCGTCGCGACGTCACCGCACTAGATGTTCCGTATCTTGGCGGAATACCAAAGGTGCGTGACGCGAAGGCCTGGGATGTATTGCAGTTCGCGGAGCAGTCACCCGAATTGCGCTCGATACTTCACCGCATCGCCATCGACATTTTGTATGCCGCCGATGAGACACCCCCTTTCCTGCTCTTCACCTCGCCCCGGGCGGGCGCCGGCAAGACGACGCTGGCCGCCAACGTGGCAGGCGCCCTCGCCGAGGCCGGAAATCGAGTGACCTTCATCGACGCCGACGTCCGGGGCGGGCGCCTGGCTGCTCAGGTCGGGATCCCGCAGACACAGGGAATCACCGATTTGATCTCGGGCAGAACCGAACTCGACGAATCGATGTTCGACGCGCAGTGGGGTGGTTTCACGGTGATACCGTGCGGCGGGAGCGCCATCGACGTCGGTGAGATGCTCGCAGGCGAGAAGTTCCGGCAGCTGATGAGGGATCTCGCCGGCCGTTTCGATGTGGTGATCGTCGACGCCCCCCCGATCACCAATTTGAGCGATGCTTCCCTTTTCACACAGAACATCTCGAATGTCGTCGTGGTTGCAGAGGCAGCGAAAACGCGGCGTGCTGAATTGCAACGAGTCACCCGCTCATTGCGTCACAGCGGCGCTAGGATTCTCGGTGTTGTGTTGTCGCGAGTTCGCCGGGACGAGCAGTCGGCGCCAGCCGATCAGGAGGGTCAAACGAATGACTGACCGTCCGCCGGTTTCACGCATCAGTGACTGACTTGTGCGACTCTCCCGCCGCTACGTCAGTGAGGTGGTCTTATGACATTGCTCATCGTCACGCCGATGCACAATGAGATCGACAACGTGGCGGGACTCGTGGAAACCCTTCGGGCGCAGCATTTCCAGGACTTTGACTGGGTCGTCGTGGACGACGGCAGCACCGACGGCACCGCTGAACGCCTCAGGGAAGTCGACACCGACAACATCGCCACCATACTGGCGAAGGACAACTCCGGCGGCCTGCTGACCGGCTCGGAATTCAAAGCATGGCGGCACGGCGTCGTGACCGCGCTGCCGAACAAGCCGTATACGCACGTCATGAAGATGGACGCGGATGTGCGACTGGCTCCGGACTACCTCGAACGGATCGTGGCGCGAGCTCAGGGCCCGATCGGTATCGCGGGCGGCATCGTCGTGACCAAGGGCATGGCTGAGCAGAAGTTTCACGTTCAGGGTTCGGTGAAGCTGTACACGATCGAGGCGTACCGGGCCACGGAGTCGATGCCGGAGGAACACGGCTTCGACGCGGTGGACGAGATGGCGGCCAGCCTGGCGGGGCTGCAGACATACGTGGACACCGATGCGCACTTTCACTTGACCCGAGCTGTCGGCGCCAGCGAGGGCGAAATCAACGGGCGTTACCGCAATGGCCGGACATGCCGATGGACCGGTTACTCGTTCCCCTACTTCGTCCTGCACTGCATCCGCTATATCTTCCGGCGTCCCTACGTCGTCGGCTTTTTCGCGGTGGTATGGGGATATGTCAGCGCCGGCCCAGGCCCGTTCGCGCGTGAGATAAAGCGAGAGCACGCCCGGATCCAGCGAGAGAAGCTCTGTCGGGCACTGCGCAACCCGCTGGGCTTCTGGCGCGACGCGTACAAGGTCTGACGTAACCCGCTGACGCCTACTGGAAGAAAACTTTGCGAATATCGGCGACCGGCGTTCTCGATTTCGCCGAGATCATCACCGACTCATACTCCGGCGTCAGCTTCGCCTTGAACTCCTGTAGTTCTGGCACGGTCATCGGGACGGGAGCCCAATGATTCAGAGTTCGGACCGTGCCATCGTCCCAGTGTCCTGACGCGTCACCGAGTACCTGGGTCACGTAGAGCCCGTAGAGGATGTATTCGGAGAATCCACTCAGCGGCGCGATGGCCCGTTCCCACTGCTTGTGGGCGACGCTGTGTAAACGCTCCTGCATCTTCAGCACATTCTCGCGCCGCCAACAGATCGCGTTGCCGATGAAGTTGGTGTCGTATTCCTTTTCTGCGGGGATCCCGAGCAGCCCGGCAGCTACGGCGTGCCAATGATCGTTGTTGGCGATCAGACCGCGCTGCCCGGTCTCGATGAACAACGGCACCTTGCCATCCCGCTCGTAGGCCCGGGGATCGTAGGGCGCGACGTAGAAGACATCGGAATCGGTGTAGAGCAGAATGTCGTCGTTGACCACGTTCGGAATCGACAGCTTGACGATCTGCTGCAGAATCCAGTTCTTGACTGGCCGCGTACGAAAGCTGAACCAGAACCGACGGACACCGGGAATGCGTACCAGCCAGCTCGGAATGATGTCCTCGACGACCAGGATTCGGGTACGCGACGACTCGAAGGATTTGAACATCGGAACGTCGCGCCGGTCGATGACCAGATAGTGCTGCAAATACGGTGCAGCCCAACGCTCGACACTCTCGACCAGCAGCGCGCAGCGGTCCACGTCCAGGCGAAAGCTCGGTGTCACCAGCGCATAAGAGAGGGGATTTTCGGCCGGGCCGCTCATGACATCACCTTGTCGTAGGCGCGGATCAGGTTGGGAACTTCGTAGTCCCATGCCAACTCGTCCCGGACGCGGCGCACTCCGAACTCACTCATGCTCGCCCGCCTCTCCGGGTCGTCCAGCAGTTCGACTATCTTCTGCGCCAGATCGACAGGGTCGTTTTTCGCCGCGTACAGGGATGCCTCCCCCGCGGAGTATCGCCCTTCGGTGAGGTCGAATTGCACGATCGGCTTGCCGAGAGCCATGTACTCCATGATCTTGTTCATCGTCGACTTGTCGTTCATCTCATTGGCGACATCGGGATTGACACAAATGTCGGCGGTATTCAGCATCTCGAGAAGCTCTTGGTCCGGAACGCGGCCGGTGAAGGTGACGTAGTCGGATACGCCGAGGTCGACCGCCATCTGTCGCATCTCCGCCAGGGAAGTGCCGCCACCGACCAACCCGAAGTGCACGTCGTGACGGTCCATGTCGCGGACGATGTGCTTCACCGCGAGCAACAGAAGATCGATGCCTTCCTGCTTGCCCATCACGCCGACATAACCCACCAGATACTTTTTGCCACATCGCAACTCCGGCTTCGGCGGCAAGATCTTGAGTCGTTCGAGCATGGGTCCGCTGCGCACCACGAATACCCGTTCCGGGTCCATGCCGCCCCGCTCGATCGCAACGCGGCGATAGGACTCGTTGGTCGCGATCGATACGTCCGCCGTGCGAAAAGTCCAGCGCTCCAACCAGACCATCAGTCGCCAGAAGAAATCGCGACGCCCGAATTTTGCTTCGTAGAGTTCGGGGTTGATGTCGTGGTGGTCGAACACGAATCGGGTCTTGCCGAAGATCTTGAAGAACACCGCCACCACGAACAACAGGTCGGGCGGGTTGCACGCGTGGATGACGTCGAAACCCCGCTCTTTTCGGACCCGGAACGTCAAACGGAACGTGTGCCAGAGCGCAGCCGAGTACTCGATCAGATAGCCCAGGGCGCCGTCGCCCTGCGTGGGCAAGGGATAACGGTAGATGTGGATTCCGTCGACGATCTCGCGCGTCTTCTCGTAGCCATCGCCGGTGATACAGATGACGCTGACCTGCCAGCCATGCGCCTGCAGTGTGGTCGCCTCTTGCCAGACGCGCCTGTCGAAAGGTACCGGCAGATTCTCGACCAGGATCAGGACCCGCTTGGGACTACCGGCTTTGTTCGGCACCGGGGCGCTCACCAGCAGATTCCGTCGTAGCTGTCGTCACTCGTACGGTCTGCTACGCGTACCAGATCGATCACTATCTGATCGGCTCCCAAACGCTCGATTGCTGAGCGGAACTCCTTGGCGCCATTGCCCACCACGATCGTTTCGGCAAAGTCGATGACCTCGTCGACGGTATCCACCATCAGGCGGGCGATATGTGGAATGTGGTTGAGAATGTAGTCACGGTTCGCCCCCGTCAGCGCCGCCATGTTCACGTTGTCGTCGTACAGCCGAAGATCGTATCCCTTGCCGATCAGATGCTCGATAACATCCACGACCGGGGATTCGCGCAGATCATCGGTCCCGGCCTTGAAAGCGAAACCGAGCACGCCCACCTTTCGCTTGCCCTTGGACGTGATCATCGCGATCGCACGTTCGACTTGACGACGGTTAGACGGCAGGACCGAATTCAACAGCGGTACATCAAGATCCAGTTCACGCGCCTTGTATGTCAGCGCCCGCACATCCTTCGGCAGGCACGACCCACCGAAGGCGAAGCCGGGCTTCAGGTAGTACGGCGACAGGTTGAGCTTGGTGTCCTGACAAAAGATCTCCATCACCTGTCGGCCATCGATTCCGATCGCTTTGGAGATCGCACCGATCTCGTTGGCGAAAGCCACTTTGATGGCGTGCCAGTTGTTGTCGGCATACTTGACCATTTCCGCCACCTCGACCCCCGTCCGGATCATCGGCGAATCGAGATTTTCGTAAAGCGAGGCAAGCAACTCCCCGGCTTTGGCATCCGTCTCGCCGATGACAGTTTTCGGAGGGTGGTGGTAGTCCCACACGGCGGTGCCTTCGCGGAGAAACTCCGGGTTGTTGCACACCCCGAAATCGGCGCCGGCGGTTTTGCCCGACGCGGCCTCCAGAGTGGGAATCACGACACCGCGCATACTGCCCGGCAACATCGTGGACCGCGCCGCCACAACGTGGTAGCTGTCCTCGTCCCGCAGCGCCTCGCCGATTTGCTCACACACCCGACGTACGTAGGTCAGGTCAAGGTTGCCGTTCAGCTGACTTGGCGTACCCACGCAGATCAACGAGATGTCACTGGAATTGACCGCTTCACCGGTTTCGGTTGTCGCACGGAGTCGGCCGCCGTTGACCTCGGCGCCGATCATCTCCCCGACATCAGCCTCGATGATCGGCGTCTGGCCGGCGTTGATCAGGTCGACCTTTGTTTGATTCGGATCGACTCCTATTACCTGGTGGCCATCTGACGCGAGGCACGCGGCCGAAACGGCGCCGACATAGCCCAACCCGAAAACAGCAATCTTCATACGCCCCCGCCTGTCACGAGACGATCGTAGAAGAATTCACCTGGTGCCGCGGCAGGTGAGCGGAACGCGTTCTCATCGTTTTCGCGTCACCGGCGGGCGCGACGCCTCTTGACGGCCAGGAAGCCGAGCACCGCTGCCACGGCAACACCATCGACCGCGACCGCGACCACCGCGACCCATTCCGCGACGGTCCACCCCCCGGTCGCCTGACCCCCGTCTCCCTCGAGTAGACGAAGCGCACCCGATGGCCAGAACCCGAGTATCGGGCCGCCATGGCACATCCCGTCGGTCTCACCTGGATTCTTCACCCACAGAAGGCCATCGAGGGGGCCGCCCTGGTACAGCTGCGGAGCGTGGCCGATCCGGGCCCCCGGCGCATTGCAGTAGTCGTCCTGCCCACCCGCGCCATTTCGGCTGATGTCGATCACGTAGTGCACATCGGTGATACCGAGCTTGTCGAGTTCGGATCGCACGCTCTCCGCGTACTCGACTTCACTGTCCGTCTTGTTGTAGTTCGAGACGTTCAGGCTGAACCCCGTGACCCGGTCGACGTCAACCTTCTTCAATCGGTCCGCGACTTCGGCTGCGCTCAACCACTTTTCGTGTCCTGCGTCGATGTAGACCCGGGCACGAGTGGTGGAGAGCGCATCCACGGCGTAACGCAGGGTGTTCAGGCGATCGCCCTGTTCGCAATGCCCTAGTTGCGGAAGCGCATCGGGTTCGAGGATGACGATCGCGTCAGCGTGCCCCTTCAGCGCTGCGGCGGCGCCGTCCACCCACGCCTTGTATTCCTGCTCATCGTGCGCACCCGTGTACACCTGTTCAGGGTGTTCGCCTCCGCCACAGTCGAGGTTCGGGATCCGGTACAGCACGAGCGTCGGGACGGCGTTGGACGCCGCTGCGGCCCTGAGGTAGTCACCAACCTCCTCCCGAATCGTGGAAGAGGTGGTCCAGTCGCTGAACCACTTGGCTTGAGGCGTTTCGGCAATCGGGTCGAAGCGGGAATCGTCGCGTGCCGCAGCGATCGCCAACATGTCGGGATCGGTGTACAGCGTGGTGTATACCGGGGTGCTGCCATCGATCACCCCGGGACCGTCGGTGTACGGGCGTTGTCGCGGGCTCGCGACCGCGACAATCGCCACCAGCAGAGTCGTGACGACGATCGCGGCCGGTATCGCGAGAATCAAGCGCCGCTCTCGTAGCTCGATCCGCTGCCACCATGACGAAACCAGACGAGTTCGATTCCCCTTCATCGACCCGGTATTTCGTGTCCACCGTCGCCGGGTGGCGCCAAGAACAACACCGCAAGCGGGATCACGGTGACGGTCCAGTACATCGACCCGTCGACGAAGCGCAGCGGTACCTCAAGCCAGCCGCTGACTGCGATTGCCGAAACCAGCATGGCGCCGATCGCGAGATAACGGCTTCTGGGCATCGTGATGACATACCCCTGTACCAACAGCGCACCCACAGCCAGGACCGCAAACACGATTCCGCCGGTCGCAAGCAGGTGGACGAACTCGTTGTGACCTGAGTAGGCCCCGTTCATCAACGTGGACGTGTCACTTTCCACGATCCGCTCATACCATTTCCGGCCGAAACCGAAGAGGATCCCCTTCGTCGACCACTCGGTCAGCGAGCCATTCCAGATGACACCACGGCCCGTATAGGCGTCGCCATCCCATCCCGTCGGCGACAGAAGCCATCCCGACAGTGGGAGCGCACACATGACCGCGACTGCCCCACCGGCTGCCAGCCGCGCCACCGCAGATGCCGCGCGGGCCCACCCGAGTTGCGTCACAATCCAGATCACGCCCGCCAGTGACAGCATGAATCCCGTGGCCAACATCGAATTTCGAGCCGAAGACCAGGCGATGGCGAACCCGACGATGGCGAACCCGACGAACCGCCACCACCGCGGCAGCATGGCCACTGACGCCACCCCGATTGCGAGGTACACCCCCAGGCTGTTCTCGGCTGTGAACATTCCCTGCAGCAATCCCAACGAGGGGAACACCGCCTTGTCGGGGCGGTCGTACAGACTCCCATCTGCACCATGTGCCAGGCCGGCATCCGGGTCCAGGAATCCGAACGCGATCGCGATGATCGCGGTGAGCACGACGAGCACACCCAACGCGGCGAGTACCCGAGGGCGGGGACGCAACGCGGCCAGCGCCAATATCACCACGACGTAGAGGACGGTTTCGGCGTTGAGCTCGCCGCCGACGTAGAGGCCGCGGGTCATGATGTACAGCCAGGGGGCCAGCAGAACAGCGATGCGCCACAGGCCCGGACGGGTGATGTCGTTCATCCGGAACAAAATGATGAAGACGCCCAAACCTACCGCCAGCAGGTAGAACACCTTTGACACGATGTTGGCTGCGGGTGGCCAGATGGGATCCGCGCCAACGGGCACGAACACCTTCTCTGCGGTCAACGACAGCGCGATGAACGAGCCGATTGTCCGGAACCACAGGAAGGCGATGAGGAGAACGGCCGCGGCATCACACGTGATGAACAGCCGGCCTCTTCCTTGCATCGGCCCTCCGCTCGTGCTGCCCGGGCAAAGTCGCCGAGATGACGGCACACGGGTTCGTCGAGCATGTTACCGGCCAGGTGATCGAGAATGCGGTTCTGGCCCTGACCGGCAATGGAACAATCATTCTGTGGCCGACAACTATCTGATCGCGATCGCTACGTACCGCCGCCCAGCCGGACTGCAGCGACTACTCGACAGTTTGGAAGTGGCCATCTCGTCGACGAACCTGAACGTGGATATCGTCGTCGTGGACAATGACGCCGGGGAATCGGGACGTTCGGTAGCAGTCACACATCCGGCTGGCGCGACGTATGTCGTCGAGCCCGAGCCGGGAATCTCGGCCGCCCGCAACCGCGCCCTCGATCATTTCACCGATCGGTACCACGCGATCATCTTCGTCGACGACGACGAATGGGTGCAGCCGGATTGGCTGACCACCCTGACGACGTTCGCCACTCAGACACGCGCTGACGTGGCGGTGGGTCCGGTGCAGAGCGCCTTTCTTCAGCCTGCACCGGAATGGGTGCGACGTGGTGGCTTCTTTGCGGCCCGATCCCACACCACCGGTGAAAACCTGCGGCACGCGCCTTCTCACAACACCTTGTTGGTTCGCGATATGTGGGTTCGCGCCGGCTCGCCCCGCTTCGACCCGGCGTTCTCGAAGACGGGCGGTGAGGACACCGACTTCTTCTACGGGATCCGATTGGCGGGCGCGACCATGCTCTTCTGCGCCGAAGCAATCGTGCACGAAGAGGTGCCGAGTAACAGGCAGACGTTGCGTTGGGTGCGTCGCCGCGCGATTCGCGAGGGCGCCAACGAGATTCGCGTGCTACGCAAGCATCATGACGCGCTGTTCGCGGCACTGGGAAGGGCCGTCCGGAGCGCGGTGTATGGACTCGTGTTCATTCCGGTGGGGTTGGCCAGACGCCGTGGCATCCAGGCACGACCGTACTTCAGCCTGTTCTATGCGTGCGGACAGTTTGCGGGGCTGTTCAATTATCAGGTCGAGGGATACCCGTGAACCAGCTAGGAGAGCGTCCGCGCGACGAACTCCCGATGCCACACTTCCAGCGACAGCAAGGTCCAGATGCGCGACTCTTCGTCGCTGACACCTTTCGCATGGTCGCTCAGCAGTCCGGACACGATCGCACTGTCGAAGTTGTTCCCGACATAAGACGACGGTCCGGTCAGCAGGTCGAATGCCATGTCCCGCAGGCCATGCCGGAACCAACGGTCCAGCGGGACTTTGAAACCGACCTTCCGGCGATCGACGATCTCGGCAGGCAGGTAGCGATGCGCGACTTGCTTGACCACCCACTTCGTCTTGCGGTCACGGATTTTGACGCTGCTCGGTAGGTCGAACGCGAGATCTACCAGACGATGGTCGAGGAAGGGCGGGCGCGTTTCGAGTGACGCGGCCATCGACATCCGGTCGCCCCGCTCGAGCAGATTCTCGGCAAGCCAGACCAGAGTGTCGGCGTAGAGCATGCGGCGCAATGCGTCGCCACGCCCCCTGCTGTACGCGGCGGGTGCGCCGCGCAGTGACTGGCGACCGGTCATTCGGCTGCGTTCGGCCACGGTAAATGGCGCAAACCAGCCCCGCAGCCGCTCGTCGTAGGTGCTCTCGTCCATGGCGCGCATCGCGATCCGGAGACGAGCCTTGCTCGCGGGCAGTGCCTTCTCCAGGCGGCCGAGGAGCCCGAGCGAGGGAATCGCCCCGAGCCAGCGGGTTGCGCCGGCGAACGTGTACTTGGGATACCCGGCGAACAGTTCGTCGCTCCCCTCGCCGCTCAAAACGACCTTGACCTGTTCGCGCGCGAGTTGCGCCAACCGATACACCGCCACATCCGCAGGCTCGGAAAGCGGCCCGTCCCGTTGCCAACTCAGCTTCGACCAGTTGCTCATGAAGTCGTCGGCGGTGACAACGACGTTGTGGTGGGTTGTTCCGTTGAGCTCGGCCACTTTTCGGGCCCAGACCGTCTCGTCATAGCGTTCGTCGCCGAAACTCGCCCCGAACGTGTGCAGCAACTGCCCGGGATTCTCGCGGCGGGTCATGGCGGTCAACAGGCTGCTGTCGACGCCGCCCGAGAGGTAGATGCCCACCGGTACGTCAGCGACGAGGTTGTCACGGACGGACGTTCTGAGCGCCTGGTCGACGAGATCGACCGCCTCCTCAGCAGTGACCTTCCGGCCCGAAGCCCGGGCGGCCAACTCCCAATAGGCCGACACCCGGGTGGTGCCGTCACGTGCGACGACGAGGTGATGGCCGGCGGGAAGCTTTCGCACACCTCTGATGAGTGTGTGAGGCGCAGGTACCGACCGATGCGCCAGGTAGTCGTTCAGACTGTCGTCGTCCACCGAGGGCCCATTGATGACCGGCAACAGTGCCTTGATCTCAGAGCCGAAGGCGAAAAGATGGTCATCCGCGTAGTAATAGAGCGGCAGAACTCCTAGACGATCCCGAAATAGGTGAGTTTCGCCGGTAGTGGCGTCATAGATCGCATAGGCGAACTGGCCTCGCAGGCGATTCACTCCCGCCGGGCCGTATTTATCGTAGACAGCGAGCAGCGTCTCGGTATCGCCGTGCGTCTGAAACGGGTAGGACAACTCGGCGCGCAGCTCTTGATAGTTCAGAATTTCGCCGTTGAACACGAGGTGCCGCTGTCCCCCGGCGTCGACCATCGGCTGTTGGGAGCCTTGCAGGTCGATGATGGACAGCCTGGTATGCGCCAACCCGATGGGACCGTCCAGCCAAAAACCCATCGCATCCGGGCCGCGATGACGAATGGTCGCGGCCATGCGCTCCAGCGTCTCCCGATCGACGGGCTGCCCGTCAAACCGGCGGATTCCGGCTATCCCGCACACGGAAAAATCACGCGTATCGCAGGGTTGAAAGATCCGATCAGACTCGTCTTGGTCGCGGCCGCCAATTTCCCCCCTCAATACATATTCACGAAACCCACATGTGGCGGCAGATCTCGTGTGTTCGCCCTTCCGAAGTCTAGCCGCGGGATCTGGGCGCCAAGGGCTCAACGCGCGCCGCCGAATCTGCGATCATGCCGGTGCCATGGGCACCGTCGCGATATCTTGGGCACAGCTGGCGGCTCTCTCGTTCCGATCTCAACAGCGTTGAGGGAGTCATCGATGGGGGCATCGGCGAAATCGCGGAGGTAGCAACATGATCGCCGTGCGTCGCGTCGAATGCGGCATGTGTCATTAGGGGAATGAGGTAGATGGCGCCGACTTTTGCCCGCAATACCATTCTTGGCGCCCTGTCGGGCGCCGCCATCACGCTTTCCGGTTTCGTCGGCAGCGCGATCGCGGCGCGGCTGCTGGGGCCCGACGATCTCGGCGTCGTCGCGTACGTCATCTGGTGCGTCACGGTCGCTATAGCGGTCGCCACCATGGGAAGCGATGTCGTGCAGCAGCGCTTCATCCCGAACCTCCGCGCGGCAGACCGAAATGATGAGGTCGATGGCCTCATCGGGGCGATCACCCGGCTGTCGATGGTGGTCGCGCTCGTGGTCGGTGTGGTGTTGTTCCTCTGGCTTGACGGGCCTGGCAGAGGCGCGCTCCGAGGAAGTTCTGAGCAAGCGCAAATCATCGTGATCGTCGTCGCGTTGACCTGGTTCATCTGCTGGCGAATGTCCGACTTGTATCTGTTCAATCTGAGGGGCGAACAGCGATTCGACAAGCTCGCACGGGTCTCCACGCTCTCGGCATTGCTACGCGTTACGACGACCGTCGTGGGCGCCTGGCTTTTCGGTATTCCCGGCACGCTGGCAGGCAACATCGCCGGCACCATCGTGCCGGCCAGCCGAGTCTTCCCGCAGCTGCGGAAGAAGCCTCGAGTCGATCGCGGGCTCAGGCGAGAACTCGTCGGGTTCACGATGGTCAGTTGGACGATCGCCATCATCGGCAATCTCGTGTTCGGCCGAACCCAGATCATCTTCCTGGAGCACTACGCCACCCTCGCGGCTGTCGGCTTGTTCGCAGTGGCACTGACCGTGGCCGAGATAGCGGCACAGCTGCCACAGCTCCTACTCTCGGCCCTCTTGCCACGTTTCAGCGAGCAGAGCGGCCAGGGCGCCCACGACCGCATGATGAGCCTCTACAAAACCATGACGGCGCTGATGGCCATGCTGATGTTGCCACTGTGCCTGGGTCTCGCGGCGATCGCACCGGCCTTGATACCCTTCATTTTCGGTGCCGATTTCGCCGACGCCGCCCCCGTTGCGTCAATACTGCTCATCGCCCTGGCATTCAGCAGTCTGGGCGGCACCACTCTGCAGCTCATCCTGAGCCTGGGTAAGACCCGAATCCTGTTGGTATCCAATGCGGTTGGCCTGGCCGGCGTGGTTTTGCTGGGCTTTGTGTTGATACCCCACTACGGGCTGATGGGGGCGGCCTGGTCTCGTGGAATCGTCATGGTTTTGGTCATTGCTATCGAAATAGTCTGCGCAGCTGTTCAATTGGGATTCCATCCGCCCTATCGCGCATTGGGAGTGATCGCACTTGCCGCAGTGGCGCAGGGCGCGGTCGCTTATGGCGTCGTCGTAAACATCGGGGGGGCCTGGTCATTGGTGATCGCCACACCCGCCGCGGTCATCACGTACCTGGTCGCCTTGCGCTTGTTCGGTGTGATGCGACTGGTTGATCCCGAGCTCGCGAGTCGACTTCTCTCGCGAGTTCCTGCCCGCGCGAAGCCACTGGCCTCTCTCATCTTGGGGCCGTTGTCGTCGCCGCCCACAACAGAGCGCGCAGAGCGGGACTGACCATACGCGAGTGCCCGAGGTACTAGGCTTGACCCGCGAAACTGGGCCTGTTGGTGGGGGGAGAGGCTGTCGATGATCAGAGTCCTCTTGATCGGCGCAGGAGCAGTGGTCGGGGAGCATTACCGACCTCCTCTGCGTCGGCTGGAAAAGGCCAAGGCCATCGAGGTCCTGGGCGTCGTTGACCCCAACCAATCACGAGCACGCCAGATCGCGGCGAAGTTCAAACGGGCGCGGCCGTACCCGGATTGCGAGGCAGCGTTTCGGGACGCTGCGTATGACCTCGCCATCGTCGCCTCACCGCCCGGCTTCCATGCCGAGCATGCGTGTGTGGCATTCGAACACGGTTGTCACGTCCTCTGCGAGAAGCCGATGACGACGACGGTGGCCGATGCGGATCGGATGAACGCCGCGGCCACAAAAGCCGACCGGGTGCTGGGGGTGGCATACCCCCGTCGGTTCTACTCGAACTTCGCTGACGTCGCACAGCTTGTCGCGAGCGGCGAGCTCGGTGACGAGCTCGAGTTCACCTACCGCGAGGGAAATACCTACGGCTGGCAGGCGGCTACCGATGCGGCGTTCCGGCGTGAACGAGCAGGCGGCGGCGCGCTGCTGGATATCGGTGTACACATGCTGGACCTGTTGACCTGGATTTTCGGCGACCCGGTGGTCACTCGCTCGTTCGACGACAGCCTGGACAACGGCGTGGAGACGAATTCGCTTCTGGAACTGACATTTCCGCGCGCACGCGGCATCATGCAGGTCAGCTGGGAGTACCCGTTGAACAACGGGCTGTGGATACGCGGCGCATTGGGTGAGGTGAAGCTCGACGGCGGAGACCTTCGTACCTACAGCCGCAAAACGCCACACGGATGGTCACTGATCCCGAGCATGGCCTCCTGGCCCACAGACCTCACGCCAGGAGGCGGGAAGCGGGTCCGGCCCGGCAATCTCCGTCCGTGCTTTGACGCCGAACTGGTCGCCATGCTGCGGTGCATTCGCTATGGGGAAGCGTTTCCCGTGACCGGTATGCAGGCCGCAAGTGTGCAAGTCGCGATCGAGCGGGCCTACGAAAGCGCAGAAGCACTGGATTGTTCGTGGCTGCCCCAAGACGAACAGGCAGCCGCGCGAGCCAAGCACTGGAAGGCGGGCCGTCCGTGACTACGCCAATCATGCCCATCGCAATTGTCGGCGCGGCGAGCTTCGTCGGTGCCCGCCTCGTCGAACGTGCCGAACTCCTCGGGGACCTGACGATCGTTCCAATCGTCCGATCGCCGCGCAGTCAAGGGCGATTGGCGCGGTTCGGCGCGCGGCTCGCAATCGGTGACGCCGGCGATGCGGCATCTCTTGTTCCGCTTTTGCGGGGATGCGGAATGGTGGTGAACCTGACCCTGGCCGACGACCGGCGCATCCTCGGCGACGTGCAAGCCATGTACACCGCATGCCAGGAGGCGGAAGTTCCCCTGTTCGTGCACATGAGCTCGGCTGAGGTGTTCGGAAGGGCCGAAGAGCCCGAGCTGAACGACGATTCCGTCGCCGACAGCCCGCACTGGATGGAGTACGCCCACGGAAAGCGGGCGGCCGAAGCGTGGCTGCGCGCCCAGCCGGAAGGCCCTGTGAAGGTCGTGATTCTCCGGCCGGGACTGGTCTGGGGACCGGGGGCCGGCTGGTTGGTCGATCCGGCCAAGGCATTGCTCGACGGCACAGCGTATCTGTTCAACGAAGGGCGCGGGATCTGCAATCTGATCCATGTGGACAACCTGATGGAGTATCTGGTTCAACTGGCGAAGTCCCCCAACACCCGCTCCGGTGTCTTCAATATCTCTGATGCGGAGACGCACACGTGGGCTGATTTCTATCGCGCCGTCGCCCACGAAGTCGGCGCTGATCCGTCGACGATTCGGATGTTGCCCGACTCGGCATTCCGGGAGAGCCGACTTTCCGCGGTGCGGCAAAAGCTGTTCAACATCGCACCCGCGCGCGCCGTCAAACGTCGAATGACCGGCGACACCAAAGGCCGGATCAAGCAAGCGTTGCGGGATCGGTTCTCGCCGCCGATCTCCGAACCTCAACCGATTTCGCCCGAACCCGCTGTGAGCAAGCAGATTTGGTGGCTTCAGGGAACGGCAAGGAAATTGCCGTCGACGAAGTTCGCCCAGCAGTACCCCGACCTCCAGCTCAAGCCGTTTGATGAACTGATGACCGCAGCCGGAAAGTGGCTGCGTTTTGCCGGTTTCGAGAATCCGGACCGCACCTAGCCAAGCTTGCGCAACCGCGGCTCCAGATCCCTCTGGAATAAGTCGAGGAACCGGCGTTGGTCATGGCCCGGGGCGTGGAACACCAGGTGGTTGAGACCGTATTTGACGTAGTCGCCGACCTTTTCGACCGCTTCGTCGGGATCGGAAGCCACGATCCACCGCTTGGCGACCTGCTCGATGGGCAGTTCGTCGGCCGCCTTCTCCATCTCCAGCGGATCGTGGATGTTCGTCTTCTGCTCGGCCGTCAGGGACAGGGGAGCCCAGAACCGCGTATTCTCTAGCGCCAGTTCGGGATCGGTGTCATAGGAGATCTTGATTTCGATCATCCGGTCGATGTCGTCGGGGTTCTTGCCCGCTGCTTCGGCACCCTCTTTCATCGCCGGGATCAGCTTGTCCTTGTAGAGCTCTTCGCCCTTGCCGGACGTGCAGATGAACCCGTCACCCGCGCGGCCGGCGTACTTGGCCACCTGCGGGCCACCCGCGGCGATGTAGATCGGGATGCCACCATCAGGCACGTCGTAGATCGAGGCGCCCTTGGTCTTGTAGTACTCACCCTCGAAATCAACCCGATCGCCCAGCCACAGCTCACGCATCAGCCGCACCGACTCGCGCAGCCGGGCGTAACGCTCTTTGAACTCCGGCCACTCCCCCTCGTAGCCGGTGGCGATCTCGTTGAGCGACTCACCGGTGCCGACGCCGAGGAAGATGCGATCCGGGTACAGGCACCCCATCGTGGCGAACGCCTGTGCAATCACGGCGGGGTTGTACCGGAAGGTGGGGGTCAGCACCGACGTTCCGAGGACCAGCCGCTTGGTGCGCTCACCCACCGCCGTCATCCATGCCAGTGAGAAGGGGGCGTGCCCACCCTCGTGACGCCACGGCTGGAAGTGGTCGCTGACCGTCGCGCTGTCCATCCCGTGCGCCTCGGCCAGCACCGCCAGCTCGACCAACTCGCGCGGCGCGAACTGCTCCGCCGACGCCTTGTATCCCAGTTTCAGTTCAGCCACGCTCTCGTTTCTACTCCCCTTTGGTGCACAGCGAGCGGCCGAGTCCTAGTCGAGGGCGCGGGCCTACACTCGCGGCATGGCCGTGGCCCTGACCGCTATCACCGACCGCGTGCACATGGCGCAGACGCCGCTGGTCAATTGGACGGTCGTCACCGACGACGCAGGCGTGATGTTGATCGATGCCGGATTCCCCGGCAGCCGCGATGACGTCCTGACGTCGTTGCGGGAACTCGGGTTCGGCCCGACGGATGTGACGGCGATCCTGCTGACCCACGCGCACGTTGATCACCTCGGCACCGCGATCTGGTTCGCCAACACTCATGGCACCCCGGTCTACTGCCACGCCGACGAGGTCGGCCACGCCAAGCGCGAGTACCTGCAGCAGGCGTCGCCGGTCGATCTGGTTCGGCACGCCTGGCAGCCCCGCTGGGTGAAGTGGTCACTGGACATCGTGCGCAAGGGCGCGCTGATTCACGACGGCATTCCGACAGCAGGTGTGCTCACGCCGGCCGTCGCCGAGACGCTGCCCGGTCGGCCGCTGGCCGTTCCGACACCTGGCCACACCGGCGGGCATTGCTCATACGTCGTCGACAACGTTTTGGTCAGTGGCGACGCTCTGGTGACGGGGCACCCGTTGTCCCCGACCAAGGGTCCGCAGTTGCTGCACCGGGTGTTCAACCACGACGAGGCGGGTTGTGTGCGCAGCCTGTCCGCGCTGGCGTTGCTGGACATCGATGTGCTGATCCCCGGGCACGGCGCCCTGTGGCGCGGTCCGGTTCGGGACGCGGCCCGTCAGGCCACACCAACCTGACGCGCGAACGTTCCTGCCTTCACAGCGATTTCACGAAGGCGATCGGATATTGCTCGACGTCACTGGGCAGCGGCTGCTCCAGACGGGTGTAGCCGACGCTGTCGTACAACGCCTCGGCCTCGGGCTGCCGGTTGCCGGTGGTGAGGTAGATGCGGCGATAACCGCGCCGGGCGATCTCGGCTTCCAGGGCGGCGAGAAGGGCGGCGGCATGGCCCTGACGACGATGCCGGCTGTCGGTCCAGATCCGTTTGAGTTCGGCGGTGTCGTCGTCGAAGCGACAGAACGCCCCGCCGGTCACCGGCTGATCGCCGAGCAGCCCGATGAGCATGCCGCCGTCCGGCGGGTGGAACTGGTCGGCCGGATGGTCGCGCAGCCACCGCGCCACCGCCGTTTCGGCAGCCTCGTAGCGGGTGGCGTACTCGACGGCGAGCTCGGCCAGTAGCGGCGCGGCGAGCGCGTCGTCCTCGTCGACAGGGACGAAGCGCAGACCGTTCACGCGACCATTCTGCCCCTTTCGCCCAAAAGTTGACACCTGTAAAGTTTCGGTTCATGGACAACATCCGGGGCAAGACCATCGCGATCACCGGCGCCGCCCGGGGCATCGGTTTCGCGACCGCACGGGCCCTCTTGCAGCGCGGCGCGCGCGTGGTCATCGGCGACCGGGACGTGACGCTCGAGGAGTCGGCCGTCGCGCAGCTCAGCAAGCTCGGGCCGGTCTCGGGGTATCCGCTCGACGTCAGTGATCCCGAATCGTTCGCGACGTTCCTGGACAAGGCCCGCGCCGACGGCGGCGGACACATCGACGTGCTGATCAACAACGCCGGGGTCATGCCGGTCGGGCCGTTCCTCGACCACTCCGATCAAGCAGTACGCACCGCCGTGGAGGTCAACTTCTATGGCGTGCTGACCGGCTGCCGCCTGGTGCTGCCGGAGATGGTCCGGCGCCGCAGCGGTCACATCGTGAACATCGCCTCGATGGCCGGCATGCTCGCCGTGCCCGGCCAGGCCCTCTATGCCGGAACCAAATTCGCCGTGGTCGGGCTCTCCACCGGGCTGGCGGACGAGTACGCACCCCAGGGCGTTCAGATCAGTTGTGTCATGCCGACATTCACCAATACCGAACTGATCTCGGGCACCCACACCACCGCGGCCACCAAGCCGGTGCAGCCCGAGGACATCGCTGCGGCTGTGGTCAAGGCTTTGGACAATCCGACGACGTCGATCTCCGTTCCGGGTTACTCGCGCTTCCTGGCCACCGCCGTGATGTTCCTGCCGCCCCGCGGCCGGCGTTGGCTGTCCAAGAAGATGGGCACCGATCGGGTGTTCCTCGACTTCGACACGACGGCCCGCGCCGCCTACGAGAAGCGGGCGCAGAGCGCCACCGGCGTGGTGGAGGACCCGCAGCAGAGCTAGTGTCTCGGCCCGGCGGTGAACTCGTCGACCAGTAGGCGAACCCGGTCCGCGTCGTAGCCGGCACGGAGTCGGCCGGCGCGGGACAGCGCGACCAGTCCGTGCACTGCTGCCCAGAACACTTCGGTGAGCGTGTCGGCGTCCCGATCACCGGCGACCGCAGCCACCGCGCGCCGCACCTCACCGAAGGCCGCCTCGAGTTCGGGTGGGGTGTCGTCGGCGGCAAAACGCAGACCGGTCGCTCGGGTGAACATCGCGTCGTAGACCGCTGGATTGTCCCGGGCGAAGTCGAGGTAGGCGTGCGCGACCCGTTCCAGGGAAGCGCCCGCGTCAGCGGTGGTGGAATGGGCGGCCCGGATCGCCTGTGCCAGTTCGCCGAAGCCGTCGACTGCGACCGCATCAGCGATCTGATCCATTCCGGTGAAGTGCTTGTACAACACCGGCTGGCTGTACTCGATCTCCGTCGACAACCGCCGGGTGGTGACGGCATCCCAGCCCTCGGCCTCGGCGATGCTGCGCGCGGTGCTGACGATCAGCCGGCGGCGGGCAGCTCGTTCACGCTCGCGACGGTCGTCGATGGCCATATCGCACGGTAGCACGGCTAGAAAAAATAGCACCGCTATTGCGCGAGCTGGACCCAAGGGTTAGCGTTGCTAGCGGCCGGCGTCGACAGGAGCTTTCGATGGATCTGGATGTCCTCACCCGAATCGCGGCGGCAGTCGCCGTGTTGGGTACCGCGGTGGTCTACGGCACCGACATGTTCTGCGCGATCGTGCTGAGGCCGGCGCTGGCGGCGGTCGACGACGATGTGCTGGTCACGGTCACCGGCCTGACCCACAAATACGGTGACCGGCGGATGCCGGTCCCCGGCATGCTCGGTGTTCTCGCCGGCGCGGCATGCGCGGTACTGGCAGCACTCAACGGGCGCGCAGCGCAGGCGAGTTCGGCGGGCATCGCAGTGCTTCTGTTGCTGGCCTGGCTCACGATCTACACCCGGGTGAGCGCACCGATCAACCGCCAGCTGACCGCGGCCGCGATCTCCGGCGAACACCTATCGAATGGGCGTGCCCTACAAGCGAACTGGGACCGCGTCATCAACGCTCGCGCGGCTCTGCAGGGACTCGCCGTGGCCGCTCTCTGCGTGGCACTGGCCATCTGACGATGCTGCTCGACCCATTTCACTGACACCCGAAAGGTTTTCATCATGATCACGACAGTCGGCTATACACTCTCGGGTCTCATCGCCGCGGGCATCATCGTCATCGGCGCGCGGTTCATCGTCGCCCCGCGCGTCGCTTCAGCCGGATACGGCGTGCCCGCCGACCCAGACCAACACGCCATAGGCGCCTATCTGAGCGTCAAGGGCGTGCGCGACATCGCATCGGGGCTCGTCGTCATCGTCCTGCTAGTCGCCGGCGCAGCCCACCTACTGGGCTGGATGCTGGTGGCCGCCACGGTGATTCCCGTCGCCGACGCGGTCATCGTGCATCGCAACGGCGGGCCCACGTCCATCAGCCTTGGCATCCATGGCGCCACCGCCGCGGTTATGCTCGTCACCGCTGCGCTGCTGCTGTTGTCCTAGGCCTCGCCGAGTACGGGCACGGCATCACCGGGCCGGTAGGCCTCGATCGAATCGATGTGGGCGAGAAGCACTTCCGGCTCGACGGTGTAGAGAGCACCCGCGTCTTCGCCGGTGCCGACCAGCACCGCCTTGACCCCCGCCGGGAAGTCGTCGTCCTCGCCGGACGCCGTGATCCAGATCCGCGTGACCGGCTCGTACCCGTCGTCGGCCACCGCGGCGGCCGACGGCTCGAAGAACCAGCTGATCAGAGTATCGGTGGAGAAGTCGGCGTCGAACGTCCAGCCCCGCGATGTCAGCCACTCGTCGAATGTCTCGACCGCCTGGGCCAATTCGACGTCGACGTCGTCCAAAGCCCCCTTCACGTCACCGGGCAACCAGCGTTCGTCACGGCTCGCCTGACGCTTCTTGCGGCGGGCCTTCTTGGCGTCGGATTTACGGGACACCGCTAGCCCAGCGCGCGATCCAGGTCGGCGATCAGATCCTCGGTGCCTTCCAGCCCCACCGAGATCCGCACCACCCCGTCACCGAGCCCGATCGAGGCACGACCCTCCGGCCCCATCGCTCGGTGCGTGGTGGTCGCCGGATGAGTGATCAGCGTCTTGGCATCGCCGAGGTTGTTCGAGATGTCGATGACCTGAAGCTTGTCGAGCACCTCGAAGGCGCGGGCCTTGCCGCCGTCCAGTTCGAACGTCACCACCGTGCCGCCGCCGCGCATCTGCCGCTTCGCCAGGTCGAATTGCGGATGGGATTCCAGGAAGGGGTATTTCACCCAGTTGACGCCCTGTTGGGCTTCCAGGAATTCGGCGACGCGTTGCGCGGAGCGATTCGAGTAGTCCACCCGCACCGCCATGGTTTCCAGGCCCTTCAGCAGCACCCAGGCGTTGAACGCGGACAGCGCGGGGCCGGTGTGGCGCATCAACTTCTGCACCGGACCGTCGATATAGTCCTTGTCACCGAGGATCGCACCGCCGAGCACCCGGCCCTGACCGTCGATGTGCTTGGTGCCCGAATACACCACCACGTCCACGCCCAGCGGGATGCCCTGCTGCAGCAGCGGGGTGGCAAACACGTTGTCCAGCACAACCTTTGCCCCCGCAGCGTGCGCCATCTCGGAGACCGCCGCGATGTCGACCAGCGACTGCATCGGATTGGAGGGGGTTTCGAAGAAGACGGCCTGCGTCGGCACCGATAGGGCCTCTTCCCATTGCGACAGGTCGTCGCCGTCGACGAAGACGGTCTCCACACCCCAGCGCGGCAGAATCTCGTTGCACACCACGAAGCAGGAGCCGAACAGGCTGCGCGCGGCCACCAATCGATCGCCGGCACCCAGTAGCGCGCCCAGCGAGGTGAACACCGCGGCCATCCCCGATGCGGTGGCGAATGCCGCAGGCGCACCTTCGATCAGCCGCAGGCGTTCCTCGAACATCGAGATCGTCGGGTTGCCGTAGCGGGAGTAGACGTACCGGTCGATCTCGCCGGTGAACGCCTTCTCAGCCTCGGCGGCTGAGGAGTACACATACCCCGAGGTGAGGTACAGCCCCTCGGCAGTCTCCTCGAACCCCGAGCGCAGCAGACCGCCGCGAACCCCGATGGTCGCCTGGCTGACCCCATCGGGCAGCGGCGCGGGAATCCGGACCGAGGGCACCGGATCAGTCGACTCGGTCATGACTGCTTCCAGGGCAGACCCAGGGCGCGCCAGCCGGTGCTGCCGCGGTGGCCGTCAGCATCCAGCTGGCCCTCGAACCCGTCAAGCATGTTGTAGGAGGGCGCGATTCCCGCGGCGGTCGCCGTCTCGGCTGCGGGGATGGAGCGATTCCCGGAGCGACAGATGAACACCACCGGGCGCTCGCCGGCCGTCACGCCGGCAGCGTTCAATTCGGCGACGAAGTCCTCGTTGCGCTGACCGTTGCTGCGGTTCCACTCCACAAACACCACATTGCGGCCCAGGCTGGACAGATCGGGCACACCGACCCAGCGCCATTCGGCGTCGGTACGGCAATCCACCAGCACCGCCTCGGGGTTCTCGCTGAGCAGCTTCCAGCTCTGCTCAGGGGTGATATCTCCTGCGTAACTCACCCGTCCGATCCTTCCACACCGTTCGAGACGGCCCTCAGACCGGACCGGGCGAGCAGACGGTCCACTCCCCGTTTTCCCGGACGAAGGTCATCGGGGTCTTGAGCTTGGTGTCCGCCGTTTTCTCGAAGTGGTAGACGACGGTGGCGGTGGCCCTGTCACCGTCGATCTTCACGTCGGTGACATCGTCGACGTACCGAGCGCCGCGTGCGGCCTTCGACTTCTTTTGGCCGCCAAGAACATCCGCCTCGGCGCCCTGCTGCGCGGCGCAGGTGTACTTGCGAAAGTCCGGGTAGTTGTCGCGCTGCAGCGCGTCGTTCTGCCCGACCGCGGCGCGGCCGACCAGCACGTCCTCACTCATCGGCTTCTTGTCGTCGACCAGCCAGGCGATCCCCACCGCGGCGAGGATCAGTACCGCGACACCCAGCGCGATCAGGATGGGCATCGGGCTGGCGCCGTCGTCCTCGGGTTCGGTCACGGCTGCCACACGCGGTGCAAGGCGGTCGACACCTGGCGAACCCTATCGCGGGCGGCGGTGACATCGGATGCGGTGGCCAAGGCGACTCCCAACCGCAATCGCGCGGCACCCTCGTGCCGGCCCAGCAGGCGCACATCGCTCTCGGGCACGGCCATGGCCTCGGCCAGCACCACCGGGTTGATGTCGGTGCGACCTGCGGTCTCCTCGGCACCGCCGTAGGTGACCTCCGCGGCGCCCGGCGAGATCATGATGGTGTCCACCGGCAGCCCCAGAACCGCTCGGGCATGCAGCTCGAACTCCGACAACCGCTGAGTGCGCAGTGTGACCAGCCCGCTGTCGTAGGGACGCACGCTGACGTCGGAGAAATACACTTCGTCCCCGCGCACCAGCAGCTCCACCCCGAACACGCCGCGGCCGCCGAGCGCCCGCACGATCCGTGCGGCCACCGACTTCGCCGCCCCGAGCGCCGCCAGCGTCATCTGCTGGGGCTGCCAGGACTCCAGCACACCGCCGTCGACCTGGCGATGTCCGATCGGTTCGCAGAAATGCAGGGCCGGGCCGGCAGGCCCGTCGGTCCGCACGGTGAGCAAGGTGACGGCGTAGTCGATCTCGACGACGGTCTCGGCCAGCACCCGGTTGTGCGGGACCCGGCCACCCGCTGCGACGGCCCGCTGCCACGCGGGCTCGACGTCGTCGGGGCGCAGCAGCACTGACTGGCCCTGACCCGGCACCCCGATCACCGGCTTGACCACCAGCGGGAAGCCGGCATGGTCGGCGACGGCGGTCAGCTCCGCGACCGACCCGGCGAACCAGAACGGCGCGGTCGGCAAGCCCAACTCGTCGGCGGCGAGCCGGCGCATGCCCTCGCGGTCCAGGCTCAGCTGGGTGGCATACACACCGGGCACCACCTGCGTGGCGCCACTGTCGGCGGCCGCCCGGAGCGCGTCGATGGCCACGGCATTGGTGTCGACGACGACGTACTCCGGTTCGACCCGGGCGATGGCGGCGGTCAGCTCGTCGGGATCGGTGATCTTGACGACCAGCGCGTCGTCGGCGACGTCGTGCGCCGGCGCGTCGGCGTAGCGGTCGACGGCGACCACCTCGGCTCCGAGTCGCTGGAACGCCAGCACCAACTCCCGACTCAGCTCACCCGATCCGACCAGCATCACACGCATGATGCCCAAGGATAGGTGGGTTCATCCCCGTGCAGGCCAGTGCCAGGACGGCTCGTCCAGTAGGCCCTGGCCGACGATCGCGGTCTGGCCCTCCTGTTTGGTGAGCTCGATCGCGTTCACGTCGCGCTGACGCCTGCGTAGTGCCTCCACCAACGGGGCGGAGTGGGTGACGACCACGAGCTGCGATCGTTCCGAGGACCGCGCGATGAGTGCGGCCAGCGCGGGCAACAGGTCGGGGTGCAGGCTGGACTCCGGTTCGTTGAGCACGGTCAGCTCGGCCGGTCGCGGCGTCAGCAGCGCGGCAGCCCACAGCAGGTAGCGCAGCGTGCCGTCGGACAACTCGGCCGCGGTGAGGGCACGCAGCATGCCGGGCTGGCGCAGCGTCACCTCGAACCGGCCTTCGGTGCGGATCTGCACCCTGCTGCCGGGGAACGCGTTATCCACAGCCTCGGCCAGCGCGCCTGCGTCACCGATCTCGGCGATGGTCTGCAGTGCCGCGGCAAGGTCTGCCCCGTCATGGCTCAAAACCATTGTGCGGGTGCCGATCTGGGGCTGACGCGCGGGTGCGTCAGTGTCGGTGCGGACGTGGTCGTAGAACCGCCACGAGCGAACCCGCTCGCGCAATGCCAGCAGTTCGGGCGCCGCCTGCGGGTCGGCGACTTCACTGAGCATGCTGTCGAACGGCCGCAGTGTGGCAGCGGGGTGCCAGCTGTCGTCGGCATCGCGGAGCAGAACGGTGCGCACCGATCGCTGCGCCAGCAGTGCTGAGGGCCGCAGTGTCGCACCGACCCAGACGGCTTCCGACTTGATCTCGGGGTCGAGGTTGAACGCTGTTTCGGTCTCTTGGGGCAGGCCGAAGTCCACGGCGTAACCGAAGTCCTCGCCGGCGAAGCCGAGCTTCAGGCTCACTGGGCCCGTCTTGCCGGGACCGGCCCACATCGTCGAGCTCAGCCCGCCCTCCCGGGCCAGCGCACTGACCGCGCCGTTGCGCGCAGAGTCGGCCAGCAGCCGCAGCGCGCGGTACAGGCTGGACTTCCCGGCGCCATTCGCGCCGGTGACGACATTGAGCCCGCGCAGCGGCACGACCAACCGGCGCAGCGACCGGTAGTTCTCCACGGCGACGGTGTCGAGCACGCCCCCACCTAACCAGGCGGGGACGACAACCGGCTTGGGCAGGAGCGCAGCGACCCGGGAAAGTGGCCTGCGTCAGACCGCGATCGCGACAGGCGTCGGCACGGTGGCCGTCGGCGGCGCCGGCGGCAACGGCTGAACACCGGGCACCGGCGTGTACGGCCACAGGTCCGGCGGGATGATCTGGTTGCCGGTCACCCCGGTCAACCGGGCGATGATCTGCGCCGGAATGTTGACCAGCTGGTAGAGCACCGCACCAACGAATTGGATCGGCAGCTTGAACGGTCCGGTCATGTCGGCGGTGAGTCCGTTGAAGAGCGAGTACACGAAATAGGGAACGAATCCCGCGACGGTCCGCAGGTCCAGGGCGATGTTGGTCGCCACGTCGGGATAGCCGTACATAGCGATCGCGTCGGTCAGCGCCTGGTTGATCCCGTCGAAGCCGGGGACCAGGGGCTTGTAATCACTTCCGGAAAGGTCCATCAGAGGGGAACCGGCCGAATACGACGGCGGCGTCAGTCCGAACAGTGCATCCACGGTGGGGGTGATGTCGATGTTCGAATAGGTGTTGTTGATCGCCCCCGCGGTGAAGCCGGCGCCGTTTGCGATCACGAACGTGGTTGTTTCCCATGGCGTTTGGAAGCCGTGTGCCCGCATGTCCGAGCCGAGCCGGATCGTCGGCCACGGCACCTGGCCGTGGTCGGTGGTCACCAGCACGGTCCACTTCTCATCAGGATGCTCAGAGTTCCAGTCGGTGACCGCTTGCATGATCTCGCCGACGTTGTCGTCGACGTTCTTCAGTGCATCCTTGTATTGCTGCGACCCGGCGTCGTACTCGTGCCCGGTGTTGTCGACACCGACGAAGTACGTGAAGTTGAAGCTCGAGACGCCCGCGGTGGTGCCGTTGATCGCGTCGACGGACGCCTGGCCCACCAGGTCGTCGGTGTCCAGCCAGCTGTTGTTGTACTTCGGGAAGAACTTGATCACGTCGGCGGGAATCGAACCGGCCCCGGCGATCTGGGCGATGTTCTCCCAGTCCGCGATCGCGGTGGTCTGGATCGTGGGGTCGGCGGCCTCGAGCTGATTGAAGACCGTCGGCCACTTGTCGTAGGTCCACGGCGTGAAGACATTGTTGAACAGACCCGCCTTCTCACTCCACACGCCGGTCAAGATGCTCGTCCACGACGGGTTGGAGATCGTGGTGTGCCCGACCATGGTCGACGCTGCGGTGGTGCCGGTGGTCATCAGGGCCTGCAGGTTGACGTTGTCGGGGTTGGACAGGATGGCGCTGAGATTCGTTCCGTCGATCCCGATCACCAGCACGTGGGTGGGTGTACCGGCAGCCAGCGTGCTCACCGATCCGCCGTTGCTCGCCGCGGTCGCGGACGCGGTTGCCGTCATCACCAGGCCGCGACGGCTGCGGCCGACCGCGGGCGACACCGTCGACGAGGCCCCGCCGCCGCCGGAGACCACCGGCGTGATGCCCAGAGTGGACAGGGCCACCGAAAGAGCCTCTGCCGCTGGGCTCGCCGACTTGCGAACCCCCGCTGCGGGCTTACGAACCGCCGACGACTTCACGGGTTGACTCACCGCACCCGCGGTAGCCGAACGATGGCGGGCCTTCGGCCCCGCGCTGGGTGTGCTTGCCTTCGACGAGCCGGCCGACGGGCCCGCCGAGGAATCCGGCGAATCGGCGTAGGCGACCGCGGTCGCGACCGTTGACCCCAGACCGAAGATTCCTGCCGCCGCGACGCCGACGCAGAGTTGTTTGGTTCGCTTCATCGCGCAATCACTCGATTCCCCAAGACCCGTTAGACGCCAATAGCTTTGCCTACTTCACCATGGGCCGCAGCAAAGTCGGCAAAAATGACGCGGCCGCCAGGTGGACCGGCTATGAATTCAGATCTGCGCGGAAGTCCGACATCGCCGCCAGTACCGCGGTGAACACTCGATGGGCCGCTTCGAGATCAGAGTCGGGTATCTCGTCCAGGGCGCGGTGGGTGTGGGTGGCCAGCGGCGTGAAGAACGCCCGGCCCACCTCGATGCCGTGGTCGGCGTAGCGAAGAAGCACCTTGCGCCGGTCCGTCGGGTCGGAGTCGCGCCGAAGGTGCCCGGACTCGATCATCCGCTCGACCAGGTAGGTGATCGCCGCACCCGAGAGTCCCATCCGGGCGCGCAACTCCCCCGCGGTCAGTGGCGTGCCGGCGTTCTCGGCCACCATCACATGCACCAATGCGCGGAAATCGTTGGCGGACAACTGGTGGGTACCGGCGAATGCCCGGCCGATCTGATCCGATTCGGCCGACAGCGCCTGGACGTCGGCGACCACGGCGGCCTCCAGGGCGGGCCGGCCGGAGGGATCCATGCCACCAGAGTATCTGTTAAGTAGATGAAATGTTAAGAAAATGAAGCTATGTTGGTGTCATGCACCGAGGACTCGAGGGCCGGCGACCCGTCTGGGACCGCGTCGGCGAGCTTGTCAGCAAGCGATTTTCCTGGCTGTTGGCGCTGATCATCGCGGTGATCGGCGGCGGACTGATGGGCGTCCTCGGGCAAGGCTCGTCGGCCGATCAGTCACCGGTGGCACTTCCTCCCAGCGCGGAATCCGCGAAGGCCGCTGCCTTGCTCAAGGAGTTCCCCGGGGGTGGGGCGGCGCCGGTGATCCTCGTCGTCACGCGCACCGACGGCGAGGCGCTCACCCCTGCCGACCTGGCCGCCGCTGACGCGGCCCGCGGACGGATGGTCGCCGCAACCGGCACGGGCGGTCCCCCGATTCCGGTCACCGCATCCGAGGACGGCAAGGCCGCCCTCGCGCCGGTGCCGATTGACTCCACGCTGTCCGGCTTCGCGCTCAACGACGAAGTCAAATCGCTGCGAGAGGCGGCCAAGTCGGGGCTGCCCGGCGACCTGACGACCAACGTCACCGGCGGACCGGCATTCGGCGCCGACATCGCGAATGCGTTCTCCGGCGCGAACATCACCCTGCTGGCCGTCACCGGTGCGGTGGTCGCGCTGCTGCTGATCATCACCTACCGATCGCCGGTGCTGTGGCTGGTGCCTCTTCTCGTCATCGCGTTCGCCGACCGGGTGGCCGCGGTGCTGGGGTCGGCGATCGCCGAAGGCACCGGGATGACCGCCGACGGGTCGACCTCGGGCATCACCAGCGTGTTGGTGTTCGGTGCCGGGACGAACTATGCGCTGCTGTTGATTTCGCGCTATCGGGAGGAATTGCGTTCGACAGAAGACCATCGAGCGGCGCTGCGCACCGCGGTCCGGTTCGCCGGCCCCGCGATCGCAGCCAGCAATGCCACGGTGGTGCTGGCCCTGCTGACCCTGTTGTTCGCGTCGTCACCGAGCACCCGCAGCCTCGGAGTGCAGGCCGCCTCCGGTCTGGTGGTCGCAGCCGTGTTCGTGCTGCTGATGCTGCCGCCGCTGCTGGCACTGTGCGGCCCGAAGCTGTTCTGGCCGTTCATCCCTCGCACCGGCGGCGAACAGATCACCGCCACCGGCGCCTGGCACCGGGTCGCGGACTGGGTGTCCAACCATGCCGGTCGGGTCACCGTCGCCTCCACGGCTGTGCTGATCGTGCTGGCGACCGGCTTGCTGGCCACCCCGGTGGGCCTCAACCAGATCGACCAGTTCCGGGTCAGCGCCGACTCGGTGGCCGGATACCGGACACTGTCGGCGCACTTCCCCAGCGGCTTGACCGACCCGACGCGGGTCATAGGTCGCAGCGACGCGGGCGCCGCGCTCGAGGAGGCCATCCGGAGCACACCGGGCGTCATCTCGGTCAATCCGGCGGGCAACTCAGCCAGCGGCCTCAGTCAATGGCAGGTCGTGCTCGCGGCCGAGCCTGCCTCCGATGCATCATTCGATACCATTGCTGCCCTTCGTAATTCAGTCCACCGAGCTGATCCCGGGGCGCTGGTGGGTGGATCGGATGCGCAGGCATTGGACGCCAAGAACGCGGCGGTCCACGACCGGTGGGTGGTGATCCCGGCGATCCTGATCGTCGTTCTCGCGGTGCTGTACATCCTGCTGCGAGCGGCACTGGCGCCGCTGATTCTGGTCGCCGCCACCGTGCTGTCCACCATGGCCGCGCTCGGTCTGGGCGGCTGGGTCAGCGTGCACCTGCTCGGCTTTCCCGCGCTGGACAACACCACCCCCCTGTTCGCGTTCCTGTTCCTGGTCGCCCTCGGCGTGGACTACACGATCTTCCTGGTCACCCGTGCCCGCGAGGAAACCCCGCAGCACGGCACCCGCGGTGGGATCGTGCGGGCGGTCTCGGCGACGGGCGCGGTCATCACCAGCGCCGGCATCGTGCTGGCGGCGGTGTTCACCGTGCTGGGCGTGCTGCCGCTGATCGTGCTCACGCAGCTGGGGATCATCGTCGGCCTTGGCATCCTGCTGGACACCTTCGTGGTTCGTACGGTGGTGATCCCGGCGCTGTTCACCCTGATCGGCCCGGCGATCTGGTGGCCGGCGTTCTCTCGCGCGGAGATCGAACCCGCCGAACGCGCGTAACGTCGTGGCATGACATCTGCCGCCGCACTGCCACCACTGCATATGCGGCGCAACGGGTTCGATCCCACCCCGGAATTGCGCGATATCCGTGACGGCAGCGGAGTGGTCACCGCCGTCAACGCGTTCGGAATGCAGGTGTACCTGATCACCCGCTATGACGACGTCCGGGCGGTGCTGTCCGATCACGAGCACTTCGCCAACGGACGGCCGCCCGGCTTCGTGTTGCCCGGTGCACCGCAGCTGCCAGAGGATGAGCAGGCCAACGCCCGCGCCGGCAACCTGCTCGGCCTCGACCCACCCGAGCACACCCGGCTGCGTCGGATGCTGACCGGCGAGTTCACCGTGCGCCGGATGAAAGCGCTCGAACCGCGCATCGTCGAGATCGTCGAATCACGACTGGATGCGCTCGAGACTGCCGGTGCGCCAGCCGATCTGGTGGCCGAGTTCGCGCTGCCGATCCCGTCGCTGGTCATCTGCGAGCTGCTCGGCGTGCCGTATGGCAACCGGGACGATTTCCAGCGGCGCAGCGCCCGTCAGCTTGACTTGTCCCTTCCGATTCCCGAACGCCTGGAGTTGGCGCGCCAAGGCCGCGAGTACATGGGCACGCTGGTGGCCGCGGCCCGGCGCACACCCCGCGACGACATGCTCGGCATGCTGGTGCGCGACCACGGCGCCGAGCTCAGCGACAACGAGCTGATCGGCATCGCCGGCCTGCTGCTGCTCGCCGGCCACGAGACCACGTCGAACATGCTGGGATTGGGCACCCTGGCGCTGTTGCGCCACCCCGATCAGCTCGCCGCCGTCCGGGACAATCCGGATGCGGTCGCCCCCGCCGTCGAGGAGCTGCTGCGCTGGCTGTCGATCGTGCACAGCAGTATCCCCCGCCTGGCCACCACTGACACCGAGGTCGCCGGCGTTGCGATCCCGGCCGGCAGCCTGGTGCTGGCGTCATTGGCGTCCGGCAACCGGGACGCAGCCTTCGTCGACGATCCAGACGTATTGGACATCAGACGAGACATCGTGAGCCACTTGGCATTCGGTCATGGGGTGCACCATTGTCTCGGCGCGCCGCTGGCTCGGATGGAGATGCGCATCGCGTTCCCGGCGCTGCTGCGCCGCTTCCCGGCACTGGCATGCGCCGAGCCGTTCGACGACGTCGAGTTCAGGCCGTTCCACTTCATCTACGGATTGCGGTCGTTGGCAGTCGCCTGGTGATCCTCGAATACGCCCGCGCGGGCGAGCAACAGAAGACTCACCACCAGCACCCAGATCGGGAAGCTCAAGGTGAGCCACATGCTGACATCACTGGCGATCAACAACGCCGCCGCGAGCAGATAGCTGACATACACCAGCCACCGCGGCATCAGGCGGGTGCGCAACCAGATCGTCGCCAGCGAGATCATGAACACCGCGGCCATCCGCAGCGCATAGGTCTTCGACAGGGTCAGCACCACCATCTGCCCGAACAGCGCCACCTCGCTGTTGCCGAGCAGATCGTGGCCGAGCGCACTGTTGCCCGCCGCCAGACCCGCTCCGATCGCGCTCGTCACGAACATCATGGCCAGGAACAGCAGTCCGCTGCCGAGGAACACCGTGCCGAAGAACCGGTCTTCGAGCCGGCCAAGGCCGTCGCGCACGACGCCGATGAACCACAGGAAGCTGATCCCCGCGAATGGCATCAGAACCGCAGCGATCTTCATCTTGCCGCTGGCGGCGTCCAGCCACTGCGACCCGGGCTGCGCCCCCTCGGGTAGCGACGAGCGGATCAGGATCAGGTTGGCGCCGAACAACAACGCGAACGCGACCCCGGCCGCCGCGGCAGCCCGCGGCGTGGTCAGGCTTTTCAGGGTTGACGAGCGCTTGGTGTCAATGTTGGAGCCGGCCACACGATTATCGTGACAGACGTCAGGGCTGGCCGGGCAGCAGACGCACCATCAATCCGTGCGCTTCCGCGCAGAGTGTGCCGTCCGGATCTCTCATCTCGGCGTTGACGAAGGCCTTGCGCCCCTCGGCTTCCCGGAGCCAGCCGCGCACCGTGAGCTCGGTGTCGATCGGGGTGACGTTGCGGTAGTCGACATGCAGGAACGCGGTGCGGCTGATCGGGCGGCCGGTGGCGTGAATGACCATCCCGAACACCGAGTCGAACGTCAACGGCAGCACGCCGCCGTGCACGGCGTAGTTGCCACCGACGTGAAACCGGCTGAACCGGACAGTCAATTCGACTGCCTCAGAATCGAATTGGGTGACCCGATACGGGGGCATCAGCAGGCTGCCCGCACCAGGCAGGCTGGGCACCCGGTTGGCCGGTCCGACCCCTTCGGCTGCTTCGAACGGTCCGAGTAGCGCAACCAGCTGATCGGCAAGGTCGGCGGCCGCGGTCCAGGTGTCCGGGTCCGGGTCGGCAGAGACCGCCAGGTCCTGCGCCCGCCGCATCGCGGTCAGGAACCTGCCGAAGCCTTCACCGGGCCGGGCGACTTCGAATTTCGGGAAGCCGCCGTGCTTGTAGTAGTCGGGGTCGAGTTCGTATTCGTCTCGGTCGGTCATCGGGGAGCCAGCACGTCGCGGCGCACGATCGTCTGGTCCCGTCCCGGTCCCACCCCGATGCACGAAACGTAGGCCCCGGCAAGCTCTTCCAGACGCAGCACGTAGTCCCGCGCCTTGGCAGGCAGGTCGTCGAATTCGCGGGCGCCGGAGATGTCCTCCCACCAGCCGGGCAGCTCCTCGTAGACCGGTTCGGCGCGGGCGATGTCACTTTGGGTCATCGGCATCTCGTCGGTGCGCTTGCCATCGACGGTGTAGCCAACGCAGATCGGCACCGTCTCCAGGCTGGACAACACGTCAAGCTTGGTCAGGAAGTAGTCGGTGATGCCGTTGACCCGGGTGGCGTAGCGGGCGATCACCGCGTCGAACCAGCCGCAGCGGCGCGCCCGGCCGGTGGTGACGCCGACCTCGCCGCCGGTCTTGGACAGATATGCGCCGTTCTCGTCGAACAGCTCGGTGGGGAACGGCCCCGATCCGACCCGGGTGGTGTAGGCCTTCAGGATCCCGAGCACGGTGGTGATCCGGGTGGGGCCGATGCCGGACCCGACGGCGGCGCCGCCTGCGGTGGGGTTCGACGACGTGACGTACGGGTAGGTGCCGTGGTCGACGTCGAGCAGCGTGCCCTGGGAGCCCTCCAACAGCACCGTCTCGCCGGACTCCAGCGCGGTGTTGAGCTGCAGGCGGGTGTCGGCGATGCGGTGCTTGAAGCCGTCGGCCTGGGCCAGCAGCGTCTCGAGCACCTCCTCGGCGTCGAGCGCCTTACGGTTGTAGATCTTGACCAGCACCTGGTTCTTGAGCTCGAGGGAGGCCTCGATCTTGGCGGCCAGCAGGTCGCGGTCCAGAACGTCGGCGACGCGGATCCCCATCCGGGCGATCTTGTCCTGATAGCAGGGCCCGATGCCTCGGCCCGTGGTGCCGATCTTCTTGCTGCCCATGTAGCGCTCGGTGACCTTGTCGATCGCCACGTGATACGGCATCAGCAGATGCGCGTCCGCCGAGATCAGCAGGCCTGAGGTGTCGACGCCACGATCCTCGAGCCCGGCGAGCTCGCCCAGCAGCACGCCCGGGTCGACGACCACACCGTTGCCGATGACGTTGGTGACGCCGGGGGTGAGGATGCCCGACGGGATGAGGTGCAAGGCGAAGTTTTCGCCTGTCGGCAGTACGACGGTGTGGCCGGCGTTGTTACCGCCTTGGTAGCGCACCACCCACTGCACGCGTCCACCGAGCAGATCGGTGGCTTTTCCTTTGCCCTCGTCACCCCACTGGGCGCCGATGAGGACGATTGCCGGCATGGTATTTCTCCTGCTTATTGTGGTGCAGCCGGTGACCTACCCTATCGGAGCGCAGCACGAGGAGTGTCGTTGACCAACACCACGATCACCGTGTTGCGTTTCGGGGGCCGCCGGCTGCCCCGCGTGCTGGCGTCCCTGAACCACCATGACGGCGACGATCCGGCCGGAATCGACGCCGCCGTCGCGGGGGCGTCGAGGGTGATCGTGGTGGGCTCGACGGCCGACCTGGCGGTGGTGCTGACCCGGCTGATGCGCCTCGACCGCCTCGACGTGGAGGTCGCCACGGTATCGCGGTGGCGCGGCACCCGGCGCGCATTGACCGGTGTCGCACAACGCATTCCGCTGATCCGTGACGAGACCGGCACAGCGTTGGCGGACGCCGCGTACTGGCTGCCGCCCGGCGAGGGGCAGGTGATCCGGGGCGAAGCCGTCGTCGACGACCAGGTGCTCTTCGACGGCGAGGTGACCGCGGTGCGGGTCGAGCCGATGGCCGTGATGCCCGGGCTGCGGGCGGCGGTGCTGACCGGCCGGATGCGTCCGCGGCGCTGGCTGACCGGACGCGCCGTCCAACTCGGCACCACCGGCGCCCGGGTGGTTCGCGACGGGTCGTTGATGCCGAGAGAGGTGAAACGCTCGGCCTTCTACCGGCACACCACGGGGTGGCTGCGCGTCTCGTGAGGACCAGGTCGCGGCGGTGTCTCCGGTAGTTTCGTGAGGTGAGCGTTCGACCGCTGCGCCAATCGGTGCGGCCCAGTCCCGTCTTCCTGGTGATCGTCGCGATCACGGTTGCCGGCGGGGTGCTGGCCTGGCTGGCCGCCGAAACCGTGCGGCCGCTGGCCTACGTCGGGGTGTTCATCTTCGTCATCGCCGGCTGGGTGGTGTCGCTGTGCCTGCATGAATTCGGCCACGCCTACACGGCCTGGCGCTTCGGCGACCATGACGTCGCGATCCGCGGCTACCTCACCCTCAACCCGTTGAAGTACACCAGCCCGCTGCTGTCGCTGGCTCTTCCGCTGCTGTTCATCGCGCTCGGCGGCATCGGACTGCCGGGCGGCGCGGTCTACGTCCGCACCTTCTTCATGACGCCACGGCAGCGCACCCTGGTCAGCCTGGCCGGACCCGCAGCCAATCTGCTACTGGCCGTCGTGCTGCTGGCGGCCACCCGAATGTTCTACGACCCGGCCCACGGCGTGTTCTGGTCGGCGGTGGCGTTTCTGGGCTTCCTGCAGATCACCGCATTGCTGTTGAACCTGCTGCCGATCCCGGGCCTGGACGGTTACGGCGCGCTCGAGCCGCACCTGAGCCCCGAAACGCAACGCGCGGTGGCCCCGGCCAAGCAGTTCGGGTTCTTGTTCCTGCTGGTTCTGCTGCTGGCCCCGGCCGCGAATCGATGGTTCTTCTCGGTGGTGTTCTGGTTCTTCGACCTGTCCGGAGTGCCCGGCGGTCTGGCGGCTATCGGGTCACAGCTGACCCGGTTCTGGTCTGCCTGGGTCTGATCTCAGGCACCAAGACGGGGGGCAGCGATCCCCTCCGTCGTTGCCCCCCGGCTCGGTCCATCCCCCGGATTGGCACCCTCAATTTATCCAGGGAAACGACCGCTCGGCAGCGACTTGGCAAGAAATTTCCCGAGGCGTCAGTTGCGAGGCATGACTCACTCGGAATTGCGACGCTTGCGACATATGCGCTTCTATGCATATATTTCTGGCATGGGAGCCGGACACGACCACAGCCACGGCGGTGACGCGCGGGTGAGCCGGATGCTGATCGCCGCGGGCATCCTGACCGTGTTCTTCGCGATCGAGCTGACCACCGCGTTGATGATCAATTCGATCGCGCTGCTGGCCGACGCCGGACACATGCTGACCGACCTGGTCGCCATGTTCATGGGACTGACCGCCGTGCTGCTGGCGCGGCACGGACCGGCCTCGGCGGCCCGTACCTACGGCTGGCACCGGGCCGAGGTGTTCACCGCCGTCACCAACGCCGTGCTGCTGCTCGGTGTCGCGGCATTCATCCTCTACGAGGCGATCGACCGGCTGGGCAACGCACCCGAGATCCCCGGCTTCCCGATGATCGTGGTCGCCATCGCCGGTCTGGTCGCCAACCTGGCCGTCGTGCTGCTGCTGCGCTCGCAATCCCAGGAGAGTCTGGCCGTCAAGGGCGCCTACATGGAGGTGGTGGCCGACACCGTAGGCAGCATCGGCGTGCTGATCGCCGGCATCGTGAACGTGACGACGCACTGGCCCTACGCCGACGTGGTGGTCGCAGTGTTCGTCGCGATCTGGGTGCTACCCAGGGCGATCGGACTGGCCCGGGCCGCACTGCGGATCCTGTCCGAATCGTCGCCCGCCCACATCGACGTCGACGAACTGCGCGCCGCACTGGCCGCCGTCGACGGCGTCACCGAGGTGCACGATCTGCACGTGTGGACCCTGGTGCCGGGCAAGGACATGGTGACCGCGCACCTGACCAGCACCGGAGATTCCGACCGCGTGCTCGATGACGCCAGGGCGGTGCTCTCCGCCCGCGGCCTCGAACACGCGACGGTGCAGGTGGAGCCACCCGGATGCGCCGACGACTGCCCCGGCCAGACCGACTGGTGAGTTAGTTGAACACCCCGCCGCGCTGGCCCATCGGGCTGCGCGCGGCGATCAGCACCGCCATTCCTGTCACCGCGGGATGGGCCGCCGGGGTCATGGGCTCCGGACTGATCGCCACCCTCGGCGCGTTCACGTCCCGATTCGGCGGCGACCGGCCCTACGCCAACCGCGGTATCGAGCTGGCGACTGTCTCGGTGTCGCTGGCCGTGGCTGTTGCCCTGGGCGGGTGGTCCGCGCAGGTGCCCTGGCTCGGGGTGCTGATGGTGTCACTGGTCGCCGTTGCGGCGGTGTGGCTGTGCAACGCACTGGCGATCGGACCGCCCGGGGCGTACATCTTCGTCGTCGCCTGCGCCGCCGGAATCGGTGCCTCCGCAGCCCATTTGGCGCCCTGGACGCTGGGGTTGCTGGTGCTCGCCGGGGGTGCGGTGGCGTGGCTGGTTCAGATGGCCGGGGCGCTCGTCCATTTCCGCAAGCCGGAGCGAGCCGCGGTCGCAGCCGCCGCCGAGGCGGTCGCCGACTACATCGAGGCCGCGAACTCGCCCAGGGAACGCGCCGCCCGCCACCGTGCGGCCGCCGCACTGCACCGCTCGTGGAGCGTGCTGGTGAATTACCAACCGCTGCAAGCCAGCCCGAGCAGTATCCTGCACCTGCTGCGCGCCGCCAACCACTCGGTGCATGTGTTGTTCACGACGGCCGTCACCGCCGCCGCGCAGGGCGCCGCCCCAGATCCGGAGACCGCCGCGCTGGCCCGCCGACTCGGCACGCTGCAGTCGCCGCCGGAGGACGTCGCCACCCGCGACGCCGGCCGGATACCGCTGGGCAGTCCGCCCGTGCTCACCGTGCTCCGTCGCGCGATCAGCCCGGGATCGCCGGTCCGCCACATCATGCAGCGCGTCGCAGTCGGCGCTCTGCTGTCCGGTGCGGCGGCGATGGCCCTGGGTGTCGATCACGCCTACTGGGCGATGGCCGCCGCGGTGCTGGTGCTGCACCAGGGCACCGATCGCAGCCGCACGCTGCGCCGCGGTGGCGAGCGGCTGCTGGGCACCTGGGTTGGCCTCGCGCTGGCCGCGTTGATCATGTCGCTACACCCGCACGATCTGTGGCTGGTGCTACTGCTGGCGCTGCTGAACTTCGTCATCGAGGTTCTGGTGGTCCGAAATTACGCGCTGGCAACGGTTTTCATCACCACTGCAGCGCTGACCATCTCGTCGGGCACGCATACGGTCGACGTCGGGCACCTTCTGCTGGCGCGCGGCGTCGACACGCTCATCGGCTGCGCGATCGGACTGGCCGTCTACCTGGTGGCTGTCCGCTGGCAGGAGTCCACCCGGCTGACCGACGCGATAGCGCGCACCCTCGACGCCGCCGCGCAGGTGCTCCCCTACGTCGCCGCCGGGGACTACCGTCGGGCTGGCGGCACGGGCGGCTCGACGGGACCTGCAGATCGCTGCGATCACGCTGATGGAATCCGACGAGGCCGCGATGGCCGGGTCGATACGGCAGCGGGAAGCCGCCGAGCAGTTGTTGCCTGCGGTGACCGCGACCGAGCAGCTGGCCTACCGCACGATCGCGGCCTGCTGGACCATCGAGCACCGCGCTGACGGCGTCAAGTTCGGCCGCGCGCTGTTCGGCGGCCGATCAGCGCAGCCGCACGTCGAGGCGCTGACGGCGCTCGCAACCGCGGTGCGCACCGGCGCTGCGGCGCCCGAGCACGGCGACCCCCTGCCGTTCCTGGCGGACGAGGTCACCGAACTGCGCAGGTCGCTGGCCCACAACTAAGCCAAGGCCAGCTCGACGCGGGCCACGGGATCGCAGTCGTCGAGCAGGTCCAGGCACCGGGCGAACTCGTCGGTCTCCCCGATGGCGTCGGCGGCCCGGGCCAGCGCCGCAACGCAGCGCAGGAAGCCGCGGTTCGGCTCGTGGCGATACGGGACGGGACCGAAACCCTTCCAGCCGTTGCGGCGCAACTGGTCCAGCCCCCGGTGGTAGCCCGTCCTGGCGTAGGCGTAGGCGGTGATCGCCTTGTCATCGGCCAGCGCTTCCTCGGCCAGGGTCGCCCACGCCACCGACGCGGTCGGATGCGCCGCGGCGACAATGGCCGCCTTCTCCCCGGCCAGCAGTTCCGCTTCGGCCTCGATATCCCCAGGCAGCAGCACGGGCTCGGGGCCCAGAAGGTCACCAAACGATGTCATTGCCCTATTGTGCCGGTGCCGCCGCCCGCCGATGGCCGGACCCAACGGTTAGGGTCAGAAGCACCAGTACTTCAGGAGGACGGCAGCACCCCATGTCGAACCCATCTGGGCCCGACCACGACGAGGTCACCGGACCCGTCGCGCCCGCCGGCGACGAGCAGGCTCCTCAGGAGACCGACCCGGCCACCGAGGTGTTCGGCGCCACCGAGCCACCGGCCGAACGCCGTTTCACCGCACCGGGATTCGATGCGGGGTCGACGCAGATCATCCATCGTGAGCCCGACCCGGAAACCGAGATCTTCTCCACGCCAACCGAGGTCTTCCCGGCGTCGGGACCGCCCCGGACGGGCCCGCAGGCCATCCCGCCGCGCCCGCCGGCTACCCGCAGGCGCAGCTGGGCTTTCGTGATCGCGGTGATCGCGGTGATCGCCGCGCTGGCGGCGATCGCCGTGCTCGTCACCGTCCTGCTCACCCGCAACGACTCGGCGAAGGCGTCGCAAGAGGACATGGTCCGCGCGACCATCCAGAATTTCGACACCGCCGTGCAGAACGGCGACCTGGTCGCCCTGCGCGGTATGACCTGCGGCCAGACCAGGGACAGCTACGTCAAGTACGACGACGCAGCCTGGTCGGACACCCACGCGCGGGTGGCCGCGGCCCGGCAGTACCCGGTGGTGGCCAGCATCGACGAGATCGTCGTCAACGGCGACCACGCCGAGGCCAACGTGACGTCGTTCATGGCGTTCGACCCGTCGATGCGGTCGACCCGCAGTTTCGACCTGCAGTTCCGCGACCACCAGTGGAAGATCTGCCAGGCCTCCTGAGCCCGACAGCCCGCGAGATCGACACCAGGGCCGGGAATCGGGCTGATCCACAACCCTGACGTCGATCTCGCGGGCAGGTCAGTACAGCTAGCCGGCCGACACGGAGCGGCCTGCGCTGTGCAGGTCGTTGCACGCTTCGACAACGCGCTCGGCCATCGAGGCCTCGGCCTTCTTGAGGTAGCTGCGCGGGTCGTAGACCTTCTTATTGCCCACCTCGCCGTCGATCTTGAGCACCCCGTCGTAGTTGGTGAACATGTGCGCGGCCAGCGGGCGGGTGAAGGCGTACTGGGTGTCGGTGTCGACGTTCATCTTCACCACGCCGTACTTCAGCGAATCCTCGATCTCGGACTTCAACGAACCCGAACCGCCGTGGAAGACGAAGTCGAACGGCTTGGACCCCTCGGGCAGGCCGAGCTTGGCCGATGCCACCCGCTGGCCCTCGGCCAACACCTCGGGCTTGAGCACCACATTGCCCGGCTTGTACACGCCGTGGACATTGCCGAACGTCGCGGCCAGCAGGTACTTGCCCAGTTCACCGGCGCCGAGCGCATCGATGGTCTTCTCAAAGTCCTCCGGCGAGGTGTACAGCTTCTCGTTGATCTCCGCCTCGACGCCGTCCTCTTCACCGCCGACCACACCGATCTCGATCTCGAGGATGATCTTGGCGGCGGCGGCCTGCTTGAGCAGTTCCTGCGCGATCGACAGGTTCTCGTCGATCGGGACCGCCGAGCCGTCCCACATGTGCGACTGGAACAGCGGGTTCTGCCCCTTGCTGACGCGCTCTGCGGAGATCGCGAGCAGCGGACGGACCAGGCCGTCGAGCTTGTCCTTGGGGCAGTGGTCGGTGTGCAACGCGACCGTGATCGGGTACTTCGCGGCGACGACGTGGGCGAACTCAGCGAGGGCAACCGCGCCGGTGACCATGTCCTTGACACCGAGACCGGACCCGAATTCAGCTCCGCCGGTGGAGAATTGGATGATCCCGTCACTGCCGGCGTCGGCGAAGCCCTTGATGGCCGCGTTGATGCTCTCCGAACCCACGCAATTAATTGCCGGGAACGCGAACGAGTGCTCCTTGGCGCGGCCCAGCATCTCGGCATAGACCTCGGGCGTGGCGATGGGCATGGCACTTCCTTCCGACTGTCCGGCTGACGAGGTCAGTATGACAAGAAGCCGATCGACTGGCACAGGTCGCTGACAGTGACGGCTCGACGGTCACCGGTACCCTTGGGCCTCGTGACCACCACCACCCTGGCGCTCATGCCCGACTTCCTCGACCCGCTGAAGCTGATCGAGCAGTTCGGCACCTGGGCTCTGGTCGGCATCCTGGTCGTCGTCTTCATCGAGTCCGGCGTGCTCTTCCCCGTGCTGCCCGGCGACACCCTGCTGTTCGTGGCGGGCATGCTTGCCGCCGGAACCGCCGCACAGGGCGCCGACGTCGACGCCAACTTCCAGCTGTGGCAGCTGCTGGTGTTCATCCCGATCGCCGCCGTACTCGGCGGCCAGGTCGGTTACGTTGTCGGCCGCTTCTTGGGCACCGCCATGTTCAAACCGAACGCGCGCATCCTCAAGCAGCGCTACCTCGACGAAGCGCACCTCTTCTTCGAGCAGCGCGGACCGTTCGCGATCGTGCTGGCTCGCTTCGTCCCGATCGTGCGCACCCTGGCCCCGATCACCGCAGGCGCGGCGAAGATGAAGTACACGGTCTTCACGCTCTACAACGTCATCGGCGCGGTGCTCTGGGGTGTCGGCCTCACGCTGCTGGGCTACGGGCTTGGGCAGTTCGAGATCATCCAGAAGCTGCTGGAACCGATCTTCATCCTCATCGCGGTCGCGTCGATCACCCCGATGATCTGGGAGTGGTACAAGCGCCGCAAAGCCTCCAGGGATGCTGCCGATCCCGTTTCCGGGGCGTAAAAGTTGCCCGCTGCTTTGCATGCGGGACCGTTCTGACCGGCACACCCGCAGGTGACCCAGCCGTTTGGCAGCTAGCGCACAGCGATCCTCACAGCATCGGCGGCTAGTTTGCGCTGATCGCGTGAAAGGTCACAGCAAATGGTCAAGATCATCCTCAGTGGACTCCTAGCTTCGGCGGGCATCGGCCTTGCCACACTCTTCGGCGGGATCGGCGTCGCGTCGGCCGGCAGCCCCACCACAACGTTTGCCGTACAGGACGGCGACAGCGGTGCCGGCGGCGCGGCGATCGACTCCGACGGGACTCAGGGCGACTTCAAGTCGGCCGTCGACGGGTCGATGAGCGGCCCGCTCATGGTCGCCGCACCACAGGACAAAGCCGTCCCGTAACTGACAGTCACCCGCGGCGTCGGCTGACGACCGCGATCAGGATCAGCAGCACCAGCGCGGCGACGCCGGCTGCCACGTACTTCGTCATCGACGTGCCGCCGGCCAGCGCCAGCAGATCGATCGGTTCCGGTTCCCGAGCGGGGGTGGCCGCGGGCGCGACCCGCGGCGCGGCCGTCGCCGCCGCGGTGCCCAGCCCTGCGGCACCGGGCGTGGCCGGGGTGTCCAGGGCGGCTTCGACAGCGCTCTCGGGGATCTCCGGTACGTCCGCGCCCTCGGCCAGCTTGGCTTCCAGCGAGTCGACGAACTGTCCGAGCAGCTTCTCGGACACCTGCTGCAGCATGCTGCTGCCGAACTGGGCCAGCTTGCCGACGATCTTCAGGTCGGTCTCGACGCTGACCCGGGTGTGATCGCCCGCCTCGTGCAGCTGCAGGACGACGACGGCCGCCGCGTTGCCGGTGCCGCGAGCCTCCTTGCCGCGCCCGTCGACGACGGCGCGGTGCTGGGTCTCGTCGCGCTCCACGAAGTGCGCCTTGCCGCTGAACTCACTGGTGACCGGTCCGACCTTGACCTTGACCTTGCCCAGGTAGTCGTCACCCTCCTGGCCGGTGAGCTGCGCACCCGGCATCAACGGGACCACCTGCTCCATATCGCTGAGGACTGCCCAAGCCTGCGCGATCGGGACGCTGACGGTGAACTCGTTGTCGATCTTCATGGGCTCTCCTCATCCGGTGGCGAGTGCGGTACGGAACTCGTTGCGCACCAGCCTGCCAGCCCCTCAAGGTGGTCCGCTGCACCGACCCCTGATGTGATAGAGCAGCGCCGCCAGCGACTCAGATATTGCTCAATTCTGCTGCCACCGAGGCACTGTCGCGCTCGTCGTCGTGATGAATCCGGCCGTCGGTCTCCGACAGCGGACGCCCCCCGCCACCCCATCGGCGAGCGATGATCTCGGCGGCGATCGACACCGCGGTCTCCTCCGGAGTGCGGGCGCCGAGGTCCAGTCCGATCGGGCTGGCAAGCCTGCTCAGCTCCGCATCGGTCAGGCCCGCCTCGCGCAGCCGGGCCAGCCGGTCCTCGTGCGTGCGCCGCGATCCCATCGCGCCGACGTAGCCGACGTCGAGCCGCAGGGCCACCTCGAGCAGCGGCACGTCGAACTTGGCGTCATGGGTGAGCACACAGATCACCGTGCGGGAGTCGATCGCCCCGGCCTCCGTCTGGGCGGCCAGATATCGGTGCGGCCAATCGACGACCACCTCGTGCGCGGTATGGAACCGGGCAGGCGTGGCGAACACCCCGCGGGCGTCGCAGACCGTCACCCGATAGCCGAGGAATGCGCCCTGCTGGGCCACGGCGGCGGCGAAGTCGATGGCGCCGAACACCAACAGCCGGGGGCGCGGGGCGTGGCAGGCGACGAACACCTCCATGCCCTCTCCCCGGCGCTGCCCGTCCGGACCGTAGCTGAGCACCTCGCTGCGGCCGGCGGCCAGCAGGCCCCGCGTATCGTCGGTCACTGCGGCGTCGGCGCGGGCCGAACCCACAGTGCCAGCGGCACTTTCCGGTTCGACGACAAGCCGCCGCCCCAGCCACTCACGGTCGGGGTGGGCGATCACGGTGGCGACCGCCACCGGTCGATGCTCGGCGATGGCGTCGAGCACGCGGTCCAGGTGCGGAAATGTGCTGCGCGAGATGGGCTCGATGAAGACGTCGAGCGTGCCGCCGCAGGTCAGGCCGATGGCAAAAGCGTCGTCGTCACTGACCCCGTACCGCTCCAATCGGGGCGCTCCGCTGGCGAGGACGTCGGTGGCCGAGTCGTAGATCGCGCCTTCGACACACCCGCCCGACACCGAACCGCTGACGGCTCCGTCGGGGGCCACCACCATCGCCGCACCGGGCGCTCGAGGCGCCGAGGAGAACGTACGCACGACGGTGGCCAGCCCGGCGGTCTCGCCGGTCCGCCAGATCGCCGCAAGCTCGGCAAGAACGTCCTGCACGAGATCAAACGTAAGCCGAATCGCGGTCACCGGCGCGCAATCATGACAAGCAATGGCGTAGCGGGGGTTTGCCCCTCACTTAACCGCTAGCTGGGGAAGTTGACGTCCTTGGTGACCGCTTCCCACTGATCGATCGATGCCGACAGAGCAGCGATCTTGTCCCGCATCGCCTTGAGGACATCTCGTCCGAGCAGCAGTCGCAGCGGCGGCTCGTCCAGCTTGGTCACCATCAAAACGGCTTCGGCGACCTTGCGCGGATCGCCGGGCAGATGATCGGCGAATTGCTTGATCAGATCCTTGCGCGCGGCCACGTCGGAGTATTCGGTGATCGGCGCGCCGGATTCCTTCATCGAGCGCGATGCCCAATCGGTCCGGAACGCCCCCGGCTCGATCAGTGTCACCTTGATGCCCAGGGGCGCCACCTCGGCGGACAGCGCCTCGCTGACGGCCTCGAGTGCGAACTTTGTCGACGAGTAGTACGCATTGGGCGGGTTGGCCACCAAACCGGTCATCGAGGAGATGTTCACGATGTGCCCCGAACCGCGGGCCCGCATGGCGGGAAGCACCGCCTTCACCATGTCGACGGACCCGAAGTAGTTGACGTCGAACAACTTTCGGACCTCGGCGTCTTCGCCTTCCTCGACCGCCGACAGGTAGCCGTGTCCGGCGTTGTTGACCAGAACGTCGACGCCACCGAAGGCATCGTCGGCGGCGCGTACCGCGGCCGCGATCTGATCGGCGTCCGTCACGTCGAGCGCGGCGGCCACCGCGAGGTCAGGAAACTCGTCCACCAGATCGGTGACGGCGTCCGCGCGGCGGGCGGTGACGAGCACCTGGTGGCCGTCTTGCAGTGCGGCACGGGCGATTTCGCGCCCGAAACCGGTGGAGCAGCCGGTGACCAGCCAGCGAGCCATCAGTTGGTCCTCTCGTTGGGCGTGCCTTCGGGTAGCCGGCGCAGATAGGCCTGCCGCCGCGACGCCAATTGTTCGGCCCGCTGTTCGGCGGTGACGCGGGCGAGACCGGGGACCTCGTCGTCGAGCCGGTCGAGCGGGACGACGCGACCGGTGGCACCGAGATCGGGTGTCGGCCCGCCCTCGGCGAACTCCGCCATCCGCAGCGTGAGGACACCTTCCCGCAGGCCGTCGGAGTCGATCCAGTTGGCCACGCCGGGATCGACCGGGGAGATCACGTAGGTGTAGCTGCCGTCGGCGTCGGGCACCGACTGCGCCTTGTTCAGGCTGCCGGTGGCGTCGACGATGTTGAGCGTGGTGCCCCAGATGTTGCTCAACGGAACCGTGAAGTACTCGGCGCCACCGTCGTTGACGTTGACCACGAAGGTCTCCCCGGGACCGAGGTCGAACCGGCCCATCACATACACCTGGTTCTTCATCGCGCCCACTTTGTCCGCCGACCAGGCCAGGTTGAAGTGGTTGGCCGGCATCTTGTAGATGCCGTGGCTGAGCTTGCCGGTGAAGTTCGCGAAATACGCCATCATCGCCGCGGTCGCCTCGGCTTGTTCGTCGACGGTGCGGGCCGGTGTGCGGGGCGCGCCACCGAGACGTTCGACGGTGATGTGGTTGGGATCGTCACTGGCCCAGTCCAAAAGCACATCGCGGATGTAGAACTCGTGCGCTTCGGACGTGGTCTGTACGTGGTTGCGCCGACCGTTGGCAGGCTCGGAGTCCACGGTGATCGTGTAGCTGCCGTCGCTGTCGACGTCCATGGTCTTGCCGTTGAGCACAGCCACGGTGCCCATGTTGGCGTCCCACAGCGTGAAGTAATTCTCGGTCATCCGGTGTTCGCCGACGCGTCCGCGGATCTCGTAGCGCTCATCCCCCGAGATCGGGATGACCCGGTACACGGTGTCCGGATTGTCGATGCCCCAACGTGATCCGGGGATCTGCCGATCGCCGACCGGGTGCGCCAGCCGGGTGATGCAGCTGACCTTCGGCCGCAGCTTGTCCTGGTTGGACGACCACACCGCCGCCGAGAACATCACCTCGGCGAACGCCACGTCGAACCGCTCCCGCATGGCGTCGGAGGCTTTGGCGCGGCTCAGCCAGTTCTCCGCGACCGTCCGGTAGGCCTCTTTGACGGTCGGGTGTTCGGTCAGCTCGAGCGCGGCCAGCTCCTGCTCGTGCTGTGACGGTGTCGCGACCGGGTCGTCGGCACTCATTGATCGTCCTTTCGAAAACGCTTGTTGTACAACGAGAAACGTTCATCAACCTGCCCGCCACTGAGACCGTAGGCACCAAGGTCGTACGGTGGGCGCGGAACCTCGCGCGGCCGGTTGGCCAGCCAGCCGGACATCGCGGCGGCCGCGGTGTCGGTCAGCTCCAGCCCGACGGCGTCGTACACTCGGCGCACCTCACCGATCGGGTCGGCGACCGCATCTTCGTACTGGATGTCGCTGACCCGCACCGACTCGTCGGACCAACTGTCCCGCACGGCCATTGCGCGGTCATTGGTCCAGCCCATCCGCTCCAGCCACTGCGCACCCACCCGCCGCGGGTCGACCTCGTCGGCGTGCATGGCGTGCAGGGTCGCGTTGAGACTGGCGCCGGAGGCGACAGTGGTACGCGGATCGCGATGCATGTGGACGATGTGTACGCCCGGGAATTCGTCGCGCAGCGCGTCGAGGTACCCCAGATGGGCAGGCGATTTCAGCACCCAGCGACCGGCGGTGATCCCCCGGCGGCGCTGCTGCCACTGCAGGAATCGCAACATACGGTGCAGATAACGGTAGGCCGGCGCGAAATCCTGGGTGTTGAGCCAGGATCGGTAGGTGGGCAGGTTGGCGCCGGACTCCGGAACATGCGACAGGAACGCATCGGCCAGGAAGACGATCTCCTCCTCGGCCTCCCTGGCATACATCGGATGGATGGCGAACAGTTCGGGCGCCAGCTCTCGGGACTTGCTCTCCCGCACTTCACTGATTGCGATGCGCGGGTCGGTACCGGCGAAATCGTGGTCGAGTTTCGGCGCGGCCTCGACCACCTCCCAGCCGCGGGCACAGTGCAGCCGGGTGTCGGCGGCGAGCAGACGCTGCAGCAGCGTGGTCCCGCTGCGCATCATCCCGACGACGACGATCGGCGCCTCGATCTGCTCGTCGAGGATCTCAGGATGCCGCTCGATCCACGCCTGGGTCCGCAGCCGCATGCGGAGGCTGTGCACGATGCCGGATCGCAGAATGTGCTCACCGATCGCATTGAGCCCCGCGCCGGGGTAGTCGTCGAGCAGGACGCCCAGAGGTTCCTCGAAGTCCCCGGGCCCCCAGTCGCTGCGCCCTTCCTTGCGCTGCGCGTCGGCCAGGACGGCCGCCATCGCAAAGGTGCCGGCCACCGGCTCAGAACTTCAGGTGCTGGCTCACGTCGCCGACTTGGTCGACGAACATGGTGCGCGAGTCGAACCACCACTGGCCGTCGATGCGGTGGAAGGTGTCGTGATAGTGCCCCGTGACGATGGCCTGCAATGGCAGCTCCGGCGTGGCCTGGGTGACGCAGTAGTAGGACCTACTGCGGGCGGTGCCGGCCTCGTCGTCGATGTACAGCTGCACATTGCTGGTGTTGTGCTTGGTCTTCGGGGTCCCGTCCTCGTAGAGGCGGGTGGCCATCTCGTACATGCCGCGCACCCGGTCCCGGCCCTCGAAGACCGTCTCGGGTGGCCCGTTCTCCACACCGCAGATGCGTCCGTGCGCGAACAGGTCGGCGACGCCGTCGAGGTCGCCGGCGTCGATCAGTTCGGCATAGACGTAGATGAGGTTGGTGATCGCTTGCGCACTGTCACTCATGTCCAGCCGATGATCGCAGAGCAATTGCTTAGATGGGCTTGTTTGTCCAGAATTGCCGCTATGCTCGCCCGCGTGACTCAGTGGTCGCCGGCCCGGCTCGGCAATCTCACCGGTAAGCGGATCATCGTGACAGGCGCGACCAACGGCGTTGGCCTGGGCACCACGCGAGCCCTGGCCCGCGCGGGCGCCCACGTGATCATGGCTGTCCGCAACACCACCCTCGGCGAGCAGCGCGCCGCCGAGATCACCGGGTCCACGGAGGTGATCGAGCTGAACCTGGCCGATCTCGGATCGGTCCGCGGCTTCAGCGACCGGCTCGACGGCGACGTCGACATCCTCATCAACAACGCAGGCGCACTGACCGACAAGCGCCACGAAACCGTCGACGGTTTCGAGACCACCTTGGGCACCAACGTGCTCGGCCCGTTCGCGCTGACGAACCTGCTGTTCGCCAGGGTGCGGTCGCAGATCATCAACGTCTCCTCCGACGGTCACCGCCAGGCGACGCTCCGCCTCGACGACATGCATCTGCGCCACACCAAGTGGACGTCGATGAGCGCCTACACCCATTCCAAGCTGGTCATGATGTTGTGGGGCCTGGAACTCGACCGGCGGCTGCGCGCCGCCAACTCCGGCGTCGTCACCCAACTGGTGCATCCCGGCTGGGTGGCCTCCAACCTGACGCAGACGTCCGATTCGCCGTTGATGTCGTTGGCGCACACGGTGGCCAAAGGGGTGGCCGACCGGTTCGGCAACGACATCGACCAGGGCGCGGCACCGACCCTGTACTGCATCAGCGAGCCGATCCCCCCGGGCAGCTACGTCGGGGCCAGCGCCCGGCTGGGATTGCGCGGCGAGCCGGCGCTGATCGGCCGCTCCCCCAAGGCGTGTGACTACGACGCGGCGGCCCGAGTGGTGCAGTTCGCCGAAAAGGAAACCGGCACAACGATTCCGGTCTAGAGATCAGGTCGTTCAGCTCGGCCGCCCGGCCTCCAACGCGCGGATCAGGCTGGCCGCATCCCATGGGCCCTTGTGCCGAACGCCGTTGACGAAGAACGTCGGTGTCGCGTTGAGGTCCATCAGCTCGGCGTCCTGAGCGTCGTCGTCGACCCGGTGCAGCACCCGTGATGAATGCAGATCATCATCGAATTGTTCTATGTCACAACCGACTTGGTCGGCGTAGCGGTAGATGTGTTGCCATTCCAGGTAATCCTGGAACTCGAACATCTGCGCCGCCAAGTCGAAGAACTTGCCCTGCAGGGCTGCGGCCTCGCTGGCCCGGGCGGCGTCGATGGCGCGCGGATGCACCCGCTCCAGTGGCAGGTGTCGCCACACGTAACGCAATCGGTCGCCGAAGTACTCGCGGACTTCGTCGATCGATCCGGTGGCACGGCTGCAGAACGGGCACTCGAAATCGCCGTATTCCACCAGGGTCAGCGGCGCGTCGACCCGCCCGCGGATGTGGTCGCGTTCCGGGTCGACGTCGCGGACCAGCTTGTGGCCGACCGGGACCGGCGGGCTGAGCTTGTCGGTGAGCCGGAAGACGGCCCACCCCAACGTGAATGCGATCACCGATGCCGCCAGTACACCGACGCGGGCCAGGTCTGCCGAACGCGGATCGGGGATCGCCAGGTCGACGATGAACAGCGAGATGGTGAAGCCGATACCGGACAGTGCCGCACCGCCGGCGACGCGCCGCAACGTCAAGCCCGGCGACAGCCTGCCGAGCCCGGTGCGCTGCACGATCCAGGTCGCGCCGGTGATGCCGATCAGCTTGCCGAGCACCAGGCCGGCCACCACACCCCAGGTCAGTGGTGAGCGGACGGCCGCCAGCACGGTGTCGGTGTCCAGCCGCACGCCGGCGTTGGCCAACGCGAACAACGGCAGCACCCCGAACGAGACGTAGGGCCCGAACCCCGTCACCAGCCGCTCGTTGATCGAGATCGAGTCGCGCAGGCTCCGGGTGGCGGCGCGGGCGTACTCCGAGTTCGGTGACTGGCGGAACGCCCGGATCACGTCGACGGCCGCCTCCACTCGCTGGCGCTCGGGTGTGAACACCGGGATCACCAAGGCCACCAGCACACCGGCGAGGGTGGGGTGCACTCCGCCGGCGAAGAGTGCCAGCCATAGGGCAACGGCGAGAATCGAATACGACACCCCGCGCAGAGCGGCCGGCAGGTAGCGCACGCCGATCAGCGCACCGACGAGCACCACGGCGACCACCAGCGGACCGACGCGGATCTGTTCGGAATAGAACAGCGCGATGGCGGCCAGTGCGCCCACGTCATCGACGACGGCCAACGTCAGCAGGAACGTCCGCAGCCGCGCCGGATACTGGGGCGCGATGATGGCCAGCGCCCCGACCAGGAACGCGGTGTCGGTGGAGATGACCACACCCCAGGCGCTGGCGTCCTGACCGGAGGGGTTGAACAGCAGGAAGATCACCGCGGGCATCGTCAGCCCGGCGATCGCGGCGACCACGGGTACCAGGGCGCGGGAACGCTCGGTCAGTTCGCCGATGGTGAACTGGGCCTTGACCTCCAGTCCGACGATGAAGAAGAAGAACGCCATCAATGCGTCGTTGACGAGTTCCTTGACCGTCAACTCGCCATGCATGTTTCCGAAGCTCAGGCCGACATGCGTTTCCCAGAACTCGGAATAGGTGTGCGCCCAGGGCGAATTCGCCCACAGGATGGCCGCGAGGGTGAATGTCAGCAGTAGGGCCGCGGCGGCGTTCTCGCCAAAGCGCTTCGCTGTCGGGTCGCGACCCAACCGGCTCCCTCTCACGCTGTCACCGTATGCGCCGCCTCCATCAACATCCAACCCGACAGCTGCACCGACAGATCACGTTCGGGTGTCTGCGACGAGTTCACCGCGCCCTCGACGAACTGTGCCTGTCCGCCACCGGCGGTGGGGATCTCGGCGATGCTGCCCCAGGAGGGGCCGAACAACGGCAACCCGTCGACGTTTTGGCGGTTGTCCCACGCCGCCTGCGCCGACGCCAGCACGACAGCGCGAGCGCTCTCGCGGGTGTCCGCCGCCGCGTCGCCGGGCAGGATCGTCGCGGTGAGCGCAAGGTAGCGGGCGGTGATCCCGGCGAACAGGCCCCCGTCGCCGCCGCCGGCCCCGTTCAGGATTCCGTCGGGCGCCATGTGTTCACCGATCGCCGCGACCAGTCGGCGCACCCGATCCGCGTGCCGGTCGTCGTGCGTGCGCGCGGCGAGCTCGGCCTCCAATCCCAGCACCACGCCCTGGCAGTAGGTGTACTGGGCGCGGACCAGCGACCCGGCCTTGATGCCGTCGAACACCAGGTGGGTCTCGGGGTCGATCAAGGTCTCGTCGATCCAGTCGGCCATCTGCTGGGCCCGGCGCAGCCGGTCGTCATAGCGACTCAGGAAGATCCCGGCCGGGCCGTTGGCGGGTGCGTTGAAGAACTGATCCTGCTTGCGCCAAGGGATTCCGCCGCCGTCTTCAGGTACCCAGGAGCTGATGAACTGGTCGCATAACGTTTTCAGCGCCCGTGGCCGTCCTATGCCGGCCACCCGGTCGGCGCGTTCGAGCGCAAGGGCCAGCCAGGCCATGTCGTCGTAGTAACTGTTGGTCCAACGTCCGTTGTTGCGCAGCCGGTGCCCGCGAATCTGCCGCTTGATCTCGCCGAGCCGGTGCGGCTGCGGGTCACGCAACTGCGCATCGACCAGACAGTCGAGCAGGTGCGCCTGCCACCAGTAATGCCATGTCCCGAACAGCCGGTCCCGGCGGGCGGACGGCCACGCCACGACGCCGAGTTGCGTTCCGGGCAGCCCCCAGAGCCGGCGCAGGTGCCGCGTCGCGACGGCTGTTTCGGCGCTGGCAGCGCGGTTCGCCCACAGCTGGTCCATGCCGTCAATCCTGCCCTACCAGGCCTGCGCAAGGTCGGCCCATTGCCTGATCCAGGCGTGCATCGCGATGCCGGCGGCGACGGCGGCGTTGACGCTGCGTGTCGACCCGAATTGGGCGATCGAGACGGTGACCGCCGCGCCGGTCTGGGCAGCCTCGGAGATGCCCGGCCCCTCCTGCCCGAAGACCAGCACGCAATCCCGGGGCAGCACGGTGGTTTCCAGCGGCACCGCGCCCGGGACGTTGTCGACAGCGACAACGGTCAGTCCGGCACCGGCGGCGAAGGCCAGCAGGTCCTCGGTGTTCTCGTGATGGGCCAGCCGTTGGTAGCGGTCGGTGACCATGGCGCCGCGGCGATTCCACCGCCGCCTGCCGACGATGTGCACGGTGTCGACAGCGAATGCGTTGGCGGTGCGGACCACCGCGCCGATGTTGGCGTCGTTGCCGAAATTCTCGATCGCGATGTGCAAGGCGTGTCTGCGCCGATCGATGTCGGCGATGATCGCTTCCCGCGTCCAGTACCGGTATGCGTCGACGACGTTGCGAGTGTCGCCCTGGCGCAACAAGTCCGGGTCGTAGCGGGGATCGTCGGGCAGGTCGCCCACCCAGGGGCCGACGCCAGGGGCCCCGGTGCTCCATTCGGTGGGACCGGCGTCAGTCACGACTGACCCAGACCGCGGCGTGGGCGCCGATCACCGACTCGGTCGCATTCAGCAGGGCGTCGTTCGGCCGGATCAGCACGGAAGCACCATAGGCCGCGCCGGGTTCGTTCACCGCACCTAGGCTCGCCGTCTTCGTGAGTCGTCGCTGCCCGGCGGTCTCCACCGGATGCGCCGGCGTGCCAATGAGGCCGACGCGGATGTCGTCGGGCTTCACGCGCGGTGCGGACCCCGCCGGCCCCCCGAGATCAGGCACCGTGCCGGGTGCGGCGTCGATGAGGATGTCGATGTCGGAGAGCACGAATTCACCGTTCCAGCGAAATTCAGCAACTCTGACGCTCCGGCCCAGCAGTGCCGGCGACTCACCGATCTTTGCCTGCGCGGCACTATAGGTCGATTTGCTGGGGGAATCTGCGCATGCGGTTGCGCAGAGCGGACTGAGAGCAGCCGGTATTGGCGTGCCGAGGGCGGTGATTTTCCGTCGCGGCGCGGCGGTGCCAGGGGGCGGCAACAGAGGTGCGATACAGGTCACCCAGCACCCTTTCTGCCCCCTAGATCACGCTCGGCACATACCATGCGCCCGCTACGGCACCGGTAATAACAGATCGGTCTCAGCCGATATGGAGTCTAGGGTCTCCAGCTCCCTCAGCAGGTGCGCCGCCCTTGACCAGGAATTCTGTGCGCACAGGTGTTCACGCAAGCCGCTCTGTCGGCCGGAGTTCACTGCGGATTTCGTCGGCTACCCCCCGGTAACCAGCGCTTTTCCTGCTAACAGCTGGAGTCTTGGCACGTTTCGGCGAGATACTGATATTTGCAAGTTCGAATAAATAACCCATGTTCCACCCCGGTACCCGCTGCGGGACCCCCTTCCGCAGGCCCCTCCAAAGATGGGAAATGATGAACGCCTCCGTGCTGGCCTTTCCGGAACAAAAGCTCTACACACTGCCCGAAACCATTAGCTGGCGCGACGCCGATACCGGGTGCACGATCGTGCTGGCCCAACCGGACAGCGAACCTGGGCTATGGGAGGACTACCTGCAGGGAGCGCTGAATAGTTATGCGAAGCACGGCGTTGAGGCGGCGCTGGACATCGACTCGTTCCGAGACGGCCGGGACACGACGCTTTTCTATACCGCCCTCGACGACAACGGAAAAATGCTCGGCGGGCTGCGGGCAAAAGGCCCGTACCTCCTTGCCGACGAATCGCACGCGATCGTCGAATGGGACGGCCAGCCCGGCCAGGACGCCGTCCGCAAAATGATCACCGACCGCCTGCCGTTCGGTGTGGTGGAGATGAAGTCGGCGTGGGTCAGTGACGACCCGGCCCGCAGCGGTGAGCTCACCCGCGCGTTCGCGCGCACCGCCTTCCCCACGATGACCCTGCTGGGGGCCCAGTTCATCCTGGCGACCGCGGCCGCGCACGTCTTGGACCGGTGGAGCACCTCGGGCGGCGTCGTGGCTACCAAGATCCCCGCGGCGGCTTACCCCAGCGATCGCTACCGTACCAAGATGATGTGGTGGGATAGGCGCACGTTCGCCAACCACGCCGAGCCGGGGCAGTTGGCCAAGATCGTCAAGGAGATGCGCATGCTGGCCACGATTTCGGACGAGTTCAGCGGCTTCGGCATGCAGTACGGGAGCGGCATGTGAGTTTCGACGTCTCCGCCGGCACCGGCGCAGACGCGTACAACGCGCGGATTCTGCTCGACGACGATCCCCACGACGAAACCATATTGGCTCGGTTGCGCGCCGATGCGAGTACCGAATTCATCGATGGCTCTTCGGAATTCACGGATGCACTCCGCTCGCTTCGCCCTGCGGTGGAACCTGAACTCCTCGCCGAACCGATGCGCTGGGCGCACTACCCCTGGCGACACTCCGTGGTGGCTGTGCCGGGCCCCCAAGCGTTTCGCCGGCTGCGGCTCGACCGCAACCGCAACATGATCACGCTCGCCGAACAACAGCGACTGGCCGCCGTGACCATCGGCGTGGTGGGTTTGTCGGTCGGCCACGCGATCGCCCATACCCTTGCCGCCCAAGGGTTGTGCGGTGAGCTGCGGCTGGCCGACTTCGACACGTTGGAACTCTCCAACCTCAACCGGGTCCCCGCAACCGTGTTCGACATCGGCGTGAACAAAGCGATCGTGGCGGCGCGACGGATCGCCGAACTCGACCCGTACCTCCGTGTGCACGTGCTGACCGACGGCCTGACCATGGACACGATGGGCGTTTTCCTCGACGGGCTGGACATCGCCGTCGAGGAATGCGATTCCCTGGACATCAAGGCTGCGATACGAGAGGCGGCTCGTGCCCGCCGCGTTCCGGTACTCATGGCCAGCAGCGACCGCGGCCTGATCGACGTCGAACGCTACGACCTCGAACCTGACCGGCCGATCCTGCACGGCCTGCTTGGCGACATCGGTGTTGCCGAGCTCGCCGGTCTGAGCAGTACCGACAAAGTGCCGCACGTTTTGAGCATCATCGACGCAGGCCGGCTCTCCGCGCGTGGTGCGGCCTCACTGGTCGAAGTCGGCCGCACTCTGTCCACGTGGCCTCAGGTCGCCGGTGACATCGCCGTCGGCGCGGCCACGGTAGCCGAGGCTGTCCGCCGGATCGGCCTTGGCGAACGACTGCAGTCGGGCCGGGTGCGCATCGACGTGTCCCACTCACTGGACAACTTGGAAGAGCCCGTGCGCCGGCCCGAGCCGGCCTCCGCCGTCCCTGCCCACCCGGTAGGACGAGCCGACACCACACCCGCGGACACTGTCGCGGCTGCGGCACGCTGCGCCCCGTCCGGGGGAAACATGCAGCCGTGGAACGTCATGTCGCACAATGACTCGGTGACCGTCGAGCTGGACCCGAAGTACACCTCGACGATGGACGTCGCGTACCGGGGCAGCGCCGTCGCGGTCGGGGCGGCCACATTCAACGCCCGGGTCGCCGCCGCGGCGCTCGGCATGCTCGGGCCGGTCGACATCTCCGAGGACAACGACCAGACCACACCGCTGCGTGCGGTCGTTCGACTGGCGGCGGGCAGCGACGACACCCTGGCCGCGCTCTACGAACCGATGCTGGAGCGGGAAACGAACCGCCACCGCGGCGCACCCACAAAGCTCACGCCGGCGATCGTCGCCGATCTCCAGGCGGCCGCAGAGTCCGAGGGCGGCACGCTTCGGCTGCTGACCGAACGTCCGGACATCGAACAGGCGGCCGCCATCTTGGCGGCCACCGACCGGATCCGCTACCTGCAGCCACGTCTGCACGCCGAGATGATCTCCGAAGTTCGCTGGCCCGGCGACGACACCTCTGACGGACTCGACATCCGCACCCTCGAGCTGGCCCCCTCCGACCTCGCCACACTGGATGTCCTGCGCCGTGGCGACGTGATGGCCCGCTTGGCGCAATGGGATGCCGGTGCAGCCCTCGGCCAAGACGTGACCGACCGCGTGCTGTCCAGCTCGGCGCTCGGGGTCGTGACGTTCGCCGGAAGCGCGCTGACCGACTATGCCCGCGGCGGCGCCGCAGTTGAGGCGGTGTGGGTGGCCGCCCAGCGGCTCGGCTTGGGCGTCCAGCCGGTCTCGCCGGTATTCCTATACGCCCATGATGACCGGGACCTGGAAGAGCTGGCCGCCGAATACGTCGCGCAACTGCGAGACCTCCAACACCGGTTCCGTTCATTGACAGGGACCGCGTCGAACGAGGCCCAGGCTCTGGTGCTGCGGTTCAGCCACGCGCCACGACCGTCGCTGCGCAGTAGCCGTCGCGCAGCCGATAGGGGGACACTCGGGGAATGAGCCTCGACAACCTCGTCACGAATGTGGCCGCCAAGCTCATGGCGGCCACATCCGCGACCTCGGCTCAAGTCAGCCAGGACGTACTCGCGGACCTGGTGGCGTCGTTCGGTGTCGATTTCAGCTTCCTGCGGTACAACGACCACGCGATCCGGGCCACCGTGCTCATCGCTGAGTGGCCGCCGCGGCCGGACGTACCGGATCCCGATCCTCTCGGAGTGGTGTACTTCGACGGCGCCGACCCGATTTTCGCGGCCGCGGAGAACGCCAAGGAGCCCGTTTTCTTCTCTCCCGAGCCGGCCCCCGATGACGCCGACGACTACCAGCGCCGGGTCCAGGAGGCCAGCGGTGTGACCCTGCCCTCGCTGGCGTCAGTGCCGTTGCTGTCGGGTGAAATCACCACCGGGTGCCTGGGATTCATCAAGATCGGGATCAAGGATTGGACACCCGAGGAAACCAACGCGCTCAAGGCGATCGCCTCGCTGTTCGCCCAGGTGCAGGCGCGGGTGGTCGCCGAAGACCAGCTGCGTTACCTCGCCGAGCATGACGATCTGACCGGGCTCTACAACCGGCGGGCATTGCTGGCCCACATCGATGATCGGTTGCGGGTCGGTCAGGAGGGGCCCGTCTCGGTGCTGTTCCTCGACCTCGACCGACTCAAGGCGATCAACGATTATCTGGGGCATCATGCCGGCGACTGGTTCATCCAGGCGTTCGCCGAACGGTTGCGCGAGGAGACCGGCGACGGAGACGTGATCGCACGCCTCGGTGGCGACGAGTTCGTGATCGTGCCGGCCGGTTCTGTGGACGCCGGCGCCGCCGAGGCACTGGCCCACCGACTACAGGATGCGTTGCGCGACCGGGTGACGATCGGCGGTGAGACTCTCACCCGCACGGTCAGTGCTGGTGTCGCAGTTGGTGTTCCGGGGCGGGATACCACATCGGACCTGCTGCGCCGCGCCGACCAGGCAGTGCTCAACGCCAAGAACGCCGGCGGCAACAAGATCGCGGTGTTCACCGACGAAATGTCGCTGAGAAGCGAATTCCGCAACGACATCGAGTTGCATCTACAGAACGTGATCGACACCGGGTCGCTGATCCTGCACTACCTGCCCGAGGTCGACATGCGCACCGGGGAGATCCTGGCGACCGAGGCGCTGGTGCGCTGGCAACACCCGACCCGCGGTCTGCTGCTGCCGGACTCGTTCATCCACGTCGCCGAATCCATCAATCTGGCAGGCGAATTGGGCCGCTGGGTGATGCGCACCGCATGCGAGGAGTTCAGTCGCTGGCAGGCCAGCGGCATCGCCAAGGATGCGGTCATCCGGATCAACGTCTCCCCCGTGCAGCTGGTCGCGGACGGGTTCGTCCAATCGGTCGCCGACACGATCGCCGAGTTCGGCCTCGACGGCAAGTCTGTGTGTCTGGAGATCACCGAAAGTGTTGTGGTGCAGGACATCGAGACCACCCGCATCACACTTGCCGGGCTCAAAGATGTCGGTGTGCGTATCGCCATCGATGACTTCGGCACCGGCTACAGCGTGCTCACCCATCTGAAATCGCTGCCGGTGGACACCCTCAAGATCGACAAGGGCTTCGTCCTCGAGCTGGGCACCAACCCGGAAGATCTGGCGATCGTCCGGGCGATCATCGCGCTGGCCGAAGCGTTCAACCTCGAACTGGTCGCCGAGGGTGTGGAGTCGCCGACCGCGGCGATGACCCTTCTCCAGCACGGCTGCCACCGCGCTCAGGGCTTCCTGCTGTCGCGGCCCATCCCCAGCGATGCCATGGCTGAGTTGTTCGCCAAACGGGTTATCCCAGTGGACTTTTCCGTGCCGAGCCGGAACTGACTCAGAGGCTGTCCAGCAGTTCCACGCGGCCGAATCTGCTGGCTGTCCGACTCACCAGCGCGACCTGAGCACCCTCGGGGAGCCCGGTTTGGACAGGCCAGTCGGCCTCGGCGGGCGCCGGTCCGATCGACAGCGCCACACCTGCGGTCGCACGCACCAGTCGCGTCTGTTCCGGCGTGGACAACTCCGCGCCGGCGATGCGCCCGTGCTCAAAAATCAACCGCTGCAACGCCATACCGCGCGCACCGTAGATGTCTCGCGCGTCGGCCTGCTGGCGCAGCCACTGAGCCAGCGCCCAGCCGGGGCGGTCCGAATCGGGCCGGTAGTCGCCCAGCACCGCAACCCGGACGGTCTCGGCGGATTCGGCGCGCATCGGCGTCATGATGTCGGGCACCTGGCTGTAGATCACGCCGAACGGCGAGGCGAGGCAGCGCACCGACCAGTCACGCAACCGGGAGCCGAAGAACGGCTCAATCGTGGCGCGGCGGTCGGTCCTGACCGGCACCGGTTCGGCCCGAACGGCTGTCAGCTCGAGATCCCGGTCCGGCGTACCGTCGAGCCCGAGGTCTTCGGTCATCGAAGCCAGGTAGGCAGCGGTATCGGGATCCAATGCCTGCCAGGAGATCTCGGCGTCCGCGATCTCCACGTCCAGATCGTGGTCGTCGCAGCAGATCGCGTGGGCGAGCGCGCCGGGACCGGCGCCGGCGCAGATCACGTCGACGACGTCGTCCCACGGCCATTCCGAAGCCTCGATGAGCTCCTCGTCGTTTTTCACCGGAGGTATCAGGTGGTCGGCAGGCCCAGGTCGGCCAGACCCAGCAGGCTCCGGTAGGGCACCCCTTCGGCCTCGATCGCCTCGGCCGCCCCGGTTGCCCGGTCCACCACCGTCGCGACCCCCACGACGGTCCCACCCGCCTCGCGCACACTCTGCACGGCGGTCAGTGCGGAGCCGCCGGTGGTGCTGGTGTCCTCGACCACCAGGACCCGCTTGCCGGATACTTCCGCGCCTTCGATCAGACGTTGCATCCCATGGCTTTTCACCGCTTTGCGCACCACGAAGGCGTCGATCGGACGGCCCGGCGCGTGCATGACCGCGCCGGCCACCGGGTCGGCACCCATGGTCAGTCCGCCGACGGCGGCGTAGTCCCAGTCCGCGGTCAGCTCGCGCATCAGCCGACCAATCAGCGGAGCGGCCCGATGATGCAGGGTGGCGCGGCGCAAGTCGACGTAGTAGTCGGCCTCCTTGCCCGACGACAGGGTCACCCGGCCGAACACCACAGACAGCTGGCGGACCAGCTCGGCGAGTTCGGCGCGTTCGGTGGCGTTGAGTTCAGGTGCGCCCACGGCCTCTTCCTATTCCGTTGTTGACCGCGCGGACCAGCCCACGCGGAACGAGTCGGCCCACCGAGGTCAGTACCTTGTACTGCAGGCCGGGAATGCTGATGACCTTGCCCTTGGCCACATCGGCCAGGCTTTCGGCGACAACGTCATCGACATTGAGCCACAAGATGTTCGGGATCGACTTCATGTCGATGCCGGCCCGCTCATGAAACTCGGTGTGCACGAATCCCGGGCAGACGGCGTGAATGCTGACGCCGGTGCCGGCGATACCGTTGGCGAGCCCTTCGGTGAACGACACCACCCAGGCTTTCGATGCCGAATAAGTCGATCCGCGACCCGACAACAGCCCGGCCACACTGGCGATGTTGATCACGGTGCCCGAGCCGGCCTCGATCATCGACGGCAGGGCCGCGCGGGTGAAGTGCATGACGGCGGTGACGTTGACGTCGAGCTGGGCCTGCAGCTGGGCGGGGTCGGCGGTCCAGAACTCGCCGGAGGTGCCGAACCCGGCGTTGTTCACCAGCACCTGCACCCCGGCGGCCAGCCGGTCGGCGACTCGGGCGCGGTCGGCAGCCTCAGTGAGGTCGGCGGGCAGCACCTCGACGTCGACACCGTGGGCGGCCCTCAGCTCGGCGGCGAGGTCCTCGAGTCGATCCACGGAGCGGGCGACCAGTACGAGGTTGTAGCCGTCGCGCGCGTAACGGCGGGCGTAGCCCGCACCAAGGCCCGCGGTGGGACCGGTGATCAGGGCGACAGGACGGGGCACGCGGCGACCCTACCGGGTCAGCGCTGGTAGTTGGGAGCCTGAGTGCCAGTCTGGCCGACACTGCGCGGCTGCTGCGGGCGCAGCGGCGGCGGAGCGTCGACGTGTCCAGGCGGCAGTTCCCGGCGGCCGGCAGGGGCCAGCGGGCGGCCCGGGGAGGCGTTGCGCCGCCCGGCCGATTGAGTCAGCGCCGGCTGCACGGTCGGCGGCAGCACCCGCAGCAGGTCGTTGAACTGCCGCACGGTGCGCAGGCCTTCATCCCACTGGGCCCGGGTGGACGTGATCGGCATGGAGACCAGCGTCCAGTTCTGCTCGTTCCACATGATCTCGGCGCAGTCCGGCGCGGTGTGGGCGAACGTCACCATCCGGCGGTCACACGCCCGGCGGGCGGCGTCGAGGTTGGTCGAGTAGACCATCCGCGGGCCGATGGCGCCCAGCAGCCAGACGTCGCTCTCCCGCGGCTCGGCGATGCCCTTGAGGCGCAGGTCCATCACCACGTTGGTGCCGACCTTGCGGTGCAGCGCGATCACGGTGGCGACGTCTTCGAGGTCGAAGATGTAGACCGCTTCACCGCGGATCTGCCCGAGCACCACGTTGCGGGCGGTGACATCGCCGACGGTGGACATCACCCCGCGCTTCCAGCGGTCGATGATCTCGGCGGACTCGGGTTCGAAGTCGAACCCGTGCGACCGCGCCCAGGACTTACGGCGGCGGCCCAGACCACGTCGACGACCGATGTCGACGTACAACAGCACCGCCGCACCCACGAAGCAGAGCGCGGACAGCGTGAACCAGAACGGAACCATTAGCCCTAGCGTATCTGCTCACTGCCCGGAAGCGAGAACTCCAGCAGGTCACAGACCTATTACGGCCCGGTCGCCTCGGCGAGTTCGAGGATTTCCGTGCGGTCGGCCGCCAGCAGGACACCGGCCGCGATGGCCGTGTCCAGCGCAGCGGTGAACCGCTCCAGGTATTCGGCGCCGCCGCCCGGATACAACTCGGCCAGCGTCGCGGCGTCGAACGGCTGTCCCGAGCCGAAGATGGCGAGCAGCACGTTGTCGTCGCCGCTGGCCCCCGATGTCCGAGCCGTGGGCACGTCGACCCAGGGCGTTCGCACGCCGCCGGTGGCCACCCCGTGCGTATCGAGGACTATTTCGGCGGGATCAGTGTCGATCAGGTCGATCCGCGGCGCGCTCGGCGCCGGCCTTCCGGTGCGCACCCAGTCGTGCAACTGCGCGACCGCGGCCTGCAGCACGTAGTGGTGTTGCGGGGCGAAGTTGATGAAGTGCGGCAGCTGCTGGCCCATCAGGTCATTGGTGGGCGCGTAGGCCGCCACGATCTGATCGAGCGGGACGGCGCCGCTGTCGATGAAGCCGACCCGGATCGTGTAGTTGTCGGCGTGCGCCGAGCCGGGGATCTCCCAGACCCGCAGATGCTCGGCGTCCGGTACGCGGGCGTGGCAGTAGCCCAGCAGCCGCGCGCCGAGCAGATCGGTCTCGGTGATCACGGCGAGCACCGGCACGCGCAGGTCGGCGCGAAACGGCACCGGTACGGAGTGGAACGACCCGGATTCGTCGAGCAGGGAGGTCCCGTCCAGCGGTGCCGCCGAGCCGAACCGGGAGTGGATCAGGAAGCCGTCGAACACCGCCACGTTCGGATCGACCTCGTTGACGTAGGTGGTCAGGAAGGTGGCCGACTGCGATTCCCCGGCCGCCAGCACGACGTCCGGGGCCAAACCGCCGACCCTGCCGGCACGCACCGCCCGGCCCACCTGGGTGAAGATGTCGTAGGCATACGCGTCGCCCGGGTGGCAGAGGTCTGAATAGCGTTGCGGATCCAGTGTTTTCAGGGACGCATCGCCGACCAGGCTGAGGCCGCCCTCGATGCCGACTCGTTGGGCGGAGACGACGACGTAGGCGTATCCGCTGCGGGCGATCTCCCGGTGCGCCATGAACCAGACGGCGGGGGCATCGATTCCGCCGCTGACATTGAGCCATTCGACGATGGCGGTCCCGTTCCAGGCGGCGTCGTCCACCGGCCGAAGCACGACGATGCGGGTGACGTAGTCCGCTGATTGGTCGAGCGCGTAGGAGGCCGCGGTGCCCGAGACGAAGAACTCGTCGGCGCGGTATCCCAGCGTCGCCAGGTCGTAGGCGCCGAGCAGCAGATTCGGCTGCCCGGGAACCGCGGTGATGACGGGATCAGTGGTCGGCACCATCAATCAATAGCAGAGGCGGGCACCGGGTAGTCGGGGTAGCCCATGGCGTCGTAGAGCCGGACGCCGGTGGTGTTGAGCTTGGCGACGGCCCTGGTCAGACCCGCCGGCAGCGCGTCGAGGGTGCGGCCTGCGGCGACCAGCGCCCACACCCCGAATTCCGTACGCGGCACCAGGCTCTTGGCCACCGTGCGGGCGAACGCGCGGCTGTGCCGCACCGGGTCGGCCATCACCGCCTCGTACGCGGCGAACGCGGCGGCGTGATCACCCCCGGCCCGCTCGAGTTCACCGGCGAGCACATAGGCACCGAGCACCGCCAGGCTGGTGCTGCCGCCGACTGCGGGTCCCGGGCAGTACCCCGCGTCGCCGACCAGGGTGACCCGGCCCCGCGACCAGCTGGTCAGCTCCAGTTGGGTGATCGAGTCGAAGTAGAACGAGCCAGCGCCGTCGAGTTCGGCGAGCCAGCGATCGACGGTCAGATTGAGCCCGGCGAACGCGGCGCGCAGCAGCACTCGCTGCCGTGCCTCGTCCCGGTGGTGATAGTCCAGCGGTTGTTCGGGCCGGAACAGGAACACCGCGCGGGCATCGTCGAGGTGGTCGGCGGTGTAGATCATCGCCCATCGCCTGGTATCAACGAAGTTCGTCATTTCACCGTCGCGCGCAAAGCTTTTCGGCACCGACAGCACAGCAAGATAGCCGCCGAGGAACCGGCTGTGCCCGGCGTCGGCACCGAAGACGAGTTGCCGCACACCGGAATGCAATCCGTCCGCACCGACGACGATGTCGTAGCGACGCGGCCCGGCGTGGGCGAAGTCGACGGTGCCGTCGTCGGCGATCGCGGTGATCTGGTCGCCGAACAGATATTCGGCATCGTCGCGACCGGCGTCGTAGTAGATCTGGCTCAGGTCGTCGCGCATGATCTCGACGTGCTGGTCCGAGATGACGCCGACCAGTTTCAGGTAGTCGACTTCGACCGGCGGACGCCCGTTGGTGCGTTGCAGGATCATCCGGGTGGTGCCGGTCGCACGCGCCCGGACCTGGTCGATCACCCCCATCCGCTCGGAGATCTCCATCGCGGGCCGGAACAGGTCGACCGCGTGACCGCCGGTCTTACGCAGTGCCGCAGCGCGTTCGACGACGGTGACGTCGAAGCCGCGACGAGTGAGCCAATAGGCCAGGACGGGTCCGGCGATGCTGGCACCTGAGATGAGCACGCGCATGGTTGCCTCCACTTCACTTACTTAACGGTCGGTAAGCATATCGGCCACGAGCTTACTTAACAATCGGTCAGTTAGGGTGGTCACGTGAGCAGGCCCGCGTCAGGAACCCGTGAGCGGATCCAGGATGTCGCCCGTGAGTTGTTCGGCCAGAAGGGTGTGCAACGCACCAGCCTGCAAGACATCGCCGACCGGCTCGGCATCACCAAACCCGCGCTGTACTACCACTTCAAGTCCCGCGAAGACTTGGTCCGCAGCATCCTGCAGCCGCTGATCGACGAGGGCGAACGCTTCGTCACCGAGCAGGAGAGTCGCCCACCGGCCGCCCGGGCCACGCCTCGCGAACTGCTCGAGGGTTACTTCGACTTCCACTACCGCCACCGGGCCGACCTGATGCTGGTGGTGACCGAGCTGACCACGCTGGCCGATCTCGGATTGATCGACACGCTCCTGGCATGGCGAGAGCGCCTGTGCCGGTTGGTGTTCGGTTCTCGGCCCACACTGGAACAGTCGGCCCGCGGCGTCATTGCCTTCGGCGGTCTGCAGGACTGCTGCCTTCAATTTCCGGACAGCTCACCGCGGCGGCTCCGGGATGCGACGGTCACCGGCGCCCTCGCCGCGCTGGGTATGCCCGACGACTGACGCAACGGGCCCCCACACCGAAGTGCGGGGGCCCGTCACGTCACTTTCAGCCGAGGATCAGCGATTCGCCATCCGGGCTGACGTTGACCGGCACGACGTCGCCGTCATGCACCTCACCGGCCAGCAGCAGCTTGGCGAGTTGGTCACCGATCGCCTGCTGGATCAGCCGGCGCAGCGGCCGGGCGCCGTAGAGCGGGTCGAATCCGCGCTCGGCTAGCCACTGCTTGGCGGGCAACGACACCTCGAGGGTGAGGCGCCGCTGGCCAAGGCGCTTCTGCAGCTGAGCCAGTTGGATGTCGACGATCGACACCAACTCGTCGGGCTGCAGTGCGTCGAAGACGATCACGTCGTCGAGCCGGTTGATGAACTCGGGCTTGAACGCCGAGCGCACCGCCGCCATCACCTGCTCCTCGGTGCCGCCGGCGCCGAGGTTGCTGGTGAGCACCAGGATGGTGTTGCGGAAATCGACCGTGCGGCCCTGACCATCGGTCAGCCGGCCCTCGTCGAGCACGGCGAGCAGGACGTCGAACACATCCGGATGCGCCTTCTCGACCTCGTCGAACAGCACCACCGAGTACGGCCGCCTGCGCACCGCTTCGGTCAGCTGACCGCCCTGGTCGTAGCCGATGTACCCGGGAGGCGCACCGACGAGTCGCGCGACGGAGTGCTTCTCGCCGTACTCGCTCATGTCTATGCGGATCATGGCCCGCTCATCGTCGAAGAGGAACTCCGCCAACGCTTTTGCGAGTTCGGTCTTACCGACACCGGTCGGCCCGAGGAACATGAACGAGCCCGTCGGGCGGTTCGGGTCGGCCACTCCGGCTCGGGTGCGGCGCACCGCATCCGAAACGGCCTGTACGGCCTTGACCTGTCCGACGACACGCTTGCCCAGCTCGGACTCCATCCGCAGCAGCTTGGCGGTCTCGCCCTCGAGCATCCGGCCTGCCGGGATACCGGTCCACGCCGACACCACGTCGGCGATGTCGTCGGGTCCGACTTCCTCCTTGAGCATCACGTTCTCGCGTGCTTCGGCCACGGGCAACGCCGCGTCGAGCTTCTTCTCGACCTCGGGAATGCGCCCGTAGCGCAGCTCGGCGGCCTTGGCCAGATCGCCGTCACGCTCGGCCCGGTCGGCCTCACCACGCAGCTTGTCGAGCTGCTCGGTGTAGTCGCGCACGACGTCGATCGCGTTCTTCTCGTTCTGCCACCGGGTGGTCAGCTCGGCCAATTGCTCCTTCTTGTCGGCCAATTCGGCGCGCAGCTTGTCCAGGCGATCGACGGACGCCGCGTCTGTTTCTTTGGCCAGCGCCATCTCCTCGATCTCGAGGCGCCGGACGATCCGCTCGACCTCGTCGATCTCCACGGGTCGCGAGTCGATCTCCATTCGCAACCGTGACGCGGCCTCGTCGACCAGGTCGATGGCCTTGTCCGGCAGGAACCGCGAGGTGATGTAGCGGTCGGACAGCGTGGCCGCGGCCACCAGCGCCGAGTCGGTGATACGCACACCGTGGTGGACCTCGTAGCGGTCCTTGAGCCCGCGCAGGATGCCGACGGTGTCGTCGACCGACGGTTCGCCGACCAGCACCTGCTGGAAGCGGCGCTCCAGGGCGGCGTCCTTCTCGATGTACTTGCGGTACTCGTCGAGGGTCGTCGCACCGACCAACCGCAGCTCGCCACGGGCCAGCATCGGCTTGATCATGTTGCCGGCGTCCATCGCGCCTTCGCCGGTGGCACCGGCGCCGACGATGGTGTGCAGCTCGTCGATGAACGTGATGATCTGCCCGGCCGAGTTCTTGATGTCGTCGAGCACGGCCTTGAGCCGCTCCTCGAATTCACCGCGGTACTTGGCGCCGGCCACCATCGACCCCAGATCCAGGGAGATGACGGTCTTGTCGCGCAGGCTTTCCGGGACATCGCCGGCCACGACCCGCTGGGCCAGGCCCTCGACGATCGCGGTCTTACCGACGCCCGGCTCACCGATCAGCACCGGGTTGTTCTTGGTACGCCGGCTCAGCACCTGGATGACGCGGCGAATCTCGGTGTCCCGGCCGATGACCGGGTCGAGCTTGCCTTCCCGGGCGCGTGCGGTCAGGTCGGTGGAGTACTTCTCCAGCGCCTGATAGCTCGCCTCGGGGTCGGCGCTGGTGACGCGCGCGCTGCCACGGACCTTCACGAACGCGTCGCGCAGCGCCTCGGGAGAGGCGCCGTGACCGGTGAGCAGCTTGGCTGTGTCGGAGTCGCCGGTGGCGAGCCCGACCATCAGGTGCTCGGTCGAGACGTATTCGTCGTCCATCTCCGTTGCGAGCTGCTGGGCGGTGGTGATCGCCGCCAGTGACTCACGCGAGAGCTGGGGTTGCGAGGTCGCACCGCTGCTCGACGGCAGCCGGTCGACGAGTCGCTGTGCTTCGGCGCGGATCGTGGCTGGATCGACACCGACAGCCTCGAGCAACGGCGAAGCGATGCCGTCGGCCTGCGTGAGCAGTGCCAACAGCAGATGAGCGGGCCTGATCTCCGGGTTGCCGGCGGCCGAGGCAGCCTGCAACGCGGCGGTCAGCGCCGCCTGAGTCTTGGTTGTCGGGTTGAAAGAATCCACGACACCTCCGTTTCGTCTAGAAAAGCTTGTCGAGGTTTACAACGCCGTCAAGGTTGAGTCTGTTCCGCTCAAGTTTAGCGAATTTTCCGGGCAGGCTGAAAGAGGCTTTGGACATCAACTTGACCCAGGCTGATTCAGGCCGCGGAGATGCGGGCCCGGATCTCGAAATCGAGGTCGATCGCCTCGGCGACATACACGTCCTGGCTCATCTGGTTGCCGCGCATCGTGACTTCACCGCGCGGGCTGATGTAGGTCAGGCCGACCGCCGCCGCGGTCAGGGCGGGCACCGCCAGGGAACCAGCCCGCGACACCAGCGCGATCAACAAGGTGATCGCCTCGTAGCAGGACTCCCCGATGCTGTTGAGCGCAGGCGCGGCCGGGCCGAAGGTGGCGTAGTAGTGCGCGGCGAACTCCAGGCTGGCGGTGGTGTGGAGCGCTTCGAAGTAGCCGGCCGCCGCGAACAACCCCCGGTTGCTCTCACTGCCACTGGCCATCAGCATGTTCTCTTCGACGTGCGGGCTCAGCCTGGGCACCGCGGCGTCCAGCCCGACCTCGGCGAACTGCCGGTTGAACATGACCCCGTCACGTCCGACGAGCAACAGGACCACCCCGGTCACGCCACTGCTCTCGACGTGACGCAGGGTGGCCGAGAAGTCCTCGGTTCCCAGCGGGACGTAGATCTCGCCGGCCAGCGGCTTGCCTTTGGCGCGCGCATGCCCTGCCGCCGCCGCACCCGTCTGCCGGGGCCAGACGTAGTCGTTTCCGATCACGATCCAGCGATCGACGCCGTGTTGGTCCGTCATCCAGTCCATCGCGGGCAAGAGTTGGCGCGACGGCGTCTCCCCGGTCAGGAACAGTCCCGCGGTGCGTTCGCCGCCCTCATAGAGCGGCCCGTACACGTATGGCACCCGTCCGGCGGTCACCTTGGCGATCGCCTGCCGCACCGGGGAGATGTGCCAGCCGGTGACCGCATCGATCGCACCGCGGTCGACCAGGCGCGCGATGTCGGCGGCAACCACGGCGGGCGGCCTGCTGCCATCCACCGGAACCAGACGAACCGGCCGGCCCAACACCCCGGCCGTCGCGTTGACGTCGGCAATGGCGAGCTCGGCACAGGCTTCACACGACGGACCGTAGATACCGGCCGATCCCGAGCGCGGGATGACCAGGGCGACGTTGATCGCCGGTGTCTGGTGCACCATCGACCTCCATCCAGCTGTCTTTCGACCGCACCCTCGACCCATCGTCGGCCTGCCGCGTTACTAGCGCGTTGCGCGACCGTTCACGGGGTGGAAAACAGGTCGCCGACGCGGGCAAGAGTCTGGATGAACTGTGCGGCGTTGTCCTCCCCCAGTTCGTCGACCAGCACGGCCTTGAGCCCAGCTTCCTGCTTGGTCAGCTTGCGCACCTTGGCCTTGCCGCGCGCCGACAGGTGAACCAATACCCGCCTGCGATCCGCCGCGTCGACCCGCCGGAGCACCAATCCAGAGTCGACGAGCTTGTCCACGATGCGGGTCAGTGTCGGCGGGGGTATCGACATCGCCGCCGAGATGTCGCTCATCGTGAAACCGTCACCGGTGCGCAGCGCGCCGAGCACCCGCCAACCCTCGATCGTGTTGACGTCGGCGTCCAGCAACCCGTTGCACAGCGCATCGGTCCACCGGCGCTCGGCGCGGACGAAAACCTCGGCAATGCTGTCCAGATTGCTCGTCGATGTCAGCACGACGCTCCCAGCTCTCGATCGCTTCTGCGGTGACAACTAGTCTGCGCGACAGCGTATCTCACTGTGCCACGCGCCGCGGGACTGTCACCTGCGAGATCATCCCCAGCGCCGCGGCACCCCACTCCGAGGCGATACCGAAGCTTGCGCCTACCAGAGCCGTCGTCGCCGCGATCAGCGCCGGATTGGACACACCGGCGGTCGTGATGGAATTCCCCGTCGCCGCAATGGTTCCGACGGTCATCGCGAAACCGAACACGATCGCCGGTGTAGCCGACACCCAGGCCAGCCGCGAGACCTGCACCATGGCGAAGCTACCCACTCCCACCGCGACGGCCAGCAGTACCGCACTGGAGGTGTTGTGCACCGACAGCAGGGTGAGCGTGGCGATCGCGATACCGGTCCAGTTGCACACCACCGACTTCACCAGCCCCGGAACTCCTGTCCCCACGAAGAAGAATGACGCCCACGCCAGAAACAGCACCCAGACCGGAAGCTTCCAGACCGTTGCCGTCATGAGTGTCGACAGCGCCCCGAGCACTCCCACGCTCAGGGCCAGCGCAGAAATTTTCGACATCCGCGAAATCTCCTCTGCCTCAGTGCTCGTGGTCGTGGTCGTGGTCGTGGTCGTGATCGGCGTGGGCGAGGCGCTGCGCCTCGGTGACGGTCCGCGTTTCCAACTGGTCGGTGTCGAAGAACTGCTTCTGTGCTGCCAACCGGCAGAACGCCTCGGCGAATTGGCGGTAGTAGACCTCCGGGTCGCAGGTCTCGTCGACCCCGGAGTCGCCGATCGCCGCGATCAGGTGCACCTTGAACTCGTCCCACTCGAAGGCCCCGGACTTGCACAGGTGCACGACGAGCCCGAAAAGCCTTCCCTGCCAAGGTGCGTCGAACACCAGCTCACCGTTGGAACGAGGCAGCGCGATTGCACCGCCGAGGTCGTCGAACCCGGTCAGATCAAGGGTCGCGGTCATCGGTTCACTCCCCCGGCACGGAGGCGAGCGCGGTGCCCACCATGGAATCGCGGTTGATCAGCGGGATCAGCTCGTCAACCGTCATGGTCTCGGTGCCCTTGGGGCGCTGAGGGATGACGAGGTAGCGGATCTCCGCGCTGCTGTCCCACACGTCGATCTTGACTTCGGGCGGCAGCTCGAGTCCGAACTCGCCGAGTACCCCGCGCGGGTCCTTGACCACGCGCGCACGGTATTGCGGGTACTTGAACCAGGCCGGCGGAATGCCCAGCAGTGTCCACGGATAGCAGGAGCACAGCGTGCACACCACCACGTTGTGTCGTTCATCGGTGTTCTCGACTGCCACCATGTGTTCGGTCTGCAGGCCGGTGAAACCCATGTCGGCGATCGCGGCGGTGGCATCGCGGAGCAACCACTCGCGGTACTCGGGTTCGGTCCACGCCCGCGCCACCACCTTGGCCCCGTTGACCGGGCCCATATCGTTCTCGAACGAGGCGACGACAGCATCGACTGCCTCGTGTTCGGCCAAGCCCTTTTCGACCATCAGCGACTCGAGCGCGTTCACTCGCGCCTCGACGTCAGACAAAGACAGCCAATCCATTTCGCTCATTTCTCCTAGTCTCAGGCCGGTTCGAGGTAGTTCTCGAACAGATCGGCGTACAGGTTGAAGTCCTCGACCGCCTCGTCACCCCACAAGTCAACGGAGTTGAACTTGACCATGTAGAGCTGATGGGGAGTGTCGATCTGCTTGTGCGCGCTGTCGGCGGGATCATGAAATGCCCCGTACTGCTTGGCAATAACGCCCACGGTGCGATTCAGATAGCCGGGCAACCGGTTGTGGGTCACCTCATTGAGATTGCGCACCGCCACCTTGTCACCCACGCCGTAACGTGGCGGGGTGTCGGCGGGCAGATCATGCGGCGTCCCTTTCCACAGGATGTCGATCATCTGCTGGGCGAACGGCGATAGGTTCTCCGGCTTCTGCGGATGCGGCGTCATCGATGGAGCGCCCAGTTCCTGCATCCGTGCGTCGATCTCCTCGTGGGAGACGTAACCCTTGTCGTTGAGCAGCTTTTCCACCGAGAACAACCAGTGGGCGTAATAGGTGGAGTCAAGGTACTCACTCCACTTCATCAGCTCGATGCCATGGCGTTGTTCATCAAGGTTGAAGGCACCTTTGGCGATCGCCATGGCGGTAACCGCGTGCATCCGGCCTTCGAAGGGGTAGCGCCAGTCCGGGATCCCCGGTTCGAGGAATTCAGTGGCGACGGGGCCGATGCCGTCGCGCCCACCCAGGTCGTGTGGACCGTGCATATCCGGCTCTCCAATCATTAGTTCACGGTCATAATACTTTCATTTGGAACTATGCGCACTGTCGGCAGCCTTACGCAATCCGTACCGCCATGCGTAACACAGGATTTACGCACGACCGGCCTCGTGTTAAACCTGGATTTCAGGCCCGCCAGACCAGGCTCTTCCGGTTGACCGCTCGGAACCCTGCGGGGTATTCAGAGCAAGCGAAATATTTGCAATATGGAAGTAACTACCGAGAGGGACATGATGTCTTCGACTACTCGACGGTCCGCCGCGCGGCCGAGCGCGACGTTCGAGCTGCCCGACACCCACACCACAGGCATGGCCCTGCAGCTGACGGTGACCACCGTGCTGGCCTTGATCGCGTTCTATTTCATCGGATTCGACCAGGGCGCGGTGTCGGTATTCGGCTCCGACACCCACATCCATGAGTTTGTCCACGACGCCCGGCACCTGCTCGGCTTCCCCTGCCACTGAAAGGTCACGCCATGCAGAGAATCATCGGCCTCGGCCTGACAGCCGGACTGTCAGGTGGGATCGCCGCATTCGTTTTCGCGCGCATTCTGGTCTCCCCACTCATCGATGCGGCCATCGGCCACGAAGAGGCACACGCCCACGGCGAGGAACACGAGATATTCAGCCGCGCCCTGCAAGAGAATGTCGGCGCCGGTGTCGGCACGGTGATGTTCGCCGTCGTGCTGGGCGCACTGTTCTCTGTCGCGGTCGCGGCACTGTCGATGCAGATGACCCGGCGCGGTATGCACACCGACCTTCGGTGGCCGGTCAGCGCCTTGGCGGCGATCGGCTTCGTCGCGGTCAATCTCGTTCCGGCCCTGTGCTTCCCGGCGAATCCGCCCGGCGTCGGCCAGGCAGACACCATCGGGGCGCGCACCACTGCATATCTGGTCATCCTGCTGGCTTCAGTGGCGCTGGCGATCATCGCCGTCGCAGCCGCCGTGCGGCTCAGTGCGCGTCTGGGCACGTGGTCGGCAGTCGCAGTCGCAGGCTGGGGCTACCTGGTCAGCATCGGCGCCATCGCGCTCCTGGTCCCCCGGTTCGATGAGGTCTCCGATCATTTCCCGGCCGACTTCCGGATCAATTCACTGCTCACCCAGGCGCTCATGTGGCTGGTACTGGGCACCGTGTTCGCGGCGCTGCTGCCCCGCGTCCTCAGCACCAGGATGGTCGATGCACGTCGTTGAGTTCACTCCCACCCGCGATCAATACGTCTGGACCTTCGGGGGCGCCGAGCCCGTCCTGGAGGTCTCGCCCGGCACCGCGATGCGGCTATGGACCGAGGACGCCTTCGCCGGGCGGGTCACGTCCAGCACCGACAAGCCCAGCCGCGTGCTGAACACCAAGGAGCTCAACCCGCAGACCGGCCCGTTCTATGTCACCGGGGCGGAGGTCGGTGACACCCTGGCGCTTCACTTCGTGTCGATCGAGCCGGCCAGGGACTGGGCCGCCTCGACGACGATCCCGCTCTTCGGCGCCCTCACCGGCACCGATCGCACGGCCACTCTGCAGGCGCCGCTGCCCGAATTGGCCTGGATCTACCGGATCGACCGGGCGCGGGGTACCGCAACCTTCACCGCACACGAAAGCGACTTCACCCTCGACATCCCGCTGGCACCGATGATGGGGACGGTCGGCGTCGCACCCGCCCTGCGGGAGGTCCGGACCACTCTGGTCCCGGACTACTTCGGCGGGAACATGGACACCCCGGAGCTGCGCGCGGGCACCACGGTCTACCTGGGCGTGAACACCGAGGGCGCGCTCTTCTCGGTGGGTGACGGCCACTATCGCCAAGGTGAGGGTGAAACCTGCGGAACGGCCCTGGAGGGCGCGATGAACGTGACCCTGGTCGTCGACCTCATCAAGGGCGGCGCGCCGGCGTGGCCGCGCTTCGAGCACGACGACGCATTGCTGACGGTGGGTTCGGCACGCCCGCTCGAGGACGCCTGGAGGTGCAGCCAGGTCGAGATGGTGCGCTGGCTGGAAGAGCTGTACGGGTTGAGCACCATGGACGCCTACCAGCTGTGCAGCCAACTGTGCCTGTCCCCGTTGGCCAACGTGGTCGACGTCAACTACAGCGCGGTCACCAAGATCGCGAAGGCGCTCCTCCCGTCGGCAGACCCCTACGGCGGCGTGCACCGCAAACTGCGACAGATGTCGGCGCAGTTGACCTGAGCACACGGGCGGGGGTGGACACCGATCGGATCGAACATATGATCGAACAGTGGGTGAGCTGACCTCGATCGGTTACAACGGTCAGCCGCTGCGGCCGCCCTTCCGGCCGGTGTCCCCGCCCGAACCGGTGCTCGTCGATCTGACCGTGCTCTTTCCCCGCGAACCGCACCGGACCGGCCGCTACCACCCGCATGGATTGCAGATGCACAAGGTCGTCAGGGGCATGCTGTCCTGCTGGGGATTGTGCGAGCAGGGCGATTGGTGGGGCCTGGTCACCTACGACATCTCGTACGGGCCCAAACGCAAGGCAGTGACGCACTGGGTTCCGGCCTGGACACTCAAGCGGACCTAGCCTCGCGCGAAGTCCCAGTACTGCAGCCACCGAACGACCGCGAACACACCCAGCGTCACCAGGTAACCGACGACGATCGCGCTCGCGCCGAGCACGCTGACGCGGACCCCCGCCCCGTCGATCGGATCGAGCCAACGCCGGAACCACCGCCCGACCCACGGCATCAGCGCCCACTGCAGGACAGCCACGCTGACCACCTGACTGAGCCACATCGCCAACCACGGCGGGGCACCGGCGCCGTCGAGGACCGGGCCCATGAACCGCGACAGCAGCATCACCGTCGGGTAGAGCACCAGCAGGATCAGCATCGCGGTCTTCCATCTCGGAGTGACCGCGGTGTGGCCGTTCTCGGTCCGCACCGTGCTGCCGAAGGTCGTGATCGAGGACACCAGGGAGAATTCTCGGGTCAGGCTCAACCGCAGCGGCCCCAGCGCGGCGCGGCGTTCCGGCGACTCCAGCCACGTCACGAGTTGGTGTTCGGTACGGAACCGCAGCACCGCGAACGAATCGCCGCCGGTGTCCGGGGCGAAGGTGCAACATCCTTCGAACCCGCTGAACCGGGCGCTCACCTCCGCCAGCTGAGCCTCGGCCGCCACGAAGTCGGCGGCGCGGTCCGCCGCCACCATGTGCCGAAAGAAGCCGACGCCGGGCGGCACCCCGCTGTCCTCGACGATCACGATATCGGCTGTGGCACGAAGAATTCCGCGCCTCCTGCCATCGTTCAGCGACCGTTGGCGGGCCGAGCTGTCCAGCCAATGGTGCAGCGCCCGCGCGTTGGCGAAGGTGACGGCGAGTCCCCAGTCCAGGTGCGGATCAGCCAGCACGGAGACCCGGAAATCGGTCGACTCCGATGCGGTGGTGCGCATCGTGTCGGCCCACTCGATGAAGTCGGCGGGGTCGTTCGCGGGGTGGAAGATCGTGACGACGGTCGCCGTGCTCATGGGCTAGGTCCGCCCGGCGTTCGGCACCGAGGTCGTGGCGTACGGGTTGGTCAACGTGACCGTCGTGGTGGGAGTGGTGTACTCGGTCTCCGACGGGATGACCACTTCGCTCGAGGTGTCCGACGGCGACGTCGAGGTCGACGATGGGGAGCCCGGGTTCAGATCGGTGGTGGAGATCCGCGTCGACGTGGTGCGCGACGTGGTGGACGTCTTCTTGCTCGAGGACGTGGTGGTGCTGATCGCCGGCGCATAGGTCACCGGCCCGTCGCGCCGCTGCGAGCTCTCCGAGGTGTCCAGTACCGCGTACACCAGGATCGCGAGCAGCACCAACGCTGCCACCCCGGAGACGTAGACCAGAGTGTTCTGCTGGCCGTCGTGGCCGCCATCACCCTTTTCTTCGTCGGCATCCATGCCCACGGGCAGAGATAGTACGGTCAGCCGTGATCGAGCGTTGCCCGTCTACGCCCCAGGAGGCATCTGTGACGACCGGCCTCGGTTCGGAGCTGACCGAACTGATCCCCCTGGCGCTCGTCATCACACTGTCCCCGCTGACGATCATCCCGGGCATCCTCATGCTGCACACGCCCTCGCCCCGGCCGACCAGCATGGCGTTCCTGCTGGGCTGGGTGCTCGGCATCGGCGGCCTGACCGCGGCGTTCGTGCTGGTGTCCAACGCTCTGGGCGGACTCAACAAGCAGCCGACGTGGGCACCCTACGTCCGCATCGTGATCGGGGCGGCGCTCGTCGCGTTCGGGCTCTACCGCTGGTTCACCCGCAAGCGCACGGAGCACACCCCCAAGTGGCTGACATCGATGACCAGCATCGGTCCGCCCCGCGCCTTCGTGACCGCGGTGGTGCTGGTGGTGGTCAACCCGAAGGTCCTGTTCATGTGTGCCGCAGCAGGTTTGGCGATCGGCTCGGCGGGGCTGGGGACCACCGGGGCGTGGACGGCCGACGCCGTGTTCACCGCCGTCGCGGCGTCCTCGGTGGCGTTGCCGGTGCTGGCCTATCTGGTTGCCGGTGAGCGGCTGGACGAGCCGCTGACCAAGCTCAAGAACTGGATGGAGGCCCAGCACGCGACTCTGGTCGCCGTGATCCTGGTCGTCATCGGTGCCATGGTGTTGTACAAGGGCGTTCACGGCCTGTAGTTCGCGGGCCTACACTCGCGGCCGTGGGTCTGGAGGATCGTGATGCGCTCGCGGCGCTGCAGGCTGCGTTCGAAGACGCCGCGGCTCCCCAGTCGGCATCCCAGCAGCTGCTGAACCGGTTCTACACCCGATGGTTCGCCCTGGACTCTGAAGTGCGGGATTTGTTCCCCCCCGAGCTGGCGCCGCAGCGGGCGGCGTTCGGTCAGGCGATGCACTGGGTGTTCGGCGAATTCGTCGCCCAGCGCGCCCAGGCCCCGGTGGCTTTCCTCGCCCAGCTCGGCCGTGATCACCGCAAATACGGTGTCACACAACGACATTACGACAGTATGCGGCAGGCGTGGTACTCCGAGATGCGCAGCCACCTCAGTGATCGCTGGACCCCGGCCGTCGACGACGCCGCAATCCAGGCCGTCAACCTGATCACCGGAATCATGGGCGGCGCGGCCGACGCCGAGAATGGGCCTGCGTGGTGGGACGGCACCGTCCTCGAACACCACCGGGTATCACGCGACCTCGCAGTCGTCCGCCTGCACCTGGACCGGCCGATGCCCTACCACCCGGGGCAGTACGTCAACGTCCATGTTCCTCAGTGCCCGCGCCGCTGGCGCTTCCTGTCACCCGCCATGCCACCGGACCCGGACGGGTTCATCGAGTTCCACGTGCGCTCGGTGCTCGGCGGCATGGTCAGCAATTCGATCGTGGCCGAGACCCGCCCCGGCGATCGCTGGCGGCTGTCCAGCCCGCACGGCGCGATGGAGGTGGACCGCGACGGCGGCGACGTCCTGATGGTGGCAGGCAGCACCGGCCTGGCGCCGCTGCGGGCGCTGATCATGGATCTGTGCCGATACGGCGAGAACCCGCGGGTGCATCTGTTCTTCGGCGCCCGCTATCCGTGCGAGCTCTACGACCTGCGGACCTTGTGGGAGATCGCCGGCTCCAACCCGTGGCTGTCGGTATCGCCGGTATCGGAGTACTCCAGCGATCCGCCGTGGGCGGCCGACTATCCCGATGTCCAGCCACCCCGCGGCCTGCATGTGCGCCAGACCGGGGGACTTCCCGAAGTGGTGACCAAATACGGCGGCTGGGGCGATCGCCAGATCCTGATCTGCGGAGGTCCCGCGATGGTGCGCGCCACCCGCGACGCTCTGCTCACCAAGGGCGCACCGCCGGAGCGCATCCAGCACGACCCGCTGCACTGACCCAGCCGGTCGCAGCCCGTTAGCCCCGAGTTCGGGGACTTTCGTCCCTTCCAGCTCGCATCAGCCTCGACCACCATCGTTTGTGGGGGTGGTAAGTGAGGGGTGGAGATGACTTCTGGTTTGGCCGACGAGACTGAACTCGACGCCGTTGCTTGGGAATTCCTCTGCTCGCCATACACCGGACGCATCTACTGGGACTGGTCGCTGGAACGGCGGCTCGACGCCTACCTCCGCCATCAGGACCGCCACGACATCCTCAACAGCGGCGCCGCCTACGCGACGTTGCGCGACAGGGTGATGGCCAACCTGGGGCAGGCGCGCCGCAAGGGCGTCCTGGCCCCGCCGCACGTGTGAGGGACACCATGGACGTCATCCACAAAGGCGACGGCGACCTCAAGGTCACCCCCAACCTCGTCGACTACGCGCAGACCCGCGCCTCGTTCCGATGGTCGGATGTGCCCGACCTGTGCGCCGCGATGGGCCAGGGCGGCTGCAATATCGCCTACGCCGCTGTCGACCGGCACGCCGAAGGTTCGGATGCCGACCGGACCGCGTTGCGGTTCATCGCCGACATCCCCGACTCCCCCGAGCTGACCACCCACGACATCAGTTACGCCGAGTTGGGCCGGTTGTCGCGTCGGTTCACCAACGTGCTGCGCGGCTTGGGAATCGGCAAGGGTGACCGCGTCTTCGTCATCATGGGCCGCGTCCCCGAGCTCTACACCACCATGCTCGGTGCGCTGCGCAACGGCAGTGTGGTCTCACCGCTGTTCTCCGCGTTCGGCCCCGAACCGATCGCCACCCGCGTCAACATCGGATCAGCCGACGTGCTGGTCACCACGGCGGCGATCTACAAGCGCAAGATCGCCAAGATTCGTGGGGAGCTGACGTCGGTCAAACATGTCCTGGTGGTCGGTGACGACATCGAGGGCACCGAGAACTTCCATCGGCTGATGGCCGCCGTCGGCGACGACGCACCCATCGAACACACCACCGCCGACGATCCGTCGCTGCTGCACTTCACCAGCGGCACCACCGGCACACCCAAGGGCGCCCAGCACGTCCACGGCGCAGTCGCCATGCACTACATCACCGGCCGCTACGCCCTCGATCTCCACGCGGGCGACATCTATTGGTGCACAGCCGATCCCGGCTGGGTGACCGGCACCTCATACGGGATCATCGCCCCGCTGCTGCACGGCGTCACCTCGATCATCGACGAGGCCGAGTTCGATGCACAACGGTGGTATCGCATCCTGCAAGACGAGCAGGTGACGGTGTGGTACACCGCCCCGACCGCCATCCGGATGCTCATCAAGGCCGGCCCGGAACTGCCTGCGCAGTACCACTTTCCGCACCTGAGGTTCATCGCCAGTGTGGGTGAGCCGCTCAACGCCGAAGCGGTGTGGTGGGGCAAACGGGTGCTGGGCTTGCCGATTCACGACAACTGGTGGCAGACCGAGACCGGCGGCATCATGGTGGCCAACACCCCGGCCTTCGACATCAAGCCCGGGTCGATGGGCCGCCCACTGCCCGGGGTCGACGCCTGTGTGGTGCACCGCGACGATTCCGGCGCGGTCACCGTCATCGACGAGCCGGACGTCGAGGGCGAGTTGGCGTTGCGCGTCGGCTGGCCGTCGATGTTCCGCGCATACCTCAATCAAGACGAGCGCTACCGCAACAGTTTTGCCGGTGACCTGTACCTGTCGGGCGATCTGGTCAAGCGGGACGCCGACGGCTATCTGTGGTTCGTCGGGCGGGCCGACGACGTCATCAAGTCGTCGGGGCATCTGATCGGACCGTTCGAGGTCGAGAACGTGCTGACCGATCATCCCGCGGTCGCCGAGGCGGCGGTGATCGGCAAGCCCGACCCCACCTACGGCGAACTGGTCAAGGCGTTCGTCACACTCAAGACGGGGTATGCCGAGAGCGACGAGTTGCGTCGCGATCTGATGGGCCATGCGCGAAAGCGGTTGGGGGCCGCGGTGGCACCCAAGGAGATCGACTTCGTGGACGCGTTGCCCCACACCCGCTCCGGCAAGATCATGCGCCGGCTGCTCAAGGCCCGCGAGCTGGGACTGCCCGAAGGTGACACCTCGACGGTGGAGACCGCCGCCGTCCAGCACGGCAGCGAGGTGACCGCATGACCGATCAAGACCTGGCGCGCGGGCTGCTCTCGGACATGATCCGGGTGCGGCGCATGGAAGAGAAATGCGCCGAGATGTACAGTGCGGCAAAGATTCGCGGCTTCCTGCACCTCTACGTGGGCGAGGAAGCGGTGGCCGCGGGCTCACTGCGCGCGCTGGGACCCGACGATGCTGTGGTCGCCACCTACCGGGACCATGCCCACGCCCTGCTCCGCGGGATCCCGCTCACCGCGATCATGGCCGAGATGTTCGGCAAGCAGGAGGGCTGCTCGCGCGGACGCGGCGGGTCGATGCACCTGTTCGACGCCTCGCGCCGGTTCTACGGCGGCAACGCGATCGTGGCGGGTGGTCTGCCGCTGGCCACCGGTCTTGCCTTTGCCGACGCGCAACTCAAGCAGAATCGCGTCACCGCATGCTATTTCGGCGAGGGCGCCATCGCCGAGGGCGCCTTCCACGAGTCCCTGAACATGGCCGAGCTGTGGCAGTTGCCGGTGCTCTACCTCTGCGAGAACAATCGCTACGCCATGGGCACCGCGATCGACCGCGAGCTCTCCCAGACCGACGTCACCGCCAACGCCGCGGCCTACCGGGTACCCACCGCATCGGCGGACGGCATGGACGTGCTGGCCTGCCATGCCGCCACGGCCGCCGCCGTCGAGCACATCCGCACCGAGGGCGGCCCGTTCTTTCTCGAATTCCGCACCTACCGGTTCCGCCCGCATTCGATGTTCGACCCCGAGTTGTACCGGGAGAAGACCGAAGTGGAGCACTGGCGTGAACGCGATCCGATCCGCCTGTTCACCGAGAAGTGCCTCGCCGACGGCACTCTGAGCGCCGACGACGTCGCGGCGATGGAGCAGCGCGCCGCCACCGAGGTCGACGACGCGGTGGCTTACGCCGAGGCCGGAACATTGGAGAGCGTCGAGGAACTCACCCGAGATCTGATGACCCCGGCGGAGGCACTGTCATGAAGACCACCTACCGCAATGCCGTCCACGACGCGATTCGCGAAACAATGCGCAACGACCCGCGGGTGGTTCTGCTGGGCGAGGACGTCGGACGCTACGGCGGTACCTATGCGGCGTCGAAGGGACTTCTCGAGGAGTTCGGCCCCGAGCGGATCCGTGACACCCCGCTGTCCGAGCTGGGATTCGTCGGCATCGGCATCGGGGCCGCGATCAACGGTCTGCGTCCGATTGTCGAAGTGATGACCGTGAACTTCAGTCTGCTGGCGCTCGACCAGATCGTGAATACTGCTGCGGCACTTCGACATATGTCCGGTGGGCAATTCTCGGTCCCGCTGGTCGTCCGGATGGCGACCGGCGCCGGCCGACAGCTCGCCGCCCAGCACTCGCACAGCCTGGAGGGGTGGTACGCCCACATCCCGGGGATCACAGTGGTGGCCCCGGCGACGGTGGCCGACGCGTACGGGATGCTGCTCACCGCGTTGGAAGATCCGGACCCGGTGATCGTGTTCGAGCATGTGCAGCTCTACAACACTGCCGTCGACGTCGACGCCCTGGTGCCGACCGACATCAACCGGGCCGCAGTTCGGCGCGGCGGAACTGACGTCACGATCATCGCCTACGGCGGCTGCGTGCCCAAGGCACTCGACGCCGCCGACCAACTGGCTCTGGTCGGTATCGACTGCGAGGTGATCGATCTGCGCGTGCTGCGCCCCCTCGATGACGACACCATTATGGAGTCGGTGCGCAAGACGCACCGCGCGGTCATCGTCGACGAGATGTGGCGCACCGGCAGTCTGGCCGGGGAGATCAGCGCGCGGATCGTCGAGGGGGCGTTCTACGACCTGGATGCTCCCATCGCCCGGGTGTGCAGCGTCGAGGTGCCTATCCCCTACGCCAAGCACCTCGAACAGGCGGCACTGCCGCAGCCGGACAAGATCGTGGCCGCGGTGCGGGGGCTGTTCGGAGAGGGTACCGGCGGGCAGGAGCGAAGCGACCCGGGGAAAGGTACCGGCGGGCAGGAGCGAAGCGACCCGGGGAAAGGTACCGGCGGGCAGGAGCGAAGCGACCCGGGGAAAGGTACCGCCGGGCAGGAGCGAAGCGACCCGGGGAAAGGTACCGGCGGGCAGGAGCGAAGCGACCCGGGGAAAGGTACCGGCGGGCAGGAGCGAAGCGACCCGGGGAAAGGTACCGCCGGATGATCGAGTTCACGATGCCGGCCCTCGGTGCGGACATGGACGAGGGCACCCTCGACGAGTGGCTGGTCAAGCCCGGCGACACGATCACCCGCGGACAGATCGTCGCGGTCGTCGAAACCACCAAAGCCGCAGTGGAAATCGAATGCTGGCATGAGGGTGTGGTCGCCGAGTTACTTGTCCCCGTGGGGCAGACAGTGGCCGTGGGCACACCGCTGGCCACCCTGGCCGAATCAGGTGAGACGCCGCGACCGCACATGGCGGCCCCGGCCGCGGCACCGGTTGCGGCACCCCACCCCGAGACCCCGGTTGCACAGCGACCGACCCTGGCCGCGCCCGTCGGCCACCGACTGTGGGTGTCCCCGGTCGCACGGCGTACGGCGGCGTCACTGGGCGTCGACCTGGGCGCTGTGACCGGAACCGGCCCACAGGGGGCGATCACGCTCATCGATGTCGAGCATGCCGCTGCCGCACAGCATCACGCCGAGCCCAAGCCGGCCGCCCCGGTCGCGAGTTCCGAACCGAAGTCGGCGGCGGAGAAGGCCAAGCAGCGCGGCGCCGCCATGCGCGCGTCGATCGCCGCGGCGATGGGCCGCTCCAAGCGGGAGATCCCGCACTACTACCTGGCCGACGAGGTGATCCTTGATACCGCGCTGGGGTGGCTGACCGAGCAGAACGTGAACCGGCCGATCACCGAGCGGCTGCTGCTCGCGGTGCTGCAGCTCAAAGCCGTGGCGCTGGCCGCGCAGCGGTTCACCGAGTTCAACGGCTTCTGGCATGACGACGGCTACCAGCCGGCCGCGGGTGTGCATGTGGGCGTGGCGATTTCGCTGCGCGGCGGCGGGCTGGTGGCGCCGGCGATCCACGACGTCAACGAGAAGAAGCTCGACGAGCTGATGAGCGACCTGACGGATCTGGTGGCCCGCGCTCGGGCCGGCTCGCTGCGCAGTTCGGAGATGTCCGATCCGACCATCACCGTCACAAACCTGGGCGACAAGGGCGTCGACTCCGTCTTCGGCGTGATCTACCCGCCGCAGGTCGCGCTGGTCGGGTTCGGCAGGCCCGCCCAGCGCGTGGTCGTGGTCGACGGCGGAATCCGGGTTGCGACAACGGTGCACGCCAGCCTGGCCGCCGACCATCGCGCCAGCGACGGTCATCGCGGCGCGTTGTTCCTTGCCGAGATCAACCGGTTGCTGCAGCAGCCCCAGGAGCTGTAGGAGGTGCTCGACGTGAGCGATACCGAGATCCGCGACCAGGTTGTGCAGGAACTGCTAGCCATCGCGCCGGAGATCGAAGAGGGCGACCTGTCCGACGCCGAGCTCCTGCGTGACCAGGTCGACCTGGATTCGATGGACTGGCTGAACTTCCTGGTTCGGTTGCACAAGCGCTTCGAGGTCGACATCCCGGAGTCGGAGTACGCCTCACTGCGCACGATCGACGACTTGACCAGCTACATCGGCGCCCACCGCTAGACTTCGACGGTGGCCGAGCTGCCGTCCGTCGTTCTGCATGATCCGTCCTCGCCGCTGACGGCGACGTATGTCCCGTCGGCGGGCATGATCTGCACGTCGCTGTCCGACGATGGCGTGGAATTACTAGGTCAGCGCCGCGGCCTGCAGGCCTATCTGAGCGACGGGAAGACGCTCGGCATCCCGATCCTGTATCCGTGGGCTAATCGGTTGAGCGCCAACGGCTATGGGCTCGACGGCGGCGCAGTGACGTTGACCCCCGGGGTCGGCGGTGTGCGCACCGACCCGAACGGCCTGCCGATCCATGGCGTGCTCGCGGCATATCCCGGGTGGCAGGTCACCGAGCAGTCCAAGAACCGGCTGATCGCCGATCTGGACTACGGAAGCCGGCCGGCCCTGCTGGCCAGCTTCCCGTTCCCACATGTGGTCACCCTCGACATCACGTTGGCCGATCGAGCGCTGACGGTGCAAACCACCGTCACAGCCACCACGTCGGCGGCCGTGCCGCTGTGTTACGGCTTCCACCCCTACCTGACGGTTCCCGGGGTTCCCCGATCAGAGTGGACGTTGGAGACGCCGCCCCTCGAGCATCTACTCGTGGACAACCGCGGTCTCCCTACCGGCGAACGAGTGGACTGGCCCGCCTACTCGGAGAAGCTGGGCGACAAGACATTCGACGACGGGTTCGACGGGGTGCCGGCAGGTGGGGTGTTCGCACTCACCGGCGGTGACCGCCGCATCGAAGTGCTTTTCGCCCAGGGGTTCCCGGCCGCGCAGATTTTCGCGCCGGGCAACGACGATGTCGTGGGACTTGAGCCGATGGCCGCGCCCACCAATGCGCTCGGCAGGGGCGGCTACGACACCGCGACGCCGGGGCGGCCGGCGGTTTCGGTTTTCACGATCCGGTTGCGCTGATCGCTCAGCGTGACCGTCGGGCGCTTCGGCAGTTCCGGGGCGGACCGACTCAGCATCCGCATGTGTTGCCGACCCGTAGCGTCGGTTCCAGGACGCCGAGATCCGGCCCGACATCTCCCAACAATTCGGCAAGGGCGCGGTGGGCGATCGCATCGACCGGCTGTTGTGCGGCAGTCAGCTGGAATACACCGTAGTCGTTGTCGCTGCCGTCGAACCCGACCACCCGGATGTCACCAGGAATCGCATACCCGGCGTCAATCACCGCCCGAATCGTCGCCGCCGTCTGCCCGAAGGTCCCGACGACAAAGGCATGTGGTGGGTCCGCCGCGCCATGAAGGCAGTGACTGACCGCGGCGTAGGCACCGGCGGGGGTCAGATCGGTGCGGACCGCCCGGACGCCGCCGCCTGCGACGGCTGCGACGCCGACGTACCGTTGATGGACCGTCTCGCGGTCGCCGTGTCCGACATCGGCGGCGGTCCAGCCGCCGACGAATACCATCTCAGAACAGCCGTGCACGTCGCGTAGGTGGCGCGCGACAAGTTCGCCGGCCTGAACATGGTCTATGCCCACGATCTCGGCCGCCACCTCACCGCGGACGCTGTGCATCCACACCACCGGGATCCGCTCCTGCACACACAGCTTGGCGGTCTGCTGCGGGTTGGCGGCACCAATCACCACCAGCCCGTCGATCCCCACCTCCGCGAAGGCCGTCGCGAACTCGAGCTCACGCTCCGGGTCGTAGCCGGTGTTACCGATCATGGTGAGGTGGTCGCGAGCGCGCGCTTCCACTTCGATCCGGCCGACGAACTCCCCGAAGAGCGGAAGCATGAGATCCGGTACCAGCAGCCCGATCTGGCGCCAGCGCCGCGGTCGTCGAAGTGCACGCGCACGCAGGTCCGGGCGGTAGTTCAGCTCATCGATGGCGCTGATCACCTTGGCGCGCAGGGTCTCTGAGACTGGCCGCGGTCCGTTGTTCAGCACGTAGCTCACGACAGCCGTCGACGTGCCGGCCCGGCTCGCCACGTCAGCCAACGTCGGCCGCTTACCGCTCAAGTGGGCCCCCTTCGGTAGTCCGCGACGCCGCCGCCAAGCATTGAAATCACACCGATTGTGACAGTTCCGCCCGGCCGGCGCCGAGCTTACGCTAATCGATTAGAAGATTTACTGGGAGGACTCGTGGTCGTAACAAGCTCTTGGTGGAGTGGTTGACATGGCATTCGTACGACTCGCGGGAGTCACCTACCTCGACCCTGAACTCGCCTACGACAGTTACATCCTGTTCACCGGCGCCGACTCGGTCACCCGGTTGATCGACCTCAACGGTGACGTCATTCACGAATGGCCCTATGCCGGTGTCCCGGCCCGGATTCTCGATCCGGCACTCAACGCAGGGCGAGTCGGTGACGTCATCGTCCAGCTCGCCGACAGCGGAGACGGTCGGGGCGGCATCTACGCCAACGGCACCATCGGTCAGCTCGACTGGGATGGCGAACGCATCTGGGAATGGGGCGCCGAGGCGCCCGGCGGCGCGGCGCGGCAGAACCACGACTGGGAACTGCTCCCCAACGGCAACCGACTGATTCTGGTGACGGTGCCCCGGCGGGTACCGGCGTTCGGCGACCTGATCGTGGGCGACCAGGGGCTCTACGAGGTCACGCCGGATGGCCACATCGTCTGGCAATGGCTGGCCGGCGATCACCTCGACGAGTTCGGGTTCTCCGAGGCCGGCTGGCGCGCACTGCGTGAGACCGTTGCCCGCGACCCCGAAGACCCGTGGGGCTATCTGGAGATGAACAGCGCGAAATCACTGGGCCAAAACCATTGGTACTCCGAGCACTCCGACCCGACCTTCCACCCCGACAACATCCTTGTCAGTTTCCGCAAAGCAAATATCGTCGCACTCATCGACAAGTCGACAGCGAACATCGCCTGGCGAATCGGTCCCTATTACGCTGCCGAGGCCGGCGCACAGCATCAACGGATCAGCGTGCACAAGGTGCCTCGCCCGCTCGACCAGACCGCCGGCCAGCACAACCCCCACATGATCGCGGCGGATCTGCCCGGCGCCGGGAACATCCTGGTGTTCGACAACCAGGGCGGCGCCGGCTACCCACCCGCACCGATCGGCATTTACGCCGGCTCGCGGGTACTCGAAATATGCCCTACGACAAAAGAAATCGTGTGGCAATACACCGCTGAGGACTCCGGGTTGCCACCATGGACGTTCTTCAGTTCCTTCGTCAGCAACGCGCAACGACTTCCCAACGGCAACACACTGATCACCGAAGGCATGCAGGGGCGGCTCTTCCAGGTCAGCCCGGGCGGTGACGTGGTCTGGGAATACCACAGCCCCTATCAGGGCTACGGTGTCGCGGGCGAGCCTGAAGTGAAACAGCCCCGAGTGGCTGACATCGACCGGCTCAGCCGCACCGCCCTGATCTACCGATCGCAGGCTGTTCCCTTCGGCTGGACCCCCGCGGGAACCCCGCGAACCGCGCCACGGAAAGTCGACCTACGCCGATGAGCACCGATATCGGCGTACTGCACATCGCGTCCACCTCGGCTGCGCAGACGCCGGGAACCCGCCATCAGGCCCACCGTTCGACTCTGTCCAGACGGGTGCTGAACCGCTTCAAGGCACTCGGGTGGATGCTGACCGGCTTGGTCCTCGCGTCAGCTGTCTGGTCGCTCGTGGTGGCCAGCGGCCGCTTTCCTCGTCAGCTTTTCCCAAGTGTGGCAGAGATTTTGGCAGCCGGACACGGCCTGTGGACCGACGGGCTGCTCGCCGCGGACATCACCGCCAGTCTGAGCAGGGCCGCCACGGGATTCCTCCTGGGCGCGACGGCGGGAATCGTGGTGGCGGTCGTCACCGCCACCACCACGGTCGGACGCCGGGCACTGCAACCCGTGTTGCGGATATTCGCGCCCATCCCGACCATCGGCCTGGTCCCGCTTGCCATTCTGTGGTTCGGGCTCGGGGAGAACAGCAAGACTCTGGTGATCGCGCTCGGCGTCTTCGTCCCGGTCTGGATCAACAGCCACGGGGGGCTGGCCGGGACGCCGACCGACTATCTGAAAGCCGCACGCTGTCTGGGTGCCGGCCGGTGGCAGACCTTACGCAAAGTCGTCCTCCCCGAGGCGACCCCCGACATCGTGTCCGGCCTGAGAGTGGGAGCGGCGATGGCATTCGTACTCATCGTCGTCGCCGAGATGACCGGGACCACTGCGGGTATCGGCTACCGCATTTACCAGGCGCAGCTCTTCTCGCAGGCCGACCGGTTGATCTTCTGCCTGATCGTGCTGGGTGTCATCGGCGCGGCATGCGATTCCCTCATCGACACGGCGAGCGCACCGTTGACTCGCTGGGCACGAGAGGAGCACTGAGATGGCACTGGACACCAGCGATCTCGTCGTGCAGTTTCCAGGCGCGGCGACCCCGACCCTCAAAGGGATCTCGCTGAGCGTCCCCGATGGTTCATTCACAGTCCTGGTCGGCGCCTCCGGCAGCGGAAAGTCGACACTGCTACATTGCCTGGCCGGGCTGATCACCGCCACCTCCGGCGCGGTGATCGACAATGGCCAGGCCGTCACCGCTCCCGACCCTCGTCGAGGCGTGGCTTTCCAGCGCGACGTCCTGTTTCCGTGGATGAGCGTCGCCGACAACATCGACTTCGCCTTGACCGCAAGGAAACTGGACCGGCGGCAACGGCACGCTCGGATCGCCGAACTACTCGACACCGTCGGTCTGCACGCCGGCGTGGGTAGCCAGCGCCCCGCGGAGCTTTCCGGTGGTATGCGCCAGCGCGTGAGCATCGCACGCGTGCTTGCCGGTGAGCCCTCCGTGATGCTCATGGACGAGCCCTTCGCCGCCCTGGATGCACTGACCCGCTTGCGCATGCAGGACCTGCTCATCGAACTCTGGTCACGCCTGAACCGCACGATCGTCTTCGTCACCCACGACATCGACGAGGCGATACGCCTGGGGGACAGCGTCAATGTGCTGCAGGACGGACAGATCGTCGACCAGATCACCAACCCCCTGGGTCGCCCCCGGCCGGCGGACACGCTCGCCGAACAGCCCGGCTACGGAGCGATTCGCAAGACCCTGCACCACCGACTCGGCATCGACCACGCCGTGCACTGACACATCCATCCCTGCTCGCACAAAGGACGACTGAGTGAACACAACCCTGAAACGACTCATGGCGGCTGCCATTGCCACGTTGGCAGTGGCCACCTCGATCACCGCCTGCGCCCACGACTCCAGCAGCAATGCTGATGAACTGACCGTCGGCTTCGTCGTGGATCCCTCGTGGGCCCAGATTCCCGTGGCCGCCGACGGCGGGATGTTCAGCAAGCACCACGTCAACGTCAAGGTTGTGAACTTCCAATCCGGCGTCGAAGCGTTGCAGGCGGTGAGCGCCGGCCAGGTCGACATCACCACCGCGGCGGACGTTCCGACGGCGGCGGTACTGACCCGCTCGCCGGCGCTGCGCATCGTCGCCGACGGATCCCGTTGGGAGGGTTCGCGGATCGTGGCCCGGCGCAGCGCAGGCATTACCACCATCGCCGACCTCGCAGGCAAGTCGATCGGCACGCCGTTGGGTACCAGCGCCGCGTACTACGTATCAAATGCGCTGGCCCAGAACAACATCAAGGCGGATCTTATCCAGGTTTCACCGTCGGCCATGGTCACCGCGGCCACCCAACACAACGTCGACGCGGTCTCGATTTTCCAGCCGTACCAGGCTCAGACGATTGCCGCGCTCGGCGATGACGCGGTGCCGTTGAACGGAGGCACCTACATCCAGCACAGCTTGTTCATCGCCTCCCCGTCGGCGATCTCGTCGAAAGGGGCAGAGATCACGTCGTTCTTCGCCGCACTCGGCGACGCAAGCACCGCACTGTCTGCCCACGATGCTGCCGCGACGGCCGCGGTCGCCAAGGCCACCCAACTGGACACGCAGCTGCTGAATACCGTCTTGTCCGAGTTCGACTTCACGATTCAGCTGAAACCCGACCTCGCCGCCGACCTCAGCGCGCTCGCCGAATGGGGTAAGACCCAGAAGTCGATCGACGCGGCTACCACGCTGCCTGACTACAACCAGTTCCTCGACGGGCAGTTCCTGACAAAGCCGGCATCCTGAAGCGGAGCTGAGCAGGCTGCGGAGCCGACTAGCGGCGCGGCTTCCAGACCACCAGCGCTGTGCTTTTCGGTACCACCGCCAGATCGCGACGCTGGTTGGCGCGCAACGACTCCAGCTCGTCCATCATCTCCTCGACGCGGGACTGCAGAGCCTCGACCTGATTGGTCAACTCGATGATCCGCTTGATCCCAGCGAGGTTCACACCTTCGTCCTGCGACAGCCGCTGCACCTCGCGCAGCAGCTCGACGTCGCGCTCCGAATACCGCCTTCCGCCACCGGAACTGCGCCGGGGGCTGACCAGACCGAGCCGGTCGTAGGTGCGCAACGTCTGCGCATGCATACCGGCCAGCTCGGCGGCCACCGAGATCAGAAACGTCCGGGCCTCATCCGACGTGGCCATCAGCGGTTACCCGCCCATCCCGCCCGGGGGTCGAACCCGCTGGACCGCTCGGCGGCCGCGTAGGCCTCTAGCGCCTCGAGCGCCTCGCCCTCGAGATTCGGTGGCACCGCGACCTTCACGGTGACCAACAGGTCGCCGTGACCGCCGTCGCGTTTGGGCACTCCACGCCCACGCACCCGCAGGATCCGGCCGTCGGCGGTGCCCTTCGGCACTCGCACCCCGACCTTGCCCTCCAGGGTGGGCACGGAAAGCGTTGTCCCCAAGGCCAGTTCGGTGAAGCTCACCGGGACCGCCACGGTCAGGTCATCGCCGTCACGGCCGAACACCTTGTCCGGCCGAACATGGACGGTGACATACAGATCGCCCGACGGCGCACCGCGCAACCCGGCCTCACCCTGCCCGGCCAGCCGGATACGCTGGCCGTCCTCGACGCCCGGTGGGATCCGGACGTTGATAGTGCGGGTCCGGGTGGTGACTCCGGTGCCATGGCACTCGTCGCAGGGATGCTCGATGATCGAGCCGCTCCCCCGGCAATCGGTGCACGGCTCGGAGAACCCGAATGCGCCCTGGTTGCGGTTGATCACACCGGAGCCGTTGCACGACGGACACACCTTCGGGCTGGTGCCCGGACGTGCGCCGCTGCCATGGCAATTCGTGCATGGCGCCGGACTGGTCAGCCGCAACGGCATGGCGACGCCCTTGGTCGCCTCCAGGAAATCGAGATCGGTCTCGGTCTCGAGGTCCTTGCCCCGCCGCGGCCGGCTCGGGCGCGGCGCTGCGCCGCGCCCGAACAGGCCACCGAACAAGTCGCCGATGTTCGTGCCGCCGGTCTGGCTGGCCGTGTCGAACAGGTCGTTCAAATTGAACTCGCCGCCGTCGGCGCCGTAGCCACTGAAGCCGCCGAACCCACCACCGCCGCCGTTACCGCGGCGGAACCCGCCGCCGGCGAACATCCGCCGGGTCTCGTCGTACTCCTTGCGCTTGGCCGGATCGGTCAGGACGTCCCTGGCCTCGCCAACCTCTTTGTAGCGCTCGTCGGCCGCCTTGTTGTCCGGGTTGCGGTCGGGGTGATTCTCGGCGAGCAGCTTGCGGGCCACCCGCTTGATCTCGTCCTCGCTGGCGTCAGAGGAGACGCCGAGCACCTTGTAGAAATCCTTCTCAACCCATTCGCGTTGGACCATGCCGCGTCACCTCCTCTCACCGTCGGTCATGTTGTTAATTCGATTCTGCGTTCTGCGCGCCGCTCTGGTCGCCGTTGGCGGGCGTGTCGGCCTTCCGAGGTGCCGCCGATCCATCGTCGACGGTGTCCACCACCCCGACGAGTGCGTGCCGGAGCACCTGATCGCCGAGCCGGTAGCCCTGCCTCATCACGTTGCCCAGCACCGGCTTGGAGCCCTCGCCCTCGTGCTGCACGGCTTCGTGCAGCGATGGATCGAACTCGTCGCCCTCGGCGCCGAAGGCGGTAAGGCCCAGTCCGGCCAGTGCTGACGTGAGCTTGTCGGCGACCGACTTCAGCGGACTGGTCTCGAGGTCGCCGTGGCTGCGTGCCCGGTCCAGGTCGTCGAGGATGGGCAGCAACTGGCTCACCACGGCGGCCTTGGCGCGCTCGCCGGCCACCTGCTGATCGCGCAGCGCGCGCTTGCGGTAATTGGCGAAATCGGCCTGCACTCGCTGCAGGTCACCGAGCAGTTCAGCGGCTTTGTCCGACTCCTCCGGCGTTTCGCCCGCGAAGTCCCCCGGCGCCGACCCACTGGGGGCCGGGCCGGAGGCCTCGCGAACTTCTCCGGTCTGGGGGTCGATTCGGCGCTTGTCGGTGACAGTTACCGGTTCTTCCTCGCGACCTTCGCTCACTTGCGCTCCTGATCATCGTCATCCACGACCTCGGCGTCCACGACATCGTCAGCGGACGAACCACCCGACGGTCCGGCGCTCTGGTCGGCCTGAGTGGCCTCGTAGATGGCCTGGCCCAGAGCCTGGCTTTCCTGGCCCAGCTTCTCCATGGCGGACTTGATCGCACCGATGTCGCTGCCGGCCAGCGCCGTCTTCGCCTCGGAGATCGCGGCGTCGACCTTGGTCAGCGTGTCCTCGGGGACCTTAGAGCCGCCTTCGGTTTCGCGCTGTTCAGTGACGAACTTCTCCGTCTGGTAGACCAGCGACTCGGCTTGGTTGCGGACGTCGGCCTCTTCGCGGCGCTTGCGGTCTTCCTCAGCGTGCGACTCGGCGTCCTTGATCATCCGGTCGATCTCCTCCTTGGACAGGCCGGAGCCTTCCTGGATCTTGATCGTGTTCTCCTTGCCGGTGCCCTTGTCCTTGGCGGTGACGTGCACGATGCCATTGGCATCGATGTCGAAGGTCACCTCGACCTGGGGCACACCGCGCGGAGCCGGCGGCAGGCCGGTCAGCTCGAAGGAGCCGAGCAGCTTGTTGTGCGCCGCGATCTCGCGCTCACCCTGATAGACCTGGATCTGCACCGACGGCTGATTGTCGTCGGCGGTGGTGAAGGTCTCCGACCGCTTGGTCGGGATCGTGGTGTTGCGCTCAATCAGCTTGGTCATCACGCCGCCCTTGGTCTCGATACCGAGACTCAGCGGTGTGACGTCAAGCAGCAGAACGTCTTTCACCTCACCCTTGAGAACACCCGCCTGCAGCGCGGCGCCAACGGCCACAACTTCGTCGGGGTTGACGCCCTTGTTGGGCTCCCGTCCACCGGTCAGTTCCTTGACCAGGTCGGTCACCGCGGGCATGCGGGTGGAACCACCGACGAGCACCACGTGGTCGATGTCGGACACCGAGATGCCGGCGTCCTTGATGACCTGCTGGAACGGCTGGCGGGTGCGGTCCAGCAGATCTTGGGTGATCTTCTGGAACTCCGAACGGGTCAGCTGCTCGTCGAGGAACAGCGGGTTCTTGTCGGCGTCGACGGTGATGTAGGGCAGGTTGATCGAGGTGCTGCCACTGGAGCTCAGCTCGATCTTGGCCTTCTCGGCGGCTTCGCGAAGCCGCTGCATGGCCATCTTGTCCTTGGTCAGGTCGATGCCGCTGGTGCCCTTGAACTTGTCGACCAGCCAGTCGACGATCCGGTCGTCCCAGTCGTCGCCACCGAGGTGGTTGTCACCGGAGGTCGCGCGGACCTCGACGACACCGTCGCCGATCTCCAGCAGCGAGACGTCGAACGTGCCACCGCCGAGGTCGAAGACCAGGATGGTCTGTTCCTTGCTGCCCTTGTCCAGGCCGTAGGCCAGCGCCGCGGCAGTCGGTTCGTTGACGATGCGCAGCACGTTGAGGCCGGCGATCTGGCCGGCTTCCTTGGTGGCCTGACGCTGGGCGTCATTGAAGTAGGCGGGCACGGTGATGACCGCGTCGGTGATGTCCTCACCGAGGTAGCTTTCGGCGTCCCGCTTGAGCTTCATCAGCACGCGGGCGCTGATCTCCTGCGCCGTGTAGTCCTTACCGTCGATCTCGACGGACCAGTCGGTGCCCATGTGCCGCTTCACCGAACGGATGGTCCGGTCCACGTTGGTCACTGCCTGGTTCTTGGCGGGCTGGCCGACCAGCACTTCGCCGTTACGTGCAAAAGCCACCACTGATGGCGTGGTACGGGACCCTTCGGAGTTGGCGACGACGACCGGGTCGCCACCCTCCAGTACCGCCACGACGGAGTTGGTGGTCCCGAGGTCGATGCCGACCGCACGAGCCATGTTGAATCCTCCTGATAGTTACGTCTTTGGGTCTGAGCGAACCAGGCTCAAGACTGCCCCCGCCGGTGGTCGGCTGTCAAGCCAGAGTTGAGTCGATATCACTCAAGTTGTCGAATTGGTCAACGGCAGGGGTTCAGCATTTGTTCCCAGGACGCGCGCTCGACGCCGAGATCGACGTCAGCGTGGCCGCCTCTCGCACTTTCTCGCGCCGGCGTCGATCTCGAAGTGGCTGCCGAGTGAATACCGGCCGCGCCCGGGCAGCAGTAGGTTTGCTGGCTGTGGGGATTTCGCTCGCGGATCTGGACAGGTGGGACCCGGGGGCCATTCGCGGGGTCGCTGCCGCAGCGGGTAATCGCGCGACTCACTTTCGCGACGTCGCCCACAACCAGGGTGCGATCATCGCGAAATTGGAATGGCAGGGCGCCTCGCAGGAGGCGGCCACCGCTCGGGCACAAGTGATCAGCAACAGCCTCCTTGAGCATGCCGACGAATGCGACCAAGCAGGGCGTGATGTCTCGTCCGTGGCGTCCGACGTGGAGTCCATCAAGGCGGAGTGGTCCCGCATCCAGCGAATGGCCGACCGGTGGGGGATAACGATCGACATAGCGAACAGCTCGCTCGAGTGCTTTCACTCGGCCGACCCGACGCAACAGGCCGAAAACCAGCGGCACCTCGAGATCGTCCACGATGCGATTGTCGACCTCCTGCGGCACGCAGATTCGACCGATCGGCACCTCGCCGCCGCACTCGACAACGCGGCGTCCGAGATCGCCGACGGTGATAGCGCCGAAGCGCCGATAGCTCCCGATTCGAACCAACAGCGCAACCAAATCGACGCGTTCCGTAGGACATTCGGACGAGACCCGGTCAGCACAAGTGATTGGACGACCGCTGCCGCATTGGATCCGCACAGCTACAACCCGAAAAATCAAGGAGTAGAAGCGAATATCGTCGTGGCCCGCATCAAGCCCGTACCGGGCCAAGGTGTCGTACGCACGAATCTGTTCATTCCGAGTAAGGACGTGTGGGCGCCGGCAGTCGAACTTCCACCATTCGACAACGGCCACATGTTGCCGTACGACAACAACGTCGGCGACAACCGTGGCTTCTCCCCCTACATCGGTCCAGAAGAGTCACGCGTCGCCATCTACACCGACTTCGAAAACGGGATCATCGTCGCCCGCCAGAATCCGTCAGTCAACGCCGATACCGGACAAGTCAGGACCGGCACGCCTGACGTTTCGGCAATCCAACAATCAAACGGTGCAGTCTTGTTGCGCTACAACGCCGCCGACCCCTTCTCTCCAGGAGGCGAGGCGCCGGCGAAAGCCATCCCATTCAGCGTCAATGGCACACTAGGCATCAGCCCGGGCGCGGACGGACCACGGGTGGGTGGCACAGTCACCTCGTTCCCAGCGATTGAGATTTACAGCGACCGGGACGGAACCACCACACCGCTGCTGCAATCCTGGCCGAGCTTCACCGACGACGCTTCCGGGCCGATGATCGGTCTACTTCCTCACAAGGAGGTCGGAGACCCCATGATCATCACCAGTTTCAATAGCGTCGTCCCGCAGATCGACCCCCCGCAGCTTGGGCCGGTGCACGGACCACAAGCCGTGCCGATCACGCCGCCGCTGGCAATTGTGCCTCCGGGCAACTTCACGCCGTTCGGACCGACGACGGCAGGTGAGGTGCCAGTGATACGGACGTACACGCCATTTCAGGGCGACGAGTTCCTTGCACCGCGCTGAGACTGAGGAGTAATGACAATGGCAAGTCCAACAGTGGATCGGCGGTGGACGGCATTGCGTTCATCGCCCGCTGAACTCTGGAGGGGGCATTGACATGGCAGTGCGCGTCGTCGATTGGCGGAGAGCGACTTTGGTTGGCGCGCTCATCGGTGGAGTGTTCTGGGGGCTTGCAGCAGGTGCCGTTCTGGTTTCGAAGGCATCTGCAACGGCCGTCATCTCAATATGCGTCGCCGGGGCGGTCATGGTGATCGCCGGAGCTCTTGTGTACCGCCGCAGCGGCGGTACACACAAAGGCGCCTTTGGAATTGGGTTGATCCTGGCCCCACTCACCGGTGTGACTCCGGTGCTTGTGGTTTGGCTGCCCGGTCTATTGACGCACGCGATTTCGTGGAGAGGGTGACGGCAATCGATACACCACCACACACGACAACCGATCTCACAGCCTTCGAGGAGCAGCACCCCGTCGCGCTGCTCGTCGGCCTTTTCACCGGCTTCGCATCGGTGCTTCTGACGTTTGGATTCCTATGGCCGCTCGCTCCGCTGTTTCCCGCCGTGCTTGCCGGCGTGGCAGCGGTACTGCCCTTCAAGAGTCACTGGCACGTCGCCCGCGGTGCGTTCTATGCCTGTCTGGGGGTGCTGGCGTTCGAAGCCGTATTCGTACCAATCCTCTTGTTGAGTTGAATCGCGCGACACTCGAGCCTCAGCGCACGTCGAGCTAGCTGACACCGTCTGCTAGGTCACCGACCTGCTCGAGTTCAGCAGCGCCCCCCTCGTCCATGGCGCGGAACGACCGAGCTGCAGCCACCACATGTGCGGCCTGCGCGGTGAGTACGGAGTGGTGCTGATCGGCAGTTCGTTGCCACGCGCTGGCCATGCGCACCAGCGCATCGGCCGATGTGCCTACCCACCCGGGTTCGGCGTCACTGAGTCCAACCATGGACTCAAGGTGGGACGTCGACAGGGCTGTTACCTGCTCGCCGATAGCAGATCCGCCACCGAGCAGGCCGTCGACATCAACCTTCAAGTTGTCGGCCACGTCGTCCCTTCCGTACGGATCACCGAATTTTATGGCGCCCGCCGCGCAGGCGATAGTCGGTCTGTCGACGCCGAGATCGACACCAGCGTGGCCGCCTCCCGCACTTCCTCGCGCCAGCGTCGATCTCGACTTCGTGACCAACACTTTTGACGACGGCGTCAGACTTGCCACAGGTTGGGCGAACCGCCAGACACACCCGGGCACGTCAAGCTACTTATAGACGAATGGGTGCAGGGGCGTTTGTCGGGCGTGTCGGTGGGCTTGCAGTAGCGCTGGGGATCGGAGTCGCGATCGCCGCCGGAGCCGGACAGGCCTCAGCCGCGCCGGCCGGTTCCTCGGATTCGTCGTCCAGCACGGCAGGAGCGCACTCCTCGGCGCAACACAGCGGGGTCGCGAAGAGCGCGAGGACCGTCCATGCCAATTCCGCGACGGCCGCAAACAGGACCAGCGCGCGGCCGACCGTTCGGTCGGTGATCACGCCACGGGCCACCACGGCACCGGCTACGGCAACAGCAACCCGCACCGTGACCGACGATCCGACGGCGCCGGTCGACTCGCCGGTGACGCTGGTGCTGGCCGCCGCATCCCGCCGCGAAGCGCAGGCCACCACCCAGCCACAACGCACCGTGGCCGCCGCCACAAACACCGTGCCCACCGCCGATGTAGCCGCCGTCCCCACCGGGGTGGTGGCCATCCCGCAGATCGCGCCGTTGGCGTTCCTGCAACACATCCCGGTCCTGGGTCCGGTCGTGTTCACCCCGATCGTGGCGTTCATCCACCAGATCCCGGTCTTCGGCGACGTGCTGCATCCGCTGTTCGGTTATCCGGTGCACCCGGGAGCATCACCCAACGCCGCACAACCCCGCGACGTGAAGGTGGTCTCGTTCGACGGCACGCAGATCTACGTCCATTTCATGCCGGCGTCCGGATTGCAGGAAGGCACCCAGGCGCCGACGATCTTCTACGGACCGGGACTGGGGATGCCCGGCCAGACGAGCATCGACGGCAGCGTCGTCGACGGCGTTCTCACCAATGCTCTTGGCATGCCCAGCATCCTCGCCCTGCGCAAGGCCGGCTACAACGTCGTCACGTGGGACCCGCGCGGGGAATACAGTTCGGGCGGCCAGCTGCAGATCGACTCGCCGGACTACGAGGCCCGCGACGTGTCGGCGATCATCAGCTGGGTCGCCACCCAACCGGAGGTCAAGCTCGACGGCCAACCGTCCGACCTCGACCCCCGGATGGGTATGGTCGGCGCGTCTTATGGCGGTGGCATCCAATTGGTCACGGCGGCAACCGATCACCGCGTGGACGCGATCGTGCCGACCATCGCATGGAACAGCCTGACCAGCTCGCTCTACAAGGCTCAGTCGTTCAAGAGCGGCTGGGGAACGCTCCTGTCTGCCGTGCTGGTCCTCACGCTGGCCCGCACCAATCCGAAAATCCTCCCTGCCACCATCTACGGCGATCTGACCGGACATTTGACACCGGCAGATGTGGCGCTGCTCGAGCAGCGCGGACCGGGCCTCCCGACCGATCTCCTCAACCAGATCACCGCCCCCACACTCTTGATCGAGGGCACCGTCGACACCCTGTTCACGCTGCAGGAGGCCAACGCCAACGCACTCGCACTGATCGGCAACAACGTTGACACCAAGGTGATCTGGTTCTGCGGCGGCCACGGCCTGTGCACCAACGACCTGTTCAACACCGGTGGCGTGCTGGTCCAGCAGCGCACCCTCGAGTGGCTCGATCACTACGTCAAGCAAGACGCATCGGTGCAAACCGGTCCGCAATTCGAGTGGGTTGACCAACGGGGCCAGCACCTTTCATCGGCCTCCTACGATCTGACACCGAGCAATCCGGTGCTGGTGTCCAGCACCAAGACCCGGACCCTGCCGCTGGTGCCATTCCTGGGGGCCGGTGGGTTGTTCGGGGTGGTGCCGATCGGATCGTCACGTGCCATCGACGCGCTGAACTACACAACCTCTGCCGTCACCACGACCACCTACGTCGTCGGCGCACCGCATTTGAGCTTCACCTATTCCGGCACCGGCAGCGGAGATCACCTCTACGCCCAGCTCGTCGACAACTCCACCGGGCTGGTGCTGGGCAATCAGGTGACGCCGATCAAGGTGACGCTGGATGGAACCGAGCGCGTCGCCGACGTCGATCTTGAGATGGTGGCCCAGACACTCAAACCCGGCCAGAAGGTCACCCTGCAGGTGTTCGGGTCGTCGGCGTCCTACCGCGCGGTCGGGGCGCTGGGCTCGGTGACCGTGTCGAACCTGGAACTGTCGCTGCCGACCGTCGACCCGTCGACCATCACGGTCAACGCGGCCTAGCGGGCCGGGTTTCCGCGCCGGACGAAGTACCGGGCCACCGCGACCTGCGCGACGGCGAACACCCCGAGCACCCCGCCCACGATGCCGAATGAGCCGTAGGCGCTCCCGCCCGAACTGAACGCCCCACCGACCAGACTGTCCACTCCGACCGAGGCTGCCGTGCGGCCGAATTCCGTTGCGGCAGTGACACCGCCCGCATGTTCCAGCGGGGTCAACTCCTGGCGCCACCGGGTCAGCACCAGTCGCGCGCAGACGTTGGCCACCCCGAACAGGAACACGGCCACGACCATGACCCACAAGTTCACCGGAATCCAGCCCACGGCGAGGAGCACCGTTCCGACCACTCCGGCGAACACCCATCCGATTCCGGAGCCGCGGCGCTGCGTGAGGGTATACAGCAGCGCGCCGGCCACTCCACCGAGCGCGAACGCCGATCCGATATGCCCCACCATCTCGGGATGGTGCAACAGTCCTTTGGCGAAGAAGGCACTGAGGTCTTTGCGTAATTCGTAGAGGTGGAACAACATCAGTCCGACGACGACCATCAGAAGAGACCGGTGTTTGAGGATGTATCGCACGCCTGCCCAGGCCCCACCGTGGGTGTGGGCGCGGTCCTCGATCGGGATGGCCGGACGTTCGGGGATCGACAGGTAGCACGCCGCCGACAGCGCGAAACCGACCGGAATCACGATGTGCGACACGATTTGCGCCGACCAGATCATGAGACCGCTGAGCATGAGCGGGCCGACGACGGCCCCCAGCTCGAAGGCCAGTTCGTAGCGGGAGTTGATCTTGTCCAGCAGCCGAGGCTGGTGTCCGGCGAGCTCGAGGGGGATGGTGTGCACCGATGTGTCGACATACCCGCGGATCAGCGCCTCCGCGCTGTAGCAGACGACAGCCCACGTCAGGCTCAACAGACCGAGGGCCATCGCCGCCGGGACACCGGCCAGCACGACGCCGCGCAGTAGCGTCGCCACGGCCAGCACGCGGCGGGCGCCGAACCGCTCGGTCGGCCAGCCGCCGAGGTAGGTCCCCACCATGTGCAGCGCGGTGCCGAACGCGGAGAAGAAGGCCGCGGTGCCCAACGACCCGGATAGATCCGCAACCAGCAGTGGCTGCGCCAGATGGACGGCACTGTTGGCGACCTGGGTCAGCAGGACGCCGCTGAGCAGGCCGCCCAAGCGGGCCGGGTTGGCCTCCGCCGTACCGGGATTCACGCGGTCAGTGCTTCGGCAGGTGATCGAACGCGTTGTAGCCGACGAATGCGGCCGCGGCGAGCAGCAACAGGGCGACGATCCAGCGACCGTGCACCTTCATGATCCGCTCGTAGCCTTCCTTGATCCGGTCGGCAGCCCCCGGCCGTACCAGCTCGATCACGGTCGGCGCCAGCGCGGGGATGAGTGCGATCACCGCGAAGACGACCGCACCGAGCGCGCGTTCCGGGCGGTTGCCGATCTCCAGGATCTGATGACCGGCGGCGATCGCGATCGGGAACACCTTGGGGTGCAGTCCGCAGACCGCGAAGCCGGCCATCGCGGCACGAGTGATGCGTTGGCGGGCAGGCAGATCAGCCTTCGGATTCAGCCCGGGAAAGCGTCCGGCGAGCCGGGCGCGCAACTTTCCCGGCCGGCGCTGCGGCTTGGACACATCGGTGATCGGTTTGTGCCGCACCGCGCCGACCGCCCGGCGGATGCCGATCGCCAGCAGTGCGGCGGCGATCAGGATCCGGACGATGAAGCCGGGCCACGAGGCATGCTCGGCGGCCGACGTGTTCGGGGCGCCGGTCAGGGCGGCGATGCCCACCCCGATGCCGGTCGAGAACGCGATACCGGTGATCGCACCTGCGGAGAAAGCGAGGGTGGCCTGCCGCGGCACCACCTTGTCGCTGGCAACCACCAACCCGAGGACCAGCGTCTCGGGACTGAACAGCAACGCGACCGCGAGCGTCGCGATCACGGCGATATGTGTGCTCACGGGCTCATCCGTGCTGGCATGGCGGCAGGTTACCGCGCCGCGCGCCCTGGGCGCGCGGTGCCGTGCGAGAGTTGCCGCGCCACCTCGCCGTAGCGCTCGAAGCGCTCGTCGTCGCCGAGCGCGTTGTACAGCACGATGCGGGTCGCGGTGTCGCCGTATCTCTCGGCCAGCGCACCGGCCAGCCCGTCCCAGGTCGACTCGGTGGCGAACGTGGCGATGTGGTCGTCGGTGATCTGGGCCGCCATCCCCTTGATGTCGCCGGCCTTCTGCTTCTCGCGGATGCGGGCGGTGGTGCCGTCGAAGCCGGCCTCATCCCAGATGAACGCATAGTTGGGGGTGCTGCCGTAGAAGCTCATGGAGAACCGCACCCGCTCCCGCTCGGCCGCGCGCTCCTCGTCGGTGTCGCCGACGATGGTCATCACCGGCACGATCAGCGCGATGTCGGACGGCGAGCGCCCCGATTTCGCCGCCCCCTCAGCGACTTTGGGCACCACGTGGCGGGCGATGTAGCCGGGCTCTCCGATCGGGTGGACGTGCACACCGTCGGCAACCTCCCCGGCCATCCGAAGCATCCAGGGGTTCACCGCCGCGATGTCGACCTTCGGGTCCGGCTCGTCGATGGGTCCGGCACTCCATTGCGGCGTGATGAAGTCCAGGTTGTAGAACTCGCCGTGGTGATCGAGGGTGCCGGTGCGGAAGGCGGCGAAGCACGCCTTGACCGCCAACACATAGTCGCGCAGTCGCGGCCCCGGACGTTCGAACTGGGTGCCGTACCGCCGCACGACGTGGGTACGCACCTGGGTGCCCAGCCCCAGCCGGAAGCGTCCACCGCTGCCTTCTTGCAGTTCCCACGCGGTCGCTGCCGTGATGAAGGGGCTACGCGGGAACGCCACCGCGACACCGGTCAAGATCTGCAGTCCCGGCGCGGCTTGCGACGCCACCGCGGCGTTGAGGTACGGGGTCCGGCCTGTCTCGGTGAAGAGCATCCCGGAGAAGCCGGCGGCCTGGGTTCGTTGGGCGAGGCTGCCGATTTCTCCCAGCGGCAGCGCAGTGGTCATGACGTCGACGTCCACCGGACAGATCGTAACGGCGTCGCCGAAACGCCATGCGCGGTTGCGTCGCAGATCTAGTCTGTGCGACGGCTGTGCAATAACTGTGGGTGAGAGATCGGGGAAGCATGACGACGATCAAGCAGGTGTGTCTGGGAGTTGCGGTCGCCGGCGTGGTCGCCGGGGCTGGCTCGGCGGTCGCGACCGCGGTGGCCTCCGCGGACACCGGATCACCCGATTCACAGAGCGCATCGCGCGGGACCTCTGCGTCGACGTCGTCGGCGTCGACCGCCCGGTCACGCAAGCCGGCGGCGAAGCCCGGCAGCGCGCTCACCGGTCCGCGGCGGACGCAGGCACCGGCGGCATCGGTGGCCGCACCCGCCTCGAAGCGGACCACCGCGAGCATCGTCCCATCGAAAGTTGCTGAGGCGCTGTCATTTCCGAAGGTTCCTGCGCTGCCCCTGCCACCGTTGCCGGCTGCGCCGGCCGGCGCCAAGAGCACCGCTTACTCTTACCGGGACCGCAACGTCAGCGCCTCGGCCGTCGTCGTCACCAACAACGTGGCCGACCCGACCGACGTTCACGTCCTGGTGATCGGCGTCGACGGCACGAACATGCGGCGGATCCTGGCCCAGCCCGACGTGAACGTGAACTTCGTCAGCCTGATGAACGCCAGCACCACCGGCATCGCGTCGATCGTCGGCCACACCACGATCTCGAACCCGTCGTGGACGGCGATCCTGACCGGGGCGTGGGACAACCAGACCGGCGTCATCAACAACATCTTCACCGCCGACACGTATATGAAGTGGCCGACCGTGTTCAATCAGCTCGAGGCCTACAACTCCGACATCGACACCATGGCGATCGCGGACTGGGACGTGATCACCGACATCGCCAAGGCCGGCCTCTACCCTGTCGACACGCCCGTCTTGGTCCCGCAGGTGCCGGGTGACTCCAACTGGTCACTGACCGACGCCGAGGTGACCGCTCAGACCGTCGCGGCGATTCAGAGCGGCGAGCCGCCCAACTTCCTGTTCTCCTACCTGGTGCAGGTCGACGAGGCCGGGCATCAATTTGGCGGCGGCTCACCGCAATACGCTGATGCCATCCATCGCACCGATGAGAATCTCGGCGCGATCATGGACGCGGTCAACAACTCCGGCGAGAACTGGACCGTCATCGTCGTCACCGATCACGGCCATCAGCCGCAACTGGGCTTCGGTCACGGGTTCCAGTCCCCCGACGAGACCTCGACGTGGGTGATCGCCAACGGTGCCGGCTTCGATCCCGGTCAGATGAACCTGGCGTACTCGATCGTCGACGTAACCCCCACCGTCCTGGACCTGTTCGGCGCTCCGGCGCCGCCGGGATCCAACGGGGTGTCGTTGACGACGCTGGGTTCCAGCTCGGTCACCCCCAACGATCTCCAACAGGCGCTCACAGACGCGATCGCGCGCAACGGCTGGCCGGACATCCAAACCAACGTCGCGCTGAGCGTGCGAACGATCTTCGCGAGCATCCCGTACTTCCTGGACGGCGGCATCACCAGCCTGACTGCGACGCTGCAGGGGATCGCCGACCAGAACGTCTTCCTGATCAGCCAACTCGCCGAGGTGTCCAAGGTGGTGGTTCAGGTTCTCGGGAATCTGTCGGTGCAGGCCACCAGCGCGCTCGCCGAACTGGTGGCCTGGATGACGGGGGTGGACATCTTCGCGAAGGGCTATCCGCAGGATCCGCCGACAGTCGCGACACAAAACGAGCCGTCGGTGCTGGTGGCCTGACCACGCGGGTCCGGTGGGCCATACTCACTCGGATGGGTACCTATGTCGTCACCGGCTCCGCTTCGGGCATGGGTCGGGCGGTCGCTGAGCGACTGCGGGCCAATGGGCACACCGTGATCGGGGTGGACGCCCAGCCCGCCGACGTGGTGGCCGATCTGTCCACTCCGGCCGGTCGCCGCGCGGCCGCCGACGCCGTCCTGGCCGCCTGCGGTGGACGCCTGGACGGTGCGGTGCTGGCGGCCGGGGTCGGACCGACCCCGGGCCGTGACCAGCCGCGCCGGATCCTCGAGATCAACTACTTCGGCGTGGTGGAGCTTCTGCAGGTGTGGCGGCCGGCGCTGGCCGCCGGTGAACGCGCCAAAGTCGTGGCTTTCTCCAGCAATTCGACCACCACCATGCCGGCGATCCCGGGCCGCGCGATCCGCGCGCTGCTGGCCGGCGACGGCGACAAGGCCGCTCGGGCACTGCGCATCTTCGGCCGCGCCGCGTCGTCGATGGCCTACGGCGCCTCGAAGGTGGCGGTGAGCCGTTGGGTTCGCCGTCACGCGGTGACCCGCGACTGGGCCGGCGCGGGGATCCGGCTGAATGCCCTTGCTCCCGGCGCCATCCTGACACCGCTGCTGGAGAAGCAGCTGTCCACTCCGGCCGAGGCCAAGGCCATCCGTTCGTTCCCGGTACCGATCGGCGGTTTCGGCGATGCCGGGCACCTCGCCGACTGGGTGGTGTTCATGCTGTCCGACTCCGCGGATTTTCTCTGCGGCAGTGTTCTTTTCGTCGACGGCGGATCCGACGCCTATTTCCGGTCCGACGACTGGCCGGGCCCGGTTCCGGCGCGACGACTGGTACCGTATCTGCGGAAATTCAAAGGGTTCAAGCGCTTCTCGTGAAGCGCGTGCAGATCGCTATGGCCGCATCGCATACGCGCCGTCGTACGCTTTGACCTGCCCCCATACCCGGTCGAAGCGATCAGTGTCGGTGACCGGCTTACGCACCGCACCCAGCGCCCATTCCTGTTGCGCCGAAGTCGAATTCGCTTTACCGTGCAGCGCAACGGCGTAGGCCGAGAAGTCCCGCACCTGCACGTCGAAGATCTGGTCCACCAGATCCGGGTCGATTCCCCGCAACTGTGCCTGCTCCAGGATCAGCTGCCCGTACACCACCAGGGTGAACAGGTGACCGATGACGAGCATGAAGTCGAGGTCCTTCTGTTGCTCGGCGTCGGGGGCGGCAGTGAGCAGCAGCTGCTGCAGCGCCCGCGCCTGCTCGAGGAAGCGGGCGACGTTGGGTATCGCGGAGGCATTTTCGAATACCGGCACCCAGTCCGCGAACTGCACCTTGGATGCGCCGCGCGCCGGGCCCTGCGACCAGAAGAAGGTGTCGTCGGCAGGATCGTCGCGGGTGCCGATCTCGGGATAGTCCGCCGGGTTGAGTAGATAGTTGGGCATGAATTTGAGGATCTGGGCGACGTTGACGTGCACCGTGCCCTCCAGTCGCGGCAGCGCACCGATGAGGCGAGTGACCTGGGTGAAGTAGGTGTCACGCTCGAAACCCTTGGCGGCCATGATGTCCCACAGCTGGACCACCACCTTCTCGCCCTCGGAGGTCACCTTCGCCTTCGTGGCAGGGTTGAACAGCAGATAGCGACGGTCCTCGAGACTGGCACTGCGGAAGTAGTCGATTGCGCGATCGCTGAACAGCTTCATCGCGGCCAGCCGGGCATATGCCTCGACCAGCCCGGCCTGCACGTGCGGGAAGTCGGTGACCGGGTTGCCGTACAGGATCCGGTTGTTGGCGTGGGTGATCGCCTCGTAGAACGCGTGCTCACACATTCCGATCGACGCGGTGCACAGATTGAATTTTCCGACGTTGACGGTGTTGAGCGCCACCGAAAACGCTTCGGGCCCAACGCACAGGATGTCTTCCTCACGCACCGGATAGTCGTGCAGCGCGAACGTGCTGACGTACATCTGCCCGCGCACGACGTTGCCGATCAGCTCGTAGGCCGGGTGCGCGCTGTCTGCGACGAACCACACGTAGCCGTCCGGACCTTCGACGTCAGCCCGGCGGGAGAACACCGACACCATCCCGGCCACGTTGCCGTTGCCGATGTAGTACTTCTCGCCGCTGGCACGGAAGGCCAGGCCGTCGTCGTCGGCCGGCGTGAGGATCATGTCGGTGTCGTAGATGTCGGCGCCGTGCTCACGTTCGGACAACGCGAACGCCATCACCCCACCGGCGTCGAGCTGTGCGGCGGCCCGTTCCTTCGCTTTGATGTTGTCGCTCTGCCAGATTGGGCCCAATCCGAGGATGGTGACCTGCTCGGCGTACCAGTACGCCAGGCCGTAGAAACCGAGGATCTCGCTGAGCGCGGCGTTGCGGGAGGTGTCCCAACGCTTGTTGTCATCCCCGAGTCCGAATTCCGACGGGGTCAGGAACGTCGCGAAGATCCGCTCCTGCCCGACGAAGTCCAGGAAGTCCGACACCCATACCGCGTCGTGGTCGTCTTGGAGCAGGCGCGCCTTGCCGCGCTCCTCGAACCACCCGATCAACGCCGTGAGCTGACGCCGCGTCTCGGGATCGAACTGTTTCGGGTCGTAGGTGTTCGGGTTGAACAACAGGCGGCCGGTGTCGGTCATGGACGAACCCTTTCATCGCTGCGTCGAATCTAGCCCGATCACAGGTCACGGGTTCCGAGATCGCCAGGGTCATCACACTCGGCCCCGCGAGTCACTGGAGTCACTTCCGTCACTGCATGCGTACCCTGACATTCGACGGCAGGAGTTCGGCGTGCGGATATCCAACGGCGTGAAGGCCGGTGTGGCGGTGGTGTGGCTGATGGCGGCCGGCGCCGCGGCCGGGTGCAGCTCCACCACCGACGGTGCGGCCCGATGCCCGGGCTGCGGACCGGGCGGGGAGCCGAGCTTTCCCACCAGCAGGCCGACCGTGTCCACGCCGCTGCCGACGCCGTCGCCGACCCCGTCGCCCTCGGTGCCCAACCCGGGCGGCCAAACCCTGCCGCCCAGCGACACCGGCTACGTCTACATCGAAACCAAGTCCGGCCAGACCCGCTGCCAGCTCAACTCGGAGTCGGTCGGCTGCGAATCAAATTTCACGAACGCGCCCGCCATCAACGGCACCCCCGCCAACGGTGTCGAGGTGACCGCCGAAGGCAACTTGCGCTGGATCCTCGGCAACCTCGGCGACATCCCCACCACGACGCTCGACTACGCGACCTATCACGCGGTCGGCTGGACCATCGACGCCCGCAGCGACGGGACCCGCTTCACCAACGACAGCACCGGGCATGGAATGGTCGTCGGCACACAAGGGGCCCAGGTTTTCTAAGCTGGGCGATATGGACTTCCGCGTCTTCGTCGAACCCCAGCAAGGTGCCGCCTACACCGATCAGCTCGCGGTGGCTCAGGCCGCCGAATCTCTCGGCTACTCAGCGTTTTTCCGTTCCGACCACTATCTGGCGATGAGCGGCGACGGCCTGCCCGGACCCACCGACTCCTGGGTGACGCTGGCCGGCATCGCCAGGGAGACCAGCACGATCAGGCTCGGCACGCTGGTCACCTCCGCCACCTTCCGCCATCCGGGACCGCTCGCCATCTCGGTGGCACAGGTCGACGCGATGAGCTCAGGCCGGGTCGATCTCGGTATCGGCGCAGGCTGGTTCGACGCGGAGCACCTCGCCTACGCGATCCCGTTCCCGCCGCTGGGTGAACGGTTCGAGCGGCTGCGCGAACAACTCGACATCATCACCGGCCTGTGGACCACGCCGGCGGGCCAGACCTTCGACTACGACGGCACCCACTACACCGTCAAAGACTCGCCCGCGCTGCCCAAGCCCGTACAAGCTCCCCATCCGCCGATCATCATCGGCGGCAACGGCCCCAAACGGACGCCGGCCCTGGTCGCCCGGTACGGCGCCGAGTACAACCTCGCGTTCCCCGCCCTGGACTTCGTCGAACCCCAGTACGCCCGGGTGCGCGCCGCGCTCAGCGACGCCGGCCGCGCACCCGAGGACATCGTGTATTCCGCCGCGTTCGTGGTGTGCGCCGGTCGCGACGACGCCGAGATCAGCCGGCGTGCGCAGGCGATTTCCCGGGAAGTCGACGAACTGCGAACCAACACGCCGCTGGTCGGTACGCCCACCGAAATCGTCGACCGGTTGGGGCCGTTCATCGAGGCGGGAGTGCAGCGGGTGTACCTCCAACTGCTGGATATGTCCGATATCGACCACGTCGAACTGTTCGCCACCGAGGTGGTCCGGCAACTCGCCTGATTGCCGAACGCTGCATCGGCCCTGGCGGGCCGTTTAGCATGAATAGCCGTGGCGAAGCACGACCCCGCTGGGGATGTCGACGAGGCATCGCCCGTCCCGTTCGGTGACCCGTTCGGGCCCTATCCGGAGCAGCCGTATCCGGGGTCGGCACCTGTCGCCGACACGCCCGCGGACGATGACATCGACCCGCCGACCGATCCCGCGCTGCCGGTCGTCACCGCCGACGACGGCTTCGACCCGTTCGCTCCCGACGCGTTCTGGTTCCCGGAACGGCCGTGGTACCGCAAGAAGCAGGCGACGCTGGCGTTCGCCGCGATCGGCGTGGCCGGGGTGGCGATCCTGATCGCAGCGGTCCTCCTGGTGGTGCTGGACTCCGATGACTCGCAACCGTCCACCACCACGCCGTCGACCTCCACCAGTCTGCCGACCACCACAGCGTTGACCAGCTCTCAGCCGTCCGAGCCGCCGCCACCGCCGCCACCGCCCCCGGAGAGCCCGCCACCGGCACCACCGCAGGGCACCTGGTATCCGCGTTATCCGCAGCAGAACGACGGCGGTCGCCCCAACGTGACCACCCCGCAGACCAGGCCGCCGCAGATCAGCGTCCGTCCCACCCACCGACCGGCCTTCCCCAATCAACCGGGCGGCGGCTGACGGTTAGAATCTGAACCCGTGGCGCGCGACGGATCCCCCGACGACCCGAACAACTACTCCGACAGTGACCCGACGCAGTACGCAAACTACGGCGGTACCGGCGGCGAGGCATATAGCGACTACCAGCAATCTGGGTACGGAGCGCCGACCGGGTATGGCGACTACCCACCACCGCCCGAGCCGACCCCCTGGTACCGAAAGCCTGCGGCGCTCGTCGGCCTGGGCGTGCTGACCGCGGCCATCCTGGCCCTGCTGGTCTACGCGATCGTGAAGTTCACCGGTAGCGACGGATCCAGCCCGGCGACCACGACGACGACATCGCCGACAACGTCGACCACGGCCGCGACATCGGCGTCGGTCGCTCCGGAGCCCGGCGTCACCCAAACGGTGACCGAATCCCCGACCGCCACGCAAACCCCCGCGACGACGACGGACACGCCGACCACCACGACGACCACCGAACCGCCGTCGACCAGCACCAGTACGAGCACCAGTACGAGCACGAGCACGTCGGTGTCGACCTCGGTGAGCACGGTGACCGAGACGGTGACCACCACCAGGGAGCGACTCCTGCCGACGTTCCCGCTACCGCGGCCAGGCGGCTAAGCCCCGGCGTACATCGCGACCAGCGCCTCGGCGCTGCGCACCGCCGCACGACAGGCCCTGGTGGTGAACGGGTCGTTCAGTGGATGGTCGGCGCGACGGCGCCAGCGCTGCGCCGCCGCGAAGGCCGCGCGCGGCCCGTCGCCGAGCGTTTCGGCGGTCAATCCCAGCCGGCTGGCCGCGTCGGTGCCGGACCCGCCGATCACCCGACGCAGGGAGACCATCTCGTCTTCGGTCAAAGTCGTTGACCGAGAACGAAGTTGGCTGAGAAGCCGGAGTTCCTCGAAGGCGTGGGTGTCGGCCAGCAGCGGGTCGATGTCGGCGATGATGTACGGCGTCGCGGTGATCGGGTGCATCTCGACGAACCGGCGCAACGAGACCAGAGCGGTGTGCGCCTTGAGCAGTTCGGAGCGCTGCGCGAACTGCTGGTCGATCACATCACGCAGCGCGACCAGCCCGCTGCGTTCGAGCAGTTCGTCGGCCAGGGTGACGGAATCCGTTGCCACGCCCGCCCGCAACACCGCAATCGAGATCCGCAGGCCGAACATGCCGAACCGGTCCAGAATCTGGGCGCGGGTCTGAGCGTCCACCGGCAGGGCACTGTCCTCGCGGACGAAGCGGTCCACGGAGAGCATCGCCTTGTTCAGCTCGTTGGCGTCGACCGCCGCGAGCTTCTCCAGTGCGGCGAACTCGCTCTGCCGCAGGGTCCGGGCGGTCAGCGCCAACAGTCCCGAGACCGGAACGACCGCCTGACAGATGCCGGTCCGGTCCAGTTCACCGGTGAATCGCTGCGCGACATCCTTGGCCGACATCATCGCGTCGAGTCGGCCCGCGCCGATCTCGTCGGCCCGGGAGGCCACCCCGATCACCCCGAGTGCACCCGAGGATCCGCCGACCAGCTCCCCGATCTGCTTGAGCAGAGCGATGTCGGCGGCGTTGAGCGTGCGCAGCAGGAACACCACCGCGTCGACTCGCGGCACACCGTCCTCGGGCACCAACAGCCGCAGCGTGCGTTCGGAGACGTCCCGCGACAGCGATGACGTGCCCGGCGTGTCGATGATCGTCGCGTCGACCAGTTCGGCGGCCGGCCACTCGACGTCGAGGTCGACGATGTCGTTGGCATCCAGGCGGCCGAAGTCGAAGGTCAGCCCACCATCGCGGGCGATCGGCACATTGGAGCGCCGTCCGCCGACGTGGTTGGCGGTGACCTTCGGGATGGGGCCGTGCCGAAACCACGTGACGATGCGGGTGGCCTCGGTCGCATCGGTGGGGGCGATGTTCTCCCCCACCAGCGCGTTGACCAGCGTCGACTTGCCGGCTTTGAGCGTGCCCGCCAGCGCGATGCGGATCGGCTGGTTGAGCCGCCCGGCGATGCGGTCCAGCTCGTTGAAGACGTCGGGCCGCTCGCGGTATGCCGGTTCACCCTGGTACGCACGACGGGTGCCGCCCAGGATGGCGCGAACCTGATCGCTGGTGCTCATCGAACGACGAGTCTACGGTCCGGCGGTCCACCCGTATCACGGCTAGGATCAGCCGCCATGCCCCAGCACAAGGCGCCGTGGTACCGCTCGGCGGCTGCCACCTCGGCCGCCGGGCTGCTCGGCCTCGCGGTGGTCGCGATCCTGGTCTATGCAGTGGTGACGATGTCGAGCAAGTGGAGCAACACAGACACCGAGACCGTTCTTCCGCCCGGCACGTACATTCCGGACGCGCCGCACATCGCCAAGACCACTACGGGCTCGACGAGCACGTCCTATCCCAGCGTGCAGCTGTCGACGACCGATATCGGATTACCGGGCGAGAGCACGACCAGCGGCACGTCGTCGCCGTCGTCGAGCACGCCGACCTCGGAGATTCCACCGTCGGAGCGGGTGGCCCCGACATTCCCGGGCACCTTCCCCACCCGCGTCACCCACCCGCCGGGCACCAGATCCGGGCCGCGACTCAACGAGACTCGGTCGTCCTCGCCGTAGAAAGCGCTGCGGGAAACAGCTTTTCGGCATTGTCGATCACCTGGCCGAGAATATTGGCCTGGCGTTCGAGCTCACGGATCCGGTTGTTCCGGTCGGTCTCCTCCATCCGCGCCGCGGCGATGGTGGACTGCAACGACTCGTTGAGCGAGCGGGTGGTCTGGTTCGCGATGTCGCGGTAGTGGTCGCGCAACTGGCGCTGGACGTTCTTGAGCCGGTCGCGGGATTCCTTGGACACCACGAACAGCACGTCGTCGACGAAGCGGCGCAGGTTGGTCTTGGCCTCGTTGCGGACCCGCATCATGCGGTTCTCCATGTCCTCCTTGTAAGCCTTGCGTCCGAGCAGCAGACCCGCACCCAACGACAGCGGGTTGAACATGCCCAGACCGGCCACCGAGGTGAGCATGCCGAACATCAGCACGCCGCCGTAGGAGCCACGCATGCTGGTGATCACCTTGTGGCCCTTGCCGATCGGCTTCGATTCGAGGCGGGCCAGCGATTTGAGCCGACCGACGCCGGCATTCATCTCGGCAGCACTCACCTCCGGCATCTTGATGGCGTCCAGTCCGGCCTCGACGAACGTCCGCGCGACGTCGGCGGCCAGCGCCTCGGCACGCTGGTAGGCCCACACGAAGTTGTCGCCGACGGCGTTGGCAACCGAATCCTCCACCTCCGCACCGATTTCCGCCCAGTGCTGGGTGGGGTCGCCCTCGTCGATGACGCTCTCGATGTGCTGGGTGATGGCCCGGAACCGGGCGCGCAGATCGTGCTCGACGTCGGCGGTCAGATCGGCGATGCCGTCGTTGAGGACCTGCTGCCACAATGCGGTCTGCTGCAGGGCGTCCTGCGCTTCCTGCTTGCGGCGCTCAAGGTCCTCGGTGAGCCGGCGCGCCTGGTCCGGGTCGCTGAGCGCCGAGAGCTCGGAGTTCACCGATAGGTTGAGATGTTCTGCTGCCGAGCGTATTTCGCCGACCACATGGTCACGCACTGCATCGCTCTCGCGGGACAGCACCTTCTCCGACAGCCAGGCGACGATCGCCGGGAAGTTCGATTCGTCGTTGAGTTCCTTGTCATTGAGCTGGATCGCGTGGCTGCGCAGCAGAGAGGATGCCGGGATCAGCGGCAATTGCAGTCCGGCGCGCTGCAGATGCGCGGTGTTGGCGGAGACGATCTCGCGCCAGTACGGGTAGAGGTCGGTCTTGGTGGCGACGACAGCGCCGACCGGGCAGATCTCATGGGCCTGGCGGATGAACCGCATCTCGGGTTCGGTGAATTCCTGGCTGGTGTCGCTGATCATCAGCATCGCGTCCGCGTCCGGGAGCAGCCCAAGAGTGGACGACAGGTGCGGCTGGCCGTGGCCGCCGACACCGGGGGTGTCGATGAACGCCAGACCGCCCTGCAGCAGCGGACTGGGTGCGCCGACCTCAACCCGCAACACCTCCCGGCCCTGCGCCTGCGGGGCGCGGCGCAGGTCGTGGCGGATGTCGTCGATCGGGATGTCGATGCTCTGCGGCGGCATACCCTCGCCGACCGAGACGATCAACCGGGCCGACGGCTGCTCGGCATAGCTGATCACGGTGACCAGCGCGGTGGTCTCGTCGTCGCCGACCCGGGCCACCGGCATGTTGAGCAGGGAGTTGAGCAGCTGGCTCTTGCCCTGCTTGAGCTGGCCCGCGATGACCACCCGGATCTGCGGGTCGGTGATGCGCTCTTTGGCGACGGCCAGCCGGGCAACCAGATCGCCGCGGTCGTTGAGGTCGGCGATCGCGCTGGTGTGATCGATCAGCTCGACGATCACCTTCACCCGGCGCGGGTCTTGCTGTGGTTGCGTCACGTGTCCTCCCAGTCGTCCACCGTATGCGCAGGCAAGCGGCGGGAACCTCCAGACTTGCTGAAGGTCCCCGCCGTCGCCGGATTTGCTCTACAAACCCAGCAGGTGATTGCCAGACGCCAACGCCATGTCGTGGCTGTTGTCGAGGTGACTGTTCACCAGCGTGGTGTCGTGACCGGCATCGAACAGCGAGTGGCTGGACGAGTCATGTGTCGAGCTGTCGACGACCGAGTGCACCGAGTTGTCGGAGTGGTCGGTCACCGTGGTGGTGGTGGTGGTGTGGGTCGCGGTGTTGACCGGCGAGCTGGCGGTGTTGCCGCTGTTGGTCGACGGGTGGTTGTCGACGATCGTGATGCCGCCGCCGCCTGCGTTGCCGCCGGAGGCGTGCCCGCCGCCGAGGCCGATCAGGCTGCCGCCGGCCGACGCTCCGCCGCCGTTGCCACCGCTGGCGTCGACGTCGTGCAGGACTGTGCCGCTGTTGTCCTTGATCACGGTGCTGCCGCCGGTGGCGGTGGTGCCGTCATCGTGGATGTGGCTGTGGCCGATCGCGACGTTCGAGCCGGTGCCGGCGACCACGTGCCCGTTGTTCACGTCGTTGCCGTTGCCCAGGACCGCGCCGTCTCCGCTGACGATGTCGCCCTTGTTGTGGCCGTCGACCACCACGCCGCCATTGGTGGCGGTGTTCGTGGTCTTGTTGCCGAAGGTGATGTCGCCGAAGCCGAGGTTGAAGCCACCCTGCTGGGCGTTGCCGCCGGCGTTCTGGTCCGGGCTCAGCAGCGAGGTGTCGTTGTGGCTGGCCAGGTCGGTCTGCGGCGCGAAGGTCGGTGACGGCGCGTAGACCGGCTGGTAGGCGGGCGCGAAGCCGTACTGGTTGGACACCGCGCGCTGCAGGCCGACAACCGGGTCGCCGCCGCCGAGCACCAGGCCGGGAACGGCGGTGGCGGCCAGCGTCGACACCTGAGCGGCGGACACACCGGCGAACCCGGCGTCGCGCATGGTCTGCTCCGGCGCGGCGACGAACGCACGTGCGGCGTCCTCGTTGCGGAACAGGTCGAGGATCCAGTCGAGGAGAGAGAGCATGGTCGGACCTTTCGGTGTGTTCGCCGGTGACTCCGGCGATCTGGAGACCACGTTATGGACGCGACGGTAGGGCGAAAACGGGGCCGAAACCCCTCTTCACCACGCCCCCACTAGGGCTGGTCAGGGGTGGGGGTTTAGGGGATTAGGGGGTCCCTAGGGAAGGCCCCAGAAACGACAAATCCCCACGTCACTGCGGACGTGGGGATTTGCCGGGGGATCAGAACAAGTCGAAGCCGGCGTGGTCTTCCGGCGCCGCGAGGCTGGCGCCATGGTTGTCGTCGACGTGGCCGTGGTCCCACGCGGACGGATCCGTCCACTCCTGGCCTGCGTCGGGGGTGACGCCGTGGTCGAGCGCGGTGTCGGCGAGCTGCGACGCGGTGTCGGGCAGGTTGAGGGCACCGGGGTCGACACCGAGATCGGTGATCAACCCCGGGGCCTGATCCGCGTGCTGGGCGACATCGGTGATCACCGAATGGACCTCGGGCGCGGTGGCGGCCGCGGGCAAGTGATCGAAGGCGTCGAATGCCGCCGTCGCCGCTCCGCTCGCCCACACATTGCCGTCGCCCGCTCCGGCCGCGGGACCGAAGCCGGCTCCGGCGAGCGGGCCCGACAGCGAGTCGGCGACCATCGGAATCAGGTTGTTGACGTCGGCGCTGGTCACATCGGTCAGGTGGGCGTCGGCGATGGCGCCGCCCGGGTCCGCGGCGTAGCGTGCGGCGGCGTCGGGATCTCGCACGAGCGACATCACGAAGTCGAGCAACGAATTTGCCATGGAAACGCCTTCTCTCCTGCCACCGATAGTCACAGTGGAATCCCAGCTGCTGCCAAGAATGTTATCGGCGGACACGCGTGCCGTGATCGGTGTCGAAGCCGCTCGAACCGCGGCACCGTTAGGGGGTGCAGCCTTAGGGGTTCGGAAGGCATTAGGGGATATGGTGATGACGGCTGCCGGCCAGGCAACGGAGGGATGTGCGAATTGAGCGACTCGCTGGGGTTGTCGATCGGAGCGACCAACCTGGCGGCGGCGCGTCCAGGCCGCCAGCCGATGACCCGCCGGTCGGTGTTGACGTTGTGGGACAACCGGCCCCCCGAAGTCGGCGTGCCCTCCCAGAACCCGGAGCTGACCAGCCCGAATCTCACCGAGGCCGGCCAGGTGTTCCGCGGCTTCGTGGAGCGGGCGGGCGATCCGGTGCCGTTGGTGGCCGCCGACGGTTCGCCGCATCGCGGCGAGGACTTGATTGCCGACGCGCTCGAGGCGATGGCCCGCGCCGCCGACGACGGCTCACCGGCCTCCACTGTGGTCGTCGCGGTCCCCGCGTACTGGGGTGCCGGCGCCGTTGGCGCTCTGCGTGGCGCGCTGCGCACCCGGCCTGCCCTGTCCCCCAACGGTATTCCACCGACGCTGATTTCCGATGCGACGGCCGCGTTGGCCGCCCTGCAGGCCGATCCGGGTCTTCCGTCCCAAGGGGTGGTGGCCCTGTGTGACTTCGGCGGCAGCGGTGCCAACATCACCCTCGCCGACGCCGGCGCCAACCTGCAGCCGATCGGCGAGACGGTGCGCGTCACCGACCTCTCCGGCGACCATCTCGACCAGGCCCTGCTGACCCAGGTGCTCGGCGGCATCCGCGATCAGGCCAACGTCGACCCGGCCAGCACCAACGCGGTCGGTGCGCTGACCCGGCTGCGGGACGAGTGTCGCCAGGCCAAGGAGCGGCTGTCCTCGGAGACCGCAACGGTCATACCTGCCGAACTGCCCGGCTTCCGCTCCGATATCCGGGTCACCCGCCCGGAACTGGAGGCGTTGCTCGCCGAGCCGCTCGCCGGTTTCCTGGACGCACTCGGAGATGTGTTGGAGCGCAATAGGATCCCTGCCGCTAACCTTGCCGCGGTCGCCACCGTCGGCGGCGGCGCCGCGATACCGCTTCTGACGCAGCGGCTTTCCGAAGAACTGCGCGTTCCGGTGATTACCACACCGCTGCCGGGTCTCAATGCGGCTATCGGATCGGCCGTGATCGCCGCGCGCGGCGGCGCACCGGATGCGCCGACGGGGATGGCGGTGGCCGCCGCCGACGCACCGACCGGGCTGGCTCCGGCGGCGTGGGCGGCCGGGACTGCGGGAGCCGCCGCAACCGAATCGGCCACCGACGGCTCGCCGTCGGCGACGTTCCGCGCGCTGGCCTGGTCGCAGGACGATGCGCCCGGCGCGGAGCCGGTGCCGTATTCCGGTGAGGACTACACCTTCGATTACGCCCAGCAGGCGCAGGCCACCGGGATGCGCCCGGTGGTCGAGTTCGAGCCGCCGGACGAGCAGACCGAACTGGTCGCCGCGCCGGTGCCGTGGTACCGGCGCCCTCCGCTGCTGTTCGGTATCGCCGCGGCGCTCGCGGCAGTGGCGGTCGGCGGACTGGCGATCACTCTCACGAGTGCGGACAGCACACCGACGACCACGACCACCCGGGTCACCAAACCCGGCGATCCCACCGAGGCGCCGGTCACGAGTGTCGTTCCGCCGCAGACGGTCACGATCACCGGCAACGACGGGCAGCCCACCGAGTCGACGATCCCGGCGACCACCACGGTGATCCCGACGACAACGACGACCCCACCCACCACCACGACCACGACGACCACACCGTCGACCACTACGACGACCACGACAACCACCACCACGACAACTACGACCACCACCACGCCGCCGACCACCACGACCACCACCACCCAACCGCCGACCACGACCACGCAGCCGCCGACCACCACCACCCAACCGCCGACGACGACGCAGCCGCCACCGACCACCACCGTCAAGCCCATCACCACAACGGTCGCTCCGCCGACCACCCGCGACATCATCACTGGCGTGACGTCGCCGCCGGGGGCCTAACGCCGGTGCCCGATTCGATTCCAGTGCAAGACCTTTCGCCAACCGTCCACGAGGCGCTCAGCGTCCTGGGGTCGGAGCCGGTCAAGATGCTGGTGACCGGAGGGGTCGGCACGGGCAAAAGCACGCTGCTCGGCGCGGTGCGCGACGCTCTGCGCGGCGCAGGTTCCGCGGTCGTGACCCGTGCGCCGGCGGACGGCGGCCCTACCGATGCCGCCGTGGTGGTCGACGACGCGCACCTGCTGCCCGCGGTCGAGTTGCAGCGGCTCGCCGCGGTTTCCGCCGATCCGTCGTCAACCGTCGTGGTGGCGGTACAGCCCCGCGACCACGACGAGGACCTGCAGGCGTTGATGACGTCGATCGAACGTGAGCGGCCTCGAATTTCCCTGGGCCCGATGACATCTGCCGAGATATCCCGGCGGATGACCGACCCGTCCGGCCATCCGCCGCGCACCGAGTTGGTGACGAGCATTGTCGTCGCGACGGCGGGCATCCCGTTTTTGGTCGACGCGGCGCTGGCCCCCCCTCGCCCGTACTCGGCGGCGTCGATCGGACAGGCTGCGCTCTTCGCGCTCAACGACCGGCTGCGCCGGCTCGCCGAACCCGACCTCGACGCGTTGCTGATCGCCTCGCTCAGCCGCGATCTCGGTGCCGCTGATCTGGCAGCGACACTTCAGGTTTCGCCCGATGAGGCCAGGCTGCTGATCGATCGGGCCCGCGCCACCGGACTGATCGAACCAGCGCACAGTCCGCACTTCCTGCGCGCGGTGCACCGCGCCGTCGCGCAGATTCTCGGCAACGCGCGCCACCACGACGTCGAGACCGCGCTGCTGCGCTCGCAGATCGCGATGAACACCCTGTCGCCGGACCTGGCGCTGCGGTTGGCCGAACACGGTGTGCGGGACGAACAACTGGCCGAGGTCCTGCGCCGCCAGGCCTGCGCAGGTCGCGCCGACCCGGCTCTGCTGCGCGCCGCAGTCGATGCCGGCGCGGTCGAACTGCGGGCACAGCTGGCCGATGCGCTGGCTCTGGCCGGCGAATCCTCGGCAGCGGCAAGCGAAGCGGACAGTCTCTTGGCGTCGGACGATCCTGCCGAGCGAGCAGCGGCGGTCCGGGTGGCCGCCAGTGTCGCGATGCTGAACGGCAACTCGGCGCAGGCGTCCGAACTCTTCAGCTGGCTCGGCCCCTACCCGGACACATCGGTGAGCGCGGCAGCGACGATCGTTCTCACCGGGGCGGGCGATGCCGCCGGCGCCGAACGCGCACTGGCCGTGCCCAGCGCGGGCCCCCCGACCGCGGCCTCCCGCGCAGCGCGCACGCTGGCCGAGGGTCTGCTGGCGACGTTGCAGGGCCCGTATTCGACGGCGGCGACCAAACTCGGCGCGGCGATGGCCGCGGAGTATTCGGCGGCCCAGGTCCTTCCGGACAGCCCGGCGGCTCTGGTCACGCTGGCCGCGCTGCACGGCGGTGACCCGGTCCGCGCCCGCAGCGTGATCGCCCGCGCGGTGCGCGCCGACCGGGACGCCGACGAACCGCTGTACGGCCATCGGCACCGCCTCCTGCTCGGCTGGACCAAGATGCAGGACGGTCAATTCGCGGCTGCTGCCGCCGACATCGCCGGACTCGACGGCACGCATCGTCGGGATGCGCTGTGGACGGCGGCACTGCGCACCGCGCTCGCCCGCCGCGGCGGCGATGCCGGCGCCCTGCAGAAGCACTGGTACGCCGCGATGGAGGTGTTGGTCGAGTATTCGGTCGACCTGTTCTCGTTGCTGCCGCTGGGTGAGCTGTGGGTGGCGTCGGCACGACTCGGCCAGCAGGACCGGCTGGCGCCCGCTCTCGAGCAGGCGTTCGGGCTGCTGGAGTCGCTGGGCAATCCGCCCACCTGGTCGGTGCCGCTGCGCTGGGCCGGCGTGCACGCCGGGATCCTGGCCGGCGATCCGGCCGCGGTGGCCCCGCATGGGCAGGCGCTGACCGCCGCCGCGGCGCACAGCCCGTTCGCCAAGGCGCTGGCCGTGGCCGGCCGGACCTGGTTGCGGGTGCTCGCCGGACAGGTCGAGGGCGACGAGGTCGGCGCCGCCGCCCGCGGACTGGCCCAGTTCGGATTGACTGCCGATGCCACCCGGCTGGCCGGTCAGGCGGCGCTGCAGACCTCCGACCCCAAGGTGTCGGGACTGATGCTGCAGGTCGCCCGCGACCTGAAACTCTCAGCCGGCGACAGCGGGGGCGAGGACGGCCGGCAGCCGCTGGTGTCCGAGGCGTCGGGGCCCACACCCGCGGGCGCACGACAGGCGTCCTCCCCGCTGTCGGATCGTGAGCGCGAGGTGGCCGAACTGCTGTTGCTGGGCATGCCTTACCGCGATATCGGCGCGCAGCTGTTCATCTCCGCGAAGACCGTCGAACACCACGTCGCCAGGATCCGGCGTCGTCTCGGCGCGGAGTCCCGTTCGGAAATGCTGTCGATGCTTCGGGCGATTCTGTCGCCGCAGAGCTGAGACCCACAGCCGCGCGCAGCCCTAGTTAGGACAGCCTTTGTAGCGGCGCCAAATGCCGAGATGCAACTATGAGCTGGATTGAAGTTAAGTTACCGATCGGTAACTTAACTTAAGTTACTATTGGGTAACTTACGACAGGGAGGCTGTCCGTGACCGCTCTCGACTGGGGTCGACTGATCATCGGCCTGCTGGCCACCGCCGTCGTGTTGGTGTTTGCCGCACGGCGCGTCTTGTTCCTAACCCACCTGATCCGGTCCGGTCAACCGATCAGCGACGAGAGCGGCCGCAAGGACAACATCCCGGACCGCATCAAAGCGCAGTTCACCGAAGTCTTCGGCCAGAAGAAGCTGCTGAAGTGGTCCATCCCCGGTATCGCCCACTTCTTCACGATGTGGGGCTTCTTCATCCTGGCGACGGTGTACCTCGAGGCGTACGGCGTCCTCTTCAACCCCGAATTCCACATCCCGTTGGTCGGCAGGTGGAATGCGCTGGGCTTCCTGCAGGACTTCTTCGCTGTCGCGGTGCTTCTCGGCATCGTCGTCTTCTCGATCATCCGGTTGCGCTCCGAGCCGAAGGAATACGGTCGCGATTCCCGGTTCTACGGCTCGCACACCGGCGGAGCCTGGCTGATCCTGCTGATGATTTTCCTGGTCATCCTGACCTACGCGTTCTTCCGCGGCGCCTCGGTCAACGCCCTCGGTGAGGCGTTCCCCTACGGCTGGGGTGCGTTCTTCTCGCACGGCATGGCCGCAGCGCTGGCGCCACTGGGCCATACCGCCAACGTGTGGATCGAAACCATCGCGCTGATGGGCCACATCGGCGTGATGCTGGCCTTCCTGCTGATCGTGCTGCACTCCAAGCACCTCCACATCGGCCTGGCCCCGATCAACGTCACGTTCAAGCGGCTGCCCAACGGCCTGGGCCCGCTGCTGCCCGTCGAGTACAAGGGCGAGCCGATCGACTTCGAGGATCCCGCTGAAGACGCGGTTCTCGGCCGCGGAAAGATCGAGGACTTCACCTGGAAGGGCTACCTCGACATGACCACCTGCACCGAGTGCGGGCGTTGTCAGTCGCAGTGCCCGGCGTGGAACACCGGAAAGCCGTTGTCGCCCAAGCTCGTGATCATGAACCTGCGCGATCATCTGTTCGCGAAGGCGCCGTACATCATCGGCGGGAAGCCGATCCCCACTGGCGAGAACGAGGCGGAACAATTCGCCTCCGCTGAGGGCGGTTTCGTCGAGACCAAGCACGACGCGCACGACCACGTTCCCGAGTCCGGCTTCGAGCGGGTGCTGGGCTCCGGCCCGGCGCAGGCGACCCGCCCGCTGGTGGGTACCGCCGAACAGCTCGGCGTGATCGATCCCGACGTGCTGTGGTCGTGCACCACCTGCGGTGCGTGCGTCGAGCAGTGCCCGGTGGACATCGAGCACATCGACCACATCGTCGATATGCGCCGCTACCAGGTGATGATGGAGTCGGAGTTCCCCGGCGAACTCGGCGTGCTCTACAAGAACCTTGAGGCCAAGGGCAATCCGTGGGGTCAGAACGCCAAGGAGCGCCTCACCTGGATCGACGAGGTCGAGTTCGACATCCCCGTCTACGGCAAGGATGTCGACTCGTTCGCCGGCTTCGAGTACCTGTTCTGGGTTGGTTGCGCGGGCGCTTATGAGGATCGCGCCAAGAAGACCACGAAGGCCGTGGCCGAACTGCTGGCCGCGGCCGGCGTGAAGTTCCTGGTTCTCGGCGATGGCGAAACCTGCAACGGCGACTCGGCTCGTCGATCCGGCAACGAGTTCCTGTTCCAGCAGCTGGCCTCGCAGAACGTCGAGACGCTGAACGATCTGTTCGAGGGCGTCGAGCGGGTCGACCGCAAGATCGTCGTGACGTGCCCGCACTGCTTCAACACCCTCGGCCGCGAATACCCGCAGGTCGGCGGCAACTACACCGTGGTCCACCACACCCAGCTGCTCAACCGCCTGGTGCGCGACAAGAAGCTGGTCCCGGTCAAGGCTGTCGATGGCGGAGCCAATGTCACCTACCACGATCCCTGCTACCTGGGCCGGCACAACAAGGTCTACGACGCACCGCGTGAACTCATCGACGCCTCGGGCGTGACTTTGAAGGAAATGCCGCGGCACGCCGATCGCGGCCTGTGCTGTGGCGCCGGTGGCGCGCGGATGTGGATGGAAGAGCACATCGGTAAGCGCGTGAACCACGAACGCGTCGACGAGGCGCTGACGCTGGATCCGGCCAAGATCGCCACCGGCTGCCCGTTCTGCCGCGTGATGATCACCGACGGTGTCGGCGACCGCGAGAAGGCCGACGAGGTCGAGGTGCTCGACGTCGCCCAGCTGCTGCTTGGCTCGCTGGATCTGAGCAGTGTCACGCTGCCGGAGAAGGGCACGGCCGCACGAGAGGCCGAGGCTGCCGCCGCTGCGGCACCGGCGCAGGCACCTCCCGCGCCGAAGCCCGAGCCCGAGGCGGCTCCGGCGTCCGAGCCTGCCGCGGCCGCGCCGTCGGCACCGGCCAAGGAGGCCGCGCCGGTCAAGGGGCTTGGTATCGCGGGCGGCGCCAAGCGCCCCGGTGCCAAGAAGGCCGCCGATGAAGCTCCCGCCGCCGAGGCACCGGCTGCCGAAGCGCCGGTCAAGGGACTCGGCATCGCCGGCGGGGCAAAGCGACCGGGCGCCAAGAAGTCCGCTGCGGCCGCACCGGCCGCGGAGGCGTCGACCGCTGCTCCCGCCGCCGAGGCACCTGCTGCCGCACCGGTTGCCGAAGCGCCCGTCAAGGGGCTCGGCATCGCGTCGGGCGCCAAGCGACCCGGCGCCAAGAAGTCGGCGGCCGCCGCACCTGCTGCCGCGGCACCGGCTGCTGCTCCCGCCGAGGCATCTGCCGAAGCCCCCGCGGCTGAGGCGCCGGCCAAGGCCGAGCCGCCGGTCAAGGGCCTCGGCATCGCCGCGGGCGCCAAGCGACCCGGCGCCAAGAAGTCCGCTCCGGCGGCAACGCCTGCTCCGGCTGAAGCCCCGGCTGAGCCGTCGGCACCCGAGCCGGCCGCAGCAGCTGAGCCCAAGGCCGAGGAGCCGAAAGAGGAAGCCCCGAAGGCGGAGCAGCCTCCGGTGAAGGGTCTCGGCATCGCCAGGGGCGCCCGGCCGCCGGGCAAGCGCTAGTCCATGAGGCTGTAGTTATCGACACCGTTTCTCGAACGTCTCGTCGATAACTACAGCCTCGGCGACGCTCAGCCGACCTTGATCAGCTGGAAGGGTGCCTGGGTGATCTGTCCGCCCGGGCAGTCACCGTTGGAGTCGGCGGTCACCGTGCCGGTCATCGTCGCGGCATCGACCGAGTAGGCGATGCGGACGGGCGCATAGCTGCCGTCGTCGCACACCACGCCGTCGGGCTTGGTCACCGTGAAGTTCCACCGGCCATCCGTGAAGGTCGCGACGCTGGTCCAGCCCAAGGTGCTGCTGAGATTGGCGGTACAGCCGTTGACGGCTGCAGGACAACTCGACGAGGCCGTCACCACAGCGCCGTCGTCGCCCCCGCGGACGGCGTACGTTCCATTTATCAGTGCCGGATCGGCAGACGCGGAAACAGCAAATCCCAGCGCGGTAACCGCCGCTGCGGCAGCAGCAGTCATCGAAGTGCGTGCGATCTTCACGTTCATCCCTTTGTGCCGTCGGTCGTGAAGCCCCAAGTTAGCAGCCGATTCACCCGGCAATCACTGCTGCTGTTCAGCGAAATCACAGTTGTGTCCGAGGCGTCCCACAATTGAATTCGAACCGTGACTTCTCACGTCACAGCAAAGGCACAAAACGGCACAGGGGAAACCAAGTTGCATACCAATGGGACACTTAACCGGTGAGTACGCACCAGTTACCGTGGCACGGCACCAGCCAGCACCCTCGGCAACGTACGTTCACGCAGTCCACCAAGCTGCAGGACGTTCTCTACGAGATCCGCGGGCCGATCCATGAGCACGCCAACCGGCTGGAGAACGAGGGTCATCGCATCCTCAAGCTCAACATCGGCAACCCCGCTCCGTTCGGCTTCGAGGCACCCGACGTGATCATGCGCGACATGATCGCCGCCCTGCCCGACGCCCAGGGCTACTCCGACTCCAAAGGCATCCCCAGCGCCCGCCGTGCGGTCTTCACCCGCTACGAGCTCGTCGAGGGCTTTCCCCGCTTCGACATCGACGACGTCTACCTCGGCAACGGTGTCTCCGAGCTCATCACGATGACGCTGCAGGCGCTGCTCGACAACGGCGACCAGGTGCTCATCCCCGCACCCGACTACCCGCTGTGGACTGCATCGACCGCACTCGCCGGCGGCACCCCCGTGCACTACCTCTGCGACGAGACCAACGGCTGGATGCCCGACGTCGCCGACCTGGAGTCCAAGATCACCGACCGCACCAAGGCGCTCGTGGTGATCAACCCGAACAATCCCACCGGCGCGGTGTACAGCCGCGAAGTCCTCGAGCAGATGGTCGAATTGGCACGCAAGCATCAACTGCTGCTGCTCGCCGACGAGATCTACGACAAGATCCTGTACGACGAGGCCAAGCACATCAGCCTGGCCACGCTGGCGCCGGATCTGCTGACGTTGACGTTCAACGGGTTGTCCAAGGCCTACCGAGTGGCCGGCTACCGCTCCGGCTGGCTGATCATCACCGGCCCCAAGGAACACGCCAGCAGCTTCATCGAAGGCATCAGCCTGCTGGCCAACATGCGCCTGTGCCCGAATGTGCCTGCGCAGCATGCCATTCAGGTGGCGCTGGGCGGTCACCAGAGCATCGACGACCTGGTCCTGCCGGGTGGCCGCCTGCTCGAGCAGCGTGACGTGGCTTGGAGCAAGCTCAACGAGATCCCCGGGGTGTCCTGCGTCAAGCCCACCGGCGCGCTGTACGCGTTCCCGCGGCTCGATCCCGAGGTCCACGACATCCACGACGACGAGCAGCTGGTGCTGGATCTGCTTCTGCAGGAGAAGATCCTGGTCACCCAGGGCACCGGCTTCAACTGGCCGGCACCCGATCATCTGCGAATCGTGACGCTGCCGTGGGCGCGCGATCTGAGTAACGCCATCGAACGGCTGGGCAACTTTCTGTCCGGCTACCGGCAGTAACTCTTCAGGTCAACGCCTCTACCCTGTCCGGGTGGCGCATTCGCATTCGCACACCGGCCCGGCGCCGCTGAGTCCCCTGGCGGCCCGCATCGTCGTGATACTGCTGGCTGTGATCGGTCTCGCGGTGGTGATCGGCGCGGCGCTGCTGTGGCCGAGCGGGTCGAAGGCGGACATCCCGCTGCCGTTCCAGAACAGCGCGGGTGGTGCGGTCACCACCGAGGGCGGTCACGTGACGTCCAGCAGCCTGGCCGACTGCGGCAGCCCGTCGGCGGGCCAGGTGCTCACCGCAGCCCCGGCACCGGGCGTCGCGGGCAGCGGCACCTGTGTGCAGACCGTGGTGACGATCGACAGCGGACCCAACCGGGGTGCGTCGACGATGTTGGAGTTCTCGCCCGGCCCGGGTCAGCCAAACCTGTTGGCAGGCGATTCGATTCGGATCTTCCGCCAAGTCGACCAGCAGGGTGCGACCAGCTACGGGTTCTACGACTACGAACGCACCTGGCCGCTGATAGCCCTGGCGGCGGTGTTCGCGATTGTGATCGTGGCGGTCGCCCGCTGGCGCGGACTTCGCGCCCTGGTCGGGATCGTCGTGGCCTTCGTGGTTCTGGTGGTCTTCCTGCTTCCGGCCTTACGGGACGGCGCCCCCGCGGTACCGCTGGCGCTGGTGGCCTCAGCGGCGATCCTCTACGCCGTCATCTATTTGGCGCACGGCATCAGCCTGCGTACCAGCGCCGCTCTGCTCGGCACATTGACCGCGATGTTGTTGGCCGGTGGCTTGTCCTGGGCGGCAATCGAACTCGCACACCTGACCGGGCTTTCGGAGGACCGGAACAACGAGGTCGCCGCCTACATGGGGCACGTATCCATCCAGGGCTTGCTGCTGGCCGGATTCATCATCGGCTCACTGGGCGTGCTCAACGACGTGACGATCACCCAGGCCTCGGCGGTGTTCGAGCTGGCCCACTCGGGCCACGGTTCACGCAAGCAGATCTTCCTCAGCGCCATGCGGATCGGCAGTGACCACATCGCCAGCACGGTGTACACGCTGGTGCTGGCCTATGCCGGTAGTTCCCTGCCGCTGCTACTGCTGTTCAGTGTGGCCAACCGCTCGCTGTCGGATGTGCTGACCAGTGAGAGCGTGGCGATCGAGATCGCGCGGTCGGCGGTATCGCGCTGGCGTTGTCGGTGCCGCTGACCACCGCGATCGCCGCGGTGCTTGCTACCCCTGGTCCAGCAGTTTCATCAGGTAGCCGCCATAGCCCGACTTGACCAGGGCCGCAGCGCGTTTGGCCAGCTGCTCGTCGTCGATGAAACCCATCCGCCAGGCCACCTCTTCAGGGCAGGACACCTTGAGCCCTTGGCGATATTCGATGGTGCGCACGAAATCGCTTGCGTCCAAGAGCGAATCGAAGGTTCCGGTGTCCAGCCATGCGCTGCCGCGGGGCAGTACCTCGACCGTCAGCCGGCCCTGGTCCAGGTAGGTCTGGTTGACCTCGGTGATCTCCAGCTCGCCGCGCGGTGACGGCCGCAGCCCGCGCGCGATCTCGATGACGTCGTTGTCGTAGAAGTACAGCCCCGGCACGGCGTAGCTCGACTTGGGTGCGGCCGGCTTCTCCTCCAAGGACAGCGCGGTGCCGTCGGGGGCGAATTCGACGACGCCGTACGCGGTCGGGTCGGCCACCCGGTAGGCGAAGATCGCCGCCCCCTGCAGATCGCGGAAGCGGCTGAGGCTGGTGCCGACGCCGGGGCCGTAGAAGATGTTGTCGCCCAGCACAAGTGCGACGGATCCGGTGCCGATGTGCTCGGCGCCGATCAGGAACGCCTGGGCGAGCCCGTCGGGCCGGTCCTGCACGGCGTAGCTGATGGTGATGCCGAGTTGGGAGCCGTCGCCGAGCAGGCGGTGGAACGCCGGGGCGTCGTGGCCGGTGGTGATCACCAGGATGTCGCGGATGCCCGCCATCAACAGCGTGGACAGCGGGTAGTAGATCATCGGCTTGTCGTAGACGGGCAGCAGCTGCTTACTCACACCTTGGGTGATCGGATACAGCCGCGTCCCCGACCCACCGGCCAGGATGATCCCGCGCAAGTCGGTCAGACCTGCAGGTCTTCGTCGGACATGTCGGTGGCCGCCAGGGCCGCTGCCAGGTCGTCGTGGCGGAACACGGAGGTGACGTGGTCGTGCACCACCCGGAACGCCGCTGCTGTGCTGCGGACGTCGGACGGGTCGGTGTTGGAGGTCAACCGCTCTTGCACGACGACGACGCCGTCGCGGTAATAGATCTGGCCCACCTCGACGCTCGCCGCCACGCGCTGCGCCCAGTCCCTCAGCGCGGCATGGCCCTGCGCGGCGCCGTCGGCGTCACCGATCTCGATGTCGTCGCTGGACAGCGAGATCAGCGTGTCCAGGTCGGAGGTGCTCAACGCGTCGTGCCAGGCCAGCACGGTGGCGATCTCTGAAGTGCTCATTTGGCTAAAACTACCGGTCTAGAAGGGCGTGCGTGCCAGCCAGGTGTCCCAGACGCCCACGTCGCCGAAGACCTCCAGGCCTTGCTCGGCGGCGCTGCGACGGCGCAGCACGGCCAGCAGCAGGTCGCGCGCCGGGCCGCGCAGCGCCACCGTGGCCTTGCCGTGGCCCTGTTCGACGGCGATGCCGTCGGGACGCCCGAGGATGGTCCACTCCCCGGCTTCCCCGAGGCCGGGGTCGGTCGCATGCAGATGCAGCGAGTGTTCGTCGGCCACCGGCCGGTCGCCGCCGGCCGGACCCTCGGCGTTCGCACGCTCCTCGCACCTCTCCAGCCATTCGCTGATCGCGTCCGCCGCTACGGCGGGCTCGACCTCGAACCCGACGCCGAGCGCGATGGCGGCGTCGGCGCGGTGGACCACGGCCTCGTGCAGGCGCCGCCGGATCCACCACGCGGCGGGGCGCGGTCCCAGGAATGTCCACACCGGGGTCTCGGCGCCGGTGGCGGCAACAGCGTCGACGAGTTGCTGCGGACCGGCCTGCAGCCAGGCGATCTCGTTGTCGCGGCCGGCCGGGGGCTTGCCACCGTCGACCGTGCGCGGGTCGATGAAGTCCGTCGACTGCTCGGTGACGATCTGGGCGCACCAGCGGTCGCCGCGCCCGACATGGCGCATCAACTGCTCGAGCGTCCACTCCGGGCAGGTCGGCACCGGGGTCGACAGGTCGGCGTCACGGAGAAGGTCGGCGAGCGCGGCGTTTTCGGCAATCAGGGCTGTTGTGAAGTCCACGAAGGAAACCTACGTCAACGCCGGGCGCCCCAAGGCGTAAACTTTCCATCCCGCGGTGGCCCAGCGGGCAGTGTCCAGGCAATTGCGGCCGTCGACAACAACTCTGGCCCGCACTGTCTGGGCCAGCTCGTCGGGATCGATGTCGACGAACTCCTGCCATTCGGTGAGCAGCAGGACCGCGTCGGCGCGGTCGCAGGCCTCCAGGGCGGAGGTCGAATAGTTCAACGTCGGGAACAGGCGCTGGGAGTTCTCCATCGCCTTCGGGTCGTACACGTTCACGGTGGCGCCGTTGAGCTGCAATAAGCCGGCGACGTTGAGCGCCGGGGAATCCCGGACATCGTCGGATTCGGGCTTGAACGCGGCCCCGAGCACGGCGACGTTCGCGCCGAGCAGCGATCCCCCGCATGCGGTGGTGGCCAGCTCGACCATGCGGGTGCGCCTGCGCATGTTGATGCTGTCCACCTCACGCAGGAACGTCAACGCGTGGTTGGCGCCGAGCTCGCCGGCGCGGGCCATGAAGGCTCGGATGTCCTTGGGCAGGCAGCCGCCACCGAAACCCAGTCCCGCGTTGAGGAATCGCCGTCCGATCCGGGGGTCGTGGCCCAGCGCGTCGGCCAGGACGCGGACGTCGGCGCCGGCCGCCTCACACACCTCGGAGATTGCGTTGATGAACGAGATCTTGGTGGCCAGAAAGGCATTGGCGGACACCTTGACCAGCTCAGCGGTCTGCAGGTCGGTCAGTAGGAACGGCACACCGTCGGCGAGCAGGGAGGCGTACATCTCCCGCAACACCGCCTCAGCACGTCGCGAATCGGGTTGTACGCCAACGACGATCCGATCCGGGTGCAGGGTGTCCTGCACCGCGAAGCCCTCACGCAGGAACTCGGGATTCCAGGCGACTTCGACGTCGACGCCGTCGGCGGCCAGCGCCTTGGCGCGACGGCTCAGCGCGGCGGCGGTCCCGACTGGAACCGTTGACTTTCCGACGATCACCGACGGCCGGGTCAGCCTCGGCACCAGGTCGTCGATGACGGCGTTGACGTGGCGCAGATCGGCGCCGTATTCGCCCTTCTTCTGCGGAGTTCCAACGCCCAGGAAGTGCACGTCGGCGAAGTCTGCTGCCACGTCGTAATCGGTGGTGAACTGCAGGCGACCGGCAGAGAGGTTGTCCTGCAACATCTTTGCCAGTCCGGGCTCATAGAACGGGATGTCCCCCGAGGACAGTTTCGCGATCTTGCCGGGGTCGATGTCGATCCCGACGACGTCGTGGCCGAGCTCGGCCATTCCGGCGGCGTGAGTCGCGCCCAGATACCCGGTGCCAAAGACAGTGCAACGCATACTGCCTCTGTACGCAGCCCCGATGATGGGACCGCATCGCGACACTGAGCGCGAAGCTAACGCCGGGTGAACTCGGGTGTCAGTGACCGAAACTCGGGAACGGCCACAGCGGGCTTTGCGATCCGCGACCGCTGCGCGAGCCACCGGAATCACCCGAGCGTGAACCACCGTCGGAACCCGAACCAGAACCAGAACTAGAACCCGAGCCCGAGCCCGAGCCGCCACCGTAGCCACCCGAGCCACCCGAGCCGTAACCACCCGAGCCACCAGCGGCTGGAGGGGGATTACTCGGCGCTTCCGTGACCGGCGCCTGCGGCTGCTGCGACGGCGGCTGCTGCTGCGTCGGCGGGGTCGACGGATACGACGGCTGCTGCGTGGGAGGCGACGACGGGTAGGTCGGCGTCTGCGGCGGCGACGAGGGATAGGAGGGGTAGTTCGGCGACGAAGGGTACGACGGGTAGTCCCGCTGCCGCGGCGGCCGCAGGAACGGCGGCAGCAGCGGTTGCGGCAGCACGATGATCGGCGGCGGCAGGATCGGAGCGGGGATCACCGGGGCGATCGGGGCCGGCGCGGGAGCCGGTGCCTCCGGAACGGGCGCGGGCGCCTCGGGAGCGGGCGCCGGGGCTGCTGGGGCCGGTGCCGGGGCTTGCGGGGCCGGGGTCACGAAGACGGTCCGGGGGGCCTGCTGCACCACCGGGATCGGCTCCTGGATGGTGTCGGGCACCGACGGAGCCGACGGCGGGGCCGGCGGCGCGGCCTGCTCGACGGCGGGTCCGGCCGGCTGACTGTTCGGCACGATCACGGCCTCGGCCGGGCTGGGCCGCTGGTCGACGGTCGGTCGGATGCTCACGGCCAGCGAGATCACCAGCGCCACCACGCCGACCACGAAGATCGACGTCAGGGCGCTTCCGACCAGCAGGAACGGCTTGCGGCCGGAGTCGTCGGGAGCGAAGTCGAGTTCCTCGGAAACCGAGTCGTACGGCACCGAGTCGTAGCCGAGGTCGCCGTCCATCTCGTCAAGCACTTCGCTATAGCCGAGCGGGGCCATGTAGCCGGCGGCGGCCATCTGGGTGCCGGCTTCCGACATCTCGGTATTCGCGCCTGCCGCGTACACACCAGCCGGCGGATAGACCTTGCCTGCGGTGGTGCCATCGGGGTCCTGGGCATACCCCAGGCCGACAGTGGACGCGTCGTAGCGCGGTGCCGCCGCGGATGCCAGCGCGGCGCCGCGGGCCAACGCGAGTTCGGCTTCGTCGGGAGCGTGCACCGGCAGCACTGTGCCCTGCGCGAGCTGCGCTTTGACCGCCGCGACGTCCACGCCGGAGCCGAGGACGAACACGCCCTGCGGCGGTTCGGCGATGGCTTCCAGGCCGGCGATCATCCGCTGCAGTTCGGCGACCGCGTCCTGGGCATGTAGGTGTTCGGTCTGCACCTTGACGATGTCGCCGGTCGCGGTGTCCACCACCGAGACGGTGGCGGTGTCGCGCTCCAGGAACATCAAGGCCGTGCGGTCGTACCCGACGGTCTGGCCGACGGCTTGCGCCAGCGAACCGGCGGCATGCAGTTTGGACACCAGGGTGACGTCGTCGATCTTGCGGGCCGCGAGGGCATCGCGCAGTCCGGCCGCCGCGGCGTGGTCGGTCCACGTGACGCCAGTCGACACCAGACGGTGTCCGCCTTCGGCGGCGCTTTCCCGGGTACCGAGAATCGCCGCGACCACTTGATCGGCCGCGGTTGCTGCACCTTCGCCGGTCTGGATGTCGAAGGCATCGTGATCGACGGTCACGCCGTCGGCTTTCTCGCCTTCGACCAGCACCATGCGCACCGTCGTCGGCGTCATGGACACACCGAGTGCGATGTCCACTACCCCTCCAAGGTTGTTTGCTGGATCTCCCCGACCCGTTACTGCGCTCCACCTGGCTAGAGCCGCTCAACCGTAAAGTTCATCGCCGCTGGTAGCGGCGCTGTTACAGCCAAACGGATTAGCTGGTGGGCGGTGCCTGACCCTGGAGATTCGAGGTTACGCGCCTGCCTCGGACTGGAGAAAGTTCTGATACGAACGTGACGGAGTCGGGCCGCGTTGACCCTGGTATTTGGACCCGACGCTGGCGCTGCCGTAGGGATTTTCGGCGGGGCTGGTCAGGCGCAGCAGGCACAGCTGGCCGATTTTCATCCCCGGCCAGAGCGTGATGGGCAGGTTCGCGACGTTCGACAGTTCCAGGGTGATGTGCCCGGAGAAGCCTGGGTCGATGAAGCCCGCGGTGGAGTGCGTCAGCAGGCCGAGCCGACCCAGCGACGACTTGCCTTCGAGCCGGCCGGCGAGGTCGTCGGGCAGGGTGCAGCACTCCAGTGTCGAGCCGAGCACGAACTCGCCGGGATGCAGGACGAACGGCTCGCCTTTGGCAGGCTCGACCAGACTGGTCAGCTCGTCCTGCTGCTTGGCGGGGTCGATATGGGTGTAGCGCGTGTTGTTGAACACCCGGAACAGGCTGTCCAGCCGCACGTCGACGCTCGACGGTTGCACCAGGGCGTCGTCGAAAGGGTCGATGCCCAGTCGACCGTCGGCGATGGCGGCGCGGATATCACGATCGGAGAGCAGCACGCGACGAGCGTAGCGGCGGATCAGTTGATCGTGATGGTGACCGCGGTCGGCGGTGACGAATTGGTGAGGATGAGGACCGAACTCTGGCCATTCACGTCGTCGTAGGGGAAGCCGTAGTTCTTCCCGTCCAGGCCGAGCTGATGGAAGACCTTCGCATAAGAGTTGTACTTCGTGCCGGCGGGGTAGTACGCCGCGACGTCGCCCCACTTGTCCGGCGAGGCGGCGACCCCGCGGTTGAAGGCGGCGTCGAGTTGGGCGAGGAAGGCGCCCTGCTCGTGGGTGCCGACGAAGGGGCCGTCACCGGCGAAGACCTGCGCTGTCGTCGGCTTGTCCATCACGTAGTTCCCCGAGACCCCGGCGGGATTGAGCGCAGTGACGGTGTAGGCGAACTGGTTGTTGGCGTTGACCTGGCCGGTCACGGTGTAGCTGCCTGGCGAGGTGAAGGTGAACGGCTCGGTCTTGTATGTGGTCCAGAAATCGTCGACCGGCTCGTCGAGGTACTGCGCCAGCGCACCGGGCTGCACGGACCGGGGCGAGGCGATGCGCAGCGGGTTGCCTTGGCCGTCGTTGATGACGAGCTGCTGGAATTCGGTCGGTACGGAATTCTGGTAGGTGGTGAACACCTGGTTCCGCGTGGTGGTGGTACCGCGGGTGTCTGAGAAGGCGCCCTGGGTGAGGGTGAAGCTCAGCGGCAGCCCGAACTGGTCCACCTGGGTGGTGTTGCCGCCGAAGGGCACTCCGCCGTACTGGAAGGTGAACTCGAACCAGTCGTAGACGGTGCCGTAGTTGGGGTTGGTGACGCCCACGGGGTCGGGCACGGTCCAGCCCGAATTGTCTTGGCTGATACCGATATACAGTGGCTGGGCGACCGACACGTAGATCCTGGCACCCTGCAGGTCCGGCGGCATCCGCAGGTTGGCGGCCTGGCCGAGGGTGTACGACATGTTCGCGTAGTTCACCCCGTCCTTGACCAAGTGGCCTGGCGCAGTGGCGTCTTCGTGGTTGATCGCGTGTGTCGTTCCGTTCTGATCCACCCAGGCCCAGTGATCTTTGGAGGTCTGGCCGAGGACGGTGACGTAGATCTGCCCGCTGTCGTACGACGAGTTGTTGACGAAGTCGACCGGGAATGTGCCTGCGTTGTACGGCGCGACGGACACGGTGACGGTGCCCGACGCGTTGTGACCGCTGGACCCGATCAGACCGAACGTCAGCAAGTTGACCAGGCCGGCCAGGCCGTGGATGTGCGGGCCACTCCAAAAGTCGGAGGTGGTCACCTGGAAGGTGTCGGTGTAGGAGTCGGTGCCGTTCCAGTCGGCGGGGGCGGTGTAGGCCGCCTGGGAGCCGGAGACCGTGAGGGTGCCGCCGTTGGTGCCGGTGCCGTGGACCGCATAGGTCAGTCGGCGCCCGTCGGTATCGACGCCCCCGAGCGGGAACGGGTCACTGGTCTCGCCGGGATCGAGTGCTTCAGATCTGATCTGCGGCGGGAAAGTCGGAGTGACGGCTTCAAACGTGCGTTGGTACCAATTACGTTGGGCTGCTTGGACAGAACGGCGCACGTCGACGGTGGGCACCGGTTTGACGCGGGCAGGGGCGGTGCGGGCTTTGGGCGTGGCCGAGGCGGGGCGCCGGACGGTTCGGGCGCTGGACGCCGTTGCTTTTGCCTGGGAGGGCCGTGAACTGCTCGTCGTGTCAGACTTCGAGGTCTCGGCATGACCGGTGGCGGGGTTGGCGAGCAGCGCCACGCCGATACCGGCGGCCACCGCGGATGCTCCGATCCAACCAACGTGCGCGGCGTGCTTCATGAGGTTCCGTTCGACATAGCTGGCTGAGTCAGACTATGCCCCCGCCTGGCCGTATCGCAGCCGATTGATGCCGATTCTGCAGACTTGGGCCCAGCGCTCAGCCCTTTGCTGTTGGGGCCGCGCCCACTGTTGTCGCACCGCCGTCGCGCGCAGTGCTAACCTCTGTGTCCATCGCCGATGTAGTTCAATGGCAGAACATCAGCTTCCCAAGCTGAATACGCGGGTTCGATTCCCGTCATCGGCTCTCACGTGAGCAGGGCGAACGCTGTCCGATCCGCTCGATACCCGACCTCGGCCCCGTAGCGCGAGTCGGACGCACTCTCGGGCAGGTGCTCGACGGCGGCTCGGGTTGCATGGCAGATGCCCGAATGTCAGCGAATCGAATTGCGGGCAACCCGCGAAGCAGCTTCGGGCCATCGCGTAGGTCGTCGGTCTAGCATCGCCTGGTGAGGCCGCAGACGCAGGTCACCGGGTTGTCGGCCGTCATGACGACGGTGGCCATGGCCCTGGGCAGCGCCGTCGCTGTTGGCGACCTGAGAATTCTGGCGACCAACATCTCGATCGTTCGCCATGGTCTCCGGTTCTCCCCCAGCACCACCATTTTCGTGTCGTCTCTGGCGACCCTGACCCTGGCCGCCTCAGTGCTAGGGGCTGGCGTTCTGGGCGACAAGTACGGCATGAGGCGGACGTTCACCGTCGGCGCTTGTGGTGCGGTCGCGTTCGGGCTCATCGGGGCGGCAGCACCCAACGTCGCGGTGCTGATGATCGCCAGAGCCTGCATCGGCGTGGCGTTCGCGTTCCTGGCCGGTTTATCGCTGGCCATCATGAACGCCGTCTTTCCTCCCGATCGCCGGGCGGGTGCGATCGCGAGCTATCTCGCCGCGGTCTACGCCTTCGGGGTGCTGCCGGCGACGGTTGGCAGTCTGCTGGCCGAGCACATAGGTTGGCGCAGCGGCCTTCTCGTCACGCCTGTCCTCGCGAGCCTCGTTCTGGTGCTCACCGTGCGATACGTTCCCGAGACGCCACGATCGCACCGCAAAACCGACATCCCCGGCCTGCTGCTGGTGGCTATCGCCCTCATCGGCGTGACGTACGGGATCTCCGTGCTGCAGAACGGAGTGGACCGCGCGGCGATGGCACCGATCCTGACCGGGGTCCTCGCAGCAGCAGCGTTCGTATGGTGGGAGTTGCGCTGTGACGATCCGGCGCTGGATCTACGAATCTTCCGCTCGCCTCGCTTCAACGCCGTAGTGACGGCGGGCGCTGCCAGCAATCTGGTCCAGGGCGGCTCGATGATCATGGTCACCTTCTACCTCATCCTCATTCGTGGACAGTCGACGTGGGCGTTCGCGCTGTTACTCGTTCCAGCCACGCTGTTGTCCGCACTGGCTGCACTCGGCGCCGGCCGGGCCGCCGCGCGCTTCGGTAATTGCGCCGTGGTCGTGGCGGGCCTGTCAGTGTTGGCGGCGAGTCTGCTTGTGCGGCTGTCCTTCACGATCGACACCTCGATCATCGTCGTCGGGGCGGTGGTCGCGTTGACGACAATTGGCGGCGCGATCGTGCAGACACCGCAGGCGACGGTCATGATGTCCAGCGCGCCGCCGAACCTCGGCGGTGTGGTCTCGGCGGTGAAGGCGTCAGTGGGCGGAACATTCTACGGCCTGGGTTCGGCGCTCTTCTCGATGTTCGGCATCTTGTTCTTCATTCGCGACGCCGAACCGAAGCTGGCCGGCTCCGGCATCAGTGCCCGGCAGGCCGGCGACATCCTGGGCGCAACGGGTAACGGCGCGGGTGGCGCCACCCTCGATCCGGAGCGCACCGCGTGGGTTATCTCCCAGGCAACCTCGAGCATGCTCGACGCGGCAGATGCGCTGAATCTGATCATGACGGTCATACCGCTGACGGCGATCGCTGTCGCCTTGGTGCTGTTTCGGCGCGAGCGCGACGCGCCGCCAGTGTCACAGTTCTCCTGATATCCGCGTTCGATTCCCGACATCGGCTTCGCAGTGACGGTTACCCGCAGGCGTCAGTCCCCGGCCGCCAAGCTGCGTTCAACACCCTCCACCGCAGCTAAAGCCAACTCCCCCGCCGACACATCACGCGCAGTCGAGAAGGCCATCAGAGCGCTGCCGCGGAGCAGCCCGATGATCGCGACGGCGGTGGTCTGAGGGTCGACATCGGGTCGGACGGAGCCGTCGTCGATCCCGTCGACGATGTACTGCGCGAGGACTTCTCGGAACTTCGCGTCGCGCTCGGCGAAAAGCTCGGCCAGCGACGGTTCGGCACCCGCGGATTCGGTCCAGAGTTTCAGGAACGCTTCCGAGCGCGGTGACCGCTCGTGCAGTCCGCTCAGGTAGGCCGCCACGAAATCGGTCAGCCGGCCGAGCCCGGTCGCCGAGTCAGCCGGGACGTCGAAGGTCTGGGTGAACTTGATGAGCTCCTCGAGCAACTGCGCCTTGCTGCCGAAATGGTGGTGGACGATGCCGCGGCTGTACCCGGCGGCCTCGCCGACGGCAGCCAGCGACACCGCGCGCGATCCGTGCACGGCAACCAACGCCGTGGCGGCTAGCAGCACGCGTTGTCGAGCGTCTTCTCGACGTTCAGCCTGAGTTCGGCGAGCCGATCGCAACTCCTCCATGCCTGGTCATCCTGCCTGAGGCCGAACTTGTCAGTGCCGTCCACTAACTTGCGTGTTGTTCAGCAAGTAACTTACCAAGGGAGAACACCATGTCTGCTCTCGACACGTCCGCACTCGAGCAGTTCGTCGCCGCCGATCCGAGCGCACCGGTGGTGATGCTCAATCTCGTGCGCTTCGCACCCGGCGGTGCGGACAAGTACCGGGAGTACATCGAGCACTTCAGCAGCTCCGGGATCCAGGAACGCTACGGGGTGACGATTGTGTACGGCGGCGTCGGGCATCCATCCCTGCTTGCCGATGCTGGCGGCGACTGGGACCTGGTGGCATTGTTCCGCTATCCCAGCCGGCGGCACTTCGTCGACATGGTCAACGATCCGGACTACCAAGCCTTCGAGCACCTGCGGGCGGAGGCTGTTGCCACCGCGGTTCTGCAGCCCACTACTCCGGCGCTGTAGCCGCACTCAGTGGGTGAAGAATTCGATGATCTGCACCTGAAGCTCACCGACCACGCCGCCGAGCACCGCGCCGACCGCGATCATCAAGGGCTCGTCATCCTTGAACACCGGCCGCAGGATCGACTCGTACTCCTCCTCGGTCAGTTGACTCATCTTGTCGATGACGACCTGCTCGAGGTTCAACGCGTTCGCCGCGTACTCCTGGGCCTCCAGCAAGGTATCCGGGAGACGCTCCAACACCAGCGCAACGACGCGGTCCTTCAGCGCCCGGTATCGCTTGGTGCCGACCGCCAGTGTCACCATCGGTCGCGCAACGCCGGTCTGGGCGTCAATGGCGGCGTCGATTTCCTTGGCGGCCAACGCGAACAGCTTGTCCGAGCCGGGGCCTTTGATGATCGCGTCGAACATGAGCTCGGGTGAGAACAGATCGTCGGCCAGGATCTTGGCGTAGTCGCGGGTGATCTTGTCCCGCTCGGCATGCAGCAAGCCTTGAAAGGGGATGAAACCGAGGAACTTTCGCGGGTGCATCGGCCGGAAGAGCATGTTCAACGCGATGTAGTCGCTGATGAAGCCGACCGCGAACCCGAAGGCCGGCATGATCCACGGGTTCTTGAACAGCGCCCACGCCACCATCTGAACCAGACCGATCACCAGACCGAAGTAGATGCCGCTGCGCCGCACGAACGCCATGGCATCTGTGGTGACGCTGCGCATCAGCTTGACGAGCTTCTCCTTGTTGCGCACCAGCGTCGTCACCGCCATGAAGTGCAGATCGAGGTAGCGCGGCAGGTCGGCCTTCATCTCGGTGAGCATGTTCTCGACGATGTGGGGCGCCTGCCTGTGCATCCGCTCCTGGATCCCCCGTCTGGCGGATTCCGGTAACGCATCCCACAGGCCGGGGCGAATCTCGTCGGCAAGGTCGCGGGAGATGTCGTCGATCGCTGCGGCGAGCGGACCGCGCAGCGCGTCGACGGCTTCGTTGGCGTCGATGCGGTCCAGCAGCTCTTCGGGTTTCAGCAGATTGGACGTCAGCAGATCGATGGTCTTCGAGCCGACCTTGCCCGCCCGCCGCGGCACGATGCCCTGCCATCCGAACGGACCCCAACCCCTGAATTCGATGGGTCGGTAGAGCATTTCGAGTGCGACGATTTTCGTGCTCCACCCGACGAAGGCCGCGACGAACGGCATCGACAGGTACACCATCCAATAGGCGCTGAAGTCGGCCTTGATCTCAGTCCAGCTGGAGATAGCCAGCACGGATACTGAGCTCACTGACCGAGTTCCCCTGTGGCGGCCGCCCACAGCGACATGCCGAGCGGCGACAGCGTCAATGTCGACTTTTCGACTTTGGCGGTCAGCGGACCGCGCGACGCGCTCTTGATGGCCGCAAGCACCGACGTCTCGGCCATCAGTACCTCGTACTCAGTGGCCAGGGCAGGGTCTTCGGGGCCGGCCTCGACCAGGCCTAGTGACAGCAGGTGACTGACGTATTGCGGAACCATCTGCGGCAGAGCCACGTTCGCGGTCCGCCCGATCAACGAGGCATTCTCCAGCGCCGCCCGCCCCGGAACACGTGGACTGAGCCAGGTGTAGATGTTCACCATCGGCGACGACGACCCGTCGGACGGTGCGCCCAGGATGCGCGCCTCGTCGGCGACGAGCTGATCAAGCAGGTGGTGGTAGAGCTCGACCTGACTCCCCTTGGTGTTCTGGTCGAGCGCGCGGTCCAGCAGCCGGCCCATCTTCCCGGACAGCGAATCGGGGTCCGGCACTGATGCCTCCGACACTGCCTCGGGGGCGGCATCCTCGCGAGCCTCGGCAGGGTCCAGCGAATCGAGTCCCTGCCGAATCGCACCGACGACTTGTTCCTCGGCCCAGCTGTAGACGTCGAGCCCCACTCGCGCGGCGTCCACCGCGCGCCCGATCAGTCCTCGGGGGTCATATGAGAAAGCCACCCGCAGAAAATAGCCCGACGCACGTCCCTGCAGATGGCGGAGGCATCGATTACTCCGTATTGCAATCTCCACGGACGACCTGAGATCGGCGTCGCAGCCGCGACCGATCGGCGCATAATCCGTCGATGACGACGATTTCGCGCCTGCCTCGAACCGACAAGCTGCTCTGCGGCATCTACCTTGTCCTGGCAATCGCCGCGCTGGTGTTCGTGTTCGGGAACACCGTCGCCTACATGCTCAGCGAGGGCAATGGCGGCCTGACGGGCTTCTTCGCGGCCGGGTACGTCAACTACGCGACGTCGTCATTGACCAACGATCTGTTGATCGTCGCGCTGGCGGCAACCGTGCTGATGATCGCCGAGGGCCGTCGACTCGGAGTCCGTTATCTGTGGGCCTACGTCGCGGCCGGCTTCGTGATCGCGATCAGCGTCTCGTTCCCGCTGTTTCTGATCGCCAGGCAGCTCAAGCTGGCCGATCGAAACAGGTTGTCAACCAATTAACCTCGACTCAATCGGTTAGCTGCTGCTCGTCGAACCGCGCCTCGGGCAAGCCTTGAGCGCCGACGTCGACGAGAAACACCGCGCCGGCGAGTGGTTCCGCCTCCGGCACGTCAGGCAGCGCCGACGTGATGGCCAGCGTGCGCAGATCGCTGCCCACGAACATGCAGCTGGTCGGGCGCGACACCGGCACCTCCACTTCACGATCGATCCGGCCGTCCGGCGTATACCGGACGACCTTGCCCCCATCCCATTTCGCCGACCAGACACACCCATCCGCATCGACGGTGAGGCCGTCCGGATCAGAGGGTTTTACGTCCATCGCGAAGATTCGTCCGTTGTGGATCTCACCGGCTGCCGCGTCGTAGTCGAAGACCCGAATGATCTGGGTAGGCGAATCCGCGTAGTACATCAGCGTGCCGTCCGGCGACCAGCCGAGACCGTTTGACACGGTGACGCCGTCGAGCCGCACCTGCGGCCGTCCGTCTCGGACGCGATAGAGATGCGCGACGGGCTCGGTCTCGGGGTCGTGCAACGTGCCGAACCACAGACGCCCGTTGCGGTCGGTTTTTCCGTCGTTGCACCGCACGCTCGAGGTGTCCCAACTACCGGTCCACCTCGACTCCCAGTTATCACCGTTGTAGGCATAGAGGCCGTCACGGCAGCCGGCGAGAAGGAGCCCGGACCGGGTTTTGACGACGAAGCCCACTTCGCCGGGCGTGGAGATCGTGGTGACGTCACCGCCGTCCAGGCAGACCCAGTGCACCGAACACCCCGTGCTGTCCACCCAGTAGAAAGTGCCGTCCTCGGCGTCCCACCATGGCCCTTCACCCAGTTCGTCGCGATGGTCTGACAGGACGTCTAGCGTCGGCGGCACTTGGTCTCCCTGCTGGCGGTTGTTGCCTCCATGCTCCCAGTTCCTCGGCAGTGCTTCTCCGCGAGAGTTGATCTAACACCCCCACCACCGGCGTAAATCTGCGAACGTGTCAATTACCAGTGGCGTTGACGGAGGTCGAGAAGATGAGCGCTCGGATTCTGCCGGTGTTGGCAGTTGGGTTGTTGCTGACCGGATGCGGTGGCGGCGGCACCGAGGAGAAAGCCGAATCCTCGGGCAGCTCCCCGGCATCGGAGACCCCAAAAGCCAAAGGCCCCGAGGACACTGCGACGGCGGACGCCGGCGGAAAGATGACCGTCACCTACGACGATGCCACCAGTCCTGAAGCGCAGAATGGCAAAAAACTGTTGCAGGACAACATGGTTCTGGAAGATCTCGCCGACGACATCAACCAGTCACTGAAGCTGCCCCAGGACATCCCCCTGCACGGCTCGCAGTGCGACCAGGCCAACGCCTTCTGGAGCCCGAGCCAGAAGACCATCACCATCTGCTACGAGGATGCCGACCTCGGGGAGAAGATCTTCACCAAGGCGGGCGACAAGGATCCGACCGCATCGGCCATCGGCTCCGAGGACGCGACGTTCTATCACGAGACCGGCCACATGGCGATCACCCTCTACGACCTGCCGATCACCGGCAAAGAAGAGGACGCCGCCGACCAACTGGCGGCCTACATCCTGCTGACCCCCGGCGACAACGGCAAAGTGGACACCGAATCGCTGAAAGCGATCACGAATTTCGCGCGCGCGTTCCAAGCCTCCGCCTCCGCACGCACCGAACTCGGCGCGGCGGATATGGCCGACGTCCACTCACTGGACCAACAGCGCGTCTACAACCTGCAGTGCTGGATCTACGGCTCCAACCCCGATGCGAACGCCGACATGATCAGCGACGGCGGACTCCCCCAAGAACGTGCGCAGGGCTGCCCGGACGAGTGGAAGCAACTGAGCCACGCCTGGTCGACATTGCTCGACGAGCATTGGAAGTAGCGAGCGCGCATTAAGTAGTCGTCTACTTCAATTTCGCTGATCAGACGATGTCGCTTGACGGGGCCGCCAAAACGGGCGCACTGTGTGATTCAAGTCATAAGACCGGGGCGAAAGGCGACAACTCGTGACGACTAAAGACAAGTACACCCAGGTGCCCGACCCCTACTCATGGGAGGTCCCCAGCGCCGGCGACGCCCGCTTCACCTGGGAATACGACGAGGGACGGGCCCGACTTCTGTCGCTGTATCAGAAGGGCAAGGACAAACAGTGGGACGCGCAGTCGCGTATCGACTGGAGCCTGGACGTTGACCCGATGAACCCGGTCGGAATGCCCGACGAGTTCCACCCGCTGTTCGGCAGCCCGGCGTGGGAGTCAGCGGACGAGAAGCGCCGCGCCGAGATGCGCCAGCACAACCAGGCCTGGAACTTCTCGCAGTTCCTGCATGGGGAGCAGGGGGCGATGGTGTGTGCGGCCAAGATCGTCGAGGTGGTCCCCGATTTGGACGCCAAGTTCTACGCCGCCACTCAAACCATGGACGAGGCCAGGCACGTCGAAGCCTTCTCACGATTCCTGCAGGAGAAGATCGGTCTGGTCTACCCGATCAACTCCAACCTTTCCGCTCTGCTGGCAGACACCCTCAGCGACTCACGATGGGACATGCCGTATCTGGGCATGCAGGTCCTCATCGAGGGACTGGCACTCGCAGCGTTCGGGGTACAGCGGGATCTGGCGCCGGAGGGCTCGCTGGCCAAGCAGCTGCTCGCCTACGTCATGCAGGACGAGGCACGACATGTGGCCTTCGGTCGAATCTCGTTGAAGGACTACTACTCCGAGCTGACCACGGCCGAGCGCGACGACCGTGAGGAATTCGTCGTGAATGCCTGCTACCTGATGCGTGACCGGTTCCGCGGCGAGGAGGTCATGGAGAGGTTAGGTCTCGACGTCAAGGAGTGCGCCGAGTGGGTTGACCATTCGCCGCTGATGATCCAGTTCCGCTCGCACCTGTTCAGCCGCATCGTGCCGATCGTCAAGGACATCGGGCTGTGGGGCGACAAGGTGCAAAAAGCCTTCCGGGACATGGGTGTTCACGACATGGCCGACCTCAACATCGAGGCGCTGATGAAAGCCGACGAAGATCAGGCCGAGTCGCTGGACAAGGCACACGCCGAAATGGCGGCCCGAGCCACCGAGGTCGACGAGGTGATCGCGGCCGGCATGAACTAGGCCAACCCCGAGCAGAGAAGTGGTGTCCGCGGTGTCGCCGGGACGTCACACAGGCCTCGCCGCGTCTGCTACCAGACCCGCACGTAGTCGACGAGCATGTCGGCAGGGTAGGTGCCGGGCCGCGGATCGCCACCGCCCGAGCCGCTGACGGCCAGGTTCAGCACCGGGAACATCCGGTAGTCGGGGAAATTGAACGGCCAGTCGTCGATGGAATTGGCCGGAACCGTGAAGTACGGCTCGGCGCCGTCGACGTAGTCCTTCCAGAAGTACATCCCGGAGTCGTTCCATGTGACTCGCCAGGTGTGCCAGTCGCCGTCGATCGGAATCGGTTGGGTGGCAAAGGACGTCCCATCCAGACGCGCGTGAACGGTTGTGCCCGAGGGCCATTCACCATTGCCGTACCACTCCGCGAGGTCCACCTCGCCACCGACTTCGGGGTGGTCGTTCATCAGCCACCAGGCCGGCCAGCAGCCCGCGGTCAGGCAATTGAACTTGATCCGGGCTTCCCAGGTGGTCCCTATCCCGCCCCACCAGTTCCCCATGACCTTGCCGCTGACGTACTTGTTGTTGTTGCGGGTCGCACGGATCACCAAGTTGGAGTTGCCGTCCAGGAAGACATGCTGACGATCGTCGCGGTACTGGCCCATGTTCTCGGGCCGATCCCAGAACACCGGGTTCTTGATGGTCTCGCGCGCCTTGGCGATGCGCCACTTGGCGGGATCCGGGGCTGAGCCGGCCGGTCCGTCGAACTCGTCATGGAAGAGATATGCGGGCGCCGCAGCATTGGGCGCCGGCGCTTGCGGGCGCGTGGGAGTGGCACCTGCCACGGGCATCGGCAGGGCGGCGGCGACCGCGCCGAACCCCGCCATGAGCATCAGGCTTCGACGATCAATTTCTGGCACGGCTAAACCATAGAATGGAATCCTGGCCGGGCGCGTAACCGGGGCCATCTCTTCTACTCCGCCTCGCCGAACTCCCGGTGAACAGCCGATTGACCTGCATAAACGATCTGACCAATAACGGCCGGCTTGCCCGTGGGTGTCGCGGCACAACCCGGCGCGAGCGCGTGTCGCCACGCCGACCACATCCTTACGCCGCCGCTAATTCTCGGCAGTTGAGTTCGGGACGACCGCCACCGAGCTGAGCCGGTCGCGCAAACATACGATGACCTCGGATTCTGTTCCGGCGGCCCGCTTACGGCGGCTTGGCGACACCCGGCCGGGCAACCCTGGCGTCGCCATAGGGCAAGCATGCGGAACCGTGCCGTTCACCGTTTGGGGTGGCCCTGACCTGCCCGCTCCTCTACGATGCCCTAGAGCTAACGAAGGGTCAGCAAATGGGGTCAAACAAATACGTCGGGTACGTTGGCGGACTCGCGGTTGCGGTCGGGGTGGGCGCGGCTGTTGCCGCAGCAAGCCAAGGCGTAGCAAGCGCTGATACCGGCAAATCGGATTCATCATCGAGCGCGTCGAACTCGGCCAAGCCCAACGCCGGGCCGAAGAAGTCCGCGACCGGCACCACGAAGCGCACCAAGGCGGTGTCGAAGCCCGCCGACAAGGTCAGCAGCGCAGCATCTTCCGATTCCAAGCCCGCCGCGTCGGCACTGAAATCGGTCACCACCACCGCAGCCGATTTCGAGGCCGCTCAGGTCACGAAGCTCGAGGGTCTGTTCAAGGGCACCGGACATGCCGCGCCTCGACCGGCCGCCGCCTCGGTGACCACCGAAACCTCCACGGCGGATGCTGCCGTGACGCCGACCGCTGCCGCAACGCCGACCGCCGCCGCCACACCTGCGACGGCTTTCTGGAACCCGTTCCGGTGGATGCCGCCCGAGCCGGCGCCGCAGGACATGCCCGGTCCCATCTGGACGCTTGAGCAGTCCTTCATGGCCGTGTTCCCCAACCCCGTAAAAGCAGTCGCCCGTGAAGGATTCGAACTGGGTTACCGCCTCACCCAGATGATCCCGTGGGTCAACGTGGTCGTCCCCTTGACGAATATCGTGACCGACCTGCCCTCAGCATTTGAAGGCGACAAGGCGGCCGCCCAGCGCGTCATCAACAACCTGATCGTCACGATCAACCCGATCGCGGTGCTGTACTACGGCTACAACGAAGTCGCCGACGTGCTCAACCTGGAAGCGCCTGCCCTGCAGCTGCAGACCTGGTTCATCTCCTCGTTGTGGAACCTCTTCGACCCGTTTGCCTTGCTGCACAACCGTGGTGAGGCCGGGTTGCCGCTGGCGACGACCACCCCGCCGCCCGACCAGGTCACTCCGGAAGCGACGGCGACGCTCGCCGCCGCGGTGACCCCGTCGGCCAGCGACGTCACCTTGCCGGACATTCAGCTGCCGGATGTCATCAACCCGTTCCCCGCCGACGACCCGAAGCCGTACGGGATGCCGACCGCGGTGTACAACGCCGAAAAGAGTTTGGTGGCAGCGTTTCCCGTCGAGGCTCGGCCCGTGGTGCGTGAGCTCTACGAGGCCAGCTGGCGCGTCTCGCAGATGGTGCCGGGCTTGAGCGCCGCGTTGCCGATCGGCAATGTGTTGCCGGCGCTCTACCAGGCCGCGCTCGGCAACCGGGCTGCCGCACAGGTCGCCATCAACAACGTGCTCCTGGCCACCACCGCTCTGTCGATCCTGTACTACGGCTACGACGAGTTGGCCGACGTGCTCAACGTCGAAGCAGCGGCGCAGGCGGTCAAGGTGCAGATCTACGCCGCGGTGTGGGACGAGGTCGACCCCAACGGCCACCTGCACGTGCCCGGCCAGTCCGGACTGGTGACCGTCTAACCCGTCCAGTAGGCCCCCGCACGAGCACCCGACCCATACGGAACTGACACGTGTCGGTGTCGATCGCTGCGCTCATGGCGGATTCCCACATGCGTGACCGAGTTGCTCCGTGGTGGTTTCGACCGGCCGCCAGGCGGGGATATTAAGCCAGCACAACTCGACACCTGGGAGCGATCATGAACGATCAGGATGGCGGCACCGGAGAGGTTCTCCGCACGCTGGGCCTGATGCTCAATCTGTCGGCAATCGTGGCGTTCGCGCTGTTCCTGAGCACGCTGGGTCCGGGTGGCCCGGGTCCGTCAGCGCTGGCGGCGGCGATTACCGTGGTCGCGTTCCTGGCCAGCCTGGCCTGCTTCGCGATCGACCGCCGCCGCACCGAGGAAGAGCCTTTCGGACCTGCCGCCAGCCCGGTCACCGTCGCCGCTGAGGTCTAGACTTCTGCTGTGCCGACCGTCGCCCAGCACCTCATCGCGGCCCTGAAATCCAGTGGTATCAACCGTGTCTACGGACTGCCGGGTGACAGTCTCAACGGATTCACCGATGCGATCCGACGTTCCGAGGACATGGCGTGGGAGCACGTACGCCACGAGGAGACGGCCGCGTTCGCCGCGACTGCCGATGCAGCGCTGACCGGTCAACTGGCGGTATGTGCCGGTAGCTGCGGTCCCGGCAACACCCACCTCATCAACGGCCTCTATGACGCCCAGCGCACTCGGGTGCCGGTGCTGGCGATCGCTGCGCACATTCCGCTCAGCGAGGTCGGCACCGGCTACTTCCAGGAAACGCATCCCCAAGAATTGTTCCGGGAGTGCAGCGTCTACTGCGAGCTGGTCAGCACTCCGGAGATGGCCCCACGCCTGGTCGAGATCGCGATGCGCACCGCGATCGAGGAAAACGGTGTTGCAGTCCTGGTGATCCCGGGTGAGGTGTTCCTGGCCAAGCTCCCCGACCGTGACTGGAACACCAAACCGGTGCTGCCGACCCGATCGGTGTTGCGCCCCGACGACGAGTCGCTGCGGCGCGCGGCGGACATCCTCAACGCGGGGTCGCGCGTGACGATCCTCGGTGGCGCCGGTACCGCGGGTGCGCACAGCGAGCTGCTCCGGCTTGCCGAAACCCTGAATTCGCCTATCGTGCATGCCTTCCGCGGCAAAGAGCACATCGAGTACGACAACCCGTTCGACGTCGGGATGACCGGCCTGCTCGGTTTCGCATCTGGCTACAAGGCCATCAAGGAAGCCGACGTGCTGCTGATGCTGGGCACCGACTTCCCGTACTCGCAGTTCTATCCGGACAACGCTCAGGTCATCCAGGTCGACATCCGCGGCAGCCACCTCGGCCGGCGTACGCCGGTGGATCTCGGTTTGGTCGGTTCGGTTAAGGACACCATCGACGCGCTGCTGCCGCTGCTGACCCGCAAGGCCGACCGGACGCACCTGCACCGGTCGCTGAACCACTATCAGCGCACCCGCAAGTCGCTGGACTCGCTGGCCGTCAACGACCGCGAACGCACCCCGATCCGTCCGGAATACGTTGCGGGCGTGGTCAATCAGCTATCCCACAACGACACCGTGTTCACCTTCGACGTCGGCTCACCCACCATCTGGGCGGCGCGGTACCTGACCATGAATGGCAGGCGACGGCTCACCGGATCGTTCACCCACGGCACCATGGCGTGCGCGCTGCCGCATGCGATCGGCGCGCAGACCGCGTACCCGGGACGTCAGGTGGTCGCCCTTGCCGGTGACGGCGGGCTGGCCATGGGGTTCGGCGAGCTACTCACCTTGGTGCAGAACAACCTGCCGGTGAAGGTGATCGTCTTCAACAACTCCTCGCTGAATTTCGTCGAGCTGGAGATGAAGGCCGCCGGGGTGGTGAACTTCGGCACCGAGCTGAAGAACCCCGATTTCGGTGCCGTCGCCCAGGCGATCGGTATGTTCGGCCGCCGAGTCGAGCAGCCCGCCGATCTGGAACAGGCCATCGCCGATGCGCTGGCGCACGACGGGCCGGCCTTGGTCGATGTGGTGGTGTCCCGGCAGGAATTGTCCATTCCCCCAGCGATTTCCGCGGAGCAAGCCAAGGGTTTCACCCTCTACGCGATCCGTACGATCCTGGCCGGCCGGGCAGATGAGTTGCTCGACCTGGTGAGCACCAACGTCGCGCGGCGCATCCTCGACTAGCTCGTCTGTCGGTCCGCAACCGTTCTCAAACAGGACCCGGCGAGGCAGAATCAGGATTACCACCGCTATGCTGAGTAAAGTTCAGTGAACTCAGCAATGCCACGACTCGAGGGAGTGCCATGGCGACGCACCGCGCCGTACACGTGAAATCAGCCAATGCTCCGCTGGAGCTGACGGAGGTCGAAACCACGTCACCTCCGCCAGACCATGTGCGCATCGCCGTCAACGCCTGCGGGGTCTGCGGCACCGACCATGCGTTCGTCACCGGGTCGTTCCCGAATCTCACCTGGCCGATCACCCCGGGCCACGAGATCGCCGGCACCATCGCCGAATTGGGCTCTGGCGTCGACGGTTTCGCGGTCGGTGACCGGGTGGCGGTGGGCTGGTTCGGCGGCAACTGCAACACCTGCCTGCCCTGTCGCAAAGGCCAGTTCATGCAGTGCGTGAACCTAGAAATTCCGAGCTGGAACTATCCGGGCGGCTATGCCGAATCCGTCATCGTGGCCCGCACCGCGCTGGCGCGCATTCCCGACGGACTGTCGTTCGCCGAAGCCGCCCCGATGGGATGTGCCGGGGTGACGACCTACAACGCCCTGCGCACCACGCGCGCCGTGGCCGGCGACCGGGTCGCCGTCCTGGGCATCGGCGGGCTCGGGCACCTCGGTGTGCAGTGGGCCCGCGCCATGGGGTTCGAGACCATCGCGATCGCGCGCGGGGCGGGCAAGGCCGACGACGCCAAGGAGCTCGGCGCCCACCACTACGTCGACTCCACGGCCAGTGACGTCGGCGAGGCGCTGCAGAAACTCGGCGGTGTACAGGTGGTGCTGGCCACCGCGGCCAACTCGGCGGCCATGGCGGCCACGGTCCCCGGACTGGCGCCGCAAGGCGAGCTGGTGATCGTCGGGGCCACGTTCGATCCGCTGCCCATCGCTCCGGGCGATCTGATCTTCGGCAACTTCAGCGTGGTCGGGCATCCGTCGGGCACCTCCGCCGACGTCGAAGACACGCTGCACTTCGCGCTGCAATCCGGGGTGCGGGCCCGCATCGAGGAGCGACCGCTGGCCGAGGCCGCCGAAGCGTACGCAGCCATGGACGAGGGCCGTGCGCGCTACCGCATGGTCCTGACGATGTAGCTACTCGGGCTGGTCCTCGGTCGGGGCGGCGTTCTCCGACGCGTCGAGGACGCTGACGTCGATGCCATAGGGCAGGAACCGGACGTTCCGGGTGGGATCGGTGTTGTGTTTGTTCGCGCGCAGTGCGTCGAGCTCGCTTCGGTACACCTGTTCGACGTGGGCTTTACCGTCGGCGTCGGTGGTGTAGACCGTCCACACCCCGTCGCCGGCCTCCCCCGCGGTCTCTGGTTCTGAGCGTGGCCGAGTCCGGCGGTTGAACTCGTCGAACAGCACGCCGAACCCGGCTCCCTGCCCTGAGCTGGTGAGGAACTGCCCGAAGGCGTCGCGAAGGCCCTCACTGGCCTGGCGCACCACGCGATCGATGTCGTCGGGATCGAACCCGAACGGTCCGTTGTTATCCATAACTGCCAGTGTGCGCGCAGTTGGCAGCCCCGTCGACAAGTTGACCTTCGCGCACGGCGAAACCGGTTCAGCGACCGCCTCGGTACAGACTCAGCGGCAGATCCGCCATCGTGACGAAACCAGCGGCGGCGTCGCACACAGCACCGACAGCGTTCACCGCCTGCATCGCGGTGGCCACACTGGCTGACCGCACATGTTCGTCTAGTGGAACGTCGCGACGAAAACTGGCCAGCGTCATCAGGTGCGCCTGCATCGACGGGGTTCCTTCGATGGTGACGGTCCACCCGTGCCGGGGCGACGGCCAGTGCTTCGGCTGCGGTTCACCTACGGTCCAGAGCGTTTCCACCTCGACGGCCGGAACCCCTTGGCGCAGGCCGGTCCACCGCCAGTGCTGACCGGCGACTGTGCCGGCACGCAGGGTCCGCCCGCACACGTCGCGGTCGGCGCTGGCGCCAATCACCTCCAGTTCGGTGGTGACCTCGTCGACATCCAGATTCAGCGCATCACCCAGCAGCCAAACTTGTTCCTGGAAAAGCTGACTGGTGAAGCTCAACCCGTCGGTGTGGGCGTCCACCTCGTCGATCGGACTGCCGAACTTCATCTGGTCGAACGTGATCTCGGTGCTGTCGTACACCGACCAGTCGGCGCGTTCCTGCACCATGACGTGCTCGACGCTCCGCGACATACCGGTCAGCGCCAACGGCACAACCACTCCGAGGTTGCCGGGGTTCAGGCCGGTGCCGTGCAGCGAGCTGCCGCCGTCTACGCAGGCCTGCCGGAGCCGGTCGCGATCGGCCGGTTCCATCCGCGCGGGGTGGAACGCGAACGCGGTGGTGATCAGGTTGGCCCCGGACGCCAGGATCGCAACCGCGTCGTCAACCGAGGGGTGCCGAGGCGCGTACACAACCGCGTCGGCCGCTGAAGTGTCGCGTCGATCGCCGTGGTGACGCCGACCGGGTCCCGCCCGGCCAGCACGCCGGCGTCAGCGCCCGCCTTGGCCTCCGAATAGACCTTGACGCCAACCAATTCCAGATCGGGATGGTCCAGGATGCCGCGGATGGCTTCGACCCCCACCGCCCCGGTGCCCCATTGCACGACGCGGTAGGCCATCGACTACACCACCGTCAGCGGCAGGGAGAGGCGTTCTTCGAACTCGAAAGTGACGCCCTGACTGAACTTGGTGACCTCCACCTCGGGGGAATCCTTGGTTGCGGTCTCGGTCTTCTCGAACTCGGCGGTCCAGTCGTCAGCGGTGCCGGTGATGCGCACCGCGATGTACGGATCGACGGCTGTGGCGATGGCCTGCAACGGTCCCGGGGACGCCGGGGAACACAGCGGCACCCACGAGCCGTCGTCGTGCGCCGGCGAGGGGTGCACATGCAACCGGCCGCCTTCGACCTCGGCGACGACGTAACCGGCCGGGTTGAACAGCGGGTGCAGTTCGATGACCTTCGCCAGACCATCAAAGTCGTTGGGCAGCTTGAGGGCTCGCTTGATCCGCTCGGCGGCCACACCGGCGATGCCGACGAGTTGTTTGGTGCAGATGTCGGTCGCCAGCTGTTCGTTGTCACCGGCACGGGCGCGTACCGCGATACCGAACGACAGATTCAGCAGATGCATCTGCAGCACCACCTCGTCGGCGATGCGCACCAGCGCGGAGTGCGAGAACGCCCCGAAGTCGACGTCGGACACCAGCACACCCGAATAGTCTGCTTGGCCTTCGTCATTCGGATCGATCGTGCCGAGCTCCCAATTGGCAGCCTTGGTTTTGGCCACGACGTCCAGTGCGGGGATGCCGGTCACCTCGGGGTAGGACTCGTCGATGATGACGGTCCATGCGCAGTGCGGCTGACGGTCAGCGGGCGTGCGCGGTGGGCGGTGAATCGGACGCACCTGCGCCTTGGCATTGGTGGCGACGGCGGTCGCGTCGAACGTCGGATCCTCGATGTCGTGGCACATGCCCTTGACGTAGTCGGGGCCCATCGGTTCGACGTCGAGCAGGGCTCCGCAGTGGTCGAGGTGGAATTCGCCGTGCCAGCGGTCGTGGACGGTGTAGCGGAAGTCCATGAATTGCGGCGGTGCGCCGATGTCGAGTTGCAGGCCTTTGAAGATTGTGAAGATGTCGACGCCCTCATATTTGAGGGCCTTCTGCATGCGCTTGGTGTAGATCGGGCTGGCGCCCGCCCATTCCTCGATGGCGATCTGCAGCATCTCGGGCCGGCCGAACGACTGAATGCACCACGCCATACCGGAGCGGTCGATCATCTGGCCGATCAACAGCAGTTCGGGGACCAGGGTGGCGAGTTCGGCCCGGGACAACTGGGCATAACGGCTGAGGGGCTGGCTCATACCGCGAAACATAGTCGGCTCAATGTTATAAAGTCAACGATGTGAAAGCGCTGGGCACTCCCCCGACGCGGCAGACTCAGGCGCCGCGCAAGCGGGGCGACGACACCCGGGCGTTGATCATCGACGAGACCGTGCGCTGTGTGGTCGAAGAAGGTTTCCAGGCGGCCACCGCCAAGCACGTCGCCGAGCGGGCCGGGGTCACCTGGGGCGTCATCCAGTACCACTTCGGCGACCGCAACGGGTTGCTGATGGCCGTCGTCGACGAGGGCGTGGCCGGCTTGCTCAAAAGCCTCGGCGAAGCCGATGTCGCCGATCTGGAATTGCGGGAGCGCATCGAGGTCGTCGTCGACACCGCGTTCCGCTGCTACAGCAGTCCGACGTCGTTGGCGGCATTCGAGATTCTGCGAGCCACTCGCGGCACCCACGGCGACAGCGCCACACGCCACCTGTTGGAGATCAATACCGCGATCAACCAACTGGGCCGGCTGATCTCCGACGATCCCGGCGTGGCCGAAGTGATCTGGTCGTCGCTGCGCGGCATGGTGCTGGTCGAGATGATCGTGAACTCACACCTGGAATGGCAGCGCGAGCGTCAGCTGTTGGTGGACATGGTCACCCGGTATCTACAGGACTGAGCCCGTAATACAGCGAACGCCGTCACCCGTCGTCGTTCATCGTGTGCACCGTCACATGACGTAGGCCACAAACATCGACATTCGTGTGGGCATGTCGCGAATCTCACAGGGCCAAAGTTGATTTACCTGAAATTAACAAGGAGCATCGAGGAGTTCCTTCAGACAGGCGATCCCTGATTGATGGACGTCTACAGCAAAAAAACAAATCCCCTGCTGAACCGGGGGACATCAAGGAGTTGAGAAAATGTCGTCGATTGCGCAGTTCCGCAAAGACATGAAGCGGGCCATGACGCGTCGCCGTCTGTACGCACGCATCAGCGCGATGCCACCGTCAACGGTCCGCGAGGAGCTCGTGGCCATCGCGCAGCGCTACGAAAACGAGCTTGGCTGAGGCTTTCACCACCCTCAGACCTGTGACACCGGGAGCGCGATCGTAAAGCCCAGATCCTTGAGCACGCCGATCTCGTAGGCGCTGAGGATTCTGACTCCCTTACCGTCGTCAGTTGCCGAATTCATCAGCTGCAGAGCATTTTTGGCGGTTGGGTCGGTGCTCACGCTGCGCTGGCGTGGGGGCTCAGCGAAGTCCGCCGACCCATACGAAGCCTCATCCGGGATCGGCCTGACCGAGCCGCGCGGCGATGGTGACTACACGTCGCGCCAAGTGCTCGAGTGCGGCGGCCGTCTCGTCGGCAATCGGATTTTGGTTGTTCGGGCCGGTGATGTGGCTGGCCCCGTACGGGTTGCCGTCGGCGAACTTGACCGGATCGGTGTAGCCGGGCGGGACGAGGATGCCGCCGAAATGCATGAGCGTGATGTAGAGAGCAAGCAGCGTGGTTTCCTGTCCGCCGTGGGCGGTCTGGGAGGACGTGAACGCGGCATACACCTTGTCGGCGAGTTTGCCCTGGGCCCACAAGCCGCCCAGCGAGTCGATGAAGGTTCGGAATTGTGCTGCAGGAGAGCCGAATCGGGTGGGTGTGCCGAAGATGACCGCGTCGGCCCAGACGATGTCCTCACCTGTCGCGGCGGGCAGGTCTTTGGTGGCCTCGTAGTTGGCGGTCCACGCCGGGTTCTGCGCGAATGATTCGGGGTCGCGGGTCTCGGCGATGTGCCGCACGCGCACCTGGGCTCCCGCTTCTTCGGCTGCTGCGGCAACCATTTTGGCCATAGCGGTGCCGTGCCCAGTTGCCGAGTAGTAGATGACCGCAAGCTTTGTCATGTCGTTTCCTCTTTCTCGTCGTGTTCCGGGAACATCTTTCGCATGACCACCCCCGCGACGATCCCGACCACGATCAACGCGATACCCACTCCGGCGGCAAGCGCGCCGCTGACCCAGCCGGCGATGCCGATACCGATCACGAATCCGGGCAACCAGTCCAGGAGCTTCCCGAATGATGGTGGGGGTTCGGTGGATTCGCCGTTGGCAGCCAGGGATTTCGCCCGCGCGTAGTCGGGGTAGAACTCGGTGATGGCGACGGCGATCAGCGTGATGGCAAGCTGGACGATCCAGCCGGTCCAGAAGTTGTCGCCGTTGTGCAGCACCGCGTCGCCGAACGTGCCGACCGCCGTGTTGATGACGAACGCGCCGGCCCACACTGCGCTCAGTGTGTAGTTAACCCGGATGAACAGGGGGCTGTCCCAGTGTTCGGGGTCGACGGTGTCGCGGGCGTAGGCGATCGTGAATGGGCGGCGGATCGCCAGTGTCGCCAGCGCGTAGGCGGCCAGTAGGCCGTTGGTGATCTCGCCGGCCCACAACTCGAGCCAGTTGATGAGCGCCGCCGAGCCGAAGATGCCCAAAGCGACGAACGCGGCGAAGACCACGGCGCCGAACACTTCAAGGGAATGCACCTTGATGCCGCGGCGGCTGCCCGCCCACATGACGATGAGGGTGAGGGCCAGCGCGGCGGCCGCGGCCTGACCGAAGCGGCCCGGCCCCGACATGATGGCCATGACGATCCACGGTGCGATGCCGGAGAACGGCGACCGCAGGAAGCCGTCGATGAAGGTGGTGCGGGGGACCGCGGCATCAGCCTTGTCCGGGTCAGCCATGGGCACAATTGTCACCGGGACAACCGCCCCCGTCGACACATTCGGTGTGCTGCAATGACCGGCATGGCTGATGCGGAAGCAATCGAAGCGATCAAACAGGTCAAGTACCGCTACCTGCGGGCGCTGGACACCAAGCATTGGGACGATTTCGCCGACACTCTGACCGAGGACATCGTCGGTGACTATGGCTCGTCACTCGGTGAGGAGCACAGCTTCACCAACCGCAAGGATCTGGTGGAGTTCATGCGCAAGTCGATGCCCGCCGGCGTGCTGACCGAGCACCGCGTCACCCATCCGGAGATCAGCGTCGACGGCGACGAGGCCGAGGCCATCTGGTACCTGCAGGACCGGGTGATCGTGCCGGAATTCAACTTCGTGCTGGAGGGCGCGGCGTTCTACCGGGACCGCTACCGCAAGACGCCCGACGGCTGGAAGATCAGCAAGACCGGCTACGACCGGACCTACGAGTTCACGATGTCCACCGAGGCGCTGAACTTCAAAGCGACGCCGGGCGCCGCGATCAACCCGAACCCCTAACTCGAGCTCGTCGAGCGTGGGGCTTCTCGGCGACGATCGTCGCTAGTTTCAACGACAACCGGCACGCTCGATGCGCGCTATTTGGCGACGGCGATCAGCGCGCCGGGCTGAAGCCAGCGCATGATCTTGACGAGGGTGTCGTCGTCGAGGGAGACGCATCCCGCGGTGGGGCCGCCGTCGGTGGTGTGGACGAAGAAGGCGCCACCGTTCCCGGGGATACGAGCCTTGTTGACGCCCATCACGATCGCGTGGGCGTATTGCGGGATGTAGAGGTTCTCGGTGCCGCTGGCCGGGTTGGTGTCGAACGGGCAGTCGGCTTTCTTGCAGACCTGCATGGTGTTGTAGGTCGGGCTCTTCATGTCGCCGTCCCACCAGTGGTCTTTCGTGACTTGAACGTATTGCAGACCACCGCCCGGGTTGGGCTGGGTGCCGAAGGCGAAGTCGAGGGTGAAGATGCCCATCGGCGTCTTCATTTCGCCGTCGTGAGACTGCGGGACCATGCCGTTGGCGCCGACGTGGGTGGGGACCCCGACGAGGACGGGCTGCCAACCGTTGGCGCCGCGCTGCCAGACATCCATGTTCGCGGTGGCTCCGCCGGTGCTGACGACGGAAAGGACCTGGGTGGCGTTGCCGACGTTGGACTGGAACCAGGGGGTTTCGGCGTGGCTGGGCGGTGCCGAGGACAGCGCGAGCAGCGCCGCACTGAAGGCAGCACAGATCGAAACGACGGCTCGGCGCATCGGTTCATGGTCCCTGTGGGGTTCCTGGCGGGTCAAGTCAAGGTTCGGTGACGGTTCCGTCTGGGCCAGCTAACGATCAGTGGTCAGCGTGGGCGAATTGGCATTGGCTGTAGAAGCGGTTGGACTGCGTGTACACGCTGGTCGGAGCGGGTATTGCACCTTTTGGTGAATAGCGGACCGGCAAACGCAAGGGATACCATTTCGACATGTCGCAAGTGCCGTACGGACCCGGGCCTGCAGGACCAGCGCCGTGGCAGGGACCTCCCCCATCGGGAGGCCCGTCGCGGTTGCCGACGATCATCGCCATCGTCATCGCGGTGATAGCCGTTGCCGTCGCTATCGGTGCATGGTTTCGGCCGGCGCCGAAGCCGGAAACTCCCGCCGCGAAGACGTATAGCGAGCAGGAAGTTGCTGACGCGAAGAAAGCGGTCTGCGATGCCTACGACCTGGTTCACCAATCGATAGTCGTCACCAACAATAAGAGCGGCGGTTCAGATCCGACCGCCATTTTGGCAGTTGCCGCTAATGCACGTCTTTCTGCCCATGCGGGTGGCCAGTACTTGAATGATGTCCTGGGTCAATATCCCGCCACATCGAAGGACCTAGCACAAGGCATCCGCGATTTGGCGACGAATCTGGAGAAGCTCACTCTCGAATACCTCGCGGAAACGCCAAATGCCGACCAGGACCCCTTGTTGCGTAACGCCGACGACGCGACCGCAAAAATAAAGCAAACCTGCACATGAGCGACTTACCCCCAGGCGAATGGTCTGAATTGCTTGTCGGTCATCAATGGCCCAGTGTCACGTCGCTTGCGGCTCTCACATCGGCTGCAGCCAACCGCGGACTGATAAGCAAGGAATTCGACGCCTATGCTGACTTGCTGCAGTCGGTGCGAAATGGACCGCTCGGCCAGCAAGAGGGGATCACTGCAGACGACACTCGCGATGCCTTCAGCACGGGAGAGATTCAGGCCAGGGCGGTCTCCGAAAGAAACGCGGTCGATCAGCAGTCATACGACGCAGCACATCGGTCGACTCAGTATCTCCGCACTCATCTAAGTGAAATTGCTCAGCACGGGAATTCAGCAATCCAAGCGATTCAGCAATCGAAGGATCCGGTTGCGATCAAGCTGGGCAAAATCGTTGACGTAGTGATAGATGCGCAGTCACAAGCGAACAGCAGCGCCGCTAGCAGCTGCGACAATGTATCCGGCGCCACGCAGCGTGTGCTCGACAAGTCCGACGGGGGGATCTCTGCGCGGGCGTTTGCACGCGCAAACGGAGTCGACCTGGAGGGCGCATTCGCCTCTCCCAACCGAGAACAAGTCCAGAACCTAGTTAGTCAACGACTAAATTCCCCCGATGCAGCGGGCACACAGAACGTCCACCCCGGCACGCTTACAGGCGCCGGTACCGAATCAGGGCTTACCGGCGCAGGAACCACCGGCAGTTCAGGTCTCAGCTCGCCAGACGCTGCAGCGTCTCACTTCACGAGTCAGCCACCCCTCTCGAATGCCGCCGCGACGCCTACAGGAGCTACGAACGCTGCTGCGCCGGGCTCTTCTACCGGCTTGCAGAGTGGGGCGACGAGTTCTGGTTCTGGATCTGCAGCAAGTCAGCAAGTCGATGCCGCCCCCTCTGGGCCGGGTGGCGGACTAGGTTTCACGGACAGCAGCCGAACCCCGGCGATCAATCCGGCTCCTCATTACACCGGAGTGGCGGGGGGAGCGGAGATGGCTCCCACGCCTGGTGTGCAGGCACCCGCACCTGTAACGCCGACTCAAGGCTTAACGTCGCCAGCGATGTCTGGGGGCCAGACGGCAACCCCTGCGTTGAGCCATGCCCCCACAAACGCACTCTCCCCCGAAGGCTTCGCCCAGAACTTCAACCACGGCGCACAAGCCGGCGGCCCCGTGTCGTCGGGCGCTGAAGGCCTCTCGAACACCGCAGCCCACGCCATGCAGCCGCAGGCGCCCCTTCATTCCGAGAGCATGGCCGCACCGCCGATGGCGCCGACAGCGCCGACCGCAGGAGCGCAGCTCTTCGAAACAGCGCACACCGCACCGACTTACGATGCCACCCAAGCACCCGTCGCTCCCCCGGCAGACACCACCCAGACCTACGTCGCCGCCCCAGCAGCCCAAGCGCCCATCATGCCGTCGACCGCCGCCCCCGCCGCGCCCCAAGGCCCGCTACCCGCCTACGGCGCCGACCTGCGACCGCCGGCGGCCACCGCACCCGCTGCCCAGCCGGCCATGCCGGCCGCCGCCTCCCCCGGATCGGCACCGGTCCATCCGTCCGCCGGAGCCCAGCTCAATCAGCCGGCGGTCGTCCGTCAAGCTCCGACAGCCGCATCAACGGCAGCCCCCGCACCGGCCGGGCTCACCGAAAATGCCGTCGCCGCAACCACTACCGGCGCCATGGCCGGCGCCAGCGCCGTCGTGACCCAAGCCCAGCAGCGCCTCAACAGACTGCTCGACGCCGTCGCTCGCCAGGAACCCAAGTTGCGCTGGGCCATCGGCGACCGCGACGACGTCACCACCGTCCTGGCCACCGACCTGGCCAGCGGCTGGATCCCGCCGCACGTCGAAATCCCGACCGGCATAAAGCTTCTCAGGCCAGGAAGCCGCAACAGGCCACTCGACGCGCTGCTCGGCGAGACCACCCTGACCGCCGCCTACGCTCCCGGCCAGTACCTTCCGCCCGCGGAAGATGCACAACCCACGCAGATGTCCGTCCGCGCGCGCGACACCGCGGAAGTCGACGACCTCGGCTGGGAGCTCGCGCAAGCCACCAAGTGGCGTGACGGCCTGCCCCGCCTGGCCCACACCTTGGCCAAAGCCGCATCGACCGGTACCGGTTACCTGGACTCCGAAGTCGAGCTGCTCCGCGAGCATCTCGCCAACGTCGCAGCCAAGGTCCTGGGTGACTACCCCGATCATGTCGACACCGCTAGTGTCGGCAACTGGCAGCTCTTGGCGACCATCGACGCCCTGATCAAGGGCGAGAAGACCGCTGCCAACTACCACTTCGCGTGGTTTCAGGTCCTGAACCTGGCGCTGAAGGGAGAGGTGCACCGATGAGTGGCGGACAGCTCAACGTCACCGATGGCGGCTACCAGTCGGCCAACGCTGGGAACATGCCCCCACCGCCCATCACCTCCGATCCGCTCGTCGCCGGTGCAACCCCCATCGAACAACTGCTGCGTGTGCTCGGACTGGCCGCCAATCTCGGTGACCCCAAGGACAACACCGAAAGCATCGAGGAACACGCCAAGCGCGACTCCAAGACCGCGGAGGCCGCCGCGAAGTTCCCCGCCCAGGACGAGCAGGCCAGCGCCGAGATGAAAGGCGTTGCCGGCCAAGGCCAGGCCGATCAGATGGCCCAACAACTCCCGCAGATGGCCTCCCAGCTCGCCGGCGCCATGGCCGGTGCGATGGGCGGCGCACTGCAGCCGCTGGCCCAGATCCCGCAGCAGGTCGCCCAAGGCGCCCAACAGATGATGCAGGCCGGCATGGGCATGATGCAGCAGGCCGGTGGCGCCTCCGCAGAACTCGACAAAGCCAGCCTGACCGACCCGCTTGGTGAGTTCGGCGAGACACCCGGCGAAATGGGCTCTGGCGGAGGCGGATCCGGTGGTGGCGGCGGAATCGGCGGTACCTCTCCGACCGCCATGCTCGGGCCGCCGCCGGTGCCCGCCGCAGGCACCTCGCCGTCAGCGGCGAACACCCAAGTGCCGGCACCGCGAATGGCTGCGCCGACATCGGCGCCCGCCGGTGGCATGGGCGGCATGCCGATGATCCCGCCGGGGGCGATGCATGGTGCGGGCAAATCGGAGAACGACGCCAAGGCCGACACCAAGCGGGTGTCCGTGCCGACCGTGAAGAACGGCGCCCCGGTCCAGGGCCGCATCACGACCCCGCCGCCCGCCAACCCTCAGGTCATCAAGAAAGTCGACGGCAAGCCCGTCGCGACGAGGCGCATCATCCTGCCCGACACCAAGCCCGCAGACGAGGGATCCGGCGAGCCGAAGTCCTGACCCCGATACCGTGGAGCGATGACATCGCGAAGCTTGCTCGAAGGCCAAGGCATCCGTCAGATCACGGGCGGGCTCGGCACGCTGGACCGCGAGGTCTTCGAGGCCGTTGCCGAATCACCGAGCCTGCTTCTCGACAAGGCCATGCCGGTGCTCACCCGCGCCGCCGACCACTCGAAGCTGTGGTTCGCGATCGCCGCGGTCCTGGCTGCGACGGGCTCACCGTCGGCCCGTCGGGGCGCCGGTCGCGGGGTGATCACGCTGGCCGTCACCAGCCTGGCGACCAACCAGGGCGCCAAGCGGGTCTGGAAACGCGATCGCCCGAACCGCACCCTGGTTCCGCTGGTGCGACGGTCCCGCAGAGTCCCGACGTCGAACTCCCTTCCCTCCGGCCACTCGGCCAGCGCCGCCGCCTTCGCCGTCGGCGTCGGTCTGGAGAATCCGCCGCTAGGCCTGGGCCTGGCGCTGCTCGCAGGCTTGGTGGGCCTGTCCCGGGTGGCGACCGGCGCGCACTACCCCGGCGACGTCTTCGCGGGATTCGGCATCGGCGCCGCGATCGCCGTCCTGGGTGGTCGGTTGGTCCCGCCGATCGTGCCGGCCAAGCTGCCCTCGACTGAGCCACTGGTGATCGACACCCCGGAGCGTCCCGAGGGCGAGGGCGTCGTCCTGGTCATCAACCCGGCCTCGGGCAGCGGCACCGGAACTCGGGTCATCGACGAGGTCCGCGAAAAGCTGCCGAAGGCCGAGATCGTCGAACTCGGTCCGGATGACAACCCGGAGACCGTCCTGCAGGAGGCCGCCCAGCGCGCCGAGGTGCTCGGAGTGGGCGGCGGCGACGGCACCGTGTCGGCCGCGGCGTCGGTGGCGATCGCCACGGGGCTGCCGCTGGCGGTGTTTCCCGCCGGAACGTTCAACCACTTCGCCAAGGACGTCGGCTGCGACACCGTCGAGCGCACCGTCTCGGCCATCCGCCAAGGCAACGTCTCGTGCGTAGACCTGGTGTGCCTCAACGAGGACCAGATGGTGATCAACACCGCCAGCATCGGTGCGTACCCGTTGTTCGTCCGAACCCGGGAGAAGCTCGAGCACAAGGTCGGCAAGCCACTGGCGGGGATGTACGCGATGCTGCACACGCTGCGCCGCGGGACGCCGGTCCGAATCCGGTTCGACAACAAGACAATTCAGACCTCGTTGTTCTTCCTCGGTAACTCCGTCTATCTACCGTCGGGTTTCGCCCCGGCCCGGCGGACCCGCATGGATGACGGGCTCATTGACGTCCGCATTCTGGAAACCGGCAAGCGTTTCAGCCGGCTGCGCATTCTCACCGCGGTCGCGCTCGGCCGCCTCGAACGCAGTCCGCTCTACCACGAGATTCAGGCGCCGGAGTTTTCCTTCGAGGCCGTCGACGGCCCGACGCCGCTGGCCCGCGACGGCGAGGTCGGCGACAACTATGACAAAGCCAGCTTCAGCGCGAAGTACCGAGCGCTGCCGGTGTTTCGACCGCTGGTGTGAGCGGTATCGGCGGTACCAGCCGCAGGCACAGCAGGTAGTAGACATAGCCCAGTGCCCACCCCGCCAGCACGTCAGACGGGTGGTGGACATTGAGCACCACCCGCGCCACCCCGACCGTCACGATCAACAGGCCACCGATGACGGCCAAAGCTCGCCTGGGGCGGGGACCGAGGTGCGGCCACAGCACCGTGAGCAAGGCCAGCACGCCGACCATCACCCCCAGTGCGTGGCCGGACGGAAACGACGATCCCTGGCCGTAGACAAACGCCGAAGCCGGGCGGGGCCGGCCCGCGAGGAACTTCGCGCCCTCGGTCACAAGTCCCATCAGTCCGATGCTGATCACCAGGAACAACGCGGTCGGCACCCGGCGGCGCACCAACGCGATGATCAGCAGTATCAACGCCACCACCCGGAACCCGTTCGGTCCGAACACGACGCAGAACACCACCCAGAAGGAAACCCAGCCCGGGCGCGAAGCACCGATGTCGTGGAATGCCTGGAGCGAGTCGGTGTCGACCGAATCCAGCCAACCCCAGTTGAGCGCATATCCGACCCACATCGTCGCGTAGACAGCCACGGCGACGACGATCGAGGCGGTCAGCCAGGTTTTCTTCGATGCCATCTGTTCTTCAGTACCACGAAAGCCTGGCACGATCGTCGAAGTGGCGGCCCCGCGACGACGATGTTCGGAATCGGTAATTCTCCGCGCGATCAGGATCGCTGATCGGCCTGGACCGGCCCGACGTTGCCTGACAGGCGGTTTCGTTCCCGCGGCGATTCATAGCCCGGTTTCACCGCGACGGACTGCCCACCTGAGCGACGACGAAGATCCGGCGGAACGGGAAGTACGTGCGCCCGTCGGGCCGGGTGGGGTAGGCCTCGTCGAGCATCGGGATCAGTTCAGTCCGAAACTGCTCCCACTGGTCGTCGTCGAGTCGGTCACGCACCGGGGTGAGCGCGGTGCCGGTGATCCAGTTGAGCACGGCGTTCTATCCCTCGAGCTCATGGATGTAGGTGGTCTCCCAGACGTCGACGCGGCAGCCCGCCTCGGTGAGGATCTCGGCATACCGAATCGGTGTCTCGACGACCTTGGCCGTGCGGAAAGCGAAGTCACCCAGGATGTTTGACCAATGCTCCTGATCTGCCAGTCGGCGCACCGCCACATGGGACGGCGTGTCGAAGTTGCCGGGTACCTGGACTGCGAGCCAGGCACCTGGATCGAGCTGGCCGGCCCAGCGCACCATCAGCTCGGGATGCCCCGGAATCCATTGCAGCGCAGCGTTACTGAATACGACGTCGGTGTCTGGGCGCGGTGTCCACGTGGCGATGTCGGCCAACTCGGCGTCGATTCCGCGTTCCTGCGCGGCGGCGACCATCTCCGCGGAGCTGTCCACGGCCTCCAGCACGGCGTCCGGCCAGCGCTGAGCCAGCTGTTCGGTGAGATTGCCCGGGCCGCACCCCAGGTCGGCTACCCGCCGCGGGGACTCGGCGCCCACCCGCGCCAGCAGGTCGAAGAACGGCCTGCCGCGCTGGTCGGCGAACGCCAGGTAGGTCTGTGGGTTCCACACTCCGTCCACTTCACCACACGTACGCGAATCATGAAACACACAGCGACTTCCCAGCTCTGCCAACACGCACTCGCCAGCACTTTCAGGCACGGTGGTGCGGTGACCGCCACCGCCGACCACACCGAAGTACTCGGTGCGGCCATCGCTGACGGCCCGGTGCGCGCCGCGCCCCGGTGGCCGGCCTTCGCTGTGACCGCGCTGTTGGTCGCCACCGCGGCGCTGTATCTCTGGAATCTGCCGATCAACGGCTACGGCAACTCCTTCTATGCGGCCGCCGCCCAGTCCGGCTCCAAGAACTGGGGGGCGTGGTTCTTCGGTTCACTGGATCCCAACAACTTCATCACCGTCGACAAACCGCCTGCCGCGTTATGGGTGACGGGGTTGTCGGTGCGGTTGTTCGGGATGAACAGCTGGGCGGTCCTGGTGCCGCAAGCGTTGATGGGGGTCGGCGCTGTCGCGCTGCTCTACGCCGCGGTACGTCGTGTCGTGACCGACCCCGCGCGCGGTGCGGTGGCGGGCCTGATCGCGGGCGCCGTCTTGGCGGTCACCCCGGCTGCCACGTTGATGTTTCGGTACAACAACCCTGACGCACTCATGGTGCTGTTGATGGTCGCTGGCGCCTACTTCCTGATTCGCGCCATACCCGGCGCGTCCTGGCGATGGCTGATGCTCGTGGGCATCGCGCTGGGGCTGGCATTCCTCGCCAAGATGCTGGCCGGGCTGATGGTGCTGCCCGCCTTCGGTCTCGCCTACCTACTGTTCGCACCCACGAAATGGTGGCGACGACTGCTGCATCTGCTGAGCGCCACTGCCGCGCTGGTGATTTCGTGTGGTTGGTGGGTCGCGGTGGTCCAGCTGTGGCCGGCCGCGGCGCGTCCTTACATAGGCAGCTCGACAGACAACACGGTGCTCAATCTCGCACTGGGGTACAACGGCGTCGACCGCATCGTCGGAGGCGGCAACGCGGTGTCCCACGGGCACCCCAGCGGGTGGAGCACCCACGCCGGGGTGCTTCGACTTCTCTCCGCAGAGATGGGTTACGAGGCGTCCTGGCTGCTGCCCGCCGTCGTCGTCGCCGTGGTGGCAGGCGCGTATCTTGCGTTGCGCCGCAAGCTAAGTCGTATCGAGGCAGCCAGCTTCACCATGTGGACCGGGTGGCTGGCCGTGTGCACAGTCGTGTTCAGCTACATGACCGGCATGGTGCATCCGTACTACACCATCGCCTTGGCGCCGGCGGCCGGAGCGCTGATCGGCCTGGCCGCGGTGTGGAGCAGATCAGCGGCGATCGTGATGGTGGTAGCCGCCGCATGGTGGGCAGTCATTCTGCTGAACCGAGCCCAATTGGGCCCGACCTGGACCCGCACACTCATCGAGTCCGCGGCCGTTGCGGCCATAGTTCTACTGGCCGCGGCACTGACCCGATGGCCGCGGCTCACGCCCGTCGCGCTGGCGGTCTCGCTCGTCGCGGGTCTCACCGGCACCGCGATGTTCTCGGTGGCCACCGCCGCCACCCCGCACAACGGATCGATACCCAACGCCGCCCACACGGCCGACGTGTGGCCGACCGTCGGTAACCGTTTCGGCAAGACGATGATGATGGGCGCCAGTTCGGACAGAGTCGACCCGCATCTGGCTGAGATGCTGGCCGCCACCCGCACCCAGTGGTCGGCGGCCACCTCCGGCTCACAGGCGGCGGCCTCGCTGGAAATCGCCTCCGGTACTGCGGTCATGGCGATCGGCGGCTGGAGCGACGACCCGGTGCCCACGCTGGCGCAGTTCATCGACGACGTCCACGCCCAGAAGATCAGCTACTACGTCGACAGCGGCCGGATGCGCAGCCGCGACCGCGTCGGTGGGCAGATCGCCAGTTGGGTACAACAGCATTACCGACCGGTGAAGGTCGGCGGCGCGTTGGTGTATCACCTGTTGTGAGTCGCCCGCCCAGTTAGCATCCGATGACAGATGCCGACCTCGAAAGGCCGCGACAATGACGTCGAACGTCGACCTACCCATTCCGGTGCCGGTGCCCGATGTGCCGGGTGCCGACGCCGGATACGAGGGACTGCCCGACCGCGCTGATCTGACCGCACTTCAGCGGCTCACCGTCGACGCCTCGGCGGTCGCCGATATCGGCCTGCGCACCGCGATCGCGTCACTGGTCGGGGCGTCCATGCTGCCGACCGTCGCCAAGAGCATCGTGCGCCGGTCGGACCTGCACCGCGAGCGCAGCAATCTGGAGTTCTACGCCGAACTCGCCGCGCGCCGTGACCCGGCAGCATCCTTTCCCGCACCTACCGACGTGCCCGGCGTGACGACCCGCCCAGCGAACCCTGTTGCGCAGTACATCGCGCACGGCAACGTGGAGAATCTGCGGTTCCAGAGCAGCTTCGTACCCGTCAATCCTGATATGCGTAAGAAGTGGACGCGACTGGAGCGCAACAACGTTGTGTGGGCACAGCATTGGCGCCACGACGACGGGCCGCGGCCGACGTTGTGCGTCATCCACGGCTTCATGGGTTCGCCCTATCTGTTCAACGGACTGTTCTTCTCGCTGCCGTGGTTCTACAAGACCGGGTACGACGTGCTGCTCTACACGCTGCCGTTTCACGGCCGTCGCGCCGAAAAAGGCTCGCCCTTCAGCGGATACGGCTTCTTCTCCCAAGGCATGGCCGGATTCGCCGAAACCATGGGCCAGGCGGTCCACGACTTCCGGTCGGTCTTGAACTGGTTACGCGACACTGGAGTCGACCGCATCGCGCTCACCGGAATGTCGTTGGGCGGCTATACCTCAGCCCTGGTCGCCTCCGCCGATGACCGGCTGGAGGCGGTGATTCCCAACGTTCCGGTGGTCACTCCGGAGTCGACGTTCGACGAGTGGTGGCCTGCCAACAAACTGATCGAGGTGGGTCGCAAGTTCGGCACCATCGGCCGTGACGAGTCGGCGGCCGCCTCGGCCTATCACTGCGCGCTGAACTACGAGCCGTTGGTGCCGCGGGATCGGCGACTGATCATCACCGGCCTCGGCGATCGGTTGGCGCCACCCGAGCAGGCCGAGGCGCTCTGGGAGCACTGGGATCGTTGTGCGCTGCACTGGTTTCCGGGTAACCACATCCTGCACGTCAGCCAGCCCGAGTATCTACGCCGCATCAACCGGTTCCTCCGGCCGGTGATGTGGGACTAGCGCCTAGCGTTTGACCGCGCTCACCAGCGTGATGCTGGACAGCATGTTGGCCGCCTCGGCGTCCGCCGACTCGACCGAGCGCCCGACGGTCTTCAGGTAGTCGATCAACGTCGTGTCCTGTGCGGTCCATCCACGCTCGGCGAACCACTGCGCAGCCGGTGCATGCTGCTCGTTGTACACCAGCTGCCACCACTGGCCCCGTTCGTCGTCGCTTGCCTTCGCCTCGTCGACCTTCTCGCGGAACGCATCGCGATCCATCGGTCGCCCCTCCTCGACCGCGGCGTGGCTGCCCGAAGCGGCCAGCGCGTCGATCCCGGTGAACAGCTGCTCCTGGGCACTGGCGGGCAGATAGATGAGCAGTCCTTCGGCGATCCATGCCGACGGCTCGTCGGGCCGGAAACCGCTGTCGCGCAGTGCCTGCGCCCAGTCGTCCCGCAGATCGATGGCGATCTCCTTGCGCTCGGCTTTCGCGGTGGCGCCGTGCGCGGCCATGGTCTCGCGCTTGAACTCCAGCACCTGCGGCTGGTCGAGTTCGTAGACGGTCGTGCCTGCCGGCCAGTCCAGCCGATAGGCACGAGAATCGAGGCCCGCGGCGAGCAGGACGACCTGACGCACGCCCGCCTGCGCCGCCGCGCCGAAGTACGCGTCGAAGTACCGGGTCCGCGCCGCCTGAAAGGTGACGAAGTGTTGCCCGAACTCCGGGGTCTTCAGCGGATGGTCGGGCGCCTCGCCGTCGAGGACTGCAGCCCATGGCCCACCAACGGCGCGACAGAACACCTCGGCGAACGGGTCGACCGCCAGCGGGTCGGGTTTCTGCGCCTCGAGTGCGCGGGCGGCGGCGACGAACAAAGCCGTCGAACCGACGCTGGTGGTGATATCCCAGGTGTCGTTGTCACTTCGCACTGCCGCGAGGGTACTCGCGGAATCTGGCAGCGCGTGGGCGACAGGTATCAGTGCGAGGGAATCTGGATGTCCGAGAAGAGGACTCGAACACCTCCGGTCGACAGCCGCGCCATCGCCTCGAAGAACGCGCCGGCCTCCGCGGTGGCGACCGCTGCGCTGGCCGCGTCGTAGTCCGGGTAGTACAGGTCGATCATCCGGTAGGCCGGAGTCGGTGAGCCGTCCTCCTTGGGCCACACCTTCGAGGTCTCGAACCGGATGTGGCCCGGAATCTTGCGGGCGGCGTCGAGTTGTTCGGCCTCGTACGCGGCCTCGAAGGCATCCGGATCGATGGGGTTGTCGTAGATGACCGTGATCTTGGTTTCCGCCACCTGATCTCCTCTGACGTTACTGACGCTGACGACGCAAGCCAGTATTGCCGGTCAGACCCCGAAGCGATACCCGAACCGATTCCGCTCGGGTCAGACCAGCGGTCGACCGGTGCGGATCCGCCAATCCACATCGCGCAGAAGCAGATTGAACGGGAACTCCCGGATGACCCGTGGAGTCAGGTTGTTGACGAACCGAATGCGCGCCATCAACCGGTCGAATTTGCGCTGTTTGTCCGGATTCCAGTCGAGGCGCATCTCGTCGCGGAAGCGCTGCGGCAGGAATCCCGTGGTGATCAGCAGGTTGAACTGTTCGAGCGGTTCCTGCACGCGCTTGGGCAGTCGCACGCCCCGGATCCGCGACACGGCGAACGGGTACAGATATTCGCGGATGGTGTCGTCGATGTGCAGCTTGTCCAGTGATGCCCGCCAGTACTCGTCGAACGCGGCGCGATCGGCCGGCCACATCTCGGCGGGCACCTGCAACGTGGTGGCCAATGCCGCACTGTCCCGGTAGTGCCGGTCGGCGGTCTCGTCGTCCATCTCGCCGATGAACACCCGGGCCACGTCGACTCCGCCCTTGTAGAGGCACGCGGCCACCCAGAGCTGCAGGTTCTTGTCGAAGGCGTTGTACTCCACCGGGCTGTCCGGCGTCGAATACACCTGGGCGTGCGACTTGTTGACCGCACGTCGATACGCCTTCTTCTGCTCGTCGGTGCCGCGGGTGGCCACCGCCAAATACGTGAAGGTCGTCCTGGCCCGTTTGATCGGGTGCCGGTCGGCTCGTCCGCTCTCGACCCGGCTTTCCATCACGCCGTAGCCGACACCGGGCAGTGCCAGCTCCATGATCACGTTCGCCGGGCCGGCGAGCAGCGCAACACCCATCAGCCCGTCGTCGAAACCCGGTCCCCACGTGCGGCGGCGAGCCGACGGCATCGGCGGCGCACTGACCGCCCGGTCGACGTGGCTGATGACGGGTTCGCGGATCGCCACGCTGGGCCACCTATCGAATGAGAATCTGACAACGAATGTTTCCCAATATTGCCGCCCTGGCCTGAGCAATGTCAAGATGGGCTAATGACGCAGGCACGGCCCTACGGCGGCGTGGATGCCGCCGATCGGCTGGCCCGGAGACGGGCCCGTCTACTGGAGGCCGGGCTGGAACTGCTGGGCAGCAATGTCGACCCCGCTGAGCTCACGGTTCGGGGCATCTGCCGAGAGGCCGGCGTCGCCACCCGCTATTTCTACGAGAGCTTCGCCGACAAGGACGAGTTCGTCGCGGCGGTCTTCGACTGGGTGGTCGCCGACCTGGCCGCCACCACACAGGCCGCGGTGGCAACGGCCCCGGTCGATGCGCAGAACCGCGCGGCCATGGCCAACATCGTGCGGACCATCGAACTCGATCCGCGGGTCGGTCGGCTGATGTTCAGCTCGCAGCTGTCCAACACCACGGTGGTCCGCAAAAGACAGGAGTCCGGCGCGCTGTTCGCGATGCTGTCGGGCCAGCACGTCGAAGCGCTGCTGCACCGGCCCGCCAACGACCGGATCAAGGCGTTCGCACACTTCGTCGTGGGCGGCGTCGGCCAGACCATCAGCGCGTGGCTGGGCGGCGCGATCACTCTGACACCCGCCGAACTCGCCGATCAGCTCACCGCGATCATCGACGAGCTCGGCGATCCTCGGCTGTTCCGCGACTAGCCTGCAGCGATCGGCTGCTTGCGGTCGGCCGCCGTCTTCGGCGGAGTTGCGGCTTCATGATCGGTGAATTCCCGGGTCCAGCAAGCGAACTCCAGGACGATGCCGTCCGGATCGCTGAAGTAGAAGGACCGTACGTATACCCCGGGGTGCAGTTCACGAGTGGCTCCCTGGGGACTGTCGTCGTGGTTGAGCACGGGCCCGACCCGCACACCCTTGTCCTTGAGCCGCTGGCGGTACTCGTCGAACTTCTCCTCCGGCACATGAAACGCCAGGTGATTCATCGAGCCCACCGCGCTGACGATCGAACCCAGACCGGGCAGCGCTGCCGGGGTGGTGCTGCCCATCGTGCCGTCCGGCGCCTCGGCGAACCAGAAGAACGCCACGCAATCGCCGTTGCCCGCGTCGAAAAAGAAGTGCTGCCCCAGTCCGTCAGGCAGATTCAGCGACTTGACCAGCGGCATACCCAGCACATTCGAGTAGAAATCGACAGTGCGCTCCATGTCCGAGCACACCAGCGCGACGTGGTTGATTCCCCCGAGCTCGAATTCTGGGTTGGTGTTGTGCGGCTTGATCACGGCGTGCCCCCACAGATCCTGGTCGACTCTCCCAACCGAACCTAACACCGGATTCAGGCATGCACATCGACGCTGACGAATATCGTCTCCTCAGCGATCCACACCCGAAGGAGGCCACCGACATGCCCACCCCCGGAGTCGTGCGCGAATTCATCGGGATGTCCTCGCCGACCGCGCGCCGAGCCGGCGCGGGCGGCCACCCTTGCCAGGGGCTTTACCACCGGGGAGTGGGCCGCAAGCCGAAGGTCGCGGTCATCGCCAGCCACTACCAGATCGACTTCTCCGAGCACTACCTCGCCGATTATCTGGCCACCCGTGGCGTGGGCTTCCTTGGCTGGAACACCCGCTTCCGCGGATTCGAGAGCAGCTTCATGCTCGACCACGCGCTGGTCGACATCGGCGTCGGGGTGCGCTGGCTGCGTGATATCCAGGGGGTGGAAACGGTAGTACTCCTAGGTAATTCGGGCGGCGGCTCGTTGATGGCGGCCTATCAGTCCCAGGCCGTCGATCCCAACGTCACCCCAGTGGAGGGCATGCGCCCTGCCGCGGGGCTGACCGAACTACCTGCTGCCGACGGTTACATCGCCAGCGCCGCCCATCCCGGGCGTCCCGATGTCCTAACCGCCTGGATGGACGGCGCGGTCACCGACGAAAACGATGCGGTGGCAACCGATCCCGCCCTTGACCTGTTCGACGAGGGCAACGGGCCACCGTACTCCGACGATTTCCTGGCTCGCTACCGGGCGGCTCAGATAGCCCGTAACCACGCCATCACCGACTGGGCGGAGACCGAACTCAAACGCGTGCAGGCTGCCGGGTTCTCCGATCGGCCGTTCACCGTGATGCGCACCTGGGCCGATCCGCGCATGGTGGACCCGGCCATCGAACCCACCAAACGGCAGCCCAACCTCTGCTACGCCGGTATTCCGGTGAAGGCCAACCGCTCCGCACACGGCATAGCGGCAGCCTGCACGCTACGCAGCTGGCTGGGCATGTGGAGCCTCAAGACCGCTCAGACCCGCGCCGAGCCACATCTGGGCCGGGTCACCGTCCCGGCATTGGTGATCAACGCCGAGCAGGACACCGGGGTGTTCCCATCGGACGCTCAGCGCATCTTCGACGCGCTGGCCAGTACCGACAAGACTCTGTGCGCCATCGACACCGACCACTACTTCACCACGCCGGGCGCACGCGGCGAGCAAGCGGACACGATCGCGAAGTGGATCGCCAAGCGGTGGCGCTGAGAGTTCTGGCGCACTTTCTCCCCGGCGAGAAGGTGCTGGATATTGTTGCGCCAGAGGCGGATTGGCTTGATATTCACTGGTGCCACGAAGACGACGACGAAGCGCTGCACCGCGAGCTGCCCGACGCCGAGGTGATCTGGCACGTGCTGCGTCCGCTGTCGGGCGAGGATCTGCGCCGCGCACCGCTGCTGCGACTGGTGCACAAGCTCGGCGCGGGGGTGAACACCATCGACGTCGAGACAGCCGACGAGCTGGGAATCGCAGTGGCGAACATGCCCGGCGCCAACGCGCCCTCGGTCGCCGAGGGTGCGGTGCTGCTCATGCTGGCCGCGCTGCGCCGACTTCCCGCGCTGGACCGCCTCACCCGGCAAGGCCTGGGCTGGCCCACGGATCCCAGCCTGGTCGAGACGGTGCGCGACATCGGCAGTTGCACCGTCGGCCTGGTCGGCTACGGCAATATCGCCAAACGCGTCGAGCGGATCGTGCTCGCGATGGGCGGCACCGTGTTGCACACCAGCACCGCCGACGACGGCGCCACCACCTGGCGTCCGCTGCCCGATCTGCTCGCCGCCAGCGACGTGGTCAGTTTGCACCTGCCGCTGACCGCCGCGACCGACAAGCTGATCAACCGGGCCGCGCTGGATGCGATGAAACCACATGCGGTACTGGTCAACACATCTCGCGGCGGCATCGTCGACGAACCCGCGCTGATCGATGCCCTAGGCGATGGCCGGCTGGCCGCCGCCGGACTCGATGTGTTCACCGACGAACCCGTCGACCCGGGCAGCCTGCTACTCCGACTCGACAACGTCGTCGTGACACCCCACGTCACCTGGTGCACCGTCGACACCATGCGGCGCTACCTGATCCACGCCGTCGACAATTGCCGCCGTCTGTACGACGGCCGCGACCTGGTCAACGTCGTCAACGGAAGGCCGGATGTCCGTCGCATACACCAGTGATCGGTCACTGGAATCCCGCACCGTGCGCAAGGTGGCCATGCGCGCCCTGCCCTTCCTGATGGCGCTGTACTTCGTCAACTACCTCGACCGCACCAACCTCGGCATCGCGAAGGCCGACATCAGCGAGCACCTGCAGCTCACGGCGAGCATGTTCGGCCTGGCGTCGGGCATCTTCTTCATCGGATACGTCCTGGTCGAGGTGCCATCGAATTTGGCGCTCGAACGCTTCGGCGCCCGCCGTTGGCTGGCTCGCATCGCGGTGTCATGGGGAATCGTCGCCGTCGCAATCGGATTCGCGCCCAACGCGCCCACCCTGCTGGCGCTGCGATTCCTGCTCGGCGTCGCCGAGGCCGGGCTGTTCCCCGGGGTCATCTTCTATCTGACCCGTTGGTTCCCGGCCGCCTACCGGGCGCGGATCGTGGCGATGTTCATGATGGCCAGCCCGGTCGCCGCAGCCGTCGGAACTCCGTTGGCGGCGTGGATGATCCAGGCCGGTGAAGGCACGTTCGGCCTGGCCGGCTGGCAATTCATGATGATCGGCGTCGGACTGCCGGCGATCATCCTCGGCGTGATCTGCTGGTTCTATCTGACCGACCGGCCGGCCGAGGCGCACTGGTTGCAGCCCGACGAACGACAATGGCTGATCGACGTGCTGGCCGACGAGGAACGCGATGTCGCAGGCAGCTTCGACTTCCCGTTGCGCCGGGCGCTGACCAGCCCTCGGATCTGGTTGCTGGCCGTGGTGTACTTCGGCGTCGCCTATGGGCTGTACGCGCTGGCGTTCTTCCTGCCGTCGATCATCTCCGACTTCAAGAAGATGTTCGATGTGCACCTGTCGATCGTGCAGGTCGGCTTGATCACCGCGGTGCCCTACACCCTGGCCGCGATCGCGATGTACCTGTGGTCGCGCCACGCCGACCGCCAGAATGAGCACGTCTGGCACGTCGCGATCCCAATGGGGCTGGGCGGCTTGGCCATTCCGGTCGCGCTGTATCTGCACTCCCCGCTGCTGGTGATGATCCCGGTGTGCATCGCCGCGATGGGAGTGTTCAGCGCGATCCCCAGCTTTTGGGCGCTTCCGGCGCAGTTCCTCACCGGTGCCGCCGCAGCGGGCGGGATCGGCCTGATCAACTCGATCGGCAACCTCGGCGGATTCGCGGCGCCGTACGCCACCGGTGCGCTGAACCAGTTCACCGGCAACGACAAGGCCGGCATGTGGGCGGTGGGCATCTTCATGCTGATCTCCGCGGTAGTGGTGGTGGTGCTGCGCGCGACCCCGGACCGGGATACCCGCCGTCACTGAGGCGGCCTGGAGCGGCAGGTACCCTGGCTCCCAACCCACCGGTTAATAGGGAAGGCACCCGACATGCCCATCGCCATCACCCAGGAGCACAACGACCTCGCCGATTCGGTGAAGTCCCTTGTCGCACGCGTCGCGCCGTCCGAAGTCCTCCACGAGGCCCTGGAGACGCCGATCCCCAACCCGCCGCCGTACTGGAAAGCCGCGGCAGAGCAGGGCTTGCACGGCCTGCACCTGGCGGAGTCGGTCGACGGCCAGGGTTTCGGCCTGTTGGAGCTCGCGATCGTGATCGCCGAGTTCGGTTACGGCGCCGTACCCGGGCCGTTCGTCACCTCTGCGATAGCCAGTGCGCTCATCTCTGCCCATGATCCCGAGACCGAGCTGCTGAGCAAGCTGGCGTCCGGCGAGCTGATCGCCACCTGCGCGCTGGAGTCGGGTCTGACCGCGACCCGCCAGGACGGCTCGCTGGTGATCCGCGGCGAGGCCCGCTCGGTGCCCGCCGCCGCGCAAGCCGCCGTTCTGGTGCTGCCGGTCGCCATCGAAAGCGGCGTGGAATGGGTGATCCTCGACGCCGACCAACTCGAGATCGAGCCGGTCAACTCGGTGGACTTGTTGCGTCCGGTGGCGCACGTGCGGGCCAATGCCGCCGAAGTCAGTGCCGACCGGGTGCTGTCCACTCTGTCGCAGGCGGCCGGCCGCGCGATCCTCACCACACTGTTGTCGGCCGAGGCGGTCGGCATCGCCCGCTGGGCCACCGACACGGCAGCGGCGTACGCGAAGATCCGCGAGCAGTTCGGCCGCCCGATCGGCCAGTTCCAGGCCATCAAGCACAAGTGCGCCGAGATGATCGCCACCACCGAGCGCGCTACCGCGGCGGTGTGGGATGCCGCGCGTGCACTGGACGAGGCTGCCGAAAAGGACTGGGACAACGAGCAAACGGCGTACGAGTTCGCCACCGCGGTGGCAGCCAGTCTGGCGCCTGCCGCCGCTCAGCACTGCACCCAGGACTGCATCCAGGTGCACGGAGGCATCGGCTTCACCTGGGAGCACGACACCAACGTCTACTACCGTCGCACTCTGGGCTTGGTCGCCGCGTTCGGCCGCGCGAGTGAATATCAGCAGAAGGTCTTCGACACCGCGACCAGCACCGGCATGCGGGCCATCAACATCGACCTCGACCCCGAGACCGAGAAGCTGCGCGACGAGATCCGTGCGGAAGTGGCTGCCCTGAAAGCGATTCCGCGGGAGGAACGCAAGACCGCGATCGCCGAGGCCGGTTGGGTGCAGCCGCACCTACCGAAGCCGTGGGGCCGGGCCGCCAAGCCGATCGAGCAGATCATCATCGCGCAGGAATTCACCGCCGGACAGGTCAAGCGACCGCAGATGGGGATCGCGGCCTGGCTGATCCCGTCCATCGTGGCGTTCGGTAACGAGGAGCAGAAGCAGCGCTTCCTGCCGCCGACGTTCCGCGGCGAGATGATCTGGTGCCAGCTGTTTTCCGAGCCCGGCGCCGGCTCCGATCTGGCCGGCCTGACCACCAAGGCCACCAAGGTCGACGGCGGCTGGCGGATCACCGGACAGAAGATCTGGACCACCGGCGCCCAGTACGCCCAGTGGGGTGCATTGTTGGCGCGGACCAACCCGAGCGCGCCGAAACATGCCGGCATCACCTACTTCCTGCTGGACATGAAGGCCGAGGGTGTCGAGGTCAAGCCGCTGCGTGAGCTCACCGGTCACGCCATGTTCAACACGGTGTTCATCGACGATGTGTTCGTCCCCGACGAGCTGGTGCTGGGCGAGGTGGACCGCGGGTGGGAGGTCAGCCGCAATACCCTGACCGCTGAACGGGTTTCGATCGGGAGCAGTGAGCCGGGATTTCTGGCCAACCTCGACGGATTCGTGCAGTTTGTCCGCGACGGACACTTCGACCAGATCGGCCATCACCGGGCCGGCGAACTGATCGCCGAGGGGCACGCGGCCAAGCTGCTGAACCTGCGCTCGACGCTGCTGACCTTGGCCGGCGGCGATGCGATGCCGTCGGCCGCCATCTCGAAGCTGCTGTCGATGCGCACCGGGCAGGGGTACGCCGAGTTCGCGGTGTCCTCGTTCGGCGTCGACGGCGCCATCGGCGATTCTGCGGAGGTGCAAGGTAAGTGGGCGGAGTACCTGCTGGGCAGCCGGTCGACGACCATCTACGGTGGCACCTCTGAGGTGCAGCTCAACATCATCGCCGAGCGCCTGCTGGGGCTGCCCCGCGACCCGTAGAGCTCGGCGGTCAGGCCTGCGGGTAGGGCGCCCAACGCTTGTCGTAACCGGCCTTGCGCAAAACAAGCTGTTCATCACGCTCGGCCTGCGTGATCACGGCGGTGCCGTTGGTGTTGTGGGTGAGCTCGTCGAGCTTGACCACCTGCGACTGGACGCTGGGCTGGGCCGGATCCTCGGTGTCCAGATTCTGGAATCGCATCGAAATGATGCCCTGATTCAGGCCGCCGGTCGAGATCCAGTTGGCCACAAGCGGATCGGTGGGAGAGATCACCACCGTGTAGGTTCCGTCGTCGTTTTTCACCGCCTGGTCGGAGTTGAGGCTTGTCGGCTCGTTCCAGTAGTCGTCGGTGATCGTCCAGTCGTTGTAGACCGGAATGCTGACGAACTTGGCGTTGCCGGGATCGATCGTCAGGACCAGCGCCTCGTCGTCGGCAAGCTGGAAGTAGCCGTTGCTCTGCAACTGATTGGCCAGGAACTCGGCGTTACTTGCCGGCTCTGTCATGGTGTTGGGCTGGCGTGGCATCCCGGTCGCGGGATCGGTGGTGGCCAGCGCCATGTACTTGGCTTCCTGGTTCGCGCCGCGAATGACCATCAGTAACGCGGTCAGAGTTCCGTGCACGATGGGTGTGTCAGCGATCGGCAACGGCGGCACCAAGGAAACCAACTTCGCCAACGTCGGATTGTTGTTGACCACCGACCCGAAGAACAGGAATCCTCCGAGCTGAGCGAACAGGCTGTTCGGCGGCCCACTGACCTTGTGCACCGCCAGATCCATCGGCTCCTCGGTGTTCCAGTCGCCCAGCGTGTTTCGCACCGCGACCAGTGTGGAGCTTGACGTCAGTTGGAGATGATTCTTCTCCCCCGGTGCCGCCGGCTCACCGCTGACCGTGATCACGAACGAACCGTCATCGCTGACATTGATGTCTTTGAGGCTCAGGATCGTCGAGGTCTTGCCCGAGCTGCCTTCCAACACACTGAATGTGGTGTCGGCGGGAATCGCGTCGTAGAAGCGCCCGGTGATCACGTACTCCGATGTCTTGTTGACCGGGATGAACCGGTAGATCGTGTCGGGGTTGTCATAGAGCAACCGCGATCCACCGACATTCACCCCGTACCAGCTGTGCGGAGGCGCCACCTGGGTGACCACCGCAGGGTTCATCGGGTTGAGAATCTGTTCGGAGAATGCCGAGGCCAGGGCGTACTCGTCGACCGCATTGTTCAGCGCGTCCAGATTCGCTGCGTCGGGCCCGCCGACCAGAGCGAACTGCTTGTTGGCTGCGGCGAGGAAACCCTGGCGCAGAACGAATTTCATCAGCGCCACCGGCAATGTGCGGACCGCCTGCATGGCGAGCTGCTCGCGGGAGACCTGCTGCTGGGTGCCCAGCGGACTGACCTGGTTGGTCAACTCGACCGTGCTTGTTCCCGCGGCGCCCTGCTGCAGTGACGCGGAGCGGCGACGGGTGTAGGCCACCGCGGCAAGATCGGTGGGCGATGCGGCCGGAGCGGCCGGATCAGTGGCCCGGACGCGATGTGACGAGGCGACTGCACGGGGCAGGCCGGTCACCGTGGCCGGGGCAGATGTGCTCGCGACACGCGCCGACCCCGCCCGGGCACGCTGACTCGCGGCAGCGCCGCCGGATTTCTTCGCACTCGCAGCGTGCGACGACGAGCCCGCGCCCGACGAGTGCGCCGAACCGCCCGTGTCGGCCTCCGCGGTCGGCATGGCGATGGCCGCGCCGACACCGAGGAATAGGGCCAGTGCACCTACCCGGCCGACGTACTTGGCATGACTCGTTCGCAGCGGCGAGCCGCCGTCGACACCTCGGACGGGCCGGGCCGCGTGGTGCATCATGCCTCCGCTGTGTGGTGTGTCACTCAGAATCTCTGGTGTAGCACAGATCACAGCAATGCTGCAACAGCATGGTGACTCTGTCTTACAGATGAAACACCAATCGGATTTTGTCTCGGCGGAGCCGCTACTTCACCTCGATGTCGCGCAATTCCCGCTTGAGGATCTTGCCGGTGGGGTTGCGCGGCAGCTCGGAGAGGAACACCACCTCGCGCGGAACCTTGTAGCGCGCAAGGTGTTCGCGCACGTAGTTCTTGATCGCGTCCTCGGTGAGTTCGGCTTCTTCGCGCAGCACGACGAATGCGCGAAGCCGGGCTCCCCAGTCGGGATCGTCGACGCCGAGCGCAGTCGCCTCGACGATGTCGGGGTGACCACTGATGAGGTCTTCGACCTCGGCCGGGAAGACGTTCTCGCCGCCGGAGACGATCATCTCGTCGTCGCGGCCGCTGACGAATAGCAGGCCGTTGTGGTCGAAATAGCCGACGTCACCGGACGACATCAACCCGTCGATGATCTGCTTGTGACCGCCACCGGTGTAGCCCTCGAACGGGAAGCTGTTGCCGACGAAGATCCGCCCGACCTCGCCCTGCGGTAGCTCGTTGCCGTTGTCGTCGAGGATCTTGATCGTCACGCCCCGGACGACCGGGCCGACGGTGGACGGATTCATCTGCAGGTCCTTCGGACCGGCGATGGTGGCCAGCGCGACTTCCGTTGAGCCGTAAAGGTTGTAGATCACCGGGCCGAGATCCTTCAACGCCCGCGTCGCCAGCTCAGCACCAAGTTGGGAGCCCGAGACGAACACGATCCGCAGCGACGAGAGATCCGGCTTGGTGTCCATGGCTTCAAGCGCGTCGAGCATGCGCGACAGCATGACGGGCACGACGACCATCGCGGTGACCTTCTGGGCAGGGATGTCCTCCAGTACGGTGGCGGGCTTGAACTTTCGATGCAGCACCAGCGTCGAGCCAAGCGTCAGCGCGATGGTGGCGTGCAGATAGCCCAGCGCATGAAACATCGGCGACGGCAGCGAGGTGACCTCGCCGGCGCGGAACGGTACAGACGACAGCACACCACCGATCGGCGCCAGGGTCGGCGGCGTATTGCGCGTCGCACCCTTGGGCGTTCCGGTGGTTCCGCTGGTGAGGATGACGATCGATGACCGCTTGGTTACCTTCGGCGCGGGTGCGGTGCTGCTGCGCTTGATGACCTCGGCCAGGGTTTCGTCGGTGCTGCCCGACGGGCCGTCGGCATCAGGGTTGGTCCCCAGCGCCCGCAGCTTGCCCAGCGACGGCTCGGCGAGCTTGACGGCCTCGGAGTACTCATCGTCGTAGATGATCAGCTTGGCGCCCTCACGCTCGGACACGTCCCTGATCTGCGGCCCGGAGAACTCGGTGTTGAGCATGATCGTCCTGGCGCCGACCCGCGCGGCGCCGTAGTTCGCGATCACGAACCAGCGGTGGTTCCTGGCCAGGATGCCCACCCCGTCGCCACCTCTGACCCCCTTGGCCAGCAACGCGTTGGCGACAGCATTGACGGCGTCGTCGAGTTCTTTGAAGGTCATCGAACCTTCGTCGTCGACGATCGCCGCCTTGTTGGGTGTGCGGCGGGCGTTGAGCGCCGGAACCATCCCGATCTCACCCCAACGGCGGATGTCGGCCGCCATGCCGATGAGATTCTGGGGCGGCTCGAGGCGGAACGCGCCCGACTCGATCATCTTGGCAAGGTAGTGCAGCTCAGCCGAGCCGCGGTCGGCCAATCGCTGAGCCTTGGCCAGTGCCTGCGCGGGGAGATCGAAAAGACTGGGCATGTCTGCAACCCTAGGTGACGCACGTCGCAGCCAAGACCGAACGAGCGGCCTAATTACCATGGCGTCATGGCCGACTCCATGGAGATCGACGGTCGCCAGGTGACCATCAGTCATCCCGACAAAGTGGTCTTCCCCGCGGTCGGTGAACGGGCCGCGGTCACCAAGGCCGACCTCGTCAGCTACTACCTCGCCGTGGCCGACGGGGCACTGCGCGGTGTCGCCGACCGGCCGATGATCCTCAAGCGATTCGTCAAGGGCATCACCGAGGAAGCGATCTTCCAGAAGCGTGCCCCGGAGAAGCGCCCGGACTGGATCGAGGTGGCCGAGCTGCGCTACGCCCGGGGCACATCGGCGAAGGAGGCGGTGCTCCACGAACCCGCGGGACTGGCGTGGGCGATCAACCTCGGCTGCGTCGATCTCAATCCGCACCCGGTCCGCTCGGGCGACCTCGATCATCCCGACGAGCTGCGTATCGACCTCGATCCGATGCCGGGGGTCGACTGGTCACAGATCCTGGATGTGGCCCAGGTGGCGCGCGAGGTGCTCGAGGACCACGGGCTGACGGCCTGGCCCAAGACGTCGGGCTCGCGCGGATTCCACATCTACACCCGAATCGCACCGCACTGGCCGTTCAAGCAGGTGCGGCTGGCCGCGGAGAGCGTCGCCCGGGAGGTGCAGCGCCGCGCGCCGGACCTGGCCAGCAGCCTGTGGTGGAAGGAAGAACGCGGACAACGCGTTTTCGTCGATTTCAATCAGAACGCCAAGGACCGCACCGTCGCCTCGGCCTACTCGGTGCGGGCCACCCCGGACGCGCGGGTGTCGACGCCGTTGACGTGGGACGAGGTTCCCGGTTGCCGCGCCGAGGACTTCACGATCCTGACCGTCCCCGCCCGCTTCGCCGAACGCGGGGATCCCTGGGAGTCGATGGACGACGCCGTCGGCTCGCTGGACCCGCTGCTGGCGCTGGCCGAGGAACTCGGCCCCGCCGAGAAACCGCCGAAAGGCAGCAAGCCGCTGATCGAGGTGGCTCGCACCAAAACCCGCGACGAGGCGATGGCGGCGTTGGATGTCTGGCGGGCCCGCCACCCGGAGGCCGCCACGGTGCTGCAGCCCACCGACATCCTGGTGGACGGAATGCGGGGGCCGAGCTCCATCTGGTACCGCATCCGGATCAACCTCGAACATGTTCCCGAGGCTCAGCGGCCGGCGCAGGAGGAGCTGGTCGCGGATTACAGTCCCTGGGAAGGATATTCGGGACGCCAAGGCCGGCCCTGAGCGCCAGATGTGACACACAGTACGCGCACAGGATGAACAAAGCCGCGAACTCTATCGTCTATGTCGGTAGCAGCTCTGAAGATAGGACGTCTCACGTGCCTGGCCCCACCCCACCGCCTCCGGCCGCCGTCGACGTTGTCACCCAGGTGGTCTACTACCTGAGCTTGTCGATTCCGCTCGGAATCGGGCTGACCATAGGCGCTTTGGCCATACCCGAGTCGCAGGGTGGTCTCGTCGCGCGTCAGGTGCGCGGCCTGGCCGTTCCGGCCGCGATTGTCGTGCTGGTCGGTGTGGTGTTGCAATTCCGTGCCGCCGCGACCCTCAGCGTGATGACGCTCACCCAGCTGGTCGCGATGGTGCTGGCCGGATGCGGGTTGGTGGCGCTGCGCTGGAGTCGGTCGCGGACGCTGCCGCTCGGTATCGCCGCGGTCGCGGCGGTCGCGGCGGTGATCCCCGAAATCCCGGTCAAATTCGTCAATCTGACTCGCTTGGTGTCAAACGTATTGACGGCGGTGCACGTTCTCGGTGCGATCACCTGGGTGGGTGGACTGGTGGTCCTGGCCGCGACAGGAATCGCGGGACGCCGCAACGTGACCGGCGGCGGCGTGGCGGCGGACTGGGTGCAGATCTGGGAACGGTTCAGTCTCGTCGCAATGATGGCCGTCGGGGCGCTGGTGGTCAGTGGCTCCTGGCTGGCGTGGAGTCACGTCGGAACACTGGACCAATTGCTCACCACCGCCTACGGCCGCGCGCTCGCGGTCAAGCTCGTCCTGGTGGTGGTGCTGCTGTGCGCCGGTGCCTACAACGTACGAGTGCTGTTGCCGCGCATCCGTGCCCTGCAGTCCGCCGGCGACACTCGCGGTCTGTTTCACCTTGCCGCCCAACACTTCCCCGCAGTGGTCCTCGCCGAAGCCCTGCTGGCGATCTGTGTTCTGACCGTGGTTCCGTTCCTGCGCGGCTCCGCGCGGGCCCAAGCGGGTAGCCCTGCGGCGGTGTCGTTCGACCTGGGCACCTTCGGCGTCGGGGTTGTGCTGATCGCGGCGGTCGCGGCCGCCATGTGGGCGGGCAGCCGCCGCTCGGTCACGCCCCTTGCGCCCAGTACGCCTGTGCCTTGATCGAGGTGCGCGGGATGCGGTATTGCTCGCGGAGGACCTTGGCGACGGCCCGGGTTGTCCGGTTGTCGCACGCGACCCAGCCGAAGTGATCCTCCGCATCGTAGGCGGCCTCGCTCACGGCGTCGACGAGCCCCGCGCCGGATTCGGTGCGGTCGACCCAGTCGACCCCCGCGTCGCGAGCCACCGGCAAGTCTTTGTCGTCGTCGTGGGCGGCTGCGAGGAACACCCGCGCCGGAGCATCGCCGATGGATTCCAGCAGCGAGTTGATCGCGGGCAATGACGCTGTGTCACCGACGATCACGTAGCCGGCCGGGGCCGGCTCGGGCAACGTGAAGCTGCTGCCGAGCACGGTGGCGCCGATGGTGTCGCCGGGTTGAGCCGCACACGCCCACCGCGAGGCGATGCCGTCGTGCAACGCGAACTCGATGTCGAAGCGGTCGGCGGCCATGTCGGGGTTGGCCAGGGTGTATCCCCGCTGGTGCAGTTTCGCGCCGTCCGGGAACCACATCCGGATCCACATCGTCGGATGCACGTCCCGTTCGGTCAGCAGTCCGCCCGCATCGAAGTTCAGTCGTAGGTAGTGCTCGCTGAGCTGTTCCCGGCCTGTCACCGTCAGTTCGTAATCGGCGGCGCCGAACAATTTCAGAATCGTTCCCTGCCAGCCGCGTGAGGCCACCTCGTTCGCCATCGCCGCTCCTATCCTCAGACGAGTCGCATACCGGACAGCGGGTGCAGCGCGGCAAGAGCTCGGGCCTGGCGCCCGTGGATAGCCGCCAGCCCCGGCACGGGGGCCGGTGTTTTCGGCGCCTCCTCGGTGCGAATCGCCACACCGGCCCTGAGATCGGTGAGCGGCGAGGGGCCCGCGATCTCCACCACCGTCCAAACCTCCTGCGCCCCGGCAGCACTCACCCCGCGCAGCACCGTCTGCGGATCTGCGACCGCGTAGGTGGTCAGGTGGCCGCGCGCGTCGGTAACCGACCGCCACCGTTCGCGGGCATCCCCCGCGGCGAGGGCGGGTATCTCAGCGGCGTCGACGAGCGTTGCGGTCCAGCCGGTTTCATGCAGATGACCGGCCAGGCGACGAGCCGCGTTCTCCGCGGTCTGGCGCAACGGTATCCGCGCCGATCGGCCTTGCAGCGCAGCCAGATTCCGTGCACCGCTGAATGTCAGACCGATCCACGTCGTCGTCGAATCCGGACCCGTGCGGGTGGTGACGCGAACGGCGTCGCACACCAGTCCGTACCGGTCGAGGTAGCCGGTCAGCACGCCGACGGGTAGCTCGCCATGTCGGCTGTCCACCCGGAGCAGAGCCGTCGTGACCGCATCGGTGCGCCGCCCCTGGATGTCGGCCGATGCGCCCTCAATCGGTCTGCGGTTCAGCAGAACTCGCAGGCGACGCCACAGGATGGTGGTCAGAAATTGACCGCGCCACCACATCATCGACACCAGCACCACGGCGACCGCGATACCCAACGCCCACCGATCTGCGGTCGACCGCCAGGGGTACGCCAGCACCGCGGTGGCGATCGCCATGCCGACAACCGTGAGCCGACCGGCACCCGGTCCGTTGATTTCAGTCATTCGCGTTCTTCCTTGCGTCTGCGGGTGACGACCGCGACCACGATGACCGCAGCCGCGAGCACCGCCGTTCCGATGAACGACACCGTGCGCGGGGTGTGATCGACCGGCGTTGGCGGTGTGGGCGCCGCAACGCGTTTGGTGGCCGGCGCCCTGTCATCGGCCTGGCTGACGGCCCAGGTGAGGGCACCGACCGGATCCAGCGCTCCGGCACCGACCAGGTTGGAGGGTGCCTGCGCCGCGTTGTGCGCGGTGGCCGTCAACCGCCGGACCACCTCGTCGGAGCGCATGCCCGGGTTGCGGCTACGGACCAGGGCGGCGGCTCCGGCGACGTAGGCGGCGGCGAAACTTGTTCCGCTCAGCGGCGACATCCCGCCGCGCCCATCGGGTATGCCGTTGGCCAGCCCGCCCGCAGCATCGTTGCTCAGCGATACGACGTTCTCGCCGGGCGCGGCGATACCCACCCACGGGCCCGCCATCGTGAAGTCGGTCGGTTGTCCGTCAGCGGTCAACGCCGCAACCGACAGGACGTAGGGCTGCCACCACGACGGGACCGATACCGAACTGACGCCCGCCCAGTTCCGCGGGTCCCCGGCGCTGGTCGCGTCGCCCGGCGGATTCGACGCGCACTGAGTACCCGGCGTGCCATCCATGGAGGCGCCGGCATTGCCCGCGGAAGCGACGATGACGACGTCTTTGTCGATCGCGGCATAGCGCAGCGCAGCGCCCAAAGTCTGTTGATCGCCGAGCTTGTCGGGTGTCAGGCAGGTGGTGGTGGAAATGTTGATGACGGTGGCGCCGAGGTCGGCGGCATGAACGACCGCGCGGGCCAGTGTTTCGATCTCCACGTTCGCCTGGACCGACGCCGGGTCCTTCCCCCCGGCGTTGGGCGAGAACCGCGGCGAGGCCTGCCGGATCGACAGCAGCCGCGCGCCCGGTGCGACTCCGCTGAATCCGTCAGGTCCGGGCTGTCCGCCGATGATCCCGGCCACCAGCGTGCCGTGGCCGTCGCAATCCGTCAGCCCGTCGCCCGAGGCGAGGTAATCGCCACCGCCGACCACATTCGGTAGCCGGGGTCCCGGCCGGACACCGGTGTCGATGACAGCGACGGTCTGGCCTTCACCCCGCGAAAACTGGTGTGCTCCTCTGAGATCGAGCATTGCCTGATTGGGGCTCACGGCAGCTGGGTCGCTGCCGGGACGCACCCCGGTGGTCACGCATTCGGACCGCTGGGACATCCCGGCGGTTGGCCCGGCAGTCCCAGCCGGCGGTTGCGCCGCGGGGTCGGCGACCGGCGGGTTCACGGCGCCGGCCGCCGGTGCTGCGACCAGCAGTACCACCGCGGCAACCGCGGCGGCCCGCATCATCGATCGAGGACCCATGTGAAGACGCCCACGAGATAGGCCATCACCGGGATCAGAGATGCGTCGACGCCGGCGGCAAGGAAACCCACCAGGCGGCGCACCGGTAGTGAATAGCGTTCCGCGGAGGCTGTATCCGGATTGACGGCCACGATCACCCACACCGCGGTGAGCGCTCCGAGCACCACGAGTGCCCACAGCGCGGCGATGAAGCGGTGCTGCGCGGAGAAGGCGACCAGCAGCCCTGCGGTCACCAGGAATGGTTGAGCGAGCAGCCAGCCCTTACATGCCGTGGTGTCCCACACCCGGGCGCGCAGCACAGCCGCGGCCGCGGCGGCCGCAACCAGATACCAGCCCCAGACGCCGGGACCGTCGGTGCGGCCGGCCACGATCAGCGATCCGGCGCTCGACAGCAACACGCTGCCCGCGATCACACCGGTCTGGTGTGCTTCGGCGACCCGGACCCGGCGCGGCAGATCGGCCAGCAACCGGGTCGCCGGACTCGACGGCGTCGGATCACCGGGGGCCGGGATCACCGGCAGCGGGAACCGGGCCCACATCGCCGCCAGCGCGGGGGCCGACACGGTGAGCAGCAGGGCTACCAGGATCAGAGCACAGCCGACGGTCCGGGCGGGTAGTTGCCACAGCGCCGCCGCGCCGGCGACCAGCAATGCTCCGACGCCGACAATCGCTGTGGCGGTGAACAACCCGACGCCGTCCCCGGTCTGGGTCAACACGATCAACGACCATGCGGCCACGCCGGCCGCGGCCAGCATCACGTGCGGGGATCCCCACAGTCCCGGTACGGCCAGCCAGAAGGCCGACGCGATGGGCAGCAAAGCCGCCGCCGACACCTGGGTGGCGAGCCGAGCGGACCGGGCCCGCAACACCAGTCCGGTGACCGCGGTGAGCACCGCCAGCGCGGCGACCGCGTACAGACCGATCACCGAGGCGGTCGCGGCGCGGTGGGTGATCACGACCGCGCACAGCGCCACCACGAACACCGCGGCGGCCAGTCGCGCACCCACCTGCAGACGGTGCGGTCCCCACGGACTGGTGCGGGCGGCCGAGAAGATGACGGCGGCATCGGCGACGTCCTCCACCACGCCGGTCGCGGGCGGTCCGGCCGGAACTGGTTGCAGTGCAAGCAGATCACCGTCGACCACACCGACGGTGTCCAGGCTCGCGTCGACGCTGAATGGCGGACCGCCGATCGGGGCGAGGGTCATCGGGGTGGGGCTCGCGGTCTCGTCGTCGGAGTCCGGTGGCACCAACCGCTTCACGGCGGGCAGGATCTCGCGCAGCGGCAACTCCGCGGGCAGCGCCACGTCGTTGATCCGGCCATACGCCAAAACGGCGACCCGCACGATCGGCAGCACCGGGGTTTCGGTCATTGTTGTTCTCTCTCTTGTCAATTCTTCGTGAAGTCGCGGGCCAGCGTGGCGGACGGGAACCAGCGGCCATCCGCCAGCGTGTCGGTGAGCCGGTCGAGCGCCAGCGCGATCGCGAACGGGGTGCCCGGCGAGAAGGTCGACAGCCATTCCCCGTCGGCTGCGCGTTCCGGGTTCACCAGCACGCGGCCGGCGTCGCTGTCGACGATGCCCACGCCGACCTCGCTGAGACAGTGCACACCGTCGTGGGCGGAGCCGGCGCGGATCTCGACGTAACTGCGCGGTCCGGTGAACACCGATCGCACCACCGGGACCGCCGAGCCGGGAATGCCCAGGTGTTCGAGGACCCGGTCGAGATCGGCTCCGGCACGAAGCTTTTCGTCGGCCCGAAGCCCGGCCCTGGTCGGCAGGGTGAACTCCGCGAATCGCGCCGGTGTGCGACCGGCCAGCCCGGCAGCAACGGCCAGGGCAAGCGCAAACGGATCACTGATGTCGAGCTCGGTGAGAGTGACGAGCTCACCACTGCGCAGCGCCACCACCGTGTGGTCTCCGCGACGGGCCACCAGGCCGCGCAACATCTCCGCGCCGGTACCCCGAACGTAGCGAAGCTCGAGCCACCGGTCCGGCGCGCAGACCGCGCGTGTCCAGCGGGCTACCGCAGGTGCCACCGTCCCGTCCTCGGACATCACGCGTGCGCGAGTCAGCTCGGCTCGCAACCGGGCCAGGATCGCCGGGGCATCCCGCTGGTCGGTCACCGCAGGCGTGATCGCCAGCACCCACGGAAATGAGCCGGCACCAATACTTTCGGCGACACACCACGCGGCGTCAGCGGTCAGCTCGACCGCGTTAGGTGCGGCCACGTCTCAGCCCCACTTGGCGCCTTCGGCTTGATCGCGCGCATGCATCGACAGAGTGTTGGTCTCGTGGGTGCCCGCCATCGCCCGGTACGCGCGCACCAGTTCCTCCATGGCGAGGTTCCACTGTGCCTGCCATGCCTGGTAGGTCATCCCGCTCTCGCCTTGCCAGGCCCCTTGCAGGGCGGACTGTTCAGTGGCGATATCGGCGCCGACGGCCTGCAGCGTGCCCGCATAGCCGGCCATGTCACCGGCATGCCCGAGCATGGCCGGGTAGTTGTACATGATCTGGGACATCAGAAGCCTCCGTAAGTCGTTGCCGCTGCGGCATCCTGAGCCACATAGGTCGCGCCGGCCTCGCCGAGGTTCACCTGCGCGATGTCGAGCAGCGAGTTGACCTTCGCGGCGACCTCGACGAACCGCGCATGCGCGGCTTGGAAGGCGGCCGAGGACTCGCCCATATGGAATGCCTGCGACGACATCGCGGCTTGTTCGGCCTGTGCGATGGTGCTGCGCATCAGCGCCGTCTTGGCACCGAAGGCAGCCTCGGCGGCCACGAGTTGCGGTATGTGCGCATCCAGCATGCTCACGGTATTTCTCCCATCATTCTCGGTGGTGATCTCTGTCGGACGGATCGCTGTCCCAGGTGGCCGGAAGCATCGGCGTGATGGGGCGTTCGGTTGTGTCGCCGGCGAACTCGGTCAGACCAGCGGCGGTGACATCGCGAGCTTTGGTCGCGGTGCCGGTGAATCCGAGCGTTCCCGCACCCCGGTCGGAGGACGACGTGCTGGGCGGTGCAGCCGGTTCGGTGGGTAGGCCGATGTCACTGTTGAGGTCCATGTACTCGTCCCGGTGCCCGCGGTCCTTGAGTCGCTGGGCACGTCGCCGCTGCGCGCGTTCCTTGGCTTGCACCGAGGACAGCGCTGCCGCGGCGGGTGCCGCCTCGGACACCGGGGCCTTGGCGCCGCTGCCTTCGGTCAATGACGGGCCCGGGCCGTCGTCGGGGTCCGCCCCGCCGACCGCATAGAACATCGCCTGCGCTGCCGGGGCGGGTGTCGCCGGTGCCGGGGCGGGCGCCGGCGCACCGGCGGCGGTCGGTGCCGCGGGCGCGGTGGCGGGCACGGTCGGCGCCGCCGACGACACCGGCCACACGTTGGGTTGCCGCGCTTGGATCGGCGCCGGGGCCGGCTCGGGTGCGACGTCAGGGGCGGCCGGATTCGGCACCAGCGTCAACAACCCCAGCAGGGGCAGGCCGGCGACGAGGAGCATCGGGGCCCACAGCGGTGAGCTCAACACCAGCCCCCACGTGGTCCATCCGACCGGCTGGAAGATCGCCTGGTAGAGCAGTGCGGACAGCAGCGGCCCCCAGGTCTGCCAGGCCTGGACCGGGTTGGTCAGGAAGTCGACGATGATCTGCTGAAGGCTCTGGACCGGATGGGTGAGAAAATCCCAGATCAGATCGCCGTCCGGGAGTGACTTGATGTAGGCCTCCAGCAGATCCAGGATGCTGTTGGAATTGGTCAGCGCGGAACCGGATTCACCGGCCTGCGGCTGCGCTGCGGTCGCGAGCGCCATCGTCGACGATGCGGCTTCTCCGCCGGGCAGCACAATCGTCGGAGCGGGCACGCTGCGCGGCGCCGCGGCCAGCGCGGTGCCGGCGACGGTTTGGTAGACACTCATCGTCGTGGCCGCCTGGATCCACATCCTGACGTAGTCGGCCTCGTTCAGAGCGATGGGGATGGTGTTGATGCCGAAGAAGTTCGTGGCCATCAACACCCCGTGGACGGTGTGGTTGGCGGCCAGTTCAGGCAGCGTCGGCATGGCGGCCAGCGCCGCGGTGTAGGCGGCGGCGGCCGTCTGCTGCTGGGCGGCTGCCCCGGCGCTGTGCGCGCTGGCCTGCTCGAGCCAGGCCAGATAGGGCGCGTGGCTCGCGACGTACTGTTCTGCGCTCGGCCCCTGCCATGAGCCGGCCTGAACGGCCGCGAGGATTTGGGTGAGTTCAGCTGCGGCGTCGGCGTATTCGACGCTCAGCGCCGCCCACGCGGCGGCTGCGGCGAGCATCTGACCGGCACCGGGGCCGGCACTCAACAGCGCCGAATGCACCTCCGGCGGCGACGCGAACCAGATTGGCGCGGTCATCAGCCTCCCCGTGCGATCACGTAGGTCCCTGCCGCGGCGGCATCGGTGGCTGCGTAACCGGCACCGGACTCCCCCACCGCGGCGCCCGATCGGCCGAGTTCGGTCGCACCCTGGGTGGCCGTCGCGGTGTGCTCGAGTCCCTGGGCGCTGAAGCCTGCGGCCGTCTGCAGCGAGACGGGATCGGAGCCGGGCGGCAGCACCGCCGTGATCAACGGTGCGGCAGCGGCGTTCGCCGCCGCCAATCGTGCTGTGAGAGCCGTTACCTGGGCACTGGCCGCGGCCAGCCCCTCTGGGACAACGCGCAGGGTCATGACGGGTTCTCCTCTGGGTAGCGCGCATGAGATGCGCTGTGCGCGAGGGCAAACGGGTTGACCAGTTGGACATGCTCGACACCATCGCTGTCACCGAGCAGCATCGCCCGTCCAGCGGGGAGCCTGGTGAACCGATGTCCGCGGATCTTCGCGCCGTCGGCGGGATTGCCCGACAACATCAGCACGACTGCCTGCAGATCGCTCATGCGGCGCAGCAGCGGGTTGGTCATCAGTGCGTGCGCCGAACCGCTTGCCCGGCCGGTGACGATCACCCGCAGACCGAGATCACTTGCGGCGGAGAGCAGTCCGATCAGTGGTGTCCATGGCCGGTGCCCGGCGTAGGGCCCGCTCATCGCCGGGCCGTCCGGGATCTGGTCGACGTCGTCGATGATCAGGAAGTGGGTGTGCGCCGAGGCCGTGCGGGTCCGGTAGTTCCAGGCCGAGAGTTCGCCGGCGGTCAGGCCCGCCGGCGGCCGGCGCTGTTCGATCAATGCCGACAGACCCATCACGGCCGGAGTCACCCGGTCGATGTTCGCGCTGTACTCGTTGTCGGCGAACAGCGGTTCATCGACGAGGTGCAGGCGCCGGTCGAACACGGTGAACGCGACGTCCTCGGCGCGGGAATTGTCGCGGATGGTGCGGATGAGGTGCCGCAGCAGAGTGGTCTTACCCGACTTGCTGTCGCCGAGCACCATCAGCAGCGGATGCTCGGCGAAATCGTGGACCACCGCGTCGAGGTCGAACTCACGCTGTCCCAGCACCACTCGCTCACCGCCGCGATGCAGGGGGGCCACCACCCGGGGCTCCAGGTCGGCGGGCAGCAGCCGCACCAACGGAGCGTGCAGTCCCGGGTACGCGGCGTTGATCGCCGCTATCCGGGTCAGATCCGGTTCAGCGAACAAGAAGTGCTCCCCCGCCATCGTCAGTCCACGGCCGGGCTGGTCGTGCGGCACCGATTCGGCAGGCCTGCGCAGGCTGTCGGTGACCCGGACGTTGCTGTCTCGTGGGTCCGGCAGGCGCAGTTCCAGACGCAACCCGAGCCCGTCGCGCATCGCCAGCGGCACCTCGAGCCAGTTCGGCGTGGTGATGACGACGTGAATACCGTGCGCCAAACCGGTATTCGCCAGTTCGGTGACGTCAGCCAGCAGCGGATTGCGGGTGTTGAACTGGTCGGTGTTGTCGCGGCCGAAGGCGTACAGGTTGTCGATCAGCAGGAACACTTCACCGTAAGAGTCGGAGTAGCCGCCCTGGTGTCCGGCAGTCCGTTGCCGCGACCGCAGCAGCTGCTCCAGCTCGCCGAACGTGCGCCGGATCCGCTCCGGTTCCAGCGGTGAGGCCACGCTGCCCACGTGGGCCAGATCTTCCAGGCCGCGCAATCGTCCGCCGCCGTAGTCCAGGACGTAGAACGTGACGTCGCGCGGCGAGTGCAGCTGCGCCGCCGACAACACAAAGGTCTGCAACGCCGTCGACTTCCCGGACTTGGCGCCACCGTGGATCACCACATTGCCCGCCGACGAGGTCGCATCGAAAACCAGCGGCTCGCGCCGCATTTCGAACGGCAGGTCGATTTCTCCCAGCGGCCAGCGCCACTGCCGCTCCGGCACAGCAGCACCCGCGAGTACCTCGTCGAGCGCGATGTTCTCGTCCAGCGGGGGCAGCCACAGTGCCGGTGCTTTCGGACCGTACAGCGCCAGTTGCTCACCGATGGTGGTGATCAGCTTGCGGGGCACGGCGGCCGGTTCGATCTCGCGGTCGGACAGCACCACGATGTCCTCGTCCAGCGCGGCCGGCCCGGCGGTGAACGGCACCGGATCAGGCGCGGACGGCACCGCGTACGACGTCACCGGGCGCGGCGGGTCGTAGATGCCGTCGACATAGGTGCTGCGGAACTTGATCGGTGCGGCTCCTGGCGAGGGCACCAGGAAGCCGACTCCCTTGTGTTCCCTGCCGGATTCGATGTGATAAGCGTCCTCGACACCGATGACCTGCCGCGAGACGGCGGGGCTGGCCACTTTGAGACCGATCCGGTATGAGGTGTTCTTGTCGATGTCGCGGATGCGTCCGATGTCGAGGGTCTGCGAAGCGAACAGGATATGGATCCGGAACGAGCGCCCCTTGCGGGCGACGTAGTCGAACAGCTCGGCGTATTCGGGGTGTTCGGCCAGCATCAGCGTGAACTCGTCAGCGACGACGAACAACGTAGGCAGTGAGGGTAGTTCGATGCCCGCTGCCTCGGCGGCAGGCCGTGCGGCCTCGTACTCGGCGACCGAGCCGAATGCGCTGCCCTGCACGCGACGCCCGGCGTCCCGCAGCAGAGCCTCCCGACGGGCGACCTCACCGCGCAGCGTGTCGGCGAACCGGTCGGCCAGGGACTTCTTCTCCGCCATATTGGAGATGACGGCAACCACCTGCGGAAAGTTGCGGAAGATGTCGGCGCCGGCCTCACCCTTGAAGTCCACGTAGATCACAATCAGCCGGTCGGCTGAGTGAGTTGTCAACAACGACAACAGGATCGACATCAGCATCTGTGACTTGCCGGAGCCCGTCATGCCGATCATCAGACCGTGGGGGCCCATCCCGCCTTCGGCCTCGTCTTTGAGATCGAAGTACAGCGGCACGCCGGTCGCGGTGACGCCGATCGGTACCCGTAGCTCCTCATCGCGAAGCCGTGGTGCCCACACGTCCGCGATGTCGAGTGCGGATGCGTCCGGGATGCCCATCAAGGTGGTGAAGCTCGCGCCCCTGGTGGCCGGTGAGCGAAGTCCGGCGTGGGTGGGGTTGGAGTCCCATCGCGCCAGGCCGCGTGCCAGATGCACAGCGTCGGCGTGTGCCAGCCGGTCGGCGTGGGCGACGTAGGTCTGCCAGCCGTCGCTCTCCCAACGCTCGATCGTGCCTCCGGCAACCCGCAGTATCGGCCGTTCCGGATCGGCGTACTGGCCGGGTCGTGGTCCGGATTGGGCTGCGGCGGTGTAGATCACCGTGACTCCGGTCAAGCCGGTGGCGAGCACCGAGTCCTCCGGCGCGTGGCCCGGATCGTCGACGACCACCAGCAGATGACGCAGCGGATCGTCGGCGTCGACACCGAACAGCGGGCGGTCGGCAAGTGCGGGCCCGATCGCCGCGATCAGGTCGTCGGTGTTGGCCGCCAGGTATCGAGCCGGACCGCAGCCGTCGAGCTGACCGGGAATATCGCTGTGCGGCAGCCATTTCAGCCAGTTCCAGTCGGGTGATTCCAGGTCGGGGCTGGCCAGCGCGACGCCCAGGGTCGCCGCGTCATGCCAGGTGACGGCCTGAGCCAGCCAGGCGCGTAGCACGGCCCTGACCTCGTCGGTGTCACCGTGGACGGTGATCCGAGACACCGCCGTCACGTCGATTCCCCGGGGGGCGTCGCGGACGGTGCGCTGCGTGTCGAGCAGGGCGCGTAACGCGCTGTGTGACACCGGCTCCAGGTCGACCTCGTCGGCGGTGTCCTTGACCCGCAGCGTGGTGGCCAGCGGCACGTCGTGCAGCCCGACACGCAGCACCAGAAAGTCGGAGTCGTGCGGGTCACGCTCCCACTGCCGGCGCGAGCCGGGGATGACGGTCAGCGCCGAGGGGTCGGGGTGCGACCACAGCAGCGCATCGCGCTGCGCGGCGGCCTCGGCGCGCACGTTGTCCCGGGTGACCGACAGGTAGCGCAGGTAGTCGGCGCGTTCGGCGTCGACCTCCTCGGTACGCATCTTGTTGTCGCTTCCGCGGTACAGCGCGGTGGCGGCCAGCAGCAAGACGAACGGGAAGAACAGCGTCTGCGGCGAGATGAGTTTCATACCGGTGGCCACCATCGCGACGATCATGCCGACGATCAGGATCACGATCAGGAACGGCAGCGCACGGCGCAGCAGCGACGCGGGCACCACCCGCGGCAGCTCGGGGGGCGGCTCGATGACGATCGCCCCCTTGTTGGTGGGGGGAGCCGGCAACCGCCGGCCGGCCTCGAAGATCAGGCGGCTCATCGGTTCTCCTGCTGGACTACGGGCCGGACGGCGTCGTACGCGACGAGGGCGTCGGCTTGGGACAAGGCCGGGCCGGGGGCGAACAGTGTCAGCACCGACCACGGGATCGGCAGCGGCGGTTCGGACAAACCCAATGCAGCGATGGTCTTTTCACCTGTCTTGGGGTCGCCGCCGATTCCGTACCGGACGCCGGTGTCGGACACCCAGAACAGTGATCCCGCCGGGGGCGACGCCGGCTGTTGTCCGACGGTGTGGACGAAGTAGCCGCGCCCGGGCGGCAGTGCGACTCGGGTCGCGGTGCCGGGATTGGTGCCGCCGACGAGGTCGACCGATTGCGTCCCGCCGGCGACCGGCAGTACCGAGCCGGACAACAACGTCAGCGCGCTCGTTGCGGCACCGTCGATCTTGCTCCACTGCGCGCAGGTCACCGGCGCGGTCGCCGCGTCGACCAGCTTGATCGGCACGGACGGGAATGCCGACACATCGAGCATCGACGAGACCGGCAGGCGGGCGATGTCGTCGGCTCCGAGTTGCGGCGGCTGAGCCAGCCCGTAGGAGTTGGCGTTGCGCAACGCCGCCGCCAAGACCGGGCTGATCGGCTGAAGCCCGTCTGGCAGCACCGCGTAGTTCACCGGAGTGCCGTCGTTGCGGTAAGCGATCACCACCGCGCCGATCGGGGCCGTCACGGGAAGCGGATAGCCGGCGGGCGAACCTGCCTCGGGGATCTGCGGGATCCGTAGTGCCGGGGCCTCCGGGATCGCGTTGAACAGACCTGCCGCAATGGACCGGGGGGTGGGGGTTGTGGCGGGCAGTCCGAGCGCGTCGGTGACGGCGCGGTCGGCGAGGTCGATCGCGCTGCGCCGGCCGTCCCAGAGCAGCCAGGTCCCGTCGATGCCGCCGACCAATACGCCACGACCGTCGCCCAGTTGGTCCGCGCGGGCACCGCCGCGTTCCAGCTGTCCGGCGATCACGGTCACGCCGGCCTGGTCCGATCCGGCGGTGCCGTCACACACCGCCCAGTGCGCGTCGCGAGAGGTGTTCTGCACCATGCGTTCCGGAGCCCCGGGGATACCGATCAGGCTGCCTCGGGCGAACGTGTCCAGCTGCTCACCGCTGACCGTGGTGGGATCCACCGCACGTCCCACAGCGAGCCGCGCGGACGTCAGGTTGAGGACCGGATGCAGTCGGTCACCGAGGCGCACGTAGAGCGCGGCGGTGGAGCGGTCGGCCAGCACCGGGTCGCTGCCCGGCACACCACCGGGGCGCAGCACCGAGAACACGAAGCAGCCGAGCACAGCGGTCACGACCAGCAGGACGCCCATCAGCACCGCGCGCGACTGGCTACGCAACGGGTCGACCAACATCCGGGTGTCGTGCAGCGCAAGTCCGGATGCGATGCGGCGCATGACGAAGCGCCAGCCCGTCACCTGGTGGCGGGTGATGAAGCCGCGCCGGTACGTGACTTTCTCGCCGTTGTCGTTGGCCGGTGTACGCGACGAGAAGGACCGTCGATCATCGCTCATTGGGGCACCGTCAGGCCCAGGCCACCCAGCAGCGGCACGACGGATGCGCGCACATCGGCGGCGGTAATCGTCATCAGCTGCTCGTCGGTGAAGTCAGCGCCGGCCAGGTCCGTGTGGTCCAACCTGAATTCGCGTTCCTCCTCGGACCGTTCGACCACATTGCGGACGAAGCGACCGTTGCCGGCGATGTCGAGGCTGCGGCGCGCTACGCCGGTCGAGTCGGGGGTCGACGAATCGGCCAGCCGGCCGAACAACTCCTCGAGATGCTGCAGGGCGGCGGGTTCGAAGACGCTGTCCCGGTTGGCCGCCATCGCGACGGCGATCTCCACGAGTTCGGCTGCCGAGTAGGACGGGAAGACGATGCTGCGGGTGAACCGGGACCGCAGACCTTCGTTGGTGTCCAGGAACCGATCGAGGTCGGCGCGATAGCCCGCGATGATGACCACGAGGCGATCGCGGTCGTTCTCCATCCGGGCCAGCAGGGTGTCGATGGCGACCAGCCCGAAGTCGTTCTTCGCGCCGGTGGCAACCAGGGCGTAAGCCTCATCGAGAAAGAGCACGCCGTCCAGCGCACTGTCGATGAGGGCGTTGGTCTTTGCCTCGGTCTCACCGATGTGCTGACCGATCATGTCCGCGCGGTGCACCTCGCGGACATTCTCCCGCTTGAGCAGTCCGAGGCCGCAGTAGATCTTGGCGACGACGCGCGCGATGGTCGTCTTGCCGGTACCGGGCGGGCCGGCGAACACCAGGTGGTGGGTGCGTTGAGCCACGGCCAACCCGCGCTCCTCGCGCCGCAACGCCATCGCCACCGAGCTCTTCAGCCGCGCCACCTGATTCTTCACTTCGTCGAGGCCGATGAATTCGCCGAGCTCGCGTTCGGCCTCGTCGAGCAGTGCGGCCTTACGCTCGCGGGCCTCCGGGTCGATGAAATCGTCTGCGGTGGGCTCGGTTTCGATGTCCCACGGATCGGTGCGGGCCTCGATGCGCGCCGCGGTGGTGGTGACAACGCCGAACGTCGGGTCGGACAGCGCGTGCTCGACCTGCTCGTTGTCCGGGTTGGCGGCATACAGGTCCTGCAAGACGTCGGCCGCGGCGTCCTCGTCGCCGTAGGCGCGCAGAGCCAGTGCCTTGACGAGGGCGCCATCCACCGCGGCGACGGCGACCGGGCCGTCGGGTTCCTCGAGATAGGACAACGCCGGGGCGAACATCCCGAGCCGGGCGAGTGCAACACCCAGCGCCACCTTGGCGGCGTGCGCGAAGTAGGGGTCGAGCCCGCTGTCGTTGACCACCGGGGTCAGCAGCTTCACCACATCCGACCAGCGGTGCGCGCGGGACCGCAGCGCCACGTCGACCCAGCGCGCCTCATGCCACTGCGGGCGGCGGGAGCGGATCTCGCCGATGATCTCGTCGGCGGCATGGAACGCCCCGTCGGTCGCCAGCGCGGCAGCATAGGCCAGCCGGAAGTCGTCGGTGGTGGTGGCGCGGAATCGGAGGTAGAGCCCGGTGTCGTAGTCGAACCCCAGCGCACCGGCGGGTAGCTCGATGCGCCGCTGCAGCACGCCGGCGGTGTCGGCGGTGCGGACGACGGCGGCCAGCACCTCGAGCGAGTCCGCCCCACCGGCGGCCGCCAGTCCCGTCCATGCGTCGCACTGATCGTGTGCGACCCGGGTGAGTTCGGTGAACGCCCGGTGCGCAGCCGGCATGTCGGCGGGACGGCGCCGGTCGTAAACCGGCAGGCCGAGCGCTTTGCAGCAGGTGGCGAATCGGCTCACCACATCCGCATCCACGCGCGCTGCACGCGCCTGCGTCACTACACCGTTGTTCATGCGCATCGTCTCGGGGTGACGGTCGAACCCGCCCCCGCCTCCTTAGGTTTGCCTAACCAATCCACGGAGAAGTTAGCATTGCATAACTTCACTGTCGAGTCGCTGCGCGCAGGCTCTTCGGCCGGATATCCGACCAGTTCTGCTCGACGAACTCCGCACAGTCCGCCCGGCTCGCCACCCCGAACGCGACCAGCCAGCCGCTGGGGATCTCGGCGAACGCCGGCCACAGGCTGTGCTGTTCCTCGTCGTTGACCAGGACATAGAAGCGGCCGTCCTCGTCGTCAAATGGATTGGTACTCAACGTTCCTCCCGTTCGTGTGGGTCAACTGGGCGCCGGGCCGGCCGCCGAGGATGCGATCGGACAGCAGCCCCAGGCAGCTCAGGTTGGGAAATCCGGGACCCTGGTTGAGCCCGGAAAGGTTGGGCAGGAACAGCTTCGGCGCCACCCCGCTCAACGCGAGGTCATCGCCGATCGCCCGCTGCAGCCGGTCGCTGGTCAGCGGCCCGTTCAGCCTGACCTCGAGCAGGTCCAGGGCATCCTGAGCCAACAGCGGCAGAAACCACAGCGAGTCGGCGCCCGAACCGTCGATGACGAGGTCGAATCCGTGCACCGTCTCGAGCCGCTCGCCGTGCCGGTCGGTGTGCAGCGTGATACGGATCCGGCCGTCGGCGGCGACACCGTGCGCCACCCGGCCGCGCAGATGCCTGATCCGATCGTCGGCGAGCAGCGAATCCTGAACCCGCGCAGAGAAGACCCCGCGATCGGTGCGGGCCATCACGTCGCGCCGCTCGGCCGGAGTCAGTCCGACCCAATCCGTCGGGTCACTGAACATCCGGTTCTCGAAGAAGCTCTCACCGCGGGTGAACAACGTCGCCTGCGGCGAGATCACCGTGATGGTGGACACCCGGTGCCCGAAGAGCTCGTTGAGCATCGACGCCGCGGTCTCACCACCGCCGATCACCGCGACCCGCTCGGCGTCGATCCGTTCTTTCGACGCCGACAACTCCCAGAACTGGGCGATCGAGAGGACCTGCGGATGGCCGGGCAGCACCGATCGGCCGGGCTGGCCGGGGCCGGTGATCATCACCGCATCGGCCTCGACCGTGCCGCCGCCGGTGTGCAACACCCACGACTGTCCGTCGAGAGACATCCGGATCACTTCGCCGTCAACGACATTCAGTGCCACGGCGTCGGCCACCCAGCGCAGGTAGTTCGCCCACGTCTCGTGGGTCGGTGCTGGCTTGCCGCGGTCGACCCACTCCGCGAAGCGCCCGGTGCTCACCAGGTAGGACTGCCAGCTCAGCCGCATCATCCGCTGGTCGAGTTCGCCGTTGCGGCCGGGCAGGATCATCGACCGGTACGGGAAGCCGACGTCCTTCTCCGGGCTGGTTCCCAGCCGGTGCTGGCCGTCGGACCAGCCACCGCCCGCGCGCCAGTTCGCCGCGACCGCCGTGCGCTCGACAGCCACGATCTCCGGTGTGACGACGCCCATGTCGCGCAGCATCGCCGCTTTCGCGGCCACCGCCACCGCCTTGGCTCCGGCGCCCAGAACAGCCAACCGCCGCATCACGACGTCACCTCCGCCAACTCCTGCAAGATTTCTGCCCACATCTGCTGCAGCGCAACCACATCCGTCGCGCTGAAGATGTCGGGCAGCGTTCGCCACTGGGTGACCAACTTTCGACCGGCGACGGCGGCGACCAGGGTCAGTTCGTGCCGCACCGCGACGTTCGGCTCGGTCATGATCGACAAGTGGGCGAGCAGACCGCGGTCCAGCAGTGCCCCGGCATCGAGGTCGAGCCTGCCGAGGTAATTCAGGAGCACCTGCGGGCCGTGGAAACCCCGCAGCAGCTCGGCGGTGTCCGGCCTCAGGTAACGCAGCGCAGCGTAATCAGTTGATTCGCCGGGTATCTCGGGAATCGGGTGTCCCGGACGGATCCGTAACGGATAGATGGCGCTGAGCAGGCCGACGGTGTCGTCCGCGGCGGTGCGGCCGTGGGTTTCCAGCGCCAGCAGCGGAACCGGGCTGACAGCGCCGCGCTGCTCGCGCCAGCGGGTGATCAGACGGGCACATGCATCGGCCAGCAGGTCTTGGATCGGTGTCTGTCCGCGTAGCAGTGCGCCGGTGATGTCGGCCTCGGTGACCGTCACGGTGATCGCGAGGTCGGCGAACCGATCCGCCTCGGGGCGCACGCGCCGGTCCCCCAATGCCGGGTCTTCACCGTCGATCTGCGTGAGCCAGAAATCGACGGTGTCGAGAGCGCGAGCACGATCGGTGAGGCGGTGAGCCCACCGGCGATAACTGACCTGTTCACCGCTGACGGGGCCGAATTCGGCAGAGCCGGCGGCCGACCAGTTGGCCATTAACTCACCGAGCACGATGCGCCAGGACGCCGGATCCATCGCCAGCACGTGGACGACCAGTACGAGAACACCCGGCTCGCCCGGACCATGCAGCCACAGCGCTTCGGTCGGATGGCCGACCTCGGGATCCAGCCGTTCGATCGCGGCGGCTGCGTATTCGGCGACGGCGTCGCCGAGTTCGCCGGCGACCACCACCTCGGCCAGCGGGATGGTGTCTCGACCGGCCGGGACGAACGTCATCGTCGCGCGGTCGAGGCGGCTGCGGAACATCTCGTGCCCGGCGGCGATCCCGTCCAGCAGCAGGCGCAGCCGCTCGGCGGTCGCATCGGCCGGCAATCGGATCGCCTCCACCTGCGACAAGCGTCGCGGATCGCCGTGCTCATAGAGCCAGTGCACGGCAGGCAGCGCCGGAATCGGGCCCTGCGGCTCCGGCCCGGCAGCGAGGTCGTCGGCGGTGTCGCGATCGACTGCCGCCGCGAGTTCGCGCAGCGTGCCGCACTCGAGGACCAGCCGGGCGCGCAGTGACAGTCCACTGCTGCGCGCGAGCTGAACCAACGACAGCGCGGCGATGCTGTCCAGCCCCAGTTCCAGCAAGTCGGCGTCGAGGTCGACGGCGGCAAGGCCCAGCAGTTCCGCGACGGCATGGCCAAGGGCGATCTCGGTCGGCGTGCTCGGCGGCTCCGGAGCCTCGTCGGGTGACACGGTGGCCGCCAGCGCCGCCTCGTCGACCTTGCCGTTGGCGGTCAGCGGAATCGTGTCGACCACGATCAGCCGGTGCGGAAGCATATACCGCGGCAACCTGTTCCGCAGCAGCGGGCGCAGTTCGGACACCGTCACGTCACCGTCGACGTACGCGACCAGTCGGGGACCCGCGGTCTGCCCCTGCACCGTGACGTGTACGTGCCGCACCCCGGGCATCTCTTCGAGTACCGCCTCGATCTCGCCCAGCTCGACGCGATGCCCGCGAACCTGGATCTGGGCGTCGGCCCGGCCGACGAAGACCAGCGCGCCGTCGTGATCCCGCCGCACCAGATCGCCCGTGCGGTACATCCGGGCACCGCCCGGGGCGGCGACGAACCGCGTCGCGGTCTCGGCGCGGCGACCGAGGTAACCCCTCGTCACCTGATCGCCGGCCAGATACAGTTCGCCCACCACACCGTCGGGGACGGGCTGCAGCCACGAATCGAGAACCGCGGCGCGCGTCGATCGTGTCGGATAGCCGATCACCGGCGCGTCGTGCTCGGCAATCGCGGCGACGACGGCCTCGACGGTCGTCTCGGTCGGGCCGTAACAGTTGTGCGCCACCAATAGCGTTCCTGTGCAGGCTTTCCGGATATCAGTCCAGTCCCCCGCGCCGACCGCTTCACCGCCGAGTGCGAGCACCGAAAGTCGGCCGGAGTCCAGCAGCCCGGCCTGACGCAGACTGGTGAACAGCGAGGGGGTGACGTCGAGCATGTCGATCCCCTCCCGTTCGATGATGTCGACGAGCAGGTCGGCATCCCTGCGGTCACTCTCGGAGATGATGTGCACGGCGTGACCGAACAGCAGTCCTGCCAGCGGTTGCCAGGCGGCGTCGAACGCGAACGACCAGGCGTGGCCGATACGCAGCGGCCTGCCGAGGCGCTCGCTCGCACACGTGAGCATCCGCTCGGCGTGGTCGTCGATGTAGGCGAGCAATGCCCCATGAGTTCCGATGACACCCTTGGGTTCTCCCGTGGTGCCGGAGGTGAACACCGTGTAGGCGGCGTGGCCGGGATGGGCCGGCACGCAGAGGCGCGGTGCGCTGCGGGCGGCGGGCATCGTGGTCTCGTCGATGACGACGGCAGCCCCGGTCTGGGCGAGAATGGACTGCACCCGGCCTGCCGGCATCGCTGGGTCGAGTGGCACACACATGCCGCCGGCCTTGAGTACGGCGAGCATCGCCACCACGTAGTCAGCACCTCGCGGGAGCTGGATCGCAACCGGCGTCTCCGCGCCCACGCCGCGATCGGCCAGGAACCCCGCGATCCTGTCCGATTGCTCGTTGAGCTCGTCGTAGGTCAGCCGGCCACCGTTCCACCGAAGCGCGACGGAATCGCGATGCACCGCAGCGGTTGCGGCGAACCGCTCGGCCACCCCGGGCCCGGCGACGCCCGCGGGCGCCTCGATCGGCGGTGCCTCACCCTCGAGCAGGATTCCGATCCCGCCCAGCGGCCGGTCCCACTCCTCGATGAGGCGGCGCATCGTCTGCAGCACCCGGCGGCCCAGCGTCTCCGGCGACATCATGCCCAGCGCGTTGTCGGTCACCTCGACCAGCAGCGTCAGCTCGGCGGTGTTGCGGTAGGCGGCGACCGTCACCGGGAAGTGGGTGAGGCTTTCCATCGCTGCGGGCCGGAAGGTGACGTCACCTGCGGAGAACTGCTGACCGCCGACCACACCGCCGGGCGGGAAGCTCTCGTAGACCAGCAGGGTGTCGAACATCTCGCCGACGCCGGCCACTGCCCGCAGCTGCGAGTGGCTCAGGTAGCTGTGGTCGCGTAGTTCGGCCGCCTCCCGCTGCAGAGCCGAACAGTGCTGTCCGACAGTCCTGTTCGGATCGAGACGTACCCGCAGCGGAACGGTGTTGATGAACAGGCCGACCATGGTTTCCACACCCGTGAGTTCGGGCGGGCGACCGGATACGGTGACCCCGAAGACGATGTCGTCGCGGTCGGTCAGCCGGGACAGGATCAGCGCCCAGGCCATCTGCATCACCGAATTGAGGGTGACGCCCCGAGTCCGGGCCGCGGCGGCCAGTCGTTCGGTGTCGTCGGCCGGCAGCGACAGCTCGGTGCGCCTCGGCAGCCCCGTCCCGTCACCACCGAGGGCCGCCGACAACAGTGTCGGGCCTGGCAGGTCGGCGAGGTGCCTGCGCCAGAGGCGTTCGCCTGCCTGCATATCGCGCTCGGTGAGCCAGCCGATGTAGTCGCGGTACAACCGTGGCGTCGGCAGCGCTTCGGGGGTGCCGCCGACTCGGTACAGCGTTAGCATCTCCCCGATGAACACCGGCAGTGACCAGCCGTCGAGCACGATGTGGTGTGCGGTGACCACCAGCCGCCAGCGCCGATTCGGCAGCTCGATGAGCAGGAATCGGATCAGCGGACCGTCGTGCAACCCGAATTGCTTGCCGCGTTCCCGCTGTTCGATCTCGGCGGCCCGCGCGTCATCCTCGGCCGGCAGATGTTGCCACGGCAGTTCGACTGTGGCGGGGACGATCTGGACCGGTTGCGGCAGATCCTGGTGCCAGAAGCTGGCCCGCAGGTTGGGGTGGCGCACCAACATCGCCGCCGCGCAGTCGCGGAGCAGTTCGACGTCCAGCGGACCCGTCACGTCGGCCGTCATCGCGATGACGTACGGGTCGTCGCCGTCGGGTCCGATCAGCGTGGCGTGCGAGTACAGCCCGAGTTGCAGGGGCGAGAGGGCCAGGACGTCCTCGATGTCATCCATGTCCACGGCGTTGGTCACGACGGGCGGGCCTTCGACCACGACGACTTCAGGGCGGCCAGGTCGCCTGCCGACAGTCCGGACACACTCATCGCCTCGTGGCGGGTGTCGGCGCGGTCGGTAGCCGGGTCGACGTGCCCGTCGTCGATCGCGGCGGCCAGCGATGCCACGGTGGGATGGGCGAAGATCGTCCGGGGTTCGACCGTCAGGCCGGCCGCACGGATCCGTGCCGCGAGCTGAACCGACAGGATGCTGTCCCCGCCGAGTGCGAAAAAGTCGTCCTCCCTGCCGATCTCGACAACCTCGAGCAGCTGCTCCATCGCTGCGGCGACGGACCGCTCGGTGTCGGTTCTGGCCGGCTCGCTCGCGCCGGTGGTGTGCGCCTCGGGGCGTGGCAGCGCGGGGCGGTTCAGCTTCCCGGATTCGGTCGCGGGCATCGCGCCGAGCACCGAGATCGTGGCCGGTGTCATGTAGCCGGGCAGTGCCGCAGCCACCGACGCACGCACCGAGGCGGCGAAGGCCGCGGGATCGTCCACCGGCTCACGGGGGACGACGTAGCCGGCCAGGGAGGCGCCGCTGGATCCGTCCCAGGTTCGCGCGGCCGCGACGGCGACACCCTCGGCGGCTTTCAGAGCGGCTTCGACTTCGGCCAGTTCCACCCGGAAACCCCGCACCTTCACCTGATGGTCGGTGCGGCCGACGAATTCGAGATGGCCATCCTCAGTCCACCGTCCGCGATCGCCGCTGCGGTAGAAACGCGACCCCGGCTCAGCCGCATAGGGATTCGCGACGAACCTCGACGCGGTCAGCGCGGGCTGCTTCCAGTACCCGCGTGCGATCTGCTCACCGGCGTAGTAGAGCTCGCCGACGACACCGACCGGCACCGGTTGCAACGCCTCGTCGAGCACGTAAACCTGCGACCCCTCCATCGGTGTACCGATCTTGGGGATGGGCAGGTCCAGTGGGCCGCGAATCAGTGCACCAGAGGTTTCGGTGGCTCCGATGGCGTTCAGCAGCTCCATGTTTCGCGCCGGACCCACACCCACGCAGGAGACCAGACGCTGCAGCAGCGAGACGCTCACCGGCTCGCCACAGGTCACCAGCCGGCGCAGCGCGCGCACGGCGTTCGGTGCGCTGTCGACGAGCGCGGACACCAGACTGGCGACACCGGTGACCTGGGCGACGGAATGCCGCTCGATCAGCCCCGCTATTGCCTCGGCGTCGCGGTGCTCGGCGTCGTCGGCGACGATCAGGGTCGCGCCGGCCGCGAGCCCGGCCAACGTCTCGATGCACCCCTCCAGGAAAGTCATCGGCGCCTGCGCGAGCCGGATGTCCTGTCCCGGAACCGGATAGTGCTTGAGCTGCCAGGTCAGCCTGGTGCTCATCGCGCGGTGGGTGCCCACGACACCCTTCGGTGTCCCGGTGGAGCCCGACGTGAACATCAGGTACATCGGGTCGTCGGGGTGCGGCTGGGTCAAGGCGGCGACGGGATCGGTGGACGCCAGCTCGGCGCGAACCGCCGGATCGTCCATCGAGATCACCGTGACCCCGTCGGCGGGCGGCATCGACGCGCCGGCCTCTTCGGTGACCACGACGACGGCGGGTTGGACGTCGTCGAGCATGAACTTCTTGCGCGCGACAGGATAGGTGGGGTCCAGCGGGAAGAAACCGGCACCGGCTTTCATGATGCCGACGAGCGCGACCACCAGATCGATCCCGCGGCGCATCGACATGCCGACCAGGGAGCCCGGGCCGACGCCGTGGCGCACCAGCAACTGGGCGAGGCAATCCGAACGATGATGCAGCGCAGCGTAATCGAGCTCATCACCGGCGCACCGCAGCGCGACCCGGTCCTGACCCAACGCCCGGCTGGCCTCGAGCAGTCCCGGGACGGTGCGGGGCCGCTCGACCGGCGACTCGATGCCTCGGCTCTGCCCGAGCACCTGCTGCCGTCCGGAATCGCCGAGCAGGTCGACATCACGCAGCCGGACATCAGGATCGGCGGCGAACGCGTCGATGACCTGACCCAGCCAACCGGCGAAGCGCTCCATCGTCGACGGGTGGTAGAGCTCGGTGCGGTAGATCACGTGCCCGCGATAGCCGTCGTCACCGACGAAGAAGTTCACGCTCAGATCGGCGTGGGCCACATCGAAAGTCGGTTCCAGGGCGGTGAATCGGGTGTCACCGTCCGGGCCCGCTTCGATCAGCTGGTTCTCGGGAAGCTCCTCGCGAACGTGGACGACCACCTGGAAGAGCGGGTTACGGGACAGCGACCGCACCGGGTTGACCGCGTCGACCACCCGATCGAACGGGAGATCTTGGTTGGCGTAGGCCGCCAGGGCCATCTCCCGCGAGCGCAGCAGGATCTCACGCAGCGTGGGATTGCCCGACAGATCGTTGCGCAACACCAGGATGTTGACGAAAAAACCGACCAGCCGGTCCAATTCGGTGTCGGTGCGGCCCGCAACCGGTGTGCCCAGCGGGATGTCGTGACCACCACCGGCTTTGCTCAAGACCACCGCCACGACGGTTTGCAGCAGCATGAACTCGGTGATCCCGAGCTCACGACTCAGCGCCGTCAGCCGTTCTCGCACGGCGGTGCCGAAGTGCAGCGGGATGGCCGCACCGGCCCCGCCGGCCATCGGCGGCCGGGGCAGGTCCGGGCGCAGGCCGGTGTCCTCGGGGAGTCCGTCGAGTTCTCGCACCCAGAACTGCCGTTGCGCATCCATCAACTCGGTGTCGGACAGCAAGTGGATCTGCCATGCGGCGTAGTCGCGGTACTGGATCGGCAGCGGCTGCCAGGACGGCTCGGTGCCCTGCCGTCGCGCCCGGTAGGCGGTGAGCACGTCGGTGAACAGCACGCCGGCCGACCAGTGGTCGGCGGCGATGTGGTGCACGACCATCGACAGGACGCATTCGCCGGGTGTGCGTAGCACGGCGACGCGGATCGGCAGTTCGGTTTCGAGTTCGAACCGGTGGGCCCGCTCGGCATCGAGTTGGGTTGTCAGCCACTGGTTGTCGGGACCGTCGAGTCGCCGGACCTGAGCATTGTCGCCGGCGGTGACGACCTGATGGGGTACCCCGTCGATCTCGCGGTAGACGGTGCGCAGGATCTCGTGCCGGGCGATCACGTCGTGGACGGCGGCGGCCAGTGCGTCGGCATCGCAGGGACCGGTCAGGCGCGCCGCGAACGGGATGTTGTTCACCGGGCTGGGTCCGTCGACGCGGTACTGGAACCAGCTTCGCAGCTGGGCGGCCGACAGCGGTGCGCTCTCGGGGTCGCCCCCGGCGGCGACCAGCGGCGGCCGGGTGCACGGCGCCTGACGGTCGCGGCGCCCATCGATCACCGCGGCGAGTTCGCCGACGCTGCCGGCCTCGAAGATGTCGCGGACGGTGACCTCGGCCCCGCAGGCTTCACGGATCGCGGCGACCAGTTTGGTCGCCAGCAGAGAGTGCCCGCCGAGGGCGAAGAACGAGTCATCACAACCCACGTCGCCGGCGCCGAGCAACCGGGCGAACAATGCGGCGACGGTGCGCTCGGTCTCGGTGACCGGTGCACGGTAGTCGACCATCGGGCCGATCTCGGCTGCCGGAAGGGCGGCCCGATCCAGCTTTCCGTTGACGGTGACCGGGATCTCGTCGACGACGACGTAGGCGGCCGGGATCATGTAGTCCGGCAACGCGGCGGCGACCCGGATTCTGATCCGCTCGACGTCCACGACATCGCCGGCCGCCGGCGCCACGTAGGCGACCAGGCTCTTGCCGAGATGGGGCAGATCGGCGGCGACCACGACCGCATTCCCGACGCTCGGATCCACAGTGACGGCCGCGGCGACCTCGCCGAGTTCGATGCGGAAGCCGCGGATCTTGACCTGTTCGTCGGCGCGGCCGACGAATTCCAGGTCGCCGTCGCGGTTTCGCCGGGCCAGGTCGCCCGAACGGTAGAGCCGACCGCCGGGGGTGAAGGGGTCCGCGACGAAGCGTTCCGCGGTCAGCGCCGGCCGGTCGTGGTAGCCGTGCGCCAGTTGTGTTCCGCCGATGTAGATTTCGCCGATCACGTCGGTCGGCACCGGCCGCAGCGCATCGTCCAACAGGTAGATCGCGGTGTTGATCTTGGGTGTCCCGATCGGAACCACCCGGGTGCCCTGCCTGCCCTCGACCTTATAGCGGGAGGCGTTGATGACCGTCTCGGTCGGCCCGTAGAAGTTGTGCAGCAGCGCGTCGAACGTTGCGTGGAACTTGTCGGCCAATTCTCCGGGCAGCGCTTCCCCGCCGATCGGCACCCGCCGCAGGCTGCGCCACTGTTCGACGCCGGGCAGCGACAGGAACAATCCGAGCAGCGACGGCACGAAGTGCATCGACGTGATGGACTCGCGCTGCAGCAGATCGGTGAGATAGCCGATGTCGCGCAGCCCGTCGGTGCGCGGGATCACCAGGCGGGCGCCCTGGGCCAAGATCCCGAAGGTCTCACCGATCGACACGTCGAAGCTGGGTGAGGCCACCTGCAGGAGGCGGTCGTCGGGACCGATCTGGTATTCGTCGGCGAACCACCGGAAGTAGTCGGCGACGGGACGGTGCGGTACCGGAACCCCCTTGGGCAGACCGGTCGACCCCGAGGTGTAGATCAGGTAGGCGGTGTTGGCCGGACCGAACGGGCGCACCAGATCCGACGGACCCGGGTCGTGGTCCGGGAAGTCCTCGACACCGGTGACGGGTTGGCGGATCACCATTTTGGGATCCGCGTCGCCGAGAATGTGATCAATGCGATCGGCGGGATACTCCGGATCGACCGGCAGATAGACCGCGCCCGCCTTGGCGATACCCAACGCGGTGATGACCAGCTCCGGCGACTTGTCCAGCAGCACCGCGACACGATCTTCGGCGCCGATGCCCTGCGCGGCGAGCCAGTGCGCGTGCCGGTTGGCCGCCGCGTTCAGCTCGCGGTAGGTGTAGTGGCAGCCCTCGTAGACGACGGCGATCGCATTCGGCTGGCGGGCGGCTTGCTCGGCGACCAGGTCACCGAGTGTCATCGGCGGACAGACGTAGTCCTCACCTCGGGACATGTCGAACAGCCGCGCGGTGTCCGTCTCGTCCAGCACGGCCAGATCGGCCAGCACCCGATCCGGATGGGACAGCGCGTCCTCGAGGAGGACGACGAAGCTCCGCAACATCTGCTCGGCCAAGCCCGCATCGATGACCTCGGTGAGGTACTCGACCTCCACTTCTGCTTCGCCGCCGGCGAACTCGACCATGAATCCCAGCGGGAGTTGGGCGTACCGGCCGCGGAACTCGGCCCGCCGGCAGGTGATGCCGCCGGGTTGGAAGCCGTCGCCGTCCGGATGCCGCATGCCGAAGCTCACCCGCGCCATCCGTTCGACCCCGTAGCGACGGTCCGGGTTCAGCTCCCGGACCACCCGGTCGAGGTTGACCCGCTGATGGGCGAAGGCACCGACGGCGGCATCACGCGCGGCGCCGACCAGATCACCGAAGGTGCTCCAGCGGGCCGGCCGCATGCGCAGTGCGACGGTGTTGCCGTAGTAGCCGATGACGTCATCGGAACTGCGATTGAGAACCGGTGCGGCAACCAGGAAATCGTCGGCGTGCGTATAGCGCAGCATCAACGCCGAGAACGCCGCCAGCAGAACCATGTACGGCGTCGCCCCGGATTCGTGCGCCAGCGTGGCCACCGCATCGACGGTGCGGGAGTTCAATCGGGTGGTGCGCCGGGCGGCCCGCCACTCGGTGGGAACCGCGGATCCCCTCGGCCCGGGTAGTTCCAGCGGTTCGGGTGGGTCGGCGAGCAGCGCGCGCCAGTACGCCACGTCGGCGTCGTCGCTGCCGGATACGGGTGCTTCGGCCAGTGGCGCCGGCGGAAGGTCGCCGCCCTGGTAGGCGATGCTGAGGTCGGCGAAGAACACTCGCCACGAAGCGTCGTCCCAGGCGATGTGGTGCGCCGCCAGCAGCAGTACATGCTCGTCGGAACCATTGCGGACCAACGTGATCCGCAGTGGCGAGTCGGTGCCCAGGTCGAAGGGTTCGGTGAATGCGCGCTGCGCGAGCACCTCCACGCGCAGGCCGCGGGCTTGCGCCCCGAGCTCACGGAGGTCGTGCTCGGCCCAGCCGGGGACGAGTTCCCCGTGGACGGTCGGGCGCGGTTCGCCGTCGGCGTCGGTCTGGTAGGTGGTACGCAGGATCGGATGGCGTGCGGCGACCGCGTTCACGGCCGCACGCAGTCGGGTCGAATCGAGTTCACCGCTCAGCCGGTACGACACGCAGACGTTCAACAGCGCCCCGGTGCCGTCGATCGAGTGCACGAACCACATCCGGCGCTGACCGTCGGTCATCCCGGCCGGGTCCGCCGACGTGGCCGGTTCGGTCAGCAAGCCGCGCTGAGACAGCTTCTGGCGCAACAACTCCAGCCGCTGCTGGTCGAACGGGTCGGTGAGGATTTCAGTCATCAGATCTCCGGGTGAGCGCCAAGGCGACCTCGGCGGTGTCCATGAGGGCCACTTCGAGGTACAGCTCGGCGATGGCGTCGAGCCGATCCGCCGGCTCGAGCTCGCCGAGCCGCCGGGCCAGGGCTTCGACGGTGCGGGTGGCGAAGATGTCCGCGACGCTGACATCCGTGACGTCCAGTCGTTGCCGGATCCGTGCCACGAGCGTGGTGGCCAGCACGGAATCGCCGCCGAGGGCGAAGAAGTCGTCGTCGGCTCCCACCGCGGCCGCGCCGAGGACATCGGCGACGATCGCGGCCAGCGCGGACTGCACCGGACCCGTCGGCGGACGGTGCCCGCTTCCGGCGTCCACCCGCTCGGCGAGCCGTCGGGCGACGGCGTTGCGGTCGACCTTGCCCCCGATGGAGTAGGGGATCCGGTCGAGCACCTCGACGTGTCGCGGAACCATGTGAGCAGGAAGCTCTTTGGCGATCCGTGCGTGAAGGGAGTCTAGGCTTGTTCCGGCCGCGAGCTGGACGGCGGCCGCCAGCCGGTCCGCGGACTCGGTGCGCCCGGGGACGGTCACCGCCACGGCACCCAACACACCGGGCACCCGGTGCAGCGCCGCTTCCACCTCACCGAGTTCGACGCGGTAGCCACTGAGCTTCACCCGGTGATCGGCGCGCCCGACGAATTCGCAGGTGCCGTCCGGCCAGAACCGGGCCAGGTCACCGGTCCGATACCAGCGCACCCCGTCGTGTTCGACGAATCGCTCCGCCGTCAGGTCCGGCCGGCCGCGATACCCCCGGGCAAGTCCTCGCCCTCCGATCCACAGCTCGCCGACCACCCAGTCCGGGCAGTCGGTGCCGGCGGGACCGACGACGCGGCATCGGTTGTTCGGCAACGGCTTTCCGAACGGAATCGCGGTCCAGTGTTCGGGGACGTCGTCGGCCACCTCACAGACGGTGTTGTGGATCGCGGTCTCGGTGGCCCCACCCAGGCCGGCGAACCGTACGCCGGGGGCCCGGCCGCGCAGCCGGTGCGCCATCGCCGGGGTGACCCAGTCACCCCCGGTCGGCACCACTCGTAGCGTCGGCAGCGGGCCTGCGACGTCGAGCAGCATCGCCAACCAGCCCGGCAGAAAGTGCAAGACCGTGACCCGATGCCGTTGGATGAGCCGCACCCAGTGGTCGGGGTCGCGCCGGTGTTCCTCGTCGACCACGACGATCGCCCCGCCGGTGGCCAGGGTGGCGAACACATCCAGCACCGAGATGTCGCACTCGAGTGTGGACAGCGCCAGGCACCGGTCCTGCGGCCCGAGCCCGAAATGGCCGGTGATGAACTCGACGGTGTTCATCGCGGCGTCGTGGGAGACCTCGACACCCTTGGGCTCGCCGGTCGACCCCGAGGTGAACAGCACGTAGGCCAGACGGCCCGGATCCCCGGTGACAGCGGCCGATTCGGCGCCGTCGCCGCGGGTGATCGCGTCGGTGACCGTCATGCACGGAACCGGCACCTCCGGCAATTCGGCGCCGCAAGCCAGCGCCATGTCGACGGCCCCGCTCGTGAGGATCCGCCGGGCCCGATCGGCCGGCTGGTCGATGCCGATCGGCAGATACACCCCGCCTGCCGCGTGGATACCCAGCAGCGCCGGGATCTGTTCGGCCGTCTTGGGCCCCAGCACCGCGACGGTGCCGCCGTCCGAAAGTCCCGCGGCCCGCAGCGCGGCGGCCACTGCCAGCGCCTGGCGGCACAGGTCGTCATAGGTCAGGTCGCCCATGCTGCTGAACACCGCAGGGGCATCGGGTTGACGCGATGCAAGGTCGAAGAAGCCGTCGTGCAACATCTTTCCGCTGGGTGGGGCGCTGGTGTTCACCGCTTCCCGCGCGGCGCGTTGCGACGCAGGCAGCAGCGGGCCGCACTCGCTGTCCCAGGCGTCGTCCTCGCGCGCCAGGCGCTGCACTTCGTCGATGTGATGGGCGAACATCGCGTCGATGACGCCGGGGCGGAAGGCACTCTCCCGGACATCCCAATTGAGCAGGATGCCGCCGGCGAATTCGGTCACCTGGGCGTCGAGCAGGACCTGCGGCCCTTGGGAGATGATCCAGTCGGGTGTGCCGAATTGCGTTGTCACATCGGCAGAGAACAGTTCGCCGAGGCCGAGGGCGCTGGTGAACACGACCGGCGCGAGCGCCTGTGTCCCGCGATGGCGGCTGATGTCGCGCAGCACCGACAAGCCCGGGTACGACGCGTGCGCCGCCGCTTCGTGCATGGTGTGCTGCAGCACCTGTGCCCGCTTACTCGGGGTGTCGGCGACAGCGAGGTCGACATCGAGCAGCAGCGACGAGGTGAAGTCACCGACCACGTTCTCGATGTCGGGGTGCAGCGGTTCCCGCCCGAACAGCGGGACGTTGAGCAGAAAGCGCGGGTCTGCCGACCAGCTGCCCACCGTGTCGGCGAACGAAGCTGCCAGCGTCATCGCCGGGGTCACCCCGTGGCGGCGGGCCCGGTCGAAGAGCCCGTCGCGGGTGTGTGGGTCCAGCCAGTGCCAGCGGCGACCGGGCCGATGCGGGTCGGTCTGTTCGGCGGCGGGCACCACCGGCAGCGCGGGGGCGTCGGGTAGATCGGGCACCCGGTTCGACCACCATTGTCGGTCGGTGTCGTATCGGTCCGACGGCGAAAGCTGTTGGCGGTATTGCTGGTACGTGTAGCCGATGTCGGTGAGCATGTCACCGCGATACAGCGCGGCCAGATCGGCCATCAACGCTCGGTAGCTCATCGCGTCCGCGGCTTGCATGTCCAGGTCGACGTGCAACCGGCTGCGCGTGCCGGGTAGAAGAGTCAGCGTGAGTTCGAAGACCTGCCCGTCGAGCTGCTGCCGCGACTTCTCCGACTGGATCGCGGCGAGCCGCTGCTCGACGTCGTCGGACTCCCGCAGGTCGATGACGTCGACCGGGAAGGTGTCCGGCGGTACGCCGATGCGCTGCGTGCCGTCGGACAGGAACTGGACCCGCAGCATCGGGTGCCGAGCCGCCAGCAGGGTGGCCGCCCGCCGGAGCCGCTCGGGGTCCAGCGCGTCGCCGTCGAACTCCACGTAGAGGTGGCCGGCCACGCCGCCGAGTTGTTGATCGGTGTGCCTGCCGACCCACATCGCGTGCTGCATCGGCGCCATCGGGAACGGCTCGCCGACGGCCGGTTGTGGTTGCGCAGGAGGCGGATTCGCGGGTTCGGCGGTGGTCAGCAGCTCGGCCCAGGCACGGACCGACGGGGCGGCCGCCAGCCGGGCGAAGTCGACGTCGAAACCCGCACGGCGCCAGCGTCCGGCCAGCGCCATCATGCGTATCGAGTCCAAACCCTGCGCGATCAGGTCGCCGTCCGGGTCGATGTCGGTGTGGTCGACGCCGAGCACCTCGGCGATCCGGTCGGTGATCATGGCCGCTTCAGCCGCGGTCACTGTCGCCTCCCTACCTCAGAACAGCCTCACCTAACTTTGGGAAGGCTACCCTATGCTTGCTGCGTGGAGATGGCTACGTCAGGGAGCGCAATGAGCGGATTCACCCCCTTCCCCCCGGACCGCGCGAGGCACTATCGCGACTCGGGGTACTGGGCCGTCCGGCCACTCGACGAGATCTTGCGGACGGCCGCGACGCTGTGGCCCGACCGGCCGGCGATCGTCGACGATTCGGCTCGCCTCACCTACGCCGAGCTGGACCGTCGAGCCGACGCAGCCGCCGCCGGGCTGTCCGCGCTGGGCATCGAGCCGGGGCACAGCGTGCTGGTTCAGTTGCCGAACAGCTGCCAGTTCGCGGTCGCGCTGCTCGGTCTGCTGCGTGCCGGCGCGCTGCCCGTGCTCTGCCTGCCCGGCCATCGCGACGCAGAGCTGGTGCACTTCCTGGATGTCAGTGGCGCGGTCGGGATCATCGAGGGCTGCGACCCCGCCTACGACTACCGGGCGATGGCCGAGCGGCTTGCGCAGCGCCCCAACCAGTTGCGACACATCATCGTCGACGGTGACGCGGGTCCGCACATCACGTGGTCGCGGCTGTGCGAGGGCACCGGAAAGCCGCCGCAACTGCAGCCCGACACCAGCGGGCCAGCCCTGCTGCTGGTGTCCGGAGGCACGACGGGTGCCCCGAAACTGATCCCCCGTACGCACGACGACTACGTCTACAACGCGACGGCCAGTGCCGCGCTGTGCGAGATGACGAGCGACGACGTCTATCTTGTCGCGCTGCCCGCCGGCCATAACTTTCCGCTCGCGTGCCCCGGCCTGCTCGGTGCCATGAGCGTGGGTGCCGCCGTGGTGTTCGGACGAGACCCCAGCCCGGAAGCGGCGTTCGCCACCATCGCCCGTCACGGTGTCACGGCCACCGCGCTGGTGCCCGCGCTGGCCCGATTGTGGGCGCACGCCTGCGAATGGGAGGAGCAGCCCCCCACCACGTTGCGACTACTCCAGGTCGGTGGCGCCAAGCTGGCCGCGGACGACGCCGGACACATCCGGTCCGTGCTCACCCCCGGCCTGCAGCAGGTGTTCGGGATGGCCGAGGGACTGTTGTGCTACACCAGGATTGGGGATCCCCCGGAGATCGTCGACCACACCCAGGGCAGACCGCTGGCCGACGACGACGAGTTGCGCATCGTCGATGACGCCGGTGCCCCCGTGCCGGACGGCGAGCCGGGAGAGCTTCTGGTGCGGGGGCCGTACACCATCAACGGATACTTCCGGGCGGAGGCGGAGAACCAGCGTTCGTTCACCCCGGACGGCTTCTATCGCAGCGGGGACACGGTGCGCCGGTTCGCCAACGGGTATCTGGAGGTGACCGGCAGAGTCAAGGACGTCATTGTTCGTGGCGGCGAGACCGTGGCCGCCCTGGACCTGGAGAGCCATCTGCTGACCCACCCGCGGGTCGCGGCCGCGGCCGCGGTCGGCCTGCCTGATCCCTACCTGGGCGAGAAAATCTGTGCGGCAATTGTTTTCCATGGCAGCCCGGTCGCGCTGCCCGAGCTCAACGAGCATCTCGACGCCCGCGGCGTCGCTGTGCACTGCCGCCCGGACATGATCGCGCCGATGCCGGCGTTGCCGACGACAGCGGTCGGTAAAGTCGACAAGCGCTCCCTCGTCGCGCAGTTGGGTGGCTGAGCCGGCTCACCGCTCGACGAGGTAGGGCGCCAGGCAGGCCATCTTCTCGCAGGTCTCCTCGAACTCCCGATCGGGCGTCGAGGCGGCGATGATGCCCGCTCCGGCGCGCAGCCAGGTCCGGGAGTCGGCTTCGTACACCGCGCGCAACGCCAGCGCGGCATCCATCCCGCCGTCGGGGGTGAACATCGCGACCGCGCCGGAATACAGACCGCGCGGCATCTCGTCGAGCCGCAGAATCGCCTCTACCCCGGGGCCTTTCGGGATTCCCGACGCCGTCACGGCAGGGAACAGCGCCTCCAGCGCGTCCATCCGGTTGCGGGTGGGCAGCAATGTGCCGCCGACGGTCGAGCCGAGGTGCTGAACACTGCCCCGCTCCCGCACGGTCATGAAGTCGGTGACCGCGACGCTGCCGGGCTCGGCCACCTCCGCGATCTCGTCCTGAGAGGTTCGCACCGACAGCGCGTGCTCGACGATCTCCTTGGCGTCGGATTCCAGATCGTCCCGGGCCGCCCGGTCGTCGTCCGGTCCGCGCCCGAACGCCCTCGTGCCGGCCAGCGGTTCGGTCACCACCGCGCCGTCGCTGCGCACCGCTGCCACCAGTTCGGGGCTGAACCCCAGAGCTCGAATTCCGCCGTGCCGCAGCAGAAATGATCGCGCGGGGGTGTTGTTACTGCGTCCCAGGCTGTAAGTCGCCGGGAAGTCGACGCAGAACGGCACGTCGACGGCACGGGACAGGATGACCTTCTGGTAGCGGCCGCTCCGGATCTCGGCGGCCGCCGTCGCGACGCGATCGCGGTACCGGCTGGGGTCGGTGGTCACATCCACCACGCCCACCCGCGCGTTGAGGCGGTCCGGCCGCAGCGCACGGATCGCCGCGGCGATCTCCTCGTCACCGTCGACCACCTGGATTCGGTCATCCGAGACGACGACCCGGCTGCGCGGGGTGAAGATGCGGGCCAGCGGTGCGCCCACCGGAAGCTTGTCGAACAAGCCGTGGCGGTGTGCACCGAATTCGAAGGCGATCCAACCGAATGCCGGCTCACCGTCGACCAACGCGGACTCGAGCGCGGTGGCAAGCACCTGTGCCGGACGTCCGCTCCATGGGTGTGCGACCACAGTCTGGCCATCGTGGATGCGGCATTCGTCGCGATCGAGCTCGATGGACGACCGAGCGCCGATCGCCAATGTCCAGCGGCCGTGCTGCTCGTAGATGAGGTAGTCGTCTCCCGTTCGTTCGGGAACGGCGGCTGCCAGCTGTGCGACCACATCAGCCGGTGTCATGCCCTCGGGGGCCTCGGCACGGTGGGCCGCCTCGATCGGTGCTGCGGTCACGTCGGTCATATCGACAGTCCTCACTGGAAAAAGCCGGGCCCCCATGCGGGGGCCCGGCTCTTCATACCGTTACTTGGCGTCCGACGAGCTCGACGCTGAGCTCGACGACGCGGCCTTGCCGCGCGGGCTGCGGGCACTGCCTGCGGTCGACTTCTTGCCGCCGGTGGCCTTGCCGGCCGAGCCGGTGTCGCTGCTCGCCTTCGTCGATGACGTGGCCGTCTTCTTGGCGGTCTTGCCGGCTGCGGTCGGGACCGAAACGTCACTCTTGCTGGCGCTTTCAGCGGTCTCGCTCGTCGCGGTCTCGGTGGAGCTCGCCGCCGAGGTCGCCGTGGATCCCTCGGTCGACGTCGTGGCCTCCTCAGAGGTGCCGGCCGTCACGGCCTTCGTCTGCGCCGACTCCGCTGCCGCGGACACCGCGGTCGCCGCCGGCGTGCTGCTTGCCGTCGTCGTGGTGACCGGGGTGATGGCCTTGGCGATCGCCTGCGGGATGGAGACCAGCAGCCGGCCGAGCAGGCCGATCGACGGACCTGTGACGGTCACCCCGTTGGCCGGGTCGGTCGGGGGTGCCACCGGGATGAAGGTCAGCAGAGCCGGGAACGGCGCGGCGGACTTCGGGTTGTTCCAGCCGTTGAGCACCGCGTTGACGAACAGACCCGGGGTGTTGACCACGGTGTTGATCGCTCCCACGGCGTCGCCGGCGGACACCGACTGAACCAGACCGCCCACGATGTCTCCGGCGGTGGCCAACACGCTCAACGCCGCACCGTAGACCGGCTGGAAGATGCCGTTGACCAGAGTGGTGCTGCTGAAGATTGCGCCGACGGCGTTCGCGAAGTTCTGCGCGATCTGTTGGGGGATACCGGGATTCGCCACGGTGCTGCCGCGGGGGGTGTAGGTCAGCAGCGCGTTGTAGATCGGCGTGATCGTTGCCAGCGCGCCGTACAGCACGAAACTGCTCAGCTGGTTCACGATCTCGGCGTTGTTGCCCTGGTCGATGGCGACCTTGAGGTTCGCCAGGAACGTCCCGCCGCGACCCGCCATGTAGTTGTCCCAGTTGACCGGGATGCCGCCGATGGCGGTGCCGAGCTCGGTGGCGTAGCCGAGCTGGTTGCGCGCCACCTGAGACAGAACGGGCAGCGGATCGGCCGCGATGGCCTGGGTCAGAGCTGCGATGTTGGTGACCGTGTTGGTCACGATCTGCGGGTAGATGGTCAACGGTGAGGCGGTGACCGACAGGCCGGTCAGCTCGACGGCCTGGACCGCCCGCCGCTGGATTTCGTCAGGCAGCGACTGGGTGGCCGGACCGGCGACCAGCGCGCCTGCGGTGATCATCGCCGCACCGGCGATGGTGAATCTGCTGGCGCGGCGCGCCGAGATTGCCGGGCTGGCAACAAGATCAGCCCCCGAATAGTTGACAGCGGCGTGCACGAAATCTCCTTCTGCAAGATATTGACGAGTAAGTATCGCCGTCGGAGATTAGCTAAGACTTACCTAAGTTTCAATAGGTACGCCTAACCATACTTAGTTGAGCTCAGCAGGCCGTTCGAACGCGTAGAGCGCCATGCGCCGGTTCGACATGTCGAACTCGCCGACAAATTCACATCCCGCGGCTTCGCACACCCGTCGGGCGGCCGCGTTGCGGTGGTCGGGATCGAACATCACCCGCCGGCATTGCGGCTCGACCGCGAACAGGTTGGTCATGATCTGGGGAAGCAGGCCGAGCCCCACACCGCGGTTGAGAAGCGCCATGCTGGCGATGGCGGCATGCAGGCCGAGATCGTATGGGTCCGCGTCATAGCAGGGCGCGATCGAATCCTTTGCCGCCCTGTACAGCTCGAGATACCCGTCGTCGACACCGTCGAGGCTGACGATCAGCGGCACGGAATACGTGCCGTCGAGTTGCGCCTGCAGATGCCGGCGCCAGCGGTCGACGGGCCAGTCGTATTCCCACGCCTGCGCCAGATGCGGCCGGCTCATCCATTCGGCGACCATCTCGGCATCGGCGGCCGTCGCCACCCGTATCGCATACGGCGGATCGACGGTCGGGACGACGGGAGCCGGAACTCGTGCCACCTCTTGTGGCAGGTCGGCGAGCGCGCGAGCCAGTACAACCTCGTTCATCGCGCGCAGCGTAGCCCAACGACGGCGTTGACGGTGGCCTCCCACATTCGCCTCATCACCATCACGAATGCGGTTGAATGGTCCGGTGGCCGACATCCGCCGCAGCCGAGCAATCGCCGCCGACCCGCAGAAGATCTGGGACGTGCTGGCCGACTTCGGCGCGATCAGTTCGTGGGCCGACATCGTCGACCACTCCTGCGTACTCGATCACGGAGCGGCCGGCGGCACCGTCGGTACGTCGCGCCGTGTGCAGCTCGGGCGCACAACGCTCGTCGAGCGGATCACCGACGTCGACCCGCCGCACACACTTGCCTACGACGTCGAGGGACTTCCCCCGCTGGTGCGCCGACTTCACAACCGCTGGACACTGCGACCGATCGCCCGGGGTCTCACCGAGGTGACCCTGACGAGTGCGGTGACCGTGGGATCCAATCCGCTGCAACGGATTGCCGAACGAGTATTCGCTCGGGTATCTGTCGCGCAGCTCGATCGCCTCCTCGCGTGCCTGGCGAAACGACTGGAGGAACAACATGTCTGAACGCCCCGACATCATCATCGTGATGACCGACGAGGAACGTGCGACTCCGCCGTACGAGGCCGACGACGTTCTGGCCTGGCGGCAGCGAGTATTGAACGGCCGGCGGTGGTTCGACGAGCACGGGGTGAGTTTCGGGCGCCACTACACCGGCTCGCTGGCCTGTGTGCCGAGCCGGCCGACAATCTTCACCGGGCAGTATCCCGATCTGCACGGCGTCACCCAGACCGACGGCATCGGAAAGGTATTTGACGATTCGCGGATGCGCTGGCTGCGCCGCGGTGAAGTGCCCACTCTGGGTAACTGGTTCCGCGCGGCGGGCTATGACACCCATTACGACGGCAAGTGGCACATCTCGCACGCCGACCTGACCGATCCCGAGACCGGTGGCCCGCTGGCGACCAATGACGACGACGGTGTCGTCGATCCCGGTGCGGTACGACGCTATCTCGACGCCGATCCCCTTGCCCCGTTCGGGTTCTCCGGCTGGGTCGGCCCCGAACCGCACGGCGCGGGACTGGCCAACAGCGGTGTCCGGCGCGACCCGCTGATCGCCGACCGGGTGGTGACCTGGCTGCAGGATCGCTATGCCCGCCGGCGTGTCGGTGACGCGACGGCACTGCGGCCGTTTCTGTTGGTGGCGAGTTTCGTCAACCCGCACGACATCGTGCTGTTCCCCACCTGGGCGCTGCGAAGCCCGCTGGAACCCTCGCCCCTGGATCCACCGCGGGTTCCGCCCGCGCCCACCGCGGCAGAAGACTTGCGCACCAAGCCCGCCGCGCAGATCGCCTTCCGGGAGGCCTACTACTCCGGGTATGGGCCCGCTGCGGCGATCCAGCGGGTTTATGACTCTGGCGCGCAACGCTATCGGGACCTCTACTACCGGTTGCACGCCGAGGTGGACGGGCCTATCGACCGCGTTCGCCGGGCGGTGACCGACGGCGGCTCGGAGCAAGCCGTGCTGGTGCGCACCGCCGATCACGGCGACCTGCTCGGTGCGCACGGCGGACTGCATCAGAAGTGGTTCAACCTTTACGACGAGGCAACCCGCGTACCGTTCGTGATCGCGCGGGTCGGCGCCGGCGCGACAGAGCAGCGAACGGTGACCGCGCCAACCTCTCACGTGGATCTGCTGCCGACCCTGCTCGGCGCCGCCGGCATCGACGTACAGTCCACTGCCGCAACGCTTTCCGAATCCTTCACCGAAGTTCACCCGCTGCCGGGCCGAAATCTCATGCCGATCGTCGACGGGGCGCCTGCCGACGACACACGGGCGGTGTACATCATGACCCGCGACAACATGCTCGAAGGTGACACCGGAGCCTCAGGTCTGGGCCGACGCCTCAAGCAGACGGTGAATCCCCCTGCACCATTGCGTATCCGGATTCCAGCACACACCGCCGCGAACTTCGAAGGGCTGGTCACCCGGGTCGACGGTCACCTGTGGAAGTTGGTGCGCACGTTCGACGACCCGGGCACCTGGACCGAGCCCGGGGTTCGGCATCTCGCCGCCAACGGCATGGGGGGCGAGACGTATCGCACCAGTCCGCTCGACGACCAATGGGAGCTCTACGACCTGACCGACGACCCGATCGAGGCGATCAATCGCTGGACCGATCCCGAGTTGCACGAGCTGAAAGCGAATCTGCGAACGCAACTCAAGCAGGTGCGCGCCGACGCGGTTCCCGAGCGGAACAATCCTTGGCCGTACGCGTCACGACGGCCTCCGGTGCCGCGACGCCGACGCCTGTTCGGCTAGCGGCCTTTACTCCGAGGCGATCTGGTGGCTGTCGACGAACACCAGGGTGCCGGCATCGGTGAGAACCGCCCAGCGCCGCGCCGCATCCGAGATGTGCACGTCCCCGACATCGACCGCGTGGCCGGCCAGGTCGCCGAAATCCTCGACCACGACGCCCCGTACCTCGTCGTCGGTGTCGGCATAGACACGGACGCGCTGATCGACGGCGATCTTCTCGTCGCCCTCAGCGCGCTTTCCCGCTGACTTCTTGACCACCCAAATACCTTCCCCGGCACCACACTGTCTGGTCAGTAGAGCACGTTCAGGCCCGATTCGGGTCCGAATTCCGCGGGATCGGTGGCGTGATCGACCACAATACCTCGCTGACATCCGGTCCCGGGTTGTCCCAGGAATGCGCTGCCTTGGCCGAGAAGGTGTAGCAGTCGCCGGTTTTGAGGACCGATTCCTGGCCGTCGACCGTCAGACGCAGGCACCCGCGCAGCACGAAGACGAAGATGGTTTCGGAATCCAGCGTGTACGCCCCGCCCGTCCCGCCGCCGGGATGCAGCACCGTCCGCATCACCTGCAGATTGCGTTCGGTTTCCGGCGTCAGCAGATATTCGCGGATTCCGGTGCCGCCCATCTCGACTGGGGCACCACCGCCGCGCACGACCGGCGAATCCGGATAGTCGAACAGCGAACCCACTGAGACACTGAGGGTTTCGCACACGCGCAGCAGGTTGGGCACCGAGATGGTGGTCTGACCGCGTTCCAGCAGACTCAAGAAACCTTTGGTGAGGCCGGCCGAGGAGGCGACCGCCTCCAACGTCAGCGCGCGCTCTTTGCGGAGCTCGCGCAGCTTCGGGCCCAGCCTGGTCATCCAGCCGTCGACCCCCGCGAGAACCTCGACGCCGGTGCCCTCCTGCATCGGGACACCTCACTTCGGCGGACGGCCAGTCACCCGGCCCTTGTGGCATGGGAGTTTAGCGGTATATAACTTCGATAGTTTTACACCACTAAACCCTGAGGACGAAGCATGAGTCTGTACGCGGTGGTCGACCCGAAATCCGGCGAAGTCGTGCGCGAGTACCCGACAGCGACCGACGAACAGATCGAACAGGCGCTGGCTTCGGCCGCCGCGGCGTTCCGGAGCTGGTCGAAGACGTCCACAGTGGCCGACCGGGCGGCTCTGATCCGCCGGGTGGCCGCACTGCACACCGAGCGTCGCGAGAAGCTGGCCGAGATCATCAACCGCGAGATGGGCAAGCCGCTGGACCAGGCCCTCGGCGAGGTCGATTTCAGCGCGGCGATCTACGAGTACTACGCCGACAACGCCGAGAAGTTCCTCGCCGACGAGCCGATCGAGCTGCTCGACGGCGAGGGCAGCGCGGTGATCAAGCGCGGCCCGGTGGGTGTGCTGCTGGGCATCATGCCGTGGAACTACCCGTACTACCAGGTCGCACGGTTCGCGGGACCGAATCTGACGCTGGGCAACACGATCGTGCTCAAGCACGCGCCGCAATGCCCGGAGTCCGCCGAGGCCCTCCAGCAGATCTTCGACGACGCCGGCTACCCCGCCGGCGCCTACGTCAACGTGTATGCGACCAATGAGCAGATCGCCGAGGCCATTGCCGACCCGCGCGTGCAGGGGGTGTCGCTGACCGGTTCCGAGCGCGCCGGTGCCGCGGTCGCCGAGATCGCCGGACGCAACCTGAAGAAGGTGGTCTTGGAGCTCGGTGGGTCGGACCCGTTCATCCTGCTGTCCAGCGACGACCTGGACACGACCGTCGAGGCCGCGATGGCGGGCCGCTTCGAGAACACCGGTCAGGCCTGCAACGCGGCCAAGCGGTTCATCGTTTCCGCCGACCTCTACGACGAGTTCCTGGACAAGTTCACCAAGAAGGTGGTGGAAGCGGCCGACGGGCTGGCTCCATTGTCGTCGGTGGGTGCGGCCCAGCGGCTGGCCGAGCAGATCGATCGCGCGGTGGCCGACGGCGCCAACCTGGTCTCGGAAGGCAAGCGCGACGGCGCCTACTTCCCGCCCGGTGTGCTGACCGGTGTGTCCCCCGATTCGGCGACCTATCGCGAGGAATTGTTCGGCCCGGTGGCGATGGTCTTCAAGGTCAATTCCGAGGACGAGGCAGTGGAGCTGGCCAACGACATCCCGTTCGGGCTCGGCTCCTACGTGTTCACCACCGATGAAGAGCAGGCCAAGCGGGTAGCCGACAAGATCGACGCCGGAATGGTGTTCGTGAACGTGGTCGGCGCCGACGGGGTCGAGCTGCCGTTCGGCGGAGTGAAGCGCTCCGGTTTCGGACGGGAGCTGGGGCGGTTCGGCATCGACGAGTTCGTCAACAAGAAACTGATCCGGATCGGATAACCCATGAGCACCACCACGGCTCCGGCCAAGAAAGACACCTACACCCCGCTGGAGCTGTTCGCGACCGACCGGTTGCTCGACTCCGACGAGCGCGACATCGCGGCCACCGTCCGCAAGTTCGTCGACACCAGGCTTCGGCCGAATGTCGAGGACTGGTTCGAATCCGGCACCCTGCCAAAAGAACTCGGCAAAGAGTTCGGCGGCATGGGCTTGTTGGGCATGCACCTGCAGGGCTACGGCTGCGCGGGGACCAATGCGGTCAGCTACGGCTTGGCGTGCATGGAGCTCGAGGCCGGTGACAGCGGGTTCCGCAGCTTCGTGTCGGTCCAGGGCTCGCTGTCGATGTTCTCGATCTACCGGTACGGCTCCGAGGAACAGAAGAACGAGTGGCTGCCCCGCCTGGCGACCGGCGAGGCGATCGGGTGCTTCGGGCTGACCGAGCCGGACTTCGGTTCCAACCCGGCCGGGATGCGCACCAAGGCGAGGCGCTCCGGGGCAGGAAAAGACGCGGATTGGGTACTCGACGGCACCAAGATGTGGATCACCAACGGCAATCTCGCCGATGTGGCCACGGTGTGGGCACAAACCGACGACGGTATTCGCGGCTTCCTGGTACCGACCGACACACCCGGGTTCACCGCCAACGTCATTCACAAGAAGTTGTCATTGCGGGCCTCGGTCACCTCGGAGCTGGTGCTGGACAACGTCCGGCTGCCGGCATCGGCACAGCTGCCGGAGGCCACCGGCCTGGGTGCGCCGCTGTCGTGCCTCAACGAGGCTCGGTTCGGGATCGTGTTCGGCGCGCTGGGAGCGGCCCGGGACAGCCTGGAGACCGCGATCGCCTATGCACGCGAGCGTGAGGTCTTCGACCGACCGCTGGCGAGTTTCCAGCTGTCGCAGGAGAAATTGGCCAACATGACCCTCGAGTTGGGCAAAGGCATGCTGCTGGCCGTCCACCTCGGCCGGATGAAAGATGCCGAGGGCGCCCGCCCCGAGCAGATCAGCCTCGGCAAGCTCAACAACGTCCGCGAGGCGCTGGCCATTGCGCGAGAATGCCGAACCCTGTTGGGCGGCAGCGGGATCACGCTCGAGTACTCGCCGCTGCGGCATGCGAACAACCTCGAGTCCGTGCTCACCTATGAGGGCACCTCCGAGATGCATCTGCTGTCGATCGGACGTGCACTGACCGGCCAGGCTGCGTTCCGCTGAGGTGACCGACGCGACCGAACTGCGGCATCTGATCGCCGGAGAATGGCAGGCCGGCCACGGCGACGCCATCAGCAGTGTCAACCCGACGCGGCCGAGTGCGGTTGTCGCCGAAGGACATTGCGCAACAGCAGCCGATGTCGACAGTGCCGTCGGCGCGGCAGGTGAGGCGCTGACGGGCTGGGCCCGCACACCCATCCATCAGCGCGGAGCCATCCTGGCGGCGGCGGCCGCCGTCGTCGAGCGCAACGCCGAGGCATGGGGTCTCGAGCTGGCGACCGAGGAGGGCAAGACCAAGGCCGAGGGCATCGGTGAGGTTCGCCGGGCTGCCCAGATCCTGCGCTACTACGGCAACGAAGGCGACCGCCAGTCCGGCGAGATCTTCGCCTCACCGCGAGCGGGTGAGCAGATTCTCGTGACCCGCAAGCCGGTCGGCGTCGTCGCCGTCATCACGCCGTTCAACTTCCCCATCGCAATTCCCGCCTGGAAGATCGCTCCGGCGTTGGTCTATGGCAACACCGTGGTCTGGAAGCCGGCGACCACCGTCCCGCTGCTGGCGGTCCGGCTCGCGGAGGCGCTGACATCGGCCGGCCTTCCGCCGGGTGTGCTCAATCTGGTGATCGGCGAGTCCGCGATCGGTGCGGCACTGGTCGAACGCCCGGACCTCGCCGCGATCAGCTTCACCGGCTCGACCGCGGTGGGCCGCCGCATCGCCGCCTCAGCCGCGGCCCGGGGCGTGCCGGTCCAGGCCGAGATGGGCGGAAAGAACGCGGCCGTGGTCCTCGACGACGCGGACATCGCGCTCGCCCTGGACCAGGTGATGCTGGGCGCATTCCGCTCCACCGGCCAAAAATGCACGGCCACATCACGATTGATCATCACCGAGGCAATTGCCGACCGCTTCCTCGACGAGCTCGCGACCCGGGTCGAGGCGCTGGTGGTCGGTGACCCGACGGATGACGCGACGCAGATGGGTCCGGTGATCACCGGTACTGCGCAGCGGAATATCTACGGGGGCCTGGGCACCGCGATGAACCAAGGCGTCGAAGTGCTGGCCGGCGGCGAGCCCTACTTCAAAGGCCTGCTGGCGGAGGGCTTTTTCGTCGCACCCACGCTGGTGGAGTTGACGGCGCAGGCCGACATCTGGTCCGAGGAGTTGTTCGGCCCGGTGCTGGCGGCGCGGCGCGCCACGGATGCCGACGAGGCATTCGCATTGGCCAATGACAGCGAATTCGGGTTGTCTGCAGCTGTTTTCACCCAGGACCTGACCCGCGCGCTGCACGCTGTCGAGCACATCGACGTCGGCGTGCTGCACATCAACTCGGAATCCGCGGGGGCGGATCCGCATGTGCCGTTCGGCGGGGCGAAGAAGAGCGGGCTCGGCCCCAAAGAGCAGGGCACCGCGGCCCGCGAGTTCTTCACCCACACCACCACGGTGTATCTGCGTGGGGGCGCTCCAGATTGAGTGAGTACTGAGGTCGGCGATTCAGCCGATATATGACACCTCAGTACTCACTCGACGCACACTGCCTTACGGCTCGACGGTGACCTTGATGGCCTCGCCGCTTTTGACGATGTCGAACGCGTCGAGCACGTTGTCCAGCGAAATATGGCGGGTGATCAGGTCCTTGACGGGGACCTGCCCGGTGGAGATGTATTCCAGCGCACGTTTGTTGTGCTCGGGCGCCGAGCCGTTCGCGCCGTGGATGTGCAGCTGGCGGTAGTGCACGACGTTGGAGTCGCAGGTGATGGTCGGATTGGTCTTGGGTAGGCCACCGAAGAAGGAGATGCGCCCGTTGCGCGCCGCCATCGCGATCGCCTGCTCCTGCGTGATGTTGGCGGCTGTCGCGGTGATGATCACGTCAGCACCCCGGCCGCCGGTCAGCTCCATGACCTTGGCGACGACGTCGACGTCGGCGGCGTTGATGACCTCATCGGGATGGACGGCGTCAGCCGACATCGCGAGGCGGCTGTCGTTGACGTCGACGAGATACACCGGTCCGCACTCGTGCACGCCGCGGGCGATACGGATGTGCATGCAGCCGATCGGGCCCGCACCGAAGACGACGACGGTGTCGCCCTCCTCGATGCCCAACAGTTCCTGGGCGTTGATGGCGCAGGCGAAGGGCTCGGCGGCGGACGCCTCGTCGAAGCCGACGTTGTCGGGAATCCGGTTCAGTCCGTCGACGGCGAGGACCTGCTTGGGCACGATCATGTATTCGGCGAAGCCGCCGTCGTACTGGTAGCCGACCGACGTCTGGTTCTGGCACACCGCCATCCAGCCCTTGCGACATTCGTGGCAATGCCCGCACGGCACCGCGGCGATGACCTGCACCCGGTCACCGATCTGCCAGCCGCTGCCGTAGGTCTGGTTGACCTTGGCCCCGACCTCGACGACCTCGCCGGCGATCTCGTGGCCGATCGTCCGCGGCGGGGTCAGGTTCTGGTGGCCGTTGTGGAAGATCTTGACGTCGGTGCCGCACGTGGAGCAGTTGCGGACCCGGATCTTGACCTCATCAGGCCCGCAGGTGGGCTCCGGGACGTCCTCCAGCCGGACATCCTCCGGTGCGTAGAAGCGCAGGGCTTTCATGGGCGATCGTCCTTCCTCTCGCGTGAGCTGACCCACACTCTAGCGGCATTCCGGGCACAAAACCACAGTCATTTCTGCCCGTTTGTGACCGGATGCTTGCATTGATGCCCACATGTGGGTTTTACTGGTCAATAGATGTGATCGGCATCACCCCAAGAATCGGAGGCACCGAGTTGTCCACCACCGAGACAAAACCCCGGACCGGGGCACGGGTCCATGTTCAGAAGCTGGGCACGTCGCTGTCGAACATGGTCATGCCCAATATCGGCGCCTTCATCGCCTGGGGCCTGATCACCGCACTGTTCATCAAGGCCGGATGGCTGACCGGGATCTTCCCGGGACTGCGTGACCCGGGCGGTTGGGTGGCCAAGATCGGCGGCTGGGGTGACTTCGCCGACGGCGGCATCGTCGCGCCGATGATCACCTACCTGCTGCCGATCCTGATCGGAGCCACCGGCGGCCGGATGGTGTACGGAATCCGCGGCGGCGTTGTCGGCGCGATCGCGACCATGGGCGTGATCGCCGGCACGGACATCCCGATGTTCCTCGGCGCGATGCTGATGGGACCGCTCGGCGGTTGGGTGATGAAGAAGGTCGACGCCATCTGGGACGGCAAGGTCCGCCCCGGCTTCGAGATGCTCATCGACAACTTCTCGGCCGGCATCGTCGGGCTGATCCTGGCCACCTTCGGGTTCTTCGGTATCGGTCCGATCGTGTCGGGCTTCAGCCACGGCGCGGGCCGGGTGGTCGATTTCCTGGTCGCCCACGACCTGTTGCCGCTGACGTCGATCTTCATCGAGCCGGCCAAGGTGCTGTTCCTCAACAACGCGATCAACCACGGGGTGCTCACGCCGCTGGGTACCACCCAGGCGCTACAAACCGGTAAGTCAGTGTTGTTCCTCCTGGAGGCCAACCCCGGACCCGGGCTGGGGATCCTGCTGGCGTTCATGGCATTCGGTCGAGGTGCCGCCAAAGCGTCGGCACCGGGCGCGGCGATCATCCAGTTCTTCGGCGGCATCCACGAGATCTACTTCCCGTACGTCCTGATGAAGCCGAAGCTGATCGCGGCCACCATCCTGGGCGGCATGACCGGCATCTTCATCAATGTTCTCTTCGGATCCGGCCTGCGCGCACCGGCGGCGCCCGGTTCGATCATCGCCGTCTACGCCCAGACCGCCTCGGGCAGCTTCCTCGGCGTCACGCTCTCGGTATTGGGCGCCGCCGCAGTGTCATTCGCCGTCGCCGCGCTGCTGCTGAGGACCGACCGTTCCGACGACGACGGAGACCTGGCCGCCGCGACCGCGGGCATGGAGACCCTCAAAGGCAAGAAGTCCAGTGTGTCCTCGGCGCTGGTGGGGTCCGCCGGGGCCGCACTTGCCGGCTCCGCCGACGGGGAACCAATCACCAGCATCGTCTTCGCCTGCGATGCCGGCATGGGATCGTCCGCGATGGGAGCCTCGGTGCTGCGCAAGAAGATTCAGGGCGCCGGTTTCACCGACGTGAAGGTGACCAATCAGGCGATCTCGAATCTCACAGACGACTACGGGCTGGTGGTGACCCATCAGGACCTCACCGATCGAGCCCGCCAGAAGACACCGTCGGCCACCCATGTCTCGGTCGACAACTTCATGAACGCCCCGCAGTACGACGAGATCGTGGACTTGCTCGGCTCGGCCAACGGCGCAAGCGCCGGCGCTCCGGCCGTGGCGGAATCCGCCGCCGAGGCGCCGGGCGACGACGTGCTGGCCGTCGAGTCGATCGTGCTGGCCGGCACCGCCACCACGCGGGACGGCGCGATCAGCGAGGCAGGCCGGTTGCTGGTGGCATGCGGCGCGGTTGAACCGTCCTATGTGCACGCGATGCACGAGCGGGAGGGCTCGGTGTCGACCTACATGGGCAACGGCCTGGCGATCCCGCACGGCACCAACGAGGCCAAGGACGCCATCCGGCGCACCGGGATCTCGTTCGTGCGCTACGCCCAACCGATCGACTGGAACGGCAAGCCTGCCGAGTTCGTCGTCGGCATCGCCGGTGCCGGCAAGGACCATATGGCGCTGTTGACCAAGATCGCCGGGGTGTTCCTCAACAACGACGAGGTGGCCCGACTCAGGGAGGCCACGACTGCCGCCGAGGTCCGGGCGGTCCTCGGCGGCGCAGGCGGGTGAGAATACCCAGGTGGATTCGGACACCCGCCAAGCCCGCATAGTCGAGTTCGCCCGCACCAGGGGGCGAGTCGAGGTGGCGGCACTGGCCGAGGAACTCGACGTCGCGGCCGAGACCATTCGCCGCGACCTGAAGGTGCTCGCCGGTCGCCGGATCCTCAAACGCGTGCATGGCGGCGCCATACCGCTGGAGACCGCGGCATTCGAATCGACCGTCGAATACCGCAGCCAGGTGGACCTCGCCGAGAAGCACCGGATCGCCGGGGCGGCCACCGAGCTGTTGCACGGAGCCGAAACGGTGTACCTGGACGAAGGTTTCACTCCCCGGCTGATTGCCGAACGGCTGGCCGATCAGGAGCTGACGGTGGTGACCTCGTCACTGCTGGCCGCGGAGCCGCTGGCACACAGTGAGTCGGTGACGGTCCTGCTGCTCGGCGGCCGGATGCGCGGCCGCACGCTGGCGACGGTGGACCATTGGGCCACCGACATGCTCGGCAGCCTGGTGATCGACGTCGCTTACCTTGGCACGAACGGCATTTCGCCCGAGCATGGCCTCACCACGCCCGACCCGGCCGTCGCCGCGGTGAAGCACATGGCAGTCAAGGTCGCCCGGCGCCGGGTTCTGGTGGCCGCGCACACGAAGTTCGGTGTCAGCAGCTTCTGCCGGTTCGCCGAGGTGGCCGATTTCGACGCGATCGTGACCGGCACGGAGCTGCCCGCCGCCGACGCCCGCCGATATGAGGCGATGGGGCCCACGGTCCTGCGGACCTGACTCGACCGCGAGGTTATGCCTCACCGCCGAGTTCATTCTGGCTCCGCTCGGCATCGGCCTGGTCCGGTGTCATCTCAGACTGGTCCAGCCACCGCTGCACATCGCCGCCAAGACGGTCGGCGGCGAGGTTCGCAAAGTCCAGAGCGAGCACCGCCATGGCCGCCAGCACCTGCATTGCCCGCCCACTGCGGTGAATCTCGGTCATCAGTTCGCCCAGTGAGTGGTTGTCGTCATCGCACAAGGCGGACAGGTACCGCCGGGCGTCGGCGAACTCTCGGTCGACGTGCCCGACCCGGCTGCGGAAATCGTCTACCGAAGGCAGCCCGTCGGGCGGTTCGATGCTCATGCGCGTGCCTTCCGGTGGTAGGTCGGCCGGCGATCCCCCGGTCACCACGCCCCGCTGCTATTGGCGAAACCCTAACCGCTGAACTGCGCCGGCCGGGGCCGTTCAACCAGGAAGGCGTCACCGTGGCCGCGGCTGACTCGACGGCGGAGCCTTGGTTACGGTACCGTAGGTTACTAGTGGGTAACTTAGGAGGTGCCATGACTGAGCTCAAGTACGTGCGGCTGCACGGCGAACTCGTCGCGTATCGGGACAGCGGGGATGGCCCCACCCTGGTGATGCTGCACGGGATCGGCAGCAGTTCACGCACGTGGCGCGCGGTCACACCCCGGTTGTCCGAACATTTCCGGGTGGTGGCACCGGACCTGCTCGGTCACGGCGAGTCCGCGAAGCCCCGGACCGACTACTCGCTGGGCGCTTTCGCGGTGTGGTTGCGAAACTTCCTCGACGAGTTGGAGATTCCTCGGGCGACGATCGTGGGGCACTCCCTCGGCGGGGGCATCGGCATGCAGTTCGTGCACCAGCATCCCGAGTACTGTGAACGGTTGGCGCTGATCGCCAGTGGTGGACTCGGGGCCGAAGTGGGCCTGAGTCTGCGGCTGCTCGCGTCGCCGGCCGCCGAACTCATCGCACCATTGATCGCACCGAAATCGGTTGTCGCTGTTGGCAATCGGCTACTAAGGCGATTGGACTCGGTTCGACCACCACAGATGGCGACGACCGAGACATGGGAAGCCTATGCCTCGCTGTCGGACCGTCCCACCCGCCAGGCATTTCTGCGTACCCTGCGCTCGGTGGTCGACTACCGCGGACAGGCTGTCAGTGCTCGGTCACGGTTGGACGTCACCCACGGGCTGCCGGTTTCCCTGCTGTGGGGCGAGCAGGACCCGATCATTCCCGTCGCGCACGCGCGGGCCGCGCACGACGCGCTCCCCGGGAGCCGGCTGCTGATCCTCCCCGGCGTCGGGCACACCCCGCAGTTGGAAGCGCCTGCAGCCGTTGCTGATTCGCTCGAGGCGTTCGTCAACTCGACGGCACCGTGGACTCCGATGGCGACAACGTGACGCCCTAGTCGCACGGCCCGCGCCGGGTCAGCCGGTGATACAGCGCGGCGGCCTCGGTTCTGTTGGCGGCACCCAATTTCCGTAGAATGCGCTTGACATGCACCTTCACCGTGTTCTCCGTCAGGAACAGGGTGGTGGCTATCTGCGCGTTCGTCTTGCCCAGGGCGATGCTGCGCAACACATCCCACTCGCGCGGCGACAGCCGTTCGGTGGCACGCTCGGCGCGCGGCAACGGCGACACCGCGGCCAACCGTGGTGGGGGCTGCTGGGCCGATGAGCCGACCGGACCATCGTCGCCGGCCCGATCCCCCAAGGATGCCGATGCCTGGTTGATCACTTTCAACCTGTCGGCGAGTTGCGCTCGCTCGATGGCGAGACCCAGACCGCCGGCGTACAGGCCGAGCAGGTCGCGGTCGATCTCCTGGACACTGCGGGCCGGGTAGCGGTCGGCATGGAGCATGGCCACCGGAGCGCCCCACGCGTGGACCGGCGCCGCCACGTAATCGGTGGTCCGGGTGAACTTCACGATCTTGCGGAATACCCGGGGATGGGATTGCGCATCGCACACCAGGATTGGGGCGCCGCTGAGCAGCATCTCGGATTCCAGCAGTTGACCGGCCAATCGCTGAGAGTGTGCGGTTCCGAATGCCAGGAGCTGCTCGGCGAAATCGGCATCATCAGCGGTGTAGGCGTTGTGCGTCACCCAGATTCCGTGGTCGATCCTGGAGAACAGGACGCGGGTGAAGCCGATTCGCGCGGCCGCCTCGGCCGCCAACCCGAGTAGTTCGTTCATCGACGACGCCAGAACCAGTTGACTGACGGCATCCTGCACGCCGGCGACGAGACCGCCGGAGTCGGGCTCCTGCACGGCACTTCGCGTCCGCGCGGTGCCGCCCACCACCGCAGGCAGACGGCCCAGCGAAGTCCCGCCAGATGTCTTCACCGCGGTGTCGAGACGACCGATCACCTCCGCGAGCGTACGCGGGAAGATAATTTATGTCTATAGCTGATAACAGTTGTATCCGCGTTTCCGTAGTCGAATCAGCCACGCAATAGGGCTATTTCTCGGATGAATGTACTTGTTTGTTACGTTCCACAACCGGCGCCGAGTCCATCTGGGAGGATGTTCCAATCCGGCCGGAAGGAAGGAACACTCCAGCGATGCAGCCAACCGTCCCGGCCGTCAGGCGCAGGCCGAAGGACCGTAAGAAGCAGATCCTCGATCAGGCCGCCCGACTGTTCATCGACCGCGGGTTTCACTCGGTGAAACTGGAGGAGATCGCGGAGGCCGCCGGCGTGACGGCTCGCGCTCTGTACCGCCATTACGACAACAAACAGGCGTTGCTCACCGCGGTGATCCTCAACGCGCAGGACGAATACCAGAGTTTTCGCAATCCCGAGGGGCGTACGCCCGAGGCGACCGCCCGCCCGCTCCATGACGAGTTGCCCGACCTGATCGCGGCGGCCGTCGAGACCCGAGCGCTGACCGTGCTGTGGCAACGCGAGGCCCGGTATCTCACCGACGGCGACCGCGCCGAAGTTCGGCAACGGATCAACGCCATCGTGGCGGGCATGCAGGCCGGTGTGCGCCTGGAGGTGCCCGACCTGAGCCCCCCGCATGCCGAACTGCGCGCGTGGGCGGTATCCAGCACCCTGACAAGCCTTGGGCGACATAGCCTCAGCCTGCCCGGCACTGAGCTGAGGGGGCTGTTGTACCGGGCGTGCATGGCAGCTGCGCGTGCCGCACCGGTCGGTGCGCTCACACCGATCGAGGGACCGGCGAGCCGGGAGTTGGCCGCGTTCTCGCGGTATGAGACGCTGCTGGCCGCAGGTGCGCAGTTGTTCCGTGCCCGTGGATATCCCGCGGTGAGCACCGCCGACATCGGTAAGACCGTCGGAATCGCCGGGCCCGGCCTGTACCGTTCCTTCTCCTCCAAGCAAGCCATCCTCGACACCCTGGTGCGCCGGCTCGACGAATGGTCCGCCCTGGAGTGCATCCGGGTGCTACGCACCAATAATCCTGCAGCGCAACGGCTTGACCAGCTCGTGGCCGGTCGGGTACGGATCAGCCTGGACGATCCCGACCTGGTGTCGGTTTCGATCACCGAACTGTCCTCGGCCTCCGAGGAGGTTCGCGACAGTGTCGTCAGGAACCAGGCTGACCGCGACGGGCTCTGGATCGACCTCATTCGCACGCTGGTCCCGCAGACCACCGTCGCGCAGGCCCGGCTACTGGTCGCGGCCGCGGTCAGCTTCATCGACGATGTCTCGCGGACCTGGCATCTCACCCGCAGGACCGACGTCGCGCAGGAGATGACGGCGATCGCGTTGGCAATCCTGACCAGCCAGGCCGACGCTTCCGAGTAGTCCGGCGAGAAGCCCGATCACCACAGTGCCGCGAGGGTTCCGCCGTCAGCGACCTGTGCCGTCCCGTTGATCATCGATGCGTCGTCGGAGAGCAGGAAGGCGACGATTCCCGCCATCTCGTCAGGTCCGGCCATCCGGCCCTGCAGGCGGCCGATCATCGTGTCGGCCCCGCCTTCTCCGAGCGCCTCGTCGAACATCGTCATCGCGGTCTGCTGCATCGGGGTGTCGACGAACGCCGGCAACAACGCATTGGATCGCACGTTGGCCGTGCGGAGTTCGGCTGCGGTGATCCTGCTGAGGTGGATTATCCCCGCCTTGGACATCCCGTAGGCCGCGGTGCCCGCGGCCGCGACCTGGCCGCCGAGTGAGGACATGTTGACGATGGCACCACCCCCGCGCTCGACCATTCGGGGTGCGGCGTGCTTGGTGCACAGCCAGGCGCCGCGCAGGTTGACTCCGATCACCCGGTCGAAGTCGGCGACATCGGTGTCCAGCAGCGGGGCGAAATGCACGACACCGGCGTTCGCGACCAGTTTGTCGACGCCGCCGAACGCTGCGACGCACGCCTCGACCATCCCGGCCACCTGCGGCTCGTCGCTCACGTCGACCTGGCGCCCGATGGCATCGCCGCCGATCTCGGCGGCCGCGGACTTCGCGGTGTCGGCGTTGATGTCCGCACACAGGACACGGCACCCTTCGGCGGCCAGCCGTCGGGCGATGGCCAAGCCGATGCCGGCACCCGCCCCGGTCACGATCGCGGACTTGCCGGCCAGATCGGGATGCGTCATCGCCTCTCCTCTGCGAAACCGTTGGGTGCGAGCATGTGTCAGCCTGCCACCGGCCACACCGTCGCGGACGGTTCCACGTACAGACCGTGTTCCCGGACGGCACCGAACATGAGCAGTCCCAGCTCCGGTGCGTCGTCGGACAACCGGACGGTGTACACCCCGAGGTCGCGCAGAATCCATGCGACGGTCTCGGACAGCAGATCCGGTGTGGTCGTGCCGGACAGCAGACCGCAGGCGCGGGCGGCCGGGGGGCGCAGGTAGATGATCATGCCCGTGCCACGGGCCCGCATCGCGGTGACCGCATGGGCGAGTTCCGCACCGCAACCGCAAGCCAGCGAACCGAACACGTCACCCCCGAGGCATTCGAGGTGGATGTGCACCGGCATCGGCGCGTCCGCGCCGGGATTGCCGGCGATCACCGCAAGGTGCTCGGATCCTTCTCGGGGGTCGCGGTAGCCGACCACCGTGAAAGCGCCCGACCCGGTCGGCAGCGTGGTCTCCGCCGAACGCACGACCTGCGGCTCGGTGCGACGCCGGTACGTCGCCAGCTCCGCCACCGAGATCAAGGGCAGGCCATGCCGGGCCGCGAACGACACCAGCTCGGGACGGTCCGCCATGCCCGCCGGGTTTCGTTGCGACACAATCTCACACAACCCGCCCGCCGGCCGTCGCATACCGAGCCGGGCCAGGTCGACTGCCGCCTCGGCTGCACCCGCGGACCGGCCGAGCACGCCGTGCCGCCCGGCCTGCACCGGCACCACATGTCCGGGCCTGCGGAAGTCCGAGACAGTGGCGTCGGCGTCGGCGAGGGCGGCGATGGTGCGGGCCCGATCGATCGCCGAGATTCCGGTGCCGGTTTCGCGGAAGTCCACTGTCACCCGCTGAGCGGCGATACCCACTGACTCATCGTCTCGATGGCACACCGGCGGCAGGTTGAGTCGCTCACAGTCCGCAGCGGGCAGGGCGATCCGGATGTAACCGGAGGTGTGCCGGACCGTGAACGTGAGCAGTTGTGCGGTGGCGGCATCCGCGGCGAACACCAGATAACCCTGGTCTTCCGAGTCGTCGATCACGATGGCGGGACGACCGGTGGCCACGGCGGCGATGGCGCGCCGCACCCGTCCGTATGCGGTCTTCATCGTCGTGACACCACTAGCTCAGTCCGCCAAGGAAATCGAGCAGCAGGCGATTGGTCTCCTTGGGCTGCTCCTGTTGGATCCAATGCCCCACGCCGTCCACCATGTGGGTGCCGCAGTAGTTCGGCATCACCTCGTGCGCACGTTCAGCCGCCTCGGCACCCCAGGTGGTGCCGACGTCGTACTGGCCGCCGATGAAGAGTGCGGGCGGGGTCAGCGGGGTGCCCTCGTACTCGGCGAGGTCGTGCCAGTCGTTGTCGATGTTGTGATAGAAGCTCAGCGGGCCGCCGAGTCCGGATCGCTCGAATTCGCCGGTGTAGAAGTCGAGATCAGCGTCGGTGAACCACTCCGGCATGGTCTCGGGGTAGACGAATGCGTCTTTGAGCCGCGCACCGTGCGGCATGCACAGCGGGCCGGACCGGATCACTTCGATCGGATCCATCGCGGCGAGGTCCACCCCGGCCGCCTCGGCGGCCTGCGTGGCGGCGGCCATCGCATCGCCGGACACCGTATAGGTCAGACCGAGCAGCCACGTTCGCAGATCCTCTTCGACCTCGGCGATGATGCCGTCCTGCTCGGCGAAGTAGTCCTGGTACCAGACCTTTCCCGGGCCGGCCAGTTCCAGGTGGTAGTCGTTGGGCCGGTGCTCGCCGAACGGGCTGCCGGGCAACCCGATCACTCCTCGCCCGGCGAACGGCACGCTGATCCCGACCACACCGCGACACCGCCCGGGGTGCAGCCAGGCGAACGTCCAGGCGACCGGCGCACCCCAGTCATGGCCGATGACCACAGCCTGGTTCTCACCGTAGGCGTCGATCACGCCGAGAATGTCACCGACCAGTTCCTTGATCCGATACGCGGTCTGCACACGATATTTCGAGGACTGGCCGTAGCCCCGCTGGTCGATGGCCACCACCCGGTACCCCGCCTCGGCGAGCACCGGGATCTGGTGGCGCCACGAGTACCAGGACTCGGGGAAGCCGTGGACCAACACCACCAACGGCCCTTCGCCCTCCTCCACGGCGTGGATCCGGGTGCCACGGCAGTTGAGCATCCGATGGGTCTGCGACATCACGACCTCTTCTCTAATGGGACCGGGTGGCAGCCAAACCGATTGATACTTCCTCGGTTCGGATCAGGTCTTCGACGGACGGAATGGTGCGGTTCTCGTAGGTGCGCGCGATGAGGGTCTTCTGCCCGGAGAGTCTGGTCCTGGCCCATTTGCCGACCACGCGGCCGGCCACCTTCGGTGTCATCAGTGCCGCAGCGGGTTTGACCAGATGCACGACGGCCAGGAACTCGTTGTAGGTCTCCGGGTCGTCGTGCACCAACTCCATCACCCGGTCCATGTACCAGGTCAGGGCGCCGAAGTAGAACGGTCGCTTCTTGTCGGCGTCCTTGAGCCAGTCGAACCGCAGGTTCTGTTCCCGGATCACGAACCAGGCGGTGTCGGCCAACTTGGCGATCGCGCGAAAGTAGCGCCGCGGCAGATCCGGGTCGGTGGGCCCGTACTTCGCCAGCAGCAGCTGCATCTCCCGGACTTCCTTGAGCGCCAGGGTCATCCCGAGCCCGGATACCGGGTCGGCACTGGTGTAGGCGTCACCGACGACCACCAGTGCCCGGGGCAGGTTGCGCTTCTTCTCGTAGTGCAGCCGCAGCATGTTGGGGTAGCGGAAGTTGTAGATCGGCGAGGCCGGCTCGAGGCCGTCGATGTTCTCCCCGATCACCGCCGAGGGCATCCGGTTGGCGAACTCCCGAAACTCCTGTGCCGTACGGGGCGGCGAGTAGCAGTTGTAGGCCACCAGCGAGGTGGACAGGATGGTGCGTGAGCTGTCGGTGTAGTACTGCGCGGCGTAGGTGTCCTCGTAGGGACGGTACGCGTAACAGATGACCATCACCTTGTCGTCCCACTGCCGCTCCGGCGGCACGTGGTGGAACATGGTGGAGTAGAAGCAGTTGATGATGTCCTGCTCGACCTCCGGCGCCCCGATGCCGATGCGGTCCAGGAACTCCGGAAACCGGGTGTTCTTCCCCGATGCGTCGACCACGAATTCGGCTGGAATGACTCCGAGTTCGTCACCGTCACCGGCGACTGCGACACCGATCACGGTGTCATCGGCACGCTCGTAGACCAGGTCGGCCACTTCGGATTCATAGCGGAAGCTGATCCGCGGTTCGTCATCGAGGCGGCGCCGAACACACCACTCCAGCAGAGGTCGTGCGGCACAGACGATCTGGATCGGCCCGGTGCCCGGTTTCTTCCAGGTTCCGCCGAGCCGGATGCGGTACTGGGCGGCCATGTCGACGTCGAACGCGCCCTCGCGGACCATGTCGTCGATGATTCCGGGGAAGAACCGCTCCAGTTCGATACGGCCCGCGGTGAGCAGATGGTGCAGGTGCCAGCCCTGCGCCGCGCCGGGCCTGCCGTCGCGGCGGGTGTGCGGAGCATCTTTTTCCAGAACGATGACCTTGTCGAAGGTCTCACTGAGCACCTTGGCCGCCGCGATTCCCGCGATGCTCCCGCCGACCACCACCGCGGTACCCCGCCCGCGGCGTCGCACATCGGCCAGATCGACCGTGGCGTAATCCAGCCGGGGTGCTGATCGCCGGCGTGCGGCACCGCTGGCCACGAACTTCTCGTAGTACAGCCCGGTGCCGTGGATACCGTTGTCGTCAAGCCATTTCCGGGTGTCGGTGATCATCCCGGCCGGACCGCACAGATAGACGTCGGCGTTACCGCCGTCGAACATTCGCGCCTCGAGCAGATCGGTGACCCGGCCCACCGGTCCATCCCACCGGGTACTGGTACGCGAGACGACGGTGTGGACCGCCAGCCCGGGCAACCGACGCTTCAGTGCCTCGAGCTCGTCGAGCTTGCAGAGATCGTCGACGTCGCTGACGCCGTACAGCAGATGGACGGTCCCGCGGTGATCGTCCTTCAGACTCTGCGCCATCGCGAGGATCGCCGACAGTCCGGTGCCGCCGGCCACCAGGACCACCGTGCGCGCAGTCGGTCGCAGGTAGAAGCCGCCCTTGCTGCACCGCATGGCAATTCGATCACCGGGCTTGGCCTTGTCGCGCAGATAATCCGACATCACGCCCTGAGGTAGCAGCCGGACGATGAACTCCACCTCGGTGCGTCCGTCGGCGGGATGCGCATAGGAGTAGTTGCGCCACACCGTGCTCCCGGGCACCTGCAGCTGGGCGAACTGCCCGGGCAGATAAACCAGCGGTCCGAGTCCGGAGACGTCGACGCGCAGCAGCGCCGTCGTCGGCGACACGTGCTCCACGGCCGTCACCACACCGGTACCGGTGACCAGCCGCGCGGCGTTGTCATCGGCGGGATACTGCACGCTGATCACGCAGTCTGATTTCGCGAACGTCTGACAGGTCAAGACCTTGCGGGCGTCGCGTTCGACTTCGGAAAGCCCTTCGGTGCGCCCCATCTCGTAATCGCCTGCGACACAGGTGGCCACGCAGGTCCCGCAGATCCCGCTTTGGCATTCGTTGACGATCGCGATGCCGTGCTCCTCGGCCGCCTCCAGAATCGACTGGTCCTGTTGCACCGCCATCGTCTTGCACGTTCCGTCCGAATATCGCACGGTGATCTCGGGCATCTGCATGTCTTTCGGCCTTCTCCTCAGACGATCGCCGGCACGGGCTTCTTGGCGATCCGGGCATTGAGGCGCGGCATGACCTCCTCGGCCAGCAGCCGCATGGACTCCTTCCACGGCCCCGGATTGTCGAGGTAGTCGAAGCCGAGGATCAGCAGATGACCGAACCCACCGACCTGGTCGTAGGTGGCCTCCAGCTTGTCCACCACGGTCTCGACGGAACCGACCACAAAGGTGTTCTCCGCCAGGTACTCCGGTGTCACATCCTCGTCGGGCACCGAGGGGTTGTGCTTGTAGAACTTGGTCATCCCGAACATCCGGAACGTCGGCAGAACGTACTCACGCATGTTGCGGCCCATCATGCCGTCGACCGCGTAGCGGAAGGCCTGTTCGTCGGTTTCGGCGACGACCACCTCACGGACCAGGCGCCAGTCCTTGCGATCCGGCGTGCGGCCGGACCGGGCGGCACCCTCGAGCACCGCGTCCCAGTGCGAGGCAACATATTCGGTGTTGAGGTCCAGGCTCATCGGAAGGTAGCCGCGCTCGCCGGCCATCTTCAGCGTCTCGGAGCCCGCACTGAATCCGGTTACCCCGATCGGCGGGTGAGGAGCCTGGAAGGGCTTGATATGCCGCTTCATCAGCCCTTCGAACATCGGCGCTATTCCGTTGGCGTTCCAGTACTTCCCGCGGAACTCCCACGGCTGGTCCTCGGTCCAGACCTTCAGCATGATCTCGAGCGCCTCACGGGTCATCTCCCGGTGCTCGCCGTTCTTACCGTCGACGTCGAACAATGCCCAGTCGCCGGGGATGCCGCTGGCGCCGACGCCCAGCATGAAGCGGCCCTGAGCGAGATGGTCGAAGTAGGCCACCCGATGGGCCAGTTCGACGGGATGGTGGTACGGCAGCAGATGGGCGCCGGGAGCGAGCTTGATGTTCTTGGTGCGCAGCAGCGCCTGAGCCAACAGCAGGTCCGGTGCGCAGATCGGTTCCCACGGCACGGTGAAGTGCTCGCCGACCCACGCCTCCACGTAGCCGAGCTCATCGGCCAGCGTGATCAGGTCGAGGTCCCACTGGGTCGCGTCGTACAGGCTGCGCTCCGGTGGATGCGCCGGCATCAGGAAAAGTCCGATCTCCATCTTGAACCCTCTCGGTTAGTGGTCGAGCACGCGCATGCGATCCGTCTGCTGCGACTTACAACACAGTACTAGCAAGATACTTGACTCGGCGCAAGATCCATTTTTCTTGCTTGTTTACCGAGCATATAGTTTCTGACTGAGCGTATTGGCTATGGACATTTTTGGGATACGCCGCGTAGCGTGCTGCATCAGCGGCGGCCGTCCGCGGCAACGGAAGGGAGCATTCGTGCAGCATTTCGACTACATCGGCTATGAACTGATCCAGGACGGCCGGATCGCCGTGATCACGCTCGATCGCCCGAAACAGCGCAACGCGCAGAACCGCGGCATGCTCGTCGAACTCGGCACGGCGTTCGAGCTGGCTGAAGAGGACGACACCGTGCGCGTGGTGATCCTTCGCGGAGCCGGGTCCTGCTTCTCCGCGGGCCACGACCTCGGTTCCGCCGATGACGTCCGGGAACGCTCACCCGGTTCCGGGCAACACCCCACCTACCTGTGCAATGGCGGCACGCTGACCGGGGCGGATGCCCGGCACCGGCAGGAATGGCATTACTTCTACCAAAACACCAAACGCTGGCGGAACCTGCGGAAGATCACGATCGCCGAAGTCCACGGAATGGTGTTGTCCGCCGGGCTGATGCTCGCCTGGTGCTGCGATCTGATCGTCGCCGCGCAGGACACGATCTTCGCCGACGTCGTCGGGACCCGGCTCGGGATGTGTGGCGTGGAGTACTTCGGCCATCCCTGGGAGTTCGGGCCGCGCAAGGCCAAGGAACTGCTGCTCACCGGTGACTCACTCGACGCCGACGACGCCCACGCCCTCGGCATGGTCAGCAAGGTCTTCCCGGCCGCCGAACTGTCGGCGCGAACCATCGAGTTCGCCACCCGCATCGCGAAAGTGCCGACCATGGCCGCGCTTCTGATCAAGGAGTCGGTCAACCAAACCGTGGATGCCATGGGCTTCTCCACCGCGCTGGACGCCTGCTTCTCGCTGCACCAGCTCAATCATTCGCACTGGGCCGAGCTCACCGGCGATCCGCTGGGCATCGGCACGGTCGAATACGGCCTCGAAGATTGGCGGCTGGCCCCGGAAATCCTGCCCGCCGCGAAGAACCGGCCCTGAAAGCGGAGCACAGGTGGACATCGACTATCCCGACGAAGCGCAATCGTTCCGCGAGGAGATCCGGGCCTTCCTGGCCGAGCACCTGCCTGCCGACTGGACCGGTCCCGGCGCTCTGCCGCCCGAGGAGCGTGAGCAACTGCGGCACCAGTGGCGCAAGGTCCTCGCCGACCGCGGGCTGGTGGCGGTCTCCTGGCCCAAGGAGTATGGCGGCGGCGGACTCTCAGTGATGGAACAAGCCGTGCTGTCCGAGGAATTCGCCCGCGCGGGCGCCCCTGAGCGCGACGAGAACGACATGTTCGGTATCGATCTGCTGGGCAATACGTTGATCGCGCTGGGCACCGAGGAACAGAAGAAGCGGTTCCTGCCGCGCATCCTGTCCGGCGAGGACCGCTGGTGTCAGGGTTTCTCCGAACCGGAGGCGGGTTCGGATCTCGCGTCGGTGCGGACCAGGGCGGTGTTGGAGGGGGGCGATGACGGGGCGAGCGAAGCGACGGGAGAACGACACTGGACGATCAACGGGCAGAAGATCTGGACGTCGGCAGGACCGACCGCGAACTGGATTTTCGTGCTCACACGGACGGATCCCACCGTGCCGAAACACAAGGGTCTGTCGATGTTGCTGGTTCCGGTCGACCAACCCGGCGTCGTGGTGCGGCCCATTGTCAACGCGGCCGGACACGCGTCGTTCTCCGAGGTGTTCTTCACCGACGCCCGTGCCTCGGCCGGCGACGTGCTCGGCGGGGTCGGCGGCGGCTGGGCGACCGCGATGACGGTTCTCGGTTTCGAACGCGGGTCCCAGATAACCACGGCAGCAATCGAATTCGGGCGTGGACTCGACTGGCTACGGAGGCTGGCGGCCGAGCGTGGCCGGCACACCGATCCGCTGGTCCGCGACGAGCTGGCCTGGTGTTACTCGCGCGTGCAGATTCTGCGCTACCAGGGGTACCGTGGCCTGACCACACTCTCGAACGGTAAACGCCCGGGCGCCGAAGCCGCCATCAACAAGGTGATCTGGAGCGAGTACTTCCGCCGCTACACCGATCTGGCGGTCGACATCCTGGGCACCGATGCGCTCTGCGCGGACGGTCCGGGAAACGCTGCCGCACTGATGATCCCGTCGCCGGGCACGGCGAACTCGGTCGCCTGCTGGCTCGACCAGTTTCTCTACGCGCGCGCCGCCACCATCTACGCGGGCAGCTCACAGATCCAGCGCACCGTGATCGGTGAACAGTTGCTCGGACTGCCGAAGGAGCCCCGCTGACATGGACTTCCAATACAGCAGCGAGCACGAGGCGCTGCGGGATTCGACCCGTGACTTCCTCGATGTGCACGGCCGTGACGAGCGTGGCTGGCACCCAGTGTGCACCGACTTGGAGTTACCTGGGTTGGCCGTGCCCGCGGAGTACGGCGGCGTTGGCGCGACACTGGTGGAATCGGCCATCGTGTTCGAGGAGTTCGGCCGCGCACTGAGCCCCCTGCCCCTGGCGTCGCACGTTTTCGCGGTCCATGCGGTGCTGCGCCTGGGCGACGACGAACAGCGTCATCGCCTGCTGCCCGGCCTGCTCAGCGGTGCCCGCAGGGCAGCGTTCGCGGCGACCGGCCCGGGCGCCGGTGACGCAGCGGCGGCGACGGTCTGGGCCACCCAAGACGACGGCCGCACCGTGCTGGACGGCGGGTGCGGCCCGGTAGTGCAGGGGCACGGCGCCGATCTGCTCATCGTCGCCGCCCACACCGGTGACGACGCGGGGCTGTATGTGGTCGACACCGCCACTCCCGGCGTCGACATAACGCAGCTGCCCTCCTTCGACGCCTCCCGACCGGTTGCGCGGGTGACGCTGCGACAGGCCGCCGCCGAACGTCTCGGCGCGGCCCCGGACGAACTGGACCGGGTACTGGACACCGCGCGGGTACTGCTGGCCGCAGAGATGCTCGGCGGCGCCGAAGCCTGCCTGGCCCGCAGCATCGAGTATGCCTGCAGCAGAACTCAATTCGATCGACCGATCGGCACGTTCCAAGCGGTCAAGCACATGTGCGCCGAGATGGCGATAGAAATCGACGCGACTCGGGTGGCGGTGATGTTCGCGGCGATGAGCGCGGACGACCCCGCCGAACTGGCTGTCGCCGCGCCACTGGTGAAGGCCCAGGCGGCGGACACCTTCACCCTGTGCGCCAACACCGCCACCCAGGTACACGGCGGCATCGCGTTCACCTGGGAGCACGACCTGCACCGTTATCTGCGTCGGGCCAAGACCTGCGATGCACTGTTCGGCAGCAGCAGCCGGCACCGGGCACTTCTGGCCGACCGGGTCGGCCTATGACGTCCCCGTCGACCGGACTCACGTTCAGCGACGTCCTGGCCAGGCACGCCCGGGTGCGCCCGGACAACATCGGATTCGTGGATCCACGCCGCCGCGGCACCTTCGGCGAGATCGACACGCGGGTGACGCGATTGGCCAACGCGCTGGCCCAGCGCGAAATCGGCCGCGGTGACCGGGTCGCCGTGCTGGGGCTGAACAGTCTCGAGGTCGTCGAGACCTGGTTCGCCATACTGCGACTGGGCGCGGTCGTGGTGCCCTTGAACTTCCGGCTGGTGGCCGACGAGATCGCCTACCAGCTGGTCGACAGCGGTGCGGTGGCCGTCGTGGTCGACGCCGCGCTGGCCCCCGTCGTCAAGCAGGCGCAGGCGGCATCGGTGCATTCGGTGCTCACCATCGGTGACGACTTCCAGTCCGCCATCGACCGCGCCCCCGGCGAGCCCGTCGACGTCGCCGTCGGCGACGAGGAGCCCGCCTTCATCATGTACACCTCGGGCACCACCGGGTTCCCGAAAGGTGCTGTGCTGACACACCGCAACCTCTACCTCCACGCCTTCAGTTCGATCGCCACGCTCGGCCACCTCGCCGACGAATGCTGGCTGGGGGTGGCACCGCTGTTCCACACCGCGGGTGTATCGGGAATGCTGCCAGCGTTCTTCACCGGGGGCACGGTCATCATTCCGCCCTCCGGCGGATTCGACCCCGAGGCGACGGTGTGCACCATCGTCAGCGAGCGCGTCACCTCCTGTTGGATGACCCCATCCCAATGGCAGGCCGTCTGCGCGATGGACCGCCTGGGGCAGTGGGACCTGTCGCACCTGCGGCGAATCTGGTGGGGCGCCGCCCCGGCGAGCACCACATTGCTGCAGAGCATGACCGAAGCGTTCCCCGATGCGGAGATCGTCGCGGCGTTCGGACAAACCGAGTGCAGCCCCATCACCTGCCTGCTGCGCGGTGACGATGCGATCCGCAAGATCGGTTCGGTCGGAACGCCGATGCTCAACGTCGAGGCCCGCATCGTCGACGACGACATGAACGACGTCAGCACCGGGGAGGTCGGTGAGATCGTCTACCAGGGTCCGCTGGTGATGAAGGAGTACTGGAACAACCCCGGCCAAACCGCGGCGGCCTTCCACGGCGGATGGTTCCACTCCGGCGACCTGGTCCGGCAGGATGAGGACGGCTACATCTACGTGGTCGACCGGAAGAAAGACATGATCATTTCGGGCGGAGAGAACATCTACAGCGCCGAGGTGGAGAACGCCCTGGCGGCGTACCCGAAGGTCGCCGAGGTGGCGGTCATCGGCGTGCCGGATCCGAAGTGGGGCGAAACCCCGCTGGCCGTGATCGTGGCCCGCGACCCCGGCGACCCGCCGAGCGACACCGAGATCGAGGCGCACTGCCGCGAACACCTGGCACCCTACAAGCGTCCGCGACGTATCGCGGTCGTCGATGCGTTGCCCCGCAACGCCAGCGGCAAGGTGCTGAAAGACGCTCTGCGCGAACAGTTCGGTGCGCCGCGGTCGTATGCGGCAGGACCCGACGGCACCGACCTGCTCGACGAGACGATCGGTGCCAACTTCGAGCGCACGGCCGCCGCACACGCGGGTGTCGACGCGCTGGTCGAGGTCGCGACCGGCCGGTCGTGGACCTACGCCGAACTGAATCGGGAGATCGACCTGGTGGCGCGGGCGTTGATCGGCTCGGGTATCGGCAAGGGCGACCGGGTCGGTATCTGGGCACCCAACTGCGCGGAGTGGACTGTGGTGCAATACGCCACCGCCAAGGCCGGCGCGATCCTGGTGACCATCAACCCCGCGTACCGAACTCACGAGCTGGCCTATGTGTTGCGGCACGCCGGCGTCCGAATGCTGTTGTCCGTCACCGAGTTCAAGTCATCCCACTATCGCGGTATGGTCGTCGAGGTACGCCACGAGGTGCCCGATCTGACCGAGGTGGTGTTCCTGGACTCTTCGGACTGGGAGTCGCTGAAGCAGCGCGGGGAAGCGGTGTCGGCCGACCAGTTGCGCGCCCGGATGCAGACGCTGACGCCTTCGGACCCGATCAACATCCAATACACCTCCGGGACAACGGGTTCCCCGAAGGGCGCAGTTCTCTCGCACCGCAACATCCTCAACAACGGCTACTTCGTCACCGATCTCATCAACTTCGGACCCGGCGACCGACTGTGCGTCCCGGTGCCGTTCTACCACTGCTTCGGCATGGTCATGGGCAACCTCGGCTGCACCACACATGGTGCCACGATAGTGATTCCGTCAGCCGGCTTCGATCCGGCTGCGACTCTCGCCGCCGTGGAACAGGAACGCTGCACAGCGCTGTACGGGGTGCCGACGATGTTCATCGCGGTACTCGGGCATCCGGACCTGGCGCACCGCGACGTCTCGTCCCTGCGCACCGGCATCATGGCGGGCGCCCCCTGCCCGGTCGAGATCATGAAACGTTGCGTCGACGAGCTCAACATGTCCGAGGTGTCCATCGCCTACGGGATGACCGAAACCTCGCCGGTGTCCTGCCAGACCCTGCACGACGACGACCTGGAACGGCGCACGGCCACCGTGGGACGCGCGCATCCACACATCGAGATCAAGATCGTGGACCCGGACACCGGTGCGGTCGTCGAGCGCGGTGCGACCGGCGAATTCTGCACCCGCGGTTACTCGGTCATGCTGGGCTACTGGAACGACGAGGACAAGACCCGCGAAGCGATCGACGACGAGGGCTGGATGCACACCGGTGATCTGGCGGTGATGCGCGACGACGGCCACTGCACGATCGTCGGCCGGATCAAGGACATGGTCATCCGTGGTGGCGAGAACGTCTATCCCCGGGAAATCGAGGAATTCCTGCACACCCATCCCGACATCGACGACGTCCAGGTGATCGGTGTGCCCGACCCGCGTTTCGGCGAGGAGATCTGCGCCTGGATCAAGATGCGTCCCGGCAGCACGCCCCTGGACGCCGACGGCGTGCGGGCGTTCTCGGCCGGACAACTGGCCCACTACAAGATCCCGCGCTATGTGCGGCTGGTCGACGAGTTCCCGATGACCGTCACCGGCAAGGTGCGCAAGGTCGAAATGCGGGACGAGATGGTGCGGCTGCTCGACGCGCAGCCTTAGTGGACGCCCTCCATCAGACGGCTCACCCGGGGTGCGAACGCCCATACGATGATGCCGACTACGACCGCGACGGCGCCGAGGATGCCGAAGTAGGCGAACTCGCGGTCCGGGTGGTAGTACCCCGACAGCACCCCCGACATCGACGTACCCAGGCCGACCGAGAAGAAATACAGCGCCATCATCTGCGCCCGAAATGCGTTGGGCGCCAACTGTGTCGTCACTGACAGGCCGATCGGGGACAGCATCAGCTCGGAGATCGCGAAGACGGCCATGATCGCCGCCACGAACAGCGCGGGCACGCTGCGTCCGGTTGTTCCGGCCATCGGCAGGAACAGCAGGAACGCCACGCCCATCCCGATGACGCCGTAGGCGAACTTGCGTGGGGTGGTGGGGGCGCGCCGGCCCAGCTTGGTCCACATCGCCGCGAACACCGGTGACAGCAGGATGATCCACACCGGTTCGATCGAGCCGATCCAGTTCGACGGTGCCCGCCACCCGAAGATCGACCAGTTCATCCGCTCGTCGGAGTACACCGCGAGCACGGTGAAAATCTGCTGGAACAGCGACCAGAACACCGCGTTGGCGATGAACAGCGGGATGAAAGCCCGCACCCGCATGCGCTCGAGTGGTTCGACACGCGGGCTGCGCAGCATCACCGCGAAGTAGGCGATCGAGGCGACGACCAGAATTCCGGTGGTCACCTGGGAGAGAGTGGCGAGAGTGATCAGACCGAAGACGAAGGCGAGGACAACCACCACCAGGACGGCTGCGGCAATGCTCGCGGTGCGCACGAAATGACTGCGGGACAGCGGATTCGGTGGTGTCCGGCCGTGGCTACCGAGATTGCGCCGGAACACCACGTACTGGGTCAGGCCCAGCGCCATGCCGACGGCCGCGGCACCGAACCCGTAGTGGAAACCCACTTTGGTCTGCAGGAGGCCGGTGATCAGCGGGCCGACAAACGAACCCAGGTTGATACCGAGATAGAACAGTGTGAATCCGCCGTCGCGACGGGGGTCGCCATCGTCATAGAGCGTGCCCAGCAGCGACGAGGCGTTGGCTTTGAGCGCGCCGGAACCCAGCGCGATCAGTATCAGACCGACGCCGACACCCGTCAGTCCGGGCAGTACCGCCAGTGCGATGTGGCCGAACATGACCACGACGCCGCCGTAGAGCACCGTGCGTTCCATGCCGAGCAACCGGTCGGCGACCCAGCCGCCCAGGACGGTGGACAGATACACCAGGCCGCCGTACGCCCCGACGACGCCGGTCGCGGTGGCCTTGGGCAGGCCGAGACCGCCCTCGGTGAGTGAGTAGTACAGGTAATAGCCAAGAATCGTGAGCATCCCGTAGTAGGAGAAGCGCTCCCACAACTCGACGCCGAAGAGGTTGGCCAGACCGACGGGGTGCCCGAAGAATGTTCGTTGCGCGGGCGCGTTCTCGGTTCCGACGGCATCAGCCATGGATTTCACCATGCCATATCCGGGCCGTCACCAGAGCAGGATGATGGTCTCCGGCTCGCACTCGTCGTCCTCGCCCGCCGGGTCGCGTTGACCGGCCACACGGGCCAGCGGCAACTCGACGACGTCGGCGAGGCGCGGCTCCGGATACGGGGATGACACGCCCCCAGTCTCGTGGGACGGACGTTGCGTGTCACGAGTAGTCGCTACTCGAAACCGCCCCACCCCGGCTAGACCCACTGATCCCACGGGACGCTCCAGTCCCCGTTCTGCCACAACTGCAGCGGCTTGCCTCCGGTGTTGCGCACTTCGACGACGTCACCGGGCACCGAGAAGTTGTAGAACCAGATTGCGTTGTCGCGGTTGAGGTTCAGGCAACCATGGCTGGTGTCGGTGTTGCCCTGCGCCCAGACTGTCGCGTCCAGCTCGTGCAGATACACGCCGTCGGTGCTGATGCGCACCGCGTACGGGATCGTCTCTTTGTAGCCCAGGTGCGAGTTGATCGGCAGGCCGTAGGTGGAGGAGTCCATCACCACCGGATTGCTCTTGTCCAGAACGGTGTAGACGCCGGGCTGAGTCCAGAAGCTCAACGTGGTGTTTCCGACTTTCTCGGTGCCCCCGCGGCCCATCGATGTGGGCATGGTCCGGACGAGCTTCCCTCCGTCGAACACCGTCACCTGCTTGGTCGCGTCGTCGGCGATCGACACGTGCGAGGCACCGATGGTGAACGAGACAGGCGCGCCCGGACCGGGAGTGACGGTCACCACGGTGCCCGGCGCGTAGTACTGCGGCGGGCGCCAGTGCATGGTGCGGTCGTCGACCCAGTGCCACGCACCGGCCACTGGAGGCGAGGTGTCGACCTGCAGTGCCTGCTCGGCCAGACCGCGATCACCGACAGGAGCGTCAAAATGCGCGACGATCACGGTGCCGATGCCGTAGGTGCCGCCGTTGTGCAGCGGCGCATTCGAGGTGGTGGTGAACGCCACCGGCGGCAGGACATCGTCGGCGTGCGCCACGACGGCAGGGCCCGCCTGAACGGCCATCAGAACCAACACCACCGACAGCAGAACTTGTGCCCTGCGACCCACTACAGCCATTCACATCTCCACGATCTCTCGCCCAACCGATCAATCATGGTGCATCACAGCCATTCCGCCCAGTTGCGCTGCTAGCCGGGCTCGGCCGAGGTCGGTGTGGTGGTGAGCTGCGGCGTGGCGACCTGCGCCGACACCGACGCCTGGCCCGGCGACGTAGTCGTGGTCGCGCCGGTGGTCATCGTGCTGGTGGCCGGGGCGGTGAACGTCCCGGGATCGGACACCACCGTCCCTTCGCTACCGCGCTCCACCTGAATTCCCACCAGGAAGACGCTCGCCAAGGCCGCGCTGACACCCACCGATGCCGCGACGATCTTGGAGCGAGAAAGTCGGCTCGCGTTCATGCGGCCTGGATTATCCGCGTCAGCACGATGGCAAACCGTTGTGGGGTGAGTGTGACCCTTCTGTCAGCCGCGGCGCAGTGCGTCGGCGGCGGCCAATACGGTCGCGGTCAGGGACCCCATCAAGGGACTGTCGAGCTTCCAGCACTGCCAGAACAGCGGGACGTCGAGGTGGACATCGCTGACCTGGACGAACGAGCCGTCGGCGAGCGCCTGTGCCGCCGACTGCTCGGGATACATGCCCCACCCGAGGCCGGCGTGTACCGCGGCACCGAAGCCCTCCGCGGTCGGCACGTACGTGACCGGACGTTCGACAGGACGACCGAATGCCTTGCGCACCAGCATATTCTGCAGTGCATCGTCGCGATTCCATGCGAGGGACGGCGCAGGTTTGACCGACTCCACTGTGAAACCAGCTGGGAAATACCGCTTTACGAACTCAGCGCTGGCCACCGGCAGGTACCGCATCACCCCCAGCGGATGGACCCGGCAGCCGGGTACCGGGGTGCGCTCGGTGGTGACCGCACCCATGACTACCCCCTCCCGCAACAACCGCGCGGAGTGGTCCTGGTCTTCGATGCGGATGTCGAACAGCACATCGGGCATCTCGGACAGCACCCGGACGAACCATGTCGCCATGGAGTCGGCATTGACCGCCATCGCGATCCGCGGTCGCGGCGCGGCCTCGCCGCCGCCGGCCATCTCGGCGATGGCCTCGGCCTCCAACATCGCGGTCTGCGCGGCCAACCGAAGCAGCGGTGTGCCGGCCATCGTTGCCACACAGGGCTTTCCGCGGACCACCAGCACCTGGCCCACCTGCTTTTCCAGAGCCTTGATGCGCTGACTGACCGCCGACGGCGTGACATGCAACCGATCGGCCGCCGCCTCGAAACTACCGAGTTCGACTATCGCGGCGAACGCCGCGAGTTGGCCCGCGTCGAGGCGAGCCTCACCGGCGGCGCTCAGTAGCAGGGATCCGAACCTGGGGTGTAATACGGGACCCCCTGCGGCGTGTAGCACGGCGGCTGCCCCGCGGCCGCCTGCGCCGCAGCGTCGTCGTCGGAGGCCACCGCGCCGGCCACTGCGACATCACCGGCGACGTTGGTGCACCCGCCGACGTTCACATGACGTCCTCCGACGTCTCCGCACACGTCAGCGTGTGCGCCGGGCGCGGCGGCGACCGGCGCAACAGCCAGTGCCATGGCGCTCACCAGCGCCGCTGCCAGCTTCTTCATCGTCAGTACTTCCCCTCGTGCGACCGACTCACCGGCAATTATCGCCGTTTGCGGGGGTCACCGCGGAGAAATCACCTCAAGGAGTATCGGATCGGCAGGTGCTTGATCCCGCCGACGAAGGTGGTGGCCATGAGCTCGGGATCGCCGGCGAGTTCGATGGAGTTGATGCGCGGGACGAGTTCGGTGAAGAAGCTGTTCATCTCCATGCGGGCCAGCGCTGCGCCCAGGCAGAAGTGCACGCCGTAGCCGAAGGACAGGTGCTTGTTGGGGTCGCGGCCGACGTCGAAGCGCATCGGGTCGGCGAAGACCTCTTCGTCACGGTTGGCCGAGACGTAGGACAGCAGCACGGCTTCACCCTTGGCGATGGGGACCCCGCGCACCTCGGTGTCGGCTTGGGCGGTGCGCATGAACTCCTTGACCGGCACGACGCAGCGGATCATCTCCTCGACCGCGGTGCCCATCAGGGACGGATCGTCCTGCAACCGCTGGAGCTCACCCGGGTTGCGGATGAGTTCCATCAGGCCGCCGGCGATTCCGGCACTGGTGGTGTCGTGGCCGGCGCTGGCGACGATCACGTAGTAGGAGGCGGTGTCCATGTCGGACAACGGTTCTCCGTTGATCGTGGCGTTCGCGATCGCCGACGTCAGATCCTCAGTGGGGTGCTCCCGGCGCGAGGCGGTCAGTGCCGAGAAGTAACCGAAGAAGTCCAGCAGCACGGCGATCATCGCGTCTTTGTCCTGCGCGCGTTGGAACTCGCTGTCGTCACCGCCGAACAGTTCCTGAGTGAGCTTGAGCATCCGGGGAAAGTCCGACTCCGGAAGACCGAGCAGCGTCAGAATGACATACAGCGGAAAGTTGACCGCGATCTCTTGGGCGAAATCGATCTCCGGTCCGCGCTCCACCATCTGGTCGACGTACATCTTGGCCAATTCGTCGCAGCGAGCCTTCAACGCGCGCATGGCTTTTGGCCGGAACCAGTCCGCACCGATCTTGCGCAGGTCGCGGTGATGCGGGTCGTCGATGTGGATCAGCGTGCTCAGGCCCGCCCCGGCTTCCCGGTCGGCGCGCAGTTTGTCGTCGAGGTCCTGCACCACCAGGATCGGACGGGGGTCGTTGGTGAACAGGTCGTTCTGACGCTCGATGTCCATGATGTCGGCGTGCTTGGTGATCGCCCAGAACGGCCGGTATCCCTCGACGTCCACCCACGACACGGGGGCGTTCGCACGCAGGTGCGCGAGCGCCCTGTGGAGCCCCGCCTCGTCGGTGTAGGCCTGCGGGTTGGCCAGGACGCGCGCCGCTTCATCCATGATCCGGGTCGTCATCGGTGACTCCTTGCGCCATGCGAGTAATCTGGAACGAATTCGTTCTGGATTATGGCGCGGCCCACACGATGGGTCAAGATGGCGTCATGGTTGTCGAAGGACGCACCTACGGCGGGCTCAGTTCACTGCAGCGCTCGCAGGAGCGCCGAGCCCGGCTGCTCGACGCCGCCCGCGACCTGATCGCCGAGATGGGCATCGCGCCGCTGACCGTCGACCTGGTGTGCCAGCGAGCGCGACTGAGCAAGCGCTACTTCTATGCCGAATTCAGCACGAAAGACGATCTCCTGGACGCCTGTGCCGAAGACCTGTACAGCAGGCTCAAGGCTGCAATGGAGGTGGTGCTGGCCACCCTTCCCAAGCCCGAGCGGGCCCACGGCGTCCTGCAGACCGTGGTCCACACGCTGGTCGCCAGTGCCGCCGACGCCCGGCTCTACATGGAGTCGCCTGGATTTCCCCGACTGCGCCAGCTCCAACAGCGGGAGATCAGTGCGTTCACCGAACGCATTGCGGCCGAAGCAATGCCGTTCGAGGGACCGCCGAAGCCGTCAGTGGACCGCTTGCTTGCGACCAGGACGATGGTCACCGCCGCCACGGAGCTCATCGCCGCTTGGTTACACGGCGACATCGACACCGACGAAGACACCCTCGTCGCCACGCTGACCGCCACCACACTCGGAGCGGCCGGGGCGGTCTGATGAGCTTCACGTCTGCGACCGTCGTCGAGACGTTCGCACCGAATTCTCGGCTGCGTCGCGTCAGGCTGCGGGTGGACGCCCCCGAATCGCTGGCCGTCGCGCCGGCCGCCGATTGCGCCGTCGGGGTGTACTTCGACGCGGACTCACCGAACAACGGCCGCACCTACTCCGTGCGGCGCCAGGCCGGAGACCTCATCGACCTGGACATCCTGCTGCATCCCGGCGGTCCCGGCAGCGTGTGGGCGCAGACCGTCAGCGTGGGCGATCATGTCGGCCTCGACCACGCCCGCGCGTGGTACCGGCCGCCGGCAAGTACGACGTGGCAGCTGCTGGTCGCCGATCTCGCCGGGCTACCCGCGCTCGCCCGCATCATGGCCGAAGCGCCGCCGGCCGTCTCCACCACCGTCGTGGTCGAGGTACTCGACAACGACGATCTCGACTATCTGCCGACCCGGGCCGGCGTCACGCTCATACCCAGCCTGGGCAGCGGGAACGGCGTCGCGGCGAGCCGGCTCGCTCAGCTGGTCCGCGGCGTCGAACTGCCGGCGGACGGCTACTGCTGGTTCGGCGGCGAGGCGGGCGCATCGCGGGAGGTCCGCAAGCACCTGCGGCGCAGCGGCTGGACCATCGACCAGTACGACGTCATGGGGTACTGGCGGCAGGACTCGGCCGCCTGGGACGCGCGGTTCGCCCTGGTCGGAGACGACTTCCTCGCGATGTACCGGCAGGCGATCGCCGACGGTAAGAGCGACAAGGCGGCCGCCGAGGAGTTCGACGACGCCTTGGAACGGATCGGTCTCTAGCGGCGCCAGCCGACCACCCGACAACCGTTACCCGGCGGTGCTTGTGATCCGCATCACCTATTTCTAGGATCATGAACTAAGTCACATACGGAGGTGTTGGATGACGGGCATGGAACGTCCTCAAGGACCGAGAGTCGTACCGCTCCCCCGCGCCGCCATCAACCCGCACAGCGGACTGATGGCATTCCTGATGGTCGCGATCTTCGTCGCCGGTGTCGTCGGCGTGGTCGTGGCACTGTCGATGGGTCACGCAGCGTTCGTGCTGAGCATTGTGCTCATCTCGTTCGGGCTCATCGCCGCCGCCGCCATCTGCTGACGCCGCTACCGGATTAGCGGCGCTTAAGCACCGCAAGCAACTTTAGCTGGACTGTTGCGGCGGTCCTTTCTTACCGTCTAGGCATGACCTCGCCGCTACTCGTCGGATTCCTGACGTCGTTCACGCTGATCGCCGCCATCGGCGCGCAGAACGCGTTCGTCCTGCGTCAGGGAATCCGGCGTGAGCACGTCCTGGCGGTGGTCAGTGTGTGCGCGGTCTCCGACTTGCTGCTCATCACCGCCGGCATCGCGGGCATCGGTGCCATCATCACCGCGCACCCGAACACCGTCACGGTGGCCAAGATCGGCGGGGCCGCCTTCCTGTTCTGCTACGGCGCCATGGCGGCACGCCGAGCAATGAAATCGGCCAGCATGGCGCCGGCGCAGAACGGCTCCACCCGGCTGATCTCGGTGCTGCTGACGTGCCTGGCCATGACCTTTCTCAATCCGCACGTATACCTGGACACCGTCGTGCTGCTCGGAACGCTGGCCAATCAGCACGCCGACAGCCGGTGGTTGTTCGGCATCGGCGCGGTGACCGCCAGCGTCGTCTGGTTCTTCAGCCTGGGGTTCGGCGCGCGCCGGCTGGCCGGGTTGTTCGCCACTCCGCTGACGTGGCGGATCCTCGACGGTCTGATTGCCGTCGCAATGATTGGACTCGGCATCTCGCTGGTGGTGGGTTAATCTCGCGCCGTGAGCGCGCAGTGGACGAGGCGTGGATTCCTGGGAGCCGCCGGTGCGGCGGGAGTGCTGGTTGCGGCGGCGTGCTCGCCGAACAGATCCGGCGACGACGCCAACCCCACATCGGTGACCATCAAGCACATCTTCGGCGAAACCACCATCTCCGCGCCGCCGAAACGCGTCGTCAGCGCCGGCTTCACCGAGCAAGACGATCTGCTGGCGGTCGGGGTGGTCCCCATCGCGGTGACCAACTGGTTCGGTGACCAACCATTCGGCGTGTGGCCGTGGGCCCGCGCCAAGCTCGGGTCAGCCCAGCCCGTTGTCCTCAACCTGGACAACGGAATTCAGGTCGACCAGATCGCGGCGCTCAAACCCGACCTGATCGTTGCCGTCAACGCCGGGCTCGACGCCGACACGTACAAGAAGCTGTCGGCGATCGCGCCGACCATCGCCCAGTCCGACGACGACGCCTTCTTCGAACCGTGGAAGGACCAGGCCACCGCGGTGGGAACCGCGGTGTTCCAGGGCAGGCAGATGAAGCAGCTGATCTCCGACGTCGACGCCAAGTTCGCCGACGTCGCCAAGAACAACCCCGGTTTCAAAGACAAAAAGGCGGTGCTGCTGGCGGGCACCTTCTCCGGTGGCACCGTTGCGGCGACGCTACCCGGCTGGCGCACCGACTTCCTGACCGCGATGGGCTTCCAGATCGCCGACAGCATCACCGCGTATGCCGTCGACGACCACCGGGCGGCAATCCCCCGCGACAAGCTCACCGACGCCCTCGACTCGGCCGACGTGCTGATCTGGTCCACCGAGAGCGACGCGGACCAGGCGGCGCTGTCCGCCGATCCCGGGATCGCCAAGCTGGCCACTCGGAACGTGTTCACCGGCCTGGACCTCGCCGGAGCGATCGCGTTCGCCTCGCCGCTGTCCTATCCGGTGGTGGCGGATCAATTGCCGCCGCTGCTCTCACGCGCGCTGGCCTGACCTGCCGTGCTTGGATAGCAGCTGTGACAAGCAGCCAGGCCACCGCACGCGCCGACGTTCCCACTCCCGGATTCGCGCAGGTCGGTTCTCGCTACTATCCGGTCTTCGTTTCGGTCTTCACGGCTCTGGTGATCATCTCCAATGTGACCGCCACCAAGGGCGTCGCATTCGGGCCCGTCATCGGAAACTGGTCGATCATCACCGACGGCGGTTTCATCGTCTTCCCGCTGACGTACGTGATCGGTGACGTGCTGTCCGAGGTGTACGGGTTCAAAGCCGCGCGCCGGGCCATCATCCTCGGCTTTGCCATGAACATCCTTGCGGCACTGGCGTTCTGGGTGACGATCTATCTCCCGTCGGCCGACTTCTACACCAACCAGGAACACTTCGAGAACGTCGTCCACGCCTACACCCAGCTGATCATCGCCGGCTTGGCCGGTTTCATCGTCGGCCAGACCATCAACGCGTGGACCGTCGTCAAGATCAAAGAACGCACCAAGGAAAAGCACCTGTGGGCGCGGCTGGTCGGCTCGACCTTCGCCGGCCAGCTCGGCGACACCCTGGTCTTCTGTAGCATCGCCGCCGGCGCCATCGGCATCACCAGCTTCGGCGACTTCGTCACCTACACCGCGCTGGGTTGGGTCTACAAGACCGCCGTCGAAGTGATCATGCTGCCGGTCACGTATCGGGTCATCGGATACATCAAGCGTCACGAACCGACCTACACCTTGATGGTCTGATCTTCGGCAACGGCGGCAGACCTCGTGGTGCTCAACACAATTCGCGACTACGGCGACCGAGCGCTGCTGCTGGAATGCCCGTCCACCGACGCGGTGCTGGCACTGACCGCCAGCCTGCGCGAGGCACGGTTGCCCGGCGTCCTGGACATCGTGCCGACAGCCCGCACCGTGTTGCTGACCCTCGCCGACCCGGCTGACCAGGCGCCGACGCGGCAGCGCCTCACTCGACTACGCATCGATCCCGGGCACTTTGAGCACCATCCGAGCGGCGAGGCCGACGTCACGATCGACGTGATCTACGACGGACCCGACCTCCTCGATGTCGCCACGCACACCGACATGACAACCGTCGAGGTGGTCGAGGCGCACACCAGGACGCCGTGGCGAGTCGGATTCGGCGGATTCGCACCGGGTTTCGCCTACCTGGTCGGGGGAGACTCCCGCCTGACCGTGCCACGGCGCAGCGATCCCCGCACCGCGGTGCCTGCCGGATCGGTAGGCCTGGCGGGCGATTTCAGCGGAATCTATCCGCGGCCCTCGCCCGGTGGCTGGCAGCTGATCGGACGCACCGACGCGGTGTTGTGGGACATCGCGCGCCCACAACCCGCGCTGCTCCTGCCCGGCATGTGGGTGCGATTCCGGGCGATCACGCCAGGTCGCTCATGATCACGCTCGAGGTCCTGCGGACCGGCCCCCTGGCGCTGCTGGAAGATCTCGGCCGGCCCGGTCTGGCGCACGTCGGGGTGACCCGCTCAGGGGCGGCTGACCGTGGCGCACACCGGTTGGCCAACCGGCTGGTGGCCAACCCCGACGACCGGGCCACGGTGGAGATCACCCTGGGTGGATTCACCGCGCGGGTACAGGGCGGCGACGTCGACATAGCTGTGACGGGCGCCGACGCCGGTCCCGCGGTAGATGGAATTCCTTTCGGCACCAACAGTCTTCATCGCGTCCGCGCCGGCGAAGTGGTCTCTCTCGGCGTGCCGCACGCCGGCCTGCGTAGTTACCTCGCGGTGCGCGGCGGGATCGACGTCGAACCGGCGCTGGGTTCGCGCAGTTACGACACGATGTCGGGCATCGGGCCCCGACCACTGCGCGCGGGCGACGTACTTTCGGTGGGCACCCCGAGCGAGCGGTACCCCGAACTCGACCAGGCGCCGGTGGCCGCGATCGCCGCCGGCCGAATCGAGCTGCGCGTCGTGCCGGGACCGCGCGACGACTGGTTCGTCATGCCGGACGCACTGGTCCATACCGACTGGGTTGCCACCGACCGAAGCGACCGAGTCGGCATGCGGCTGAGCGGGCGTCCTCTGACATACCGATGGCCCGACCGCCAGCTGCCCAGCGAAGGAGCCATCCGTGGCGCAATTCAGGTGCCGCCCAACGGCCAGCCGGTGATCCTGGGGCCCGATCACCCGGTGACCGGCGGCTACCCCGTCATCGGCGTGGTCACCGACGCCGATACCGACACGGTGGCACAGATCCGGCCCGGCCAATCCGTGCGACTGCGCTGGACCACACCCCGTATCCCAGCGGACGGCTCCCCGGACTGGTAGAGCTGAGGGTGTGCACGCGCAGGTCCACACCGCCCGGCTGATCCACACCAGCGATCTGGATGCCGAGGCCCGCCTGAGCGCCCGTCAGATGCTCACCGATGCGTTCGGCGGCCCCGCTGAATTCACCGACTCGGACTGGGAACACGCGCTGGGCGGGATGCATGCGATCGTCGCCCACCGCGGCGCGCTGATCGCCCACGCGGCCGTCGTTCAGCGCCGACTCCTCTACCGCGGGACGGCATTGCGCTGTGGCTATGTCGAAGCCGTCGCGGTGCGCGACGACTGGCGGGGGCAGGGGCTGGCCCACGCCGTGCTCGACGCGGTCGAGCAGGTGATCCGTGGCGCCTATCAAATCGGCGCCCTGAGTTCGACTCCGCTCGGCGAGACGATCTACCGGCCCCGAGGGTGGCTGCACTGGCAGGGGCCGACATCGACGTTGGCGCCGGGTGGCCCGACCCGCACACCGGATGACGACGGTTCGATCTTCGTCCTGCCGGTCGATGTCGAGGTCGATGCCACGGCGGAACTGGCGTGCGACTGGCGTCCCGGCGACGTCTGGTGAGCGCCCGATAGATAAGCAACCGCATACAACTCGCCATCCTTGCCTTCGGCAGCTCACCGCCCAACCAACAGGGAAGCGCTCTGGACAGCGTCGACGAGGCTGAGAGCCTGGTGTCCTCGCGGTACGGGCGGGCTCCGATTGCCGCTATATAGCCTTCGTGATATAGATACCCGGTGGCAAAACAGCTGACCGATCCCGAGGTCAGCGAGTGCGTGGGCGATGCCCTCGACCAGGCGATGGACTTGACCATCCGGTTCCTCAGCGACCGCGCCGATCTCAGCGCCTCCGCCGCGTTCACGATGAACCGGGTGTACCGCGAGGGCCCCGTCCGGTTGACCACGCTGGCCGGCAAGGAAGGCGTCAGCCAGCCGTCGATGACCCAATTGGTCCAGCGGCTGGAACGCGCCGGGCTCGTGACCCGGCTGCCCGACCCCGACGACGGCCGGGCCTGCCTGATCGGAATCACCACCGAGGGCCAGGCGTTGCTCGATGATCGCAAGCGTCTACGCCGGGAACGGCTGGCGGCGTTGATGACGACACTGACGGCCGAAGAGCAGTCGGCGCTGTGGCTCTCGGCGCGAGTGGCATTGCCGCTGATCGGCCGGCTCGTCGCCAATGCCGACTGCGGGACAGACGGCGCTTCAGAGTCTGCAGACGAAGGGCCGGCCGCGCCGCGGCCGGGCAGGTGACGGAAGGTGTTCGGGTGAAAGCTATTCCGGTCGGCCGCGTGTTCAAACGCATCTGGATTCCGTTGGTACTCATAGTGGTGCTGTCCGTTTCGGGCCTGGTCGTCTCACGACTGCACAAGATGTTCGCCTCTCAGGACCTGAATGCCGGAGCGGGCTCGGGCATCGAGATCGTCCAGTTCAACCCCAAGGTCATGGTCTACGACGTCTACGGCGCGCCCGGAACCAACGCCCAGATCAGTTATTTCGACCCGGAAGCCAAGGTGCACACGATCACCGTCCCGCTGCCCTGGTCGATCACCCTGTCGACAACATTGCCCGCTGTCAGCGCCAGCCTCATGGCGCGGACCGACGGAGATCAGATTGGATGCCGCGTCACCGTGAACGGAACCGTCCGTGAAGAGCAATCGGCCGATGGCGTCAACGCCCAGACCTACTGCCTGGTGAAGTCGGCATGACCCACACCGTCACCGCGCCCGAACCCGCCAGCGCGCCGAAGCGGCCGGTCGTCCCGCACCTACTGCGCATCCTCGCACTGCCGATCATCCTGTTCTGGATCGCGATAGCCGTCTTGGTCAACGTCGTCGCGCCCCAGCTCGAGGTCGTCGGCGAGATGCACTCGGCGCCCATGGCACCCGAAGACGCCCCGTCGATGAAGGCGATGAAGTTGATGGGGGCCAACTTCAAAGAGTTCAACTCCAACAGCACGATCATGGTCGTCATCGAGGGCCAGAAGCCCCTCGGCCCGGACGCCCACCAGTACTACGACGAGATCATCCGCAAGCTGGAACAAGACCCCGAGCACATCCAGCACATCCAGGACTTCTGGAGTGACACGCTCACGGCAGCCGGCGCCCAAAGTGCCGATGGCAAAGCGTCTTACGTGATGATCAACCTCGCCGGCGAGCAGGGCCAGACGCTGGCCAACGAAGGCGTGGACGAGGTTCGCAAGGTCATCAAGGAGACCCCGGCACCGCCCGGCGTCCAGGCGTACGTCGCCGGACCGGCAGCGCTCACCGACGACCTGCACGTCATCGGCAACGCCAGCCTCGCGATGATCACCCTGATCACCCTGGCCGCCATCGCGGGCATGCTGCTGATCGTCTACCGATCGATCCGAACCACGCTGATCCAGCTGTTCCTGACGTTCCTGGGACTGTTGACCGCCCGCGGCGTGGTGTCACTCCTGGCTCTGCACGGCGCGTTCGGGCTGACCACCTTCGCCGGCAACATCCTCACAATGCTGGCGATCGCGGCCGCCACCGACTACGGCATCTTCATCTTCGGCCGATATCGCGAAGACCGCGCTCTGGGATTGGACCGCGACGACTCCTACTACGCCACGTTCAGATCCGTCGCGCCCGTCATCGTGGGCTCGGGACTGACGATCGCCGGCGCGACGTACTGCCTGTCGTTCGCGCGCCTGCCGTACTTCACCACCATGGGCGCGCCCGTCGCGATCGGCATGCTCGTGATCGTCGCGATCGCGGTCACCCTCGGGCCGGCCGTGCTCTACCTGGGCAGCCGCGTCGGGCTGTACGAGTCCAAGCGTCCGCCACAGAGCAGATTCTGGCGGCGGGTCGGCACCGCGGTGGTGCGTTGGCCCGCACCGATTTTCGTGGCGAGCCTGTTCGTGGTGCTGATCGGCATCGTGGCCATACCGGGATACAAGCCGGCCTACAACGACCAGCACTACCTCCCTGCGGACGCCCCGGCCAATCAAGGCTTTGCCGCGGCCAATCGACACTTCACCGAAGCCCGGATGAATCCGGACATCCTCATGGTCGAAGCCGACCATGACATGCGCAATTCCGCGGACATGCTGGTGCTGAACAAGATCGCCAGCAATGTGATGCACACCGAGGGCATCGCGATGGTGCAGAGCATCACCCGGCCGCTGGGCATCCCGATCCAGCACAGCTCGATCCCCTTCCAGACGAGCATCCAGGGCCAGACGAGCAACATGAACCTGCCGTTCCAGCGCGATCAGTTGGACAACCAGCTGAAAACGGTTGACTCGATGAACGTCTCGATCGACATCCTGGAGAAGCAATATCAGCTGTCCCTGAAGCAGACGCAGCTCACTCAGGACTCCGCGGCCCGCTCCCAGGATCTGCTGGAGACCACCAAGCAATTGCGGGACAACATCGCGAACTTCGATGACCAGTTCCGGCCGATGCGCAATTACTTCTACTGGGAACCGCACTGCTACGACATCCCGCTGTGCGCCGCGGCCCGGTCACTGTTCGACTCCCTCGACGGGATCGACGAGGTGACCGACAAAACCCAAGGCGTGCAGGGCAATACCGATCAGCTGGCCGCGATCGCGCCACAGCTGACTGCCCTGCTCCCCCAGACGATCGCGTCGATGAAGGTCAGCCGCGATCTGGCACTGGCGTCATACAACTCGCAGAAGGCCCTGCTGGACCAGATGCAGGCGTCCAACGACACCGCCCTGGCGATGGGTGAGAGTTTCGACCAGGCCAAGAACGACGACCTGTTCTTCCTGCCGCCGGAAGCCTTCCAGAATCCCGACTTCGAGCGCGGCCTGAAGATGTTCTTCTCGCCGGATGGCAAGTCGACCCGCATGTTCATCACCCACGAGGGTGACCCCGCGACAGTGGACGGCATCGCCCGCGTCAACTCCGAACGCAAGGCCGCCCAAGAGGCGCTGAAGATGTCATCGCTGTCGAACGCCAAGATCTATCTCGGTGGCGTGGCGGCGACCTATAAGGACATGTCCGACGGCGCGCGCTACGACCTGCTGATCGCTGTGGTGTCGTCGCTGACTCTGATCTTCATGATCATGCTGATCCTGACCCGCAGTGTGGTCGCCGCACTGGTGATCGTGGGGACGGCAGGCAGCTCGATCGCCGCATCGTTCGGTATCTCGGTGCTGCTCTGGCAGGACCTGTTCGGGATCCAGGTGCAGTGGCTGGTCATGCTGATGTCCGTCATCATCCTGTTGGCGGTGGGGTCGGACTACAACCTGCTGCTGGTCTCGCGGTTCAAGGATGAGATCCACGCCGGGTTGAAGACCGGCATCATCCGGTCGATGGCCGGCACCGGCAGCGTCGTGACGTCGGCCGGTCTGGTGTTCGCCGCCACCATGGCCGGCATGATGTTCAGCAAGCTGGTGGTGCTGGCCCAGATGGGGTCGACGATCGCGATCGGCCTGCTGATCGACACCTTCATCGTGCGGTCACTGCTGATGCCGTCGATCGCGACGATGCTGGGCCGGTGGTTCTGGTGGCCGCAGGTGGTCTACCCCCGAGGCGACTACCACTTCCTGCCCCCGCAGCCGCGCAAACGACCCAGCGACGACGCGGATACGGCGGCGATGCCGGCGCAGGCCTAGGAACCTCGCCGAGCGTGCGGGTTGTCGTCGAGTTTTCGCGGCGGATTCAAGGGGCTAGTGCAACAGCGGGTGGGTCGGACGGTTTGGACAGTA
>NZ_PDHO01000019.1 GCF_002887815.1 Mycobacterium sp. ENV421 | reverse complement strand
GCTGGACGACCCGCAAACTCCCCAACGGCGACACCGAATGGATCCCACCGCCACATCTACCGATGCTGATCGGCGGGGTCAACGACTACCACCACCCTGAACGTTTCCTGCCGAACGACGAGGATCCGTGACGCCAGGGAATGAATAAGGCCGCGCGGGGCTTGTAGGCAAGCATGACGTTCACGCTGACCGACGACTCAGCCCTGCTCCAGCCGATCACCATTGGGGCGAACACCGCGCGGAATCGCCTTTTCATGGCGCCGCTGACGCGCTCACGCGCCGAGTCGGACGGCACGCCGAGCGACCTGCAGGTCGAGTACTACGCCCAGCGGGCGTCGGCCGGGCTGATCATCACCGAAGCCACCGCTGTCTCCCAGGTGGGCAACGGGGCCTACGTCAACACCCCGGGCATCTACACCGACAGCCACCAGGAGAAGTGGGCCGAGGTGGCCTCGGCCGTGCACGCGCAGGACGGGTTGATGTTCATGCAGATCTGGCATGTCGGCCGCATGGCGCACCCGGACATCAACGGCGCCGAGTCGGTGGCGCCGTCGGCGATCGCGGCGCAAATGCTCGCCCACACGCCGGGCGGCAAGAAGCCGCTGCCGGTGCCACGGGCCTTGGACACCGACGAAATCGCCGGAGTGGTCGCGCAATTCCGCGCCGCCGCCCGCCGCGCGGTCGATGCCGGTCTCGACGGCGTCGAAATCCACTCGGCCAACGGCTATCTGCTGCACCAATTCCTGGCCGATGCCACCAACACCCGCACCGATCGGTACGGCGGCACACCGGAGAACCGCGCACGGTTGACCGCGGAGGTCGTCGAGGCCGTGGCCGCCGAGATCGGCGCCGACCGGGTCGGGCTGCGCATCTCGCCCGGAAACGGAGCCGGTGACGTCAACGAAGTCGACACCGTCTCGGCCTATGAGGCTCTGCTGGAACGCATTTCGCCGCTGGGGCTGGCGTACCTGCACGTCCTGATCAACCCGGACGCGCCCGAGTTCGGAATCGTGCGGGCACTGTGGTTCGGACCGTTCGTCCTGAACACCGGCCGCGAAGTGGACACCAGCTTCTGCGAACTGGAGAACCTCGCCGACTGGGGTGCCATCAGTGCGGCCGCGGTCGGCCGGGCATACCTGGCCAACCCCGACCTCATCGAACGGCTACGCACCGGTGCCGAGCTGACCGAGCCCGACGTGGCGACGTTCTACTCCCCGGGCCCGGCCGGCTACGTCGACTACCCGACGCTGGCGCCGACTGCCTGAGCTGACTTCTCGTGCAGCCGCTGGCGTTCGACGGTGGCCAGATAGAACGCCCACGCGAACGCGAAGCTGGTGAACAGGCTGGAGACGAAGAACAGCCACGGCCGGCGGATGCCGCGCCGGTACCCGTCGCCGATCGTGAACAACGGCAGCAGGATCACGTTGCCGATCGTGTAGTCCTGGCTGGCTGACGCCGCTGCGGGGTTGTCGTAGCCCAGGGTGATGAACTGCCACCAGCTGCCCGCGCCGGTGAAGACATTGCCCGAGCCGTCGGCGTACTGATGCACGAACTGGATGTTGAAGTACCAGCCCAGCGCCACCGACGCGATGCCGACCAGGTAGTACAGGATCTCGAGCGCACTGACGGCGGGACCAGTGGCCGGCCGGCGGAACACCGCCGAATTGGATCCGATGATCCATGCGATGACGAGGACGGCCAGCACTGCATGAACGAGGAGCGTCATGGCTCCGTAACTGTAGTGAAGTCGGTAATCGTTTTGTCAATTTTGACAATTCTTTTTGAGGTAGGTTACCTCCGTGGTTCGCCCTGCTCAGACAGCGCGCAGCGAGCGCACGCGCGACGCCCTGCGCCGTGCCGCGCTCGTGCGTTTTCTGGCCCAGGGTGTCGAGGACACCTCCGCTGAGCAGATCGCTGACGACGCCGGAGTGTCACTGCGCACGTTCTACCGGCACTTCACGTCGAAGCACGACCTGCTGTTCGCCGACTACGACGTCGGCCTGGAGTGGTTCCGGGCGGCCTTGCAGGCCCGCTCGCCCGGGGAGTCGATCATCGAATCGGTGCAATCTGCCATCGACGCCTCGCCCTATGACCCGGAAGCCGTCGCGCAGATCGCCGCGCTGCGGGCCAGGGAACTCGACGCCGGCCGAATCGTGCGCCACACCCGGCAGGTGGAGGCCGAATTCGCCGACGCCATCGTCGACCAGCTTTCGCAGAGCGCCCCGGCCACCACTCCCGACGAGCGTCTGCGCGTCATCGTGACAGCACGGTGCATCGCCGCCGCGGTGTTCGGCGCAATGGAGCTCTGGATGGTCGGCGAGGACACATCGCTGGCCGAATTGGGCCGGTTGTGCCGCACCGCACTGGAGTCGTTGCGCAAGGGCATCATCGACGAGTGACGGTGTCGGTCAGAATCCGTAGCCGAGCTCAGCGGGAACGTCCCACCCGAACGCGAGATCCAAATCGGCAAGCAGTGTCGGTTCCGCACAGTTCAGCCGGTGTGCCCCCGCGAACGCCGACGGCCGGTGCGCCCCCAGATAGATGCTGCCCAGTACCGAAAGGTCAAGGCGCACATCGGCTGGCGCATCGCTGGGTACGCAACGGGCTCTCCCGTCGGTAACGCTCAGCAGATAGCGCCCTCCGCCGCCGAGCAGTTCGTCGGATACCTCCACTACAGCAGTGACATCGTGGGGATAGGCACGCGACTCCAACGCGGTGGGGATGTCGATGATCCGCAGCCACAGCGCATCCTCGACGCCGACCGTCCGCACCCGTCGCGGGTCGACCAGCAGATAGCGCAGCGGATCCGCTGGATGAGTGCTCACCGAGATGGTCGTCATCAGATCCAGTCCGAGCAGGGTCTGCCACAGCGCGATGTACGCGTCCCGGGTGACCGCGGTGAACTTGGTGACCTCCACCGTCTTGGTGTCCCCAACCCGGGTTCGGTATATGACGAACCCGTCGTCGTGCAGCAGGGTGAACAGCGGGCTACGCCCGTGTCGGGCGGATTCGCGATCTTCCAGGACCTCGTCCCACAGCGCCGCGGGGGTGTGCAATCCGCCGGGTGTGCGCCTGCGCCATCGCTCATAGATGTCGGCGAGCTGGTCGCGGTGCGCGGCCGGGTCCACCACCCGCACCCCGCCGACGCGCGGAACAGTGCGGTGCATGTCGGCGCCGCGGCGATCGACCGACACGTTGAGCTCGTCGGTGGCCGGGCCGTAGCCGAACCGGCCATAGATGGTGGCTTCACTGGCCAGCAGCCCGGCCATGGGATACCCGGCCTGCGCAATCCAGTTGTGCAATTCGACGAACATCGCTCGCAGTACCCCGCGACGACGGTGCGTCGGGGCCACCGACACCCAGGTGATGCCGGCGGTCCGGACCAGTTCACCACCGGGCACGGTCAGCTCCAGATCCAACGGCAGCGCCATGCCGACGAGATCGTCGCCGTCGCAGGCGATCACCACGCCGTCGTGCGCGGTCATGGATCGCCAGACCGCCACCGTGTCGGGGCTGCGGGAGGAGCCGAAGCAGGTGGCCGCCAGCCGGCTCATCGCCGGCCAGTCGTCGTCGGCAGCGAATCGCAACGTCACATCGGGTGATACCGAAATCGGGCTGGACACTCCTGCGACGCTGTCACATCCGGTCTCGAATCGCATTCGGATTTTCCCGGGTCAGGGCTTGACGGTGTCGTCCAGGTCGGCAGGCTCGGCGATCGTCAACACGGAATCGACGATGTGCGGGTTGGCTTCGAGTTTGCGTTCCAGCTCGCGCAGGGTGTGCGCGATCCTCGACTCGATCTGATCCCCGACCAGGTCCACACTCGCCACCACGAAAAGCTGTCGCGGACCGACGAATTCGAGCCTGATAAAGCGAACCGACGCCACATCGTCGAGCGCTTCGATCCGTGCGACCACGGCGTCGCGCAGCTGTGGTGTCCCCGGCTCCCCGGTCAGGAACCGGCGATTCCGGTCGATCAGCAGCACCGCCACCACGCCGAGCAACAGGCCCACCAGGATCGAGCCGACCGCATCCCAGGCCGCCACCCCGGTCAGCTGATGCAGACCGATACCGGCGCCTGCCAGCACGATGCCGATCAGCGCGGCGGTGTCCTCGGCAAACACCGCGCGCACCGTGGGATCGGACGTCTGCATGGCGTACTCGAGCACTTCGCGGTCCATCGCGTGGGCATCGCTGCGCAGCTGTCGTACCGCCTGCGTCCACGAAAGGCCCTCCATGATCAGCGCGATCCCCAGCACCACATAGGCCACCAGGTAGTGCTCGTCGGCTGGGCGATCATCGAGCAGTTCGTTGACCCCGCGCCACACCGACACCGTCCCGCCGACCACGAACAGTCCGACAGCCGCCAGCAGCGACCAGACGTACGCCTCCCGGCCGTAGCCGAGCGGGCGCGTGCGGTCCGCGGCCCGGCCGGCACGGCGATTCGCGATCATCAGAAACGCCTGGTTACCGGTATCCGCCCAGGAGTGCGCGGCCTCGGCCGCCATCGACGCCGACCCGGACACCACGCCCGCCAGCGTCTTGGCCACCGCGACGATCAGGTTGGCGCCGAACGCGATGGCCACAGTCTTCGCGCTCTCACCCTGCACTGCGCCGGCCGCGTCTTCGCCCAGCAGGTTCTTCGTCGCCGTCATTCCCGCTGGTGTACCCGTGGCATGCTGACCACATGCATGCGTTCCGCGTCGCCGTCGAAGCCGGCGATTTCGATGCCCTGCCCGCTCTCTGCGCCGAGGACGTGGTCTTCCGCAGCCCGATCGCACACAAGCCCTACCAGGGCCGCGACCAGATCGGTGTCATCCTGCGGGCGGTATCGCGAGTGTTCGCCGACCTCACCTATGTGAAGGAGATCGGCGGCGAAGGCCAAGCCGACCACGCGCTGGTGTTCGTCGCCAAGGTCGGCGACCTCGAGATCAACGGCTGCGACTTCCTGCATGTTCGCGAGGACGGGCTCATCGACGAGTTCACGGTGATGCTGCGGCCGCTGAAGGCCGTCACGAAATTCGCCGAGCTGATGGCCGTGGAATTTGAAAAGGAAATGGCCGCGGCCGGATTGGCGTAACGCTCGGCGTGGTTCCGCACATCCGCCACAGCGGCGGAGCACTATGAGGCATGGCAAGGATCGGCGACGACTCTCTGATCGTCCGCGGTGAATTGCGTCCTGACGGCACTTGGCTTTTCACCATCCGCTACACCGTGCATTTCGAGGCGGGCGAGCTCGGCGCCCGATTCTCCGACTCGGTTCAGGTGTCCGCGAACGGCGGGGCGACGCCGGTTGCATTCGTCGCGTGTGGCCGCTCGGTGCTGCGCAAAAAACGAGTCGTCGTCGGCGACGAGGCGCTGGCCTCCCGCGACGATGTCTATGCGACCGTGTGCGTGCGGCCCCGCGGCGGGGTCGACGCGCTGACTCAGTCGGCGCGGTTGCGCAGGATCTCCACCCAGTCGCTCGGAACCCGGCCGCGCGGACCCGGGGTGGTCTCCTCGGACGGCCTGCTCTCCGGCGGGGCCAGCTCCGGACCGTCGTAGTACTGGTTGGTCTGGTAGTCCCAGAACCAATCCTCGCCGGGCTCGAACGACCTGATGATCGGGTGCCCGCTCGACCGCCAGTGCGCGGCGGCGTGCCGCATCAGCGAATCGTCGCAACACCCGACGTGCCCGCAGGCGGCACAGCGCCGCAGGTGCACCCACCAGCCGCCGGCGGCATCGCATTCGACGCATCCGGTGCTACTCGGCGGAACCGACGGATCTACCGCATCAGCCATGTCTGTGAGCTTAGGGGACCCCGGCGCGAAAACAGTTGGCCCTCACGGGAGAACCCAGGTGAAAATCGCCGGCACCAACTATGGTCACGCCATGGCAGTCAAAGATTCCCGCGAAGTCGTGATCGAGGCCAGTCCCGAAGCGATCCTCGATGTCATCGCCGATGTCGAATCGACACCCAGCTGGTCGCCGCAGTATCAGAGCGCCGAGGTGCTGGAGGCCTATGACGACGGCAGGCCACACAAGGTGAAGATGAAGATCAAGGCGGCGGGTCTGACCGACGAGCAGATCGTCGAGTACACCTGGGCCGACAACGAGGTGAGCTGGACGCTGGTCAAGGCCGGCCAATTGCGTTCGCAGGACGCCAAGTACACGCTGACGCCCGACGGCGACAAGACCAAGCTGCGCTTCGACCTGTCGATCGACCTCGCGGTGCCGCTGCCCGGCTTCGTGGTCAAGCGCACGATCAAGGGCGCGATGGAGACCGCCACCGACGGCCTGCGCAAGCAGGTGCTGAAGGTCAAGGGATAGTTTCGGAATCGTTCCCGCGGGCAATGGTGCGGACATGGCCGTCACCGAAACCCGCGAGGTCACCATCGAGGCGACGCCCGAGGAGATCCTCGCTGTGCTGTTCGACCTGGAGTCGCTGCCGACATGGTCGCAGGCGCACCAGAAGGTCGAGGTGCTCGAGCGAGACGCCGAGGGGCGCCCGAGTAAGTCACGCCAGACGGTCAAGGTCGTCGGCATCAACGACGACCAGGTGCTCGATTATGCCGTCCATCCCGACGGGGTCAGTTGGACCCTGGCCAGCTCCAAACAGCAACGCGCACAAGAGGGTCGGTACACGCTGACCGCTGACGGCGAGTCGACCCGGGTTAGGTTCGAGCTGACGGTCGACCCGCTGATTCCGCTGCCCGGATTCGTGATCAAGCGCGGCGCCAAAGGTCTGATGGAGACCGCGACCGACGGACTGCGCACGCAGGTTCTGAAGTCCAAGAAGAACGGCTGAGCTACCTTTCAGTCGTGACGAATACCGGACCCCTGGCCGGGGTGAGAGTGATCGAACTCGGCGGCATCGGCCCGGGCCCGCACGCCGGCATGATCCTGGCCGACCTGGGTGCTGACGTGGTCAGAGTGCGACGCCCGGGCGGACTGACGATGCCCGCCGAGAACGTCGACCTCATGCACCGCGGCAAGCGGGTGGTGGACCTGGACGTCAAGAACCAACCTGACGCGCTGCTCGACTTGGCGGCCAAGGCCGACGTTCTTCTGGACTGCTTTCGGCCCGGCACCTGTGAACGTCTCGGGATCGGGCCCGACGACTGCGCCGCGGTCAACCCGCGGCTGATCTTCGCCCGCATCACCGGATGGGGTCAGACCGGGCCGCTGGCGTCGACCGCCGGCCACGACATCAACTACCTGTCGCAGACCGGCGCGCTGAGCGCGATCGGCTACCGGGACCGCCCGCCGGTGGCACCGCTGAACCTCGTCGCCGACTTCGGCGGCGGCTCGATGCTGGTGCTGATCGGCATCGTCGCCGCCCTCTACGAACGGGAGAAGTCGGGCCAGGGTCAGGTGATCGACGCGGCGATGGTCGACGGGGTCAGCGTGCTGGCGCAGATGATGTGGACGATGAAGGCGACCGGGTCACTGGCGGACCAGCGCGAGTCCTTCCTGCTCGACGGGGGAGCACCGTTTTACCGCACCTACGAGACCTCCGACGGCGGGTACATGGCGGTTGGGTCGATCGAGCCCCAATTCTTCGCGCAATTGCTGGCCGGGCTCGGGTTGCCGGCGCAGGAGGTGCCCGGCCAATTCGAGCGGGACCGCTACCCCGAGATGCGGGAGCTCTTCGCGACGACCTTCGCCGGAAAGACCCGAGCGGAGTGGACCACGATCTTCGCCGGCACCGACGCATGCGTCACGCCGGTGCTGAGCTGGACCGAGGCCGCGTGCAACGAGCATCTTCTTGCGCGCCGCACCGTTATTAACGTCGATGGCACCGAGCAGGCAGCTCCGGCGCCTCGGTTCTCCCGCAGTGCCGCCGGGCCGGTGAAGCAACCGCCGCAAACCACCACATCGCTGGCCGACATAGATTGGTAATGGTTCAACTGGGCGAAAGCCGACACAGCGGGCTCGTCGAGTAACTAAGTTTGCTGATTGTGGCGGTACGGGCATCGCGCGAGATCGTGATCGACGCCCCGCCGGAGGCCATCCTCGATGCCATCGCCGATATCGAGGCGGCGCCGACGTGGTCGTCGGTACACAAGCATGTCCATGTCGTGGATCGCTATCCCGACGGACGGCCGCGGCGGGTCGAGGTCACCGTCAAAGTGCTCGGGATCATCGACCACGAAGTCGTCGAATACCACTGGGGACGGGACTGGGTGGTCTGGGACGCCGACCGGACCGCGCAGCAGCATGCCCAGCACGGCGAATACACCCTGCGTCCCGAGGGCGAGGCGACTCGGGTCCGGTTCGATCTCACCCTGGAACCGTCCACACCGTTGCCGCACTTCCTGGTCAAGCGCGCGAAGAAGGCGGTGCTGATCGCCGCGACCGAAGGCCTGCGCGGCTTCGTGCTCAGCGGCAAGGGTTCGCTGCAACGCGAGTAGAGCTAGGAGAGGTCGCGGCCGCCCGCTAGTGCGCCGAGCCGGCGGATCGCCTCGTCGAGGGTGTCGTCGCGTTTACAGAAAGCGAAGCGCACCAAGTGATTCCACTCGCCGATGTGGGGAGAGTGCGGATCGCAGAACGCCGACATCGGGATCGCCGCGACCCCGGCTTTGGTCGGCAACTCGGCGCAGAACTGGGTGCTGTCGGAATATCCCAGCGGCCGCGGGTTGGCGCACAGAAAGTAGGTACCCGCACTGTCGTGCACGCCGAAGCCTAATTCGGTCAACGCCGTCGACAGTCGATCCCGCTTGGCTTGCAACGAATCTCGCAGAGCACTCACCCAGGCCTCTTCGAAATTCAGCGCATAGGCCACCGCAGGCTGGAACGGTGCGCCGCCCACATAACTCAGATACTGCTTGGCCGCCCGCACCCCGGCAATCAGATCCGGCCTGCCGCACACCCAGCCGATCTTCCAGCCGGTGCAGTTGAACATCTTGGCGGCACTGGAGATCGTCAGCGTGCGCTCGGCCATCCCGGGGTAGGCCGCCAGCGGCAGGTGCCGCTTGTCGTCGAAGACCAGATGCTCGTAGACCTCATCGGTGATCACCAACAGGTCGGCGTCGACAGCGAGTGCCGCCAGCGCCCGCAGGTCGCGGTCCGCGAGCACCATGCCGGTGGGGTTGTGCGGGGAGTTCACGATCAGCGCCCGGGTGTTCGGCGTGACCGCGGCACGCAGGGCGTCGACGTCGAGGGCGAAGCCGCGGCCGTCGGGCACCAGCGGCACCGGCACCCGACGGCTGCCGGCCATCGCGATGACAGGGGAGTAGGAGTCGTAGAACGGCTCGATCAACAGCACATCGGAGCCCGGTTCGACCAGACCGAGGATGGCGGCCGCGATCGCCTCGGTGGCGCCGACGGTGACCAGCACCTCGGTCTCCGGGTCGTAGTCGACGTCGTAGCGCCGCTTGCGCTGGGCGGCGATCGCCTCGCGCAGCGGGGCGATGCCCATTCCGGGCGGGTATTGATTGACACCCTCTTCGATCGCCTTCTGCGCGGCCGCCAGCATTGCGGCCGGGCCGTCCTCGTCCGGGAAGCCCTGGCCGAGGTTCACCGCACCGATCCGGGCGGCCAGCGCCGACATCTCGGCGAAGATCGTCACCGCGTACGGCTGCAACCTCGAGACCGTCGTCGGCCGGCCGGCGACATGGGGACCCGTCATGGTGCGGAGCTTAGTCGGAGGCCCGGTATCAGCGGTTTCGTCAATTTCGATCGGCCGAGGCCCAGATCCAGGTGGTCGCCGAACTGATCCCCTCGGAGATGAACCCCGGGATGATGATCTACAAACCCGACACCGGCGGGATCTCCGTTGGTGACCTGTCGACCCTGTTCCCGGCCTGACCTGAGCGACCGCCCAACCATCCGGTTGGGCGGCCTTGGTAGGCTTCGCGTGCAGAGGACGACTGTCGAACGATCGTCACGCCCAATTCCGAACAGGACCTGGAGAAAACACACATGTCCGAAGAAGCCTTCATCTACGAGGCCATCCGAACCCCGCGCGGTAAGCAGCGCGGCGGATCGCTCAACGAAGTCAAGCCGCTGAACCTCGTGGTCGGGCTAATCGAGGAACTGCGCTCGCGCTTCCCCGACCTCGACGAGAACCTGATCAGCGACGTCATCCTGGGCTGCGTCTCCCCGGTCGGCGACCAGGGCGCCGACATCGCCCGCACCGCGGTGATCGCGGCCGGCATGCCCGACACCGTCGGCGGCGTCCAGCTGAACCGTTTCTGCGCGTCCGGCCTCGAAGCCGTGAACACCGCAGCGCAGAAGGTGCGCTCCGGCTGGGACGACCTGGTGCTCGCCGGTGGCGTCGAGTCGATGAGCCGCGTCCCGATGGGCTCCGACGGTGGTGCGATGTTCACCGACCCCGCCACCGTGTTCGACAACTACATCGTGCCGCAGGGCATCGGCGCCGACCTGATCGCCACGATCGAGGGCTTCTCCCGCGAGGACGTCGACGCCTACGCCGCACAGTCCCAGGAGCGCGCCGCCGCGGCGTGGTCGGGCGGCTACTTCGCCAAGTCCGTGGTCCCGGTCAAGGACCAGAACGGTCTGCTGATCCTCGACCATGACGAGCACATGCGCCCCGGCACCACTGTGGAGAGCCTGGGCAAGCTCAAGTCCGCCTTCGAGGGACTGGCCGCGATGGCCGGTTTCGACGACGTGGCGCTGCAGAAGTACCACTGGGTCGAGAAGATCAATCACGTCCACACCGGCGGCAACAGCTCCGGCATCGTCGACGGCGCCGCACTGGTGCTCGTCGGTAGCGAAGCCGCAGGCAAGTCTCAGGGCCTGACCCCGCGGGCGCGCATCGTGGCCACCGCCACCAGCGGCGCGGACGCGACGATCATGCTGACCGGACCCACCCCGGCCACCCGCAAGGTGCTCGACCGGGCCGGCCTGACCGTCGACGACATCGACCTGTTCGAGCTCAACGAGGCCTTCGCGTCGGTGGTGCTGAAGTTCCAGAAGGACCTGAACATCCCGAGCGAGAAGCTCAACGTCAACGGCGGCGCGATCGCGATGGGCCACCCGCTGGGTGCCACCGGCGCCATGATCACCGGCACCATGGTCGACGAGCTCGAGCGCCGTGGCGCCAAGCGCGCGCTCATCACGCTGTGCATCGGCGGCGGCATGGGTGTCGCCACCATCATCGAGAGGGTTTAAGGAAAAGTCATGGCAGAGAACACGATTGCGTGGGACAAGGATGCCGACGGCATCGTCACGCTGACGATGGACGACCCGACCGGTTCGGCCAACGTGATGAACGAGCACTACAAAGAGTCCATGCACAAGGCTGTCGAACGTCTTGTTGCAGAAAAGGATTCGGTCACCGGCGTGGTGATCACCAGCGGCAAGAAGACCTTCTTCGCCGGTGGTGACCTCAAGAGCATGATCACCGCCGGTCCGGAGAACGCCGGTGAGATCTTCGCCGAGGTCGAGGACATCAAGCGCGACCTGCGCGCCCTGGAGACCCTGGGCAAGCCGGTCGTCGCCGCGATCAACGGCGCCGCCCTCGGCGGTGGCCTGGAGATCGCCCTGGCCTGTCACCACCGCATCGTCGCCGACGTGAAGGGTGTTCAGATCGGCCTGCCCGAGGTCACCCTCGGCCTGCTGCCCGGCGGCGGCGGCGTCACCCGCGTGACCCGCATGCTCGGCATCCAGAACGGCTTCGTCAACGTGCTGTCCCAGGGCACCCGGTTCAAGCCGGCCGCCGCCAAGGACAACGGCCTGGTCGACGAACTCGTCTCCAGCGTCGAGGAATTGGTGCCCGCCGCCAAGGCCTGGATCAAGGCCAACCCCGAGGCGCACACCCAGCCGTGGGATGCCAAGGGCTACAAGATGCCTGGCGGCACCCCGGCCAGCCCGGCGCTGGCGGCGATCCTGCCGTCGTTCCCCTCACTGTTGCGCAAGCAGCTCAAGGGCGCACCGATGCCCGCTCCGCGGGCCATCCTGTCCGCCGCGGTCGAGGGCGCGCAGGTGGACTTCGACACCGCCAGCCGCATCGAAAGCCGGTACTTCACCGAGCTGGTCACCGGTCCGATCGCGAAGAACATGATTCAGGCGTTCTTCTTCGACCTGCAGGCCATCAACTCCGGTGGATCGCGGCCCGAGGGCATCGGCAAGACCCCGATCACCAAGATCGGCGTGCTCGGTGCGGGCATGATGGGTGCGGGCATCGCCTACGTGTCGGCCAAGGCCGGCTTCGATGTGGTGCTCAAGGACGTCACCCTCGAGGCGGCCCAGAAGGGCAAGGGCTACTCCGAGAAGTTGGAGGCCAAGGCCCTCGAGCGCGGCAAGACCACCCAGGAACGGTCCGACGCCCTGCTGGGCCGGATCACCCCGACGGCCGATCCCGCCGACTTCAAGGGCGTCGACTTCGTCATCGAGGCGGTGTTCGAGAACCAGGAACTCAAGCACAAGGTGTTCCAGGAGATCGAGGACATCGTCGAGCCCAACGCGATCCTCGGTTCCAACACCTCCACGATGCCGATCACCGGTCTTGCCGCCGGGGTGAAGCGCCAGGAGGACTTCATCGGGATCCACTTCTTCTCGCCGGTCGACAAGATGCCGCTCGTGGAGATCATCAAGGGCGAGAAGACATCTGACGAGGCGCTGGCCCGGGTGTTCGACTACACGCTGGCGATCGGCAAGACCCCGATCGTGGTCAACGACAGCCGCGGCTTCTACACCAGCCGGGTCATCGGCACCTTCGTCAACGAAGCGCTGGCGATGCTCGGCGAGGGCGTCGAGCCGGCGTCGATCGAGCACGCGGGCACCCAGGCCGGCTACCCGGCCCCGCCGCTGCAGCTGTCCGACGAGCTCAATCTCGAGCTCATGCACAAGATCGCAGTCGCTTCGCGCAAGGGCATCGAAGAAGCCGGTGGCACCTATGAGGCGCACCCGGCCGAGGCCGTGGTCGAGAAGATGATCGAACTCGGCCGTCCCTCAAGGCTTTCCGGTGCCGGTTTCTACGAGTACGTCGACGGCAAGCGCACTCAGCTGTGGCCGGGGCTGCGGGAGACCTTCTCCTCGGGCACCTCGACCCCGCCGCTGCAGGACATGATCGACCGGATGCTGTTCGCCGAGGCGCTGGAAACCCAGAAGTGCTTCGACGAAGGCGTGATCACGACGACGGCCGACGCCAACATCGGCTCGATCATGGGCATCGGCTTCCCGCCGTGGACCGGTGGCGCCGCGCAGCTGATCGTCGGCTATCCGCACGGCGGTAAGGCCGGGTTCGTGGCGCGCGCCAAGGAACTGGCGGAGAAGTACGGCGAGCGGTTCAACCCGCCGGCGTCGCTGCTCTAAATCGTCCAGTACGCGAGGGCCCGGAGAGACCAAGTCTCGCCGGGCCTTTCGCGTCAACTCTTGTGGATCACCTGGTTGGAGTCGTCAAAGTTGGTGATCGCGGGCGAGCCGCTCCGATAGGTCACGACGTTGTGCGCACCCGAGACTCGGACGCCGTCCGTGGTCTCGAGGGTGACCACGTTGTCGTCGCCGGAGACCCGTACCTTTCGGCAATGACCGGTAACGGTGACCGCATTATCGTTGCCAACGATGTCTATATCGCCGCCGGCGCAGGCGTAGGTGCCCATCTGGGCGTTGCCGACGAGGTCGACCCCGTGATCGGGGGTTGCGCTGGGCGCCGAGTCACTGTGCTGCCTTGCTGTCACCGCGACTAAGCCCGCCAGCGCCAGCCAACCGGTCATCACCAGTATCCAGGTGATCATGCCGACGACCAGCCGGGGCCGCAGCCGCCCGACCCAGTTGCCGGACTCGTCGCGGTCCAGATCGTAGGCAAACGAGGTGACGCATAATGCCCTGCCCGGCTTGCGCGGATCGGCCAGCACCACGCCGTCGGTGTACTCGCGGCCGCGCACCACGATCGTGCCGTCATAGTCGCCTAGCCGATAGCTGACTTTCGTTTTGGTGCTCGGCCCGCTATAGCGGGGCCGCTGCACGCTCCAGCCGCTGGCGATGGGAAGGTAGGCGTTGTACCAGGTGGTTCCGCTGTAATAGGTTCCTCGCGTGAGAGTTTCGACGCCGGTGACCACGGCTACCTCACCCCACTTCAGCAGAGCAAGCCGCTGCGCGGTGCCGGAAAGCTGGTAGGCGTAGATCAGCATCAGTGCAGCCACTGCGGTGATCGAAAAGGCTAGTGGCGCAGCGGCCCACAGCGCGATCAATGCGACCGCGATCATGAACATGCCCCAGAGGTACCACCAGCGGAATGGCAACAGCTCCGCGAGCACGAAGCTCGCAGGCACCCGGCGCGGGGCCGCGGCAAGCCGGTCGATGCGGTAACCGGGGTAGTCGGAGGGCGGCACGGGCAGATCGTGGCATACCTGTGGAGCGGCTGTGTGTCGTTCAGCTGGGGGTCTCCTGTGAACCCCGTCGGTTAGCGTGGGGTGCGTGAGCGACGGCGCCGCAACGATCAGCAGAAGGCTGGCCGCCAGCCTGGCCGGCTACGGCGGCGCGCCGTGCATCGAGTTCAACGGCCGCTGGTACACCGGTGACGAGATCGCCGCATATGCCTGTGCCATCGACGATGCGCTGCGACTGGCCGGCGTCGCGGACGGCGCGACCGTGGCGGTGGTGGCCCGCAACCGTCCACCGCATGCGGCAGCCGTGATCGGACTGCTCGGCGGCGGCCGATGGGTGCCGATGATCTATTCGTTCCAGTCGCCCGAGGCGATCGGGCGGGACATCGAACAGCTGGAGCCGGCCGCGGTCGTCGCCGACCGGGAGGACTGGACCGATCCGGTGATCGCCGCCGCCCGGCGCGCAGGCACCGCCGGCATCGCGGTGTCACTGACACCGCCCACTGTGGAACTCGTGGCCGGAATCGACCGGGCGTCGGCGCGGCTGCACTCCGCCGGCCGGGACGGCTCTACCGGTCTGCAGGTGCTCACCAGCGGCACCACCGGGCCGCCCAAGCGGCACCCGATCCCGGCGTCGGTGCTGGAACACACCGTGTCCAGCGTGGCGATCACCGGCGCCTCCGCCGACGAACCACCTGAGTTGATGTACTGGCCGCTCGGCGGGATTGGCGGGGTGTGCCAGCTGATCACCGGCGCCTACCTCGGCAAGCGGATCGCTCTTCTGGAGAAGTTCAGCGTCGCCGACTGGGTGCGGGTGGTGAAGACCTACGGCATCCGTCGCTGCGGTCTGCAGCCGGCCGCGGTACGCATGCTGCTGGACGCCGACCTGCCGGGCGAGGACATCGCCTCGCTCGACTACGTGATCAGCGCCGCAGGGCCGCTGGACCCCGAAACCCGTGACGCGTTCGAGCAGCGGTACGGCGTTCCCGTCCTGTTGGCTTATGGCGCAACCGAATTCGCCGGCTCGGTGTGCACCTGGACGCCAGATCTGTATCGCGAGTTCGGGGCTGCCAAGCGCGCAAGCTCAGGTCGGGTGATGCCCAACACCGAGGTCCGCATCGTCGACCCGACCGGCGACAGCGAGGTGCAGACCGGCGGGCAGGGTGTTCTGGAAGCCAGGATCCCATCCATCAGTCCGGACTGGATCCGCACCAACGACCTCGCCTCCATCGATGCCGACGGGTTCATCACCCTGCATGGTCGCGCCGACGGGGCGATCAATCGCGGCGGGTTCAAGGTCCTGCCGGAGACCGTTCGCCGCGTCTTGGTGGGTCACCCGTCGGTGCGCGACGCCGCCGTCGTCGGCGTGCCCGATCCCCGGCTCGGCGAGGTGCCGTTCGCGGCGGTGGAGGCGTTTCCCGGTGCCCCGGCACCCGACCCTGCCGACCTCGTGGCCTTGGTCCGCGATGCGCTGCCCAAGCATCATGTGCCCGTCGAGGTGGTTGTCGTCGCCGAACTTCCGCGCAACCAGTCGCTCAAAGTTTCGCTTCGTGACATAGCCGCGATGTACTCCGGCGGCGCGGGGTAGGCGGGAGCCGAACCGCGGCATTGCCAGCACGCACGACAGTGTGCCGACAGCTCGCGCGGTGGCCGGGTCACGCCGCCGGCACCCCGCTGCAAGATCGCAAATCCGCTACCTGAACTTTCGTATGCCAGTGAGCTGGGATAAATGTCGGATCAGTCAGTAAGAGCAAATTCCTATGCGTTCGTGCGTATGCCGAATCGTAACCTCAGTTGCTGAGCGAATTGCCCTATTCGGCACTCGGCGCACCATTTGCCGCGAACACGGTTTCCATTGACGCTGCCTGATCTGGCGATATGTCCAAAGTGGATAGCGGAACCGATGTTCGCGATTCATTTGCCTGCGCGATCAAGAATTTTTGCTGTATTGCGTCGTCTCAGCTTGCTCTCAGCTAGTTTTTGCGGTGTGATGGGCATTACGCCAGGGGAATGAGGAGGCAAGGGGGAGCGTTGGCCCCTCCCGTATGGGAGGGGCCGATTGCCGTCCAGGGGCCCTAACTCCTCCGCCCGGACCGGGATAGCTGTGCCGGTCGCACGTCATCGTCACGGACACGACCGAGCCCTCCCGGTTGCCGCCGATTGCGCTCTGGTCGGGTGGCGCGCTCGTCCGTAGAGTCGGGCCCATGCGCTTCGGATTGTTCATACCGCAGGGCTGGCGACTGGATCTGGCCGGCATTCCCACTGAAAAGCACTGGCAGGTAATGCGTGATCTGGCCGATCACGCCGATGCGGGTCCATGGGATTCGCTCTGGGTCTACGACCACTTTCATACCGTGCCGATCCCGACCGATGAGGCCACTCACGAGGCGTGGACGCTGATGGCGGCGTACGCGGCGACCACTTCCCGGATCAAGCTCGGCCAGATGTGCACGGCGATGAGCTATCGCAACCCCGTCTACCTGGCCAAGGTCGCCGCCACCACCGACATCATCTCCGGCGGCCGCGTGCAGATGGGCATCGGCGGCGGCTGGTACGAGCATGAATGGCGGGCCTACGGCTACGGCTTCCCCTCCGCCGGCGTGCGGTTGGCCCGGCTCGACGAGGGTGTCCAGATCATGCGAGACGCGTGGCGCGACGGGAAAGTGAGCTTCGCGGGCAAGCAGTATCAGGTCGACGGGGCGATCGTTGCGCCGAAGCCCTTGCAAGAGAGCGGGATTCCGCTGTGGATCGCCGGCGGTGGCGAGAAGGTGACGCTCAAGATCGCGGCGAAGTACGCGCAGTACACCAACTTCACCTCCGAGCCGGACGGGTTCGCGCACAAGTCGCAGGTGCTCGCCGAGCACTGCCGCGAGGTTGGAACGGACTTCGGCGCCATCGTCCGCTCGGCCAACGTCAACGCGATCCTCGGCACGTCGGCCGACGACGTCACGGCGCGGGTCAAGCGAGTCCGCGACCGGCTGGCCGGCGTCTGCGGTGATGCGGCCGCCGACGCGATGATGACGACGGTCAGTGCGCCGGGATCGGCTGCGGGTACGCCCGAGCAGGTGATCGAGAGCCTGACGGCGCTGCGCGACCTGGGCTGCGAGTACGCCATCTGCTACTTCCCGGAGGCGGCCTACGACCGGTCCGGAATCGAACTGTTCGAGCGTGAGGTGATGCCCGCGCTCATCTGAGCTCGGGGTGTCCGAGAAGGGCGTGCATCCAAATGAGAATGCGGTTTCCATTCGTGGCCAACAGTGTTGTACCATCCGGCTACCGATTTGGACTACGAAGGATGCCGCTATGCAAAAGGCCCTGGCGCCCGAAATCTCCACTTGGCCCGCTGACAACCCGCAGCTGATCGGCAGTGAATGTGCCAGCTGTTCGGCCGTGGTCTTTCCGAGCCAGGACCGGTGCCCGCGGTGCAGCGCGGGCGGCATGAACGAGGTCAAGCTGCCGCGGCGGGGCACCTTGGTCGCCTGGACCACGCAGGGCTTCCCGCCCGGTGCCCCCTACATCGGCCCCACCGGCAAGGATTTCGTGCCGTTCGGCGTCGGCCTGGTGCAACTCGGCCAGGGGGAAGAAGCCGTGGTGCGCGTCGAAGCTCGGCTCACCGAGAACGACCCGGAGAAACTGAAGTGGGGCATGGACGTCGAACTCACGATGATCCCGTTCGCGACCGACGCCGACGGCAATGAGGTCGTCACGTTCGCCTTCGCACCGGTGGGGGCGTGAGCGGCATGAGCAATGACGTTGCAATCATCGGTGTCGGCCTGCATCCGTTCGGCCGGTTCGACAAGACCGCCATGCAGATGGGTGCCGAGGCGATCGAGCTGGCACTGCAGGATTCGGGTGCGCAGTGGAAGGACATCCAGTTCGGGTTCGGCGGCAGCTATGAGGTGTCCAATCCCGATGCCGTGACGCGCCTGGTCGGCCTAACCGGCATCACGTTCACCAACGTCTTCAATGCCTGCGCCACCGCGGCAAGCGCGATCCAGCAGACCGCGGACACGATCCGGCTCGGCAAATACGACATCGGCATCGCGGTGGGCCTGGACAAGCACCCTCGCGGCGCGTTCACCGACGACCCGGCCAAGCTGGCGCTGCCCCAGTGGTATGCCGAGAACGGGCAGTTCGTCACCACGAAGTTCTTCGGTATCAAGGCCAACCGGTACATCCACGATCACGGCATCTCCGAGGAGACGCTGGCACGGGTGGCCAACAAGAACTTCCGCAACGGTGCAATGAATCCGAATGCCTTCCGTCGCAAGGAGATCTCCGTGGAGGAGATCATGGCGTCGCCGGTGCTGAACTACCCGCTGCGGCAGTACATGTTCTGCGCTCCCGACGAGGGCGCCGCCGCGGTCATCATGTGCCGCGCCGACATCGCGCACCGCTTCACCGACAAGCCGGTCTACGTGCGCGCCAGTGAGATTCGTACCCGGACCTTCGGCGCCTACGAGGTGCACGGCACCTCGGCCCCGCTCGACGAGGATGTGTCGCCGACCGTCTACGCCGCCAAGGCGGCCTACGAGGAGGCCGGGATCGGTCCCGAGGACATCGACATCGCGCAGCTGCAGGACACCGATGCCGGTGCGGAGATCATCCACATGGCCGAGACCGGTCTGTGCGCCGACGGCGAGCAGGAGAAGCTGCTGGCCGACGGGGCCACCGAGATCCACGGCCCGCTGCCGATCAACACCGATGGTGGCCTGATCGCCAATGGTGAGCCGATCGGTGCGTCGGGTCTGCGGCAGATGCACGAGTTGGTGCGCCAGCTGCGCGGCGAGGCGGGCGAGCGTCAGGTGCCGGGCAGCCCGCGGGTGGGCTTGGCGCAGGTGTACGGCGCGCCCGGAACCGCCTCGGCGACAATACTTTCGCTCTAGTAGGCGGTTACACGTCGGTTTGCTTGCCGAAGGCGCCTTCGACGGCCTGCAAGATCACCAGCACCTCGATCAGGCCGGCCGTGGTGATGAGGCCGACGTTCGCCGCGAGTGGCCGGCCGATGGCGTTGATCAGCCCGGTGATCGGATCACCGCTGATCGACTGCTTGATCCCGTCCAGGAACAGGTTCACGTCGTACGCGGGCAGCATGGTCGTCAGCGCGTTGACAATGTCGGCGGTCGGAAGCAGAGCCGCATACCCTGACGCCGCGGCATTCGAAATGACCGCGGCGAGAGTGGAAATGGCCTTCTGTACATCGGTGATGACGTCCGTGGGGGTGGGCAGAGCCGCCGGGGTGAGCGTCGGCATCCGCAGGGCCGCGAGTTCGGAATGCATCACACCGCCCGGGCTGACGTCGGCCACGAAGTCGGTGATGCCTTGTGCGACACCGGCCATGAAGAGTTGTCCGACTTCACCCCAGTTGACGTTCGGAATGAACCCGAATGGCGCAGCCACGTTGGCGTACCCCTCGTTGGACCAGCCGTACCTGGGGTCGCCGTAGCCGAGATTGACGATGACCTTCAACGCGGGTTGCAGCAGATCGGCGATGGGTGTGCCGATCACCGGCAACAGCCGAAGAGGTTCCAGCAGCGGCAGGTTCTCGGTCGGGATGATGTAGTACTTCTGGCTCGGATCGGTGGTCGGCAACGCGATCGCCGCATCGACCTGCGCCTGGGTGAGTTGAGCGTATTTGGTGTGGACGAACACGATGCCGAGGCCGGCGTTGAGGTCGGCCAAGAAGTTGAGCGGGTACCGCGGGAAATCGGCGAACCCGTCGTATTCCAGCGTGTAATTGGTCAGCGGGAAGGCGTTTTCGGGGGTTGCGCCGTAAAAGTCCAGTCCGAGGCTGGGCAGTTTCAACCCAGGGAACCGCGACAGGAAGCCGCCGTTGGGGTTCATCTCGTTGCCGACCAGCACGAAGTTCACCGGCGTATTCGAGGGCAGCTGACTCATGATCAGCGAGGAGATGATCGCGCTCTGCGAGTAACCGAACACCGTGGCGGTGTTCCCGGCCGCGACCTGCTCGGCGATTGTTGCGGCGAGTATTCGAATACCCTGCTGCACAGACACATTCAACGGCAGGCTCTTCACCCCGGTGATCGGGTACAACCCTTCGGGGGTGTCCAATTGGAACGGGATGGAACCCGGGTTCGAGGGCGCGATGTAAAGATTGAAGACGCTCTGGATGTAGCTCGGCTTGGGGATCGGAACACCGCTGGGCCCCATGATCACCGCGGTGTTCTGCGCGGCGGCGGCCTGCACCAAGGCTTCCGGCGCCAGCGACGTCGTCGCGGCTGGGCGGGCCGAGATGCCGGTGTCGCGACGGCTGTAGGCCAACGCCGCCAGCTCCAGCGGCGAACCGGCCGGCGGCGTCTGCGGTGCCGACGGATCCGACTGCGCCGTCGGTGTCGCGGTGGCGGTCGGCACCGAGGTGATCGATTGGGCCCGAACCGTCGACGATGGACGTGACCGCCCGGACGCGGCCTTCGGGGCAGTGTGCTTGGCAGGGCCCGCGGCGGTCTGACTGGACCCGGACCGGGCGGAGCCGGCATGGGCCGAGGAGCCCCCCGAGTCGGTACCGTCCGCCCAGGCTGTCGCACCGCCGAACGCCGCGGCACCCACTCCCAGCGCAACCGCCAACCCGCCAACTCGCCCGATGAAGCCCGCTGCGCGCACGCTCTACCCCTTGTTTGTCACCCGACCACGTGTCCTGGCGAAGACTAACCCGTCGCCGCGAGGTTCGCTGTCACATTCGTTTCGCGATCGCAGCGCGCAGGTCAACGGACGACGAATTGTTGCTGTCGGGTATGACGGGCAACGTTTGGTGAAGCGCGCTCAGAGGGCCGGGCCGAGCAAGTCGTCGGCGTCCTTGATGATGTAGCCGTAGCCCTGCTCGGCCAGGAACCGCTGCCGGTGCGCGGCGTACTCGGCATCCAGGCTGTCGCGGGAGACCACGGAATAGAACACCGCCCCGCCGCCGTCGTGCTTGGGACGAAGCAGCCGGCCCAGCCGCTGGGCCTCTTCCTGGCGTGAGCCGAAGGTTCCCGAAACCTGAACGGCCACTGAGGCTTCCGGCAGGTCGATGGAGAAGTTCGCCACCTTGGACACCACCAGGGTCTTGACCTCGCCGCGGCGGAAGGCGTCGAAGAGTTCTTCGCGCTCGGCGTTCTTCGTCGAACCCTGGATCACCGGAGCACCCAACTCGGTGCCGAGCTCGTCGAGCTGGTCCAGGTAGGCACCGATTACCAGCGTCGGCTCTCCGTCATGCTTGGCCAGGATGGACTTCACCACCGCGATCTTCGAGTGCGCGGTCGAGCAGAGCTTGTAGCGCTCGTCCGGTTCGGCGACCGCGTACAACATCCGCTCGTTGTCGGTCATCGTCACGCGCACCTCGATGCACTCCGCCGGGGCGATCCAGCCCTGAGCCTCGATGTCCTTCCACGGTGCGTCGTAGCGCTTGGGACCGATCAGGCTGAACACGTCGCCCTCCCGGCCGTCCTCGCGGATCAGCGTCGCCGTCAGACCCAGCCGCCGGCGGGACTGCAGGTCGGCGGTCATCCGGAACACCGGTGCGGGCAGCAGGTGGACCTCGTCGTAGATGATCAGGCCCCAGTCCCGGCTGTCGAACAGCTCCAGATGTTTGTACTCGCCCTTGGTGCGGCGGGTGATCACCTGATACGTGGCGATGGTGACGGGCCGGATCTCCTTGCGCTCACCGGAGTACTCGCCGATCTCCTCCTCGGTCAGCGACGTCCGCGCGATCAGCTCACGCTTCCACTGCCGGCCGGCGACGGTGTTGGTGACCAGGATCAGCGTCGTCGCACCGGCTTTGGCCATCGCCGCCGCGCCCACCAGCGTCTTACCCGCGCCGCACGGCAGGACCACCACACCCGAGCCGCCGTCCCAGAACGAATCGGCGGCCATCTGCTGGTAGTCGCGCAGTTCCCAGCCGTCCTGGTCGAGGTCGATCGGGTGGGCCTCGCCGTCGACGTAGCCGGCCAGGTCCTCGGCCGGCCAACCGATTTTGAGCAGCATCTGCTTGATCCGGCCGCGCTCACTGGGATGGACGATCACGGTGTCGTCATCGATCCGCGCGCCGAGCATCGGGTTGATCTTCTTGTTGCGCAACACCTCTTCGAGCACCGCCCGGTCGAGGCTGACCAGCGTCAGGCCGTGCGCGGGATGCTTCACCAGCTGCAGTCGGCCGTATCGTGCCATCGTGTCGACGATGTCCACCAGCAGCGGCTGCGGCACGGCATAACGCGAGAAGCTGACCAGCGCATCGACCACCTGCTCGGCGTCATGACCGGCGGCGCGGGCATTCCACAACGCCAGCGGAGTGATGCGGTAGGTGTGGATGTGCTCCGGGGCGCGTTCGAGCTCCGCGAACGGGGCGATCGCGGACCGGGCCGCACCGGCAAGCTCGTGGTCGACTTCGAGCAGCACGGTCTTGTCGGACTGCACGATGAGGGGGCCGTCTGTCATAACGCTCCATTATCCAGCGTCGGCCGACATCACCGACGTCACGCGATGCACCGCGAACTCCCGCGGGCGGCCCTGAGCGGGATCCCAGGCCATCAGCTGACCTCCGCTGACGGTGAGCGGGCGTACCACCCGCTGGGTGGCCACCCCGGCCGCGTCGACATAACCGATCACCACGTCTTTTTGTTCCATGGCTGCCTGCTGCAACAGGGCCATCGACACCGCCGGATCCAGGCGGACGTTGGCGAACGGGGTGGTCGAATCCATTCGCCGCAGCACGGCCACCACCGAGGCCAGGGTGTCCGTGCTCGGCTTGGGCAACGCGCGGAACGGCCGACGGTGTTGCGGTGTGGACACCCGCGCACCGCGCTGCCGCAGATCGACGATCGCCCCCGAGGAATCCTCGGCGGCCGGCGCGAAACCCGCCGCGCGCAACGCCGCGAGCACATCACCGATCGGGGCCTGTGAGACCGCCACCGTGGGCGCCAGCAGCCGCACCTCCAGGTGGTCCAAAGCCGGCGCGGCGACCGCATGGGCGAGCAGTGTCGGGTCCTCGCAGCGCAGGAACGACGACGCCATCCCGACCCGCAGCTGGCCGTGCCGACGGGCGACATCGTTGATCAGATACGTCAAGCCCTGGGGGACAGGGGTTTTCGAGTGCCGCTCGAAGAAGGTGTGAAGCCCGCCCGCGGTACGCCCGGTGTCCAGGGCGTGCCGGATCGAGGCTTCGCTGACCCGGTACACCATGGCGGCACCGGCCGATTCCACCGCGGCCACCGCCGCCAGTTCGTCGGCAAGGTCGCGCTGCAGCGGCCCGGGCACCACAACGGTGAGGTCGGCCTGCACCAAGAAATGGTCGATCGGTGCGGGCAGCGCCGTGCTCATCGCGTCGATCGCGGCGTCCTCATCGCCTGCGAGCAGCACCCGCGCCGGCGTGCTCAGCGCGCCTCGGCCGATCAGGCCCACGGCGTGCGCCTCGTCGAGCAGATGCGCGACGGGTTCGGGCTGCAGCCGGGCCGCCCACCGCGGCCTGCGCCAGATCAAGGCCCGCGAGGCGTGCGGCGCGTCCACGCCGGAGCCCGGTGGCAGCTCGGCGAGCAGTTCCAGCAGCAGTCGGCGATCCAGCGGGGCGGCCGTCGAGTACAGCGAATCAGACAGTGCGGCATAGGGTTTGCCATCGGGGCCGCGGCTGCCGATCAGGCCCGGGCGCGACGGCAGGTCCAGCCAGCTGCTGGCCAGCAGATACCAGCGGGCAGCGGTGGGCGTCTCCATGAATCGGTCCGCGGCCACCGTCGGCGTCCAGTACGGGCTCGCGCCATCCTGGGGTTCCGGGTCGGGCGTGCCGCTGGCGATCAGGCCCGCCGCCGAGCTGATCTCGAGGACCAGCCCGAGGCGTTGTTCGTCGATTCCGGTCAGTTTGGTCAGCCGCTTGGCTTCGCGTACCCCCAGCCCGCCGCTACGCAGCTCGGGAACCGGTGCAGCAGAGAGGGTTTCGATGACCAATTCGATCTCGCGGATCAAGTCGAGGACGGCGCCTGCCGCGGCGGCGTCGACGTCGGCGATGGTGGTGGTGCCGGACACCGGGTCGGGTGCGGCCAGACTCACCGGACCCGGCTCCTCACCGCGCAGCACCTGACCGACCTGCCGCGGCAGGATCACCGTCTCGGCGTCAAGCTGCCGCAGCAGTCCGGCCGCCAGCAGCCGCGGCACGGGCCGGTCGGCCGGCGCGCCCGGTGCGGCGTCACGGGTGCGGCCCACCGGGGACCCCATCAGCAGCCGGTCCAGCAATTCGAGCTGGGGGTCGTCGAGGGCGTCGATCGCGGCGGAGATCTCCGCGGCCGTGCGGGAGGAGTCCTCCCCGATCGCCTGCCCGGGATACCAGGGCAGTCCCGCGGCCGCCTCGGCCGACACCCGCACCTCGCTGTCGCCCCACACCAGCGCGCGCTCACGCAGGTCGTCAAGGGCGGACAAGATCGACTTCTCGTCGGCGCGATCGCCGACGAGGGCGACCAATTTGGCCACCGGAGTGGCCGCGGTCTCGGCGTGCAGCACGATCAGGGCGTCGAGAACGGCGAGCCGCAGGTAGTCCAGCTCGTCGGTGGCGGCCTTGACCGATTGCCGGGCCACCGCCCGGGCGGCCAGCGCGGCGATGCTGCCGGGGGCAGGCTGGGCAAGATCCGGTCGCAGTTCCAGCAGGCGGATCAACCGGTCGTCAGGCAGATCGGCCAGCCAGGCGCCGAGCGGCACACCAGGGCTGTCTTCCCGGGTCGCTTCGCTCCTGCTCGCCGGCCGCCCGGACTGTGCACTCATTGTTGACCAGCGTAAAACAGCCGCCTGTGTGCACAAGCCGGGCCGGTAGATGACAGAATGTTGCCGTGGCTGAGAAGAAGACAAGGTATGTCGACAATGGCTGGCCGACCAGCGACCCCGACGACCACGCCGTGAGCGAGCTGGCTGCCGACCGGACCGGCGCGCTGTCCCCGTTCGGCGACATCACGTTCCCGTTGCCGGCCTCTGACCTGCCGTACCTGCACCCGGTCACCGTCGTCAACAAGTAACCGGTGACCGACGGACCGCAGCGCCGCCTCTCGCACCTCGACGAGCACGGTGCGGCGCACATGGTCGATGTCACCGACAAGGCCGCCACCACGCGCACCGCGGTGGCGGCCGGATGCGTTCACACCACCGCCGAGGTGGTCGAGCTGATCACGGCGGGCGGCCTGCCCAAGGGCGACGCCCTCGCGACCGCGCGGGTGGCCGGGATCCTGGCCGCCAAGCGCACATCCGATCTGATCCCGCTGTGCCACCACCTCGCCCTGACCGGGGTCGACATCGAGTTCGCGATCGGTGACACCGTCGTCGGCGTGACCGCCTCGGTGCGCACCACCGACCGCACCGGGGTCGAGATGGAGGCGCTGACCGCCGTGAGCGTCGCCGCCCTGACGCTGTACGACATGATCAAGGCCGTCGACCCCGCCGCGCGCCTCGAGGACATCCGGGTACTGCGCAAGGAGGGCGGTAAGACCGGCCTGTGGGTGCGCGAGCCATGACGCGGTCCGCACGGGTCGTGATCGCCTCCACCCGGGCGGCGACCGGTGTCTACGAAGACCGGACCGGCCCGATCGTCGTCGCCTGGCTCGCCGAGCGCGGCTTCGATGTACCCGACGCCAGCGTGGTGGTGGACGGGAGCGCCGTCGGGGACGCGTTGCGCATGGCGATCGACGCGGGAGCCGACGTCGTCATCACCTCCGGTGGCACCGGAATTTCACCGACCGACGCCACCCCGGAGGCGACCCTCGGCGTTCTCGACTACCAGATCCCCGGCCTGGCCGACGCCATCCGCCGGTCCGGTCTGCCGACGGTGCCGACATCGGTGCTGTCTCGCGGGGTGTGCGGTGTCGCGGGCCGCACACTGGTGATCAACCTGCCCGGCTCGACGGGCGGGGTGCGCGACGGCCTGTCGGTGCTCGCCGATGTGCTCGACCACGCGTTGGACCAACTGTCCGGAGGGGACCACCGCTGATGACACGCATTCTGCGGGCCGCGCTCGTCGAGGGTCCGATCTCGCTTACCGAGCACGAAGAGCTGGTCGCCGACGAGGCCGCCGGCGCGGTGGTGGGCTTCTCCGGGGTGGTGCGAAACCACGACGGCGGCCGCGACGTGGTGCGGCTGGAGTACTCCGCGCATCCACTGGCCGAGCAGACCTTGTTCGAGGCGGTTGCCGAGGTGGCCGGGAAAGCCACCGGTGTGCGGGCGATCGCCGCCAGCCACCGAGTCGGCGTGCTGCACATCGGAGACGCCGCGCTGGTAGCCGCCGTGGCGGCCGACCACCGGCAGGCGGCGTTCCAGGCGTGCGCCCTGCTCGTCGACACCGTCAAAGAGCGGCTACCGGTGTGGAAGCACCAGTTTTTCGCCGACGGAACCGACGAGTGGGTGAACTCGGCGTGATCGCTTACTGAGCCGGAGCCGGTGCGGGGGCCGGAACCAGCGGCGCGTTCGGATCGGCCGGTGCCGGCGCCGGGGCCGGCGCGGGCGCGTTCGGATCACCGGGCGGGGTGCCCATGCTCGGATCGTTGGTCACCGGGGTGTTCATCGGACGCTGGGTCAGGGCCAGGAGCGCGTCGCCCTTGCTGACCTGCTGCGTCTGGATGGCGTGCCACAGTTCCTTGAGGTACGTGACATTCGGGCCGTCCTGCGGGCCTTCCGGCTGATCGCTGGTGCCCGGCGGCAGATTCTCCGGGCTCGACAGGTGCGGCACACCGTCAGGCAGCTGTCCTGTCGGGCTGGCGGCAACCGCGTCGGTGCCCGGGGCGGGCGCCGCGGCGGGATCGGCCGGCGCGGGGGCGGGGGCAGGGGCCGGCGGCAGGGTCGGCGGAACCGCGGGATCGGCCGGAGCCTGCGGGACGAAGTGAATCGACGCCGCCTGGACGGTGACGGTCTGCTCGTCAGGGTTTGCCGGCGCCTCGGGGGCGGGCGCCTGCAGGGCGGTGTCGATCACCGGCGCGGCGGCCGGCGGGGCGACTTCCTGAGCGGCCGGGACGACGTCCGGTTGCGGAGCAGGCGGCAGATCGGCGGGTGCCGGCGGCAGATCTTGGGGTGCCGGCGGGAGATCGGCGGGTGCCGGGGGGAGATCCTGCGGGGCCGGCGGCATGTCTTGGGGTGCCGGGGGGAGATCCTGCGGGGCCGGGGGCATGTCTTGGGGTGCCGGCGGGAGATCGGCGGGTGCCGGGGGGAGATCCTGCGGGGCCGGCGGCATGTCTTGGGGTGCCGGGGGGAGATCCTGCGGGGCCGGGGGCATGTCTTGGGGTGCCGGCGGGAGATCGGCGGGTGCCGGGGGGAGATCCTGCGGGGCCGGCGGCATGTCTTGGGGTGCCGGGGGGAGATCCTGCGGGGCCGGGGGCATGTCTTGGGGTGCCGGCGGGAGATCGGCGGGTGCCGGGGGGAGATCCTGCGGGGCCGGCGGCATGTCCTGCGGGGCCGGGGGCAGATCGGCGGGTGCCGGGGGGAGGTCCTGGGGTGCCGGGGGCATGTCCTGCGGCGCGGGCGGCATGTCCTGGGGTGCCGGCGGCAGATCTGCCGGAGCATCCGGTGCCGGAGCGTCCGGCGCGGGGGCCTCGAAGCCGGCGGGCTGAATCTGAGCGTCTTCGGGAGTGGGCTCGTTCACCACATTGCGCGGGGTCGCACCCGACAAGCCGCGTCCGCACACCGGCCAGGCGCCGCGGCCCTGGCTCGCCAGGACGCGCTCGGCGATGGCGATCTGCTGGTCCTTGCTGGCCATGTTCGCGGCGGGGGCGTACTGACCGCCGCCATGGGCGGACCAGGTGCTGGGGGAGAACTGCAGGCCACCCTGGTAACCGTTGCCGGTGTTGATGCCCCAGTTTCCGCCGGACTCACAACGGGCAACCTGATCCCATTCGGCATCCGGGGCCGCTTGGGCCTGGCTGGCGAAGGCGAGGCTGCCGCCTCCGATGACCGCACCGGTGACCGCGATCTTGGCGACGCTGACTGACGGTGAAGTGGGCTTGCGATGCCGTCCACTCATATGGCGAAGTGTTCCTCTCTTCAATGCGCCTGCGAGGTCAGCTGTCGGGTTCGGGCTGGAGAGGTCGCCCGGCCGTCGTCGTCTCTGGTGGAAACGATTTCGGCTTCACCCCAAGGAGCTTTGTGGCTCCGAGTCCTAATCGGTGGACCGGTGGGTCCCCCGCCTCCATCCATGGTGTTCGTTGGTCTCTCCGCTCCTTGGATGGAGCTCAGCGCTAAGAGCGAAGAGGGTCTGCCCGGGTTGAGGGGGCTGACCTTCGAGAGACGGTAATGGGATCGGCGAGACCCGTCATCTTTTGCAAATCCGGGCGTTTCTGGTACTGGCAAACCTTAAAAAAGGTTAAAGCGCCTAGACGGCCCGACGTTCGCCCAGGTAGTTACAGCACTAAACCGCACCGTGGCCATCTCGTTACCTGATCGTGATGTGACGTAAATCACGCTCAACCGCCGGCAAACGGGGGTAACACGTCGAGGGTCTGGCCGGATTGCAGGGCTGTCGCCTTGTTTCGCACCGCGATTCCGTCGCGCAGATATGAGCAGCGCTGTAACACGCGCGCTAATTCCGCGTTGCGACAAGCTAATTCGTCGACCACATCGGCGACTGTCGCTCCGGCCGGCACGCTGAGCAGATCTGACTCGGTGCCCGCGGCGGCGCGTGCCGCAGCGAAGAAACGCACAGTCACCTGTACTGATTCGGCCACCTCAGCCCCCGATCGCACTCATCGGCCGTTGGGGTTGGACGAAATCTGGATCGTTGATGCCGTGGCCGGCCGCCTTGCGCCACATCGCGGCACGCCATGCCGACTCCAGCACCGCATCGTCGGCGCCGGTGCGCAGCAGCGCCCGCAGATCGGTCTCCTCGGCCGCGAACAGGCAGTTCCGGATCTGCCCGTCGGCGGTCAGGCGGGTTCGGTCGCAGGCCGCGCAGAACGCATGTGAGACCGAGGCGATGATCCCGACCGTCGCCGGGCCACCGTTGACCTGCCAGAGCTGGGCCGGAGCCGACCCGCGCGGCGCCGGATCCGTGGTGAGGGTGAAGCGCTCGGCCAGTGCCGCGTAGATCTCGTCGGCGCTCAGGTTGGCGTCCCGACGCCACAGGTGACCGGCGTCGAGCGGCATCTGCTCGATGATGCGTAATTGGTAGCCGTAGCGCAGGCAGTACTCCAACAGATCGACGGCGTCGTCGAGGCCGCTCACGGCATCCAGGACCGCGTTGACCTTGACCGGCCCCAGACCGGCCTCGGATGCCGCGGACAGACCGTCGAGAACATCGGAGAGGCGGTCCCGCCGGGTGATGGCCGCGAACTGCTCCGCGTCGAGGCTGTCGAGCGACACGTTGACCCGGTTCACGCCGGCATCGGCCAGCGCCCGGGCGCGACGGGCCAGACCCACCCCGTTGGTGGTCAGCGCGATCTCAGGACGCGGGCGCAGAGTGGCCACCGCGGACACCACGTCTTCGAGCCCGCGATACAGCAGAGGCTCGCCACCGGTGAATCGGACGCTGGTGATGCCGAGCCGGGTCACCGCCAGCGTGAGCAGCCGCACCAGCTCGTCGCGGGTCAGCAGGTCGTCGCCGGGCAGCCAGTCCAGTCCCTCGGCGGGCATGCAATAGGTACAGCGCAGATTGCACCGGTCGGTCAGCGAGACCCGCAGATCGGTGGCCACCCGGCCGAACGTGTCGACCAGCGGTCCGCTGCGCGGCATGTCCGCCGCCGGCACGTCGTCGCGGCGGATCGCAGGCACTCCCAGCCCGACGACGGTCATGCCGCCACCCGCGCGCTATCGGCGGGCACGATCTCCTTGCCCAGCGGCATCAGGGAGACCGGGATGAGTTTGAGGTTGGCCAGCGCCAGCGGGATCCCGATGATCGTGATCGCCATCGCCACCGCGCTCACCAGGTGACCGATGGCGAGCCATACGCCGAACAGCACGATCCAGATGACGTTGCCGATCAGTGCGCCAGGGCGTGGGCCCGGCTTGTCGACGATGGTCCGCCCGAACGGCCACAGCGCGTAGTTGGCGATCCGCAACGAGGCGAAGCCGAACGGAATGGTGATGATCAGAACGAAACTGACCAGCGCGGCCAGCAGATAGCCCAGGGCAAGCCAGAGCCCGCCGAACAGCAACCAGACGACGTTCAGGATCAGGCGCATGTCTCCTCCAGCGGTTTGCCCAGCCTACCGAACTAAACTCTGGTGCTGGCCGTAGGTCTTCCCGAGTAGGATCACCGGCACGCGTCCTGCACCGGCGGGACGCTTCGTCATGTTGTCATGAACCCCGTCAGACAAGCAGGTGAGACCAGTGCCGACCGGCAAGGTGAAGTGGTACGACGCCGAGAAGGGATTCGGCTTCCTGTCCCAGGAGGAAGGCGAGGACGTCTACGTCCGTGCGTCGGCACTGCCTGAGGGCGTCGAAGGTCTGAAGGCCGGCCAGCGGGTGGAGTTCGGGCTGGCGTCCGGCCGCCGTGGCCCACAGGCGTTGAGCGTCAAGCTGATCGATCCGCCGCCGAGTCTGACCCGGACCCGGCGTGAGGCCACGCCCATCGAGCGCAAGCACACTCCCGACGAACTGCACGGCATGGTCGAGGACATGATCACCTTGCTCGAGGGCGCGGTTCAGCCCGAGCTGCGCAAGGGTCGCTACCCGGACCGAAAGGTGGCCCGGCGGGTGTCCGAAGTGGTCAAGGCGGTCGCGCGGGAGCTCGACGCGTAACTGGCGCACACTGGAGTCGTGGGTGCCTATGTCGCCGGAGGCGGCGAGTTCAATCGCGATACCAACTACATCACCACCAGGATCACCGCCGACGGTGCTGACGGATATCCCGTCGAGCCCGACCGCTACCGGCTGATCGTCGCGCGCGCCTGCCCGTGGGCGAACCGGACGATCATCGTGCGCCGCCTGCTGGGCCTGGAGGACGCGCTGTCCATCGGGTTCTGTGGGCCGACGCACGACCAACGCAGCTGGACCTTCGATCTGGATACCGGTGGCGTGGACCCGGTGCTGAAGATCCCGCGGCTGCAGGACGCCTACTTCGCGAGGTTCCCGGATTATCCGAAGGGCATCACGGTCCCGGCGATCGTTGACGTACCCACCGGTCAGGTGGTCACCAACGATTTCGCCCAGATCACGCTCGACTTCTCCACGGAATGGACCGCCTACCACCGCGAGGGTGCGCCGCAGCTGTACCCTGAGCCGCTGCGCGACGAGATCGACGAGGTCGCCCAGCGGATTTACACCGAGGTGAACAACGGGGTGTACCGCTGCGGGTTCGCCGGCTCGCAGGAATCCTACGGACGCGCCTACGACCGGTTGTTCACCGCACTGGACTGGCTGTCCGAGCGGCTGGCCGATCAGCGGTATCTGGTGGGGGACACCATCACCGAGGCCGACGTGCGGCTTTTCACCACGCTGGCGCGTTTTGATCCGGTCTACCACGGCCACTTCAAGTGCAACCGGTCCAAGCTGTCCGAGATGCCGGTGCTGTGGGCCTACGCCCGAGATCTGTTCCAGACGCCGGGATTCGGCGATACCACCGACTTCGTCCAGATCAAGCAGCACTACTACATCGTGCATTCGGACATCAATCCGACCGGTGTGGTGCCGAAGGGTCCGGACCTGTCGAACTGGTTGACGCCGCACGGTCGAGAAGAATTGGGGGGCAGACCGTTTGGTGACGGAACGCCGCCGGGGCCGACGCGGGAGGGGGAGCGGGTGCCTGCCGGGCACGGCGCGGGTTAGCGCGCGAAGACGGTCTCCACGGCAGCCCGGTCGCCGTCGATATCCACTTGCACCGCAACATCATCGAGGGTCAGCAGTCCGGTCGCGAGGCCGAGGACGATCGGTGCCTCGGTGGTCAGGACGGCATCGTATGAGCGGCCATCGGGCAGACTTACCGCCACGCCGGATCGGTTGGCGCGCAGCTGAAGTGTGTCGCCGCCGATGTCGATCCCCACAGTGGCCGATCGGGTCGGCGGCCGCCGGCCGGTGAACAGTGCGGGAAGGGCCACCAGTAGCCACTCGATGCGGAACTCGTCGCCCTGGGCACCGCGGATCATCAGCGGCGTGGACCACCGGACGAGCCCCTCGATGGGTTCCCGAAGTTGCGCGCCCCAATCGGTGAGCGCGTAGGTGATCGCGTTGCCGTCCTCGGCCAGTCGCCGCTCGACGACGCCGGCGTGCTCCAGTTCGCGGAGGCGGTCGGTCAGCAGGTTGGTCGCGATACCCGGCAGCCCGTCGCGCAGTTCGCGGTAGCGGGCGGGCGCGACCAGAAGCTGACGGACGATCAGCAGATTCCACCGATCGCCGATCACGTCCAGGGCCCGGGCCAGTCCGCAGTACTGGCCGTAGTCTCGACTCATCACGGTCTCCACTTGCCAAAGTAATGTCTACTTGATTATATCAAGTGACCCTGGAGGAGGGGATCGACATGACGGTGGCGCGGCGGCCCGGGTGGGTCGACGACAAGTTGTTTCCATTCGTGAGCCGGTTCGTCGACATCGACGGCCATACCGTTCACTACGTCGACGAAGGCTCGGGACCCACGTTGCTGTTCTTGCACGGCAACCCGACCTGGTCGTTCGTCTACCGCGATGTCATCAAGGCGCTGCGACGCGAATTTCGTTGCATAGCAATTGATTACCCCGGATTCGGACTGTCGACGGCGGCGGCGGGTTACCGGTATCTACCCAGCGAGCACGCCGAGGTCGTCGGTGCGTTCGTCGACGCCCTCGAACTGACCCACGTGACGCTGGTGGTGCACGACTGGGGCGGCCCGATCGGGCTGTCGGTGATCGAGAAACACCCCGAAGCCTTCGACCGGCTGGTCGTGGGCAACACCTGGGCCTGGCCGACGGATGCACCGCACGTGCAGATCATGTCGCATGTCATGGGCGGACCGCTCGGCCGTCTGCTGATCCGGCAGTTCAATCTGTTCGTCAACCTGATGATTCCCGCGGGGCACCGGCTGGCCAAGCCCAGCCGGGACGAGATGGCCCACTATCAGAAGGCTCTCGACAGCCCGGCGCGGCGCGATGCGTCGGCCATCTTCCCCCGCGAGCTCACCGCCAGCCGCGCGTTCCTCGCCGAGGTGGAAGCCGGCCAACCGGCGATCGCGGACATCCCCACGCTCATCATCTGGGGTGACGCCGACATCGCGTTCAGGGAGAGCGATCTACGGCGCTGGGAGCGGACCTTTCCCAACCACCGGACTGTGATTGCCGACGGAGCAGGACATTTCGTGCAATCGGATGCCCCCGAGCAGTTCGCTTCCGCGATCCGGGACTGGTGTTCGCAGCCGTCGTCGTCGACGCTAGGGCCAGGCCAGACGGACTGACCACTCCGCATGCGGGGCATCGCGCAGCTCGCCGTTCTGGTCCTGGACCAGGGTGACCAACTGCACGACAACGCCGGTGAGCCGACCGCGTTGCGGATCGACCGTCGGAATCGTCACTGCCAGTTCGGTATTGGGCCGATACATGGTGGTCGTGGAATTCCGCTCGTCTTCGTACACGCGCAGCAACTGCCATGGCGCCCGCCCGATCGCGGTGGGAACGGAGAGCTGCACCGGGTAGCGCTCGGTGACCGAAAGCTGGCCCTGGGTCTGCGGGTTCTGGCAATCGTTGAGGTTCACCACGTTGCAGTAGACGTATGGCCCGACGCGCACCGCCTGACCGTGCGAATAGGCGCTGATCTCGGGGAAGGCCGATTCGGTGCCGCGGGTCAATGCCCACGCGGCCACGCCGGCACCGGCCGACGCCAGCACGACGATGATCACCAAAAGCCATCGGGTCCAACGGTTCATTGGTACGTCACCGCCGATGCGCCCTCCGGTTCGGCCAGCACCGGGCGATTGCCGCCGAAACCGGGGATCAGTGAATTACCGCGGTAGCTGACGATGGTCTGGGCGAGGCCGAGAATCAGCAGCGCGCTGATCGCGGTGAAGCCAACCCACAACTCGGTGTACACCAGCACTCCGATCGCGCCGCCCATCACCCACGCCAGCTGCAGCACCGATTCGGAGCGTCCGAACGCCGACGCTCGCGACTCCTCAGGCAGGTCGTCCTGCAGCGAGGCGTCCAGTGAGGCCTTGGCGATCGCAGTCGCACCCGAGGTGACCAGCGTGGCCACCGCCGCGACGATCAGGTTGCCGGTGACCGCGGCCACCATCGCCATGACGGTCACCGCGACCGTGCATCGCACCACCAGCATCGCCGGCCGGCCAAGCCGCATCCGGGCCGCGGTGAAATTACCGGCGAAGTTGCCGATGCCTGCGGCGGCGCCGAGCATGCCGAGCATGCCGAGCTGTACCCAGCCGCTGGCCTGGTGCGCCTTGGCGACGAACGCCGGATACAAGAACAGGAATCCGACCATGGCTTTGATCGTGCAGTTGCCCCACAGCGAGGTGATGATGTTGCGGCCCAGCGGTTGTCGTGGTCTGCCGGTCTTGGCGGCCGGCTCGTCTATCCAGCCTTGAGGCCCGCTTTCGCCGTGATAGGTCAAGGTGGCCGGCACCTCGCCTTCGGTGACCTCCACCCAGCGCGGGATCCGCATCGACAACGAGGCGCCCGCCACGGCGACGAACACGACGACGAATAGCGCGCCGGGCAGCTTGAACACGCTGGTCAGCAGGTATTCCGCACCGGCCGCGATACCGCCGCCGACGATGGTGCCCCCGATCAGACCGAACATCGTCAGCCGCGAATTGACCCGCACCAGGTCGATCGTGGGTGGCATGACCCGGGGGGTCACCGCGCTGCGCAGCACGCTGAAGGACTTGGACAGCACCATCATTCCGAGCGCGCACGGGTAGAGCACCCACGACGGGTAACTGCCGGTGGCGCCGTCGTAGTCCATGATCAGCACGAACGCCAGCGCAGCGCGAAGGATGAACGACATCGCGAGCGCCGCACGCCTGCCGTGCTGGACGCGATCGAGCGCGGGCCCGATCAGCGGTGCGATCACCGCGAACGGCGCGATCGTGATCAGCAGGTACAGCGCGACCTTGCCCTTGCTCTCGCCGGAGGCGGCGGCGAAGAACAGCGTGTTGGCCAGTGCGACGGCCATCGCCGAGTCCACCGCGAAGTTCGCGACCACCGGCCAGGTCAGCGCGGTCAGACCGGACTTGTCGGCACCGTCGGCCGTGGCCGCGCGGTGCACCATCGAATACACCTTCGTACCCATCTCGCGGCTGCGGTTCGCGGCGCCGCGGCCGCGGGTCACCCGTTCGTCGGCGCTGGGCGATCCTGGCGGCGGCCAGGGTTTCTGGGTGCGCTGCTCGCCCAACGGCGGCAGATAACGGTTGGAGCTGGGCGTGGGGTTGGACCGGCGGGTGGCCTCCGAGCGCCGGTAGCCGTCCCCGTCGCTGGGATAGTTGGCCATGCCCGGGTGTTCTCCGGATGTGCCCGCCGAATAGCGGCGATCGGGTCCGAACGCCGGATTCGCGCGGGTTTCGTCACGCCGGCTCTCAGACACCTCACGATTGTCCCCTATCCCGGCATGCCGGGCGCGCACTTGACCGGTGTGGCTGCACACATAGACCGTGAGGCAAGATTGGTGACGATGGACAGCACCCTTGACGCGAAAGAAGCCACGGCACCGGCGCAGGCCGCCGCGCCGTCGGACGCGGTTGCCGCCGTACTGAGCGGTGCGGTGGAGCAGGCACGGCAGGCCATCGTCGAACACAGCGGCGACACGGTGGGCGAATACCTCGGCGTCAGCTTCGAGGACGAGACCGCGGCGACGCACCGCTTCTTGGCGAAGATGCCCGGTTATCAGGGCTGGCAGTGGGCGGTGGTGGTCGCGGCCTATGAAGGTGCCGATCACGCCACCCTCAGCGAGGTCGTGCTGGTGCCCGGCCCGACCGCGTTGCTGGCTCCGGCCTGGGTTCCGTGGGACGAACGCATCAAGCCTGGCGACCTGAGCCCCGGTGACCTGCTGGCTCCCGGCAAGGATGACCCGCGCTTGGCTCCCGGCTACACCGCCACCGGGGATCCGCTGATCGACGACACCGCTGTCGAGGTCGGCTTCGGCCGTCGCCAGGTGCTCAGCGCGCTGGGTCGCGACGAGACCGCGCAGCGCTGGCACGACGGCGATCATGGCCCCGATTCGCCGATGGCCCGCGCGACGAAGCGGGTGTGCCGCGATTGCGGCTTCATGGTTCCGTTGGCCGGCGCACTCGGCACGATGTTCGGGGTGTGCTGCAACGAGATGGCCGCCGATTCCCACGTCGTCGATTTCGAGTACGGCTGCGGCGCGCACTCGGACACCCCGCAGCCGGCGGGCACGGGATCGCCGCTGTATGACCCGTACGACGACGGTGTGCTCGAGGTGGTCGAGGTCGTCGCGACCGTCGCCGAAACCCCGGCGACCGCCGCGCCCCCGGAAGAGCCGGAAGTCCCTGAGACCCCCGGAACACCGGAAGTCTCGGAGACCCCGGAAGTCTCGGAAACACCGCAGGTACCCGAAAGCCTGGAGGCACCCGAGGCACCCGAAAGTCCCGAGGCGTCCGAACCGGGCGAGCAGGCCTAACCTTCGGCGGCGGCCTTGATCCGCGTCAGCGACAGGTTCATCCCGTCGACCAGCTCTTTCTCGAAGTTGGGCACGCCGCCCATCACCGCGTTCACCGTCATCGTCGACACGGCTTTGACGCCATTCTCGGCGTGCCGGGTCTCCACGACCCGGGTGCCGCTGGCGGTCGGCTCGAGCTCATAGCTCCAGACGGTGTTGTTGGCGTTGACCCGGAACGCCAGCTTCTGTTCCGGAATCAGTTCGGTGATCGTCGACGTCGTCGGCCAGAACAGGTTGTTGCGCCGATTGAGATTGAAAGTGCGGGTGCCCGGTTTCACCGCACCGAGCGGCTTCATCAGCCGGCACTGCGGGCTCCACTTGGGCATGTTGCGCAGATCCGACAGCAAGGTCCAGACCTTGCCGACCGGGGCGTTGATCTCGATTTCTGCTTGCAACAGCGGCGCTGCCATTGTTTTCCCTTCGTCGTGGACTGGGTTATTGTGCGAGTGGCTCGATGCCCGTCTGCGCGCCTCGCGCGCCGCGCCGTGCCGCGGTGCGCTGCCACAGGAATACCGACGTGCCCACGACGCCGGTACCCAGCCCGGCGAGCGCGATCGGCCGCCAGGACTCGCACGCTGCGACGGTGAACGCCGCGATCGTCATCAGAGCCCACAGGGTGGCCCCGACGATGATCACCGGCCACGGATCCAGCAACGCCGCGGGCAGCGCAGGCGGCTCGGGTTCGGCCACCGGCTCTCGACTCGGTCCGTGCTGATCGGAAGGCATTGTGGTCCAAGGTAACCGATAGGCGAGACGGCTACGTATGCAGCTATCCGAATTGACCGGTTCGTCATTTATGGGGTGTTGTCGTGTCGTACGGTTTGTGACGTGAAAGACGGCGACCTTCGGCTGGCCAGTGATTTGTCGCTGGCTGTCATGCGTCTGGCGCGGCAACTGCGCTTCCGCAGGCCTGAATCACCGGTCACGCTGTCGCAGTTGTCCGCTCTGGCGACCCTCGCCAAGGACGGGGCCATGTCACCGGGGGCGCTGGCGGTCCGGGAACGGGTCCGTCCGCCGTCGATGACCCGGGTGATCGCATCACTGGCCGATCTCGGTCTGGTGGTGCGCACGTCGCATCCCTCCGACGGGCGCCAGGTTCTGGTGGCGGTTTCCGACGCCGGTGCGGCGCTGGTCGACAGTGAGCGCAGGGCCAGTCAGGAATGGCTGCGCAATCGGCTGGCGACACTGGACAGCGACGACCGCGCCATCCTGCTGCGGGCCGCGGACCTGATGACCGTCCTCGTCGACGAAGACGCGTGAGCGAGAAGGCTTTTGGCGCGATAGAAGTCGTCGATATCACCGATCCGGGTGATCCCCGCGTCGACGACTTCCGCGACCTCAACAGTGTCGACCGCCGACCGGACCTTCCCAGCGGCAAGGGATTGGTGATCGCCGAAGGCGTGCTGGTGGCCCAGCGGATGATCGCCTCACGGTTCACACCGCACGCGTTCCTCGGTACCGACCGCCGGCTGGCCGAACTCGGTGACGACCTGTCCGGGGTGCCGGCGCCGTTCTACCGCGCCACCGCCGAGGTGATGGCCGAGGTGGTCGGGTTCCACCTCAACCGCGGTGTGCTCGCGGCGGCTCGCCGGCCACCGGCGCTGACGTTGGCAGAAGTGCTCGACGACGCGCGCACGGTCGCGGTGCTCGAAGGCGTCAACGACCACGAGAACCTCGGCTCGATCTTCCGCAACGCTGCCGGGCTCGGCGTGGACGCGGTCATCTTCGGTTCCGGGTGCGCCGACCCGCTGTATCGCCGTGCGGTGCGGGTGTCGATGGGGCACGCCCTGCTGGTGCCGTTCGCTCGCGCCGAGCGGTGGCCGGCCGATATCGCCGAGTTGCGGGAGCGCGGATTCCGGCTGCTGGCCATGACGCCCGATCCGGCGGCGCAGACCCTGGCCGAGGCGATGGCCGGGTTGGCGGAGAACCGGGTCGCGGTGCTGGTCGGCGCCGAGGGGCCCGGTCTGACCGAGACGGCGATGCGGGCCAGCGATGTCCGGGTCCGCATCCCGATGTCGCGGGGTACCGATTCGCTGAATGTTGCGACCGCTGCGGCGCTGGCGTTCTACGAGCGGGCGCGGTGACTAAAGTTCACCCGGTGGGCAGGAGCGAAGCGACCCGGGGAGTTGACCCGGTGGGCAGGAGCGAAGCGACCCGGGGAGTTGACCCGGTGGGCAGGAGCGAAGCGACCCGGGGAGTTGACCCGGTGGGCAGGAGCGAAGCGACCCGGGGAGTTGACCCGGTGGGCAGGAGCGAAGCGACCCGGGGAGTTGACCCGGTGGGCAGGAGCGAAGCGACCCGGGGGACGACCCGGTGAACGAAGAGACGACGCCGTGGGGAACCGGTCTGACCGTGGCAGCTTTCGTCGCCGCGGTGACGGGCGCCGCGATCGTGGTGCTCAGCCTCGGCATGGTGCGGGTGCATCCGCTGGTGGCGATCGTGCTGAACCTGATCGCGGTGGGCGGACTGGCGCCGACGTTATGGGGCTGGCGGCGCATTCCGGTCCGACGGTGGTTCGTCCTGGGTGCCGGTATCGGCGTCGCAGGCGGGTGGATCACCCTGCTGGCGATGGCCGCCGCTCAGTAGTCGGTCAGCGCTCGCCGCTGGAACGCACCCCGAGCAGCACGTCCTCCCAGCCGGGGACCGACGGCTTGGCCTTGGCGCGTTTGGCTCTCGGCGCCGGGGCGGGAGCCGGGGCCGGAGCGGGTGCCTGCTTTTCCTCGACCGGGGCCGGAGCCGGTTGCGGCTGCTGCTCCTCGAACTCCAACTGCGCCACGACGGCCACCGGGCGCAGCGGACGCTCGAATGTCGGGTCGATCAGCTCGCTGGCCGCGTCGTCCAGAGCCGACACGGTTCCACCGTGGGCGCCGGGGCTGAAGCGGAAGTGCGCGACGTTGTCGGAGAGCCCGGCCTGCCACGCCATCTGCACCACCCAGCGGCCGTCTTCACCGCGCCAGGCGTCCCACGACGTCGACTCGAGGCTGTGCCCCCGTGCCACCAGGGCGGTGGTGACGGTGTCCAGCAGCGTCGTCACCGCGGGTCCGTCGGCCAGCACCGGATGCGCGGCGCCGGCCAGCTCGGCCGCCCGAGAGCGCTCCAAGAGCACCGGGTGGGCGAATCGCTCGACCTTGCTGATGTCCATGCCGGATGACGCGGCAACTTGCTCGACGGACGCACCCGCACGGATGCGCGCCTGAATATCCCTTGGCCGCAACACGCCTTTGACCTCTTTGTCCCTCAGGGTCTGGCCCAGCGACCGGTCACCGCGAACCGCGGCACGCAGTCGGTCGTCGACCTGCAGGGTGAACTTGTCGGCCGGGTCGGGACCTTCGCAAATAATGTGCCTGCCGTCGACATCGAGTCCGATCACCCTGAGTTCTCGCATGTCGACCTCCTTCGCCCGGACTTTAACTCAGCCCCGGCTTGATTACGGTTAGGACACGCGGGGATGACGACGAAGTCAGCCGAGGCGTTCGACGACCCAGTCGACGCACTGCGTCAGCGCGGAGACGTCGTCGGGTTCGATCGCCGGGAACATCGCGATCCGCAGCTGGTTGCGGCCCAGCTTGCGGTACGGCTCGGTATCGACGATGCCGTTGGCCCGCAGCACCTTGGCCACCGCCGCGGCGTCGACTTCGTCGGTGAAATCGATCGTGCCGACGACCTGCGACCGCAGCGCGGGATCGCTGACGAACGGGGTGGCGTACGACGACGCCTCGGCCCAGGAGTACAGCCGCTGCGACGAGTCGGCGGTGCGCTTGACCGCCCAGTCCAGCCCGCCGTTGCTGTTCATCCAATCGACCTGCTCGGCCATCAGCACCAGCGTGCCGATCGCCGGGGTGTTGTATGTCTGGTTCTTGAGGCTGTTGTCGACCGCGATCGGCAGTGACAAGAAGTCGGGCACCCAACGGCCCGACCCGGCGATGGCCTCGATGCGGGACAGCGCGGCGGGGGAGACGACGGCCAGCCACAGGCCACCGTCACTGGCGAAGTTCTTCTGCGGCGCGAAGTAGTAGGCGTCGACGTCGCTGACGTCGACCGGCAGCCCGCCGGCCCCGGAGGTCGCGTCGATCAGGATCAGGGCGTTCTCCGATCCCTCCGGGCGGCGCACCGGCACGGCCACCCCGGTCGAGGTCTCGTTGTGCGCCCAGGCGATCGCGTCGACCGATGGGTCGGACTGCGGCTCGGGTGCGCTGCCCGCGTCCGCCTTGATGACGATCGGGTCGTCGATGAACGGGTTGGCGGTGGCAGCCGAGGCGAACTTCGAGGAGAACTCGCCGTACGTGAGGTGCAGAGAGCGTTTCTCGATCAGCCCGAACGCGGCGGCGTCCCAGAACGCGGTCGCACCGCCGTTGCCCAGGATGACCTCGTAGCCGTCGGGCACCGAGAAGAACTCACGCAGACCGTCGCGGACCCGGCCGACCAGGTTCTTCACCGGCGCCTGGCGGTGCGAGGTGCCGAACAAGGCGGCCGATGCGGCCAGCGCGTCGAGCTGCGCGGGGCGCACCTTCGAGGGGCCACAGCCGAAGCGACCGTCGCCGGGCTTGAGATCGGCGGGGATTGTCAACTCATCAGCCATGCCCCCAAGCCTAGGAGGCCGTGCGTTCGCCCATGAAACAGAGGGTGCACACCGAGGCGTTGAGCGAGCCCGAAACCGGGTATGGACATGTATGCGATACCTGCGGTACCGTTTGTACAACAACCGCCCAAATGTAAACCTCTATTGAGGAGACTGTCATGGCGAGAACCAAGATCATCCAGCGCTGGCGCCGCAACATGGACGTGCTGGACGACACCGCCTATGTCGAGAAGCTGATGACGCTGTCCGAAGGCTCAGTTCGGCGGAACTTCAACCCGTACACCGACATCGACTGGGATTCGCCCGAGTTCGCTGTCATACCCAACGACGAGCGCTGGATCCTGCCCGCGACCGACCCGATCGGGCAGCACCCCTGGTATCAGTCGCAGTCCAAAGAGCGGCAGATCGAGATCGGCATGTGGCGTCAATCCAATGTGGCCAAGGTCGGACTGCACTTCGAGTCGATCCTCATCCGGGGTCTGATGGAGTACGCGTTCTGGGCGCCCAACGGCTCACCGGAATACCGGTACTGCCTGCATGAAGCGGTCGAAGAGTGCAACCACACGATGATGTTCCAGGAGATGGTCAACCACATCGGCGCCGACGTGCCGGGCATGCCGCGCCTGCTCAAGTGGGTCCAGCCGGCGATCCCACTGGTGGCCGGCCCCCTGCCGATCCCGTTCTGGTTCGGCATCCTCGCCGGTGAAGAGCCCATCGACCACACCCAGAAAAACGTTCTGCGCGAAGGCAAGACGCTGCACCCGATCATGGAGCGCGTGATGGCGATCCACGTCGCCGAGGAAGCCCGGCACATCTCGTTCGCGCACGAGTACCTGCGCAAGCGGGTGCCGCACCTGCCGCGCCGCAAGCGGTTCTGGCTGTCGCTGTATGTGCCGGTGGTGATGCGGGTGCTGTGCTCGGCGATCATCGTGCCGCCGAAGGCGTTCTGGAAAGAATTCGACATCCCGCGCTCGGTGCGCAAGGACATCTTCTTCTCCTCGCCTCAGTCCCGACAGATGTTGCGCGACATGTTCGGCGATGTCCGGATGCTGTGCCAGGACACCGGTCTGATGAATCCGTTGGCGAAGCTGGTGTGGCGGATCTGCCGGATCGACGGCACGCCGAGCCGCTTCCGCAGCGAGCCGGCCCGTCAGCACGTGGTTGCTGCCGCGTAAATCGAAGGACTCACGCCTGTGCCCCATGTGATCACCCAGTCGTGCTGCAGCGACGGGTCCTGCGTCTACGCCTGCCCGGTCAACTGCATCCACCCCAGCCCCGACGAGCCGGGCTTCGCGACCGCCGAGATGCTCTACATCGATCCGGTCGCATGCGTGGACTGCGGGGCGTGCGTCAGCGCCTGCCCGGTCGGTGCCATCGCGCCGGCCAGCAAACTGACCGACCAGCAGCTGCCGTTCGTCGAACTCAACGCGGCGTTCTATCCCGAGCGGCCCGCGGGGGTGAAAGTGCCGCCGACCTCCAAGCTCGCCCCGGTGCTGCCCGCGCCGCAGGTGCGCCGTGGCGGTGGGGATCTGACGGTGGCCGTCGTCGGGTCCGGGCCCGCGGGCATCTACGCCGCCGACGAGCTGCTGACGCAGAAGGGCGTGCGGGTCAACGTCTTCGACAAACTGCCCACGCCGTTCGGTCTCGTCCGCGCCGGCGTCGCTCCCGATCACCAGCACACCAAGGGAGTGACGCGGCTCTTCGAGCGGATCAGCAGTCACCCACGCTTCACCTTCTACCTCAATGTCGAAGTGGGACAACACATCCGTCACGAAGAGTTGCTACAGCACCACCACGCGGTGCTGTACACCGTCGGCGCTCCGAACGACCGCAGGCTCGACATCCCCGGCATGGAGCTGCCCGGGGCAGGCACCGCCACCGAGACGGTGGCCTGGATCAACGGTCACCCGGATTTTGCCGGGCTGCCCGTCGACCTGCGCCACGAACGGGTCGTGGTGATCGGCAACGGCAATGTGGCACTCGACGTCGCTCGGATCCTGACCGCCGACCCCGACGGCCTGGCCCGCACCGACATCTCGGACGCCGCGCTGAGTGCCCTGCGAAGCTCGGGCGTGCGCGAAGTCGTCATCGCGGCGCGGCGGCGTCCGGTCGACTCGGCGTTCACCCTGCCGGAGCTGATCGGGCTGACGTCGACGGCCGAGGTCGTCCTCGACGCCGCCGACCACGCCCTGGTGCAGGAGGACCTGGCCACCGCCACCGATGCGGTCACGGTCGCCAAACTCGAGATCTTGGCCAAACTGCCGGTCGCGTCCGACCGCATCGACCGCAGGCGCATTCGGCTGGCCTACCGGCTCACGCCCCACCGGGTGCTCGGTACCGAACGGGTCGACGGTATCGAATTCCGTTGCACCGGAACCGAAGACCCGGTGCAGATCGAGGCCGGACTGCTGCTCACCTCGATCGGATACCGCGGCGCGCCGATCGCCGGCCTGCCGTTCGACGAGGCTTCCGCTGTCGTCCCCAACCGGGACGGGCGTGTCATCGATCCCGTCACCGGCTCGCCCATCGCCGGCGCGTACGTGGCGGGCTGGATCAAACGCGGACCGACCGGCTTCATCGGCACCAACAAATCCTGTTCCATGCAGACTGTCTCGAACCTGGTGGACGACTTCAACGCCGGCTTGCTCGGCAACCCCGATGCGCGACCGGCGTCGCTGGACAAGCTGGTGCGCTCCCGTCAGCCCGATGTGGTCGACGCCCGCGGCTGGCGTGCCATCGACGCAGCGGAGACGGCCCGCGGCGACGCCGAGGGACGGGCGCGGGTGAAGTTCACCGACGTGTCCGAGATGGTCGCGGTGGCCGCCGCGGCGCCGGAGCCGCCGCTGGCCAGGCGGCTGCTCGCCGGGCTGTTGCGTTAAGCCTTGTCCCGCAGGTAGTTCAGCACGGCATTCCAGTCCGGGAAGCGCTCGGAGCCGTACGGGATCCACTCACCCTCGAAGTGCTCGGCACCGTTGTTGGGCCGGTCGTCGACGAGGAAGTCACCGCGGTTGAGGTCCTTGTGGTGAGTGAGGATGAGTCGCTTGTACGCGGGTGAATCCTCCTCGGCCCCAAGGTGTTCGTGCACCCATTCGATCTTGTGCTGCCACCCCGACGGGTTGCGCCACGGCGCGGTGGACAGCAGGTAGGTGTCGAACAGCTCCGACAACTCGGTGAACGCCTCGATCGCGCCGGGCATCGAACGCATCAATGCGAAGATGCCCGGCGCCTCGTCCATCCGGCCGCGGTACTTGTCCACCACGACCTGATCGAGGCCCTCGATCCGATGGCCGAAGTCGACCATCGTGTTGTCGAGGTCGATGTAGAGGATCTTGCGGCGAGCCTGGGTCACGTCTCCATCATGCCTGGCTCATCGCCCGCTGGATCTCGTCGTAGCTGACCTCACGCACCGGTTGTCCGAGCGACCACTGATGCCCGAACGGGTCCCGGATCATGCCGTACCGATCGCCCCAGAACTGGTCGTCGAGCGGCATCACCACCGTCGCGCCGGCGTCGAGCGCACGCTGGAACTTCTCGTCCACGTCGGTGACGGTCAGATGGATGGTCACCGGGGAGCCGCCCAGCGCCGGCGGCGTCATCGATTTGCCGCCCGACGCCTCCGGAAAATCGTCGTTGAGCATGATCATGGCACCGTTGATCTGCAGCGCGGCATGGATCAGTTTCCCGTCGGGCCGGGGCACCCGACCGATCTCGGTGGCGCCGAACGCCTTGATGTAGAAGTCGATTGCCGCGGGCGCGTCGTCGACGACCAGGTGCGGGGACAGTGCGGGTTGGAACTCGATCGCCATAGAAGCCTCCTGTGGTGTGAAGCGGCCGGCCGGGCCGCCACCGATGTAGACACTGCGGCCGGGGAAAACTCATCGGCCGCCTCGAATGCAACCACCGGGTACCGACAGAAATCACCAGCTGTGGAGTACGGTTCGGGCTGACACAGGGAGGCGACGATGACCACCACGACAGTGCCGCGGTCGAGCGCCGCCCAGACCCGGCGGGCGATCTGGAACACGATCCGAGGGTCGTCGGGCAACTTGGTCGAGTGGTACGACGTCTACGTCTACACCGTGTTCGCAACGTATTTCGAGGGCCAGTTCTTCGATGAGTCCGAGAAGAACTCGACGGTGTACGTGTACGCGATATTCGCGATCACCTTCGTGATGCGTCCCGTCGGATCCTGGTTCTTCGGCCGGTACGCCGACCGGCATGGCCGGCGCGCCGCGCTGACGGTGAGTGTGTCGCTGATGGCACTGTGCTCGTTGATGATTTCGGTCGTCCCGTCGCAAGCGTTGATCGGGATGGCGGCGCCGATCGTCCTGATCGTCGCCCGGCTGGTGCAGGGCTTCGCGACCGGCGGTGAGTACGGCACGTCGGCGACGTACATGTCGGAGGCGGCGACGCGAGAGCGGCGCGGATTCTTCTCGTCTTTCCAATACGTGACGCTGATCGGTGGGCACGTGCTGGCGCAGTTCACGCTGCTGATCCTGCAGTCGTTCCTCAATGACGACCAGATGCGCGAATTCGGTTGGCGCATCGCGTTCGCCATCGGTGGCGTCGCCGCGGTGGTGGTGTTCTGGCTGCGGCGCACCATGGACGAGTCGCTCTCCGAGGAGGTCATCGAAGCGGCCAAGGCCGGGCAGGACAGCGGCGCCGGGTCCATGCGGACTTTGTTGACGCAGTACCGGCGGCCGTTGCTGCTGTGCTTCCTGATCACTCTCGGCGGCACGGTGGCGTTCTACACCTACAGCGTCAATGCGCCGGCGATCGTCAAGACCGCGTACAAGGGCGAGGGTATGACGGCGACGTGGGTGAATCTGACCGGGCTGATCTTCTTGATGGTGCTTCAGCCGGTGGGCGGGATCATCAGCGACCGGATCGGCCGCAAGCCGATGTTGGTGTTCTTTGGTGTCGGCGGTGTGCTCTACACCTATGTCCTCATCACGTTCCTGCCCCAAACACGTTCGCCACTGGCGTCTTTCGGGTTGGTCGCGGTCGGCTACGTGATCCTGACGGGATACACGTCGATCAACGCGCTGGTGAAGTCGGAGCTGTTCCCGGCGCAGGTGCGGGCGCTCGGGGTGGGGGTCGGGTACGCGCTGGCGAACTCGATCTTCGGCGGGACGGCCCCGCTGATCTACCAGGCGGCCAAGGAACAGGGGCACGTACCGCTGTTCATCGGCTATGTCACCGTCTGCATCGCGGTGTCGCTGGTGGTGTACGTGTTCTTCCTGCGCAACAAGGCCGACACGTATCTGGACCGGGAGCGGGGTTCGGCGTTCCGGGCCTGACTAGACGGGTCGGTGCGCGATCTCGTCCCAGCCCTGCACCGCGTCCGGCGGCCTGGGGGCCGGACCGACGTAGATCGCCGAGGGACGGACCAGCTTGCCGAGCTGCTTCTGCTCCAGGATGTGGGCGCACCACCCGGCGGTGCGACCGCAGGTGAACATCGCGGGCATCATCTTGGCGGGCACCTGGGCGAAGTCCAGGATGACCGCGGCCCAGAACTCCACGTTGGTCTCGATCGCCCGGTCCGGACGCCGTTCGCGCAGCTCGGCCAGCGCCGCCTGCTCGAGTGCGACAGCCACCTCGTACCGCGGTGCCTGCAGCCGCTTGGCGGTTGCCCGCAGCACCCGTGCCCGCGGGTCCTCGGCCCGGTAGACCCGGTGGCCGAAACCCATCAGCTTCTCGTTGCGGTCCAAGACGCCTTTGACCACCGCGCGGGCGTCCCCGGTGCGTTCGACGTCCTCGATCATCGGTAGCACTCGGGCGGGAGCGCCGCCGTGCAGCGGGCCGCTCATCGCGCCGATCGCGCCCGACATCGCGGCCGCGACATCCGCTCCGGTCGAGGCGATCACGCGCGCGGTGAACGTGGAGGCGTTCATCCCGTGTTCGGCCGCCGACACCCAGTAGGCGTCAATCGCTTCCACGTGCCGCGGATCCGGCTCGCCCTGCCAGCGGGTCATGAAACGTTCTGTGACAGTGGCGCATTCGTCGATCACGCGCTGAGGCACCGCCGGCCGGTAGATACCGCGGGCGGACTGGGCGACGTAGGACAACGCCATCACCGACGCCCTCGCGAGATGATCGCGGGCAGTTTCGCCATCGATGTCGAGCAGCGGCGCATAGCCCCAGATCGGTGCCAGCATCGCCAGGCCGGCCTGAACGTCGACCCGGACGTCGCCGGTGTGAATGGGTAGCGGGAACGGCTCGGCGGGGCGCAGACCGTTGCCGAACCTGCCGTCGACCAGCAGCGCCCACACGTCGCCGAAGGTCACGCCATTGCCGACCAGATCCTCGATGTCCACACCGCGATAGCGCAGTGCGCCGCCGTCCCGATCAGGTTCGGCGATCTCGGTGGTGAAGGCCACCACCCCTTCGAGGCCGGGCACGAAGTCGTCGGGTACCACCGTCATGGGTGGATTCTCCCACTCGGCAATCGGACCGTCGCTGCCGGTCGGTAACCGGCAGCCGAATGTTTGCGGCGTACCGTTGGGCCGTGGAGACGCCCAGGGACGATCGCCTCGCGGCGATGCGCGTTGAGTACGGCTCGGTCGAGAAGGACGGCAGCAGCGACCTCGATGTCGACTGGCTCGCCGACGGCTGGCTTGCCCTGTTGCACAGGTGGATCGCCGACGCCGAATCGGCCGGTATCGCCGAGCCCAACGCCATGGTGCTGGCCACCATCGGCACGGGATCAGACGCGGGAAGACCAGTCAGCCGCACGGTGTTGTGCAAAAGCGTGGACGAGACCGGGATCACCTTCTACACCAACTACGACTCGGCCAAGGGCGATGAGCTCGCGGCGACTCCGTATGCCGCCGTGACGTTCCCCTGGTACGCGCTGGGACGACAGGTGCACATCCGCGGCGCGGTGACCAAGGTCAGCGCCCAGGAGACCGCAGAGTATTGGTCCAAACGCCCGCGCGGTTCCCAGCTGGGGGCCTGGGCGTCGGCGCAGTCGCGCCCGATCGGCTCCCGCGCCGAGCTGCTCGCTCAGCTCGCCGAGGTGACCGAACGCTTCGCCGCCGACGAGACGGTGCCGGTGCCGCCGCACTGGGGTGGCTACCGGATCGCCCCCGAGGTGGTCGAGTTCTGGCAGGGCCGGGAGAACCGGGTACACAACCGAATTCGTGTGAGCAACGGCTCCATCGAGCGTCTGCAGCCGTAGGTGGCGCGGCTCTTTGCCGACACCACCCCACTGAGAACGCCGGACTTCCGCCGGCTGTGGGTGGCCGGCGTCATCACGGTCATCGGGGCCAACCTCACCATCTTCGCCGTCCCCGTCCAGCTGTACGCACTGACCCACAACTCGGCGTACGTCGGGCTGTCCGGGGTGTTCGCGCTCGTGCCGCTGGTGGTGTTCGGGCTGCTCGGCGGGGCCTGGGCCGACGCCATGGACCGTCGGGTGTTGCTGATCATCACCTCCGGCGGCTTGACGGTGTCGTCGCTGCTGCTGTGGCTGCAGGCCGCCCTTGGCCTGAACAACGTGTGGGCGGTGCTGTGCCTGCTGGCCGTGCAGCAGGTGTTCTACGCCATCGACAGCCCCACCCGGGCGGCCGCCATCCCGCGGATGTTGCCCGGCGCGCAGTTGCCCGCGGCCAACTCGTTGAACTTCACGGTGTTCCAGTTCGGCGCGATCGTCGGCCCGCTGATGGCCGGCGTGATGCTGCACTGGGTCGATCTGTCCGCCCTCTACCTGATCGACACGCTCACCTGTGTGGTGCCGGTTCTGGTGGCGTTTCGCCTCGCGCCGATCCCGCCTGCCGTCGGCGGTAGGGGCATGGGTTTCGACGCCCTGCGCTCGGTCGTCGAGGGTTTCCGATTCCTGTCCGGCAACAAGGTCGTACTGATGTCGTTCGTGGTCGACCTGATCGCGATGATCCTGGGCATGCCGCGGGCGTTGTTCCCGGAGATGGCGCACCAGAGTTTCGGCGCCCCGATCGAAGGTGGCACCACGATCGCGCTGCTGGCGGCCGCGATGTCGGTCGGTGCGGTGGCGGGCGGGGTGTTCTCCGGCTGGTTTCCCCGCATCCAGCGTCAGGGCCTTGCCGTCGTGATCTCGATCGTGGTGTGGGGTGCGGCCATGGTCGGCTTCGGCGTCGCCGGTGGCCTCGCGCATGGTCATACCGGCACCATGCTGTGGATTGCGTTGGTGTTCTTGGCGATTGGTGGCGCAGCCGACATGGTGTCGGCGGCGTTCCGCTCGACGATCCTGCAGCAGGTGGCGTCCGACGACCTGCGCGGCCGGCTGCAGGGGGTGTTCACGGTGGTCGTGGCGGGCGGTCCGCGGTTGGCCGACGCCCTGCACGGCGCGGCCGCCGCGGTGGTCGGCACCACGATCGCCGCGGCCGGTGGGGGAGCGCTGGTGGTGGTCGGCGTGCTGATCGCGGCAGCGGCCATCCCGATTTTCGTTCGCTATCGGGTGCCGACCGCGAACCCGTGAATCGGCACGTTACGGCTAGATCGAGGAGCAGCCGACGTGATCGCGCAGCCACCTGCGTGACTGCGCGAACGGAAGAAGCCGCCGTACTCGTAGATGCGGCCGTCAAGCCCTGCATCGAGCGCGGTTACCACAACACCACCGTCGAGCAGCAGTTGGTGATCGGGCCGGGCGACCACGACAACTGCAGGGTCATCATGGCCGACCGGCGCACCTCGCCGTCACTGGATTCGCCGATATCGCCGCGCTGGAAGTGGGGTCGGCGCTACTCTTCAAAGTTTGACCTCGGGGGGCGCCGAGACGGCGAGGGGGGGAGACACGACGTGGCCGTTGTCGGGAAGCTTCCGGTGCCCGGCCTGCGTGAACTCAAGAAGCAGCGAACCAGGGCGACGCTGATCGACGCGGCCGTCCAGCTGTGTATCGACCAGGGTTACGACAACACCACAGTCGAGCAGATCGCCGCCGCCGCCGAGGTCGCCCCGCGCACCTTCAGCCGGTACTTCTCGAACAAGGAGGCCGTGCTGGTCGCCATCATGGACGAGGTCGCAGGCGATGTGGCCGCCGCCCTCGCGCGCCAGCCCCTCGACATCACCCAATACGACGCACTGGCGCGTGCGCACCTTGAGACGTTCAGCACCGAGGAGCACGGGTCTACGGCATCGTTCGAACGGATGAGGCTGTTGCTGACGATCGTGAATTCAGCCCCGGCGCTCGGGCTCGCGCCGTTCATGTTCCGCGCAGGCGGCTTCCACCACCGGGCGATGGACGTCGCGGCGCAGCGGATGGGTGTGGCAGCTGACCACCCGTCGGTCCGCATCCTGTTCGATACCTGGGCGGTGGTGATGGGAGTGGCCTGTAACGGGCTGGGGACCGCCGACGGTCCGCCGATCGAGCCGGACGTGGTGTGCCGCCGAATCGAGTCGGTGTACGGGCTTTTCACCCGGCTGTGGGCGCCGTGGGTGACCCCGGGCCCAACCCCCGCGGGCGTATCGGCAGAATAGCGACTACCTTCACCTACATACGGACGCCTCGCAGGCGTCGACGAGCTCAGAAGGGGTTCATGTGGCCGCAACCGACGAGACCGCCTCCCTGAAGTACCCGGGCGGCGAGTTGGACCTGGACATCGTGAAAGCGACGGAGGGGTCTGACGGGTTCGCGCTGGGCTCGTTGCTGGCCAAGACCGGTTACACGACGTTCGACCAGGGTTTCGTGAACACGGCGTCGACCAAGAGCGCGATCACCTACATCGACGGTGACGCCGGCATCCTGCGTTATCGCGGCTACCCGATCGAGCAGCTCGCCGAGAAGTCCACCTTCATCGAGGTGAGCTACCTGCTGATCTACGGTGAGCTGCCCACCACCGAGCAGCTGGAGAAGTTCACCACCCAGATCCAGCGGCACACCCTGCTGCACGAGGACCTCAAGCGTTTCTTCGACGGTTTCCCCCGCGATGCGCACCCGATGCCGGTGCTGTCCAGCACGGTCAACGCGTTGAGCGCCTACTACCCCGACTCGCTGGATCCGCTGAACAAGAAGCAGGTGGAGCTCTCGACGATCCGGCTGCTGGCCAAGCTGCCGACGATCGCGGCGTACGCGTACAAGAAGTCCGAGGGCCAGCCGTTCCTGTATCCGGACAACTCGCTGACGCTGGTGGAGAACTTCCTGCGGATGACGTTCGGTTTCCCGGCCGAGCCGTATGAGGTAGATCCCGAAATTGTTCGCGCCTTGGACATGCTGCTGATCCTGCACGCCGACCACGAGCAGAACTGCTCGACCTCGACCGTGCGCCTGGTGGGCTCGTCGCAGGCCAACCTGTTCACCTCGATCTCCGGCGGCATCAACGCGCTGTGGGGCCCGCTGCACGGCGGCGCCAACCAGGCGGTGCTTGAGATGCTGGAGAAGATCCGCGTCGGCCAGGATGACGTCCAGACCTTCGTCAAGAAGGTCAAGAACAAAGAAGACGGCGTGAAGCTGATGGGCTTCGGGCACCGCGTCTACAAGAACTACGATCCGCGGGCGCGCATCGTCAAGGAGCAGGCCGACAAGATCCTGGGAAAGCTCGGCGGCGACGACGAGCTGCTCGACATTGCAAAGCAGCTCGAAGAGATCGCGTTGACCGACGACTTCTTCATCGAGCGCAAGCTTTACCCGAATGTCGACTACTACACCGGCGTGATCTACCGCGCGATGGGCTTCCCGACCCGAATGTTCACCGTGCTGTTCGCGCTGGGTCGGCTGCCGGGCTGGATCGCGCACTGGCGGGAGATGCACGACGAGGGCAGCAGCAAGATCGGCCGCCCGCGCCAGATCTACACTGGCTACACCGAGCGTGACTACGCGCCCATCGACGGCCGGCAGGCGCTGTAGCGGCCCCTATTTGCATGCGGTCTGTATGGCTAGCGTGGCCGAATCCGCTTCTCGTAGAGGATCTTTGAGATCCGCGTTCGTCTTATTGATCAAGTACTGAATGGCGACGTAGCGATATAACTCGGCGAGCTTTCGTACCGGCGTCGCAAGCTCGGCAGGGGTGGCGGGATTTCGTATCAGGGCATCGATCATGTAGCCCCCACCGGCGTACATGGCCAGGCGCGCGTTAGCGGCGATAGCCATTACTGCCGCCGGGTTGGAACCGCCGTTGCGGGCCGTGTTGATGAGTACCGCGTCATGGATGGTGCCGAACGCGTCGCACACTGCCATCTTGGCGTGAGTGACGTCCTCCGCGCTGTAGGTCTTGCCCCCGTGCTGCTCAGCGGTGGGCGCCGCCTTGAACCATGCCGCGATCGCAATCGCGCCGACGACGAGCCCGATCACTATCGCGACGATTGACAAGATCGTGGGGATGCGGGACGGCTTGGGCGCCGATGCGGGCCATGGCTCCGCCGTGGGCGGCAAGGCATCAGATCCGGTGGGCGGTCCGTAAGGAGGCTGCGACATGCGAAGCATGTTATGCCTGGTGTCGCCTGCCCTCGGCACATACGACAATTCGCAGAGAGGTGCGACAAGATTGAGGCATCGCGTCGATATCGACACGGCGCCGGTTGACTTCTGAACGGTTGTAGTTTCACAATGATTGTGTGATTACAACTGTTGGCGAGCTGAGCGCGCGGCGCAAGACGATCATTCTGGCGTCCTGCTGCTTGAGCCTGCTGATCGTGTCGATGGACTCGACGATCGTCAACGTTGCGATCCCGGCGATCCGCGCCGACCTGCACGCGACCCCGTCGCAGATGCAGTGGGTCATCGACATCTACACCCTCGTGCTGGCGTCGCTGCTGATGCTTTCCGGCGCCACCGGCGACCGCTTCGGGCGCCGTCGTATCTTCCAGATCGGGCTGGCCACCTTTGCGGTCGGCTCGCTGCTGTGCAGCCTGGCTCCTGACATCGACACCCTGATCGGCGCCAGGCTGATCCAGGGTTTTGGCGGCTCGATGATGAATCCCGTTGCGCTGTCCATCATTTCGCAAGTCTTCGTCGGGCGGGTGGAGCGCGCCCGCGCGCTGGGTCTGTGGGGCGCGGTGGTCGGGATCTCGATGGCGCTTGGCCCGATCGTCGGCGGTTTCCTGATTCAGGCGATCAGCTGGCGGGCGGTGTTCTGGATCAACCTGCCCATCTGTGCGGCCGCCATCATCCTCACCGCGATCTTCGTGCCCGAGAGCAAGTCGGCCACCATGCGTGACATCGATCCGGTCGGCCAGCTGCTCGCCGTGCTCGCCCTGTTCGGCATCGTTTTCGTCCTGATCGAAGGACCGGGGATGGGGTGGTCCAACCCGCGCATCATCGCGATCGCCGCCGGCGCGGCAGTGGCGCTGCTGGCCTTCCTGCGTTACGAATCACGCCGCCACGACCCCTTCATCGATCTGCGGTTCTTCCGCAGCGTGCCGTTCTCGTCGGCTACGGTCATCGCCGTGTGCGCCTTCGCCGCCTGGGGGGCCTTCCTGTTCATGATGTCGCTGTACCTGCAGGGCGAGCGCGGCTATTCGGCCGCCCACACCGGCCTGATCTATCTGCCGATCGCGATCGGCGCGCTGTTCTTCTCGCCGCTCTCGGGCCGGCTGGTGGGCCGCTTCGGTGCCCGCCCGTCGTTGCTGGTGTCCGGTGTCCTGATGACCGCGGCGTCGGTGATGCTGACGTTCCTCACCGAGACGACGCCGGTGTGGGCGCTGTTGGTGATCTTCACGGTGTACGGCATCGGGTTCGGCATGGTCAACGCGCCGATCACCAATGCCGCGGTCAGCGGGATGCCGCGCGACCGGGCCGGCGCGGCCTCGGCGGTGACCTCCACCAGCAGGCAGGTCGGCGTGAGTATCGGTGTGGCACTGTGCGGTTCGGTGGCCGGCTCGGCGCTGGCGGTCGCGGGTGTGGACTTCACCGCAGCCGCACGGCCGCTGTGGTGGATGAACTTGGGCCTCGGCGTGGTGATCGTGGTGCTCGCCATCGTGTCCACCTCGGCCCGGGCCAGGCTGTCGGCGCAGCGGCTGGCTCCGCTGATCGAGGAGCACCGAAGTGAGGCGGCTCATGTCGGGTAATCCGCTCGCCGATCAGGTGTGGCGATCGATGTCGAGCCTGGTACTGGACAACAAGGACCGCTGGCGTCGCGCGGTTGTCGACCGAACGGGATTGCCGTTCAGCAGAATTCGAATATTGCGCCGGCTCGCGTCGCAGCCGATGACGGTCAAGCAGGTCGCCGAGGCGGCCACCATCGACGCGCCGGCCGCCACTGTCGCGGTGAACGATCTGGAGGCTCGCGGCCTGGTGGTCCGCCAACCGCATCCGGACAACCGGCGCTGCAAGCTGGTGTCACTGACTGACGCGGGCCGCGATGTCATTGCCGTCCTCGACGACACCGACGACCCGGCGCCGGAGGTCTTGGCCTCGCTCGATGAACAGGATCTTCAGGCGTTGTTGGCGATCCTGGCCCGGGTGATCAGCTGAGGTAGCCCTCGACTTCATCGCCTGGCCGCGCGCTGGCCTGATTCGGGTCGCCGCCCGTCTCGCGCAGTGCGCGACGCTGGCGAAGCAGGTCCCAGCACTGATCGAGTTCGGTTTCGATGGCCCGCAGGCGGGTGTGCTCCTCAGCGGGGTCGAGTTGTCCGTTCACCACCCGCTCACGCAGTTCGCGCTCTTGGGCGACCAGGTCGTGGATGCGGGAAAGGGTTTCGTTGTCTTCAGCCACTGCTCCAGTGTGCCCGACGAAAGCGAGTCAGAACGGCGAAGCAAGGGCACCGGCGAACTCGGTGCAGAACCAGTCCACATCGGTGCTCGAGAACACCATCGGCGGACGGATCTTCAGCACGTTCCCGTCGCGCCCACACACCGAGATCAGCACCCGCCGCTCGCGCATGGCGTTGACCAATGCCCGCGCGCCGGGCCGGTCGGGTGCGCCGGTCTCGTCGATCATCTCGACTCCGACGTACAGCCCGGTGCCGCGGACGTCGCCGATGCGCGGATGATCAGCGCCCAGGCGCGTCAGTTCGGTGCGCAGTTGCGTGCCGACTTCGGCGGCGTTGCGCATCAGCTTCTCGTCCTCGATGACGTCCAGGACGGCGGCCGCCGCGGCCACCGTCACGGGATTGCCGCCGAAGGTGTTGAAGTACGGGACCTCGCGGGCGAAGGTGTCGAGCACCTCCGAGCGGGCCGCCATCGCCGCGATCGGCATGCCGTTGCCCATCGGCTTGCCCATCGTGACCAGGTCCGGCACGACGCCGTGGCGCATGAAGCCCCACATCGCGTCACCGGTGCGGCCGAAGCCGGGCTGCACCTCATCGGCGATGAATACGCCGCCGGCGCGATGCACCGCCGCCACCGCGGGCGCCAGCACCGAGGGGTCCGGGTAGATGCCGTCGGAGGAGAAGATCGTGTCGACGATCAGGGCGGAGAACCCTGCGCCGCTGGCGACCAGCTTGTCGATGGCGGTGACGACGTCGGCGGTGAACCGGTCGGCGAGTTCGTCCGCGGGCAGCCGGTAGCTGTCCGGTGGCGGGACCGTGCGGACGTGCTCACCGAGCACGGTGGCCCCGCCGATGGACGGCGAGATCGCCGTGACGGCGGCGGTGTTGCCGTGATAGGCGTCGGTGGTCACGATGACACCCTTTGCGCCGGTGTACATTTCGGCGACGCGCAGGGCCAGGTCGTTGACCTCGGAGCCGGTACAGGCGTACATCACCTGGTCGATGTCGTGGGGCCCCTCGGACCGCAGAGTGTCCAGCAGCCGCTGGCTGTAGTCGACGATGCCGCCGTGCAGATAGCGGGTGTGGGTGTTGAGGGTGGACAGCTGGCGGGTGACGGCCTCCACCACATGCGGGTGGCAGTGCCCGACGCTGGCGACGTTGTTGTAGGCGTCCAGGTAGCAGGCGCCGTCGGAGTCGTAGAGCCGGGTGCCCTCACCGCGGACCAGGTGCACCGGGCGTTGGTAGAACAGCCGGTAGGCCGGGCCCAGGATGCGGTCACGGGCCGCGATCAACGATTCGGTGGCGGGATCGACCGGATGGTCCGCCGAGTAGCTGTTGGAATCCATGATGTTGGAAAAGCTCATAGCGCTACTTTCTCGTTGTCGCTGCCCGTGACTGCACTCACTGGCGCTCGTGCGCCTCTTCGAGCACTGTCCGGCCGAGCTCCGAATAGCGCTGCGGCGACGTGTATTTCAGCACCACCGCCAGCACGATGCCACCGATGCCGACGACACCCACCACGTAGGGGATGATCTCGAACACCCAGTCGCTGGAAGCCGTGCCGGCCGCGAATGATGCGTTCTTGGCCAGCAGGTAGATCACGTAGAGCATGCCCAGGCCGCCGAGCAGGGGAGCCAGGAACGTCCGGAACCAGTTGGCTGTCTCCGGATGGTTCTTGCCGACGTGGAAGTAGGCGATCACCGAGAAAGCGGCCAGCGCCTGGACGATCATGATCGCGGTGGTGCCGAGCAGAGCCATCAACCCGTACAGACCGGTGTACGGATCACGGCCGGTGAGCGCGAAGAACAGCACGACGACGGTCGCGAAGATGGTCTGGACCAGCCCGGCGATATGCGGCGAACCGTGCGTCGGGTGGGTGGCGCCCAGTGTCTTGCGCATGCCCGGGATGACGTTCTCGCGACCGATCGCGTAGATGTAGCGGGCAGCGCAGTTGTGGAATGCCATGCCGCAGGCGAACGACCCGGTCATCAACAGGATCTTGAACAGGTCGACAGCCCAGGTGCCCAGGTGCGCACCGACCGGCCCGAAGAAGATGTCACCGGCGGTCGCCGAATCCTGCGCCAGCGCAATGGCGTTCTGCGGACCGGTGCCCACGATCGCCAGCCAGGAGATGAGGACGTAGAACACGCCGATCCCGACCACCGAGCTGATCACCGCGATCGGGATGATCTTCTTCGGGTTCTTGGACTCCTCGCCGTACATCGCACTGGACTCGAAGCCGACCCAGGACCAGAACGCGAAGAACAGGCCGATGCCTGCCGAGCCGGCCACCGTGAGCATGCTGCCGTCGGCTCCGGCCACCGAGCCGCTCAGGTTCTGAAAAGCGTTGAGCGGGTTGAGCGATCCCCACGACCAGCCCTGCGGGCCGCCACCGGTGAACAGCACCGAGAGTGCCATCAACGACAGCATGACGATCTCGGTGATCAGGAAGACCCCGAGCACCCTGGCGGCGACGTTGATGTCGAAGTAGGTCAGGACCAGATTGACCACCAGCATGCCGATGGCGAACACGATCCACGGGATGTTCACGTGGAACAGTGAATTGAAGGTGTCGTTGCCGAAGAAGGCGAAGATACCGATCAGCGACGCTTCGAACACCATGTAGGCCATGGCGGTCAGGAAGCCTGCGCCCAACCCGACGATCCGGCCCAGCCCGTGCGAGATGTACCCGTAGAAGGCGCCGGTTGCGGTGATGTGCTTGCTCATCGCGGCATAACCGATCGCGAACAACGTCAGCACGATCGTGGCGACGAAGTAGCCGGCCGGGGCATAGGCGCCGTTACCGAATCCGACCGCGATCGGCACGTTGCCCACCATGGCGGTGATCGGCGCGGCGGTCGCGACGGCCATGAACAGGACGCCGATCAGACCGACCGCGTTGGGCTTGAGCCGTTGGACGGTTTCGGATTTGGCTTCGCTTCCGGCCGGGGCCGGCGGATCGATGGTGTCGCTCATTGTGTGGATTCCCATCTCGACTGTGACTGGGGTCGTGCCATTTATTTGGTCTGGTATTTCCCGGTTGCAACTGAGGCCGGGGGGTGATGACGATGTCGGCACGGCTTTGTGGTGCGACGACGACATTGTTACCCCCGCCAGATGACCTGGTCAACAGGAACTTACGGGCAATACGCAAGTGATGTTTCCTGTGTGTTTCCCAAAACCCTGCCAAGAAACAAGGACGTTAAATATGCGGATTTGGTCTGCTCGACCCCCCGTTATGGTCCACACTGGTGCCATGCCGGGACTGCCGCCGACTCATGAGTTCTTCGCGCGTGCAGCACTGCCCGCTTACGGTCGCGCAGACACCACGCCGCTGCGGCTGCTCAGCCTGTCCGAGAACGCCACCTACCTGGTCGAGGACGACGAGCCGATCGTTTTGCGGGTACACCGGCCGGGCTATCACTCGCTGGGGGCGATCCGCTCCGAGCTGGCATGGATGCAGGCTCTGCGCCGGGAGACGTCGGTGCTGACGCCGGAGCTGATCGCCGCCCGCGACGGAACCGACGTCGTGGCCGCCGAGGTCGACGGCGATGTCCTGCACGTCGACGCCGTGACCTTTGTCGCGGGCTGTACTGCGGAGGACGATCCCGACGTCATCGGCTTCGAGCAGCTCGGCAGGCTCACCGCCGTCATGCACGAGCACGCCAGGAACTGGACGTTCCCACACTCGTTCACCCGGTTCCGCTGGGACCTCGACACCATTCTCGGTCCGGACGCCCGATGGGGTAATTGGCGGCTGGCGCCCGGCCTCACCGACGATGACCGGGCTGTGATCCAGCGCGCCGCCGACGACATCACGGCCAAGCTCACCGATTTCGGTTCGGCGCCCGACCGATTCGGACTTGTTCACGCCGATCTGCGGTTGGCCAATCTGATGGTCGATCCGACCGATGCGAGCGCAGGCATCACGGTGATCGACTTCGATGACTGCGGGTGGTCGTGGTACCTGGCCGATCTGGGCGCCGCGGTGTCGTTCATCGAGGACACCCCGGCCGGTGAGCGGATCATCGCCGAGTGGCTCACCGGCTACTTCGAAGCCGGATCGCTGCCTGCCGACCACTTGGCGCTCGTCCCGACGTTCGTGATGCTGCGCCGGATCAACCTGACCGCCTGGATCGCCTCGCACGCCGACGCCGATGCGGCGGCTGAGCTCGGCGACGACTTCGCCCCCAACACCGCCCGGCTGGCGCAACGGTATCTGGAGGACCGCACCTGGTTGCAGGATGCGATCTTCGGATCCCGGGTTTGAAACCCTTTCTAGGCAAGGAGATACGCGTGTTTGATCTGCAGTCGACGTCCGTGGTGGTCACCGGTGGCAGCAAGGGCATCGGGCGCGGCATCGCCTCGGTGTTCGCCACGGCCGGCGCCGATGTCGCGATCGCCGCGCGTTCGACCACCGAACTGGACTCGGCGGTCGCCGAGTTGGACGCGCTGGGCAGCGGAAAGGTGTTGGGAATCCAGACCGATGTCACCGATCCGGTGGCGTGCGCTGACCTGGCCGCCTCGGTCATCGACGCATTCGGCGGCATCGACGTCGTCTGCGCCAACGCCGGGATCTTCCCCGAGGCGCCGTTGGCCACGATGACGCCGGCCCAACTGACCGAGGTCCTCGACATCAACGTCAAGGGCAATGTCTTCACCGTGCAGGCCTGCCTGGACGCCCTGATCGCCTCCGGGCGCGGTCGGGTGATTCTGACATCGTCGATCACCGGTCCGATCACCGGCTTTCCGGGATGGTCGCACTATGGGGCGTCGAAGGCCGCTCAGCTCGGCTTCATGCGCACTGCCGCAATCGAATTGGCGCCGCACGGGATCACCGTCAATGCCGTGCTGCCGGGCAACATCTTCACCGAGGGTCTGGCGGACATGGGCGAGGACTACATCGCCGGGATGACCAAGGCGATCCCGGCGGGGGCCCTGGGCACGCCGGAGGACATCGGCCATCTGGCCGCCTTCCTGGCCACCGTGGAGGCCGGTTACATCACCGGTCAGGCGATCGCCGTGGACGGCGGTCAGGTTCTGCCCGAATCGCCGGATGCCCTGAACAGCTAGTCCGATGGAGGAGTCGGAGGGGGGCCCGATCGCGGAGGATGTGCGACGGCGCATCCTGTCGATGCTCGCCCAGGGCACCCTGCGGCCCGGCTCCCGGTTGGGCACCGAACGCGAGATGGCCGATCGCTTCGAGGTGTCCCGCTCCACGCTGCGCAGCGCGCTGCTGCCGTTGAGCCGTGCCGGGGTGCTGGAACGGCGGACCGGGCGCAACGGCGGGACGTTCGTGCGCGCCGACGTCGTGCAACGCAACGCCGCCGAGCTGGCGGGCCTGCCCGCGCGGTTGCGCAGCGGCGGGCACACCAGTGCGACCCGGGTGCTGGCCACCGACCGCAGGCCGCCCACTGCCGCCGAGGCCACCGCGCTGGAAATCGGGCCCGGCGAGGACGTTTTCGCGATCCGGCGGCTCCGCTTCGCCGACGGGGTGCCGCTGTCGGTGGACTTCTCGTGCTTCGTCGCCGAGCACGTGATCGATCTGCTGGAGCAGCCGCTCGGCGGCTCGCTGTACGAGTTGTTCGCCGTTCGCTACGGCCTGGTACCCGCGACGTCCAGCGAGACCATCGAGGTCGTCAGCGCCAGCCCGCGCGAAGCGGACTGGCTCGGCATCGCGCACCGGCGACCGCTGGTGGCGATCACCCGGATCACCCGGGACGCCGCCGACCGGCCGTTCGAATACGCCTATGACCTGTTCCGCGCCGACCGGGTGCGGTTGACGGCCACGACGTCGACGGTCACCGCGCGGGAGCGTCGCGGCACGGACGGGCGGGTGGAACGCTCGGTCAGCAGCGCGTGAGCGACTACTGTGTGAGCGGTGACGAGCAAACCCGAGATCGAATTCCCCGACGGCCCGGCGCCCACCGAACTGGTCATCAAGGATCTGGTGGTCGGCGACGGCGATGAGGCCAAGGCCGGCGCCGTCGTCGATGTCCACTATGTCGGGGTCGAGTACGACACCGGTGCCGAGTTCGACAGTTCGTGGAACCGCGGGGAGTCCATCTCGTTCCCGCTGCGCGGGCTGATCCAGGGCTGGCAGGACGGCATCCCCGGCATGAAGGTGGGCGGCCGCCGTCAGCTGACGATCCCGCCCGAGCAGGCCTACGGCCCGGCCGGCGGCGGACACCAATTGTCCGGCAAGACGCTCATTTTCGTCATCGACCTGCTGGCCACCCGCTAGCCGCATACCCGGCGTCGTCGGCGTCGTCTGCCCGCGCTCGAAGGGCGGGCAGCGTCGATGGGTCGCGCAGCAGGCCACGCACCAGCAGGGCGGCCAGTTCCTCGGCGATGTGCTCACGCGAGTAGTTCGGGTGCCGGAACGGGCTGGTGCCGTCGGGTGCGTGGGCCGCGGAGTTCCGGTAGCGGCGCTGCACACCCTCTTCGGCGGCGCAGATGTTGAGTGCGGCGAATTCCGGGTCGCAGTCGATGAATTCGCCGCAGGCGATGCCCTCGCCGATGAGCGTGGCCATCTGCTCGTGCAGCTCCGCGGTGTCGGCCCAGAACTCGGCGAATACCTCGGGCTGCGCTTCGGCGAGCACCTCGACCTCGCAGATGTCGACCGCTGCCGAACACAGCTCGCCGATGTCCAATCGCAGCAGGCGCAACAGCCGCACCGCGGGTGAGCCCGTCGCAGCCACCATCTGCCGGGCGAAGTCCAGCGAGACCCGGTTGAGGGCGAGCAGGCCCAGCAGGATGTCTTCCTTCTGCCGGAACCAGTAATACAACGACGACTGCCCGAGTCCGCAGGCGCGGGCGATCTCGGTCATCGTGGTGTTGAGATACCCGCGCTCGGCGAACAACCGGGCCGCGACGACGAGAATGTCGCCTCGCCGGTCGAATTCGCTTCTCACGACATCAACATCCCCCCGTTGATCTGTACGCACTCGCCGGTGAACGATCGCGTGCCGGCCAGGAAGCGCACCACGTCGGCCACCTCGCCGGGCTGGATCAGCCGTCCGATCGGCATGTCGGCGCTGTACTCGCGGTGCATCTGCGGCAGGCTGACCCCGCGAAACTCGGCGTCGCGGTGAAGTTGTTCGGTGTCGGTGGGGCCCGGGGCGACCGCATTGACCCGCACGTCCGGGGCCAGTTCGCGGGCCAGCGAACGGGTCATCCCGAGCAGGCCGGCTTTACTGGCCGCGTAGGCGCTGAAGCCCGGTTCGCCGCGCAGCCCGGAGATGCTGCACATGTTCACCACCTGCCCGCCGGCCTCTCGCAGCGCCGGCGCCGCGGCCTGGGTCAGCCACAGCGGCGAGGACAGGTTCACCTCGATATCGCGCCACCACAGCTCCATCGTGGCGGGAGTCGGGTCGACGGCCGTCATCGTGGCCGCGTTGTTCACCAGCAGGTCGAGCCGGCCGAATCCAGCGATGACGGCGTCCACCAGTGCGTGGCATGCGGCCCGGCCGCGCAGATCGACGGGGATTGTCGTTGCGGCGCCGGGGATTTCGCCGGTATCGGGGAGGTCCGTGGCGACGACGGTCCAGCCCGCGTCGGCCAGCGCCGCCACGATCGCGCGGCCGATTCCGCCCGCGGCACCGGTCACCAATGCAATCTGCCCGCTCACTGGATCACCACGCCGCCGTTGGGCGAGATCACCTGGCCGGTCAGCCAGGTCCACTCGGCGACGTCAACGATCGCGCGGGCCAGTTCGTCGGGCGTGCCGAACCGGTTGAGCGCGATGCTGTTCCGGTAGTCCTCGCCTCGCCACCGCTCGGTGAGCATCGCGGTGTCGGTGGGACCCGGGCACACGATGTTGACGCGCACCTGATCCGGGCCGTACTCGGGGGCGATCGAGCGAACCAGCCCGATCATGGCCGACTTCGCCGTCACGTACGGCACATGGTTCTCGTCGCCGAGCAGGGCCAGCTCCGAGGAGATCCCGACTATGGAGCCCCGTCGTCGCGCCCGCATCCGTGGCCCGACGGTCGCGATCACATTGGCGCAGCCGCCGAGCATCACCTCGAGGCTGCGGTGCCACAGGTCTTCGGTGACCTCCGCCAGCGGGACGTCGACGTCGAAACCCGCGCAGGCCACCGCGACGTCGATCGGGCCGAGATCGGACTCGACCGCGCAGACGAGTGCCTCGACGGCCCCGATGTCGGCGACGTCGGCCTCGTAGGCGATGCCGCCGATGTCGCCGGCGACCTGTTCGGCCTGGGCCGCGGAACCGAGATGGTCGATGGCCACCCGGTATCCGCGCGCGGCGAGCAGATACGCCGTGGCCCGGCCCATCCCGGTGGCGCCGCCGGTGACCAGGGCTGTGCCTGTCATGTCAGCTGTCCCGGTCGGCGGTCAGCAGCATCGCGTCGCGCTCGATCGGCTCGAACTCGGCGTCGAGGATGGACACGATGTGGTCGACGATCCGCTCGGCCAGCAACTCACCCTTGGCGGCAGTGGCCTGGGTCGCCGACGCGAGCACCCCGGTGGCGGTCGACATCGACGCCTCGATCGGCAGGACGTCCCACGGCACGTTTCGGGCCGGTGCGTCGTCGACGATGCGATCCATTCGCACGGTGGCGGGTCGGAGGTATTCGAACAGGGACGTCTCGATCACCGCGGCGTGTTCGAGCGCGAGGCCGGGAAAGCCGTCGGGGAACAGCACATCCAGGTCGGCCGCCCCGAACTCGGGCATCGCGTTCTCGACGACGACGATCTTCACGCCGGGGGAGCGGCCTGACACCAGGTAGGCCGGTTCGTAGACGAAGTTCGTGTTCTCGAAGTGCCAGTTGTACAACATGATTCGGCGGAATCCCGTGCGGATCAACTCGTCGAGCAGGTCTTCGATCATCGCGATGAAGGTGGTGGCGCGCAACGACAGCGTGCCGGGGAACTGCTGTCCGCCGCCGCTGGCCGGCCGGGACCGGTAGCCGAGCCGCAGTGCCGGGCCCACCACGAACGGACGTTTGGCCGCCGCCAGCCGAAGCAGCGTCTGTGGGATCACCCAGTCCGCGCTCACCGGCAGGTGCGGCCCGTGTTGTTCGGTGGAACCCACCGCGATGACGACCGGCGCGTCGGCTGCAGCGGCGGCCGCGATCTCGGGCCAGGTCATCCACTCGTATTCGGTGGTGCCCGCGCCGATGACGGGTCGCATCAGGTCGTCGATCATCGCTCACCTTTATTCATTCGGAGACGGACAATTGATAACACGACGGAGCGATACCGGCTGTTTCGATACATTATCGAAACAGCGGATTATCCCATCCGAAACACCGTCAGCCCCGCACGTATCCGACGCCCGGATCGACGATGTTGCGCAGCTCCTCGCCGCGCAGCCAGCGCCCGAGGTTGTCGACGAACACGCCCATCATGTCGATCTCGAACCCCACGTAATCGCCGGACATGTGGGGTGACACCAGGACGCCGGGCATCGACCACAGCGGCGAGTCCGCGGGCAGCGGCTCGACCTCGAACACGTCGAGCGCGGCCCCGGCGATGGCGCCCGTCCGCAACGCCTCGACGAGCACGGCCTCGACCACGGTGGGTCCCCGCCCGACGTTGACCACGAAGCCGGCCGGCCCCAGCGCGGCCAGCACCTCCGCGTCGATCAGCCCGGTGGTGGCCGCGGTCAGCGGCACCGCGGCGACCAGGATGTCGACGTCGGCCGCCACCGCGCTCAGGTCGACGGCTCCGCGGATCGCGCCGAAGCGCGGGTCCTCACCCGAGGTGCGGCCGACCAGTGTCACCTCAACATCGAGCCTGCTCAGACGGTCGGCGATGGCTCGCCCGATCGAACCGGTGCCGATGACGGCGGCTCGCTTGCCGGCCAGCCGGCCGGTGGTGCGGTAGTGCCAGGTGTGCTCGCGCTGCAGCGCGAGCGTGTGCGGAAGGCCTTTGACGAAGCTGAGCACGGCGGCGAGCACCCACTCGGCGATCGAGGTGTCGAAGACGCCGCGCGAGCTGGTCAGCGTGACCTGGCTCTGGGCGAGCTCTGGGCAGATCAGCCGGTTGACCCCCACCGACGCGGCGTGCACCCAGCGCAGCCGGTCGGCGCCGCGCAACACCGGCGCCAGATCGGCGAAGCGGTGGTCCCACACGTACAGCACTTCGGCATCGGCGAGCTGTTCTGTAGTGGGTGTCCCGTGCACCTCGACGACGTCGACGTCGGGCGGGATCAGGGCGAGCGGCGGGGGTGGCAGCTCGGGGTCGGGTTCGGCGATGACCAGGACCAGCGGACGGCTCGACACACTCTGCTCCGTTCGGCTCACCGCGACGCCGGCGAACAATTTCGATATCGTATTTGGACACCATTGAACAGGACCATCGTGACTGACCCGAGCGATTTTCTCGACCCGTACGCCGGCGAACCGGTGATCACCGATCCCGTCGAATTGCGCGAGCACCGCAAGCGGCGTCTGGCGCTGGCGTACCGGGTGTTCGGCGCCATGGGCTGGGGTTCGCTGGGCGACGGCCACATCTCGGCTCGCGACCCGGAGCAGCCCGAGTCTTTCTGGCTCGGCCGCTACGGGGTGCCGTTCCGGTTCATGACCCCCGACGATCTGGTGCTGGTGCACGCCGACGGGACGGCCGACGGCGGCCAGATCAACGACGGGGCCCAGATCAATGTGGCCGCCTACTACATCCACGCCCCGCTGCACGAGGCCCGCCCCGACGTCGTTGCCGCCGCGCATTGCCACACCCCTTACGGCACACCATTTTCCGCGGAAGTCACCAAGCTGACCCCGATCTCGCAGGAAGCCTGTGCGTTCTTCGACGATCACGAGATCTTCGACGACGAGGAGGTCAACATCGGCTCGACCGACGGGGGCAAGCGCATCGCCGCTGCCATCGGCGGCGCCCGGGCGGCGATTCTGCGCAACCACGGACTGCTGACCGTCGGCGGCAGCGTCGATGCGGCGGTCGGGTACTTCCTGATGATGGAGCGCAGCGCTGAGGTTCAGGTGAAGGCGCGCGACGCCAAGCCGATCGGGGCCGAGGCCGCCCGGCGGGTGCACGACATGTTCGACGAGGTCGCTGCCTGGCAGGTATTCCAGTGGGCGCAAAGAACTTACGTTCCAGACTTTGTTTGACGCTCAGCTGTTGGCGACGATCAGACTCAACAGATCGAAGACCACCGTCGCGGCGGCGATCGAGGTGATCTCGGCGTGGTCGTAGGCGGGTGCGACTTCCACGACATCCGCCCCGACCACGTTGATCCCGTTGAGACGGCGCAGCATTCGCAGGAGTTCGCGGGAGGTCAGCCCGCCGGATTCGGGAGTGCCGGTGCCGGGCGCGAAGGCGGGATCGAGGACATCGATGTCGATCGACAGGTACACCGGCAGATCGTCGACACGCCGGGCGACGACATCGACGGCAGTCTCGACGCCCATCACGTCGAGGTCGCCGGCCCGGATGATCCGGAATCCCATCCGGGCGTCGTCCTCGAGGTCCATCCGGTCATAGATCGGGCCGCGGATGCCGACGTGGATCGAGTGGTCCTCGATGAGCAGGCCCTCCTCGAACGCCCGGCGGAACGGGGTGCCGTGGGTGACCGGCGCCTTGAAGTAGGTGTCCCAGGTGTCGAGGTGGGCGTCGAAATGCACGAGTGCCAGCGGCCCGTGGACGGCGTGCAGCGCGCGAAGATTCGGCAGTGCGACGGTGTGGTCACCGCCGATCGCGACGAACCTGCGCTCCCGCCGGCCGATGATGTCGCGCATACCGTTCTCGATCTGCGTGCAGGCTTCCGCGATGTCGAACGGCGTGATCGTCACGTCTCCGGCGTCGACGATCTGCACCTCTTCCAGCGGGGCGACACCGAATTCGACGTGATAGCCGGGACGCAGGGTGCGCGCCGCCTGGCGCACCGCCATCGGGCCGAACCGCGCCCCCGGCCGGTAGGAGGTGCCGCCGTCGAACGGCAGACCCACCACCGCGATGTCGTAGTCGGCCACCTCGCGGATGTCGGCGATCCGCGCGAAGGTGCCCTTGCCCGCGTAGCGGGGGACCTGGGTCGACGGCGTGGCGCCGACGGGTGTCTCGGACATCAGTGGTGGTGATGTGGTCGGGCCCCGCCGTCACCGCGGCGGCGAGCTTGCTCGCCCTCGGTGATCAGCCGGAGCTGTTCGTCCGCCTCGCGTCCGGCGAGCAGCGGTTGCATCGGATCCCAGGTGGTGCCGCTCGCCTTGTCCTTGCGGCGGCGGGCGATCGCGGAGATGACCTCCAGGACCACACGATTGCCGAGCAATGCGGTGATGTCGGCGTGGTCGTAGGGTGGCGCCACCTCCACCACGTCCACCCCGACGACGGGCAACTCGTAGCAGATGCGCCGCACGGCGTCGAGTAGTTCGCGGGCCGAGAAGCCGCCAGGCTCAGGTGTTCCCGTTCCGGGGGCGTGGCCGGGATCGCACACGTCGATGTCGACGGAGATGAACACGCCCTCGCAGTCGGTGGTGGCGATCTCGAACGCCTCGGTCAGGCAGGGCTCCAGGCCCCTGGCGACGATCTCGGTCATCTCATAGGACCGCAGGCCGTTCGCTGCCATCCACTGCAGTACGGGCTCGTCGGGCCAGTATCCGCGCAATCCCAGCTGCAGGAACCGATCTCCCCGCAGCGCGCCGGATTCGATGAGCCTGCGCATCGGGGTGCCGTGGCCGACGAGAGAGCCGTTGAGAATGTCGCCGGTGTCGGCATGGGCGTCGAAATGGATCATCGAGACGTTGCCGAACCCGTAGTGGCGCGCGACCCCGGTATGGTCAGGCCAGGCGATGGTGTGGTCACCGCCGAGGACGATCGGGATTGCGCCTGCGGCGGTGATCTTGTAGACGTCCTCCTCGATCATCTTCACGGCCTGCTCGATGTCGCCGCTGTAGAGCATCACGTCGCCTGCGTCGTAGACGCGCAGGTCTTTGAGGCCGTCGACGCGCAGCGCGAGGCTGGGCCGGGAGCCGTCCTGCGGCAGGTAACACGCCTGACGCAGCGCTGACGGGCCGAACCGGGCGCCGGAGCGGTAGCTGGTGCCGCCATCCAGTGGGGCGCCGAGGATGACGATATCGGCGTCGGCATAACTGGATTCGTCGGTGAGGTCGCATCGGGGGACGCCGAGAAAGGTGATGTCCGGACCGAACAGGACGCCTGCCATAGGTGCTGCCTTTCGTTGCTCAGGTCTTGTGCAGTGCGATCACTGCTGTGAATACGTGGCGCAGGGTCGCCCGGATCCGGCGCTTGTCCACCGGGCCCAGCGGGCGGTAGAGGTTGTCGATCTCCAGGCCGGCCATCACCGCCATCACGGTGCGCGAGTCGAGTTCAGGTTGTCCCGAGCCGATGTCGCGGAAGAGCCTGCTGAGCGCGGGAATCATTGCCGCGTACCAGGCTTCGAACATCGGGCGCAGGCGCTCGTCGCGGCTGGCCTCGGTGACCAGTTCGTAGCGGGTGACGATCGCCCCGGGTGGCGAACTGAACCCGTCGATGATCATGTCGGCGACCAGATCGGCGAGCCGCTCGGCGGGCATGGACGGCTCGAGCCGCTCCGCGGTGGCGACGACCCGGTCGATCTCGCGGTCCGACAACTGGGCGAACGCCTGCGCGATCAGGTCGGACTTGTCGTCGAAGTAGTAGCTGAGCGCGCCCAGTGGGATCTGGGCCTGGTTGGCCACCAGGCGCATCGAGAGCCCGGCCAGGCCGACCTGTGCCATCACTTCGATTGCGGCGTCGATGATCTCGGTTCGGCGCGCCGCACCGCGAGCGGTGGTGCCAGCCGTCATCCCTGGTGCTTGAGGGTGGAGAAGTCGGTGTCCCACATCCAGGCCGGCTGGCTCTGCCACCCGGAGTAACCCTTGCGGGCGGCCACCGTGTTGTGCAGATCGGTCAGGTTGATCCAGCACAGCGAGTCGCGGTAGGCCTTGGCTGCCTCGACATACAGTGCCTGTGATTTCGCCGGGTCGGGTTCGGCGCTACCGGCGTCGAGGAGCTTGTCGGCCTCCGGCACCGAGCAGCCCTGGATGTTCACCGGCGCGTTGGTGTACTGGTAGATGCGCGAGTAGGTATCGGGGTGCGCGGCATCAGGATTCCACGACTCCGCGAACAGGTCAGGGCGCTGGTCCGGGTTTTGGGGCAGTGCGAACAGCTGTGCCGACGGGAAGTCGCGGACCGTCGCCTTGAAGCCCGCGGTCTGCAGGATCACCTGGGTCTGGTTGGCCAGGTCCTGCAGGCTGCTGTCGCCGGACGGATAGCCGATCGAGACGTCACCGCCATTCTTGCCGAGTGCGGCCAGCTTCGACGGGTCGTAGACGTGCGTGTCGGGCACCGCCCCGTCCGGCATCATCCCGGTCGGGTAGAACTGCGTGGACGGCGATCCCTGCGCACCGAAAACCTGTGTGGTCAAGGCATTCTGGTCGAGTGCGGCCGACAGTGCCGCTCGGGCGTCCTTCGAGGCGAAGACCGCCGACGCCGGATTCACCATGACCATGGTCTTGATCAGCGCATTCTGCTGCAGCACCTCGGTGTCTGGACCGGTGGCCAGGGCTTCGTAATCACCTTTGGACAGCCCGTGCAGGATCATGTCGAGCTCGCCGTTGCCGAGCTGGAGCCGCTGTACCGCGGAAGCGGTCACCACCGGCATCTGCACCGAGGTGATCTCCGGCGCCGGGCCCCAGTAGTTCTTGTTCGCGCTCATCGTGTAGTGGCTGGCCTGCACGGCGTCGGTCAGCTCGTAGGGACCGGTCCCGGCGGTGTGCGAGGCCAGCCACGCCGAGGCATGATCGCCGCCGGTGGCGTGCTGCGCGACGGCGGTCGGGCTGGTCATCAACGGGCCGTACGGGGACGCGAGGTAATCCAGAAAGGGCGCAACGGGTTTGGTGAGGGTGACCACGAAGGTGTGCGGGTCCGGCGTCTGCATGTCCTTGACGTCGGCGAGCATGTAGGCCGGACCGGCGTTCATGTCGATCCGCCGCTGGAAGCTGGCCTTGGCGGCCGCGGAGTCGAACGGGGTGCCGTCGGCGAATTTGACGCCGTCCCGCAGGGTGAAGGTATACGTCAGGCCGTCCGGGGTGACGTCCCACTTGGTGGCCAGCAAGGGCTCGATCTTCGTCGTCCCGGGGGCGTACTGGAGCAGCCCCTGGTAGGTCGAGGTCATGATCAGCAAGCCCTCGGGCTGGTAGAACGTGTCGGGGTCCAGCGGCGGCGGGTCGGACATCAGCGGAGTGCGCACCGTCGACGCCTCGGCGGCAGTGTTGTTGGGACTGTTGGTCTTTCCTGAGCATGCCGTCCCGGCGAACAGCAGCGCGACGAGCGCCAGCGGTGCGATTCCCGACGTGAGTTTCATCGGGCAAGTCTCAGGTCGGCTGATTTCGACTGTGTGACATGACGGTTACCACCTTGTACGAACGTCCAAGTTTTGGACGTTCGACCTAGAAACGTGCGCGGTGACGCCCTAGTGTCGGCGTCGTACAGCTGAACTACAGAGGGAGTAAGCGCAATGCCCGCTACGCCAAGCGCGTTCGATCTGAGCGGTCAGGTGGCTCTGGTCACCGGATCGAGCAGTGAGCTCGGTATCGGCTTCGCCTCGGCGCGGCTGCTGGGTCAACTGGGGGCGGCGGTGATGGTGACCGGTACCACGGATCGGGTGCACCAGCGAGCCGAGGAGCTCGCCGCCGAGGGTATCCGGGCGCAGGCCCACATCGCCGACCTGTTCGACCGCGATGCGGCGGACGGTCTGGTCGAGGCCACCGAAGTCGCGTTCGGCAAGCTCGACATCCTGGTGAACAACGCCGGTCTGGCCTCGGTGAACAGCCCCGAGGAGCCGAATTCGCTGATGGTGATGACCGACGAGGAATGGTCACTTGCCTTGCGGCGCAATCTCGACAGTGCGTTCTTCGTCACCCGGGCGGCCTTGCCCGGAATGGTCGAACGCGGCTACGGCCGGGTGGTCCATGTCGGTTCGACGGCCGGCGTGCTGACCGCCTACACCGGCGACGTCGGATATCACACCGCGAAAGCCGCGATGCTGGGGATGACACGTTCGATGAGTGTCGACTACGCCAAGAACGGCATCACCGCCAACCTCGTGCTGCCCGGGTGGATCGCGACGGCCGCCCAGCTGTCCTCGGAGGTCGCCGCCGGGAACGCGACCCCGATCGGACGCTCGGCCACCGCCGACGAGGTGGCGGCCGGTGTTGCCTTCCTGGCCACCCCCGGGGCGTCCTACGTCACCGGCACCACCCTGATCATCGACGGTGGCAACGCGATCTGCGGGGCCACCCCGGCGACCTAGGAGGGTGCGGGCAGCCGCAGCGTCAGGCGCGCACCGCCGAGCGGACTGTCATCCAACACGGCTGTGCCGCCATGGATTTCGGCTTGCTGTGCAACCAACGCCAGGCCGAGTCCGGACCCGGAGTGCGACGCTGTCGACCCGCGGGCGAAGCGTTCGAACACCGCCGTGCGTTCCGCCTCCGGGAGGCCGGAACCGTTGTCGTCGATCGCGATGTCCACGCCGTCGCGCGAGCTGACCGCCGAGAGCTGCACCCGCGTCGCGCCACCGTGTTTGACCGCGTTCGCGATCGCGTTGTCCACCGCCAGGCGAAGGCCGGCGGGCAGGCCGATGATGATGCACGTCGGTGACGGCACCAGCGTCACCTCGAGGTCGGGGTACACCCGCATGGCGTCGTGTGCGGCGCGGTCGAGCAGCTCGGTGATGTCGACCGGGACCTGGTCGGCTTCGGTCGAAAGTTCGCCCTGGGCAAGGCGTTCCAGCGCACCGAGGGTCGCCTCGATCCGGGTCTGGGTACGCACGACATCGCTGAGCACTTCCTCGCGCTGCTCGTCGGTCATGTCCAGGGTGGCCAGCACCTCGAGGTTGGTGCGCATCGCGGTCAGGGGTGTCCGCAGCTCGTGGGCCGACACCGCGGCGAAGTCCCGCGCCGAGGCGAGCGCGGCCTGCGTCCGGTCCTGTTCGGTCCAGATCCTTTCCAGCAGACCCTTGATCGCCTCGCCGATCTCCACCGCCTCGGTGGCGCCGCCGATCTCGACGTCGGGTGCCTTGTCGCCGGCCTGGATCTCCCGGGTCTGGGCGGCCAGCCGCCGCAGCGGCCGCACCGCGAAGGTCGCCAGTGCCCAACCCAGCAGCGCTGCGGCGCAGACGGCGAACACACAGATGATCAGCACCCGGCGGTGCAGATTGTTGGTGTCGGCGATGGTGTCGTCGAAGGTGGCGCCCACCTCCAGGCTGGTGGCCTCCGGGTAGGAGAGTTCGACCGTGCGCACCCGGTAGCGCACCCCGTCGACCTCGGCGGTGCCGTAGTCGGAGTTCAGCCGCGGCAACACGACATCGGAGTTGGACCGGACCTGATCGCCGCGACGGACGGTGATCACCACGTCCTGGTCGTTGGGTGACGGCGGGATCTGGTCGAGGCCGCGGGGCACGAACGGGACGGCGAAGCCCGCCGCCTCGTCGAGTCGTCGGTCGAGTCGCTCCAGGCGGTCGTTGGTGATCCCGACCCAGACGATCGCGCCGACGATCGTGACGACGATCGCCGCACCGATCGCCGTCGCGAACGCGACCCGGGTGCGAAGCGATGGCGTGCGGCGGAAGATGCGCGGCAGCGTCACGAGCCGGTCACTGGGTGCGCAACACGAAACCGACGCCGCGCACGGTGTGCAGCAGTCGGGGTGCGCCGCCCGCCTCGAGCTTGCGGCGCAGGTAACCGATGAAGACGTCCACCACATTGGTATCGGCGGCGAAGTCGTAGCCCCACACCAGCTCGAGCAGTTGCGCGCGGGACAGCACCGCGGTCTTGTGCTCGGCGAGGACGGCCAGCAGGTCGAACTCGCGCTTGGTGAGGTCGACGTCGACGCCGTTGACCCTGGCCCGCCGGCCGGGGATGTCGACTTCGAGCGGACCCACCTGGATGGTCTCGGAGGAGAACGTGGCGGTGGCGCCCCGTCGGCGCAGCAGTGCCTTGACCCTGGCCACCAGCTCGGCCAGCACGAACGGCTTGACCAGGTAGTCGTCCGCGCCGGCCTCCAAGCCGGCGACCCGGTCGTCGACCGAACTGCGGGCCGAGAGCACGCAGACCGGCACGTCGTTGTCCATCGCGCGCAGGGCGGTCACCACGCTCACACCGTCCAGTACCGGCATGTTGATGTCGAGGATGATCGCGTCCGGTTTGGTTTCGGTGGCCGAGCGAAGGGCTTCGGCGCCGTCGACCGCGGTGGAGACCTCGAATCCGGAGAGCCGCAGACCGCGGTCGAGCGAGGCGAGCACGTCGGGATCGTCGTCGACCACCAGTACTCGGGGTGCGGCTGAACTACTGTCCATGGGCACTATCTTGCCTGATCGACGCCCGTATCAGTGGGAGGCCGACGCGACACGGTGACCTGCGCCGGAAGGGTTTGACCTCAATCGTTGTTGAGGTTCTAGCGTTGAAAAATCACGTCCGATAACCAATTGCACTCCCATGGGATCATCGAATGCAGGGGAGTCATGTCGGATGTGCCGCATAAGTTCGGCGGTGATCGGTGTCAAGGGAAATGGTGGGGTGGACGAGGTGACTTCCGAAATCGTGTCCGAACCGGCCATCGCCGCGCCGCGCACGTCCGGGCGGTCCGCCTCCGATCTGTTCCGGTTGCTGCCATATCTGATGCCGTACCGCGCGCGGTGGATCGCGATGCTCGTCATCGCGATCAGCAGCCTGGCGGCCACCGTAGCGATCCCGTTGATGACCAAAGCGGTGATCGACGGACCGGTCCGCCACCAGGACCAGCGGGGACTGTGGGTGGTCGGCGCCGCCGCGATGGCGGTCGGCGTCACCGAGGCGGTGCTGTGGTTCATCCGCCGCTGGCTGGTCTCGCGGGCCACCATGGGTGTCGAGGCCGACATCCGCAAGGACCTCTACGCCCGGCTGCAGATCCTGCCGATGTCGTTTCACGGCCGCTGGCAATCGGGCCAGCTGCTGTCGCGAATCATGAACGACCTGAACGTGATTCGACGGTTGCTGTCGTTCGGTCTGGTGTTCCTGATCCTCAACATCCTGCAGATCACCGTCGTCACCATCATCCTGCTGGCGATGTACTGGCCGCTCGGTGTCGTGGTGCTGGTCTCGATCGCGCCGATCACCCTGATCGTGCTGCACTTCGAGCGCACCTTCACCCAACTGGCCCGGCAAGCCCAGGACCAGGCCGGCCATGTCGCCACCCACGTCGAGGAGTCGGCGCTGGGGCTGCGCGCGGTGAAGTCCTTCGGTCGCGAGGACTACGTCTACGACCGCTTCGACGCCCAAGCCAGCACGCTGTACGACACCCAGATCCAGAAGGTCGCGGTGTCGGCGAAGTTCTGGACGTTGCTGGAGGTCATCCCCAACCTCACGTTGATCGTCGTGCTCGGCTTCGGCGCGTATGCCGCCGGGCACGGCCTGGTCACCATGGGCACGCTGGTCGCGTTCATCACGATGATGCTGTCGCTGGTGTGGCCGATCGCGTCGCTGGGTTTCCTGCTGTCGATGACGCAGGAGGCGATGACGGCGGCCAACCGGATCGCCGAGATCTTCGACGCACCCCGGGAGATCACCGACGGTCCCCGCACTCATCCGCCGCGCGGCGGGCGGTTGGAATTGGACGATGTGGGGTTTCGGTTCGCTGACAGTGACACGTTCGCACTGCGGCATGTCACCGTGACCGTCGAACCGGGGGAGACGCTGGCGCTGGTCGGCGCCACAGGTTCGGGCAAGTCGGTGCTGGCCGGCTTGCTTCCGCGGCTCTACGACGTCACCGAAGGTGCGATCCGCATCGACGGCACCGACATCCGAGAGCTGTCGCTGGACGCGCTGCGCACCACCGTCGCCACCGCGTTCGAGGATCCGACGCTGTTCTCCATGTCGGTTGCCGAGAATCTCAAGCTGGGCCGCCCGGACGCCACCGAGGACGAGCTGCGCAGCGCTGTCGAGATCGCCGCCGCGCAGTTCGTCTACGACCTGCCGTACGGTCTGCAGACCCGGATCGGGGAACAGGGCATGAGCCTGTCCGGCGGTCAGCGGCAACGGCTTTCGCTGGCCCGCGCCATCCTGGCCGCACCACGGGTCCTGGTGCTCGACGACACGCTGTCCGCGCTCGACGTGCACACCGAGGCTGTGGTCACCGAGGCTCTCGGGCGGGTGCTGGCCGGTGCCACGGCCGTCGTGGTCGCGCACCGCGCCTCGACGGTCCTGCTGGCCGACAAGGTCGCGCTGCTCGACACCGTCGACGGCGCGGGCACGATCACGCATATCGGCACCCACGCGGAACTGCTCGCCACCGTTCCGCGCTACCGCTTCCTGCTCGCCGCCGACGACGAGCTCGACGACGGGAGCGAGGTGCGCTGCGACTGGGAGGACGACGACGAGCGCCACCGGCTGGATCACGCCTATGAGGAGGCGTGCGAGCAGCGGGGCGCCACCCGGCGTACGTCCGACTACCTGGCGTCGGAGGGCCGGCAGCGATGACCGCCACCGAATGGCGGGGGCGGCTCGACGAGGAACCCGACGACCTGCCGATCGACGAGGCCACGCCGCGTAAACGTGAGGCCCGTGCGCTGCTGGGCTCGTTGCTCGCGCCGTTCAAGGCGACGGTCGCGCTGCTCGCGCTCGTCGTCGTGGTGGAAAACGCTGCGCGGCTGTCGGTTCCGCTTCTGGTCCAGCGCGGTATCGATCACGCCATCCCGCCGCTGCTGGCCGGTGGTCCGGCGCGCGAACTGATCATCGTCGTCGCGGTGCTCTGCGGTGTGGTGTGCGTGCAGGCGATCAGCCGGATGACGTTCCTGAAGCGCTCCGGCCGCATCGGCCAGAGTGTGCTGCTGGAGGTGCGCCGCCGGGTGTTCCGGCACTTCCAGCGCCTCGACGTGGCCTTCCACGACCGCTACACCTCCGGCCGGGTGGTCAGCCGGTTGACCAACGATGTCGACGCCATCCAGGACATGCTGGAGACCGGCTTCGACAGCCTGATCACCGCGGTGTTGACGTTGTTCGGCACCGCGATCCTGCTGGTCACCCTCGACGTGAAGCTGGGCCTGATGTGCCTGGCCGCCTTCCCGATCCTCGTGGCGCTGGTGTGGTGGTTCTCGACCGAGTCGGCCAAGACCTATCGCCGCGTGCGGGAGAGCGCCGCGCTGGTGATCGTGCAGTTCGTCGAGACGATGACGGGCATCAAAGCGGTCCAGGCCTACCGGCGCGGGCCGCGCAATCAGGAGATCTTCGATGACGTCGCCGACCGGTACCGCTTCGACAACGAACGGACCTTCCGGCTGCTGGCGATCTTCATGCCGGCGGTCAAGCTGGTCGGCAACCTGACCACCGGCGTGGTGTTGCTCTACGGCGGCTACCGGGTGCTGCACGGCGAGATGACGATCGGCACCCTTGCGGCGTTCCTGCTGTACCTGCGGATGTTCTTCGAGCCGATGCAGGAGATCTCGCAGTTCTTCAACACCTTTCAGTCGGCGTCCAGTGCGTTGGAGAAACTTGCCGGCGTGCTGGCCGAGAAGCCCGCGATAGCCGACCCGCCGGAGCCGGTGCACCTCGACCGGATCAACGGCGAAATCGCCTTCCGCGACGTGCAATTCAACTATGTACCGGCCCGGCCGGTGCTGCCCGGGCTGTCGCTGGTCGTGCCGGCCGGGCAGACCGTCGCGCTGGTCGGCACCACCGGTGCGGGTAAGACCACGATCGCCAAGCTGATCGCCCGGTTCTACGACCCGACCTCGGGTGCGGTCACCCTCGACGGTGTCGATCTGCGGCACTTCGCGCAAAGCGACCTGCGCCGCCACGTCGTGATGGTGACCCAGGAGAACTTCCTGTTCTCCGGGACCGTCGCCGACAACATCCGGTTCGGCCGCCCGTCGGCGTCGGACGCCGAGGTGCACGCCGCCGCGGTCGCGGTCGGGGCCGACGAGTTCATCGACGCGCTGCCCGACGGCTACGACACCGACGTCGCCACCCGCGGGGGGCGGCTGTCGGCCGGGCAGCGGCAGCTGATCGCGTTCGCTCGGGCGTTCCTCGCCGACCCCGCGGTGCTGATCCTCGACGAGGCGACGTCGTCGCTGGACATCCCCAGCGAGCGGCTGGTCCAGCGCGCGCTGCGGACCGTGCTGGCCGACCGGACGGCGCTGATCATCGCCCACCGGTTGTCGACCGTCGAAATCGCCGACCGGGTGTTGGTGCTCGAGCACGGGCGCATCGTCGAGGACGGACCGCCCAGTGAGCTGATCGACGCGGAAGGCCGCTACGCCGCGTTGCACCGAGCCTGGCTGGAATCGTTGGCGTGATCGCCCGAACCTTCAGCACACCGCGGCATACGACGCACTATCTCGAAAGTGGACCCGCCGACGGCCCGTTGATGATCTTCCTGCACGGCTGGCCGAGCATCGGGCTGATCTGGCACGCCCAACTGGACGCGTTCGCCGCTGACGGGTGGCGCTGCGTCGCCCCTGATCTGCGGGGCTACGGGGGCTCATCGGCGCCTGCTGCCAATGACGCCTACGCGATCGAAGAAATCGTCGCCGACATGGTGGAATTGCACGATCACCTCGGTGGTGACGCGGCGATCTGGGTCGGCCACGACTGGGGAAGCATCGTGGCGGGCGCGCTGACCGCGCACGAACCCGAGCGGAGCCGCGGAGTCGTGTTGACATCGTGGGCGTACTTCCCGGACGCGAACAGTCTGGCCACCCTGGTACCCCTCGTTGATCGGGAGATCTACCCGGTCGAGCAGTACCCCGACGGTCAATGGGACTACTACCGTTACTACACAACGCATTTCGAGGCGGCGGTCGCCGATCTGGACGCAGACCACGCGGCCACGTTGGCCTCGGTGTACCGGCGCGGCAGCCCTGACGCGATCGGAAAGGTTTCGCCGACGGCGGTGGTCACCCGTAACGGGGGACGTTTCGGGTCCGCGCACCGCGCCCCGCCGACGGCCGCCGACCCGGCGCTGTGGCCACCGGCCGATTTCGCGATGCTGGTCCAGGCATTCGAAGCGCACGGGTTCCGCGGACCGTGCGCCTGGTACACCAACGACGAGGCCAACATCGCCTACGCGCGCACCGCGCCCGACGGCGGCCGACTGTCGCAACCGGTGCTGTTCGTCAACGGCGAGTGGGATCCCATCTGCAGCATCACCGGCAATCGCCAAGGCGAGCCGATGCGGGCCGCGTGCTCGGACCTCACGGTGACGAATCTGACCGGCGGACACTGGCTTCCGGTGGAATGCAACGACGAGCTCACCGAAACCATTCGGCCCTGGCTCCGGAGCAAGGATCTCGGACTCTAGCCTGATCACGCCCGCGCGCCGATACTCGACGGTATGCAGCGCTACGCCGATCGGGCAGAAGCGGGCCGTCGGCTCGCCACATGTCTGACGGCGTACCGCGGGCGCGACGTCCTGGTGTTGGGGCTGCCCCGCGGTGGGGTGCCGGTGGCCTTCGAGGTCGCCAAGGCCCTGGCCGCCCCGCTCGACGTGCTGGTCGTGCGCAAGCTCGGTGTGCCCGGCCAGCCCGAGTTGGCCTTCGGTGCGATCGGTGAGGACGGCGTGCGGGTGATCAACGAGTCGGTGCTGCGGCACGTGGTGATCAGCGACGCCGAGATCGGCGAGGTGGAGGCCGAGCAGCGCACCGAGCTGGCCCGCCGCGTCGCGCGCTATCGGGGCGGCCGGACTCCGCAGCCGCTGGCCGGGCGGGTGGTGCTGATCGTCGACGACGGCTTCGCCACCGGCTCCACCGCGCGGGCGGCGTGCCTGGTGGCTCGCGCGCGAGGCGCGGCGAAGGTGGTGCTGGCCGCCCCGATCGGCGCGCCGGACACCGTCGCCGAGCTGCGTTCCTACGCCGATGACGTGGTATGTCCCTGCGCACCAAGGTATTTCAGCGCTGTCGGGCAGGGCTACGACGACTTTCGGCAGACCTCCGACGAGCAGGTGACCGCGTTGTTGGACTGCGTCGAACGTTGACATCGCACCGAGAGCGATGATTCGGCGAGAAGTTCGCTCTCAGTGCGATGTCAGCACGACTCGAGGCCGATTCGCCGGTACCGCGCAAGCCGGGCGGCGTACCGCTGCTCTGCGGGGGTCTCGCGCAGTTCATGGATCTCGCGTGCGATCGCCACGGACAGTCGGCGCGCGAACTCCACCGGCTCGTCGGCGGCGTCCGGATGCTCGGGCACGATCGCGTCGACGATGCCGTTGCGCAGCAGGTCCAGCGACCGGACACCCTGTGCCGCAGCCAGTTCCGGGGCATGGTCGGTGTCGCGGAAGACGATGGCGCTGGCACCTTCCGGCGGCAGCGGGGCCAGCCAGCCGTGCTGGGCGGCCAACACCCGGTCCGCGGGCACCATCGCCAGCGCGGGGCCGCCGCTGCCCTGGCCGAGCAGCACCGACACCGTCGGGGTGTCCAGCATGACCAGATCGGACAGGCAGCGGGCGATCTCACCGGCCAGCCCGTCCTGTTCGGCCTCCGCCGACAGCGCGGGCCCGGCGGTGTCGATCACCAGCACCAGCGGCAGCTTGAGCCCGGCGGCCAGCGCCATGCCGCGTCGGGCTTCGCGCAGTGCGGCGGGGCCGACCACGCCGCCCACCACGCGTTGCTGGCCGACGACGACGGCAGGCTGATCACCGAACCGGGCCAGTGCCAGTGCCGTGGTGGCCGCATCGCCGTGCGTGCCGGACAGCGGCACCCGGTCCGTCGCGCCTTCGCGCAGTAGCCAGCTCACCCCCGGCCGGTCCGGTCGCCGTGATGCGACGACGGACTCCCACGCCGGGACATCCGGGATCGGCTCGTCGGGCAGCGCCGCCGGCGGGGACCCCGGGGCGTCGGTGATGACCTTCAGGGCACGGTTCAACGTCGGGCGCAGCGCTTCGATGCCGACGACCGCGTCAATGACGCCGTGCCGCAACAGGTTCTCCGCGGTCTGCACGCCGGCGGGGAACGGTTCGCCGTAGAGCTGCTCGTACACCCGGGGCCCGAGAAATCCGATCAGCGCACCGGGCTGCGCGGCGGTGATGTGGCCCAATGAACCCCAGGATGCGAACACCCCGCCGGTCGTCGGGTGCCGCAGATACACCAGGTACGGCAGATGGGCGCGCTTGTGCGCAGTGACGGCCGCGGCGATCTTCACCATCTGGAGGAACGCGACGGTGCCCTCCTGCATGCGGGTGCCACCCGAACTCGGTGACGCCAGCAGCGGCAGCTTCTCGGCGGTCGCGCGTTCGATCGCGGCGGTGACGCGTTCGGCGGCGGCCACCCCGATGGATCCGGCCAGGAAGTCGAACTCGCAGGCCACCACCGCAACCCGACGGCCGTAGATCGTGCCTTGGCCGGTCAGCACCGCCTCGTCGAAGCCGCTCTTGGTGCGCGCTTGCTCCAGCTCAGCGGCGTAAGCGTCGTCGGCTCCGACATCCAGCGGCGCACTGTCCCAGCTCCGGAAGGAACCAGGGTCCAGCGCGGCGTCGCGTAGTTCGGCAGCCCCGATCCGGGTCACGTGACGACATTATCGGGCCAGTACCCTCGAACCATGATCGGTATCAACCGCGTGGGGGATGTGACCACCATCGAGCTGCAGCGTCCGGAACGACGCAACGCGCTCAACTCCGAACTCGTCGACACGCTGCGGGAAACGGTGGAGAAGGCCGCTGCCGAGGACGTCCGCGTGATCGTGCTGACCGGCCAGGGCACCGTATTTTGTGCGGGCGCAGATCTGTCCGGAGACGTGTTCGCCGCCGATTTCCCCGACAAGGCCATCGCGCTGAACAAGGCGATCGACGCCGCGCCGATGCCGGTGATCGCCGCGATCAACGGGCCCGCGATCGGCGCGGGCGTGCAACTGGCCATGATCTGTGACCTGCGCGTGGTGGCCCCCGGTGCCTACTTCCAGTTCCCGATCGCGAAGTACGGTCTGGCGCTGGATAACTGGAGCGTACGGCGACTGTCCTCGCTGGCCGGTTACGGGCGGGCCCGCGGCATGCTGCTGGGCGCGGAAAAGCTGGACGCCGACACCGCGTTGATGACCGGAATGGCCAACCGGCTGGGCGACCTGGCCGACGCGCAGGCCTGGGCACAGGAGATCGCCGGGCTGGCGCCACTGTCGCTGCAGGCGTCCAAGCGGGTGCTCAACGACGACGGTGCATACGAGGAACAGTGGCCCACCCACAAGGAACTGTTCGACAAGGCGTGGGGCAGTCAGGACGTCATCGAGGCCCAGGTGGCGCGCATCGAGAAGCGTGCCGCCGAGTTCAAGGGGGCCTGACTTGTTGAGGGCCGCTCTTCGGCTGGCCGCCGGCACCGCATCGCTGGCCGGCGGCGGGTGGCTGCTGCGTGCCCTCAACGACGCCCCCGCCTCGCTGGGGGCCGGGCCCGCCGACATCCGGCCGGTCGCCGACGCCTCGCCCAACTACCGCGAGGGAGTGTTCCACAACCTGGAGCCCGCCTCCGCGCTGCGGCTGGACTCCGAGGAAAGCCGCCTCGTGCTGTTCGACATGTTGTCCAGCCGCTCGGCCAGCCGCCCCGACGGCACCGTGCCGCTGGTCACCCCGGCGGCCACCGAGTCCGAACCGCTGGCGGTCAGCTGGCTGGGCCATTCGACGGCGCTGCTGGAGATCGACGGCTACCGGGTGCTCACCGACCCGGTGTGGAGTGAGCGCTGCTCGCCCTCGCGCACCGTCGGGCCCCAGCGGCTGCACCCGGTGCCCGCCCCGCTGGACGCGCTGCCCGCGCTGGATGCGGTCGTGATCAGCCACGACCACTACGACCATCTCGACATGGACACCGTGCTCGGGCTGGTCCGCACCCAGCGGGCGCCGTTCGTCGTGCCGCTCGGCGTCGGCGCTCACCTGCGCCAGTGGCGTGTCCCGCCGGAGCGCATCATCGAACTCGACTGGAACGCCGACGTCCGCATCGGGGACCTCACCCTGGTGTGCACGCCCGCGCGGCACTTCTCCGGCCGGTTCCTGTCCCGCAACACCACGCTGTGGGCGTCGTGGGCGATCATCGGCCCGCAGCACCGCGCCTACTTCGGCGGCGACACCGGGTACACCCGCAGCTTTGCCGACATCGGCGCCCAGCACGGCCCCTTCGACCTCACGTTGATGCCGATCGGGGCCTACAACAAGTCCTGGCCGGACATCCACATGAACCCGGAGGAGGCGGTGCGCGCCCACCGCGATGTCACCGACGCCGGGCTGCTGGTCCCGATCCACTGGTGCACGTTCCGGCTGGCTCCCCATCCGTGGGCCGAGCCGGTCGAGCGCATGCTGGCGGCCGCCGACGATGCCGGCGTACAGGCGGCGGTGCCGAGACCCGGTGGCCGGGTCGTCGCGGGCGCGGCGGAAGCAATAGACAAGTGGTGGCAACTGTGAGCCACTACGGTGCAACCCATGACCGCTCTGGCAGCACGCGCCGCGATCGTCGCCCTGGTCGCCGCGCTCACCGCGTGTAGCGGCCCAGCATCCAAGCCCGAGGCGCGCCCGTCGCTGTCCGACCAGCCACCGCCGCTGGTGCCCGCCATGGCGCTGCCGGACAACGCCGTTGACAACGCCGTCGCCAAACTCGACGGGATTGCCGCCGAGCTGATGAAGTCCGCGGGCATCCCCGGGATGGCGGTTGCGGTGGTGCACGGCGGTAAAACCGTGTACGCAAAGGGTTTTGGCGTCAAGGACGGCACCCGGCCCGCCGACGACCCCGCCAACAAGGTCGATCCGGACACGGTGTTCCAGCTCGCGTCGGTGTCCAAACCGATCGGTGCCACCGTGGTCGCCCATCAGGTCAGCCAGAACGCCATCGGCTGGAACACCCCGGTGATCGACAAGCTGCCGTGGTTCGCGCTGTCGGACCCGGCCGCCACCCGGATGGTCACCGTGGGTGACCTGTATTCGCACCGCTCCGGATTGCCCGACCACGCCGGGGATCAGCTGGAGGACCTCGGCTACGACCGGCGCTACATCCTGGAACGCCTGCGCCAGCTTCCACTGGCGCCGTTCCGAATCTCCTACGCATACACAAACTTCGGGTTGACCGCAGCTGCCGAGGCGGTGGCGGTGGCGGCCGGCAAGTCCTGGGAGGACCTCAGCGACGAGGTGCTCTACCGGCCGCTGGGCATGGCGTCGACCAGCTCCCGGTTCGCCGACTACGAGGCCAGGGCGGACAAGGCGGTCGGGCATATCCGGATCGACGGGGCCTACAAGCCGCTCTACAAGCGCGATGCGGATCCCGAAGCGCCCGCCGGTGGGGTGAGTTCCTCGGTGAACGACCTCACCCACTGGTTGTCGATGATGCTGGCCGACGGAAAGTACAACGGCAGGCAGATCGTCGACCCCGCCGCGCTGCTGCCCGCGGTGTCCCCGCAGATCGTGTCGAACCCGCCGACGGAGCCGGCGATGCGCTCCGGCTTCTACGGGTACGGGTTCAACGTCGGTACCACGTCCGCGGCCCGGGTGCAGCTGAGCCATTCCGGGGCGTTCGACCTCGGCGCCGCAACCAACTTCGTGATCATCCCGTCGGCCGACGTCGCGATCGTCGCGCTGACCAACGCCACCCCGACGGGCATCCCGGAGACGCTGACCGCCGAATTCGCCGACCTTGTCCAGTTCGGCGAGGTGCGCCAGGACTGGCGCGCGCTGTACGCGCATGCGTTCGCCGACCTGGACAAGCCGTTCGGCACGCTGGCAGGCAAGACACCGCCGGCCAACCCGGCCCCGGCCCAACCGGCCGCCAGGTATGCCGGCACCTATCGCAATGACTACTGGGGTGCGGCCGTGGTCGCCGAAAAGGACGGCAAGCTCACGCTGTCGCTGGGGCCGCGGCCGGACATCCTCGAACTCAGCCACTGGGACGGCGACGTCTTCACGTTCACGTTCCCCTCCGAGAACTTCCCGCCCGGAAGCATTTCCACGGCGACCTTCGACGGCGACAAGCTGACCCTCGAGTACTACGACGAGGACAAGATGGGAACCTTTACCCGATGACCGCCGCCGTAGCGGCAGGCCTGTCCGCAGACGACGTCGCTGCCCGGATCGCCGCAGGCCAGACCAACGACGTCCCCACCCGCGCCTCGCGCAGTGTCGCGGAGGTGGTGCGGGCCAACGTGTTCACCCGCATCAACGCCATCCTCGGGGTGCTGCTGCTGATCGTGCTGTCCACCGGGTCGCTGATCAACGGGATGTTCGGGCTGCTGATCATCGCCAACAGCGGCATCGGCATCATCCAGGAACTGCGCGCCAAGAAAACGCTGGACAACCTCGCCATCGTCGGGCAGGCCAGACCCACCGTGCGCCGCCAGACGGGCACAAAACCGTTGCCGCCCAACGAGGTGGTGCTCGACGACATCATCGAGCTCGGCCCGGGAGACCAGATCGTCGTCGACGGCGAACTGCTCGAGGCCGCCAACCTCGAGGTCGACGAGTCGCTGCTCACCGGCGAGGCGGACCCGATCGCCAAACACACCGGCGACACCGTCATGTCGGGCAGCTTCGTGGTCGCCGGCACCGGCGCCTATCGCGCCACCAAGGTCGGCCGGGAAGCCTACGCCGCCAAGCTCGCCGAGGAGGCCAGCAAGTTCACCCTGGTCAAATCCGAACTGCGCAGCGGCATCAACAAGATCCTGCAGTTCATCACCTACCTGCTGTGGCCCACCGGGCTGCTGGTCATCTACACCCAGCTGTTCACGACGGACGTGGGCTGGCGGGAGTCGGTGCTGCGGATGGTCGGTGCCCTGGTGCCGATGGTTCCCGAAGGCCTGGTGCTGATGACGTCGATCGCGTTCGCGGTCGGGGTTATCCGGTTGGGGCGCAGGCAATGTCTGGTGCAGGAACTGCCCGCCATCGAAGGGCTGGCCCGCGTCGACGTGGTCTGCGCGGACAAGACCGGCACCCTGACCGAGAACGGCATGCGGCTGGCCGAGGTCACCGCGCTGAGCCAGGACGACCAGCGGGTGGCCGACGTGCTGGCCGCACTGGCCGCCGACGACCCCAAGCCCAACGCCAGTATGCAGGCGATCGCCGAGGCCTATCCGCACGCGCCGGGCTGGACCGCAACGGCCGCAGCCCCGTTCAAGTCCGCCACGAAGTGGAGCGGGGTGTCCTACGCCGAGCAGGGGAACTGGCTGATCGGTGCCCCTGACGTCCTGCTGGACCCTGACTCGCCGGCCGCCGCGCAGGCCGAGGAGATCGGCGCGCGCGGCATGCGGGTACTACTGCTCGGCGCCAGCAACCTGCCCGTGGACAGTCCGGATGCGCCCGGGCAGCTCACCCCGGTGGCGCTGGTGGTGCTCGAGCAGCGGGTCCGCCCAGACGCCCGGGACACGCTGGAATACTTTGCCTCGCAGCATGTCTCGGTCAAGGTGATCTCGGGCGACAACGCGGTGTCGGTGGCGGCGGTGGCCGGGGCGCTGGGCCTGCACGGCGAGACTATGGACGCCCGCCGGCTGCCGACGGACACCGACGCCCTGGCCGACACGATGGCCACCTACACCACGTTCGGCCGGGTGCGCCCCGACCAGAAACGGGCCATGGTGCACGCCCTGCAGTCGCGCGACCACACCGTCGCGATGACCGGCGACGGCGTCAACGACGTGCTGGCGCTCAAGGATGCCGACATCGGGGTGGCGATGGGATCGGGCTCCCCGGCGTCGCGCGCGGTGGCGCAGATCGTGCTGCTGGACAACAAATTCGCCACCCTGCCCTACGTGGTCGGCGAGGGTCGGCGCGTCATCGGGAACATCGAGCGGGTCTCCAACCTGTTCCTCACCAAGACCGTCTACTCGGTCCTGCTCGCCCTGCTGGTGGGATTGGCCGGGTTGTCCCACAAGCTGTTCGGCACGCCCTCGCTGCTCTACCCGTTCCAGCCGATCCACGTGACGATCGCGGCGTGGTTCACCATCGGCATCCCGGCCTTCATCCTGTCCCTGGCGCCCAACAACGAACGGGCCCACACCGGGTTCGTCCGGCGCGTGATGACCTCGGCACTGCCGTCCGGGGTGGTGATCGGCGTCATGACCTACGCGTCCTACCTGATCGCCAATCACAAGACAGACGCGACGGTGACCGAGCAGACCCAGGCCTCGACCGCCGCGCTGATCACCCTGCTGATGGGGGCGGTCTGGGTGCTCGCGGTGGTCGCCCGGCCCTACCAGTGGTGGCGGGTGGCACTGGTGGCCGCCTCTGGACTGGCCTATGTGGTGATCTTCGCCATACCGGCGGCGCGTAAGGCGTTCATGCTCGACCCGTCCAATCTGGAGATCACCTCGACAGGTCTGGCTATGGGTTTGCTCGCCGCCGGTCTGGTCGAGGTGGCCTGGTGGGTGCAGGGCCGGGTGCTGGGCGAACGGCGGATGTTGTGGCGGACCGAGCCCGCGGTGCAAGATTGACCGATGGGATTCCTCGACAAAGCCCTCGGCAAGACCAAGGAAGTCTTGGGTGAGAATGCCGACAAGGTGGGCCAGGCCATCGACAAGGCCGGCGACATCATCGACCAGAAGACGCAGGGCAAGTACTCCGGCGCCGTCGACAAGGTGCAGGATGCCGCCAAGAACTACGTCGAGTCCAACCGCACCGACAAGGGCGACGAACCAAGCTGACCTATGGCGAAACTCTCTGTATCCGTAGACGTTCCATTACCGCCCGAACAGGCGTGGCAGCACGCTTCCGACCTCTCGCGCTACAAGGACTGGCTGACCATCCACCGGGTGTGGCGCTCGAAGCTGCCCGAGACCCTCGAAAAGGGCACCGTCGTGGAATCCATCGTCGAGGTCAAGGGCATGCCCAACCGGGTGAAGTGGGAGATCGTCCACTTCAAGGCGCCGGAGGCCATGACGCTCAACGGCGCCGGTGTGGGCGGGGTCAAGGTCAAGCTGATCGGCAAGGTGCGGGCGAACGACAAGGACGCCAGCACCTCGGTGGTGACCATGGACGTCCACCTGGGCGGCGCGGCACTGTTCGGCCCGATCGGCATGGTCGTGGCCGGCGCGCTGAAGGGCGACATCAAGGAGTCGCTGAACCGCTTTGTGGCCGTCTTTGCTCCGTCGTAGCCTTCGCGTCCGTCCGAGCGCTAGTTCCTGATGACCCGGTGCGGGGTCGGGTAGGGATGCACGCGGGGCGCGCTCTGGCGGGCGGCGCCCAGGCCGGGGATGCGCCGGGCCTGCTCGCCGCGAGCGGTCTCCGTGACCAGGAACCGGCACTCCAGCCCGGTGATCAGATCCTGGACCGAGCGACGCTCGCGTTCGGCAGCGCGGATCATGCCGCGAATACGCCGCGCCTGCGTCTGCTCACCGCGCCGCTGGTAACGCTCGAGCGCCAAGCCGTAGGTGGCGAGGTCAGCGTCGAGTTGCTCGCACTGGGCCAACAGCATCTCCCGGAGATGTTCGGCCTGAAGGCGATTCGCGGACTCGGGCGTCTGGTCGCCCGCGTCCACATTGCTCGGTGAGGTCACGGCCGAACTGTATCCGACCGGATGACTGCGCGCGCACCGGGTGGAACGACACACCTGTCACCGCTCGCTGTTCATCCACCCGCTACCAGGCCGTCATCCGCCGTGGTGCCGATAGTTGCGCAAACCGCGTATTTCGTCCGATGATGTCCGGCGTGGAACGTGCTGAAGAGCAGCGCCAGATCGATCAGGTGGTCAGCCGCCTGACCGAATCGTTCCCGTATGTGCCGGACCACGTCATCACCGAGACGGTGGACAGTACCTACCGCCGGTTCGACGACGCCAGGATCCGGGAATTCGTGCCGCTGTTCGTCGAACGCTCCTGCCGCGCGACGTTCGTTCTGCAACCCGCCGTCGAGATCTCCGTCTGACCTACGGCGCGATCACCGGGCCGGCCTCGTGGCGGCCCAGATTCTCGGCGGCGAACAGCGCCGCCTGGGTGCGCCCGGCGAAGCCGAGCTTGAGCAGCAGCCGCGACACATAGTTCTTCACGGTCTTCTCGGCCAGGAACATCCGCTGGCCGATCTCCCGGTTGGTCAGGCCCTCGCCCAACAGCTGCAGCAGTGTGCGTTCGGTGGACGACAAATCCCGCAACCGCTCGTCCTGCTCGGTGTCCCGGCGCAGACGTGACATCAGGGCGGCCGCGGCGCGGTTGTCCAACAACGACTTTCCACTTCCGACGGTCTTGATCGCCTCGGCCAGGGCCATCCCGCGGATGTCCTTGACCACGTAGCCGCTGGCACCGGCCAGGATCGCGTCGAGCATGGACTGCTCGTCGGTGAACGCCGTCAGGATGAGGCAGCGCAGGTCGTCGTTGGCGGCCAGCAGATCCCGGCACAGATCGATCCCGCTGCCGTCGGGCAACCGGACGTCGAGCACCGCGACATCGGGCGCGGCGGCCGGGATACGGGCCAGTGCCTCAGCCACGGTCGCAGCCTCGCCGACCACCGTCAGTTCGGCATCGGCGCCGAGAAGGTCCGCCAAACCGCGGCGCACGACTTCGTGGTCGTCGACCAGGAACACCTTGAGCACACAGCAGTGAAGCCCGGGAGGGTTACCGGCCGGTAGGGACTTTGGTCCTGAAATCCACGGAGGAGCGCCGAGCTCTCCTAGACTGCGTCGGTGACGGTCAGGTACGAACCCGCGATCGACATCTCGGCAGTGGACGCCATCGACTTCCACACCCATGTCGAGGTCGACTCGAGCGGCCACTGCGCCTACGACGACGAGCTGGCCGAGGCCACCGGCCGGTACTTCAAGCTCGGTGCCGACTACTTCACCCGCGTCGACGACCTCGCCGCGCACTACCGCCAGCACAACACCGCCGCGGTGGTGTTCACCATCGACGCCCACACGGTGTCGGGGCGCCGGCCCAACTCGGTCGAGGAGCTGATCGAGGGGACGGTGCGCAACAACGACGTGCTGATCCCGTTCGGGTCCGTCGACCCATGGGATTCCGACGCGGTGCGGCGGGTGGCCGAGCTGACCGGCGACTATGGGGTCAAGGGCTTCAAGTTCCACCCCAGCCTGCAGGGCTTCGAACCCAACGATCGCCGGTGCTATCCGATCTACGAGGCGATCGCCGCTGCGGGCGTGCCCGCACTGTTTCACACCGGCCAGACCGGACTGGGGTCGGCGCTGCCCGGCGGGCACGGAATCAAGCTGCGCTACTCCGATCCGATGCTGCTCGACGACGTCGCCGCCGACTTCCCCGAGCTCACCGTCGTGATGGCCCACCCGGCGGTGCCGTGGGTCGACTCGCAGATCGCGATCGCGTCGCACAAAGCCAACGTGTACATCGACCTGTCCGGGTGGTCGCCCAAATACTTCCCGCCGCAACTCGTTTCGGCCCTGAAGCGGCAGCTCGGCATCAAGGCCCTGTTCGGCACCGATCACCCCTACATAGCGCTGGACCGCTGGCGGCAGGACTTCGAGGCGCTCGGCATCGACCCCGCGGTGGCGCGCAAGATCCTCAAGGAGAACGCCCTACGCGTGCTGCGACTGCCCTAGGCGATCTGGGAGTCGACCACCATCTTCGAGGGTGCGTTGCGTTCCCACAGCACCGCGCCAACGCAGGCCGTCAGCACCCAGCCGGTGCCCACCGCGCCGCACCAGATCAGCAGGGCCATCGCCACGCCGATCGGGCCGAACCCATCCCAGTCGTGCAGCAGCGAGGGGAATATCAGGCGGGAGCCCAGCGGGATCACGACGCCGTCGATGACCACGCCGGCCAGGCCGGCCAGGGCCAGCGGACGCAAGCCCCGGCCGCCGTCGCGGACCAGCAGGGCCGGGGTGAGCGACCAGAACAGCCACACCGGCAACAGTCCCACGACGAACAACAGTGCGCGGGGGAGACCGTGGTGGTGATGGCCGAACATGATCCGCTCCCGCACCGCGATGGTGACGAGGTACAACGCGAACCATGCTGTGCCGCGCAGTAACCGGGTCATCACGCTGTACTGCTCGCGGCGCCAGGCTTTGCCGAAGATCGCCGCGACCGAGGCCGCCATCGGGATGCCCCAGACGAGGAAGCTCGCGACCCCGATCAACGTCCAATCCGCCCGCAGCCCCGCCGAATTGCCGAATGCTTCCCGCAACCGGTCGGACAGCGGATGTTCGAGGCCGAACTGACGAGTGAAGATGGTGCCGGGACTGGCGTTGTCAGCGAACCCGTGTAGGTAGCTGAAGCCGATGATCATCAACGGAATGACCGTGGTGAACAGCTGGGTGGACACCACGGCTCCCTGGGTGCCGCCGTCGATGTCGTTGTACCGCGCAACCAGCGCCGTGATCGGGCTCAGGCGGCGGGACTCCGCGAGGCGCCGGTAGCGCTCCTCGAGGCGGCGACGGATGTCGTCGCGCCTCGTCACCTGCTCACCCGACTGCGTCATGAGCAGAGGGTAGGTGATCAACCTGTCTGTATCGGCCCGTTGATCGTCCCCGGGTGTGACGCCTGTTGCCCCTTGCGCAGGGTGGCGATCAACTCACGGTAGGGGCCGACGAGGTAGGCGGTGTCGCCGGCGATCAGCTGGGTGTCGCGGCGCGGATGTAGCCGCAGCGGGGTCTCCGCCCGCGCGATGGCGATGACCCGGGTCTGGGTCGACAGCTCGAACATTCGGATGCCGTCCAGTTCGCTGCCGGGCTGAACCTGCACCGCACCCACCATGAACGACCGCTGCCCGACCGAGAACGTCCCCAGCACATCGAGGCCCATCGCTTCACCGATGAACCACGGCGTGGCCAGGTCGACGGTCGAACGCACGTACTCGAACTTGAACCGCGTGCCGACCGCCGATCCGAGCGCCCGGTCGTAGATCCGCAGTACGATCGGAACGTCAGGGCGCTGGATCTCGGGAAGTGCTCGCGGACCGAGCATCTCGCGCACCACGATGCCCGTCTCGATGTTGACCACGTCGTCCTGGGTGAGCACCGCGACCGCGCGGGCGTCGTCGATCCGGGCGGCCTCCAGCGTCTGGCGCAAGGTGGCGTCACCAAAGATCACCGGCACACCCAGTTCGGCCGCGGCGGACAGGTAGCGGTTGTCCTCGTCGCGTTCGATCACGGCCACCTCGTGCCCGGCCGCTTTGAGCACCGCCGCCACCCCGATCCCGAACGACCCGAGGCCCACCACCACGATGTGGCGCTGCAGGTGACGCACCTTCTGCTTACTGGCGGCCTGCGAGATACGGTGCGAGAGAAGCACATCAGCCACAAAAGCGACAACGATGGCCGTGGTGGCGACGCCGGCGAACATCATCACGACGCCCCACATCCGCAGCCAGGTGGGTTGCTGGAGGAAGTTGAAATCCCCGTACCCGACGGTCGCGATGGTCTCCGCGGAGAAGTACAGCGCGTCCACCCAGCTCATCCCCGGCTTGGTGTAGGCCAACCGGAGCATGATCGTCGAACCGATCAGCAACGTCACCGATACCGCCAGCGCGCGGTAGAACATCGGGTTCAGATCGTCGGCGAATGCGCGGACCGCGTCGGAGATCCGGACGAACAGCGGCCGCGCCCGCGGCGATGCCGGTATCGGCTTGGCGACCTCGATACCCCGGTCGGCGAGTTCGTCGACGGTGCCGATCATTGCCGTCCAGTCACCCGCGCGCACCTGTATGTCGCGGCCCGGACACGCGATGACCTCGCCGGGATTGTCCGATCCCTCACCGCGGATCACCGCGACCGGGGCGAGGTCGCCGAAGATCTCCCGCAGGCTGCCGTCCAGGCGCGCGGTGGCCCCGGTGACGACGAAGTCCACCCCGGCCACCGAGATCGTGTGGGTGGTCCGCTTCAACAGCGCTTCGACCACTGACGGCGCTGCGAGGTCCGCGACGTCGAGGATGGCGCCGGGCCCGTTCCCGTCGGCCATGGCCTCGCGCAGTACCGCATTGGACAGCCGAGCCACGATGCGCGCCCTCGGGTTGGCCTGCCGTGCGAGCAGTGCGATCTCCAGATTGAGCGCATCGTCGTCGTCAGCGCAGATCACCGCATCGGCGGTGGCGATCCCGGCGCCCTCGAGATCCTCAGGTGCCTGCGATATCGCGACACTGACCCCGGCGTTGTTCAGTTCGTCGATGATCCGCAACCCGAGCGCGTCGTCGCCGCAGACGATGGTGTGGCCCCGCATAGGGGAACGCTACTTCGGAAAGTCTCGTCGTGGCGGGTGAGAATGACGTCATGGCCACCACCCCTTACGTCAAAGCCTGCATCAACGGCGCTCGCACCCCCGACCAGCACGCCGGACTCCCGGTGTCGCCGCAGCAATTGGCCGCCGCCGCCGTTGCCGCGCACACTGCCGGAGCCATGGCGGTGCATCTGCACCCCAAGACCGCCGACGGGGTCGACTCGCTCGAACCGGAGACGGTGGGCGCGGCGGTCAGCGCTGTCCGGCATGCGGTGCCGGGGCTGCCGCTGGGAGTGACGACAGGATTCTGGGCGCTGCCCGATCCGCAGCGGCGGTTGCGCGCCGTCGAGTCCTGGACCGTGCTGCCGGACTTCGCCTCCGTCAACTGGCATGAGCCCGGCGCCCAGGATCTGGCGGAGTTGCTGCTGAGCCGGGGCATCGGGGTGGAGGCGGGCATCTTTCATGCCGACGCCGCCGAATCCTGGGCGAGTTCGCCCCTGGCCCCGCACTGCCTTCGGGTGATGGTCGAACTCCCGCCCGAGGGGGACACCGCGACCGCCGACGACCTGCTGGCGAGGATCCGGCGGGCCGAGTCGCCGGCGCCGGCGTTGTTGCACGGCCTCGACGACAGCTGCTGGCCGCTGCTGGCCCACGCGGGACTGCGCGGGGTGCAGACCCGCATCGGGCTGGAAGACACCGTGACGCTGCCGGACGGGTCACCGGCCCCGGGCAACGCCGAACTCGTCGCCGCCGCGTTCGACGTGCTGCGGAGTGTCAGTCGGTAGGTGGGGCCATCGCGAAGTCGGCGAAGTCGAAGCCCGGCACCACCACACAGCTGACCAACGTCGGCTCGTCGTCGCGGGGACGGGCGCGCTGCCAGTGGCCGGGCGGCACCAGTACCTGCGGCTGTTCACCGGCGACGATATCGGGGCCCAGCAGAACCGTTGTGGCGCTGTCCTTTTCCGGACCGATGTCGAGCAGCAGCGGGCTGCCGCGGTGATAGAACCACAATTCGGCGCTGCGCACCGTGTGCCAGGCGGACTGCTGGCCGGGCAGCAGCACGAAGTAGATCGCGGTGCCGGCGTTACGCGGTCCGTTGTAGTCCGGCGGCAGGGCGGATTCGCCGATAATCAGGTCACTGCGCCAGGTCTCGCGGAAGAAGCCACCTTCGGGATGGGGTCCCAGCTCGAGCTCGCGAACCCAGTCGGGGAGATCCGTCATGGGCACAGCGTAGGGATAAATCGGTTGCCGGCGTCGGTGTTGGGCCATTACCGTGGCGCCCGTTGACGTCTTCTGAAGTCTTTCGTCCAGTGAGGAGGGTCCCCGTCGTGGATCACAGCGCAGCTCACCTGCTCGCCGACCACCACTGGGAGACCCATGCCTACCGACTTCGCCATCACACTGATCGACCTCGACTTCGCCTGGCCGGACGGAACCGTCGCGCTTGACGGCCTGAGCGCCACTCTGCCCGCCGGCCGCACCGGCCTGGTCGGCGCCAACGGCAGCGGCAAGTCGACGCTGCTGCGGCTGATCGCCGGTGACCTCACTCCGACGGCGGGCCGGATCCGCACCGGCGGTGACGTCGCCTACCTGCCGCAGACGCTGACGCTCGACGTCGCCGTGTCGATCGCCGACGTACTCGGTGTCGGAGCGCAACTGGCCGCGCTGCGGGCGATCGAATCCGGCTCGGCGACCGAACGCGACTTCGAGGTGATCGGCGAGGACTGGGACGTCGCGGACCGGGCCGCCGAGTTGCTGGGCGTCATCGGCATGGGGCCGGACGATCTGGACCGGACCGTCGGGCAGCTCTCCGGCGGGGAGGCGATGTTGTTGGCGGTCACCGCCCTTCGGCTGCAGGCCGCGGCGATCACGCTGCTCGACGAACCGACGAACAACCTCGACCGTGACGCCAGGGCCAGGTTGTTCGACCTGATCGCGGACTGGCCGGGAACGCTGGTGGTCGTCAGTCACGATGTCGCGCTGCTGAACCGGATGGACCACACCGCCGAGTTGCACAACCACCGGCTCACCTCCTTCGGCGGTCCCTACCGCGAATTCCGCGCCCAGCTGGACATCGAGCAGGCCGCGGCGGCGCAGGCGGTATCCGCGGCCGAGCAGAGCGTGCGCGCGCAGAAGCGTCAGCGCGCTGCCGCCGAGACCAAGCTTGCACGTCGAAATCGCAAGGCGCAGAAGGATTATGCCAACAAGCGCGCACCGAAGATCGTGATGAACAATTGGGCCTCGTCCGCCGAGGTGGCGGCGGGCAAACTACGCACCGGGCTCGACGCCTCGGCGGCCGAGGCCGCCGACGCGCTGCAGGCGGCCGAAGCGAGGCTGCGCAGCGACGAGCACATTCGCGTCGACCTGCCCGATCCCGATGTGCCGGCCAGCCGCCGGATCGCCGAATTACCGGGCGCGTGTGGTCCATTGGTGGTGATGGGTCCGGAACGTATCGCCGTCGTCGGCCGCAACGGCATCGGCAAGACCCGGCTGTTGGAGGGTCTGATCGCCGGCACCGCGGGTCGCGTGCTGACCGACCGGATCGGCTACCTGCCGCAGCGCATCGACGGCCTGGACGAGCAGGCCAGCGTCCTGGACAACGTGCGTGCCGGGGCGCCAGACGCCGACACCGCCCTGGTGCGCACTCGGCTGGCCCGGTTCCTGTTGCGCGGTGACTCGGTGTACCGGCCGGTGGCGGCCCTGTCCGGCGGAGAGCGCTTCCGGGTGGCGCTGGCGCGGTTGCTGCTGGCCGATCCGCCGCCGCAGCTGATCGTGCTCGACGAGCCGACGAACAATCTCGACCTGGCCAGCGTGGACCAGCTGGTCGACGCGCTGCGCGCCTACCGCGGCGCGGTGATCGTGGTCAGCCACGACGACGAGTTCTTGTCCCGGCTGGATCTGGACCGGACGTTGTCGATGCGGCACCCCGGGCTGTTGGATGCGGCGGGTTAGGGTCGGACCATGGCACACCTGCGCGCGGGCTGGTTCGTCGCGCTCTGCGCGGCGGTACTGGCCGTCAGCGCCTGGCTGCCGTGGTTGACGACCTCGGTCGCGGGCGGTGGCCGGGCCAGCGCCATCGGCGGCACCGTCGGCAGCATCGTGCTGCCGCCACGATTCGGCGCCGGTCAGTTGATCGTGCTGCTGGCCTCGGCGCTGATCGTCACCGGTGCGATGGTGGCGCGCAACCTGTCCCCGCGCCTGGCCGCCGCGGCGGCGTTGGTGATCTCGATGCTGCTCGGCGTGCTGACCTACTGGTACTACCACCTCAACGTCAGCGGATCGGTGTCGGCGGCGTACGGCCTCTACATCGGGGCGGTGTGCGCGGCGGGCGCAGTGATCTGCTCGGCGTGGGCGTTGATCACCGCATTGGTGCGCCGCAGATGAGCCGATTCGTCGAACCGGTCACTTTGACCGGCGCGCAATGGGTTTCCCTCGAGCCGCTGCACGAATCCCACGTTCCCGAGATCGCCGCCGCCGCGGCCGACGTCGGCGAGTTGTGGTTCACCAGCGCGCCGACGCCGGAGACCGCCGCGGCGTGGGTGAGCCGGATGCAGGCGATGCAGGACGCCGACGAAGGTGTGACCTATGTGATCCGCAGACGCACCGACGGGGTGGTCGTCGGCTCGTCGAGTCTGTTCCACGTCGACGCCGCCAACCGCCGGCTCGAGATCGGTCACACCTGGCACTCGGCGACGGCGCGGCGGACCGGGGTCAACACCGAGGCGAAACTGGTGCTGCTCACCCACGCCTTCGACGAACTCGGTTGCGTTGCGGTGGAATTCCGCACCCACTTTTTCAACCAGGTCAGCAGGGCGGCGATCGAGCGCCTCGGCGCCAAGCTCGACGGCGTGCTGCGCAGCCATCAACTGCTGCCCGACGGATCCCGCCGGGACACCGTGGTCTACTCCATCCTGGACATCGAATGGCCTGCGGTGCGCAACAACCTGAGGTTCCGGCTCAGCCGCCATTCTTGACGGATATCACCCATCCACCCAGTACTGTCGTGCATGGACTGAGAAATACGCCTCACGGCGCCATGGCCCTCCAGCGGCGCGGAGATGGGGGTGCTGTGGAGCGACTGGTACGGGCACTGACCGCCTCGATGGACCCGGCGCAGTTGGTTGGTCGTGTCGCCGAACAGGTGAGCGCGTTCATGCATGCCGCCGACGGCGCCGCCGTCACGCTGCTCCGCGGCTCTGATGACGCGTACGTGACTGTGTCCGCGCACGGCGTGCTCGCGGCGACGACGGGTTTCGTGGTGCCCAGGGACACCAGTTTTCAGGGCCTTGCGGCACGGGAAAACCATCCGATGTTGATCCACGATGCACTGATCGACGAACGGCTGTCGGCACGCGTCCGCGCGACCAACAAGCAGTGGGGCACTCGGTCATGGGCGGTGATTCCGCTGAAGTACAACGGCGACCCGATCGGTTCACTGCTGCTGGCGGCCACCACCGTCGGCGCGTTCTCGGAATCGGACGTCGACGCGCTACTGGCGATCAGCGAGTTCGTCTCGGCCCTCGTCGGCGCCCAGTTGCAACTGTCGGAGCTGTTGACTCAGGTGATGACCGACAGCGACGAGCGGGGGCAACGCGCGCTCACGGCGCGGTTCGTCGCCTCGGTGATGGTTCCGGAAGCGGTGGAGACCGAGAGTCTGCAAGAACGGCTCGACGCAGTTCTGGCTCAGCCGGATGCGCTCAGGGCGGTCTTTCAGCCCATCGTCCGTCTGGAAGACGGCACCACCGCCGCCTACGAGGGGCTGATGAGGTTTCCCGAGTCATCGGATCTGACGCCGATGCACTGGTTCGCCGCTGCCCGGCGACTCGGCCGCGGCGTCGACCTGGAATATGCCGCGCTGTGCACGATCTTGAGGGCGGCGCATCCGATCCCCGATGACTGTCCGGTAGCTGTCAACCTGAGTCCGAGCGCGGCGCTGGAGCCGGCGATTCACGACACGCTCGCGGCCCAGGACCGGGCGCTGATCGTCGAGATCACCGAGCATGAGCCATTTCCCGCTGATCTCGAGTCCGGTTTGAAACCGTTGCGGGACCGCGGCGTATCGATCGCGGTCGACGATGCCGGCGCCGGATACGCCAACTTCACCCAGTTGTTGCGGCTACGTCCCGACATCATCAAGATCGACGGAGAGTTGATCGCCGGTATCGACGACGATCCGGTCAAGCGGGCAATGGCGACGGCACTGAAATCCCTTGCCTCCGAATTACGGGCGAAGACAGTGGCCGAGGCGATCGAGACGCCGAGCCAGCTCGAGACGCTGATCGACCTCGGCATCGAATACGGCCAGGGGTTCCATCTCGGCCGACCCTCAGATGTCCTCGATCTCGCCGGCTGAACCATGATGTGAGGCCAGACTACGACGTGTCCGTGCTCAGCCGCCGAAGCTGGCGGCTGAGCACGGAACGTCACGGAATCGTTTGGGCCTCAGCCCGCTTCGATGGTCGTCGGCTCGATCGGCTTGCCTTCGCCGGAGCGGGTGACCTCGATGCGGCGTGGCTTGGCGCGCTCGGCCAGCGGGATCGTCACCGTCAGAACACCGTTCTCGTAGGTGGCCGAGATCTTGGCGGTGTCGATACCTTCGCCGAGTGCCAACTGGCGACGGTAGGTGCCGAAGAACCGCTCGCTGGTCAGCCACTGCACCGAGTCCTCGGAGCGGGCCGAGCGGTGCGCCGTCAGCGTGAGCGTGCCGTTGTCGACGTTGACGTCGATCGAACCGGGATCCACACCGGGAAGGTCGGCGGTCAGGACGTAATGGTCCTCGACCTTGTAGAGGTCCATCGGCATGAATCGGGGGCTGCGATCGGTTCCGGTTTGGCTGGGCAGCAGTCCCCGGGTCATGGCTTCAAGTTCATTGAACGGATCGAAGCGGAGCACAGTACTCACCTCCTGCATCGCTGAACGCAAGCCCACCACCCTGGCGGGCAGCTTTACTGTGCACGGCCAGATTAGCACTCGATGGTGGCGAGTGCTAATACTTTCCGACCGGATTTTCCCCCGCCACCGGTAGGCTGGGCCGGGCTTTCGAAGGGATGACTTTGCGCAAGGCGACGGGAATCGTGGCGGCCGTACTGGCGGCCGCACTGGCGGTGACGATCACGGGCTGTTCCGACGACAACAAGCCGGTCGCGGCCAAATGCGCCGAGGTGTCGGCGCCGCTCGTCGACGTCCCCACCCGAACCGACCAGGAGCCGCGGCTTCGGCTGCCGCAGCCACAGGGCTGGGAACGCACCGACAAATTGGACTCCGAATCCATCCGGTACGCCATCCGCAACCCGGCGCTGGCCGAGGACGGATTCACGCCGAACGCGGTCGTCACCCTGCAGAAGGTGGCCGCCAAGGAGGGCAATGCCCAGCAAATCCTCGACATTCAGAACAAGCAGCTGGTGGCGCGGTTGAAGGTGACGGACCTCAAGACCAGTTCGGCGACGATCTGCGGGTCGACGGCCCAGTCCACGACGTACACCGCCCCGGCGATGGGCAAGATCCCGGCCCGCACCGCGACCTCGCTGGCAGTGGTCTTCAACGACGGTGACGTGAACTACGTCAGCACATTGACCGTGCAGACGATCAAGCCCGACAACCCCACGTACGCAGCCGATTCGGCGATGATCCTCAAGGGATTCCAGATAATCCCGGCTAAATAGCGACGGTGCCGACCTCGGCCCCGGTGAGCCGTTCGGTGCACCGGTCGCAGGCCAGTTCACCGGTGAACTCTGCCCCGCAGTCGTGGTGGGTCATCACCACGGCCGGACCCTCCGGCGCCTGGAACCACCATTGCGCCCACTGCAGTGCGGCGGTCAACACCGGGAAGAACGCCCGACCCTTGTCGGTCAGCAGGTAGGCGGCCCGCTCCGGACCGGACCGGTCCGCAGGCGACGTGGTGAACACGCCAAGGGCGCAGAACGTCTGGAGCCGTTCGGCCAGCAGGCTGGGCGGGGCCCCGAGCTGGGTCTGGAAATCGGTGAAGCGGGAGGTGCCGAGAAATGCCGCCACCAAAAGCGCTGCGGCCCAACGATTGCCGAAGACGCTCATGGTCTCGGGGAACAGCCCGGCCTGGCGCGCGCTGCCGTCCGATTCCGAGCGGCGCCGCGTCGCGGCGGCCGGCGCGGACCGGGCCCAGTCGCCACTCGGTCCGAGGGCCAACTCCACCTCGGATCCGGTGACGACGGCGTGACAGCTGTTGCAGCGCAACAACGGCGCGAAATCCGACCCGCACGGCGCGTGGCGCATCGCGGGCAAGGTCGCCCGATGTTCGGTGACCCAGTTGCGTTCCCACTCCCAGATCGCCAGCATCGTCGGCCACAGTGAGCGACCGCGGCCGGTGATCAGGTACTCGGTGCGCGCCCGGGTCGAGGCATGCACCTTGCGGGTCAGCAGGCAGTCGCCGACCAGTGTGCGGAGCCGGTTGGTCAGCACCGAGTTCGAGATCGGCAGCCGTGACATGAACTGGCTGTAGCGGCTGGCGCCGAGCAGCGCCTGCTGGATGATCAACAGGTTCCACTCGTCGCCGAGCAGCCCCAGCATCCGCCCGATGGCGTTGGGACTGTCAGGCGCCAAGACGGTGGGCGTCTCGGCGGAGTGCACTGCGGTCACTACAAACCGATCGCATCGGCCGCCGAGTCGGCGGTATGCCACCGGCGCAGCGCGGAGCCGGCCACCCAGGTGGAGTGGGTGCCACTCGAGATCCGTTCGGGCAGTTTGAGCTTGCACACCGGGCCGTCGGCCAGCCGAGCCGCGTCGAAGACCAGGCAGTAGGAGGCATCTGCGGTCATATCGGTGGTCAGGGTGACCAGGTAGCCGTCGTCCTCGCCCCGGCTGCCGACACGGGGCGCCATCGCGGTTTCGCTGCCGTAGACCCCGTCATCGAAGGAATAACGTTCCTCGGCGCCGGTGCGCACGTCGTGACGGACCAGCCCGTCGAACAGGAACCAGCCCGGCTTGCCGCTGGCCGCCCAGGTGTAGCGATACGGCTCGCCCAGGTGGCCGGTGTTGATCATGCCGAACTCGGTGATGCTGTCCGACAACGGTTCTTCGGTGAGTCCGCCGGTGACGAGGTTGAGCCGCCAGCGGTGCAGCCGGGCCTGCATGCGGTCCAGCGCGAGGAACCGGAACGCCCGTTGCCACTTGGTGCCGGTGCCGTTGTCGGTCGGCTCGGGATCGCCCTGGAAGAAGCCGTCCAGCACGATCTCGTCGCCATCCTCGTAGGCGTTGACGAAGTGCAGCACAAACGTCGGGTCGGCCTCGAACCACTGGATCTGGCTACTCGTGCCTCGCCGGGGCAGCACCGCGAAGCGCGACGGTATGTCGCGGTGGAACCGGGCCATGTGCACGTCGCGCTGCAGCAGCTCCGGATCCCAGAACAGCGGGAAGTCGTTGAGGATCACATAGTTTCGGGTGAACGCCATGTCGTGCGGTAGCCGCGGGCCGGGCAGCGGCACATCGGTGTAGTGCACCAGGTCGTTGTTGGCGTCGACGACGCCGTAGTGCATGTACGGCGCGTTCTTGGAGTAGTTGAAGAACAGCATCTCGTCGGTGCGGTCGTCGACCTTCGGATGGGCTGAGACACCCCAGTCGCCCGGGAACCCACCGTTGAATGTCTCCTTGCCGAGCGTCTCGGCGGAGTACGGATCCACCCGGTACAGGTCTCCGCACTGGTAGAAGCTCGTCAGCGCGGTGCCGCGGTGCACCACGACATCGGTGCTGGAGGCGTCCTTCATCAGGGTGCGCGCGCCCCAGCCGTAGTCGACCTTCGCCAGCGACAACGGTTCGGCCAGGCCGGGCCAGAGCGGACCGCCCGCGGCGTTCTCCGCCTCGAACCCGTCGGTGCGGATGAACCGGTTGCGGTAGAACGCTGTTCCGTCGCGGAAGCCGACGATGTGCAGCATCCCGTCACCGTCGAAGGGGTGATACGCCTTCAGCGCGGGGTGTAGCGGGTTCTCGGTGTTGCGCAGGTACACCCCGTCGAGGTCGGTGGGGATCTCGCCGTCGACGACGGTGAGGTCGTCGTCGCGCCACTCCGTGGTCTGCGGCCGCCAGGGGCCGGTGCGGTAGGGGTGGTCGTCGTCCTCGGGTAGCGTCGACAGGAACTTGCCGACGATCTCAGTGTCCATCGTCTGCCGATCTGATCACGAAACTGACTGTGGTTGCGGTACTTCCGCCGAAATTGAGCGTGCCGAAGCGGCGCGCGCCGTCAACCTGGTAGCCGCCGGCGAGATCGCTCACCTGTTTGGCGGCGTCGAGCATCATCCGGATGCCGGACGCGCCCACCGGGTGGCCGCCACCGATCAGGCCGCCGCTGGGGTTGATCGGAAGCCGGCCGCCGATCTCGATCTCGCCGTTCTCGATCGCCTTCCAGGACTCGCCCGGCCCGGTCAGGCCGATGTGGTCGATGGCCAGGTACTCACTGGGGGTGAAGCAGTCGTGCACCTCGATGCCGTCGAGATCGTCGAGGCCGACGCCGGCGCGGCCGAACGCGTCGTGCACGGCACCCCGAACATGGGGCAGTACATAGGGGTTGGCCGCGTCGCGGTCGAGCTTCTGTTGCAGCCCCAAGCCGACGGTGCGGTGACCCCAGCCCTCGATCAGCCCGATCGGGCGCACGCCAGGGTGGTCGCGCAGGAAGTCGTCGTTGACCAGGACGACGCCCGCGCCGCCGTCGGTCATCTGGCTGCAGTCGTAGCGGCGGATCCGGCCCTCGGTGGGCGGGTTGACCGCGTCGTCGCTGCCGCCGGTGACCAGATCGGGGACCGCCCAGTCGCGGGTCTGGGCGTTGGGGTTGCGCTTGGCGTTGGCGAAATTCAGCGCCGCGATCGCGTGCAAGTGGGCGTCGTCGAGGCCGAAGCGACGGTCGTATTCGTCGGCGACGCGGGAGAACATCGACGGCCACACGTACGTGGCGTCCCCGGCCTCATGGCCGGTCCATGCGGCGGCGCCGAGGTGGGCGGCCGCGACGTCGCCGGGCACCGTCTTCTCGAGCTCAACGCCGACCACCAGTGCGGTGCGGTAGTTGCCGGCCCGCAGATCGGCCATCGCCGCCAGCGCGGCGACGCTACCGGAGGCGCACGCCGCCTCGTGCCGGGTCGCGGGGGTGTCCCACAGTCCGTCGTGGACGGTGGCGGGCATCGCGCCGAGGTGACCCTGGCGGGCGAACATCTCGCCGAACGCATTGGCGACGTGCACGACGTCGATGTCCGCGGCGTCGATCATCGCCGCGGACAGAGTCAGGTCGACGACCTCGGTGGTGAGATCGGCGAAATCGCGACTCTCCCGCGTGAGGTTGCGGGCGAAGTCGCTCTGATAGCCGCCAAGAATCCAGACATTGCTCGCCACAGCGCCGAAATTACTACAGCTAAGAGAGTGCCGGGCCGGATTGCGCAGAGCACGCGATAACTAGGGGCGGCCCCGTCGGCTCGCGGTCTGAACCGACAGGACCTCGCGGACGTGGGTGTCGACCACCGCGTCCGCTTGCTGCGCAGCATGCCCTCGTTGAGAATCCGCAAACGTCTCGATTTGCCAGGCGCGTTCGTCAATCCGGCAATCGTGAGTAAGACTTGCCTCATGTCTGTGCCCAACCACGATCTTGCGCTGCGGATGGCGGAGTTGGCCCGAGCGACCGCGCCGCCCCGCAATGTCGACGAGGTGCTGGCAGGGGTGACCGCCGCGGCGACGGAGATGATTCCCGGGACCGACACCTGTGGCGTGCTGCTGATCGGCAAGGGCGGCAAGTTCGAGTCCCTGTTCGGGACGTCGGAATTGATCTACCAACTCGACGCACTGCAGGAGGCCTGCGGGGAAGGACCGTGCATCCAGGCCGCCGTCGACGAGCTGATCGTGCGCACCGACGACTTCACCACCGAGCGGCGCTGGCCGAAGTACAGCTCCGCGGTCACCGAACTCGGGGTGCGCAGCGGCTTGTCGTTCAAGCTGTACACCGGAAAAACCACCGCGGGCGCACTGAATCTGTTCGGCATGCAGCCGCACGCCTTCGACGGGCAGTCCGAGGCGATCGGGTCGGTGCTGGCCGCTCACGCCGCGTCGGCAGTCCTGGCCAGCAAGCACGGAGAGCAACTCGAGTCCGCGCTGACCACCCGCGATGTCATCGGGCAGGCCAAGGGCGTGATCATGGAACGGTTCAACGTCGACGCCATGCGCGCGTTCGAGATGCTGCGCGAGCTGTCGCAGACCTCCAACACCAGGTTGGTCGACATCGCGAATCGGGTAATCGCGACCAGGGGCACGTAGTCGGCACGAGCGTCCCCGAACCGGCGGTATCGTTGGTCCGAAGTTCTTGGTGCTCGTGGGGGTCGCTCAATGGTGAGGGATGCGCTCAGGCGTTGGTGGCAGCAATCCACCCATTACGAATGGTTGAGCGGCTACCTCGCTGACCGTGGCATGCGCGGTCCGGCGCGCGCGCTGATGGCATTCCTTGCGGTATCGATGGTCGCGTGTCTGGTGGGCATGCTGCATTCGCCGGACGGTCCGGTCGGAACCGTTCCCAGAGCGATGACGTGGCTGGCCATTGCCGGCGGGGTGGTCGGGGCTGTCCTCTTCACGGCCAAGTGGCCGACCCGGCGTGAGTCGGTGGTGTTCGTGTTGATCACCAACGCGTCGATGGCGTTGGCCTGCGTGGCCAATCCGAGTCCACTGCACGCCCTGGTCGGCTGCATTTCGTTCGCGACGATCGGCGCCTACATCGCGTTTTTCCACACCACCCTCCTGGTGCTGTACAACTTCTCGGTCGCGGCCACCGTCGCCACCTGGGGTGCGGTGCGCATGGCCGCCAACGGGCAGCTGATCATCGCCGGCGTGGACTGGTGGCTGATCATCCAGGTCAATATCGCGCTGCCGCTGGCCATCCAGATCCTGGTGAATGCGCTCGGCGTCGATCTTCTTCGCGCCGAACGTGATCCGCTGACCGGCTTACTCAATCGGCGACTTTTCCACACTCAGACGTTCGGGCTGATCGAGTCGGGACGTCATGCCGACGCTCACCTGGCGGTGGCCCTGATCGATCTGGACAAGTTCAAGTCGGTCAACGACCGCTACGGCCACGCCGCAGGCGACGAGGCGCTGGTGCATGTCGCCCGTGCCATCGAGGATGCTGCCGGCGCCGAGGCGGTGGTCGCCCGCAGCGGAGGCGAGGAGTTCGTGGTCGCGACCGCGTTGCCCAGCGCGGACTGCAATGAGTTGGCGCAACGGATCTGCACCGCGATCGCGGAGTCGCCGGCCGGTGTCACCGCCAGCGTCGGGACCACCGCGGTCCGGTTGTCCGACACCTACGGTGACCACAAGGTGCTCATCGACCGGCTGGTCGGCAACGCCGACTGGGCGATGTACCGAGCCAAGCGCGCCGGCGGCAACGGCTGCCGGCACCAGGACACCGACCCGATCGACCGGCGTCGACCGGACGTCGGCGGCGACGCCAGCCAGTCGATCGCCTAGCGGCAGAAAGTGCCCCCGGCAGTGTGTGGTTCCAGGACATAGGAATGGCGTGTCTCAGGACATCGG
>NZ_PDHO01000144.1 GCF_002887815.1 Mycobacterium sp. ENV421 | reverse complement strand
ACCGATGGAATTCCCAAGGCCATGACGTCCCCCCATCGTCCGCGGTCGCGTCAATTATCTCCTCGCATATGCAGCCGTGTGGAGTGAATTCGTCGCTTTCCTAGCGCTCCGCGGATCCTGATGTGGAATCCATACTGAAATGGCGCGACGGCTGTCCGTGACAACGGCCCCGCCGAGTTCATGGATAGCTCACAACCACCCGTTGGCTACACCACTACAGATAATCCTGTTTCCTGACGATAGCCAGAACCGAAACTCGGATCGTGGGACACAACAGTGCGATACACCCCCTGCCGACGTACAGATAAGCTATGGGTGTCGGTTCGATGTGCACCAGGACAGGTCGCCTCGGCCTAACGCAGTGTTTGGCTGGTGAACTCGTCGAGCTCACCCCGCGGGTAAAGCTCGGCCAAGAGGGGGCGTCGGCTTCCTCGGTGAATCTGAGGTCAGTCAACGGCGCCAACGGGCGAGGAATAGTGCACGTTGGGAATACGTGTACTCCGCCAGTAATTTGCTCGGAAACGGTGTGCGCCCCGCCGCGGGACCACACTGCACATTTGTCGCCCTCGACGACAGAGCCGTCGCCGCGAGCCGGCGCCAACCAGGGCGGGGAGTGGGTCGGGGTCTACTCAGAACGCCCACGCAGGCCAG
>NZ_PDHO01000143.1 GCF_002887815.1 Mycobacterium sp. ENV421 | reverse complement strand
TAGGGCGTGTCCGATAAATGTGGCAGCCAGACGGTGATGGCACGTAGGACTGCTGCGCCGCGGTAGACGATGGCGAGTTTGTCGTAGCGGGTGGCCAGGCCGCGCCATTGTTTGACGGTGTTGAAGTTGCGTTCAACGACGTTGCGGCCCTTGTAATCTTCGGCATCGAAGGCCGGTGGCCGTCCACCCTGGGTGCCTCGGCGTTTGCGGTGGGCGATCTGGTCGGATGGTTCAGGGATGACCGCGACGATCCCTCGTCGACGCAACCGTCGCCGAGTAGCTCGACTGGAATAGGCCTTGTCGCCACGGAGGCGGTCAGGACGGGTACGCGCCCGGCCCGGCCCGGCCCGATCAACTTTCAAATGTGCGAGCAAATGCTCCAGCACCGGCCCGTCGTTGGCTTGGCCAGCGCCCACCAGCACCACCAGTGGTCGCCCGCAGCCATCGACGAGGTGATGGATCTTGCTGGTCAACCCGCCGCGGGAGCGGCCAATGCCGTGGTCAGGCGGCTCGCTCGCCAGATTCGTGTAATTCGACCCAGCCCCCTGTGCCACGGGTGACGTTCGTGGCGTGTTGATGAGCACGGGCGATCGTGGAATCGACCGACACGGCCCAGTCGATGACCCCGGCTTCATCTGCGGCCGCCAGCAACCGCGCCAACACCAGATCCCAGGTGCCATC
>NZ_PDHO01000142.1 GCF_002887815.1 Mycobacterium sp. ENV421 | reverse complement strand
CCCCACACGTACTCGGTGAGGATGGGCTGGCCGAGCTCGAAGTGGTTGTACGGCGCGAGCGAGGCGCCGTAGTCGGCGACCAGGAACGGTGCCGGCCAGAAGTCGTGGGTGATGGGCTGCCAACAGCCGGGCCCGCCGCCGGGACCGCCCTTGGCGTTCACCCGCGGCAGGTTGTCGGGATATACGTACGGATTCGGTGCGCCGGTCAGGCCGATGTGGAAGTCGATGGAGTAGCCGTTGCCGCCCGCGCTGTCCTTGGCGTTGGACGTCGCGTAGTTGCGGACGGTGCACAGGATTTCGGGGCTGTAGGTGTCGAGCAGCTGGGCGGTCGGGATCAGGTCGGCCTGGCCGCGCACGAAGTACGGGCCGCCGCGTTCGAAGATGTCGGCGCCGGTGTTGCCGAATCCGGTGGACGCCAACAGCGCGGCGTCGAGGTCCTTCTGCTGGGCGTTCAGTGTGCGGGCGGTGGTGACCGCGTGGTCGAGGGAGTCCCAGAACTGCGGGCTGGCCTTGATGTAGACGTCGGCCAGGTTCGACAGCTGCCGGATGTTGCTGCGGATCTGCGGCATCTGCGGGTTGACGTCGTCGAGCACCGCGTTGCCGTTGACGATCGACTGGCCGAACTTGGTGCCCAGGCCGTTGAGCGCCTCGGCGGCCGCGCTGAGCGTCAAGTTCAGCTTGACCGGATCCACCTTCTCCGA
>NZ_PDHO01000141.1 GCF_002887815.1 Mycobacterium sp. ENV421 | reverse complement strand
CGAGGACCTTCACCTTCGGGTAGGGGGCATCCAGTCCCAGACTCACTCCGCGGCCGAACTCGTCTTCGTTATCGGCGGTGTCAGGGATGTCGAGTTGCACACCGTCGATGGCCATCACCCGCAGGCCGGCCAGCCACGCCCCACTGGTGCCTGCACCGGCCAGTGGCCGGGCCACGCGCGCATAGAGTTCGGCCAGCGGCTCGGCGCCGAGGCGGGCGCGGGCCTGACACAGCGCCGATGATGTCGGTACCTGCCAGTCTTCGTCCCAGGATCGCAGAAACCGCAGACCGTCGACGAGTTTGCGCATCACCTCTTCATAGGCATCGTCGAAAAACAGGGTCATCGCCAACACGAAATACACGACCACCCGGGCCGGCAGCAGACGCCGCCGGCGCTCGGTGCGACCGGTTTCGGCGAGGACGTCGTCGACCAGATCACGGTGCACCAGCCTGGTCAGCACCCCGAGGCCAACCCGGTCGGTCAACCGGTCCCCACGACCGTGTTCACCACCCGGATTCTTGTCGGACACAGGTAGTAAGGATACGTGGAAACCGTTGCAGCACAAGATATATAGCAGCCAATCTGAGCGTCCAGAAATGGACTGCCCACCACATCACCTTGACTCAAATCGACCACTCCGCACTCCCTGAATGCATTCCACCACAACATGTTTCACCACAGAATGCACTGACCTGCGGTGACGCCAAAGTTAACGGCATTG
>NZ_PDHO01000018.1 GCF_002887815.1 Mycobacterium sp. ENV421 | reverse complement strand
GACAACGCCGCATCGATCGCGTCGAGCGCCTCACCCACCTCGATCGAAAGCATGTTCGAATTGTATGCCCAACCAACGACAAAAACCGGCGCCAAAATCGATCTGTGGACGAACGCGGAACTGTGGAAAGAACTGCATCGCTACATGATTGGAATGTCCTGGCCGAGATGAGCCGAGGCTCGGGCGAGCAGCCCGGGCAGGCTGGCGGCCATCGCCTCCAGTTCAGGGTCGGGTGAAGGTCGGCGTCGGTTGTGTTTGACGATCAGCGACCAGGTCGCCGTCGATTTGAAACAGGCGAGCGCCTGGAACCACGCCAGCCGAGGCGCGTCGCGCCCCAGCGCATCCTCGTACTCGGCGACCAGTTCCCGCACCGGCGGGGTCGTCCCGCGATGGGGCGTGGCTCGCCGATAGGTGTCCGGGTCGGAGTTGATCAAAAACCAGCCCACGTCGACACGCGGATCGCCGACTGACCAGATCTCCCAGTCGATCACAGCGGTGATGCCCTGCTCGCCGGCCAGCAGGTTGCCCAACCGGAAGTCGCCGTGCACGATCGCAGGCGCGACCGGGGGCGGGGCGGCAACCCGTAGCGCGGACGCAACCTGTTGCCAACCGGGCGCGAGCGCCGGATCCACCGTTTCCAATGTGCGACACCACTTGTCGACTTCCGCCACGGGCGCGACCACGGGCTCCGCGGCGAGGCCGAGCTCGGCAGGGATCAACTCGTGCAGCGCACCCAGTGTCCGTGCGGCGTGACGGAACCGCGCGGCGACAGCGGGCTCGGGACCCGCGTCGTCGGTGTCGAACAGCGGCTCCACCGACGTTCCGGGGGCGAACGACATCACAAACAGCGGTGGGACCTCGGGGGGTTCGCCCGCGTCGTCGAACAGGATCTCCGGTACCGGAACCTGGGTGCCCTCCAGGATTCGGATGATCCTGGCCTGGCGGAGGACATCGCGGTGCGCGATGGGCGCATGACCGGGCGGGGCAACCTTCACCACGACGCGACGATCGGCGAGGTCACCGGCGAAGGTCAGGCTCGACGCCCCACCGGCCAACGGTCGCAGCCCGGAAATCCCCCGGGGGGCAAGACGGGTCTGCAGCTCGTCGAGGAGATCGGTTGTCAGTTCAGTGCGCCGATCTCGCGAAGAAATGTCTGGGTCTGCACGATGCGCCCTGTCACGGTCGACGAGTCGCAGGTACACAACTCCAACGCGGTCCGGGTGATCAGCTCGATGTCCTCGGTATCGGTCTTGGCCAGGTCCAGAGTGCCGGCACCCGGGGTGGCGACAGGGTTGGTCGGCGCGGCGGCGTTCACCGCAATACCGTCGTCGTACAGTTCGGCGGCAAGGCTTTTCGTCATCCGGTTCATCGCGGCCTTGGCCGTGCCGTAGATCCCGAACCCGGCGGTGCGGTCGAACTCGGAGAACGGCGGTCCCGGGGGCAGATCGCCGCCGACCGAGGTGAGGTTGAGCACCCATCCGCGGCCGCGCTCCCGCATGGCAGGGATGGCGAGCTGGGTCAGGTGCAGCGGTGCAACGACGTGCATCTCCAGCATCAACCGGACCCGCCGCGCGGGGAAGCCGTCCAGTGGGCGCAGGAAGGTCACCGCGGCATTGTTGACGACGATGTCGGGGGCGCCGACCTGAGCCACGGCCTCGGCGAACAACCGCTCGCGGTCCGCGGAGTCGGACAGGTCCGCAGCGATGGTGACCGCGGTGCCGCCGGCGTCGGCGATCTCTTGCTGGGTCTGCACCAGTCAGCCGTCGTATTTCGGATCGGGTTCTGCGGTGCGGGCGGTCAGCACCACGGTGGCGCCCTCCGCGGCCAGTCGCTGGGCAATTGCCTTGCCGAGGCCCCGGCTGCTGCCGGTCACCAGTGCCACCTTGCCCGCGCACCGTCCTGACACGTCGGCTCCTCTCGCGACCATCCGAGAACCGGTTCTCGGATATTTGTGTTGCCAGGCCTTCTCGAACTGAGATGCCTAGTTGCCGGCACCGGCCAGGATTTCGGGCCCGTACTTCCCGGCGATGAAGTTCCACGGGTCGGCGTACTTGCCGCGGCCTTCTTGGCGGCGTTGCGCGGCCAGCACCAGCCGCAACGCCGGCCTGATGACCGGTCCGGCCAGTGCGAGAACGGTTTTCAGTGCGCCGCTTTGCGAACCGGATACCCAGGCCACGGTCTCGGACCAGGGGTGCTCTTGAAAGTCCAGCAGCGCTTGGGATTCCGTTGTGTCATACCACCCGGTGAAGCTCCAGCCCCGGTCGTCGTCGGGGTCGCCGGGAAGACTGGCACCGGTCCCCAGTCGGCCCAGCCCCATCGCGGACATCATGTCGTCTTCGACGTCGCGGTGGGTGTGCAGGTGGGTGTCGTCGCCGCCGATCAACAGCACCTTGCCTGCGATGGCCTTGGCGCGGTCCACTCCGTTGGCGAAGGCCAACGCGACATCGCGGGCGTCGACGGTGTGCAACCGGTTGTCGCCGGGAGTGGCCCGCATCAGAACCAGGTAGTCGCTGTTCATCGAGCCTGCGGCATCGGGGGAGATGACACCGGCCAGGCGCAACATCGCGTACGGCAAGCCGCTGTCGGTGATCACCTTCTCGGCCAGCACCTTGTCCTCGCCATACTGGTCGATCGGATTCACCGGTGTCTGCGGAGTGATCAATTCGGGGTAGCGGTAGGGATTGCGGGATCCGTACACCGACGCACTCGACGCGTACACCATCGTCGGCGGCGCAGACAGCGCGGCTGCGCCGTTGACCAGATTGGTGGTACCGCCGACATTGACCCGGCGGGCCAGCTTCGGATTGCGGTACGACGCAGGCGAAAGCATCGCGGCCAGATGCACGATAGCGCTCGGAGAATGCTCGGTGAGCATTCCCTTCACCGCGTCGGCGTCGGTCAGGTCGGCGTACACCGGCAGGAAGGTTCCGGGGTGTGCCGCGGCGGCCAGTCGGGCAGCGACGGTCCGGGACGTCTCGGTCGGCAGATCCGTGGCGACGACGGTGTACCCCCGGTGTAACAGGATTTCTGCCGTGCGCCAGCCGACTTGACCGAACGCTCCGGTGACCAGAACTGTGCGCTGCGACATCAGACCATGCCTCGCTTTCGTGCCAGCCGCGCCGCGAAGTCCCGTAAGCGTGGCGAAATCCGGACAGAGAACAGGGGATTGAACACGTCCTCGCGCAGCCTGGTCAGCGTCGACGTCTTGATCCGCCACTGCCCGTCGGCCTTCTCGTAGGTCTCGTGATAGTGGCCGTATCCCGCGAGGTTGACCCCGGGGGCCAGGCGCACAACATCATTCAGCGCCCAGATACCTGACGCGGTCGTCGGCGAGGTCAGCGCGATCTCGGGGGCGTGCACCTGGTGCACCGTGGGTTGGGAGGGCTTGCCGAGAGTCTTCTTGATGAACGCGACCATGTTGTCGGCGCCGGTGATGAGCACTCCGCCGGACGCGGTGGTGTCGCTGACGAAGTCGTCGGCGAAGACCTCCCGCCAGCCCGCCCAGTCTTTGGTGTCGAGTAGACGGCAGTACCGGGCTTTCAGCTGTTTGATCGCTTCGATGTCCGCTGCCTCGTCGGTCACCGGCATAGGTTAGCGAACTGGCGCTGCGCGGGAGACAGACTCAGACGGTCGCCGCCGATGTGATAGACCGCGACGTAAACTCTCGCGAATGGCAAAGGCATCGCCGGCGCAGCGGCGGGGCGGTCGGCCGACACAGGTGGAGGCCGCCGCCCTTCACCAGCGGCTCAGGGAAGCCGCGGTGCGCACCTTCCTGGAGAACGGCTACGACGCGACCACGATGGTGGCGATCGCCGACGCCGCCGGAATCGCCAAGCCCACGCTGTATGCCCGCTACCCCGACAAGCGTGCCGTGTTCCTCGATGTCATCCCGTGGGCGTTCAGCCGTGCCGTGCCGGTCGACGCGGACGACACCGTCGACAAGAAGGATTTGCGCGCCGCCTTGATCGCCATCGGCCAGGGCGCGCTGCGTCATGCACTTGATCCGGACATCGTGCAGCTGCATCGAATCGCGCGAACTGAAGCGCATCGTTTTCCCGAATTCGCGCTCAGTGCCGACTCTCTGGGCTGGGCACGTCGCCAGCAGCAGGTGATGGATCTGCTGCGGCAACACGTAGCGGCCGGTGCCATCGACGTCGATGACATCGAACTCGCCGCCGAGCACTTCCTGGCAATGGTCGAGGTCCTGCCCGCCCGACTGGCAGATTTCGGCCTTTACCGCAGCCGTAGGGAAGAACGCCGACGTCTGCTGCACGCGGTCGATTTGTTCTTACGCGGAGTTCTATCCCGGTAACTGTACGCCTGTGTATAGTTTCGTCCATGGCATTGTCGGTCGTCGATATCGCACCGGCCATCGCGTCCGAAATCCGGGCGCCCAAGGCGGAGTTGCTCAACGGCGTGCATGCCGACACCATTCGCGACCTCCTCGAACGCCGTGGTGTGCTGGTGTTCCCGGGAATCGGATTCAGTGACTCCGAGCAGATCGAGTTCACGCAGACGCTGGGGACATTCGCACCCGAGCGCACGGGTGAACAGGTCTACTCCGTCACGCTGGACACCAGCATCAACGAGCTGGCCGACTATCTGAAGGGCTCGCTCTACTGGCACATCGACGGGACCATGAACGAGGTGCCGATCCGCGCCTCGTTGCTGTCCAGCAAGGTTGTGCCCGGACGGTTCCGGTGATACCGAGTTCGCCAATACCTACGCGGCCTACGACGCGCTGGACGATCCTGACAAGGATGCGCTCGAATCGCTGCGGGTGATGCACTCGGCGTGGAACACGCTGTTCTACTACGACCCCGAACCCAGCTTCAAGACTCTGCGGACGATGATGGCTATCGGGGATCGCGAGCTGCCACTGGTGTGGACTCACCGCTCTGGGCGCAAGTCGCTGGTGCTGGGTTGCACGGCTCGCCATGTGGTTCACATGGATTTTCGCAAGAGCGTGGAACTGCTTGTCCGACTGCGTGAATGGACCACACGGCCCGAATTCATCTACCGTCACCGATGGTCGGTCGGTGATCTCGTCATCTGGGACAACACCGGCACCATGCACCGGGCAACACCGTACGACCCGCAGTCGGGCCGGTTGCTGCACCGCACCAAGTTGGAGGGCGAGGAGCCGTTCGCCTGATGGACGTCAAGCCCGCCGCGTTCTTGCGCACGACTCTTCCCCTGGACTTGTCGGGTCTCGACGACCTCGACGACGGTCGGTACCACTCGGTCTGGCTGCCCGACCACATGGTGAGCTTCTGGCCGGATTCGCTGTGGACACCGGAATTCACCGACCTGGCCACCGTGTCACCGTCACCCCACCGCCACCTCGACGGCATCGCGGTCGCCGCGGCCGCCGCCGTGCTCACCACCACCGTCCCGCTGGCCACCAGTGTGGTCGACACGGTGCGCCGCCATCCCGCCTCGCTCGCCCAAAGCGCTCTGACCGTCGACCACCTGTCCGGCGGGCGGTTCATTCTGGGTCTCGGCAGCGGTGAGGCGGAGAACATCGTTCCGTACGGTTTTGATTTCGCGAAGCCGGTCAGCCGATTCGAGGAAGCGCTGGAAGTGATTCGGCTGCTGTGGGATAGCCCGGGTCCGGTCGATTTCGAGGGTCGGTTCTACCGGCTCGAACACGCCCGCCTGGACGCCGAACCCTACGAGGGGCGGTTCCCGCCGATCTGGATCGGTGCCAGCGGCCCGCGCATGCTCGAGATCGTCGGGCGCTACGCGGACGGCTGGTGGCCGGCCGGCGCCTGGACACCCGAGCATTACGCGGACATGCTCGCCACGGTGCGCCAGTCGGCCGAACGGGCCGGACGTGATCCACTGGCGATCACCCCGTGCTTCGTGCAGGTCTGCCTGATCGCTGACGACGACGCCGCTCTCGAGCGCATCGTCCGCGCGCCGTTGGTGGCGAGCTTTCTGCTACAGGTATCGGCGCCGGTGTTGCGGCGCTTCGGATTCGACCATCCGATGGGGGAGAACTGGGGCGGATTCCACGACATCACCCCCGCGACGCTCACCCGGGAACGTCTGGTCGAGTTCCTGGCGAAGGTCGAGCCCGAGGCGATCCTCGCGGTCGTACCGCACGGCACACCCAAGCACGTCGCGCGGACCATCAAATCGTATGTGGATGCAGGCTTGAGGGTTCCGAAGATCTTGGATTACAGCGCGATGGCCGGTCTGGAATTCAGCGCCGTGTCGGCAGCCAATGTGCGCCGAACCGAGGATGAGCTGTTGACGTTATGCGGGGTCCGGTCATGAGTGTCCGACTGAATGCCGAAGCCCTACTCGCGCGAGCCCGATCCGAGACGGGTTGCGTTGACTTCGGTGACCCGAGCCTACCGGAGCGGTTCACCCTGGCTGTCGACCACCTCAACGATATCGGCATGGGGGCCAAGGGAATTGCCGAAGCGGAGCGCGTCTGCCACTGGCTGCTGACGTCGCGACTGGAACTGATCGCCGACCGGAGCCGGTTTCCGATCGGCGAGGAGATGATCGACCGGCCGATGTTCGTCACGGGGGAACCGCGCTCGGGTACCACACTGATGCACGCGCTGATGTCGGTCGATCCGCACGGCCGCGCGCTGCGCTTCTGGGAGGTGATGTATCCATCGCCGCCGCCAGGTCTCACCGGCGTCGATGACCCGCGCCGGGCCACAGCAGACGCCGACTGGCGGGAGATCAACACCAAGATGCCCAAATGGCTGCACAGCCATCCGTACAACGACATGCTCGGTGACGGTCTCCCGGAAGACGAACGCACTTGGGCGTTCGATTTCCGGGTGATGACCCCGACCGCGTGGTGGCGAGTGCCGATGCAGACGCTGGTCGGCGGGCTGCCGACCGATCCAGCCGCGCAGTACCGGCTGCACAAGGCGATGCTGCAACAGTGCCAGTACCACCGGCCACGCAAGTACTGGGTGTTGAAGGGATTCCACGGGTTCCGTCTTGAAGCACTCTTCGACACCTATCCTGACGCGAATTTGCTCTGGCTACACCGCGATCCGGTTCAGGTCGCCGCATCGCGCACCATGATGATGGCCGACATTCTCGAGGGCATCGTCGGGCCCGTCGACCTGCAGGCGGCCGCAAAAATGCACCTTGAACTGACCCGGGACAGCGTCGCCAACACGATGAGCGCCCCGCTGGTGGACGACCCGCGGATCATGCACGTTCCATACCTCGATTTCATCGCGGATCCCGTCGCGACCGCACGGAACTATTACGCCTTCTGCGGACGGGATCTCACCGGTGAGGCCGAGGTTGCTATGTGTACCTACCTGGCCCAGAATCGCGGCGACCGATACGGCAAGTTCCGCTACTCCACCTCGCTGCTGACCGACATCGGCGAGGACCTCGACGATCTGCACGCCGAGTTCGCACCGTTTCGGCAACGGTTCAACGTTGCCATCGAGAAGCGGGACTGACCGGTCATGTGCGAACAGCTGTCCGTTCACGACGTCACCTTCCTCGGATCGAGTCCGGCTGAACTGCAGTGCAATTGGGCCGAGCTCGGGGTGCGGTGCCTCAGTGTGATCGACACAGAGTTGGTCGATCCTGAATTCCGGCGGATTGTCGCATCAGGTGACTATCTGGTGCAGGCCGTCTGTCACGTCTTCGGTGCCGGCTTAGTGCCTGCCGATGCGAGATCGGTCGACGCCGCCCGCGGCGCACTGTCGCAGCTGATAGAGGTTGCCGCGTCCGTGGATGCCCGCTGCATCTACCTGCTCACCGGTGGTCGCGGCGCGCTCGGCTGGGAGCAGGCCGCCGACGCTTTCAGTTCGGCGATCGAGCCGTGCGCGCGCGAGGCCGAGCAGGCCGGCATCAGCCTCGCCATCGAAAATGCTTCGGCCCTGTACGCCGACATCCACATGGCGCACAGCCTTCGCGACTGCATCACGCTCGCGGAGTTGGCCGGTCTCGACATCTGCATCGACCTGTTCCACTGCTGGGCCGAGGCAGACCTCGCGGGCCTGCTGCGCGCAGCGCTTCCGCGGACGCGGCTGATCCAGCTGAGCGACTACGTGCTCGGCGACCGTGGGCTTCCTGCCCGTGCGGTGCCCGGGGACGGTGTGATCCCGATTGAAACCGTTGTTGCGCAGGCATTGGCCGGCGGTTACTCGTTCGGGTTCGACTTGGAACTGCTGGGCCCGCGGATCGACGCGGAGGGCAGACTGGCGGCCGCCCGGCGGGCGTGCGATGTGGTCCGCCGGATGTTCCACAGGCTCGGCGACTGAGGAGAGGGGAGTCCGGTGGCGTTTGGCGACGGCCCGGAGGACGAGGCGCTGGATGATGCGTGGAGCGAGTTCTGCGACCGATTGAAGGCCGCAGGCCGACAGTCGTTCAAAGACTTCAACGCCACCTCAGGGATTCAGCGGGCCGATGCGTTCCGCTTCCTCACCCAGAACCTGGGGCAGGCCTTCGACCTTGCGCTGGAAACCCGGGATCCGCGGTACCCGAGCATCCACGCCTTCTGCAGTCCGACGCGCAAACTCGGCGGCGATAGTGCGGATTTCACCTATCAGCAGGCCTGGATTGACGGGGAATCGGTTTATCGGCTCGCCGGGACACGAGGTTCCGCGAAATTTTTCAACGTCACCGTACAGGGTGCGCGGCCGGTCGGCCCACACGTCCTGCACGAGCCGTTCGGTGATGTGCCGGAAGCGAATCTCTTAGGCCACCAACTGCATGTCGAACCCGACGGTACTTTCGAGCTGTACGTCGGTGGGCCCGAGCGTGGCCCGAACTGGCTGCCGACCACTTCCGCATCGCGAAAGTTGTTCATTCGCCAGGGCTTCGACGGATGGGATGAGCGGCCCGGGCAACTGCGCATCGAGCGCATCGACATGGCCGCACCCAAGCCGGTGCCGACGGCGGGCGCCATGGTCGAAGCGATGGGATGGGCGGGTGACTTCGTCACCGGCCTGATGACCAGCTGGCCGGAATTCCCGTACACCTACGGTGGTGTCGACAGCGAGCACCCGAATCGGTTTCCGGTTGTTGAAGCCACCGAGGCCGATACCAAGCGGGGCCGCGTAGCGACGAACATGTTCTGGGAGTTGAGCCCTGAGGACGCACTGATCGTCGAGTTCGACGCGCACGAGGGACTCTGGATGATCACCAATATGGGCGCGTTCTTCACCAGCATGGACTTTCTGTACCGTCCGGTCAGCTACACCCCGAGCCGGGCGTCGGTGGACGGTGACGGCAAGGTCCGCCTCGTCCTCGCCCACGACGATCCGGGCGTGCACAACTGGGTCGACACCCAGGGCTTCGAGCGGGGCAACCTCACCTACCGTCACATGCTCGGGGGAGAGCCCGCCGTCCTGTCCACCCACCTGGTCGCTCGTGCCGAACTGGACGACGCGCTACCTCCGGATACCAATCGCATCACCGCATCCGAGCGCACCGCGCAGATGTGGGAACGATTCACCGCGGTGCGCGCCAGGTTCCCGCTGTGATGCCGTCGCTACTTCCCGCGGTTCATCACCCGGTCGGCGGCGGCCCAGTGCTCGTCGGACACCCACAGTTCGGCGAAGGCGTCGATGGCTTCGGCCGGTGTCACGCCGCCGATCACCTTCTTGATACGGCCGGCCGGCCGGTTTGCCAACGACGTTGCCAGCGTGCGCCATTCGTCGTCGAACGAGTCTCGCGCCACGACGCGATCGATCAGCCCCCACCGTTCGGCCTCGCCGGCGGTGAGGACCGTGCCGGAGCCGGCGAGCAGCAGGGCTTTGCTTTTGCCGACGAGTGCCGCCAACCGTTCGGCGCCGCCCCAGGCCGGCATGATTGCCAACGTCACCTGGTTGAAGCCGATCTTGATGTCGTCCGCGGCGATCCGGATGTCTGCGGCGACGGCGACTTCGGCCCCGCCGCCGAGGGCATGCCCGTTGAGGGCGGCGATGACGGGGGCGGGGAAACCGGCGATGCGGTCGCAGATCGCGCGCATGCGGGCAGCCATCGCGGCGGCCTCCTCGGTGGTGCGCAGCGCGCTCAGTTCCTTGAGGTCGCCGCCGGACACGAATGCCCGGTCGCCGCCGCCGCGGATGACCAAGGCCTGCGCCCCGGCCGCCGCGTCGAGCGCCTCTTCGAGTTCACCCATGGTCGACAGGGCGATCGCGTTACGGGCATGCGGACGGTCGATGGTGAGGACCGCAAGGCCGTCGCTCGTCTCCAGATCGACCATGTTCACGTTCTCCAATTTCGGTATTGGCATTCTCAGTGACGGAGAATAGCATCGCCAAGCGGAGGTGCTGTAGTTGAGGAATATCCCGGTTGAGCTGAGCAAACGCTACATCGACGAGGGCTGGTGGACCCCGGATACTCTCGGTGAGCTGCTGGCCAGGGGGCTGGCGGCCAACCCTGACACCGGGTTCTGGGTGCACTCCGCGGTGCGGCCGTTCAGCGGGACCTTCCACGACGTGGAGGTCCTGGCACGCCGGCTGGCGGCGGGGTTGCGGGCCCGCGGGGTGGGCCCGGGCGACGTGATCGCGTTCCAGCTGCCCAACTGGGTCGAGGCCGCGGTGACGTATTGGGCGAGCTCGTTCCTCGGTGCTGTCGTCGTGCCGATCGTGCACTTCTACGGTCGCAAGGAATTGACCCACATCATCGGAACGGCACGGCCCAAGGTGTTCATCACCACCGAGCACTTCGGACACATGACGTACCAGCCGGACCTGTGTGCCGGGGTCCCGATCGTGGGTCTGGTGGGGGACAACTTCGAAGACCTGCTGGCCGACGAGCCGATGGACGGCGAGCTGCACACCGACCCGGCCGGCCCGGCGCTGATTGCATTCACCTCCGGAACCACCCGCGACCCGAAGGGCGTGATCCACAGCCATCAAACGCTGGGGTTCGAGACCCGCCAGCTGCTGGAGAACTACGCGCCCGACCGCGGCAGGCAGATCACCGCCACGCCCGTCGGTCACTTCATCGGCATGGTCGGGGCCTTCCTGATCCCCGTGCTCGAAGGCGCGCCCATCGACCTGACCGACGTCTGGGATCCCGGCCGGGTGCTGGAACTGATGGAGTCCGAAGGTATGTCGATCGGCGGTGGCCCACCGTACTTCGTCACCAGCCTGCTCGATCACCCCGAGTTCACCGACGCACACATGAGCCGGATCAAGCATGTCGGCCTCGGCGGCTCGACGGTGCCGATCGCGGTGACCCGTCGGCTCGCCGATCTGGGTGTGCACGTCTTCCGCTCGTACGGCAGCACCGAGCATCCGTCGATCACCGGGTCACGGCCGAGCGCGCCGGAGGACAAGCGGCTGTTCACCGATGGCGACGCGCGTCCCGGGGTGGAGGTTCGTCTGACCGACGAGGGCGAGATTCTCTCCCGAGGGCCGGATCTGTGCCTGGGCTACACCGATGACACGCTGACCGCCAAGGCTTTTGACGCTGACGGTTGGTACCACACCGGAGACATCGGCGTGCTCGACGAGGACGGCTACCTGACGATCACCGACCGCAAGGCCGACGTGATCATCCGCGGTGGCGAGAACATCAGCGCCCTCGAAGTCGAGGAGCTGCTGCTGAGTATGCCTGCCGTCGCCGAGGCGGTGGTGGTCTCCGCGCCGGATGCCCGTCTCGGTGAGCACACCGCCGCCGTGCTGCGCGTCAGGGAAGGTCACCAGATGCCGACGATGCAGGAGATTCGCGCACACTTCGAGAGCTGCGGAGCCGCACGACAGAAGTGGCCCGAGGAATTGCACGAGGTCGCCGACTACCCCCGCACCGCCAGCGGCAAGGTGCAGAAGTATCTGGTGCGCAAGCAGATTGCCGAAGTCCAGTAAGCGTTGACATCGCACTGGGAGCGAACTTTTCGCCGAAGGCTCGCTCTCAGTGCGCTTTCAACGCCACGCCTCGTGGACTCGTCGCAGGATGTCGTACCTTCGGTGACCTGCCAGCACTCTGACGCGCCGCCAGCCGACCTGTGCGATGTACTCCGATCGGATCACGTCGCCGCCGTAGATCTCGCGATCGAGGCGGTGTTGCTCGCCGTCGTATTCGACCGCGACCATGACATCGGGCCAGCCCATGTCGAGAAAGTAGTGCGAATACCCGTCGGCTCGCAGCACTGGAATCTGAGTCTTTGGGCGTGGAAATCCCGCGTCCATCAACAGCAGTCGCAGCCAGGTTTCACGCGGCGACTGCGCGCCGGCGTCGACAAGGTCCAGCAGCTCAGGCACGCGACGCAGACCTTTGACGTGGGGATGACTCTCGGCCACCGCGAGCACATCACCGACTCGGAAGTCGGTGGCCGCGGCCAGCGCGTCGAGCCGCTGGACAGCCTTGGCCGTGGGCCCGTGTCGCGCGAGGTCGAACGCGGTCCGCTCGATGCTGGTGACGGCCACACCGTGCCGCGACGTGATTTCCGCGTCGAACAACGTGTCTCGGCTGATCTGAACGCCCGCCGGAGACTTGCGACCGGGCCAATTCATTTCGATGACGGCGTTGTGGTCCACCCACTTTGCGCCATGCAGTGCTGACGCGGCCGCACCCGAGATGACACCTTGGCGTCCGGACCACAACCACGTGGCGATAGTCCTGTCGCGGAGCGAAGGCGCACGCTTCGCGGTGTAGACGTCAGGCAGCACGCGTTGGTAGTGCGCCCGCAGGTCGTACTTCGTAACCCTGCCCGCCGCCAATGCCTCGCTGCCGATGAACACCTGCGCCATGGGTTGCAGGGTGTCAAAGAGCGCACATGGACGTGTTCACCCATCCACAGGGCGTTGAGAGCGCACTCAGAGCGAAGATTTCGCGAAATCTTCGTCCTCGATGCGCTGTCAACGCGAAGGCGCGCCCGCTGCCGCCAGGCCCGCGCGGTAGCCGAACACCATTGCCGGCCCCAGGGTTCCGCCGGCCCCACCGTAGGCGCGGCCCGTCACTCCTGCCATCGCGTTGCCCGCGGCGAACAGCCCGGGGATCGGCATGCCGTTGACGTGCAGCACTCGGCCGTCGCGGTCGGTGCGCGGGCCGCCCTTGGTGCCCATGGCGCCGATGCCCACCGGCACGGCGTAGTACGGCGGGGTGTCCAGCGGGCCGAGAGTCTGCAGAGCCGGGGTGGACGCCGAGTTGTCACCCCAGTACCCGTCGTATGCACTTGCGCCACGGCCGAATTCGGGGTCCACCTCGTCAGCGACGGCGGCGTTCCACGCGGCCAGGGTGGCGCCCAGCCCGTCGGCGTCGATGCCGGTCTTCTCCTCCAGTTCGGCCAGCGTCGCGGCCTTGTTGAACCAGTCGGGCGCCTCACCGCCGGGCTCGACACCCAGGAAGCCGTAGCGCTTCAGGTGCTGATCATCGAAGACGATCCACGCCGGATCGTTGACGTACCCCAGGCGCGGGTCGAGCTGATGGAACGGTCCGGACATCGAGTTGTATTCGCCGGCCTCGTTGAGGAAACGCTTCCCGAACCGGTTGACGATGATGCTGCGCGGCCGGGTGCGCTCCAGGCGCACACTGCGACTGCGCGGCCTGCCGCCGAGCGTGTCGCCGGGGATCTGAATGACCGGCACCCACCAGGCCTCGCCCATGTTCGCCAGATCGGCGCCGTGCGCCATGGCCATCCGCAATCCGTCGCCGGTGTTGTTCGGCGGTGACACCGGTCCGCGCAACGGCCCCCGCAGATAGGCCTCGACCAGTCTCTGATCCCATTCGAAACCACCGGTGCCGAGGATTACCCCTTTGTCGGCACGGACTCGAATCTCACGATCACCCAGGGCGATCCGTACTCCGGTGATCGCCGACGCTGAGCCGGTCAGCTCGAGCGCGCGGGCCTCGGTGACCGGGGTGACGCCGAGATCCAGCAGGCCCTTGAGAAGGCCCGCGATCAACGCGGTACCGGCGACGCAGTAGTCGCCGTCCATATCGTCGACGGCGGCGTGGATGCGTGCCCGGGTCTCGGCGTCGATGCCGACGTTGCTGAAGTCGATGGGGAACGACGTGATGCGCGACGCCCAATCGTCCAGGGCGGCAAGGTCAAATGGCTTGGCGTTCAACGACCGTCCGCCACCTGGCTGACCACCCGGCAGTTCGGGCTTGTAGTCGGGGAAGCCTTCGGCGACCTCGAACTGCAGCGCGCTGTTGCCTTCGACAAAGTCCAGCATCGCCGGGCCGGTGCGCACAAAGGTTTCGACCAGTTCACGATCCATGACGCCCAGTGATTGGGCCTCAAGGTATTTCAGTGCATCGTCGACGGTCAGCTCACCACCGGCCGCCCGGTCATGCGCGGGAATCCAGACGATTCCGCCGGACACCGCGGTCGTGCCCCCGACGCTGGGGGCCTTCTCGAACACCGCGACCGATGCGCCACTGGCCGCCGCGGCCAGTGCGGCGGTCAGGCCGGCCGCGCCGGTACCGAGCACCACGACGTCGACTTCACGGTCCCACGTAGGTGGGCCAGACTGGCCGGAGTCCCAGGTGGTGTCCGCCATCGCTTCACTCCTCTTGCCGCACACTGGTATTGGCGTGTGCATCTACCGAACGTGGGTGTTCGTTGTTGTCACGCTAATGACGGCGATCGCACAGTGTCAAGCGCTCCATCCGGCAAAACCCCAGTTCAGCGGGGTGCTTAACTCAGAACCACCGAAAGGCGCTGCGCCGCTGCGATCGCTGACTCCCGCCCGCGCAGCACCACGTCTTCGCGGTGTGAGATCAGGTTGATGCACGTGTGCGGCGACCCGGCCGGCCGGTGCACCGGCACCGCGAGACCGTAGGTGTTGGGCTCGACCTCCCCGTAGGTGATGATCCAGCCCTGCTGGCGCGCGCGGGTGACCAGCGGGCGTTCGCCGGGCCGCCCCGGCATGCTGGCCAGCAGTGCGATACCGGCCGCGCCGCGGTCGAGGGGATAGCGGCTGCCCTCGTGGAAGGACAGCTGATAGGACACCCGGGTCGGCACGATCACGGCGATCGCGACCTGCTGATCACCCTCGGCCACCAGTAACGACACCGTGGTGTCGAGCTCGTCGGCGAGGTCGCGCAGCGTCGGCATCGACAGCTCGCGAATGTTGTTGTCGAACGACGCGCCCAGGGCGGCGAGCCCGGCCGCGGCGCGGAATCGCCCGTCCTCGGCTTTGGCCACCATCCGGTACGACGCCAACGTGCTCAGCAGCCGGTAGGCGATGGTCCGGTGCACCCCGATGTGGTCGGCGACCTGCTGAATGGTCAGCCCGCCCTTGGCGGCCGCGACCAGCTGCAACGCGTGCAGTCCGCGGGCCAGGGTTTGCGACCCGGGCGCAGCGCTGATCGGGCTCTCGGTGGGTGTCTGCGTCATGTCGTCCCCGTGCGTGAGGTGCGAAAGCGGGCTCGAGTCACCCCGAAGTGCCTTGACAGACCGCACTCCGAGAGTGATGCTCTTAAACTATCGCACACCGTAGTTCAATAATTACACATACCGCTTACAAAAAGCGAGAATCCCATTATCACCGAGGATAGGGGCAGCTGGGTGCCGGAGTTCGAGAGCGTCTGGAGTGATCTGCAGGGCGTTGCGTTCTCGCAGGGTTATCTGGATGCAGGCGGAGTGCGCACCCGCTATCTGCATGCCGGCGATCCGGGTAAGCCGACCCTGGTGTTGCTCCATGGCTCGGGCGGCCACGCCGAGGCGTACGTCCGTAACATCGAGGCGCACGCCGAGCACTTCTCGACCTGGTCGATCGACATGCTGGGGCACGGCTACACCGACAAGCCCGGGCATCTGTTGGAGATCCCGCACTACGTCGATCACCTTGCCGCCGTCCTCGACACCATCGGCGCGCAGCGGGCGCACATCTCCGGTGAATCGCTGGGCGGCTGGGTTGCGTCGCGCTTCGCCGTCGACCATCCCGACCGGCTCGAGCGGCTGGTGCTCAACACCGCGGGCGGTTCGCAGGCCGACCCCGAGGTGATGAAGCGGATCATCACGCTGTCGATGGCCGCCGCGGAGAACCCGAGCTGGGAGACCGTGCAGGCCCGGATCAAGTGGCTGATGGCGGACAAGTCCAAGGACTACGACGACATCGTCGCCAGCCGCCAGCGGGTGTACCGGCAGCCCGGGTTTGTCAACGCGATGCGCGACATCATGGCGTTGCAGGATCCGGATATCCGGCAGCGAAACCTGATGAGCCCCAGCGACTACGGCGCTATCACCGCGCCGACGCTGGTGCTGTGGACCAGTGACGACCCGACCGCCGACACGACCGAGGGCCGCCGGATCTCGGAGATGATCCCGGGTGCGCGCTTCGAGGTCATGCAAGGCTGCGGGCACTGGCCGCAATACGAGGACCCCAAGACGTTCAACCGCCTGCACATCGACTTCCTGATGGGCCGGTGAGTATGGAGTTCGACGTCGTCGTGGTGGGAGCCGGGCCAGTTGGACTGACGCTGGCCAATATCCTTGGCCTGCAGGGGGTCCGGACACTGGTCGTCGACGAGCGGGACGCGCTCATCGACTATCCGCGCGGAGTGGGCCTCGACGATGAAGCCCTGCGCACCTTTCAGGCGATCGGCCTGGTGGACGCCGTCCTGCCGCACACCGTGCCCAACCAGATCTTGCGGTTTTACGACGGCAAGCGCAGATTGCTCGCCGAGATGGCACCGCCCGACGCGCGGTTCGGCTGGCCCAAGCGCAACGGCTTCGTGCAGCCCCTCGTCGACGCCGAGTTGTACAAGGGGCTCAGCCGGTTCGACAATGTGGAGGTGGCGTGGGGTCATCCCATGACCTCGATCACCGAGACCGCCGATGGGGTCGTCGTCGAGTTGTCTCCGGCCGATTCCGAGCCCCGAAAGGTCAGCGCCCGCTACGTCGTCGGCTGCGACGGCGGCCGTAGCGCCACCCGTCGCCTGATGGGGGTGTCCTTCGACGGCACGACGTCCTCGACCCGCTGGCTGGTGGTCGACATCGCCAACGACCCACTCGGACATCCCAACAGCGAGGTCGGCGCCGACCCGGTTCGGCCCTACGTCTCGATCGCCATCGCCCACGGCATCCGGCGCTTCGAGTTCCTGATCCACGGCCACGAGACCGACGAGCAGGCCGAGGATCCCGCGTTCGTGGCGCAGATGCTGTCCCGCCTGGTGCCTTACCCGGACAGGTGCGACATCATCCGACGCCGCCTGTACACCCACCATTCGCGGATCGCGAGCTCATTCCGCAAGGGCCGCATTCTGATCGCCGGGGATGCCGCCCACCTCATGCCGGTGTGGCAGGGGCAGGGCTACAACAGTGGTATCCGTGATGCCGCCAACCTCGGCTGGAAGCTGGCGGCTGTGGTCAAGGGACGGGCCCGCGATGCGCTGCTGGACAGCTACGACGTCGAGCGCCGCAAGCACGCCCGTGCGATGATCGACCTTTCGACCACAGTGGGAAAGGTCATCTCACCGACCAACTCGCGTGTCGCCGCCGCCCGGGATGTGGTCGTTCGGGCCGCGTCGCTGGTCCCGACGTTGAAGCGCTATGTGCTGGAGATGCGGTTCAAGCCGATGCCGCGCTACGACCACGGTGCGGTGGTGCACAGCGAGCCACGGTCTCCGTCGTCCGCGGTGGGCACCCTGTTCATCCAGCCGCGGGTGGACACCCGGGACAACCAGAACGTCCTGCTCGACGACGTCATAGGCCCGTGGTTCGCGTTCGTGTGCTGGAGTAACAATCCCCGACAACTGTTGGGGGAGAAAGACTTCGCCGCGTGGAAATCGCTCGGTGCGGTCTTCGTTGGGCTGCGCCCGATCACCCAGTTGCACTGGACCGGACACGACGACCCCGACGTCATCGTTGTCGGGGACCGCACCGGCGCGCTCAAGGCGTGGTTCGACACGCACGAAGAGTCGGTGATGTTCCTGCGGCCGGACCGCTGCATCGCCGGCGCCTGCATCGCCCAACGCACACCGGAACTGAGCACGGCCCTGCTCGACACACTCACCTTGACCCCGGGAGGAGGCACCGATGCCACTGGCGCTCTGCTGTATGTCACACAGCCCGCTGCTGAACCTTCCCGGCCCGTCGGCGGAACTGCTTGACGACATCACCGCCCGGCTGGCCGAAACCCGGCAATTCGTCGCGGAATTCGACCCCGAGCTCGTGGTGATCTTCTCGCCGGACCACTACAACGGTTTCTTCTACCGGCTGATGCCGCCGTTCTGCATCGGCACCGCGGCCGCCGGCGTCGGCGACTACGGCACATACGCCGGACCGCTGAACGTGCCGGCCGCGCTCGCCAATGAGATGGCGGCCGCGGCGTGGGACGCCGGCGTCGACGTATCCCTGTCGTCGGCGATGGACGTCGATCACGGGACGGTGCAGCCGCTCGAGGTGCTGTTCGGGGATGCCGCCACGAGGCCGGTGATTCCGGTGTTCATCAACTCGGTCGCCACCCCGTTGGGCCCGCTCAAGCGCGCCCGCGCGCTGGGTGCCGCCATCGGTGACTACCTGGGCTCCCTGGATAAGCGGGTTCTGGTCGTCGGATCCGGTGGGCTGTCGCATGATCCGCCGGTGCCCACCCTGGCGACCGCGCCACCGGCCGCCCTGGAGCGCATCGTCGGTGGGGCGCCGATGTCACCGGAGGGGCGAGCTGCACGGCAGGAGGCCGTGATTGCGGCGGCACACGAATTCGCCCACGGGGACAGCACGTTGCAGCCGTTGAACCCGGACTGGGACCGTGCCCTGCTCGATCTCATCGACACCAACCGGCTGGCCGAGGTCGACGGTTGGACCAACGACTGGATCGCCCGTGAAGCCGGCAACTCCGCACACGAGATCCGAACCTGGGTGGCGGCATTCGCCGCGCTGGCATCCCAGGGTGATTATCAGACGCAGCAGCGCTACTATCGCGCTGCTCCAGAGTTGATCGCGGGATTCGCGATCCGGACGGCGGTACCCGAATGAGCGACGCTTGCGGAGCGAATCAACAGCAGGTGAGCGACAACCACTTCGATCATTCCGTCGACGTCCTCGTCATCGGCTCCGGCGCCGGCGGGATGACCGCGGCGCTGCGCGCCGACGCGTTGGGGCTCGACACCCTGATCGTGGAGAAGTCGCCCAGATTCGGCGGATCCTCGGCACTGTCCGGTGGCGGCATCTGGGTACCCGGAGCGCCGTCGCAGCGCAAAGCCGGCTATTCCCCGGATCCTGACGGAGTGTTCACCTACCTCAAGACCATCACCGGCGGTCTGGTCAGCGACGAACGGCTGCGCGCCTACGTGGAGAACGCCCCGGCGATGATGGAGTTCCTCGAAAACGCGAGCAGCTGGTTCGAGTTCGTCTGGAAGCCGGGATACGCCGACTACTACCCCGAGCTGCCCGGCGGCTCCGAGCGGGGCAGCACCATCAATGTGCCCGAGATCGACCTGCGCAAACTCGGCGACGAGGAATCGAAGCTTCTCGCGCCTCTGGCGTTGGCGCCGAAGGGAATCTGGTTCGCTCCCAAGGATCTTCGGCTGTTCTATCAGGTTCGGCAGAACTGGCGCGGCAAGGCCGTGCTGCTCAAGCTGATCTGGCGGATGTTCCGGGCCCGGGTGTTCGGCGATCGGATGGCGGCCATCGGGCAATCCCTGATGGCGAGGATGCGCCTTGCGCTCAAAGAGAAGGACATCCCCCTGTGGCTGTCGGCGCCGATGACCGAGCTGATAGTTGATGCCGACGGCGTAGAAGGGCGAGTGGTCGGCGCGGTGGTGGAACGCAACGGCAAGCCCCTGCGAATCTCCGCGCGGCGCGGCGTGGTGGTGGCTTCCGGCGGATTCGACCACGATATGGCCTGGCGCCGTGAGCATCTACCGGTGCTGGAAAAGGACTGGAGCTTCGGCAATCCCGCGGCCACCGGCGACGGTATCCGGGCGGGGGAGAAGGTCGGCGCCGCAACCGACCTGCTCGACGAGGCGTGGTGGTTCCCGGCCATGTGCTGGCCGGACGGCCGCCTGCAGTTCATGCTGAACGAGCGGATGATGCCCGCGCAGTTCGTGGTCAATGGCGCCGGCAAGCGGTTCATCAACGAGGCCGCACCGTATATGGATTTCGCGCACGCGATGATCGACGGCCAGCGCTCTGGTGTGGAGCACATCCCGTGCTGGCTGGTCACCGACATCGCGTCGTTCCACCGCTACGTGGTCGGCGGGCACCTGCCCATCCCGAAGGTGCCGTTCGCCCCGGTACCCACCGGTCGCAAGATCCCGCAGGCCTGGCTGGACTCCGGAATCGTCAAGACCGCAGACACCTTCGGCGAGTTGGCCACCAAGATCGGTGTGCCTGCAGACGAATTGCAGCGCACCGCAGCCCGATTCAACGAACTCGCTCGCAAGGGCCACGACGATGATTTCAACCGGGGCGACAGCGCATACGACAACTACTACGGTGATCCGACGCTGCCCAACCCCAACCTGGCTCCGTTGGGCAAGGCACCGTATCTGGCGTTCCAGATCATCCTCGGCGACCTGGGCACCTCCGGCGGATTGCTCACCGACGAGCACGCCCGGGTGCTGCGCGAGGACGGCACCGTCATCGGTGGTCTCTACGCCACCGGCAACGCCTCGGCCGCCGTCATGGGTCGCAGCTACGCCGGCGCCGGGGCCACCATCGGACCCGCTATGACGTTCGGATACGTCGCAGCAGAACACATCTCCCACAATTCCAATCGAGAGGTAACCGCATGAAGATCTCGCTGTTCTACGAGTTTCCGCTACCGCGGCCGTGGTCGGAGGACGACGAGCACCAGCTGTTCCAGCATGGCCTCGACGAGGTGGAGCTCGCAGACAAGGCCGGCTTCTCCACCGTGTGGCTCACCGAGCACCACTTCCTGGAGGAGTACTGCCACTCCACCGCACCCGAGATGTTCCTGGCCGCGGCCAGCCAGCGCACCAAAGACATCCGGCTCGGCTTCGGCGTGATGCACCTACTGCCGAACATCAACCCGCCGGCCCGCATCGCCGAACGCGTTGCCACCCTCGACCACCTGTCCAACGGACGGGTCGAATTCGGCACCGGTGAGGGTTCGTCGGTGGCCGAGCTCGGCGGCTTCGACGTCGACCCCGCCGACAAGCGCGCCCAGTGGGAAGAGGCGCTCGAGGTGTCGATCCGGTGCATGACCGAAGAGCCGTTCAGCGGGTTCAAGGGCGAGCATGTCGAGATGCCGGCCCGCAACGTGGTTCCCAAGCCCCTGCAGAAGCCGCACCCGCCGGTCTGGGTGGCCTGCACGCGCCCGTCGTCGGTCGAGATGGCCGCGCAGAAGGCCATCGGCGCACTGAGCTTCGCCTACACCGGCCCGGAGGCGCTCAAGGAGCGGGTCGACGGCTACTACCGCGACTTCGCGGAGCAGGGCGCGCCGATCACCCCGGCGATCAACCCCAACATCCTGGCCATCGGCGGCGACCTGTCGATGATGGTGGCCCGCTCCGACGAGGAGGCGCTCAAGCGGATCGGGATCGGTGGCGGCTTCTTCTCGTTCGGCATCATGCACTACTACCTGACCGGTATGCACACCCCTGGCCGGACGAAGGTCTGGGAGCGCTACGAGGAGGCCGTCAAGGAGGATCCGACGCTGGCGTACGGCCCGGGCCGCGGCGCCATCGGTTCGCCCGAAACCGTGCGGGAGTTCCTGCGGGGATACGAGGCCAGTGGCGTCGACGAGATCATCCTGCTGCTCAACCCGCGTAGCCACGAAGGCACGATGGAGTCCATCGAGATCATGGGCAAGGAGATCCTGCCCGAGTTCATCGAGCGGGATGCCAAGGCCGTCGCGGAGAAGGCCAAGCGCCTGGAGCCGGTGATCGAGAAGGTCGAGGCGCGCCGGCGGCCCTCGGAGGCACCGCTGTTCGACGAGACCTACGCCTTCGGCGGATTGCCGACCGGCCGCAACAAGTTCACCGCCGGAGAGATTCCGGAGGCGATGGCCGAGATCAACGAAGGCCGCGTGAAGGCCGCGCAATTGGAGAAGGAGAAGCGAGAGGCCAAGTAAGGCTGTGGTTCACATCGATGATCTGCTGCGGTATGACGGCCGCCGCGTGGTGGTCACCGGCTGCGCGTCGGGTATCGGCGCGCAGCTGTGCGATCAGCTGATCGCTCTGGATGCCGAGGTGGTCGGTCTCGATGTGCGCCGTCCGGCGAGCAGGCTCACCGAGTTCGTCGAGATCGATCTGGCTGACCCCGGCTCGATCGACCGGGCCGTGGACGCGGTAGGTGGCCCCGTCGACGCGCTGTTCAACGTGGCCGGGGTGTCGTCAGGGATCGGCAACCCCCTGTTGGTCGTGACGATCAACTTCCTGGGGACCCGTCACCTCACCGAGGCGATGCTGCCGCAGCTGGTGCCCGGCTCGTCGATCGTTTGCGTGTCGTCGCTGGCCGCCGCGAACTACCGTGAGAACCTGCCGCAGACGGCCGGCCTGCTGGCGACGGGATCGATGGCCGAGGGTGTCGGGTGGTGCCACGACCATCCCGACGCGCTGGCTGACGGCGGTTACCGGCTGTCCAAGGAGGCGATCATCGGTTACGCGGTCACCAATGCCGTGCCGCTGGGCGCGAAGGGCATCCGGATCAATTGCAGCGGACCGGGTGTCACCGACACCCCGATCCTCGACCAGCTGCGGTCGGCGTACGGGCAAGGACGACTCGACGACATCCCCAAGCCCCTGGGCCGGGTGTCGAACCCGGCGGAGCAGGCGGCGGTGCTGGCGTTCCTGGGCAGCAGGGCCGCCGGCTACATCACCGGTCAGGTCATCTGGGCCGACGGCGGCACCATCGCGGCGCGCCAAGCCGCCGACTACGAGAAGGGATGACCAGGGTGGCCACTATGAGCGATTTCCGTCGGGTCGCCGACGACGTCCGCAACTGGGGCCGGTGGGGCGACGACGACGAACTCGGCACGCTGAACTTCATCACTGCCGACAAAGTCGCGCAGGCAGCGGCAACGGTCAAGCATGGCAGGGTGTTTCCGCTCGGCGTCGACTTCGGTTCGTCAGGTCCGCAGGGGGCGTTCCAGTATCGGCAGAACCCCACTCATGTGATGACGATCGACGGCGGCGACGCGAACACGTTGCTGGAGTACGGGCCCTCGTGGCTGAGAAACCCGGCGGCCGTGCAGTTGAGCGGGTATTCCACGGCTGGGCCGATGCGGTTCAACGACGACATGATCATCATGCCGCTGCAGGCTGCCACGCAGTGGGATGCGCTGTCGCACGTGTACTACGAGGACAAGCTGTACAACGGCTTTCCCGCCGACTCGGTGACCAGTCTCGGCGCGTACTACCTGGGCATCGACAAGGTCGACGAAAAGGGCATCACATCCCGCGGCGTGTTGCTCGACATCGTGAAGCTGCGCGGGGTTCCCACGTTCTGTGAACTCGGTGAGCCGATCACACCGGCCGAACTCGACGAGGCGGCCCGCAGGCAGGGCGTCACCATCGAACCGGGCGATATCGTGCTGATCCGAACAGGTTGGTGGGCAAGGTTTTTGGTGACGCGTGACGGCCAGGAGCCCGGCGCAGGATTGGACTGGACGTGCGCATCGTGGCTGCACGATCATCAGGTCGCCGCGGTGGCGGCCGACAACCTGATGGTGGAGAACCCGGCGTCCGGTGTCGACGGCACCATCCTGCCGATGCACATGTTGTGCCTGCGGGATATGGGGTTGATGCTGGGCGAGTACTGGAATCTCACCGAACTGGCCGCCGACTGCGCGGCCGACGGTCGCTACGAGTTCCAGCTCGTCGCCCCGCCGCTGTCGGTTACCGGTGCGGTCGGCTCGCCGGTCAACCCGATCGCGATCAAGTGAGCATTCAGCATCGGACCCTCGTCGTCGACGGGCTGGTCACCCACTTCCTCGAGGCGGGGGAGGGCGAGCCGGTCATACTCCTGCACGGCGGCGAGTTCGGGGTGAGCGCCGAAATCGCCTGGGAAAGACTGATTCCCGAGCTCTCCCGGCGCTACCGGGTGTTGGCCCCGGACATGCTGGGTTTCGGTGAGTCGGCGAAGGTCGTCGACTTCACCGATGGCCGGGGTATGAGAATCCGGCACATCGCCCGGTTCTGCGCTCTGCTGGGCATCGACTCGGCGCACTTCGTCGGCAACTCGATGGGTGCCATCAACCTGTTGGTGGACATGACCTCGGCGTCGCCGGTGCTGCCGGTGCGCACCGCGGTCACGATCTGCGGCGGCGGTGAGATCCAGAAGAACCGGCACACCACGGCGTTGTATGAGTACGACGCGACATTCGAGGCCATGCGGGCGATCGTGGAGGCGTTGTTCTTCGACGCGTCGTACCCTGTCGACGAGGATTATGTGCGACGACGCTACGAGTCGAGCGTGGTCCCCGGAGCCTGGGAGTCGCTGGCGGCAGCCAGATTTCGGCGACCAGGAGTGGAGGCGCCGGCCACGCCGTCCAGTAAACGCGCCTACGAGCGCATCGCGGTGCCGGTACTGGTCGTGGAAGGGGCCGGCGACAAGTTGTTGCCCTCAGGGTGGGCCGCCGAGATCGCCGGGCAGATCACTGCGGGCCGTTCGGCGGTGATCGATGATGCCGGGCACTGCCCGCAGATCGAGCAGCCCGAGGCACTCGCCGAATTGCTGCTCGGGTTCTTCGCCGAGGTCTAGTCGCCGAAATCGACGTTGCGCAGCGTTCTACTCGCACCTCCCCGGCGAAACGTCGGTTTGGGCGAGGAAGAGAAAGGGTTAGGGCCGGACTCGCTCGATCCCCACAAACGCCGAGCTCAATGCCGGCGTCTGCGACAGCGGGTCGACGGGGGAGCCGTCGACGAGCAGGTTGCGGTTGACGCCGAACGATATCGGCTCGGCACCGCCGCGCGGGTCGAACACCCGCGAGCCCCAGCCGTGGTCGACGATCACGACGCCGGGTCGGGGCTTATCGCTGAGCACGGCGGTGAGTTCGATCGAACCGATGTCGGAGAACACCCGGACCCGGTCCCCGTCCGCGACGCCCAGCGCGGCCGCATCGTCCGGGTTGATCACCGCGTGGTTGTCCTTGCCCGACGGGTGCAGGCCGTCAATGTCGTTGAGCCACGAGTTCATCGAGTGCCGGCGCCGGCTGTTCGCCAGCTGGAACGGACGCCCGGCCGGTGCCACCGGATGCGGTTCGGTAAGCAGTTCGTGGGTGCGTGCCACGAACTCTGCGGGCGCAACGTGAATCTTCTTGTCCTCGGTGCGCAACGCCTTTCTCAGGTGGCCGAATTCGCGCTTGCCGAACACCCAGCCGTGCGGATGCGCCATCACGGCGCGCCAGCTGATCCCGCGACTCGATGCGATGATCATCCGGTCGATCCAGTGCGGCCCGAATGCCAGTGACGGCCTGCGGGTCACCCTCGCCAGCGCCCGCGTCGCTTTCACGAACCCGTTCACACCCCGGATCCCGAGAAAGGGCCGTTTCATCGCCAGCGTGAGATCGAGGAAGAACCGCCACTCCTCGCGAGCGTCATCTGGTGGGTCGACGGCCCGCCGCCCGTAGTGGACGTAGGGCTCGTCGTGCAGGCCGCTGGTGAGGGCCAGCAGATCGTCCCGCTCCAGCCAGTGCGCCGCCGGCAGCAGCCAGTGCGCGTGCCGGTGGCTTTCGCGCTGCAGGAAGTCGATCACGACCAACAAATCAAGCTGCTCCAGCGCGGCATCCAGGCGCGCGCCGTCCGGTCCGGAGATAACGGGGTTGCCCGCATTGATCACCATCGCGCGGATCTGCCCCGCCCCGGAAGTGGTGATTTCGCCGGGCAATTCGTCGAGTCCGTGATGACCGGCCACCATGGGCCGGCCCTGCACCCGGCTGAGGTGGTCCACCGGCTTGGCGAACGCCGCCAACTTCAGTGCGTCGACGTAGCCACGCTCGAAGCGCCGCCCACCCGGCCGGTCCATCCGCCCGGTGATGACGTTGAGGACATGCCCCAGCCACTCGCCGATGGTCCCGGACACATGGAGTGACACCCCGGTGCGGGTGATCGCCATGGCGCCCGGCGCGGCGGCGAAATCTCGTGCCAACGTTTCGATCTCGGCGCGGGGGATACCGCAGCGCGTAGCCAGCTCGTCGAGGTCGGCGTCGGCGGCCAGCGCGCGCAGTGCGGCCATCCCCATGGCGAGGTCGCGGCAGTCGCCACGGTGCTCGAGGCCATCGTCGAGGATCACCTTCACCATGGCGAGTAGCAGCGCCCAGTCCTGGCCGGGGCGGACAGCCAGATGAGTGTCAGCCTTCTCAGCGCTCTCGGTGCGGACCGGGTCCACCACCACGATCCTGGCGCCCTGCCGCTGCCGTGCCAGCGCCCGTTTCCAGCCGCCCGGCACCGTCTCCACCCAATTCCAGGCGCTCACAGCGGGATTGGCGCCCACCATTAGGAAGAAGTCGCAGTTGTCGACATCGGAGACGGGAACGAACAGTTGCGACCCATACATGGCCTGCGCCACGACATGCAACGCGTTCTGATCGACCGAGCCGACGTAGTAGCGGTTCTGGCTACCGATGGCGTCCAGCCAGCCGGTCATGAACAACAGGTTCGACGACGAGAAGCCGGACGGATTGCCGGTGTAGGTGGCGACGGCATCCGGTCCGCCTGCGGAGATGATCGCCGACATCCGCGCGGAGATGTCGGCGACGGCATCGTCCCACGTCGCCTCGACGTAACCGTCGCCCACCCGCCGCATCGGACGGGTGATGCGGCGCGGATGTTCGACCAACTGGGCGGCGGTGCGGCCCTTGGCGCAGAAGTCGGCCCAACTGTGCGGATTCTGTTTGTCCGCAGAGATTTTCACCACCCGACCCGCCTCGACGGTGACCTCGACACCGCACGAGGCAAGGCAGTACCGGCAGAACGTGTGGACGGTCTGCGGCGGTGTGGGGGTTACTTCAAACAACTGCCGCCGTCGACGGGCAGTGTGACGCCGGTGATGTAGCGGGCTTCGTCGGAGGCCAGGAACAGCACCGCGTTGGCGATGTCTTCGGGTTCGACCCAGCCGATCGGTAGGGTGTGCATGAGCTGTCCGACCACCTTCATGTCCTCCGGACCCGGGTTCTCCAGGTCGGGACGGAACAACTTCATCGTGCCCTCGTTCATGAACAGAGGGGTGTTGACGTTCGTCGGGTGTACCGAGTTGACCCGGATGTTCTGCGCTCCCAGCTCGACGGCGAACGTGCGCATCAGGCCGACCACGCCATGCTTGGCGGCGACGTAGTGCCCGGTGTGCGGGTAGGCCTTGAGTCCGCCGACGGAGCTGGTCAGGATGATCGATCCACCGCGGCCGCCTTCGAGGATATGCGGCACACCGGCTTTCACCGTCTTCCACACGCCGCCGAGGTTGATGTCGATCATCGCGGTCCAGTCGGTCTCGCTGGTCTTGTCCAGCGTCTGGCCGCCGTTGCCGATGCCGGCGTTCGCCACGATGATGTCGAGGCGGCCGAGGGCGTCGACTCCGGCGTCGACTGCGTTCTTGAGCGCGTCGTAGTCGCGGACGTCGACTTCGGCGGTGTAGATCTGCCGGTTGTGGCCCTTGACCAGATCAGCGGTCTCGGCCAGGTCCTCCGGCGTGGAGGCGGCGATCAGGTCGACGGTGTCGATCTTCTTGCAGATGTCGACCGCGATGATGTCGGCGCCTTCCGATGCCAGCCGCACGGCGTGCGCGCGGCCTTGCCCGCGGGCCGCGCCGGTGACGAACGCGACTTTGCCTTCTACCCGTCCTGCCATGGTTGTTCAGTCCCTTCGTAGGTGATGGATGTCAGGGGACGATCGTCGGCATGGCGTCCCAGCCTCGGACCGCCGTGGTCTGAGACTTTTGGGCGCCCGCCCAGTCGACTTCCCAGGTGGGGAACCGTTTGAGGATCTCTTCGAGCGCGATCCGACCCTCCATCCGAGCCAGCGCGTTGCCCATGCAGAAATGGGTGCCGGCCCCAAAAGTCATGTGCGACTTAAGCTCACGGTGAATGTCGAACACGTCGCCGTCGGGTGCGAACCGACGATTGTCGCGGTTGGCCGCGCCAACCAGCATCAGCATCGCCGACCCTGCGGGGACGGTCTGGCCGTAGTACTCGACGTCGCGGGTGACGTAGCGGGCGATCTGAAGAGCGGGCGGTTCCCAGCGCAGGATTTCTTCGATCGCCTGTGGGATCAAAGCCGGATTCTCGGCGAGTTCACGACGCTGGTCGGGGTATTCGGCGAGGGTTTTTCCGGCCCAGCCGATCAGCCGGGTGGTGGTCTCGGACCCGGCGGTCGCGATGACCGTCAAGTACAGGAGCAGTTCCTCGCGGTGCAGCCGCCGAACTGTGCCGGTCTCGTCGGTGAATTCGGCGTTGAGCAGATCGGTCATGATGTCGTCCGACGGGTGATCGCGCCGGTAGTCGATGAACTCGGCGAACACCTCGCCGGTGGCCAGGAGATCGACTTCCTTCTTCTGCAGGGTCGCCTCTCCGTGATCGGTGATCGCCCGCTGGCGGTCCTCCGGGATGCCGAGGAGCATGCCGATGACCCGCATCGGCATCTGCTCGCCGAGGTCGTTGACGAAGTCGAACCGGCCGGTACCGATCAGGGGATCCAGGCACCGGGTGGTGAATTCGCGGATCTGCGGCTCCAGTGCGGCAACTTTGCGAGGGGTGAACACTCGCGACAACAAATTGCGGTGGATGTTGTGGATCGGCGGATCCTCGAAAATCAAAGTGCCTGGCGGAATTTCCATGCCGGACTTGATGATCTCCAGCAGAGCACCCCGGCCGGAGATGAATGTTTCGTGGTCGATGACGGCCTTGTTGACATCGTCGAACCGGCTCAGCGCGTAGAAGTCGAGATCCGGGTTGTGGTACAGCGGTGCTTCCTCGCGAAGGCGCGCAAACATCGGAAACGGATTGATGTTCTGGTCGACGTCATAGGGGTCGTAGTGAAGATCGCGAGCGGCACTGACTGTCACCGGAATGTTCCTCCCATGGGCCATCGGTGGAGCAACAATTGCAGTTCTGTTCAAAACGTGTCAATGGCATGTGCGGAATGCGTGAGCTTTGCTGACCAAGTGAGAGAACATCGTTCTCATCCCGCTCGTTTAGGTGGTCGCAGCTGTTTGGTCGGCTAGGTCGTGACCAGGTTGAATAGGGGAGTGTCGCGCAGCGAATCGCCCATGAGGGCCCAGGTATGACGCTTGTTGCCGGCGTGGACTCGTCCACCCAGTCGTGCAAGGTCCTGATCTGTGATGCCGCCACCGGTGCGGTCGTGCGGTCGGCGACCACCCCGCACCCCCCGGGCACCGAGGTCGACCCCGAGCTCTGGTGGGATGCCCTCCAGCGCAGCATCGCCGACGCCGGTGGCATCGACGACGTGGCCGCGGTGTCGGTCGGTGGCCAGCAACACGGCCTGGTCTGCCTCGACCGGCGTGGCGCGGTGGTGCGGCCCGCCTTGCTGTGGAACGACACCCGCTCCGGTACGGCCGCCGCCGAACTGGTGACAGAACTGGGCGGAGCTGCCTGGTGGGCAGCTCAGATCGGCGTCGTGCCGGTCGCATCGGTCACCGTCACCAAGCTTCGCTGGCTGGCCGACCACGAACCGGGCAACGCCGACTCGACCGCCGCGGTGTGTCTCCCACACGATTGGCTGACCTGGCGACTGCGCGGTACCACCGACATCGGTGAGTTGTGCACCGACCGCAGTGACGCCAGCGGCACCGGCTACTACTCGGCGGCGGCCGGTGGGTACCGAGACGATGTGCTCACCACCGCCATGCGCGGCCGCCGGCCGGCACTGCCACGGGTCCTGGGTCCGCACGAGCCGGCTGGGCAGACCGCCACCGGCGCGGTGTTGGGGCCTGGCGCCGGGGACAACGCCGCCGCCGCATTGGGACTCGGTGCCGGCGTCGGTGACTGCGTCGTCTCGTTGGGCACCTCCGGAGTGGTCAGCGCCGTGAGTGAAGCGCCGCCGCGTGACTCACACGGGCTGGTTGCCGGCTTCGCCGACGCGACAGGCCGGTATCTACCGCTGGTGTGCACTCTCAACGGCGCACCGGTTCTGGCCGCGGTCGCGGAAATGCTGGGGGTGACCCTCGAGGACTTCTCCCGCCTGGCGCTCAGTGCGCCTGCCGGTGCCGAAGGCCTGATCTGGGTGCCCTACTTCGACGGCGAACGCTCACCGAATCTGCCCGCCGCCTCCGGTGCGCTGCACGGTGTGACCAGTCGTAATCTGTTGCCGGCCAACATTGCCCGAGCTGCCGTCGAAGGATTACTCGCCTCGATGCGATTCTGTCTGGACAAGATCGCCGAGCAGGGAGTCGGCGCCGAACGGGTGATGATCGTCGGCGGCGGGGTGCGCTCCGAAGCGGTCCGGCGGATCGCACCGGCCGTGCTGTCCATGGCGGTCGCGGTGCCTGAACCGGCCGAGTACGTCGCCCTCGGTGCCGCCCGTCAGGCAGCGTGGACGCTGAACGGCGGCGACTGCCCGAGGTGGTCGTCGGTCCGGTCCGTGGTCTATGAGGCCGAGCCGACTCCAACGGTGATGGAGCGCTATCAGGATGCCTGCCTGCTGACGCTGGGCCGAGATAGATAGCGCCGCACGGTGCGCCCTCTCACACCGGAGAGGATCTCGTAGTCGATCGTGCCCGCGGCGCGTGCCCAGTCCGCGGCCGTCTGCTCGCCGGTGATGCCCGACCCGAACAGCACTGCTCGGTCACCCTCGGTCACGCCGGTTGCGCCAGGGCCGAGGTCGACGACGAACTGGTCCATACAGACTCGTCCCGCACTGGGGAATCGTCGCCCGTCGATCATGACCGCGAACCCGTCCGACAGCACCCGAGGGACACCATCCGCGTAGCCACAGGCCACCACCGCGATCGTGGTGTCGCGCGGCGCGATCCACGTGTGGTTGTACGAAACGCCCTGTCCTGCCGAGATCTTCTTGACGAGCGCGATCTCGGCCGTCAGCGTCATCGCCGGTTCGAGACCGAAATCGCCGAGCTGTGGAACGGGGGTGCGCCCGTAGATGGCGATTCCGGCGCGGACCAGATCGCGGGACAGGTCCGGGCGAGTCAGTGCCGCAGCCGAATTCGACACGTGCACCACCTGCGCGGGTGTGGCCGCTCGGCGCAGGTCTGCCACGCAGTCATCCAGATGTACCGCCTGCCGAGTATTCAGCGGGTGGTCCGGTTCATCGCCTCTGGCAAGGTGTGTCATCGCGGTCCGCATCACCACCGAACCGGATGCCGCAGATGTGGCGATTGCGTCGCACAGCTGCGGCCACTCCGACAGCGCGGCGCCGCCGCGTCCGAGGCCGGTGTCGACCTTCACCCCGATCGTCGCGGCGGCGCCAACGGACTCGGCAGCCGCCACCACTGCCGACAACTGACCGACCGAGGACACCACCACTTCCACGCCTGCGACAATCGCGGCGGCGAAATCGCTTGTGGGCGTGTGGAGCCAGGCCACGATTGGAGCAGACACCCCGTCGCGGCGCAGTGCCAGGGCCTCGTCGACCGTGGCAACTCCGATCTCGGCAGCACCGGCCGCCAATGCTGCACGCGCGACCTGGGTGGCGCCGTGACCATAACCGTCGGCTTTGACAACTGCCATCAGACCCGATCGCGCACGCTCACCCACCACGCGCACGTTGTGGGCGATCGCGCCCAGGTCGACGACGGCCTCGACGGCCGCCACGTCAGTAGTCGATGGCTTCGATGAGCGGCGACGGCTCATCCATCAACGCCCAGAAGCGATCCCGGATCGCCACCGTCAGTGGGCCTGGTCGGCCGTCGCCGAATGCCTCGCCGTCCAGTGAGACGATCGGCGTCACGCCGCCCGCGGTGGTCACCGCCATCAGCTCGTCGGCATCGTAGAGTTCGCGGCTGGTCACGTCGCACAAGGTCGCTTCGATGCCCATGGCGTCGGCGATCTCGAAGACCGTCTTGCGGGTGATCCCGGGCAGCGCGTTGCGCGACGGGGAGAACAGGTTGCCGTCCTTGACGATCACGACGTTGAAGCCCGGCCCCTCGGCCACACAGTTGTCGGCGTCCAACAGGATGGCGGTACGCGCCCCGCGGTCCTTGGCCTCGAAGCTGGCCGCGGTCAGATCACCCCACTGGTAGTTCTTGATGGTCGGATCCACGGTGTTGCGGCCGGCTCGCCGGACGTGGCGCGGCACGATCGCAGTGGTGCCGAAGATCTGTTCCTCGGGCGGAAATGCCCAGAGGTAGGGGATCGCGTAGATGTAGACCTGATGGTTGAGTTTGGACAAGTCTTTCTCACCCTTGCGTTTTCCGTAGCCGCGGGTGACGGTCAGGTTGACGAACGACTCTCGAAGTCCCGACAGCGCGACGCAGCGCTTGGTGATGTCGGCCAGCTCCTCCTTGGTCATCCCGGGGTCCAGCCGCAGCTTGCGAGCGCCGTCGAGCAGCCGGTCCAGGTGATCGCCGAGCCGGAAGATGTTGCCATGCCAGACATGCGCGACGGTGTAGGTGAGATCGGAGTGGCCGAAGCCGGTGTCGAAAATGGAGATCCTGGCCTCCGAAGCCGGCACGTACTCTCCTTCGATCCAGGCGGCGCCGCCGGCGAATTCGGTGGAGTAGTCCAACTCGTAGTCACTGTATTGGATGACCGACCCGGGTGGGGTGTCCTCGCGGATGGCGCCGGGCTCGACGCTGACCAGATTGCTGGTGGCGAATTCGGTGTGAATTGTCATGTGGGTGCTTCCTTTTCGGGGTCTAGTCGTTGACCAGGTGGGTGCGGGCGAAGTCTGATCCGGCCTCGCCGCGGCTGAGCCGGCCACGCAGTCCGGTGCCCCACCACAGGGCGCCGACCGCGACGATGCCGAGGAACACCCAGCCATTACCGGCGAACTGTGGCAGGAATATCAGCGCCACCGCGACGGCGAGGAACACGACCAGCGCGGTGACGTAGACCGGTACGCGGAAGCGGCCCAGATCGAAGGTGCCCGGTTCGCCCTGCGGGATGGTGCCTTTGCGCACGCCGACCAGCAGGCCGATCGTCTGCAGGATGTAGACCGAGAAGAACAACAGTGAGGCGATACCGAGGATGTAGTTGAACGCCTTCTCGTTGACCAAAGCGGATAGCAGCAACACGGTGGACAGGCACCCGAGACCGATGACCGCATACGTGGGGGTCTTGCTCTTGGCCGAGACATGACGCCACAGGTGGGAGGCCGGCAGCATGTTGTCCCGCGCCATCGAGTAGGTCAGCCGGGTGGCCACCAGGATGTTGGACAGCAAGCAAGCCAGGATGTTGGTGAGCGCAACGGCGACAACGATTTTGGTGACGACCGGCCCGGCTTGCTGGTTGATGATCTCCTCGATCGGCGCGGCCGAATTGGCCTGCACGGCCGTTTCGTCCCGGATCGCCAGCACGTAGACGACGTACATCAGCAGTTCGATCACGATCGAGGTGACCAGTGCGTAGAACATGGTGCGCGGGACCACGTGGCGGGCGTTCTTGGTCTCTTCGGCGACGTCGGCGCCGGACTCCACGCCGATCAGGCCGAAGAACGGGCCGAGTGCGGCGGCCAGCCAGGCCACCGCGTAGGAGTCCTTGTCGCCGGATTCACCGCCGGTGAACAGTGCCGAGATGGGTTGGTGGTGGTCGGGGGCGGACAACGCGATGATCGCCACCAACAGTGTCGCGCCGACGGTGACGATCAGCTCCAGGCTCACGCCGATGTTGTTGACCATGGTGGCGAAGCGCACGCCGTAGATGTTGATGAGCACGCAGAGGAACACCACGCCGATGGCGACGAGGATCTGCTCGCTCTGCGTCATGTTCCAGCCGAACAGGCCGCCGAGGTAGCCCGACAAGATGAAGCCGACGCCTGTCATGCCACTGATCCAGCCGAGCAGGGCGACGAACCCGGTGAACCAGCCGAGGCTGGGGCCGTTGATCCGGCTGGTCCACTGGTAGGCGTAACCCGCCAGCGGAATCTTGGCTGTCAGGTCGGCCGCGATGAAGGCCCACAGCGAGAAGACGACTCCGGCCAGCAGCAGCGTCCACACGAACGGGCCGCCGGCGGTGAAATAGCCGGCGCCGAATCCGGTGAAGACCGCGGTCGTGGCACTGATGGTGGCGAATCCGATGGCGAACGAGGCAAGGGAGCCCACCGACCGGTCAAGTCGCTGCTGGTAGCCGAACTCGGCGAGCCGGGCGTCCTCGCTTTCGCCCGGACGGGCTGGGGGCGGTAACGGTGAATGAGTGGAGGGGGTCAGCGCATCGGTCATGGTCACTCCAGGTCAGGGCGGCTCATAGAACAACTGAAGCCAGGAAAACGCGCCGTGAACGGTTTCGGAAGTTCCACATTTCAATGGACTTATAAACGTGATTTATCAGCGGGTTCCTCGCCGAAGTTCCAGTGCTCCTGAACATGCGAGACCAGCGCCGCTGCCTGCGGAGACAGTCGCGCAGGGTGCCACGCGAGCGCGGTGTAGCTGGGCGGGCGCCCGGTGATCGGCACGTAAACAATTCCGGGCCGGTCGTAGAAATGCGCCACCGAGGATGTCGTGAAGCTGATCCCGAGGCCCCGGGCGATCATCGTGGTCTCGGCTTCGTACGTTGCGGCGATGCCGGCAATGGACGGCGGGCGGTTGCCGCGCACGTCCATCGCCAGCCAGTAGTCGCGCCAGACGCCGGCGGTCATCGGGGCGCACACGATCGGTTCGTCGAGCAGGTCGGTGATGTCGACCTCGGGGCGGGTGGCCAGCCGGTGATCCCGGGGCAGGCACGCCACCCAGCTTTCGGCGTCCAGTAGAAGCATCCGGTGATCGGGCAGATCCACCGGCGGCCGGATCAGCGCGACCTCTGTGCTTCCGTCGCCGAGACCCGCGGTGGGGTCGGCGAAGTCGTACTCGCTGGGTTCGACGACCACGCCCGGGTGCGCCGCCTCGAAGTGTCGAACGATGCGGAACAACAGATCTGCTCCGGTGCCGATCAGGTATCCGAGTCGCAAGACGCCCTGCTGTGTTCCCGACATCGTCACCAGGTTGGCGACGACGGCGTCAACACCGCTGAGCGCCTGCTGCACCTGGGGGAGCCACGCCGCGCCCAAATCCGTCAACGCGACCTCGCGGGTGTTGCGGGTGAACAACGCGACACCGAAGTGGAGCTCGAGTTGCTTGATCGCCGTCGACAACGCCGGCTGGGTGATGAACAGCTTGTCGGCGGCGCGCCGATAGTTCAGCTCGGTGCCAAGGACCGCGAAGTACCTCAACTGGCGCAACGTGACATCGACTTTCGTGGTGCCCTCCTGGCTCGAGACTGGTTGCGAGCTTCCAGTGTGCGTCGATCTCGGCGAGATCGGGCCATTTAAATCACGCGCTTGACTTACCACGCGGACTGCGAGTTGACTGCGAACGCGCACCGGATCGGCGTGCGGACGAGAGGGATTGGGCCGTCATGGGCAACGAATTGGCAGGCAAGGTCGCGGTCGTGACCGGCGGTGCGTCGGGGCTCGGGGCCGCCATCGTCGAGCGATTTCTCGGTGAGGGCGCGATCGTCGTGTTCGGCGACATCGACGCCGAACAGGGGCAGGCGCTGGCCGCGCGGCACGGGGAGAAAGCGCTGTTTGTACCGACCGACGTCGCCGTCACCGAGCAGCTCACCCGCCTCATCGATACTGCGGTCGAGAAGTTCGGTGCCCTCGACGTAATGGTGAACAACGCCGGCGTCTCCGGAAAGATGCACCGGAGTTTCCTGGACGACGGCCTCGAGGATTTCGAGCAGGTGATGGCCGTCAACGTCAAAGCCGTGATGGCGGGAACCCGGGATGCCGCCCGGCACATGACAGAACGCGGCGGCTCGATCATCAACCTGACCTCGATCGGCGGAATGCAGGCCGGCGGCGGTGTGATGACCTATCGGGCGTCCAAGGCCGCGGTCATCCACTTCACCAAGTGCGCCGCGATCGAACTGGCCAACCATGAGATCCGGGTGAACTGCCTTGCGCCCGGCCACATTCGGACGGCCATCGTGTCGAAGTCCGCGCACGGCATGGATCCCGAGCAGGTGGCGAAGTTCGAAGCGGGCATTCGCGCGACCATGCGCGCCGACCGGCCGCTGGAGCGGGAGGGAACCGCCGAGGACGTGGCCGAAGCGATCCTGTACTTCGCAGGCGACCGCTCGCCGTACGTCACCGGCACTGTTCTGCCGGTCGACGGGGGAACCGCGGCGGGCAAGCCGGTGCCGAAGAAGAAAAAGCCGGCAGATTCTTAAATCAATCGCTTGACTTAATCACGCTCGCGGCGTTGACTGGGCTGCGATGACCACCGCCACCACCCCTTCCGGGAGCACCCGCACCGATCGGGCGAGCCTGACCCGCGAAGCGATTCTCACCGCCGCCGAGCGGCTGTTTGCCGAGCACGGCGTCTTCGCGGTGTCCAACCGTCAGGTCAGTGAAGCGGCCGGGCAGGGCAACAATGCGGCCGTCGGCTACCACTTCGGCACCAAGACCGACCTGGTCCGCGCGATCGAGCACAAGCACGCCATACCGGTGGAACGGCTTCGCGAGCAACGGGTTGCGGCGATGGCCGACAGCACGGAGCTCCGGGACTGGGTGGAATGCCTGGTGCTACCGCTGACCGATCACCTGACGGAGCTGGGCAACCCCACCTGGTATGCCCGATTCGCCGCACAGGTGATGGCTGACCCGGCCTACCAGCAGACCGTCAGTCGCGACGCGCTCACGTTGCCCGCTCTGATCACGGTGCTCGAGGGCATCAATCGCTGCCTGCCGGACCTGCCGGCTCATGTCCGCGTCGAGCGCAAGATCATGGGCCGCAACCTGCTGATCCATACCTGTGCGGAATACGAACGTGCCCTCGCCGAGGGTTCAGCCCTGCCTCTGACCAATTGGCGCACAGCCGCTTCCGGACTGGTCGACGCGATCGTCGGTCTGTGGCTGGCCCCCGTGACACGACAAGGTTAGTACCGCGATGAAGGTCACCGTCGACCAGGACAAGTGTGTTTCCTCCGGCCAATGCGTGCTCAACGCGGCCGAGGTCTTCGATCAGCGCGACTCCGACGGTGTCGTGGTGTTGCTCGAAACCAATCCGCCTGCCGACCAGGAAGACAACGCACGCCGGGCGGCCGCGGCCTGTCCCGCACAGGCCATCTACGTCGAGGAGTGAGGCATGTCGGACACATTGACGTCTGACCCGACCGAGGCGGCAACCGCCCCGGAGTATCCGATGGCACGTGAGGCGCGCTGCCCGTTCGCTCCGCCGCCTGGGCTGCTCACGATGAACGAGACCAAGCCGCTGTCGCGGGTGCGGATCTGGGACGGGAGCACCCCGTGGCTGGTGACCGGCTACGAAGCCGCTCGAACGCTGTTCGCCGATTCTCGGATCAGCGTCGACGACCGAAACCCGGGCTTCCCGCATTGGAACGAACACATGCGTGCCACGGTCGACAAGAGGCCGCGCTCGGTGTTCACATCCGACGCCGAGGAGCACACCCGGTTCCGGCGAATGCTGTCCAAGCCGTTCACCTTCCGCCGGGTGGAGACGTTGCGCGAAGTCATCCAGCAGGTCACCGATGAATGTATCGACGAGATCCTGGCCGGACCACAGCCCGCCGATTTGGTCGCCAAGCTCGCCCTGCCGGTGCCGACCCGAGTCATCAGCGACATGCTCGGCGTGCCCTATGAGGACCACGAGTTCTTCCAGGAGCACGCCAACGCCGGCCTGGCCCGCTACGCCGCGGCCGACGCCATGCAAAAGGGCGCAATGAGTCTGCACCAGTACCTCATCAACCTGGTGCGCAAGAAGCAGGAAGAGCCCGCCGAGGACGCCATCTCCGACCTCGCCGAACGTGTCACAGCCGGCGAGATCGACGTCAAGGAAGCCGCGCAGCTGGGCACCGGATTGCTCATCGCCGGGCACGAGACCACGGCCAACATGATCGGGCTCGGCCTCCTCGCGCTGCTGGAGAACCCCGAACAGGCAGCGTTGCTTCGTGATTCGGACGATCCGAAGTTCATCGCGAATGCCGTCGAGGAATTGATGAGGTATCTGTCGATCATCCAGACCGGCCAGCGCCGGGTGGCCCTCGAGGACATCGAGATCGGCGACGAGACCATCAAGGCCGGCGAGGGCGTGATCCTCGATCTGGCCCCGGCCAACTGGGATCCCGCCATGTACCCCGACCCGGGCACGCTGGACCTGACTCGTGATGCCAGCCAGCAGTTGGGATTCGGCTACGGCAGGCACCAATGTGTCGGCCAGCAGCTGGCCCGTGCCGAGATGCAGATCGTGTTCCCCACAGTCCTGCGCCGCATACCCAACATGACATTGGCGATCCCGTTCGAAGAGGTGCCGTTCGCGGAAGACCACCTCGCCTACGGGGTCTACGAAGTCCCCGTTACCTGGTAGCCACCGAATACACGTTCCACAGCCCCGAATGGAGACCAGAATGACCAGCGCAAAAGCCACGCTGTATCCGCCGGAAGGTTTCGGTGCGCCGAAGAACCGCCACGGCCATTCCACCGGCGGGGTCGTGGGACTTCCGGCCGGTACCGAGATCTTCTCGGCCGACAACCACATCTCGGTGGCCGACGACATCTTCTACGACCGCTTTCCCGAGGAACTCAAAGGTTCTGCCCCGCGCATCTGGTACGAGGACGGCGCCTACATGGTCGGCATGAAGGGCAAGGCATGGACCGGTGGTGACTTCGGCCGGGTGCTGATGCAGTACGACGACCTCGCCGGCGCGGCGTCGAACAATATCGAGGCCCGCATCCGCGAGCTCAAAGAGGACGGCATCGACACCGAACTCGCCTTTCCGAACGCTGTACTCGCCTTGTTTCATTACCCGGACAAGTCGTTGCGGGAGCGGGTGTTCCGGATCTACAACGAGCACATCGCAGATCTGCAGGAGCGCTCCAACGGCCACTTCTACGGCGTCGGGCTGATTAACTGGTGGGACCCGAAAGGCACGCGCAGCACCCTGGAGGAGCTGAAAGCGCTGGGGCTCAAGACGTTCCTGCTTCCGCTGAACCCCGGCAAGGATGACGACGGCAACATCTACGACTACGGCAGCACCGACATGGACGCCGTGTGGGACGAGATCGAAGCATCGGGCGTACCCGTCAGCCACCACATCGGCGAGACGCCGCCGAAGACTCCGTGCCAGAACAACAGCGTGGTGGTCGGCATGATGGTCAACGTCGACTCGTTTCGCGAGCAGTTCGCCAAGTACGTGTTCTCCGGAATCCTCGACCGGCATCCCAGCCTGAAGGTCGGCTGGTTCGAGGGGGGCATCGCCTGGGTGCCCACCGCGTTGCAGGACGCCGAGCACATGCTGGCCTCCTATCGACACATGTTCAATCACGAGCTGGAGCACCCAGTGCGCGACTACTGGTCCAAACACATGAGCGCGTCGTTCATGGTCGACCCGCTGGGGCTGCAACTGATCGATCAGATCGGCGTCGATAACGTGATGTGGTCGTCGGACTATCCGCACAACGAGAGCACCTTCGGCTACTCGGAGAAGTCGCTGGCATCGGTGGTGGAGACGGTGGGTCCCGAGGCCGCAGTGAAGATAGTCAGCACCAACGTGCAGAAGTTCCTGGGGATCGCATGAGCGAGCGTGCGAGCGAATCATGGAGCTGATGACGACATCGACCCAGTCCGGCGTCGTCCAGATCGCCCGGACCGGGTATGCGTCGCTGGACATTCCGCAGGAACCCGACTTCAACCGGATGCGCAGCGAAGTCGGCGCGCGGCTGCATGCCGCGATGGCCGATCAGGGCGTGGACGCCCTGGTGCTACTGGGCAACGGCAACGTCATCTACGCGACCGGTATCAGCTGGCCGCTGGCGGACGCCGGGTTGTCGCATGTCGAACGGCCGGTGGCGGTGGTCCTGGCCGACGACGAGCACCCGCATCTGTTCCTGCCGTTCCGCGAGGGGGCGGCGATGGAGTCAGGCCTGCCTGATGACCATCTGCATGGGCCGATCTACCTCGAATTCGACGAAGGGGTAGCGGAATTCGCGAAGATCCTCGCCGGATTGGTCCCGGCGGGTGCGACGGTCGCGACCGATGAATTGACCGGGGCGATGCGACGAGCGGGCGGGGCGCTGTTCCCCAGCGCGCCGGTGGACGCGGCCCCTGTGGTCGGTGCGGCGAAACTCGTCAAGACCATCGACCAGATAGCCTGCATCCGGCGTGCCTGTCAGATCACCGAACTGGCGGTCGCCGAGATTGCGAAGTCGCTGGCACCCGGCGCTCGTCAGATCGACCTGTCTGCCGAATTCGTCCGTCGCACTTTCGAACTCGGCGCGACCACGAACATGTTCGACTCGATCTGGCAGGTCATGCCCACATCGAAGGCGCAGGGAACCTGGACCACGACCGGCGATCTCGCCCTGCCGCTGTTGACGACCGAGCGCGAATTGGCACAAGGCGACGTGTTGTGGACCGACGTGTCCATCTCCTACCACGGCTACTGCTCCGACCACGGGCGCACCTGGATCGTCGGTCAGGAGCCGACCCGGGCTCAGCAGCACCAGTTCGAGAGATGGAGTCGAATTGTCGACGGGGTGCTGGGGGTGACCAAGGCCGGCGCCACGTGTGGTGACCTCGGACGTGCGGCGATCGCCGCTGCCGGCGGGGAGAAGCCGTGGCTGCCGCATTTCTACCTCGGTCATGGTATCGGAACGAGTGCGGCCGAAATGCCCATGATCGGAACTGATCTCGGTCAGGAGTGGGACGACAACTTCGTCTTTCCGGCCGGAATGTTGTTGGTGTTCGAGCCGGTGGTGTGGGAGGACGGCACCGGCGGCTACCGCGGCGAGGAGATCGTCGTGGTTACCGATGATGGCTGGATGCCGCTGACCGCCTATCCATACGACCCGTACGAGGTACCCAATGGGAACTGAAATCGAGGCTGATGCCCGGGCTCTGCGGCTCAGCCGTCGTGAGCGTGCACTGGCCCAGATGGAGGCCCACGACCTCGACGTGCTCGTGCTCGGTCGTCAGGCCAATGTCCGCTATATTTCCGGAGCCCCGCAGCTGTGGGTGGTTGGCACTCGCCCGTTCGGTCCGATCTGCGAATTTGTACGCGCCACCGGCGAGATCCATCTCAACAGCACGTGGGATGAGGGCATTCCCGAGGAGATCCCGCACGAGAATCTGTATGGGTTCGCATGGAACCCGATGACATTGGTCGAGATACTGAAGAACATCAAGGGCGCCGACACCGCGCGTCGAGTCGGGACAGATGCCCTGACACCCACTTTCGCCAAACTGCTGCCGATGGCGTTCCCGAACGCGGAGCTGGTGGACGCCGAGCAGGCCATGCAGGCTGCCCGCCGCGTCAAGACTCCCGAGGAACTGCAGGTATTGCGGCACGCGCTGGCGATCGCCGAGGAGGGTCTGGCCACGGGTGCGGCGGCTCTCGGAGCGGGGACCACCACGAAGGCCATCACCGCTGTGGTGTTGGAGGCTGAGGCCGCCGGTGGAGTGAGCACCCCGGCCACCCAAGACGCCGCCTGGGTGACGTCGAAGGAGCATCCGTGGCGGCGCGCCGAGGGCGGTGATGCGATCCGCGAGGGCGACCTGGTGGTGTTGTCGGCCGGGGTGCTGGCCGACGGTTATGTCGCCGAGGTGGCCCGCACACTCTATGTCGGCGAGCCGACCGAGGCCGTGCGCGCGCTCTACCGGCGCCGAGATGCACTGTGGGACAGTTTAGTCGAGGCGTGCCGACCCGGCATGGCGACGAGCGCATTGTTGGATGCCTACGCTCGCGCCGGTGAGCGACTACCGGTCATGCCGGTGGCGCACGGCCTCGGCTTGGGCTTCGACCCGCCGGTCGTCTCGCCGCAGCTGCGGGCCACCGCCGAGGCTGAACTGTTGGAGGAAGGGATGGTGCTTGCCGTCGCCGCCCACGTCTGGGAGGAGTCGGTCGGCTCGGTGATCACCCGCGACGCCGTCTTGATCACCGCTGACGGGTGCGAGGTACTGACGTCTAGTCCGGCGTGGACCGCCGCGGCGAGCGTCGCTACGAGCAATGGCTGAGACGAAACGCCCGTCGGCCGAGGAGATCATCCTCTACGACAAGGACCCGAAGACCAAGATCGCGACGATCACCTTCAACCGTCCCGAGTACCTCAATGCGCCGACCGCCGCGGCGCGCCTGCGCTATTCGGACCTGCTGTACCAGGCCGGAGTGGACGACCAGGTCAAGGTCGTCGTCATCCGGGGCGTGGGGGAGGATCTCGGCAGCGGTGCCGACCTCCCCGAGTTCATGGAGTTGCAGAACGACGAGGACACCGGCCCCCGGCTCCGGGAGTTCCGGATCCCGCCCGGCACGGTCGAATACCCGCCGCAGGGAACGTATCGCCGCGGCGCCTCGGTCGGTGCCTGGTACGCCAGCCCGCAGTCGGGTATCCGCACACTGCAGGACTTCAAGAAGATCTCGATCCTCGAAGTCAAGGGATATTGCTACGGCTGGCACTTCTACCAGGCCGCCGATGCTGACCTGGTGATCTCCAGCGACGACGCATTGTTCGGCCATCCGTCGTTCCGCTACTACGGCTGGGGTCCCCGGATGTGGTGGTGGACCCAGATGATGGGCATCCGCAAGTTCCAGGAGATGGTGTACACCGGCCGGCCGTTCACCGCCGCCGAGATGTACGAGTGCAACTTCCTCAACAGCGTGGTGTCGCGGGACGAACTCGAAGACGAGGTCAGTCGGTATGCACTGGCCTGCGCGCGAAACCGGCCCACCGACACCGTTTTTCAGCAGAAGATGTTCTTCGAGGTGTTCAAGCAGTTCCAGGGCGAGTACTTGGGCAGCCTGCTCGGCAGCACGTTCGAGTCGCTCGGCGGCGCGGCCGCACGCGACGAGGACGAGTTCGACATGCACGCCGGACTCGACTCAGGTCTCGCGGGCGCGGTGAAGGACAACGACAGCAAGTTCCCACCGGAGTGGCGCCTGTCGAAGTCCGGACGTGCGAAAGTCAAGCCCCAGAAGACCGAGGCAGAGAAGACCGCGACCAAGAAGACGAAGAAGAAGTAGTAGCGATGACCGACTCACCACTGAGCGGCTTTGTCGTGGTCGACCTGTCCACCGGCATCCCCGGCGGGTACTGCACCAAGTTGCTCGCCGACGCCGGCGCCGACGTCATCAAAGTCGAGGCGCCCGAAGGTGATCCGCTGCGGCGATGGTCAGCCTCCGGAGCGCGGATCGGACCACACGAGGACGGCGCGCTGTTCAGCTTTCTGGCCGGTGGCAAGCACAGTGTGGTCGCTGACCCGGCCCTCGACGAGGATTTGCGCTGGGTGGGCGACCTGCTGGCCGGCGCCGACGCCGTCGTCTGGTCACCGGATTCGCCGCTGGCCGAACACCCGGCGCTGACGCCTGCCGCTGTGCACGCCGCCCACCCGCACCTGATCGTCGCCGCAATCACACCGTTTGGTCTGGATGGCCCGTGGAGTGGCCGCCCCGCAACCGAATTCACGCTGCAGGCCTGGTCCGGCGGCATCGTCGGGCTGGGCCGCGGCGCACCGGACCGCGCACCGGTCTACGTCGGCGGCCGGGTCGGCGACTATCTGTCCGGGGCGTACGCCAGTGCGGCGATCCTGGCGTCCCGCATGCAGGTGCTGGCCGGCGGCGCCGGCGATCTCATCGACCTGTCCATGCTGGAAAGTCACGTCATGGGTTTGACCTACTACCCGGTGACCTACTCCGACATGCTCGGGCGGCCCTGGCGCGACGCCCGCAAGCTGACCGTACCTGGCGTCGCCCGCGTCAAGGACGGCTTGGTGGACGTCGGATGTGGCACCGCTCAGCAGTGGTTCGACCTGTGCGCGATGATCGGACACGAGGAGTGGATCGACGAGAACGCGCCCGTGAGCATCACCGAGCAGGCCAGCGAGAAAGCCGACGAGCTGTATGCCTGGATGGCCGAGCACACCGGTGACGAGGTCCGCGAGCTGGCCACGGCGTTCCGGATCCCCAACGCGCCGGTAGCGACGCCCGACACCATCGAGTCGCTGGAGCATTTCGTCGCCCGCAAGACGTTCGTCACCCACCCGGCCGGCTTCCGCCAGCCCGGTCATCCCTACCGGATCACCGGTGTCGAGTTGCGCCCGCCGTCGCCGGCACCGCGACTCGGGGAGCACACCGACCGGCATCGCCAGGCGTCGCGCCCGCCCCGGCGGCCCGGCACTGCTCAGGATCGGTTGCCACTCAGCGGGATCCGCGTTGTGGATCTCACCACGTTCTGGGCCGGACCGTCGGCGACCCACCTGATGGCGCTGCTTGGCGCCGAGGTGATCCATGTGGAATCAGCGCGCCGCCCCGACGGCACCCGGATGATCGCCGGGGTTCCCGTCTCTGAGGATCACTGGTGGGAGAAGCAGCCGATCTTCGCAGCGCTGAACACCGGCAAGAAGGACATCACCCTCGACCTGGGCACTGAACGCGGACGTGAGCTGCTGCTCCGGTTGATCGCCACCGCCGACGTGGTCGCCGAAAACTACACGCCGCGGGTGCTCGATCACCTCGGCTTGGATTATGCTGCGGTACAACGCATCCGGCCGGATATCGTGATGTGCCGCATGCCGGGTTTCGGGCTGGACGGCCCGTGGCGGGACAATCCGGCGTTCGCGTACGTGATCGAGGCCGCCGCCGGTATCAGCTGGCTCACCGGCTACCCGGACCGCAACCCGTACGAACCGTATTCCGTCGGTGATCCGAACGCCGGCCTGCACGCGTTGAACGCGGTCCTGCTCGCGCTCGAACATCGCCGGCGCACCGGCGAGGGGGCACTGGTCGAGGCCGCGATGGTGGATGCGGCGCTCAACATCGCCGCCGAACAGATCGTCGAGTATTCCGCGTACGGCGCGGTGCTCCAGCGTGCAGGCAACCGGGGACCGTCGGCATCGCCGCAGAACCTCTACCGCAGCAACGAGATCGACGAGTTCGGGCGGGATGACTCCTGGGTGGCGATCGCCGTCGAAAAAGACGAGCAATGGCAGGCGCTGCGCAACGCGCTCGGCGATCCGGACTGGGCCGCCGATCCCGACCTCGACACCGAGAGTGGCCGGCGGGCCCGCGAGGACGTCGTCGACCGGCATCTGGGCGCGTGGTGCCGGGACCGCACCGGGGACGAAATCATCGCCGCGCTGTGGCCGGCCGGTGTCCCGGTGGCCAAGGTCATCCAGCCGCACCGGCAGACCGAGCTCGAACAGCTTGCCGCCCGCGAGTTCTTCGAAGTGCTCGATCACCCGGTGAACGAGCCGGCGCGATTCACCACGATGCCGTTTCGCCTGTCTCGCCGGACACCGCCGATCCACACCGCGCCTGCGCCGCTGCTCGGCCAGCACAATCATGAGCTGCTGGCCGAACTCGGCTTGTCCGACACCGATATCGAGGAATTGTCGGCAGCCGGAGTGATCGGCTCGGCGCCGCCGGGCGGAGGCTAGCGCTGGCCGGTGACGGCAGGGGTGACCAATTCCAGTAGCCACCCGCCCCACTGCGCGTCGGTGCGTTTGCCGGGCAGTGCCAACGCGCTGGACACGGTGACCAGCAGGCCGGTCGCGATGAAGGTACGAACACCCATGGCATCGGCGCCGGTGAGGTTCGTGATGGTCTGCTGCAGTGCCAGATAGCGGGCCGCCACCTCGTCGCGCACAACGGGGTCGCCCGCCGCGGCATACGCATGCAGCATTACCAGTGCGACGATGCGGTCTTTCTGCAACAGGCGGCGATAGGCATCGCCGAGCGCGACAAGGGGCGCGCCGGAGCCCTCCTGGTGCGCCGGGGCGGTCGCGGCGAACGCCTCCTTGACGCGATCGAACACCCAGGTGACGACTTCCAAGAAGAGTTCCCGCTTGGAGCCGAACATCTGCACGATGCGCGGATGGGAGACCTCCGCCCGCGCGGCGATCGCTTCCAATCGGGCTCCAGCCAGTCCGTTTTCGGCGAACTCGATCGCGGCGGCGGCGATGATCTCGCGGCGGCGAACCGCCGCCGGCTTGTGCACCCGCGGAGCCGGAGAGTGGCTCATCGTCGTTCGGTACCCCGGATCTGGCGTTTGACCAGTTTGTTGTCGTACAGGCACCGGTAGGTCGTAATCAGGCCGTCCTCGCCGAATTCCAGCCGATCATCGCCGTGGAACTCGACGACGGTGCTGGTGTTGGCGACGGTTCCGGTGAACTTCCACGCCACCAGCACGGCACGCCGACGGACATCGGCGAACAGGCCCTCGAGGGCAAAGCTGTTGTCGGGGAAGGTCCGTGCCATCTCGGTCACGAAGTTCTTGATCGGCTCGCGCCCATACACGGTCTGGCCCAGCGCCGGTTCGTCGTAGACCAGGTCTTCGGCGCACAACGCCGCGACGGCGTCGCCGTCGTGATCGTTCCATGCGGTGGCCCACCTATGGCAGAAGTCCTGCACAGCGGGGGGATCGGAAATCGCGGCGAGGCTGATTGCTGTCATGACGGCCAACTTACTGGTTTGTAAGAAATTCGACAACGGCCGGGGCTGGGGAGGGGGACGTATTGCCTCGACCGCACCTATGAGAATAGGATTCTCTCCAACTGCATAAGGAGGATTTCATGGGTCAACTGTCGCACCGGGTGGACGTGCCGTTTCCGATCTTCGACGCGGACAACCATCTCTACGAGCCGCCGGAGGCGCTGACCAAATTCCTGCCGAAGGAATACAAGGACTACGTCCAGTACGTGCAGGTCAACGGCCGCACCAAGATTGCGCTGCGCGGTCAGATCAGCAACTACATTCCCAACCCGACCTTCGAGGTCGTCGCCCGCCCGGGCGCGTGGGAGGAGTACTTCAAGTACGGCAACCCGGACGGTAAGACCAAGCGCGAACTGTTCGGTGAGCCGATGCGTGCCATCCCCGCGTTCTTCGAGCCCGGCCCGCGCCTCGAGGTGATGAACGAGCTCGGTCTGGACAAGACCCTGATGTTCCCGACCCTGGCCAGCCTGCTCGAGGAGCGGCTGTCCGACGACCCGGTGGCCATCCACGTCCTGGTCCACTCCCTCAACCAGTGGCTCGACGAGGTGTGGGGGTTCAACTACCAGAACCGCATCTTCACCACTCCCGTCATCACACTGCCGATCGTCGAGAAAGCGATCGAAGAGCTCGAGTGGGTGGTCAAGAGGGGCGCCCGCTGCATCCTGGTTCGCCCCGCGCCGGTCCCCGGATTCCGTGGGCCACGATCGTTCGCACTGCCCGAGTTCGACCCGTTCTGGGAGCGCGTCGTCGAGTACGACCTGCTGGTCGGCATGCACTCCAGCGACAGTGGCTACTCCCGGTACACCTCCGAATGGGACGGTGCCAGCGCGGAGATGCTGCCGTTCCAGACCAATGCGATGGGCATCCTCAACGAGTGGCGTCCGATCCAGGACTCGGTGGGGTCGTGGGTGATTCACGGTGCGCTGTACCGCCATCCGAAGCTGAAGGTCGCGATCGTCGAGGCCGGCTCGAAGTGGATGACTCCGCTGCTCGACGGCTTGGCCGAGGTCTTCCGCAAGGCCCCGGAGGCTTTCCCGAGTGATCCGGTCGAGATGGTCAAGAGCCGCATCCACGTCAGCCCGTTCTTCGAGGACGGCATCGACGATCTGGTCAACCTCGTCGGTGTGGATCAGGTGCTCTACGGATCGGACTGGCCGCATCCCGAAGGGCTGGCGGAGCCGACCTACTACATCGAGGCACTTCAGCATCTGAAGGCCGACGATCAAGCAAAGATCATGGGCGGCAACCTGTCTCGCCTCGTCACCGTGTGATTCGAGAAACACCCTGGCAGACCATCCCTGAGATGGTCTTGAGCGCGGCGGACCGATTCGGCGACTCGGAAGCGGTCGTCGACGGTCCGCTGCGACTGTCTTTCGCTGAGGTCGCGCACCGGGTGCGTTGTGCGGCAGGCGCGTTCGCGAACGTCGGCGTCGAGAAGGGTGACCGGGTCGCCATCTGGGCGCCCAACTCCGCGCAGTGGATGATCGCGGCCTTCGGGGTGCTCACCGCGGGCGGCATCGTCGTCCCGGTCAGCACCCGCTACAAGCAGGCCGAGGCCGCCGACATCATCACCCGCAGCGGTGCCAAGGCGGTCCTGGTCGAGAAAGGTTTCCTGGGACAGGATTTCATCGTCCCGGCCGGTGTGCCTGCGATCGACCTGAAGTCCGGCTTTCTCGACGACGGCCAACCCACGCAGCGGGAGGTCGGCGGAACCGACATCGCCGACATCATCTACACCTCGGGTACCACCGGCCGGCCTAAGGGCGTGATGATGAATCATCTGCAGAACCTGCGGATGTACGCCGAGTGGTGCGATCTGGCCGATCTGCGGCGAGGCGATCGCTACCTGATCGTCAACCCGTTCTTCCACACCTTCGGATACAAGGCCGGCTGCATCGCCACCTTCATCCGGGGCGCAACGATGCTGCCCGTTCCGGTCTTCGATGTCGAGCGCGTTGTCGAGCTGATCGCGGCCGAGAAAATCACGATGCTGCCGGGGCCACCGACGCTCTATCACTCGCTGCTGGCGGTGCCGGACAAGAGCAAGCTCGCCACGCTGCGGGCCGGGGTGACCGGTGCCGCCGACATTCCGGTCGAACTTGTCCGCCGGGTGCACGAGGAACTGCCGTTCCGCACACTGGCCACCGGCTACGGGCTCACCGAGGCCGGCACCGCGACGCTGTCCCGGCCGGGGGACTCGTTCGAAGACGTCGCCACCACGGCTGGCGTGCCGTGCGACGGAGTCGAGGTGCGCATCGCCGACGACGGCGAAGTGCTGGTCCGGGGCTACAGCGTCATGCAGGGCTATTTCGACGATCCGGCGGCCACAGCGGAGGCCATCGACGTCGACGGCTGGCTGCACACCGGAGACCTCGGCAGCTTCACCGAGTCGGGACGCCTGAAAATCGTCGGGCGCAAGAAGGACATGTTCATCGTGGGCGGCTTCAACGCCTACCCGGCCGAGATCGAGGGCTTCCTGATGGAACACCCCGCTGTCGCGCAGGCGGCGGTGATCGGGGTGCCCGACGAGCGGCTCGGTCAGGTCGGCAAGGCGTTCGTGGTGCTGAAAGGGGACCCTCCGCTGTCGGCGGACGATCTGATGGCCTGGAGCCGAGACCGGATGGCCGGTTTCAAGGTGCCCCGGTCGGTCGTATTCGTCGAGGGCCTACCGCTGAACGCGACCGGCAAGGTGATGAAGGACCAGCTGCGCTGAGTATCCGGAAATATCATTTCCGCACTAAGAATGCGTAATTTAAGCGTCGTATGCGCCGGTGTATCGAGTCCATTTACCGCCTGATGATAATGTCATTCTCACCGGTTATCGCGCGTCGGTCGTACGTGTGGCGGACCGCACAGTGGTCGCCCGTACGCTGGCGGGATGTTTGGTCCAGAGAGGAGTCCGACATGCGACGCATATCTGCTGTAGCGCGCCGCGTGCCGGACCGCAAAGACATGTGTGGGTGCCATGGCGGCTGAGGTCAACGAGAAGGCCGTCTCAGAAGCGCTGGCCGAGCTCGCCGAGGCCGAAGCCGCCGAGGCCGAAGCCCGAGCCGAAGCGGCGCGCGCCAAGGCCACCGCGGCGCGCTTGCGAGGTGCGGAGCCCGATTCCACGGATGAGGATCCCGCCGACGCCGACGCCGACTTCGACGGCGACGACGACTTCGACGGCGAGGCGGAAGACTACGACGACGACGCCGAGCTCGAGCCCCGCGGCTGGTGGGCTCGCATCGGTGCGGTCACGGTGGCGGTGGCGGTGGTCGTCATTCTTGCCATCGCATCGATGGTGGTGACCGGTCTGATGCTCGTCGCGCACCAGAAGGTCGTCGCCCAACGAGCGCATCAAGCCGAGTTGGTGGCCGCGGCGCGCGAGGGCGTGATAGCGCTGCTGTCCATCGATTACAACCGGGCCAAGGCCGACGTCCAGCACGTCATCGACTTGTCCACAGGAACGTTCAAGGACGATTTCACCAGGGGTGCAGACGATTTCGTCAAGACCGCTGAGCAGTCCAAGGCGGTCACCGTCGGCACGGTCAAATCTGCCGCGTTGGAGAAAGAGAGCGGCGACACCGGCGTGGTGCTGCTGGCTGCTTCTTCGACCGTAACCAATGCCAATGGGGCACATCAGGATCCGCGCGCATGGCGGATGAGCGTGACTGTCGCGCGAGATGGTGCCCAATACAAGATGTCGAATGTGGAGTTTGTGCCATGAGCAGTGACAAGACCACCGAGCCTGTTGAGGGCGACAACACAGAGGTAGCCGTCGTCGACGAGGAGTCGACCGCTACGGAACTGGATGCGGAAACCACCGCCGAGGCCGCCGAGGGGGACGACACCGCTGGCGAAGCCACTACCGAAGCCGAAACCCCGGCCTCGGGTGCACGGCGCGGTCCGCTGAGTTGGGCCGGTAGGCACTGGGCGGCGGTCCTGCTGGTGGTATTGCTGGTCGCTTCCGCGGGTGCCGCCGGCGGCGTCTACTGGTGGTTGTACCGGCCGGATCAGCAGACCAATTCCGCGGCTCAGCAGCAGGCGATCAACGCCGCCCGCGACGGCACGGTGGCCTTGCTGTCGTACTCCCCGGACAGCCTTGACAAGGACCTGGCCAACGCCAAGGCGCACCTCACCGGCGAATTCCTCAAGTACTACAGCCAATTCACCGACCAGATCGTCGCACCGGCGGCCAAGCAGAAGGGCGTCAAAACCGAGGCGACCGTCGCGCGGGCGGCGCTCTCGGAGATGCACCCCGGTGACGCGACAGTGCTGGTCTTCGTCAATCAGGTGACCACCAGCAAGGATCGGCCCGATCCGGCCCTGGCGACCAGCAGCGTCATGGTGAAGCTGACCAAGACCGACGGCCACTGGTTGATCTCCGAATTCAATCCGATCTAGGCCAGCTGAGCAGGAGGACCAATCGATGAGCGTGGCACTGTTGTTGGAGATGGCCGCCTCCGATGCCGAGCGCGTCGGGGTGGTCAGCGACGACCAGCGACTCACCGTGGGCGAGCTGAACACGCTCGCCGACGGCGGGGCGGGCGTCATTGACTCCCGCGGTGCCGGCAGCGTGGTCTACGTCGGCCTCGGCGGGGTCATGCTGCCGCTGCTCATCTTCGCCTCGGCGCGTGCCGCACGGGCGTTCACGCCGCTGAACTATCGCCTGTCGGCCGAGGCGCTGGCCGAACTCATCGACCGGCTACCCGACCCGTTGATCGTCTTCGACGCCGAATACGGCGACGTGGTGGCCGGTTTGGGTGCTGCGCGAATCGAATCACGGGAGTTCCTGGCCGCGGCAGCGACGGCCGAGCCGGTCGCCGAATTCCCGGATCCCGACGACATCGCGGTGGTGCTGTTCACCTCCGGGACCACGTCGCGGCCCAAAGCCGTCGAGCTGTCGCACAACAACCTCACCAGCTATGTGACCGGCACTGTCGAGTTCGCGTCCGCCGAGCCCGGAGACGCCGCACTGATCTGCGTGCCGCCGTACCACATCGCCGGCGTCAGTGCGGCGCTGTCGAATCTGTACGCCGGCCGAAAGATGGTGTACCTGCCCAAGTTCGACGCGCGCGAGTGGATCCGGCTGGCCTCCACCGAAGCGGTCACCAGCGCCACCGTGGTGCCGACGATGCTCGATCGCATCATCACCGAGCTGGAGACCAACCCCACGCCGTTGCCGTCGCTGCGGTCACTGGCATACGGCGGCTCCAAAGTTGCCCTGCCCCTGGTACGCAAGGCGCTCGAGCTGCTGCCCGCGGTGGGCTTCGTCAACGCCTACGGCCTGACCGAAACCAGTTCCACCATCGCCGTTCTCAGCCCGGACGACCACCGGGCGGCGCATGCGGCCGCTGACGAGTCCGCCCGCAAGAGGCTCGGCTCGGTCGGTCAGCCCGTGCCGGGGATCGAGGTGCAGATCCGCGCCGACGACGGTACGGTCCTGGGCCCCGAGGAGGTCGGCGAGCTCTACGTCCGCGGCGATCAGGTGTCGGGCCGCTACGCCGAGATCGGCTCGGTGCTCGACGCCGAAGGCTGGTTCCCCACCAAGGATGTCGCCTACCTCGATGCCGACGGATACCTGTTCATCGGCGGACGCTCCGACGACACCATCATCCGCGGCGGGGAGAACATCGCCCCGGCGGAGGTGGAGGACGTCCTCGTCGAACATCCCCACGTGCGGGACGTCGCCGTCGTCGGCGTCGAAGATGACGAATGGGGCCAGATCATGGTCGCCGTCGTCGTGCCCGTCGCCGACATCACCCCGGATCCGGAAGACCTGCGCGCCCATGTGCGCACCCAGCTGCGTGGTTCACGCACCCCGGACCGGGTGGTGTTCCGCCACGAATTGCCCACCACACCGACCGGCAAGGTGCTTCGCCGCCAGCTTGCCGACGAGCTCAAGTCGCCGACCGCCACCCCGTGATCCCAGGAGGACAACATGATCAAGACCGGCACCCGACTGCAGAGCCAGGTATGCGACACCCAGGTGATCGTCGTGCGCTCATCGGAAAGTCTCGACGACCTGCGGGCCGGCGGCGTCCCGATGATCCCGCTGGATGGCGAGAAAACCGAAGGCGCGCAACTGGATCCGGAGTTCTCCGGCGGCACTGTGATGGGTAAGCGTTACGTCGACTCCGACGGCGCCGAACTTCTGGTCACCAAGGCCGGAGCCGGCAGTCTCAGTGTCGGCACCACACCGTTGGAGCAGAAGACCGCAAAACCGCTGCCGGCCAGCGACTAGGCGTCGGCATGGACGGCGCGGCGGAGGTCGAGACCCACACGCTCGTGCTGGCTATGGACTACCGGGTCCCGGATCCCAGCCGGGTCTGGCCGGTGCTGCAACGCAGCGAGTCCGCGCTCGCCGAGCTCGGCGCGCATTACGTGTTGGTCTACACCTCGACGCGTGAGCGTGGTCGCGTCATGGTCACCATCTCACTGCGGAGCAAAGAGCCCATCCTCGAGGTCTTGCGCTCGCGGGTGTTCCTCAACTGGTTCGACGCTGTGGGGCTCGACGACATCCCTGCCATCTTCGCCGGCGAGACGGTGGACAAGGTCACGCTCGTCGAGCCGTCCGAGGCGACCCCGCCGGGGGTGATCGTCGGGGCGATCGCCGCGGTCGACGACGTCCCCGCGATGATCGGGCGAGTTCACCAGGGACTGCCGCGGTTTGAGGCCGCCGGGGTGCGGGCCGTACGCATCTTCAAGGCCTTCGACGACGACCACGAAGTGATGATCCTGCAAGAACTCGACGACGAAGCCGACGCCTCCGACTGGGTGAGTCATCCCGACGTGGCGGCGGAGTGGATGGGCCACACCGGAGTCGGGGCCTACCCGCCGGTCTTCGTCGGCCGGCTGCAGCACATCATGCGGCTGGACGAAACCGGCTGAGGATCAACCGATGTTCGTCTGCCTTTGCAACGGTGTCACGAGCCAGGTGGTGGCCGAGGCCGTCGAGGCGGGCGCCACCACCACCAAACAGGTCGCGAAGGCGTGCGGAGCGGGCGCCGAATGCGGCCGCTGCCGACGCACGGTTCGTGCCATCATCGACGCGGCCGACTCGGCGGAACGCAAGCGCCACAACGGCTTCCTACACAAGAGGTGACGATGGACGTGCAGCGCGTCAGCGACGAACTCGAGATCGCGTCGGTCCTGCACCGTTACGCCCGGGCAGTCGACACCCATGACTGGGATCTGCTGCGGTCCTTGTTCACCGACGATGCCCGTCTCGATTACAGCTCCGTCGGCGGCCCGGAGGACGGCCGCGACGAGGTCTGCTCCTGGCTGGAGCGATCGCTGGTGCTGATGCCGATGACGCAACACTTCGTCACCAACATCGAGGCGGACATCGACGGTGACACCGCAACAGTGCGAGCCATGTTCTACAACCCTATGCTGCTGCCGGGCGCGACTGAGACAAGCGCGTGCGGCGGTTACTACCACCACGTTATGGTCCGCACCGACAGCGGATGGCGCAGCAGGCAGCTGCGCGAGGAGAACCTCTGGTTCGACAATCCGCCGAGTCCGCTCAGGCGGGCGAAGTTGACCGAGGAGGCCGACACATGAGTGGTGTCATCGTCACCGGAGCCGCGTCGGGGATCGGCCGTGCTTCAGCCGAGGCGCTGATCGCCGACGGACGCCGAGTCGCGCTGTGGGACATCGCCCCGGCGGTGGCGGAGGTGGCCGAGGCACTCGGTATGCCGCACACCGTGATCGACGTGTGCGACGGCGACGCGTTGAGTGCTGCCGTCGACGCCGCCGCGGCCGCGATGGACGGAATCGACGGGCTGGTGCACGCCGCCGGGCGGGTCATCGCCGAACCGGTCGGCGCTTTCACCGAGGAATCCTGGGATGCGGTGCTCGACGTCAACCTGCGCGCCCAGGCGATCCTGTCGCAACTGCTGCTGCCACACCTGCAGGAGGCCGCCCGTGTCGGTGCAGCCCCCGCGATCGTCGGCATCTCGAGCATCGAGGGACTGACCGCCAACCCGTTCATCCCGGCCTACTGCGCCTCCAAGGCCGGCCTGCTGGGGCTGACCCGATCGATGGCAGCTCAGCTGGGTCCGGACGGGATCCGGGTCAACGCGGTGTGCCCCGGCTTCATTCGCACCCCGATGCTGCAGATCGCGCTCGACGTCGACGAGGTGCGCGAGGGTTTCGAGGCGGCCGCGCCGATCGGCAGGCTGGGGAACCCGGACGAGGTCGGCGCGGCGGTGGCGTTCCTGATGTCGCCGAAGGCGTCGTTCATCACCGGAGCCCACCTGGTGGTCGACGGGGGAGTGACCAGCAGACATCCCTGACGCTGGGATCAGCCCACTCAAGTCCCCACAGCTTGGGACTTACGCCCCTGTCAGATCCTGGGTGGCGCGGCGACAGTGGACGTATGAGCGTGCCGTTTCCCGAGCCCGAGACCATTCGGACTGTGCTGAGCCTGGCGATGCGGGCGCCGTCGGTGCACAACTCGCAGCCCTGGCACTGGCGGGTCGGGCCCAGCAGCCTGCATCTGTACGCGGACCCCAGCAGACACCTGCCGAACACCGATCCCGACCGTCGCGACATGCTCGTCAGCTGCGGCGCCGCGTTGCACCATTGCACCGTCGCATTGGCCGCGCTGGGGTGGCAGGCCACGATCCGGCGGTTCCCCGATCCGGCCGACAGCGCTCACCTGGCGTCGATCGAGGTGCAGCCGCTCGCCGCCGGTGAACTCGACGTCACCCTGGCCGCCGCGATCACCCGACGTCGTACCGATCGGCGCACCTTCAGCTCATGGCCGGTACCCGGTGGTGACATCGCGTTGATGGGTGCCCGCGCCGCACGGGCGGGGGTGATGCTGCGCCAGCTGGACCTGCTGCCTCATCTGACGGAGATCGTCGCCCGATCGGTGTCCAGGCACGCCGCTGACGCCGACTATCTCAGTGAGCTCAGCGCCTGGAGCGGCCGGTACGGGTCGCTGGCGGGAGTGCCCGCCCACAACACTCCCGCACCCGATCAGCACGCGACGCTGCCGGCCCGAGTGTTCGCAGGCCCGATCCTGGCGCAGCCGTCGGAAACGCCTGCCGCCGAGGACAACGCCGTCCTGCTCGCGCTCGGAACCGAGACCGACGACGACCTGGCCCGGTTGCGCGCCGGCGAGGCGACCAGCCTGGTGCTGCTGTCGGCCACCGCCATGGGGTTGGCGACGTGCCCGGTCACCGAGCCGCTGGAGATCAGCGAAACACGACAAGCGGTGCGCGAAGACGTCTTCGGTACCAGCGGCTATCCGCAGATGCTGGTGCGTATCGGCTGGGCGGCGGTGAACGCCGACCCACTGCCTGCCACCCCGCGCCGGCCATTCTCCGAAGTGGTCGACGGGCTCGACAGTCGTGTGGCATGACAACCCGGAAGGAATATCAAATGTCAACCTCTGCAACGAAATACGACATCGTCGTTGGTGTGGACGGATCCCCGGAGTCGAAGGTTGCCGTCGACTGGGCGGCACGCGACGCGGCGTTGCGTGGGGCACAGGTGCACCTGGTGCATGTGCTCAGCTCGCCCGTGGTGATGACCTTCCCCGAAGTGCCCGTTCCCAGCGGTTACCTTCAGTGGCAGGAAGATTCGGCTCGTGAGATTCTGGAGAGCGCGACTGAAACCGTCGCAGCGGCCGCCAAGGACGTGAAGGTCACCACCGAGATCGTGAGTGGCTCTCCGATACCGACGCTGGCCGACCTGTCCAAAGACGCCCAGCTGATCGTGGTCGGGTGCCGGGGTCGCGGCGCGCTGGCCCGCAGTCTGCTGGGTTCGGTCAGCACCGGCCTGGTCCACCACGCGCACTGCCCGGTGGCGATCATCCACGACGAGGACACGTTGACGGCCCGCCCGTCGAAGGCCCCGGTGGTCGTCGGCGTCGACGGTTCACCGGCCTCGGAGAAGGCGCTGGAAATCGCATACGAGCAGGCCTCGTTGCGCGGGGTGGAACTGGTCGCCGTGCACGCCTGGAGTGACACCGGGGTGTTCGAATTCCCCGGTCTGGACTGGTCGGCACTGCGGTCGATCGCCGAAGAGACACTGGCCGAGCGGCTGGCCGGCTGGCAGGAGCGCTACCCCGATGTCGTGGTGCACCGGCTGGTGGTGGCCGACCGGCCCGCGCAACAGCTCATCGAGCAGTCGGAGTCGGCGCAGTTGACCGTCCTCGGCAGCCACGGACGGGGTGGATTCGCCGGGATGCTGCTGGGGTCGGTCAGCACCGCGGTGGTGCACGGGTCCCGGCAGCCGGTGATCGTCGCGCGCAGCGGCTAGCCTCAAACGCCTTGGACGCCAAGGCCTTACGGCAGTGGTGCGCTCCAGCGAAGCACCGTACCGCCGCCTTCGGCGTTGTCGACGGTGAAGTCCCCGCCGACCTCGTACGCGCGGCGACGCAGGTTGATCAACCCACTGGGGTTGACCTCGGCCGGCATACCGCGGCCGTCGTCGATCACCTCGATCGCGAGTTCGTCCTCCACCCGCACAGTGACGCTGAGTGACTGGGCGTCAGCGTGGCGCACCGCGTTGCTGACCGCCTCGCGAACCACCGCCTCGGCGTGATCGGCCAGCCCCGCCTCGACGACCGACAACGGTCCGACGTACTGAATGGCGATCCGCGGCCCCGAACCGGCGAACGCATTGACCGCGTCGTCGAGGCGCTGACGCAGCTGTGTGGTGGCGCCCACCGACCCGCCGTGCAGGTCGAAGATCGCGGTGCGGATCTCCTGGATGACCTCCTGCAGGTCGTCCACGCTGCTCGTCAGGCGCTGGCGCACTTCGGGCAGCCGGCTGCGCGGGATCGTGCCCTGCAGGGAAAGGCCGATTGCGAACAACCGTTGGATGACGTGGTCGTGCAGGTCGCGGGCGATCCGGTCGCGGTCGGAGAGCACGTCGAGTTCGCGCAGGTGCCGCTGGGTCGAGGCCAACTGCCAGGCCAGCGTCGCCTGGTCGGCGAAGCCCGCCATCATGTCGAGCTGTTCGTGGCTGAACGTCTGCCTGCCGGTACGCCGCAGGATCACCACCACCCCGGCGGCGGTGTCGGTGGTGCGCAACGGCAGGACCAGCGCGGCGCCGATCCCGGGTATCGCGGGCAGCTCGTCGCTGATGTCGGTGAACCGCTGCGGTGCCTGCGCGGCGAAGGCGTGGCCGATCACGCTGTCCCGCACGGTGATTGGCGGCAATGATTCGGGCTGGCCGACCTTGCCCGCCGTCTCGACCACCAGCAATTCCTCGACCTGGTCGACGGGCAGCTGAATATCGCTGGGCACCGCGACCAGTACCACGTCCGCCGCGGTGAGTTTGAGCGCCTCGTCGGCGATGAGCCGGAACACCTGGGCCGGGTCCGCACCACCCAGCAACTCGGTGCCGATGTCGCGGGTCGCCTCGATCCAGGACTGCCGCGTGCGGGACTGTTCGTAGAGACGGGCGTTGTCGATCGCGATACCCGCCGCGGCGGCCAACGCCTCGACCAGGACTTCGTCGTCCTCGCTGAACGGCTGCCCGTCCGCCTTGTCGGTGAGATATAGGTTGCCGTACACCTCGTCGCGGATCCGCACCGGAACGCCGAGGAAGGTGCGCATGGGCGGGTGATTCGGCGGGAAGCCCACCGATGCCGGGTGCTGCGTGATGTTGTCGAGCCGGATCGGTTTCGGTTCGTCGATCAGGTGGCCGAGGACGCCGCGTCCGGAGGGCAGCGGGCCGATCAGTTCATGGGTTTCGGCGTCGATGCCCTCGTAGATGAACTCGACGAGCTCATGGTCGTGGCCGCGTACGCCCAGCGCTCCGTAGCGGGCGTCGACGAGGTCGATCGCCGTGTGAACGATGGTTTTGAGCGTGACGTCCAATTCCAGACCGGAGGTCACCACCAGCATCGCTTCGACCAGGCCGTCGAGTCGGTCCCGACCTTCGACGATCTGCTCTACCCGGTCCTGGACCTCGGCAAGTAGCTCGCGCAGACGAAGACCCGACAATGTGTCACGCAGCGGCGAACCCGCCTTGCGATTCCCGTTCGGTCCGACAGTGTCGGTCACCGCCCTCATGTTGCCACCAGAAGGCAACGGCCGCTTCAATCTTGGCTACGCTGGTTATGGTCGAGCTTCGAGATGAACACCGCCGCCTGGGTGCGGCGCTCCATCCCAAGTTTTGCCAGCAGACGCGATACGTAGTTTTTCACCGTCTTCTCAGCGAGGAACATTCGCGCGGCGATTTGCTTGTTCGTCAGGCCCTCGCCAAGTAAGCCGAGCAGGACCCGTTCCTGTTCAGTGAGACCCGACAGCGGATCGGAACGCTCAGCGGCACCGCGCAACTTGGCCATCAGCGCCGCGGCGGCACGATGGTCGAGCAGCGACCGGCCCGCGCCGACATCCTTGATCGCCTCGGCGAGCTCCATGCCCTTGATGTCCTTGACCACATAGCCGCTCGCCCCGGCGAGGATGGCGTCCAGCATCGCCTCGTCGGACGTGAACGACGTCAGCATCAGGCACCGGAGGTTGGGCATTCGGGACAGTAAGTCGCGACACAGCTCGATGCCGTTGCCGTCGGGCAGGCGTACGTCGAGCACCGCGACGTCGGGATTCAGCGCCGGAATCTGCGCCAACGCGTGGGCCACCGAACCGGCTTCACCGATGACTTCGAGATCGGGATCGGCGGACAGCAGGTCGATCAGTCCACGGCGAACGACTTCGTGGTCATCGACGAGGAAGACCTTGACCATGCCGCAACGATATCGGGAGTTCGCTGTCGAGTGTCACAACAATCGCTGACGGTCGACGACCAGAACCGAGCAATCGGTGTTGTGCAGGGCCGCCGACCCGGTCGGACCCAGCAGTTCTTCGATGCCCCGGGCGTTGCGCGCGCCCACTACGACGAGCTGGATGGACCCGGCGTGTTTGGCCAGATAGTTCAGCACGCTGCCGTGGATCGCGACCGGTCGGGCGTCCAGATCGGGATATTGGTTCTTCCAATGCGACAGCCGGCGGTCCAGCTGCGCGCGCACCATCCGATTGCCGTCGGAGACGGCGTGGGAGTCGTGGACGTCGGTGTAGCGCGACTGCCACGAGCCGAGAACCCGCAGCGGCGCGCCCCGTAAGCGCGCTTCGGCGACCCCGAACTGCAGGACCGCAGCGCTGTCGGGGGATTCGTCGAGCTCGACGACGATCCAGCCGGGATCATGGCCGGCGATCCGATCCTCGCCCCGCACGATCGCGACCGGGCAATGCGCCGCGGTGACCAGCGCGGTCGCCGTCGACCCGATGCGGTCGGCGTCGAAGTGCTTGAGGCCGACCTCGCCGACGCAGATCATCGCCGCCACCCGGGAGGCCTCCACCAGCGTGGCGATTGGTAGGCCCTGAAGGATCTCGACTTCGAGTTTGACCTGCCGCCCGGTGGCCTCGACCGCGTCCGCCGCGGAGCGGACCGCGAATTCCGCGCCGGCCAACAGGCGCGCTTCCTCCTGCGGGTCCACCGGGTCCGGGCCGGGCGGGTGGATGGCATAGACCAGCCGCAGGGGGATGTCACGGCTGACTGCTTCGTCGATCGCCCACAACGCGGCCCGCACAGCGCCCCGAGAACCATCGACGCCGACCACGATCGACGGCGGTGTGAACGATTCGGGCATCAGGGGCTCCCTGGGACGGCAGACTCCATTGTCGCCGACGGCGACATCAGCGCGCGGTGAAAACGCCAGGCCGCTAGCTGGCCGCGGCGTCGATCTCCGACATCGATGTCGCGAAGAGCTGACTGGCCAGGTTGGACAATGCCCTCGCGACCGCCACCTCGTCGCGCAGTTCCACCGCATGTTCGGTGCCGGCATCCATCCGGGCGGTCCCCGTGCCCACCAGGGCGGTACTCCGCCAGGACAGCAGCGCGGTGGCCCGGGTGCGATCGGCATCCTCGTCGACGGCGATCAACACGGCCGAATGCTTGGTCTGGTCGAGATCGTCCATGACATCCCCCTCAGTCATACCGATCCGACCATGTCGTCCGGTGTCGCTGATAGGGGCTGAAGTCCCATCGGCGTGGGCCGTTCGGCGGCTCAGCGCTTCGGTTTCGGTGGCGCGAGAACCTTCATGACCATCCGCATCGCCGGTTCGGGAACGCGGTCCTTCATGGCGAGGGCGGTTTCGGCGACACGACCGCGCGCCGGGGTGCCGCGGCCGAACAGCCGGTTGAACGGACCGCCTGAGGGTTCCAGCTCGACGTGCATCGGCGGCCCGCCGTCGGCCGCGCCGAGCGCCGAGGAGATCACGATCCGCTGAATCTCGCTGGTGCCCTCGAAGATGGTGTACAGCTTGGCGTCGCGGTACCACTTCTCCACCGGATGGTCGCTGATGTATCCCCAGCCGCCCATGGTCTGGATGGCCCGTTCGGTGGTCTTGACGGCGATCTCGCTGGCGGCCAGCTTCGCCATCGAGCCTTCACCGCGCTCGAACGGGACGTTGTTCGCGGCCATCCAGGACGCGCGCCAGGTCAACAGCCGGGCGGCGTCGATACCGGTGGCCAGGTCGGCCAGTGGGAAGGCGATGCCCTGATTGTCGATGATGGGAGCGCCGAACGCCTCGCGGCGGTTGGCGTAGGCGGTGACGTATTCCAGTGCGGCCCGGGCGATTCCGAGCGCCTGGGCAGCCACCATCGGGCGGGTCTGCTCGAATGTGCCGAGCGTGGCCGATCCGGAGCGCCGCCCGCCGGTGGCCATGGCCTCGCGGGTCTTGGCGAGTTTGTGCTCAAGCTTGTCCTGCCCGCCGAGCAGGTTCGCACCGGGCACCCGCACGCCGTCGAACTTCAGCTCCGCGGTGTGCGAGGCGCGGCACCCCAGCTTGTCGAGCTTGCGCACAAGCTTCAAACCCGGTGTGCCACCGGGCACTACGAACAAAGCCTGTCCGCGGTGGCCCAGCTCCTCGTCGACGACGGCGTTGACGACGTGCACGTTGGCGATGCCGCCGTTGCCGATCCACATCTTGTGTCCGTCGATGATCCAGTCGTCACCGTCGCGCCGGGCTCGGGTCCGCAGGTTGCGCACATCGCTGCCGCCCTCGGGTTCGGAGATCGCCAATGCGGCCAATTTCAGATCCCCCGGGGTGCCGAAGCACTCGGGCGCCCAAGTCAGCATCTGCTCGGGGGTGGCTGCCTGGCCGATGGCCGACAGCGCCAGCGCCGGCATGACCACGGCCAAACCGATTCCCGCGCAACCCCAGAACAGCTCCTCCATGAACATCGGCAGTGACAGGCCGGTCGGATCACCGATCAGGTCGCGATAGAACAGCGGACTATAGAACCCCCGGGCAGCCGCGTCCTCCAATACCGGCCAGGGAAACTCCTGGCGCTTGTCGTAGTCGGCGGCCACCGGCCGGATGCACTGTTCGGCGAATTCGTGTGTGCGGCGAGCGAGATCGTGTTGCGCCGTCGTCGGCGTGAGGTCCAGACCCATCGTGCGTCCCTTCGACGCTTGGGTGATACCTCCGGTACCGGATGATCAAACGTCGGGCCGACGGGCGGAAAAGTTGGAGCCCGGGCTGCCGCGGAGTCGGGTTGCACGGCAGCTCGGGGCTGACTGGGATATCGACCGCCGACCGGTGGGCGTTACCGACCGTTTTCACCGACGTTTTCCGCCCCTGATCGCCGGGTAGCCGACCCCGATACGGAGGTGATGTCGATGCCCAAGACAACCAAGCGCGGCGACGCCAAGAAGAGTGAGTTGCCCAGCACTCTGAAGAAATCCGACGCGAAGGCGCAGCGCACATTCGCCAAGGCGCACGACGCGGCGGCCGAGGAATACGGCGAGGGCGAGCGGGCCCACCGGGTGGCCTACAGCGCGCTCAAGCACAGCTACGAGAAGGTCGGCGACCACTGGGAGGCCAAGAGCTCCACGGGGCCCTCGGATTCCCGGGCCCGCAGCGGTGGTCCCAATCCCAAAGGCAAGAGCGCCGAAGGGGTGGACGCCAATGCGAGCAAGAAGCATCTGCTCGACGTCGCCAGACGGCTCGACATCAGCGGGCGTTCCGCGATGAACAAGGGCGAACTGGTCGACGCCATCATGAAGGCCAATCGCCGCGAGAGCAGCCGCAACCGCTGATCAACGGTCCGGACGAGGGGCGGCCGGCGCCGGCTCGGAGTCGCTGAAGAACTCCAGCAGGTACCGGCTTTCCTCGATCTGGCCGATCGTGCGCCTGGCTTTGCGGCGGGTGATCAGAATGCCTGCGATCGCGAACGCCCACACCGCGTATTGGACGCACCAGGCCACCCGGAACGATTCGAACGAGTAACCGCCGGTCGCACCGATGATCACGCCCATCGCCTGCATGACCAGCAGTGAGGCCAGGAAGCCGCCCATGTTCACCGCGCCCTGTGCGGTGCCCAGCGTCGAGCGCGGATTGAAGGTGCGGGCGAAATCGAAGCCGACCATCGAGCCCGGGCCGCCGAACGAGATCACCACGATCAGGAGCACCAGCAGCCAGCGCGGCGCCGCGGACGGCAACGCCAGCACCACTGTCCAGATGAGCGCATTGCTGATGACGATGCCCAGCACGATCCACGACCGCCGGTGCGGATGCCGCCCGGTGATGATGCCGATCAGCACCCCGAAGACGATCGCGGCGACCACCGAGATGGTCAGCAGCGTTCCTGCCTCGCCGCGCGAAAGATTTTGCGCCACCGTCAGATACGGGACCCCCCACATCAGCGCGAAGACGGTGACCGAGAACTGGGTGCCCATGTGGGTGAAAAAGCCGAGCCGGGTGCCGGGTCGCATCCAGACCGTCTTCACACTGGCCAGCGTCTCGCGAACGCTGGTCACGGGATCGTGGGCGGTCACGCCGCTCGGGGTGTCTTTCACCAGGGCCAGGGTCAGCACCAGGGACAGCACGCCGAACGCCGCGACGGCCAGGTAGGCCCGGGTCCACCCGGACCCGATGAGCAGCGACAGGAACGGCACCGCTGAAAGCACCTGTCCCAGTTGGCCTGAGATACCGGTCAGCTGAGTCACCAACGGGATCTGGCGCGGTGTGAACCAGTGCGGCACCAGCCGTAACACCGAGATGAACGTGAACGCATCGCCGAGCCCGACGACCGCGCGGGCGGCGATCGCGGTGGGCAATGACACAGTTACTGCCAGCACCAGCTGACCCGCGACCATCAGAGTCGCACCGGTCAGGATCATCCGTTTGGACCCGAACCGGTCGAGGAGCAGTCCGGCCGGGATCTGTGCGGACGCATAGACGATCACCTGCAGCACGACGAACGTCGACAGCAGGCCGGGGCTCGCCGAGAATCGCTTGGCGGCGTCCAGCCCGGAGACGCCCATCGTGGTGCGGTCCAGGACGGCCACGATGTAGGCCAACGTTCCTGTCGACCACACAATCCAGGCCCGCACTGTCCGTCACCCTTCGTCGATCCGCCCCACCAATCATCTCCCGGCGACGCAAATTGATTCCCGGGCTATACCCGTGTGGATGCGGGATCACCGCCGAAGCGTTGCGCCAGCCACACCGGGATGATCGCCAGCACGGTCAGCGTCGCGGCGACGACGTTGATCACCGGGGCCTGGTTGGGCCGGAACAGGTTGCCGAAGATCCAGATCGGCAGTGTCTGCACCGTCGGCCCCGCGGTGAACGTGGTGACGACGATCTCGTCGAAACTGAGCGCGAAGGCCAGGATCGCACCGGCGACCAGCGCGCCCCGCATCATCGGGAACGTGACGTAGCGAAACGTCTGCCAGCCCGAGGCGCCCAGGTCGGCTGAGGCGTCCTCCAGGCCGGTGCCGAGCCGGCGCAGCCGGGCCTGGGTGTTGTTGAACACGATCACGATGCAGAACGTCGCGTGCCCGACGATGACCGTCGCCAGCCCCAGCGTCATCCCCAGTGCCGAGGTGAACGTCGCGTTCAGCGCGATACCGGTGACGATCCCGGGCAGCGTGATCGGCAACACCACCAGGAAGCTGATGGTCTGCCGCCCGAAGAACTCGTAGCGCTGCACGGCGAACGCGGCCATGCTGCCCAACAGCAGCGCAAGAGCGGTCGCGCACAAACCCACCACCACCGAGTTCGCCAGCGAATGCCACATACCGTCGCTGGCCCATGCGTCGGCCCACCACCGCAGCGTGAAACCGCTTGGCGGGAAAGCGAACGTCTTCGACGAGTTGAACGCGTTGAGCAGCACCAGGAGCAGCGGCGCGTACAAGAAGACCAGCACGATCAGTGTCCAGATCCGGACCAGCCGGCGCAGGGTGGGCGACAGCATCAGACGTTCTCCAATGCACCGGTGCGCCGCATCGCGAGCAGGTAGAGCACGATCGCCACCAGCGGGATCAGCGACAGCGCGGCCGCCAGCGGTTGGTTGTTGGCGGTCACCAGCTGTCCGTAGATGATGTTGCCCAGCATCTGGGTTTTGCCGCCGACGATCGTCACCGCGATGTAGTCACCCATCGACAGCGAGAACGTGAAGATCGAACCGGCCGCGATGCCGGGAAACACCAACGGCGCCACGATGGTTCGCAATGTGGTGAGATCCGACGCGCCCAGGTCGGAGCTGGCGTCGATCAGCGGGTCGGGCACCCGCTCGAACGCCGCGAACACCGGGATCACCATGTACGGCAACCAGAGGTAGGCCAGCGTGAGCACCGTGGCGATCAGGCCGTAGCCCGGTGTGTACCCGGCCACCCAGTGCAGCGGACCCTCCGGCGACAGCAACATCCGCCAGGCGTAGGCCTTGACCAGATAGCTGGCCCACAACGGGGTGGTGACCGCGACCACCAGGGCCAGCCGCACGCGCGGTGAGGCGACCTTGGCCATGTACAGGCCGAGCGGCACGGCCAGCACGATGCAGATCGCGGTGACGCTCAACGCGATCCCGACCGTACGCAGGGTCGCTGTGCGGAACACCGCGTCGGTGAGCACCCGCACGATGTTGTCACCGGTGTAGGAGCGCACCACCGCACCGGTGAAGGTGTCGGTGCTCCAGAAGGCTGAAAGCAGCAGTACGCCAAGCGATCCCAGGTAGGCGACCACCAGCCAGGCCAGTGGCGGAACGAGCAGGAAGGCGAGACGCAGGCGCCGGCTCACCCCGTGGCTCAGCCCTTGATCTGCTGCCATTTGTCGACCCACTCGTTGTAGGCCGTGCAGTTGTCACCGCTGCCGTCCACGCATTGCTTCTGCGGCGTCGTCCAGTAGCTGATCTTCTCCGCGTAGGCGGAATCGGTGGCGTGGTAGGTGTCGCAGAACGTCTTGTCGCTGGTGAATTCGCAGGCCTTCGTCTGCGCGGGCGCCTCACCGAAGTACTCGGCGACCTGGGCGTTCACCTGGGGCGAGGTGATCCAATCCATCCACTGGTACATGCAATTGGGATTCTTGGCCTTCGACGAGACCATCCAGGTGTCCGACCACCCGGTCGCGCCTTCCTTGGGCAGCACGGTGGCGATCTTGACCTTGTTGTCGGACGTGATCATGTTGGCGATCACCTGCCAGGTGGTGCCGATCACCGAGGTGCCGGACTCGAAGGCCTGCACCGCCTTGGTGTAGTCCGACCAGTATTCGCCGATGTTGCCGTGCTGCGCCTTCAGCAGATCCACCGCGGCATTGAGTTGGTCCTCGGTCAAGGAGTACGGATTCTTGATGCCGAGTTCGGGTTTCGTCTTCGACAGGTACAGCGCGGCGTCGGCGATGTAGATGGGGGAGTCATACGCGGTGACCTTGCCCTTGTACTCCGGGGCGCCGGGGAACACCGCCCCCCAGCTGTCCGGGGCGCCCTTGACGACATCGGTGTTGTACATCAGCAGGTTGGCGCCCCAGCCGTGCGGGATGCCGTACATCTGGCCGTTCACCGAGTTCCACGGCTTGTCCTTGAGGAACGCCGAGATGGTCTCGTAGTTGGGCACCAGCTTGGTGTTGACCGGGGCGACGTCGCCTGCGTAGATCAGGCGCAGCGTGGCGTCACCGGACGCCGACACGCCGTCGTATTGACCGGTGCGCATCAACTGCAGCATCTCGTCGGAGGTGTTGCCGATCTTGACGTTGACCTTGCAGCCGGTTTTCTGCTCGAACGGGTGCACCCAGTCGACCTTGGGGTCGTTGGACCCGTCCTCGGCGTAGCCGGGCCAGGCAATGAGGTTCAGCTGGCCTTCGCCGCTGCCGAGGGCCGACAACGGCTCCATCTTCGGCGGCGCGGTGGTGCCGCCGCCACCGGAGTTGTTGGAACTCGAGCAGGCGGCGACCAGTGCGGCGCACACGGCCAGCGCAACGCCCAGGCGGCGGGTGGTGGTTCTCATGGCGAGCTCCTCTTCTCAGGCGGACAGGGATCGGACGGCGCTGTCTGGCCAGGCCAGGACGACGGTTGCACCGTGGGCGAGGTCGGTGGATGCCTCGGCCGACAGCAGGGTTGCGGTCAGACCGACCCCGGATGCGTCGACGGCCACCCGGGTGATCGGTCCCGCGTACACCACTTCGGCGACTTGGGCTGTGACACTGCGCATTCCGGCCGGGACGGTCTCCTCAGGTGCCAGCACGGCGATGCGTTCCGGACGGATCGCAACGGTGCCGGCCCGGCCGACCAGCGCTTCGGCGGTCGCACCGTCGACCACGTTGGAGGTGCCGACGAAGTCGGCGACGAACCGGTTGGCCGGGTTCTCGTAGACCTCGCGCGCGGCGCCGACCTGTTCGATGCGGCCCTCGTTGAACACCGCGAGCCGGTCGCACAGGGTGAGCGCTTCGTCCTGATCGTGGGTGACGATCACGAACGTGATGCCGACCTCGCGCTGAATCGCCTTGAGCTCCACCTGCATCTGCTCGCGCAGTTTGAGGTCCAGCGCGCCGAGCGGCTCGTCGAGTAGCAGCACTTTGGGCCGGCCCACCAGCGCGCGGGCCAGCGCGACCCGCTGCTGCTGGCCGCCCGACAACTGCGCGGGCTTGCGCGCCGCGTGCCCGGATAGCCGCACCATGTCCAACGCGGCTGCCGTGCGCTCGCGGCGTTCGGCTTTGGGTACGCCCTTGACCTTCAGGCCGTACTCGACGTTCTGGGCGACCGTCATGTGCGGAAACAGCGCGTAGTCCTGGAAGACGGTGTTGGTGTCGCGCTTGGCCGGCGGCAACGCGGTGACATCCGCGCCACCGAGATGAACCGTGCCGGCGGTCGGCTGCTCGAAGCCCGCGATCATCCGCAGCACCGTGGTCTTGCCCGAACCGGACGGACCGAGAATCGCGAACAGTTCCCCGTCGGCGACGGTCAGGTCGGCGCCTTCGACCGCGGTCACCTCGCCGAACACCTTTCGCACCCCGCGCAACTCGATCTGCGGTGCGCGAGAGGGGGCTGGCGGCATGGGTGGATCCTACGGATTGAGTTGTCCACCCGCAGCGTCATGGTGGACTTCGCCGGTCATCGACGCTCTGGGCCACCGGATTCGCGATCCACACCCTGGCTGCCGAAAGGTGATGCAGATGTGACCGGTGTCGTTGGTGTGGTCGTTGAGGCAACTGTCATATTCTGAGGCTCGTGTTCATGTCGCGACGCGACGTCCTCAAACTGGCCGCCACGACCCCGGCCGCCCTGGGTCTCGGGACGCTGGCGTCGACGCTCACGACGCCCGTTGCGGGCGCCGAGCCGGCCACCGCCGCCACCGGGTCCCTCGGCGTCCTGCTCGACTACGCGGCAGGCGTCATCAGCGGCAGTGATCTGAAGGCATCCGGTGCCGTCGGCGCCATCCGGTACGTCTCGGATCGGCGGCCTGGCGGGGACTGGATGCTGGGCAAGCCGATTCTGCTGACCGAGGCCCGCGATCTGTATCAGGCGGGTCTGAAGATCGTGTCCAACTATCAGTTCGGCAAGCAGGATACCGCCGACTGGCTCGGCGGCCAGCAGGCCGGCGTCATCCACGCCAAACGGGGCTGGCAGCTGCACACCGCCGCCGGAGGCCCGGTGGCCGCCCCGATCTACGTGTCGATCGACGACGACCCGACCCCGGATCAGTACAAAGCACAGGTCGCGCCCTACCTGAAGGCCTGGGAATCGGTGATCGGACATCAGCGCGTCGGGGTGTACGGGAACTCCAAGGTCATCGACTGGGCGCTGCAGGACGGTCTCGGGTCCTGGTTCTGGCAGCACAACTGGGGCTCGCCGAAGGGCTACACCCACCCTGCCGCGCACCTGCATCAGGTGGAGATCGACAAGCGCAAGGTGGCGGGTGTGGGCGTCGACGTGAACAACATCCTGAAGCCGCAATTCGGCCAGTGGGACTGAGTCAAGGCGAAAAACTTACCGGCTAGTAAGGATTTGCCAGCAAACTCGATGACGCCATTTTGGTGAACAATTGTGGACTGAAAAACCGAGCAAGTGCTTGGGTGGCGATCTCGGCCGCAGACGCGCGACAGAAAATCGTCAGGTAACGATTCGATAACAGTCGTGCTTTGAACAGCACTGTTTCGCCTACTCAACCGTAACCACCTGCATGCAGGACGTTTGTCCCGGATGGTCTGGGCGCCTGTTCGGCGCGGTGTTACCCAGCGTGCTGTTACCCGTCCGTAGAACTCGTCAGTAACCAATCTTGGGCGGAAAAAGGTGCTGGTTCTTATGCCACTCTTAGTACAGCAGAGATGTCAGCCGGCGCCCTCCAGGGGGAAGCGCGCGGCGGCCGTGATTCGACGGGGAATCGCCCACACCGACATACGAAAACGAAGACGCGACGACCGCGACGACGAGCACGACAGGGAGATACACAAGGTGACGATCCACGAGCACGACAGGCTTTCCACGGGCGACGGATCATGGCGCGGGGGCGCCAAGGAGACCACCACGCATGCGCTGGTCGATCGTCTCAACGCCGGTGAGCCGTACGCCGTGGCTTTCGGTGGACAGGGCAGCGCCTGGCTGGAGACCCTCGAAGAGCTGGTCACCTCGGCCGGTATCGAATCCGAGCTCGCGACCCTGGCCGGTGAGGCTGAGCTGCTGCTCGAGCCCGTCGCCGACGAACTCGTCGTGGTCCGCCCGATCGGCTTCGAGCCGCTGCGCTGGGTGCGCGCGCTGGCCGCCGAGGAAGCCGTGCCCTCGGCCAAGCAGCTGACGTCGGCCGCGGTGTCGGTCCCCGGCGTCCTGCTGACCCAGATTGCCGCCACGCGCGCGCTGGCACGCCAGGGCATGGATCTGGCGGCCGCCCCGCCGGTGGCCGTCGCGGGCCACTCCCAGGGCGTGCTGGCGGTCGAGGCGCTGCGCGCCGGTGGCGCCAAGGATGTCCAGCTGCTCGCTCTGGCCCAGCTGATCGGCGCCGCGGGCACGCTTGTCGCCCGTCGCCGCGGTATTTCGGTCCTCGGTGACCGCCCGCCGATGGTCTCGGTGACCAATGCCGAGCCGGAACGCATCTACGAACTGCTCGAAGAGTTTGCTCAGGACGTCAGGACCGTGCTGCCGCCGGTGCTGTCGATCCGCAACGGCCGACGCTCGGTCGTCATCACCGGAACCCCGGAACAGCTGTCCCGATTCGAGCTGTACTGCGAGCAGATCGCCGATGCCGAAGCCGCCGACCGCAAGAACAAGAACCGCGGCGGCGCGGTGTTCGCGCCCGTCTTCGATCCGGTCCAGGTCGAGGTCGGCTTCCACACCCCGCGGCTGGCCGACGGGATCGACATCGTCGGACGCTGGGCCGCTGCCGTCGGCCTGGACGTCGAGCTGGCGCGCGCCCTGACCGACGCGATCCTGGTTCAGCAGGTCGACTGGGTCGAAGAGGTCACCGCCCTGCACGACGCCGGAGCTCGCTGGATTCTCGACCTCGGCCCCGGCGACATCCTCACCCGGCTCACCGCGCCGGTCATCCGCGGCCTCGGCATCGGCATCGTGCCGGCCGCCACCCGCGGCGGCCAGCGCAACCTGTTCACCGTCGGGGCGGTTCCCGAGGTGGCCAAGCCGTGGTCGAGCTATGCGCCCTCGGTGGTCACCCTGCCCAACGGCTCGGTGAAGCTGTCGACGAAGTTCACCCGGCTGACCGGTCGCTCGCCGATCCTGCTGGCGGGCATGACCCCGACGACCGTCGACGCGAAGATCGTCGCCGCCGCCGCCAACGCCGGCCACTGGGCCGAACTGGCCGGTGGTGGCCAGGTCACCGAAGCCATCTTCGACAAGCGCGTCGCCGAGCTGGAGACCCTGCTCGAGCCGGGCCGGGCGATCCAGTTCAACTCGCTGTTCCTGGACCCCTACCTGTGGAAGCTGCAGCTGGGCGGCAAGCGCCTGGTGCAGAAGGCACGCCAGTCCGGTGCGCCGATCGACGGCGTCGTGGTCAGCGCCGGCATCCCCGAGTTGGAGGAAGCCGTCGACCTCATCGACGAGCTGAACACGGTCGGCATCGCCCACGTCTGCTTCAAGCCGGGCACCGTCGAGCAGATCCGCTCGGTCATCCGGATCGCCGCCGAGGTGCCCACCAAGCCGGTGATCGTCCACATCGAGGGCGGCCGCGCCGGTGGCCACCACTCCTGGGAAGACCTCGACGACCTGCTGCTGACCACCTACTCGGAACTGCGCGGTCGCGCCAACATCACGGTCTGCGTCGGTGGCGGCATCGGCACGCCTGAGCGCGCCGCGGAGTACCTGTCCGGCCGGTGGTCGGCCGTGTACGGCTACCCGCTGATGCCGGTCGACGGCATCCTGGTCGGCACCGCCGCGATGGCCTGCCTCGAGGCGACCACCTCGCCGGTGGTCAAGCAGCTGCTGGTCGACACCATCGGCACCGACCACTGGGTCGGGGCCGGAAAAGCCGTGAACGGCATGGCTTCCGGGCGCAGCCAATTGGGCGCCGACATCCACGAGATCGACAACGCCGCCTCCCGCTGCGGCCGTCTGCTCGACGAGGTGGCCGGTGACGCCGAGGCCGTTGCGGCGCGCCGCGACGAGATCATCGCCGCGATGGCCGTCACCGCCAAGCCGTACTTCGGCGATGTCGGTGAGATGACGTACCTGCAGTGGCTGCAGCGCTTCGTCGAGCTGTCCATCGGCGACAACGACTCCACGGCCGACACCAAGACCGACGACTCCCCGTGGCTCGATATCACCTGGCGGGACCGCTTCGCCGAGATGCTGCAGCGCGCGGAGGCCCGGCTCAACGCGAAAGACACCGGCCCGATCGAGACGCTGTTCGATGCGTCCACCGCCGACGGCGAGTGGCTGCTGGAGAACCCGGGCCAAGCTCTGGAGGCCCTGCAGGCCCGCTACCCCGACGCCGGGTCGGTGCTGCTGCACCCGGCCGACGTGCCGTTCTTCGTCCAGCTGTGCAAGACGCTGGGCAAGCCGGTCAACTTCGTCCCGGTCATCGACAAGGACGTGCGGCGCTGGTGGCGCAGTGACTCCCTGTGGCAGGCCCACGATGCGCGCTACACCGCCGACCAGGTGTGCGTCATCCCGGGCACGCAGGCCGTCGCGGGTATCACCCGGGTCGATGAGCCGGTCGGTGACCTGCTCGATCGCTTCGAGCAGGCCGCGGTCGACGAGGTGCTGGCCACGGGCGCACAGCCCGAGCCCGTCGCCGCCCGGCTGCGGGTGCGCACCGACGCGACCGGACCGCTGGCCATCGTGCTGGATTCGCCCGACGTGCTGTGGGCCGGTCGCACCGCCACCAACCCGGTACACCGCATCGCGGCTCCCTCGAATTGGCAAGTCCGCGACAACAATTCGGCAACCAATCATGACACCGGGGCGCGCCTGGAGGTCACCACCGACAACCGTGTGGTGCTCAGTGTCCCGCTGTCGGGCACCTGGATCGACATCGCATTCAGCCTGCCCGCCACGGTGATCGACGGCGGTATGCCGGTCGTTCGCACCGAGGATGCTGCCACCGCGATGCGCGCAGTGCTGGCCATCGCCGCCGGGGTGGACGGACCCGACGCGCTGCCGCCGGTCGTCAACGGCTCCACCACCGTCACCGTCGGCTGGGACCCGGAGCGGGTCGCCGATCACACCGGCGTCACCGCGACATTCGGTTCGCCGCTGGCGCCGACGCTGTCGATCGTTCCCGACGCGTTGGTCGGCCGCTGCTGGCCCGCGGTATTCGCCGCCATCGGTGGGGCAGCCACCGACTCCGGCTTCCCGGTCGTCGAGGGTCTGCTCAGCCTGGTGCATCTGGACCACGCGGCCCGCCTGCTGAAGCCGCTGCCCAAGGAACCGACCCAATTGACCGTCACCGCAACGGCTTCGGTCGCCACCGATACCGAGGTCGGCCGGGTCGTGCCGGTGACGGTGAACGTCACCGACGCCAGGGGCATGATCCTGGCGGTCCTCGAGGAGCGCTTCGCTATCCGCGGCCGCACCGGTGCCAAGGAGCTCACCGACCCGGTGCGCGCCGGGGGAGCGGTGTCGGAGAACGCCACCGACACCCCGCGCCGCCGTCGCCGCGACGTCACGATCGGTGCGCCGGTCGACATGCGTCCGTTCGCAGTGGTCTCCGGTGACCACAACCCGATTCACACCGACCAGGCCGCGGCGCTGCTGGCCGGGCTGGAATCGCCGATCGTGCACGGCATGTGGCTCTCGGCCGCTGCGCAGCACGTGGTCACCGCCACCGACGGCAAGCCCGCCCCGCCGGCCAAGCTGATCGGCTGGACCGCCCGATTCCTGGGCATGGTCAAGCCCGGCGACGACATCGACTTCCGGGTCGACCGGGTCGGAATCGATTTGGGCGCTGAGGTTTTGGAGGTCACCGCCAAGATCGGTACCGACCTGGTGATGAGTGCGACCGCCCGGTTGGCCGCGCCGAAGACGGTGTACGCCTTCCCCGGTCAGGGCATTCAGCACAAGGGCATGGGCATGGAGGTGCGGGCCCGGTCCAAGGCCGCCCGCAAGGTCTGGGACACCGCCGACAAGTTCACCCGCGACACGTTGGGCTTCTCGGTGCTGCATGTGGTCCGGGACAACCCGACCAGCCTGATCGCCTCCGGTGTGCACTACCAGCACCCCGAAGGTGTGCTCTATCTGACGCAGTTCACTCAGGTCGCGATGGCCACCGTCGCCGCCGCGCAGGTCGCCGAGATGCGTGAGCAGGGTGCATTCGTCGAGGGCGCGATCGCCTGCGGTCACTCGGTCGGTGAGTACACCGCGCTGGCATGCGTGTCCGGGGTGTATCCGTTGGAGGCGCTGCTGGAGGTGGTGTTCCACCGCGGCAGCAAGATGCACGACATCGTGCCGCGTGACGAGATGGGCCGCTCCAACTACCGGCTCGCCGCGATCCGGCCGTCGCAGATCGACCTTCCCGATGCCGACGTCACGGAGTTCGTGGCCGAGATCGCCGAGCGCACAGGGGAGTTCCTGCAGATCGTGAACTTCAACCTGCGCGGCTCGCAGTATGCGATCGCCGGCACGGTCCGCGGTCTCGAGGCGCTGGAGGAAGAAGTCGAGCGGCGCCGCGAGATCAGCGGCGGCAAGCGGTCGTTCATCCTCGTTCCCGGCATCGACGTGCCGTTCCACTCGGACGTGCTGCGAGTCGGCGTCGACGATTTCCGTCGCGCGCTGGAACGTGTCATGCCCGCCGATGCCGATCCGGCGTTGCTGATCGGGCGCTACATCCCGAACCTGGTGCCGCGGCCGTTCACGCTCGATCGCGACTTCGTCCAGGAGATCCGGGATCTGGTGCCGGCCGAGCCGCTGGACGAGATCCTCGCCGACTACGACACCTGGCGTAACGAGAAGCCGCGCGAGCTGTGCCGCAAGATCGTGATCGAGCTTCTGGCCTGGCAGTTCGCCAGCCCGGTCCGCTGGATCGAGACCCAGGACCTGCTGTTCATCGAAGAGGCGGCCGGCGGTCTGGGCGTCGAGCGCTTCGTCGAGATCGGCGTGAAGTCCGCGCCGACGGTCGCGGGCCTGGCCAGCAACACCTTGAAGTTGCCCGAATACGCCCACAGCACAGTGGAAGTGCTCAACTCCGAGCGCGACGCCCCCGTGCTGTTCGCCAGCGACGAGGACCCGGCCACCGACGACTCCGACGACGAACCGGCGGCAACGAGCGAGGCACCGGCCGAAGCCGTTGCGGTCGAGGCCGCCCCGGCAGCAGCGCCGGCGGCCGCACCCTCCGGTGGACCCCGCCCTGACGACATCGGATTCGACGCCGGTGACGCCACACTGGCGCTGATCGCGCTGAGCGCCAAGATGCGGATCGACCAGATCGAGCCGCTCGATTCGATCGAGTCGATCACCGACGGCGCGTCCTCGCGGCGTAACCAGCTGCTGGTCGACCTCGGTTCGGAGCTGAACCTGGGCGCCATCGACGGTGCCGCCGAGGCGGATCTGGCGGCGCTGAAGGGTCAGGTCGCCAAGCTGGCGCGCACCTACAAGCCGTTCGGCCCGGTGCTCTCCGATGCGATCAACGATCAGCTGCGCACCATCTTCGGCCCGTCCGGCAAGCGGCCGGCCGCCATCGCCGAGCGGGTCAAGAAGACCTGGGAACTGGGCGACGGGTGGGCCAAACACGTCACCGCCGAACTGGCTCTGGGCACCCGGGAGGGCAGCAGCGTGCGCGGAGGCGCACTCGGCGGCCTGCACGACGGTGCGTTGGCCGATGCCGCGGCCGTCGACAAGGCGATCGACGCCGCGGTCGCCTCGGTCGCCGCCCGCAAGGGCATTGCGGTCTCGCTGCCGTCGGCCGGTGGTGCCGCGGGCGGCGTGGTCGACTCGGCCGCGCTGACCGAGTTCGCCGAGACGGTGACCGGCCGTGACGGTGTGCTGGCGTCGGCTGCCCGCATGGTGCTGGGTCAGCTCGGGCTGGACACCCCGGTGACGGCCGCTCCCGCGGCCAGCGACGCCGAACTCATCGACTTGGTCACCGCCGAGCTCGGCTCGGACTGGCCGCGGCTGGTGGCCCCGGCGTTCGACGCCAAGAAGGCGGTGCTGCTCGACGACCGCTGGGCCAGTGCGCGCGAGGATCTGGTCAAGCTCTGGCTGGCCGACGAGGGTGACATCGACACCGACTGGCTGAAGCTCTCGGAGCGATTCGAGGGTGCCGGCAATGTCGTTGCCACCCAGGCCAACTGGTGGCAGGGCCGGGCTCTGGCGAGCGGACGCAACATCCATGCGTCCCTGTTCGGCCGGATCGCCGCAGGTGCCGAGAACCCCGACAAGGGTCACTACTCCGGCGAGGTCGCGGTGGTCACCGGTGCGTCGAAGGGTTCGATCGCCGCATCGGTGGTGGCGGGTCTGCTCGACGGCGGCGCCACGGTGATCGCGACGACGTCCAAGCTCGACGACGACCGGCTGGCGTTCTACAAGGCGCTCTACCGCGACCACGCCCGCTACGGCGCGTCGCTGTGGGTGGTCCCGGCCAACATGGCCTCGTACTCCGACATCGACGCCCTGGCGTCGTGGGTCGGTAGTGAGCAGACCGAAAGCCTTGGGCCGCAATCGATTCACCTCAAGGACGCGCTGACCCCGACGCTGCTGTTCCCGTTCGCGGCGCCGCGGGTGGCCGGCGATCTGTCGGAGGCGGGCTCACGCTCCGAGATGGAGATGAAGGTCCTGCTGTGGGCCGTCCAGCGCCTCATCGGTGGGCTGTCGTCCATCGGTGCCGAGCGGGACATCGCCTCGCGCCTGCACGTCGTGCTGCCCGGTTCACCCAACCGCGGCATGTTCGGCGGTGACGGTGCCTACGGCGAGTCCAAGTCCGCGCTGGATGCGGTGGTCAACCGCTGGAGCGCGGAGACGTCCTGGGCGCAACGGGTCAGCTTCGCGCACGCGCTGATCGGCTGGACGAAGGGCACCGGTCTGATGGGTCACAACGACGCCATCGTGGGTGCCGTCGAAGAGGCCGGCGTCACCACCTACAGCACCGAAGAGATGGCTGCGATGCTGCTCGACCTGTGCTCGGTGGAGGCCAAGGTTGCCTCGGCCAACGCGCCGCTGAAGGTCGACCTCACCGGTGGACTCGGCGACGTCCAGCTCGACATGGCCGAACTGGCTGCCAAGGCCCGCGAGGAAATGACCGCCGAAGCAGCCGGATCCGACGACGAGCCGACGGCGGGCACCATCGCCGCCCTGCCGTCGCCGCCCCGCGGCTATGTCGCGAACACGCCGCCGGCGTGGGCCGACCTCGACGTCGATCCGGCCGACCTGGTGGTCATCGTCGGCGGCGCCGAACTGGGCCCGTACGGCTCGTCGCGCACCCGCTTCGAGATGGAGGTCGACAACGAGTTGTCGGCAGCCGGCGTGCTCGAATTGGCCTGGACCACCGGGTTGATCAAGTGGGAGGACGATCCCAAGCCGGGCTGGTACGACAGCGCGACCGGTGAGATGGTCGACGAGGCCGAGCTGGTAGAGCGCTACCACGACGCCGTCGTGGAGCGTTGCGGCATCCGCGAATTCGTGGATGACGGCGCCATGGAGGCCGACCACACCACGCCGCTGCTGGTCAGTGTCTTCCTCGACAAGGACTTCCGGTTCGTGGTGTCGTCGGAGGCCGACGCCCGCGCGTTCGTGGAGTTCGACCCCGAGCACACCGTCATCCGGCCGGTGCCGGACTCGTCGGACTGGGAGGTGATCCGCAAGGCGGGCACCGAGATTCGCGTGCCGCGCAAGACCAAGCTGTCGCGCACGGTGGGGGCGCAGATCCCGACCGGCTTCGACCCGACGGTCTGGGGCATCAGCCCGGACATGGCCAGTTCGATCGACCGGGTTGCGCTGTGGAACATCGTCGCCACCGTCGACGCGTTCCTGTCGTCCGGCTTCACCCCGACCGAGCTGATGCGCTGGGTGCACCCCAGCCTGGTGGCCTCCACCCAGGGCACCGGTATGGGTGGTATGACGTCGATGGAGACGATGTACCACGGCAACCTGCTCGGCCAGGCCAAGCCCAACGACATCCTGCAGGAGGTCCTGCCCAACGTCGTTGCCGCGCACGTCATCCAGTCCTACGTCGGTAGTTACGGGTCGATGATCCACCCGGTCGGCGCGTGCGCCACCGCGGCGGTGTCGGTCGAGGAGGGGATGGACAAGATCCGCCTCGGCAAGGCCGAACTGGTGGTCACCGGCGGCTTCGACGATATGACGGTGGAGGCTGTCACCGGTTTCGGTGACATGGCGGCCACCGCCGCCACCGAGACGATGCGGGCCAAGGGCATCAGCGACTCGAAGTTCTCCCGCGCCAACGATCGTCGCCGGCTGGGCTTCCTGGAGGCGCAGGGCGGTGGCACCATCCTGCTGGCGCGCGGTGACCTGGCATTGAAGATGGGTCTGCCGGTGCTGGCCGTGGTGGGCTACGCGCAGAGCTTCGGCGACGGCGTGCACACCTCGATCCCGGCTCCGGGTCTCGGCGCACTGGGCGCCGGGCGCGGCGGCAGGAACTCGCAGCTGGCTCGTTCGCTGGCCAAGCTGGGCGTCGGCGCCGACGACATCGCGGTGATCTCCAAGCACGACACCTCGACGCTGGCCAACGATCCCAACGAGACGGAGCTGCACGAGCGGCTGGCCGACTCGATGGGCCGTGCGCCCGGGGCTCCGCTGTTCATCGTCAGCCAGAAGAGCCTGACCGGTCACGCCAAGGGCGGCGCGGCGGTCTTCCAGATGATGGGGCTCTGCCAGATCCTGCGCGACGGCGTCATCCCGCCGAACCGCAGCCTGGACTGCGTCGACGATGAGCTGGCCTCCTCGGGGCACTTCGTGTGGCCGCGCGAGACCCTGCGCCTGGGCGACAAGTTCCCGCTGAAGGCGGGTCTGGTCACCAGCCTGGGCTTCGGTCACGTGTCGGGTCTGGTCGCACTGGTGCACCCGCAGGCGTTCCTGGCCTCGCTGAGCGAGCAGGAGCGGGCGGACTACACCAAGCGGGCGCACGAGCGGGTGCTGGCGGGTCAGCGGCGGCTGGCTTCGGCCATCGCCGGTGGACGGCCGATGTACGAGAAGCCTGCCGATCGCCGGTTCAACCATGACGAGCCGGAGAAGCGCCAGGAGGCGGCGATGCTGCTCGATCCGGCCGCACGGTTGGGCGATGACGACGCCTACGTGCGATAAAGTCGCGCCGTGGCAATAGTCGGAGTGGGGATTGACGTGGTCTCCATCCCCGATTTCGCCGAGCAGGTCGACCAGCCGGGAACGGTGTTCGCCGAGACGTTCACGCCAGGTGAGCGCCGCGACGCCGCCGACAAGAGTTCGGTGGCGGCGCGGCACCTGGCGGCTCGGTGGGCCGCCAAGGAAGCCGTCATCAAGGCGTGGTCCGGCTCGCGGTTCGCGCAGCGTCCGGTGCTGCCGGAAGGCATCCACCGCGACATCGAGGTGATCACCGACATGTGGGGCCGGCCTAAGGTCCGCCTCACCGGTGACATCGCCAAGCATCTGGCCGAGGTGACCATTCACGTGTCACTGACGCATGAGGGCGACACCGCGGCGGCGGTGGCCATCCTGGAGACCGGCTAAGGCTCAGCCGGTCTGGTGGGCGATCTGAATCAGGTTGCCGCAGGTGTCGTCCAGAACGGCAACCGTCACCGGACCCATGTCGGTGGGCTCCATGGTGAAACGCACCCCGAGCGCACTCAGCCGCTCGAACTCTGCGTGGACGTCGCCGACAGCGAACGATGTGAACGGGATGCCGTCATCGGTCAGTGCCTGCTTGAACGGTTTGGCAGCGGGATGGCCGTCCGGTTCCAGGACGAGTTCGGTGCCGGCCGGCTCCTCCGGGGAGACGACGGTGATCCAGCGGTGCTCGCCCATCGGGATGTCGTACTTGGTCGTGAACCCGAGCACCTCGGTATAGAACTTCAGCGCCTTGTCCTGGTCGTCGACGAGCACGCTGGTCATGGTGATTCGCACGGTGATTCCTTTGTGTTCTGCAGCCACCGCTCGACGATCGGTGCCAGCGGCGCGGTGTTGATGTAGTGGAACTTGTAGCGACCCGAGCGCTTCGTCTCCACCAGACCTGCGGCCACGAGAAGGTCGAGGTGTTGCGAAATCGCTTGTCGTGACGAACCGAGACCGTGTTTGGTCGCCAGGCGGGCGCAGATCTCGAACAGCGTCTGCCCGTTGCGCTCGGTCAGCTCGTCGAGGATCGTCCGGCGTGTGGGATCCGCCAACGCCTTGAAGACATCACCCACAACTGGGCACAATAGGCAAGCATTTCCTTGCATGTCAATGCCTGCCGCCTGCGCCCGCTAACGTCGTCGGTATGAGTGATCTCGTCGAACGCGTGCAGGCGGTGTTGCCCTCGGTGCGGGCTGACCTGGAGGACCTGGTCCGCATCCAATCGGTGTGGGCCGACCCGGCCCGGCGCGATGAGGTGCATCGCAGTGCGCGGGCTGTGGCTGACCTGTTGAGCAATGCGGGCTTCGCCCAGGTCGAGATCGTCGCCGAGGGCGGTGCTCCCGCGGTGATCGCGCACCATCCCGCGCCGCCCGGCGCGCCGACCGTGCTGCTGTATGCCCATCACGATGTTCAGCCCGAAGGCGAAGCATCGCAATGGAATTCGGATCCCTTCGAGCCGACCGAACGGGATGGGCGGCTCTACGGCCGCGGTACCGCCGACGACAAGGCCGGCATCGCAACCCACCTGGCGGCGTTCCGTGCGCACGACGGCAGGCCACCGGTCGGCGTCACGGTGTTCGTCGAGGGGGAGGAGGAGTCCGGCTCGCCGTCGCTGGGCGCGCTGTTGGCAGCCCATAAGGACAAGCTGGCCGCCGACGTCATCGTGATCGCCGACTCGGACAACTGGACCTCCGAAATCCCGGCGCTGACAGTGTCATTGCGGGGACTGGCCGACTGCGTGGTCGAGGTCGCCACCCTGGACCACGGACTGCACTCGGGGCTGTGGGGCGGGGTGGTGCCCGACGCGCTCAGTGTCCTGGTCCGCCTGCTGGCCAGCCTGCACGACGACGACGGCAACGTCGCCGTGCAGGGCCTGTACGAGACGAGCGCTGCGGACGTCGACCGCGGCCCGCAGTGGGTGCGGGCCGAGTCCGGTCTGCTCGACGGGGTGCAAGAGATCGGCTCGGGCAGTGTGGCTCAACGGATGTGGGCCAAGCCCGCGATCACCGTCATCGGCATCGACACCACACCGATCGGCAAGGCGTCGAACACCCTGACGCCGCGGGCCCGCGCCAAGGTCAGCATGCGGGTCGCTCCCGGCGGGGATGCGGCTGCCCATCTGCATGCGCTGCGTCGCCACCTCGAGCAGCACGCCCCCTGGGGCGCGCACGTCAAAGTCATTCCGGGCGATATCGGCCAGCCGTATGCGATCGATGCCAGCGGCCCGGTGTACGACGCGGCGCGGGCCGCCTTCCGGGAGGCCTGGGGCGCCGACGTCGTCGACATGGGGATGGGCGGCTCGATCCCGTTCATCGCCGAGTTCGCCACCGCCTTCCCGGACGCCACGATCCTGGTGACCGGTGTGGAGGACCCGGGCACGCAGGCGCACAGCATCAACGAGAGCCTGCACCTGGGGGTGCTGGAGCGGGCCGCCACCACCGAGGCGCTGCTGCTGGGGAAGCTGGGGCAGCGCTGACAGCTGCTCGCGCGTAGCCCACTACCTGTGTTTGTCCGTCGATGGGGTAAACGCCGTTCAGGGATGGTCACGACTGGTATCTGTCACTAGCCTGTGAACGACACCTGTCGGTGCTCGAGTCACTAGCGTCGCTGTGCGGGGTTGGCAAAAGATCAAGCGATGGAGACTCATTAGATGCGTGCGCACCGAGACTCGGGCCGTATTTCGGTGTCTGGCAATCGGAACGAGTCGGCGCGCCATCGAGCGAGGGGACTGCTGACTGAGCCTCGCACGTGGCTGGGAGCCGGTGCCATCACGCTCGGTGTGGTTGGGGCGATGGCGGGCGGTGCCGGTTTCGCCAACGCCGATCCCGGTACCGAGAGCGGATCGTCGGCGGGTTCCTCGCGAAGTGCGACAAAGGACCATGCGCCGAGCAGTGGGCGGTCGGAGCGGGGGAAGAGCTCGGTCGGGGTCAAGCGCACGCGCACGCCAGAGCTGAGTCGCGTCAAGAGCGATGATGTGGCGGGCAGCAGCCCCACGACGACTGCGTTTTCCGCGCGTCGCATCAATGCGGGGGCCGTCAGCCATGTCGCTCCGGCTGCCACCGCGACGATCAGACCCGCCGCCAGTGCACAGGCTGTCGACACGTTGACGGCAGCCACATTGCTCGACGGGATTCCGGAGACTCCTGACACAATCAAGATCGATCTACTTGAATATCCACACGCAATTCCGCGTGTGGTCGTGTACATGTCCGGAATATCAGGGGACGGACCGCTGACGCAGTCGTCATTGAATGCGATAGTGGCAAATATCAGCGGCACGCAGTATTCGCAGGTTGGACAGTACATAGACAAATTCATCGAGGACCGGAACCTCGGTGGCGACGCCGTGATCATGTTGGTGGGTCTGAGCAACGGCGGACAGCAAATGCAGTTTTATGCAACCGGCGGAAAGTACAGGTCGCAAGTCACCACTGTCGTCACTTTCGCTTCTCCGCTGGTGAAAAAGGTTGGCGAGTATCCGGAGCAGGTCACGCCGTGGGTGGACAGTTCGTGGAGCGGCATTCCATACGTGATCAACATTCAGGCCAAGAATGACCCGGTGCCGTCGGCGGGCAACAAGCCGGGCACCGTTCCCTCGTATCAGGATGGGAATAGGACCGCTATTGACCTCGCCCGGGCGCGAGTCGCTGTGGCGAATTTCAGCATTTTCGGCTGGCGTCCTTTCGGTGGCTTCTTGGCACAAGCCAAGGCCGACCTCGCACGCGCTGAGAAAAAGGCTGCGGACAACCGCGCGACGAAGATTCTGTACATCGTGCCCGGAGACGGAACGCTGAGCGGCCTGGCCGCGCACGGCAAGGATGTTTACCTGCCGTACGCAGCGGCATTCGATGCGTCTGCGCTTGGCCAACAGTCCAGTGCGGCAATCAAACAGTACAAGGGCAGCCCGACGGAGTCAGTGACCTACACGCTGGTCCACTGAGCGCGCAGCTCCGCGCGACGGGCGAGCCCTAGACCGAGATGTCGCGGCGCAGTTTGGCGACGTGCCCGGTGGCCTTGACGTTGTACTGTGCCACCTCGATCTTGCCCTTCTCGTCGACCACGAACGTCGACCGGATGACGCCCTGCACGGTCTTGCCGTACATCTTCTTCTCGCCGTAGGCGCCCCACGCGGTGAGGACCTTCTTGTCGGGATCTGAGAGCAGGGGGAACGTCAGCTCGTCGCGCTCGGTGAACTTGGCCAGCTTCTCCGGCTTGTCGGGGGAGATGCCGACCACGTCGATGCCCGCGCCGTTGAGTTCGGCCAGGCTGTCCCGGAAGTCGCACGCCTGTTTGGTGCAGCCGGGCGTCATCGCGGCCGGATAGAAGTACACGATCACCTTGCGGCCTTTGAAGTCGGACAGCTTGACGATCTTGCCGCTGGCGTCAGGCAGGCTGAACGCCGGCGCCGTGTCGCCGACTTCGAGGCGTGCTGTGTCGGTCACCTAGTAGTCCCTTCCTCCACCGGTGCATCGGGGTTAGCCCGGGTTGATCTAGGGTAGTTCGGCAGAGCGGCGATTTGGAGGACGGAAGTGGCTGACCGGGACCCCGAGGTCATCAAGGCCGAGATCGACCAGGCGCGTGACCGGCTGGCGGTCACGGTGGACTCGCTGGCCGAGCGTGCCAACCCACAGCGCATCGCCGACGATGTCAAGGCCGCCGTGCTGCGCTTCGTCACGAAGCCGCCGGTGGCCGCGGCGCTGGCCGGTGTCAGCGTGGTGACCGTCGTCCTGGTGGTGCGCCGCATCCGTAACGGCTAACCGCGACCGCCGAACGCCGCTGCGTGGCGGTCGGCAGCGGTGCTGCTCGCATAGCACTTGAACCCATTGTGCCGCAGTCCCTTTCGCATGACCCCGGCAGCCGGTACGCTTCGGTCTTCGGTGGAGTCGACCGGCTCGTACCCGGGCGGAACTGCGTTACGCAGTTGGGGCGAGCACGAACTCGACGAGGACGTCTGTCATCCCCGGAATCGCGTCTGCCGGGATGACCTCGTAACCGTGTGTGCTCAGCGTGGGCAGACACAGCAATCCCGACCGGGCGGTCTGCCCTACTGCGACGGAGTGCGACGCGTCGGATTCGAATGCCCCGAGAACAGCCGCTTGCGGGGATAAGTCGAGCTTGGTGGCGATGTCCATCAGCCGATCGGCGATGTTCTTGTCGTAGATGGACTTCTCGTCGCTGTAGGCAACGATGGGCCCGCCCCCGACGGTGGTGGAGTACTCCGCTTCGGTCGGCCCGACCTCGAGGGCCAGGGTCATGTCGCCCGGCAGCGCGTGGCTGGCGTAGGTGCCGCCGATGCCGCCGATCTCCTCGCTGACGGTGAAGACGAAATAGACGTCCGCCGGTGCGCGGCGGCCATCCGCGTGCAGGCGCCGAGCCGTTTCCAGCAGGGCCGTCACCGAAGCCCTGTCGTCCATGAAGTAGCAGCCGAGATATCCGCCCACCTCCACGAGACGGCGCTTGCTGCGGTCGATGCAGACCCGGGTGCCGGGCCGGACGCCCGCGGCGGCGAGTTCCTCGGTGGTGCGGCCGGTGAATACGTAGACGTGGTGCCAGTCCAGTGACTTGTCACCGCGGTCCGGCTTCGTCTGCCAGATCCGCCAGCTCTCCGTAGTGGTGTGCTCCGAGCCCAGGGTCAGCACCGCGGGCACAATGCCGTGGTTTCCCAGCACCGCCACCGGACCCAACCCGAAGTTGCCCGGATACATGGTTCCCAGGGGCGTCAGGTGCAGTGTTCCGTCCGGATTGATGCGTTTGACGAGCATCGAGAGTTCGTCCATGTGTGCCATCACCCGAATCGGAGAGTGGCTCTCGTCACCGGACCCGCGGAGCAGCCCCACCAGGTTGCCGGCCTCGTCCACCCAAACCTCGTCGACCAGCGGCGTGAGTTCGCGACGGCAGATGTCGCGGACGGCATCCTCCTGACCGACCGGCCCGTAGGCGGCCAGCAGCTCCTGCAACAACGGACGATTCAGGTCCCGGACTGAGTGGTGTGGATCGTGGGTCATCGAAAGTGAGTAACCGGTTATCGGTCCGATAATCGCGGTGGCGGAACACACAGGAAGTCATTTACATAGTTAATGAATGTTTTGGTTATCCCTGGACTGGAGCGAAGGGAAGCCGACAGTGACGACTACAGACCCGATGACCGACGCGCCGGTGGTCGATACCGAACTCGACGCAGTTGCCGAGACCACAAGCCGGCGGCAGCGGATGGACCGGGAGCATCCCCGCTACAAGTGGGTGGCGTTGTCGAACACCACGCTGGGTGCACTGCTGGCCTCGATCAACTCCTCGATCGTGCTGATCTCGCTGCCGGCGATTTTTCGCGGCATCGGGCTCAACCCGTTGGCGCCCGGAAACGTGGGCTACCTGCTGTGGATGCTGATGGGATATCTCGTCGCCACCGCCGTGCTGGTGGTGCCGCTGGGCCGGCTGGGCGACATCTTCGGCCGGGTCCGCATCTACACCCTGGGCTTCGTGGTGTTCACGATCGCGGCGATCGCCCTGTCCTTCGACCCCTTTCATCTGGCGAGTGGCGCGGTGTGGCTGATCGGCTGGCGGGTGGTCCAAGGCGTCGGCGGCGCCATGCTGATGGCGTGTTCGGCGGCGATCCTCACCGATGCCTTTCCCAGTCGCCAGCGGGGGATGGCCTTGGGCGTCAATCAAGTGGCCGCGATAGCCGGCCAGTTTCTCGGGTTGCTGATCGGCGGTCTGCTGTCGCAATGGGATTGGCGGGCGGTGTTCTGGGTCGGCGTGCCGCTCGGGCTGGCCGGAACCATCTGGAGTTTCCGGTCTCTGGTGGAGGTCGGTGTCCGTACCCCGGCCAAGCTGGACTGGTCGGGTACCGCGCTGTTCGCTGTCGGATTCACTGTGCTGCTGGCCGGCATCACCTACGGCATTCAGCCCTACGGGGGGCACCCGACCGGCTGGACCAATCCGTGGGTGCTGGGCGCCATCGGGTCGGGCGTGGTGCTGCTGGCGGTGCTGTGCATCGTCGAGCTCCGGGTTCGCGCTCCGATGCTCGACGTCCGCCTGTTCACGTCCAAACCGTTTGCCCTGGGCAACCTCGCGGGTTTGATGGCGGCGGTCGGGCGCGGGGGACTGCAGTTCATGCTCATCATCTGGCTGCAAGGGATCTGGTTGCCATTGCACGGCTACAGCTTCGAATCGACTCCGTTGTGGTCGGGCATCTATCTGCTGCCGATGACTCTCGGCTTCCTGGTGGCCGGCCCGCTGTCGGGCACGCTATCCGACAAGTTCGGCTCGCGTCCCTTCGCCATCGGCGGCATGTTGTTGATGGCCGCGACTTTCCTTGCGCTGATGGTCATTCCGGTGAACTTCAGCTTCTGGGTGTTCGGGGCGTTGATCTTCCTCAATGGTGTGGGAGGCGGCGTCTTCACCTCGCCGAACACGGCAGCGATCATGTCCAGCGTGCCGGCGTCCGAGCGCGGTGCCGCCTCGGGCATTCGGGCCACGTTCACCAACGCCGGCATGTCGCTGTCGATCGGCATCTTCTTTTCGCTGATGATCGCCGGCCTGGCCAAGTCGTTGCCGGGCACGCTGAGCGCCGGGCTCCAGCAGCAGGGCGTCTCGCTGGCCGACGCACACCGCATAGCGGAGCTGCCGCCGGTGGGCAGCTTGTTCGCGGCGTTCCTGGGCTACAACCCGATCGGCGAGCTCATGGGTGACACGCTGCAGCAGCCGGGCGTGAATGCCTCGGTGCTGACGGGCAAGGAGTTCTTTCCGAACCTGATTTCGGGGCCGTTCCACGCCGGACTGACGGTGGTGTTCATCGCGGCGGCGGTGATGATGGTGATCGGGGCGGCCGCGTCGTGGGTCAACCCGGGGCGCGTCGCCGAGAGTGACTAGCGGCGGCGAAGCCAGTCCCCGAACGAGCGGCGGAAGCCCGGGGGATTGGCCGTCAGACCCAGCCGGCCGCAGCTGTGCACGTGCAGTGGCGTCACTGGTGCGGGTGCCTGCGGAGCTACCTCGCCCTGAGGGTGGGAAACGAGGTTTTCCGGCTTCATGCGGCTAAGTCCTCACTACGTCACTGGACACGCGGTCCGGGGGCGGCTGTTGGTCAGTACAGCTAACGCCGACTATAACACCGCATCTTGCATAAGTGCAGCACAAAGCACTACTTCAGATCGCGGATAACCCTTCCGGTTATCTTCATGTCGACATTTTTGCTGGTCAGTAGACTGTCCCGGCGTTTTGCCCAGCAGATTCACAGCGATGCATCTCGCAGGCGTCGCCGACTGGTACACCCGCAACCTCGGGCAACGTCGAAGTCGTGATCAGGGCAGGACGATCGGCAGCCGTTCCCAGCCCCGCACGGTCGAGGTCGGTGCCAGTTTGGCGTTCGCGTAGTCGATGTCCCACTCGGGGAAGCGGTTGAGCAGCTCGTCGAGCGCAACCCGCCCCTCGAGGCGGGCCAGGTTGGCGCCGAGGCAGTAGTGAACACCCTTGCCGAAGGTCAGATGGCTGATGGTGTCGCGGTGGATGTTGAAGCTGTCGGGGTCGTCGTAGCGGCGCGGATCGCGGTTGGCGGCGCCGAACAGCAGCAGCATCGCGCTGCCGGCGGGCACCGTTGTGCCGTAGCACTCGAAGTCTTTGAGCACATAGCGCCCGACGTGCGGGCCGGTGGGTTCGAAGCGCAGTGTCTCGTCGATCGCCCGGTTCAGCAGCGAGCGGTCGGCGCGGACGTCGCGGCGCTGATCGGGGTGCTCGGCCAGGACCTTGGCCAGCCAGCCGATCAGCCGCCCGGTGGTCTCGTTGCCTGCGCCGGCTACCACCTGGGTGTAGTGCAGCACCTCTGTCCGGGTGAGTTTGCGGCTGACCCCGTCGGAATCGACGAACTCGACGTTGAGCAGTGCCGTCATCAGATCGTCGGAGGGGTTGTTCGCCCGCCATTCGACGTAGTCGGCGTAGATCCGGCCGTCGGCGATGCGGTCGGGGTCGGCGACCTTCATCGGCGTTCCGGGTTTGGTGCGCAAGTTGGCGTCATTGGCGTCGCGTACCGAAACCTGTTCTGATTCCGGGATTCCCAGCAGCATGCCGATGACGCGCATCGGCATCATCGAGGCCAGTTCGGCGATGATGTCGAACCCGCCGGAGCCGACCAGCGGATCGAGGCAGCCGATGCAGTACCGGCGGATCTGGTCTTCGATCTCAGCCATCCGCCGCGGTGTGAACACCCGCGACATCAGCCCGCGCAGCTGGGTGTGAGCGGGCGGATCCTGGAACATCATCACGCCGCCGGGCATGTCGAAGTCGGACTTGATCAGCTCCAGGATGTCGCTGCGACTGTTGGAGAACGTTTCCCAGTCCGACAGCGCGGCGTCGACGTCGGCGTGCCGCGACAAGGCCCAGAAGTCGTAGCGCTCGTTGTGGTAGATCGGCGCCTCGTCGCGCAGGCGGGCATACACCGGATACGGGTCGGTGACGATGTCGACGTCATACGGGTCGTAATAGACGGTGTCGTTCGCAATCGCCATATCCATCCCCGGTCCTGGCCCCGTTGCGTGCTGAGCGATCGCTCAAACTCTCGGGTGGTGCCATGTTTAGCAGCCCCGGTGAGTACCGGTCAAGGACGTTGCTGGACGAAAACGACGCCAGGGTTGAGGATTCCGGCCGGGTCGAAACTGTGCTTGATCCGCTGCATCAAGGCCAGTTTGGCGGGATCCTCGAGCTCGCAGAAATAGTCGGCCTTGGCCCGCCCGACGCCGTGTTCGCCGGAGATCGCCCCACCCAGCGACATGCCAAGAGCGAAGATCTCGGTGAGCAGCTTCTTGCGGGTTCTCGGGTCTTTGCAGAACAGCACGCCGTGCACGTTGCCGTCGCCGGCATGCCCGCACCCGCTCATGCCGACACCTTCGGCCATCGCGATGTCGCGGGCCTTGCGCAGGAACTCCGGCATCGACGCCCGGGGCACGACGACGTCGATGATGTCGTCCGCGCCGATCGCCTTCGCGGTCCAGAACACGTTCTCCCGTGCCACGATCAACCGGCGCGCTGAATTGCCTTGCAGTACATAGGCATCCAAGGCGCCCCAGTCGGTGAGCAGCGCGCCCAGCGCGGTGGCGTCCTCGTCGAGGCGGTCGGTGTGGTTGTTCTCCAGGGCGACGACGAGGTAGGCCGCGCAGGTCTCGCGGATCTCCTCGGGGATGCCCAGCTCCAGCTTCTCGGCGTTGACGATCGCGGCCATCACGACGTTGTCGATGTACTCGACGATCGTGGGGTTCAGCCCGCTCGAGATCAGCTTCGGCACGGCGGCCATGACCTGGTCGAAGTCGTCGAACGGCGCCAGCACGGTGACACTGTGCGCCAAGCGGGGCACCAGCTTGACGGTGACCTCCGTCGCCAGCGCCAAGGTGCCCTCGGAGCCGATGATCAGCTGCGTGAGGTCGTACCCGGTGGAGATCTTCGACATCTTGCCGCCGGTACGGATGATCTCGCCGGTGGGCAGGACGGCCTGCAGGCCGAGCACGTTGTGGCGGGTCACCCCGTACTTCACCGCCCGCATACCGCCGGCATTGGTCCCGACGTTGCCGCCGACGCTCGACGACAGCTCGCCCGGGTACACCGTGTAACTCAGCCCGACGCGGGCGGTCTCGGCATCGAGCTCGGTCAGGGTGACACCGGGCTGCACCACGGCGACGTGATTGTCGGTGTCGATCTCGACGATGGCGTTCATCCGCTCGAATGAGATCAACAGCCCGTCGGCGACCGGCTGGGCGGCACCGGACAGCCCGCAACCCGACCCTCGGGCGGTCACCGAAACATGGTGTTCGCTGGCGGTTTTCAGCAGCGCGGCGACCTCTTCGGCGGTGGCTGGCTTGGCGAGGTAGGCGGGACGTTGCGGCGGGATGGTCAGCGCTTCGTCGTGGCCGTAGTCGTCGGAGATGGCGTCGCCGGTCAGCAGGTGGGTGCGCCCGACGATGTCGGAGAAGAGTGCCGCCAGATCGGCCATTGGCCAAACCCTAGTCAGCAGGGCTCAGGATCGACAGGTCTGCGGCTCTGGGGAGCGAGGGAATTCGGTGGCGTCGCTACACATGACAAGAGCCCCGCCCGAGGGGCGGGGCTCTTGCTGTGGTGCGCCGTCAGGGTTTCGAACCCCGGACCCGCTGATTAAGAGTCAGCTGCTCTACCAACTGAGCTAACGGCGCGTAACCGCGTCGCCGACTTTAACAAACACCACTGCCGAACATGAAATCCCGTTGGTGGACTCGGCCGGGCCGCTGATCTGCATGGTCGCCACCAGTCTGGAAGTTCCCTTAGACTATTGCCAAACATTCCCAGCGTTCGCACAGCTAGCAGGATTTGAGGGCGGTATGTGGCAGGTCGGCTCGCTGTACCGGCCGGGGCGTCGAACCCGGCTGGCGGCCCTCGCGATCATCCCCGCCCTGCTCATCGGGCTCAGCGGGTGCAGCAGCGGTGAGTCGGCGCCCCCGCCGGTCAAGGTCATTGCGGACAAGGGCACACCCTACGGCGACCTGCTCGTGCCGCAGCTGACGGCGTCGGTCAAGGACGGAGCGGTCGACGTGCCGCTCGACCGCCCGGTGACGGTGCGCGCCACCGGCGGGGTCCTGGGGTCGGTGATGATGGTCAACGAGTCCGGCAAGCAGGTGGCCGGCACGCTCAGTCCGGACGGCGTGACGTGGTCGACCAGTGAGCCGCTGGGCTACAACAAGAGCTACACGCTGAGCGCGCAGTCGATGGGTCTCGGCGGCGTGACGACCGAGAAGCTGACCTTCGAAACGCAGTCGCCGGAAAACCTGACAATGCCCTACCTGTTGCCCGGTGACGGCGAGGTCGTCGGCGTCGGACAGCCGATCGCGGTGCGCTTCGACGAGAACATCCCGAATCGCCTGGCGGCCGAGCGGGCGATCAAGGTGACCACCAACCCGCCCGTCGAGGGCGCGTTCTACTGGCTGAACAACCGTGAGGTGCGCTGGCGCCCAGAGAACTTCTGGAAGCCGGGCACCACGGTCGACGTCCAAGCCAACACCTATGGGGTCGATCTCGGTGATGGGTTGTTCGGCCAGCAGAACTTGTCGTCGCGCTTCACCATCGGGGACGAGGTGATCGCGACCGCCGACGACAACACCAAGCAGCTGACCGTCCGGCGCAACGGCGAGGTCATCAAGACCATCCCGATCTCGATGGGCAAGAACAGCACCCCGACCAACAACGGTGTCTACATCGTCGGCGACCGGTTGTCGCACATGATCATGGATTCGTCGACGTACGGCGTTCCGTCCAACTCGCCCAACGGCTATCGCACCGAAGTGGATTGGGCCACCCAGATGTCCTACAGCGGCATCTACGTCCACTCGGCGCCGTGGTCAGTGGGCGCGCAGGGATACTCCAACACCAGCCACGGCTGCCTGAACGCCAGTCCGAGCAATGCGCGGTGGTTCTATGACAACACCAAGCGCGGCGACATCGTCGAAGTCCGCAACACCGTCGGCTCGACGTTGCCGGGCACCGAGGGGCTCGGTGACTGGAACATTCCGTGGCAGCAGTGGAAAGCGGGCAACGCCAACGCTTAGTTGCGGTCGTCGAAATTGCGGACGAACGACAGCACGCGGGGCGACAAGTGCGGGGGAGTCCACGGTTCGTGGGTTGATCCAGGCGCCGACTTCACAGCGTGCAAACCCTTCTCGCCGCCGAATCGGCCGATCAGCTCTCTGACGGCGGCGACGTCCTCAGCGACAGTCGGATACAGGATGTTGTCGATCTGCTCCTGCAAGGCCGTCAGTTTCGGCTGAATCCCCTTGACCATGTCCAGCACGCTGGGATCGCGGCTCAGCGTGGCGAGGTCGCCGGGCGCCAGCCACCGTTTGCCCGGCTGATTCGCGCGTGCTGCCATGCGCTCCCGGTCCAGGTGAACGTCCACATACGGCTCGCCATGTCGGCGCGCGGTGAACTGGTACCGAAGCGCGCTGCTTTCGTCGTGCTGCAACCACTCATTCAGCTCGCTCAGCCATCGGTAGTCGAACGACGATTCCGTGAGGTCGTCGAACAACGCATCAACCGCCCGGGCCTGAGGGCTGTTGTGGCCGAACACTTTCGACGCGGTAGCGACCGACCGTTGTCGATGGCTCTGTACGGCGGCGGTGACGGCGACCAGAGCCGACCCGATCTTGCGTCGACGTCCGTCGTTGATGCGCTCGTCGAAGGTGGAACCGTGGGTCGTCTGCAGGTCGAGAACGATGCCGGTCACGACGTCAGATAACGTGTCGCTCTCAATTATTATGTGCTGCAACCACTCTCGGTTCACCATTGCTCGAAGCCGGCCGTAGGCCTCGCGATAGCGCTTGTTCTCGGAATCCGTGAGCGCGCACACCTTGTCGAACGTGATCCCGGTGTCCACCGTCGGCCCGGCGCCCGATGCCTGCAGGCTGGTCACCAGCGCGACGGCGCGGGCGTTGATCTCGTCAACCGGCGGACCGCCCTGGTGCCGCCAGCGGTCGCACTCGCGCCGCAGTGTGCCCAGGCAGCGCGTTATCGAGGTGTGCATCGCTGATGCGGTCATCCGGTCGCGAACGTCGGCGGTGCGGTAGTAATCAAGGGTCGCCGAGGTCATTGCATGTGCCAGGGCTTGGAGGGTTCCGAGAACCACCAGGATGGCCGGGTCGTCGTGCGGCGGGGGATCCGCGGCTGCGGCACCCTGCCATATCTCCCAGGCGTCGGCGCAATAGTCGAATGGGTCGTCAGCGTCGATGGCGTCTAGGGCTGCGCGGAAGGCGTCGAGGCGATCGGTCCAGACACCGAGAGGGCCGGTGTCCCCGGCGAACCCGCTCGATTCAGTGGTTATGTCGTGGCCTTGCATGCTGCAACCTCCCCCAGCTAAGCGCTGCAGTTATTACCAGACGGTAGCTCATGCTCGGATGTTTATGTCAGTTAACTGCGACGAGCGGACGGAATCTTTACCATTTCGGTGTCCTGGGCGACCGGATCAGCCCTCGTGAGCCGCGCAAAGGCGGTATTTGAACCGGTAGCCTCAGATGGACACCTGTCCGGTTCGCCGGGCCGGGGAACAAATCGTTGGTGCTACGCGGAGAGTTGGTTGCCAAACTTGGTGGCAACCTCTAATCCGGCCATCGCGGCCGTACTGCGGGACGTGACCGTGGCGGGCCCTGGCAAACCTTCGTGCTGCCACCGCTGGCATTGGAGACGTACTGCGTTCAGCTCATCGATCAGTGAGGCGTGGATGGCGGAGAGCGTCAGCGGATGCGCGCCTCTCGCTGTGCTGTGGTGATCGCGAGCAGTCGACGTGATCGCCGCCGCCAACACCTCAATCACGCCCAGAACTAGAAGCATTGCCGGATCGGTGGCCGAGGGGGGATCGGAGATGGCTGCGCTTTCCCAGATGTCCCACGCGTCCTCGCAGAACGTGTAAGGGTCGTCGGCATCGATTGAGTCGAGCGCGGTGACGAACGCCGCCAGGCGGTCCTGCCAGGCGGCCAATTGCTGGGAACCGTCGATTTCAGCGAATTCGTTAGTGGTCATTACTTGGGTCCCTTCGCGATATGCGTCCCCCCGGACGCGAAGCCGTTGTGTTGCTCTTTACCCCGTTGTGAAGATTTTGAATCATCAATCTTTGCCAGGGGCCACCTGGACGCAGTGAGTCTGGCCACAGCGTGCAGCCGTCCGTCCGGGCAATAAGGGCTCGCGCCGGCCGCTCCGAAACCATGCTTCGTGATAAGTGAACTATTAGCTCGCTCGTAACCGGTCGGCCAACGCTCCCGTAACTAAGCGGCCGGGAGTGAATGTTCATGGCGCGGCCGAAACCTTGCGGCGTCAGGGCTGATAGCCGGGAACGAGCAGCTGCCCCGGGTAGTTGACGTACAGGGCCAGGCAGGCGAGGTTGTGCCTGCAGCCGATGATTGCCCCGGCGTCGGGTGCGGCGCCGACGACTTGGTTGCCCCGCGACGGCAGGTTGCAGTTCACGACGTAGGGGTTCAATGGGACGATCCCGTTGACACACGGTTGCGGGCCACTGGCAATCTGGCTGGCCGGTGGGTTGAACGAGCTGAACCCCAAGCCCAGCATGGCAGTGCCGATTCCGAGGACGGCCACCGCGAGCGCACGTCCAGATCTGCCGCAGTTGTTCTTCTTCACCTGGTTTGACTTCATCGTCACGACTCGCTCTCTACGGGGTGAGCACCTGATCACGCTGACCGGACGCTCAGTAGCTATTCGGAGCCGCATGACCGCCGGATTGGTCCGAGACGGATTGCGAAGCGAGCACTGCGCCACACGGCTTCGGCGGGCTGCCCGCAGTTCGGGGTCATGCGGAACGGCTGTAGGGCTACAGCAATGTTGCGATAAGAGCGCAAGCTCCTTGGGCGCAAAAAAGTCAGGCCCCGAAAATCGGGGCCTGACCTGCAGGGTGGCTGACGGGACTCGAACCCGCGACAGCCAGGATCACAACCTGGTGCTCTACCAACTGAACTACAGCCACCATCGCTGCGAACCGTCCGAAGGCGGCAGCAGCGTCGTCGATACTAGCTGTTATCAGCCCCTCCAGCCGAATCCGATTCGCCCGGGGCGTCGAGCTCAGCCGCGGCAGCGGCAATCTCGCTGGTAGACGGCCCTGGCTGGGGGACGAACGCGGTGCGTCGGTAGTACTTCAGCTCGCGGATCGACTCCTGGATGTCGGCCAGCGCGCGGTGGGCGAGCCCCTTTTCCGGCTGTCCGTAATAGATCCGCGGATACCAACGCCGGCACAGTTCCTTGATCGAGCTGACGTCGATCATCCGGTAGTGCAGGTAGTTGTCCAGCGTGGGCATGTCCCGCGCGATGAACCCGCGATCGGTGGCGATCGAATTGCCGGCCAGTGGCGCGGTCTTGGCCTGCTTCACGTGGGAGCGGATGTACTCCATCACGAGTTCCTCGGCGGCCGGCACGTCGATGACCGACGCGCGGACTTCCTCGGTGAGGCCGGACCGGCTGTGCATCTGGGTGACGACCTCGACCATTCCGTCCAATGACTCGTCGTCGGCATGGATGACGACGTCAATGCCCTCGCCGAGGACGTTGAGCTCGGCGTCGGTCACCAGGGCGGCGATCTCGATGAGCTTGTCGGTCCGCAGATCGAGGCCGGTCATCTCGCAGTCGATCCACACCAATTCTTCACGCACAGCGCTCAACCCTAAGCCCCCGCCGGCTTGTAGTGTCGTAGCGGCCATCACCCGAGCGACCACGGAGGCGGCCGATGAGCAGCGAATCGACGACGACCCCTGCCCAGCAGATCGCCGCGGGGTACGCGACAACAGGGGCAACACTCGATCTCGGCTCGGTGGTCATCGACGGCGCAGTCGATCCGGCGGCGCAGGTCCGCATCCCGCTTGCCATGATGAACCGCCACGGCCTGGTCGCCGGGGCCACCGGCACCGGTAAGACCAAGACGCTGCAGGTGATCGCCGAGCAGTTGTCGGCCGCCGGGGTACCGGTGATGATGGCCGACGTCAAAGGTGACCTGTCTGGTTTGTCGCGGCCGGGGGAGTCCAGTGACCGGACCCTGCAGCGCGCCAAGGACACTGGCGACGACGGCTGGGTGGGCGCGCCGTTCCCCGTCGAGTTCCTTTCACTGGGCACCGGCGGAATCGGCGTCCCGGTGCGCGCCACGATCTCGGCGTTCGGGCCTATCCTGCTGTCAAAAGTCTTGGGCCTCAACGCCACTCAGGAGTCCACGCTGGGGCTGATCTTCCACTGGGCCGACCAGCAAGGGCTGCCGCTGCTGGACCTGAAAGATCTGCGGTCGGTGATCACCTATCTGACCAGCGACCAGGGCAAGGAGACGCTGAAGACCATCGGCGGGGTGTCCGCCCAGACCGCGGGTGTCATTCTGCGCGCACTGGTCAACCTCGAGGCCGAGGGCGGCGACACCTTCTTCGGGGAGCCCGAGATCGACCCCGCCGATCTGCTGCGCGTCGACGCGCAGGGCCGCGGCGTCATCACCCTTCTTGAGCTCGGCGACCAGGCCGCGCGACCGGTGATGTTCTCCACGTTCCTGATGTGGGTGCTCGCCGACCTGTTCACCTACCTGCCTGAGGTCGGTGACGTCGACAAGCCCAAGTTGGTGTTCTTCTTCGACGAGGCGCATCTGTTGTTCACCGATGCGTCCAAAGCGTTCCTGCAACAGGTCGAGCAGACGGTCAAACTGATCCGCTCCAAAGGCGTCGGGGTGTTCTTCTGCACCCAGCTGCCCACCGACGTGCCCAACAACGTGCTGTCGCAACTGGGTGCCCGCATCCAGCACGCGCTGCGGGCGTTCACACCGGACGACCAGAAGGCACTGTCGAAGACGGTGCGTACCTATCCCAAGACCCAGTTCTACGATCTGGAAACGGATTTGACGTCATTGGGCATCGGCGAGGCCATCGTCACGGTGCTCTCCGAGCGCGGCGCTCCGACTCCGGTGGCGTGGACCCGGCTGCGCCCGCCGCAGTCGCTGATGGACACCATCGGCCCCGATGCGATCAAGGCCGCGGCGCAGTCGAGTTCGCTGTTCGCCAAGTACGGCCAGACCGTCGACCGCGAATCCGCCTACGAGATGTTGGCGACGAAACTCGCACCGCCTCCGGCCGAGCCCGTCGACCTGCCGCCGCTGCTGCCCACCGGAATCGACCTGCCGCCGATGCCCAAGCCGCAGAAGGCCGAGCCCGGCGTGCTCGATCAGGTGATGAACAGCCCGGCGTTCAAGAGCGCGATGCGCTCGGCGGGCACCGTGATCGGCCGCGAGATCACCCGCAGCATCTTCGGGACCGGCCGCCGGAGGCGCTAGGCGCCGAGATCGACGAAATGCGGCCATCTACTCGCACTTCTGCTGCCAAGTGTCGGTTTGGGCGAGAGGGATCAGTCGCCGCCCAGCTTCTTGTAGACCGCGCCGACGATCGGCGTGACGATCGAGCGCGGCGCGTACCCCGACGCCACCGACATCGCCTTGGACGTCAGCCCGGGCACCACCCGCATCTTGTTGTGCTCCAAGCCATCCAGCGAGATCCGTGCCGTGTACTCGGTGTTGATCCACAGGAAGTCGGGGATCAATCGCTCGACCAGTGACTGCTCCGCCTCGTCGGGCAGCTCGGTGCGCACCGGCCCCGGCGCCAGCACGGTCACGTGCACTCCGGCACCCTTCAGTTCGCCGCGCAGCGACTCACTGAACGTGTTCGCGAACGCCTTGGTCGCGGCGTAGGTGGCGTTGTTCGGGATCGGCGAGTTACCGGCGGCCGAGCCCGAGATCAGGATGCCGCCGGCCTTGCGGGCGACCATCCGCGGCAGCACCGCGAGCACCAGATCGTGCACACCGAGAACGTTGAGCTGGACCTGCGCCCGCTCGGCCGCCGGATCGAGTTTCGCAACGGGTCCGAACGTCGCGGTGCCCGCGTTGGCGCACAGGATCGAGATCTCACGGCCGGCCAGCTCGTCGGCGAACGCGGTCCGCGCGTCGGGATCCGCGAGATCGACCGCGCGCACCTCGACGTTGACGCGGTAGCGCTCGGTGAGTTTCGCGGCCAACTCGGCCAGCACCTCGCCGCGGCGCGCGGTGATGATCAGGTGGTGGCCGCGGGCGGCGAGTTCGGTGGCCAGTGCCTCACCGATGCCTTGCGAGGCACCGGTGACGACGGCTCTGCTGTCCGGGGAAGGTGCGGGTACTGGCATGCGGCAATCGTAGGGGGCTTGGTTCCGGCGGGCAGGAGCGCCAGCGACTCGGGGAATGGGTTCCGGCGGGCAGGAGCGCCAGCGACTCGGGGAATGGGTTCCGGCGGGCAGGAGCGCCAGCGACTCGGGGAATGGGTTCCGGCGGGCAGGAGCGCCAGCGACTCGGGGAATGGGTTCCGGCGGGCAGGAGCGCCAGCGACTCGGGGAATGGGTTCCGGCGGGCAGGAGCGCCAGCGACTCGGGGAATGGATAGGGTGGCCCGCATGACCAGGCCCCCGTCGGTTGCCCAGACCGCCGGGCGGTCAAAAGTTGTGGCGTGGGCGCTGTGGGACTGCGGTTCCACCGGCATGAACGCCATCGTCGCGACGTTCGTTTTCGCCGTGTACCTGACCAGCACGGTCGGCCAGGGCTTGCCGGGCGACACCTCGCCGGCGAGCTGGCTGGGCCGGGCCCTGGCACTCGCCGGCCTCACCGTCGCGGTTCTCGCGCCGCTCACCGGCGTGCTGGTTCAGGCGCCGCAGCGGCGTCGCGCCGCCCTGATGCTGTTGACCGGGTTGGCGGTGCTCTCGACGACGGCGATGAGCCTCATCCACGCGGAGCCGGCCTACTTCGCGATGGGTCTGGTGCTGCTGGCCTTCACCGCCGCATGCGGCGACCTGGCCAGCGTGCCGTACAACGCGATGCTGCGGCAGCTCACCACCCCGCAGACGTCCGGGCGCATCTCAGGAATCGGAGCGGCCGCCGGATACTTCGGCAGCGTCCTGCTGCTAATGATCATCTACGTCGCGTTCATCGCAGGCTCTGGACCGGACCGAGGCCTGCTCGGAATCCCGGTCGCCGACGGCCAGAACGTGCGCGCGGCGATGCTGATGGCCGCCGCCTGGTTCGTCGTGCTGGCGCTGCCCCTGCTGATCACCGCCCACACCCTCGTCCCGGCTCCTGACCTGGAGCCGATGCCGCCCGGTCAGGCCGGCGGCTACCGCGGGCTGTGGAACGATCTACGCTCCGAGTGGCGGCGTGATCGCAACCTGGTCTACTACCTGGTCGTCAGCGCGATCTTCCGCGACGGCATCGCCGGCGTCTTCGCGTTCGGCGCGGTGCTCGGCGTCAGCGTCTACGGCATCTCGCCGTCCAACGTGCTGATCTTCGGGGTGATCGCCAGCACCATGGCCGCGCTCGGCGCGGTGCTCGCCGGACCGGTCGATGACCGGATCGGCGGCAAACCGGTGATCGTCGCCTCGCTGACGTTGATGATCGTCGTCGGGCTCACGCTGTTGTCGCTGTCGGGGCCTGTGGTGTTCTGGATCTGCGGGCTGTTGTTGGCGCTGTGCGTCGGACCGGTCACCACGTCCGCGCGCACCGTGCTGCTGCGGATGGTCAGCGACGGCAAGGAAGCCGTCGCGTTCGGGCTCTACACCACCACCGGACGGGCGGCGTCGTTCCTCGCGCCGTGGCTGTTCTTCGTCTTCGTCGACGCCTTCCACGCCGACCGCGCCGGGCTCGGCGGCCTGTGCGTGGTACTGGCGGTCGGTCTGCTGGGCATGCTGCTGGTGAAGGTGCCCAACAACCACCGGGCGGGTTAGCCCGCTCCGGTGCAGATCGTCAGGCCGCGGCCGGTGCGTTCGCGGACCTGTGAGCCGTTCACCGACACGCTGCAGGTCACGTCACGCCCGACATTGACCACCGCGACGCTGGCCGAGGTCCGCGCCGGCGACGACAGGCTGACTTCCTTGCTCCACGGCAGCAGCACGTTGAACTCGGTCTGCATGATGCCGCCGGTGTCGACATAGGTGATGTTGATCGCGCGGCCGTCGCCGGAGACGGTGTAGACGACGGTGTCGGTGCCCGTCGGGCTGGTGGAGTCGGTGGGTGGCGGCGCTGCGGTGCTCGGTGCGCCGCTGGTCGTCGGCAGCGTGGGCCGCGTCGTCGACGGCACCAGGGTGGTGGCCCGCGGCGCGGTCGTGGTCTCCGACAGCGATGGCAGCGGCGCCACCACAGTGGACTCCCTGGCCGAGCTGGTCACGATCACCAGGGCGATCACCAGTCCCACCACCAGCAGCACCGCGACCGCGGCGGCGATCCACAACCACTTCGGCGACTTGGGTGGGCCCGGTGGCGGTGTGGGTGGCTCGCTGGGCGGATAGCCGCCGCCTTGATGCCAGTAGGACGGCAGCTGTTCGGTGGGCTGCATCGTCGGCGGCACGCCGCCCTGACCGTAACCGGGGCTGCCGTAGCCGGGTCCGTAATACTGACCGGAGTAGGCGGGATCGGTGCTCGGCGGATAACCATTGCCGGCCGACTGCGTCGGGTCAGACCACTCTGGTCGACGCGGATCGTTCATTCCCACCTCATGCTTGCAGGCTACCTGCGAGTGGCAGCGCGGGGTTGAAGGCCTGTTGCTCAGCACCGTGTTTACCACCGGTGGGCGACGTGGAACGTAGTACTCCGGTAAGAGGAAGCAAAGAAAGTGAGGTGGCGTGGAACCCGACGTGCGCGCGACGTATGGCGCATCCCTGTCGCCGGACGCGACGGCATTCGCCCATATCGTCGACGACGGCGGATATCCGCGCGCCGTCCAGCGTTTCCTGCGGGGCTGGCGGGCGAGTTCGTCCCGTGACGTGGAATTGCCGGTGGAGGGGCCGGTGACCAAGGTCATCCATTCGGCCGACGGGCACTGGTTGGCGTGCCAGGTCGCCCCCGAGGGCAGCACCCGGAGCCAGATCTGGGTGGTCACCACCGACCCCGACGACCGGATGGCCCGCCGGATCGACGGCATGGGCTTCGACGGCATGGCCGGTACAGCCGAGCTGATCGCGTGGGACGGCACCCGGGTGTGCGCGATTCTCACCGGTGAGGACGGGGTCGGCCAGTCCAGCCTGATCGACCCGGCCGACGGCGCCGTGACGGTGCTGGATCGGCGTTCCGGTGGCCGGCTGGTCGACGCCTGGGCGGGGTCAGCGTTGATCCGGGTCGGTCCGCGCGGCTATCGCGAGCTGATCATGCTGACCGGTCCGACCGAAATCGCCTTGCTGCCTTCAGATCCCGGCTCGTCGACGGATCTGGGCGTGATCTTGGACGATCATCATCCGCGGCGGCTGCGCTCCGGCCCGGACGGTGAGCACACCACGCTGTACCACCCGGCCTACACCTACGGGCCCGATTTCGTCGACGGTTACGTGCGCGCCCTGATCCGTAGCGACAACGGCTCGGACAACAGCCGTCTGCTCGAGGTCACGGTCACCCCCGACGGCGTGGCCTATCACGTGGTCGCCGAGCGCCCGGGCCACGACCTCGACGAGTTTGTGGTCAGCGATGACCTGTCGACTGTCGCGCTGTTGTGGAACATCAACGGCTGCAGTGAATTACAGATCCTCGAGTATGTCGACTACACGGTATCCGAGCCGATCCCGCTGCCGAATCTGGTGGCGAGCGAACTGTCCATCAGTGCGGGCGGATCGATGGTCGCGATGACGATCCAGGGTGCCGATCTTCCGCGCACCGTCGAACTGGTCGATCCGCGGTCGCGGGAATGGGAGCGCATCGATCGCAAGCCCAGCATCGGTCCGGTGTCGGACCGGCCGAGGCTGCACTTCGTGACCGCGCGAGACGGGCGTTCCCTGACGGGCTGGTTGTATTGCCCGCCGCCCGGCGTCGAGCAGACCGGCATGATGATCTACCTGCACGGCGGGCCGGAAGGTCAGGCCCGCCCCTCGCACAGCGAGATCTTCCCGGGATTGCTCGATGAAGGGATCGCCGTCTTCACGCCCAACGTCCGGGGTTCGGGTGGGCAGGGCCGGGAGTTCGTGCACGCCGACGACAAGGACAAGCGGTTCGCCGCGATCGACGACGTGGCCGACTGCGCGCGCTACCTTGCGGAGCGTGGTCTGGCCGATCCCACGCGAATCGCCTGCGCGGGTTGGTCTTACGGTGGCTACCTCACGATGGCGGCGCTGGCGTTCCATCCCGATCTTTTCGTCGCGGGCGTCAGCATTTGCGGGATGAGCGATTTGGGGACGTTCTATCGCACCACCGAGCCCTGGATCGCGGCGGCGTCCTATGCCGAATACGGCCACCCCATCGCCGATCGGGACCTCCTCGACGAGCTCTCTCCACTGCAGCGGGTGGACAAGTTGACCGCGCCGTTGCTGGTGGTGCACGGCGGCACCGACACCAACGTTCCGGTCAGTGAATCAGAGCAAATGGTCGAGGCGTTGCGTGCCCGCGGGCGCACCGTGCGCTATCTGCTCTTTGCCGACGACGGCCACGAGATCGTCAAACGCGAGAATCACGCCGCGCTGGCCCGAGCGGTCGCGGATTGGCTGGCCATGGCGTTTGAGCGCAGCGAAATCCGGAAGGTTTAGGAAACTTTCGGGCGGGTAAACCCTTGTCCGCCAAGTCCTGCGGACCATCAAGGAGGCCAACCAATGCGAGGCCGCGGAATCATAGGCGTGATCGTAATCGTGTGGCTGCTGATCGGAGTTTTCGCTACCTGGCAGCGCGGTTACTTCTCGAATAGTGAAGCCAATTGCGCTACTGCGGGGTCCATCGCTCTGACGGTGGTTGCGGGACCGCTCAATTACGGCGGAGTCAATCCCAAGGTTGCCAGCTGCGACCTGCCGCAACCCAGTCAGTAGTGGCGAAAACAGTTCAGCACGTGAGCATCTGGAGGAATAAATGATCATTCTGGGAGCAATTCTGCTCATCTTGGGGTTCGTCCTGAAGATCCAGATCCTGTGGACCATCGGGATCATTCTGCTGGTGATCGGCGCGGTCCTGTGGCTGCTCGGCGCAGTCGGCCGCCCGGTCGGCGGCAGACGTTCGTGGTATTAGCCCGAGCTGCGGGCGTGACGGTCGGCGGACGCTAGCGCCGCCACCGTCATCGCCCGGAGTACATCGCGTGAACGCCCCTGGTCGGCTCCCCGTGCCGCCAGGGGCTTCATGCTGTGTGGGGTCGAGTTCAGCAGACCGAACACCGCGTGGGCCATCAACCGGGCGTCCGCCTCCGCGGTGTCGGGGTGTACTTGGCGTAGCACCTCGACCCAGACCTCGACGTAGCTGCGCTGCGCCCGGCGCACCTGCCGCTGGGCGGAGGCCGGCAGGTGGGCGAGATCGCGATCCTGGATGCGGATCAGGTCTGATTCACCAAGTGCGAAGTCGAGGTGGAATTCGATGAGACCGGCGAGCGCGGCCTCCGGCTCGGCCGCCTCGGCGACGACGGCCCGTGCGCCGGCCAGAAGCCGCGTGCTGATGCCGACCAGGAGTTCGACCAGCAGGGCTTCCTTGTTGGGGAAGTGCCGGTACACGGCCGGCCCGCTTACTCCCGCCGCGGCGCCGATGTCCTCGATCCGAACGGTCTGAAAGCCCTTGTCCGCCATCAACCGCTCCGCGGCCGTCAACAGGGCAGACCGACGATCCGATTTCTGCCTGCTTCGACGGGTCGACGTGTCGATGGGACCCTCCTGGAATGACTCTGGACGTTTCGGTTAATCTTCACTAACGTTACATCAGTTAGTCGTCATTAACTCAATTCGGGACGGGACATCGACGATGGCATCGCCCAACCGTGAGGCGCATCTGCAGCTTGTCGAACAGTTGCGCGGAAAGCTGGCCACCGCGGCGCTCGGTGGGCCCGAACGCGCCCGCGAACGACACGTCGCCCGGGGCAAGCTGCTGCCGCGCGATCGGGTCGACGGCCTGCTGGATCCCGGCAGCGCGCTGCTCGAGGTTGCTCCGCTGGCCGCCGACGGCATGTACGACGACGACTGCCCCGCGGCCGGGATCATCACCGGCATCGGCCGGGTGTCCGGGCGGGAGTGCATGGTCGTCGCCAACGACGCGACGGTCAAAGGCGGCACCTACTACCCGGTGACGGTCAAAAAGCACCTGCGCGCTCAGGAGATCGCGCTGCAGAACCGCCTGCCGTGCATCTACCTCGTGGATTCCGGTGGCGCGTTCCTGCCCCGCCAGGATGAGGTGTTCCCCGACCGCGACCACTTCGGCCGGATCTTCTTCAACCAGGCCACCATGAGCGCGGCCGGCATCCCGCAGATCGCCGCCGTGCTCGGCAGCTGTACCGCCGGCGGCGCCTACGTTCCCGCGATGAGTGACGAGGCGGTGATCGTCCGCAACCAGGGCACCATCTTCCTGGGCGGCCCCCCGCTGGTGAAGGCGGCCACCGGCGAGGTGGTGACCGCTGAAGAACTCGGCGGCGGCGACCTGCACTCCAAGACCTCCGGCGTGACCGACCACCTCGCTCATGATGACCGGGACGCCCTGCGCATCGTGCGTCGCATCGTCGCCACCCTGGGTCCGCGTGAGCCGCGGCCATGGGATGTGCGTCCCCCCGTCGAGCCGATCGCCGACCAGCACGAGCTCTATGACGTCGTCCCGGTCGACGCACGGGTGCCCTACGACGTGCACGAGGTCATCACCCGCATCGTTGACGGCGGCGAATTCAGCGAATTCAAGGCCGAGTACGGCACCACGTTGGTCACCGGATTCGCACACATCCACGGTCATCCGGTCGGCATCGTCGCCAACAATGGTGTGCTGTTCGGTGAATCCGCCCTCAAGGGAGCCCATTTCATCGAACTGTGCGACAAGCGGATGGTGCCGCTGCTGTTCCTGCAGAACATCACCGGTTTCATGGTCGGGCGCGATTACGAGGCCGGCGGCATCGCCAAGCACGGCGCGAAGATGGTGACGGCGGTGGCCTGCGCCCGGGTGCCGAAACTGACCGTCGTGATCGGCGGCTCCTACGGCGCGGGCAATTACTCGATGTGCGGGCGGGCCTACTCGCCGCGGTTCCTCTGGATGTGGCCGAATGCCCGGATTTCGGTGATGGGCGGCGAACAGGCCGCCTCGGTGCTGGCCACGGTGCGCGGTGACATGACGCCGGAGGAATCCGAGGCCTTCAAGGCGCCGATCCGCGAACAGTACGAACATCAGGGCAACCCGTATTACTCGACCGCACGGCTGTGGGACGACGGCGTCATCGATCCTGCCGACACCAGAACTGTTCTGGGACTGGCACTCTCGGTGACCGCCAACGCTCCCGTCGAGGCCGTCTCCTACGGCGTCTTCAGGATGTGACGATGTTCAACACTGTGCTGGTCGCCAACCGCGGCGAGATCGCCGTGCGGGTCATCCGCACCTGCAAGGCGATGGGCATCCGGTCGGTGGCTGTCTACAGCGACGCCGACGCCGGGGCCCGTCACGTCACCGAGGCCGACACCGCCGTCCGCATCGGGCCGCCACCGGCCCGGCAGAGCTACCTCGACATCCAGGCCGTCGTCGACGCGGCGCTGCGTACCGGTGCCCAGGCCGTCCATCCTGGATACGGCTTCCTTTCGGAGAACTCAGAATTCGCAGCGGCGCTGGAACGGGCCGGGCTTGCGTTCATCGGACCGCCGTCGACCGCGATCCGCACCATGGGCGACAAGATCGCCGCTAAGGCGACGGTGTCGAAGTTCGGGGTCCCGGTGGTGCCGGGTATCGCCCGGCCCGGCCTGACCGACGCCGAACTCGTCGACGCCGCCGGCGACATCGGATTCCCGATCCTGGTGAAGCCATCCGCAGGCGGGGGCGGCAAAGGCATGCGACGCGTCGACGACGCGGCCGACCTGCCGGCGGCGCTGGCCGCCGCGCGGCGGGAATCCGCGGCGGCCTTCGGCGACGACACGCTGTTCTTGGAGCGGTTCGTGTTGCGGCCCCGGCACATCGAAGTCCAGGTTCTCGCCGACAGTTTCGGCAACGTCGTGCACTTCGGTGAGCGCGAGTGCAGCCTGCAGCGCCGCCATCAGAAGGTCATCGAGGAGGCGCCGTCGCCGCTGCTGGACCCGCCGACCCGCGCGCGCATCGGCGCGGCGGCCTGCGATACCGCCCGCAGCGTGGACTATGTCGGGGCGGGCACCGTCGAGTTCATCGTCTCCGCCGACAAGCCCGACGAGTTCTTCTTCATGGAGATGAACACCCGCCTCCAGGTGGAGCATCCGGTCACCGAATTGGTCACCGGGTACGACCTCGTCGAGTGGCAGGTGCGCGTCGCCGCGGGGGAGAAGCTGCCCTTCACGTCCGACGACATCACGTTGACCGGGCACGCCATCGAAGCGCGCGTGTATGCCGAGGATCCCGGTGCCGGCTTCCTGCCGACCGGAGGGCCGGTACTGGGATTGGTCGAACCGGACGGTGTCCGGGTGGATTCGGGTTTGGCGCAAGGGATGACGATCGGCAGTGACTACGACCCGATGCTCTCGAAGGTCATCGCCCACGGCGCCGACCGCGCGGCCGCGTTGCGCACCTTGGATCGGGCGCTGTCGCAGACCGCGGTACTCGGCGTGGGAACCAACATCGAGTTCCTGCGTTTCCTGCTGGCCGATGGCGATGTGGCCGCGGGCCGGCTCGACACCGGCCTGATCGACCGGACCCCGTTCGTTCCCGCCTCGGCCGGCGATGACGCGTTCGTCGCCGCGGCGGCCTACCGCTGGCTGACGCGCTGGCCGTCGGCTCCGGCGGACCCCTGGGATGTGCCGTCGGGCTGGCGGGTCGGTGCGCCGGCGCCCACCAGCATTCGACTGCGATCTGGCGACCGCACCGACCACGTCCACATCACCGGAATTCCCGCCGGGGCTGTCGCCCGCATTGAGGATGGTGAAAGTCGTTCACTGTCAGCAGAATTGGACTGTGACGAGCTAACCGTCACAGTCGACGGCATCCGCAGCCGGTACACCGTGGCTGTCGACGGCGACCAGATCTGGCTGGCCGGTGGTGGTCGTTCGCTGATGCTGGAGGAAGTGCGGGAGGCGCCGGTACGCCCGGACGATGAGCACAGCGGCGACGCTGAGCTCGTCAGCCCGATGCCCGGTTCGGTGGTGGCGGTGGGTGTTTCGAATGGTGACGAGGTCACCGCGGGCACGGTGGTGGTGGCCGTCGAGGCGATGAAGATGGAGCATTCGCTGACGGCGCCGGTCGACGGGGTGGTCGAACTCCATGTCGCCGTCGGCGATCAGGTCAAAGTGGGGCAGCTGCTGGCCAAGGTCACAGCCAGAGAAGAGAAAGCACAATCATGACTGACTTCCTGTCCACGGGAACACTTCCCGACGAGTACGCGCAGCTCGCCAAAACGGTGCGCGACTTCGCCCAGACCGTGGTGGCCCCAGTGGCGGCCGAACACGATGCCCAGCACACGTTCCCGTACGAAGTGGTGGCGGGGATGGCCGAGATGGGTCTGTTCGGCCTGCCGTTCCCCGAGGAGTACGGCGGCATGGGCGGTGACTACTTCGCTCTCTGCCTGGCACTGGAAGAGCTCGGCAAGGTTGACCAGAGCGTCGCGATCACACTGGAGGCCGGAGTTTCGCTGGGCGCGATGCCGGTCTACCGGTTCGGCAACGAGGCGCAGAAGCGGGAGTGGCTTCCGCAGCTGACCAGCGGTCAGGCCCTTGGGGCGTTCGGGCTGACTGAGGCCGGCGGTGGTACCGACGCCGGCGCCACCAAGACCACCGCGAAGTTGGACGACGGGCACTGGGTGATCAATGGCACCAAGCAGTTCATCACCAACTCCGGCACCGACATCACCCGGCTGGTGACCGTCACCGCGGTCACCGGCGGCTCCGGCGACAACCGCGAGATCTCCTCGATCCTGGTGCCGGTGCCCACTCCCGGTTTCACCGCCGAGCCGGCCTACGACAAGGTCGGCTGGAATGCCTCCGACACTCATCCGCTGACCTTCGACGACGTTCGGGTGCCGGAGGAGAACCTGCTCGGTGAACGCGGCCGCGGTTACGCCAACTTCCTGCGGATCCTCGACGAAGGCCGGATCGCGATCGCCGCGTTGTCGGTGGGCGCGGCGCAGGGCTGTGTTGACGAGAGCGTGAAGTACGCCGGCGAGCGGGCTGCCTTCGGCCAGCCGATCGGGAAGTTCCAGGCGATCGAACACAAGATCGCCCGGATGGAGGCCCGCGCGCACGCGGCCCGCGCCGCCTACTACGACGCGGCGGCGCTGATGCTCGCCGGTAAGCCGTTCAAGAAGGAGGCGGCGATCGCCAAACTCGTCGCCAGCGAGGCGGCCATGGACAACGCCCGCGACGCGACCCAGATCCACGGCGGCTACGGTTTCATGAACGAATACCCGGTCGCCCGGCATTACCGGGACAGCAAGATCCTCGAGATCGGGGAAGGGACAACCGAAGTGCAGCTGATGGTCATCGCCCGGCAGATGGGACTGTAGTGAGCGAGTCGCCCGAGGAGAAGGTCGTCGTTCAGCGCGGCCTGTGGTACGAGGAGTTCGAACTCGGGGTGCGCTACGTGCACGCCCCCGGGCGCACCATCACCGAGGCCGACAACGTCCTGTTCACCACGCTGACGATGAACACCCAGGCGCTACACCTGGATGCGGCGTTCTCCGACGCTCTGCCACCGTTCAACCAGCGGCTGGTGAACTCGATGTTCACGCTGTCCACGCTGGTCGGCTTGTCGGTCACGCAGCTGACGCAGGGCACCATCGTCGGCAACCTCGGTTTCTCCGACATCGCTTTCCCCAAGCCGCTTTTCCACGGCGACACGATGTACGCCGAGACCGTCGTCACCGACAAACGCGAATCCAAGAGCCGTCCCGGAGAGGGCATCGTCACGTTCGCGCACACCGCGCGCAACCAGCACGGTGACATCGTCGCCACAGCCAGTCGCAAGACCATGGTCCGAAAGAAGCCCGCCTGATGGCACTGGACAATCCAGGGCCGGCCTGGCTGTTCTGCCCCGCGGATCGTCCCGAGAGGTTCGAAAAGGCAGCCGCCACAGCCGATGTCGTGATCCTCGACCTCGAAGACGGGGTTGCGGCCAAGGACCGCGAGGCCGCGCGTGAGGCCCTGGTGTCCGCCCAGCTCGACCCCGGCCGCACCGTGGTCCGGGTCAATCCGGTGACCACTCCCGATCATCCGCGGGATCTCGAGGCGCTGGCCCGCACGCCGTACACCACGGTGATGCTGGCCAAGACCGAGTCCGCCGAGCAGGTCGCCGCACTGGCTCCGCTGGACGTCGTGGTGCTGATCGAAACCCCGCTGGGTGCGCTCAACGTCGTCGAGTCCAGCCGACCGGACAACGCGTTCGCCGTCATGTGGGGTGCCGAGGATCTGTTCGCCGTCCTCGGTGGCACCGCCAACCGCTATCCGGACGGCTCATACCGCGAAGTCGCACGGCACGTGCGGTCGCAGAGCTTGCTGGCGGCCAAGGCATATGGCCGCCTCGCGCTCGATTCGGTGTACCTCGACATCAAGGACCTCGACGGCCTCGCGGCCGAGGTGGACGACGCTGTGGCTGTCGGTTTCGACGCGAAAGTGGCCATCCATCCTAGCCAGATCGCGGTGATCAGGAAGGGCTACCTTCCTGGCGCTGAGCAGGTAGCTTGGGCGCGACACGTGCTCGAGGCGGCCCGCGATGAACGCGGTGTCTTCCAATTCGAGGGCATAATGGTGGATGCCCCGGTGCTTCGGCGAGCAGAGCGCATAGTCCAGCTGGCGCCCGACCCCGGCCGCTAGCTGGAGCCTGCTACAACAGGTTTGCTCCGACCGCCTCCGCACCGGTAGAGGAGGCGGTTATGGATCAACCGGTTCAACTCATCGGGCCCGACGGAACAGCGACGGCCGAAAGCCGATATCGCCGTGATCTGGCGCCGGAGACCCTAGCGTGGCTCTACGAGAATCTGGTTGTCGCGCGCGATCTCGACGTCGAGTTCGTCAATCTGCAGCGTCAGGGCGAATTGGCCCTGTACGCCTCGTGCCGGGGCCAGGAGGCCGCACAGATCGGCGCGGCAGCCGCACTGCGGAAAACCGACTGGCTCTTCCCGCAGTTCCGCGAACTCGGTGTCTTCCTGGTTCGCGGGATCCCGCCCGCGAATGTCGCCGCCCTCTGGCGCGGCGCCTGGCACGGCGGGCTGGATTTCACCGGCAAGTGCTGCGCACCTGTCGCCATTCCCATCGCCACCCACACCGTGCACGCCGTCGGCGCGGCGATGGCTGCCCAACGGCTGGACGAGGATTCGGTGACGGTGGCGTTCCTCGGCGACGGCGCCACCAGTGAAGGTGACACCCACGAGGCGATGAACCTGGCTGCCGTCGAAAAAGCGCCGTGCGTCTTCTACATCCAGAACAACCAGTGGGCCATCTCGGTTCCGGCGAGCCGCCAATACGCCGTGTCCACCCTCGCGCAGCGCGCGGCCGGCTACGGAATGCCCGGAATCCGGGTGGACGGCAACGACATCCTGGCCTGCTTCGCGGTGATGAGTGAAGCCGCCGAACGGGCGCGGGCCGGGGACGGCCCCACGCTGATCGAAGCGGTCACCTACCGGATGGAACCCCACACCACCTCCGACGACGCCACCCGATACCGCAGCGCCGAGGAGATCGCCTACTGGTCGGCCCGGGACCCGATCGCCAGATACCGCGCCTATCTTCAACACCGCGGGATCCTCACCGAGCGGATCGAGCAGCGGGTGCACGCGCGGTCGACGCGGCTGCGGACCGAACTCCGAGACGCGGTGGTCGGCTCCCCGGATCCGGACGTGGACGAACTCTTCGATCACGTGTACGCCGAGATCACCCCCGAATTATCCGCGCAGCGAGAACAATTGCGCGCCGAGTTGGCGGGAGGCACGCGATGACCCAGATCATCGAGCGACCGCCGATGCGCGGTGATGACACACCGGAACCTGACGGCCCGATCCTGACCGAACTGCCCACCGTCAGCACCCTGACCATGGTGCAGGCGATCAACCGCGCCCTGCACGACGCGATGGCAGGTGATGACCGGGTACTGGTGTTCGGTGAAGATGTAGCCGACCTGGGTGGGGTCTTCCGAATCACCGAGGGCCTGGCGGAAACCTTCGGAACCCAAAGATGTTTCGACACACCCCTGGCCGAGTCGGCGATCATCGGTGCCGCTGTCGGCCTGGCGATCCGCGGATTCGTACCCGTCCCGGAGATCCAGTTCGACGGGTTCTCCTACCCGGCGTTCGACCAGGTGGTCAGCCACCTCGCCAAGTACCGTAACCGGACCCGCGGCCAGGTCGACATGCCGGTCACCGTCCGGATCCCGTCGTTCGGGGGCATCGGCGCCGTCGAGCATCATTCGGAATCCACCGAATCCTATTGGGTGCACACGGCGGGCCTGAAAGTTGTTGTGCCGTCGACTCCTTCGGATGCCTACTGGCTGCTTCGGCATGCCATCGCCGCCCGCGATCCGGTGATCTATCTGGAACCCAAACGGCGGTACTGGGCCCGCGAGGCCGTCGACCTCGCTGTGCCGGGGCCGCCGATAGGCGCGGCCGTGATCCGTCGGCCCGGCGATGACGTCACCGTGCTCACCTATGGCGGATTGGTCGGCACCGCGGTGAATGCGGCCGAGATCGCCGAGTGCAGCGTCGAAGTGATCGACCTGCGCTCGCTGAGCCCCCTGGACTTCGACACGGTTGCCGCGTCGGTCCGCAAGACCGGCCGCGCGATCGTCATGCACGAGGGACCCCGCACACTGGGGTTCGGAGCCGAGCTGGCCGCCCGGATATCCGAGGAACTGTTCTACGACCTCGAGTCACCGGTGCTGCGGGCCACCGGATTCGACACGCCCTACCCGCCGGCGCGGTTGGAGAAGCTCTGGCTGCCCGGTGTGGACCGGCTGCTCGACTGCATCGAGAAAGCGATGCGACGGCCATGAGCGACTTCCTGGTGCCCGACCTGGGGGAGGGCCTCGAGGACGCGACCATCACGAGTTGGGCCGTCGCCGTCGGGGATGTCGTCGAACTCAACCAGACCCTGTGTACGGTCGAGACCAACAAAGCCGAAGTCGAGATCCCCAGCCCGTATGCCGGGCGGGTGGCCGAACTCGGTGGCGCCGAGGGGGAAACTCTGGGTGTGGGAACGCTGTTGGTGCGCATCGAGACTTCAGCGCGCGCACCGGTTCTGGTCGGTTACGGCATCGACGACGGCATGGACCGCAGTCGGCGGGCGCGTGCTGCTCCGAAAACGCGCAAGCTGGCCGCCGACCTTGCGGTGGACCTGAACGGGCTGCGGCCTGGTTCAGGGACCGACGGCGTGATCACCCGCGACGATGTGCTCGACGCGGCCGGGGCTGTGTCACACAGCATTCCGGTGCGCGGTGTGCACGCCCGGATGGCCACCCATATGTCGTTGTCCCGCAGCCGGATTCCCGACGCCCACGCCAGCGTCCAGGTGGACGGCGCCGCGCTGCTGCGGATCCGGGATCAGCTCGATGTCACGCCGTTCGTCCTGACGTTGCGGTTGCTGGTGATCGCGTTGGCGCGCCACCCCATGCTCAACGCCACCTGGGTGGAAGCCGAAGCGAGACCAGAGATCCGGATGCACCCCGACATTCGACTGGGTGTTGCGGTAGCCACCGCGCGAGGTCTGGTGGTTCCGGTCGTCGACACCCGCGGACGTTCCACCCGGCAGTTGGCCGCCGCCGTCGACGATGTGATCGAGCGGGCCAGGGCAGGCACCGTGGCGCCCACTCAGCTCAGCGGCTCGACGTTCACCGTGTCGAACTTCGGTGCGCTGGGCCTCGACGACGGTGTTCCGGTGATCAACTATCCGGAGGCCGCGATCCTCGGGATGGGCTCACTGAAGCCGCGGGCCGTGGTCGTCGACGGCTCGGTGGTGGCGCGGCCGACCATGACGCTCACGTGCGCGTTCGACCATCGAGTCGCCGATGGGGCGCAGGCGGCGGCGTTCCTGACCGATCTGCGCGGACTCATCGAATCCCCGGAGACCGCGTTGCTCGATCTCTGAGCCGTTGGCGCCCAGCGTGGGCGTTGTCGTCGACGAATCGACCTTGGGTTCAGGGGTCTAGTGCAACAGCTCCTAGCTGAGGAGTTGTTGCATGCGT
>NZ_PDHO01000140.1 GCF_002887815.1 Mycobacterium sp. ENV421 | reverse complement strand
GCCCAGGCCCCGGTTCAACCGTCAGATCGGTGGTATCGAAGATGGCCCAGTAGCCGTCGCGGACCTCGGCATGCATCCCGGTGGGAATCTTGGCGAGCACGTTGCGAAGTCGATGAATAAGACATCTCTGGCGCAACGCTTTTGGGTAGATCTGTTCAATGGCCGCGATCAGGCCCTTGGCGCCGTCGGAGACGACCAGCAGCGGAGTGCCAAGGCCGCGCTCGCCCAGATCGGTCAGGAAGTCGGCCCACGCGTCGGTCGACTCGCCGGTCCCGGGCGCCAACCCGACGAACACCGGCTTGCCCTCGGTGGTGATGCCCCAGGCGGCCAGCACCGGCTCGGCCGGCGACCCGGGATGCATCCGAAAGAAGCTCGCGTCCAAAAACAGGTAGTCCAGCGTGATCTCGTCGAGTCGACGACGCGCCCACGCCTGGTACTCGGCTCGGATCGCCTTACACACTTCCGAGACCGTGGATTTGGAGATCGCGGCCTGATCGCCGAGTGTTTCGGCGAGGGTGGCCTGCACGTCGCGCACCGACAGCCCACGGACGAACGAGGCGATCACCAGCGTCTCCAGGGCGTTGGTTCTCGTGACGTGCTTGCCGAACAACCGCGACGCGAACGCTGCGGTGGCGCCGCGCAGCTTCGGCCGCTCCAACGTAACCGGCCCAGTGGTGGTCTTGACCGTCACCGGCCGATACCCGTTGCGTGAGCCGCCGTTAGC
>NZ_PDHO01000139.1 GCF_002887815.1 Mycobacterium sp. ENV421 | reverse complement strand
GTCGGTGGTCTGGGCACCATCCTCGGCGCGGTGAACATGATCACCACCGTGGTGTGTATGCGTGCCCCGGGCATGACCATGTTCCGGATGCCGATCTTCACCTGGAACATCTTCGTCACCTCGATCCTGGTGCTGGTGGCCTTCCCGCTGTTGACCGCCGCGCTGTTCGGTCTGGCTGCCGACCGTCGCCTGGGTGCGCACATCTACGACCCGGCCAATGGCGGGACCGTGCTCTACCAGCATCTGTTCTGGTTCTTCGGACACCCCGAGGTGTACATCATCGCGCTGCCGTTCTTCGGCATAGTCTCGGAGATCTTCCCGGTGTTCTCCCGCAAACCCATCTTCGGCTACACCACCCTGATCTACGCCACGATCAGCATCGCCGCGCTGTCAGTGGCGGTGTGGGCCCACCACATGTACGTCACCGGAGCGGTGCTGCTCCCGTTCTTCAGCTTCATGACGTTTCTGATCGCGGTGCCCACCGGCATCAAGTTCTTCAACTGGATCGGCACCATGTGGAAGGGGCGGTTGACCTTCGAGACGCCGATGCTGTTCTCGATCGGCTTCCTGGTGACGTTCCTGCTCGGTGGCCTCTCGGGTGTGCTGCTGGCCAGCCCGCCGCTGGACTTCCACGTCAGCGATACGTATTTCGTCGTCGCGCACTTCCACTATGTGCTGTTCGGCACCATCGTGTTCGCGACCTACGCCGGGATCTACTTCTGGTTCCCGAAGATGACCGGCCG
>NZ_PDHO01000138.1 GCF_002887815.1 Mycobacterium sp. ENV421 | reverse complement strand
TCCTGGTGGCGCATCGCCGCGGCGATCGAGAACCAAAGTGCCCGTCCGGTCTGCCCAACCCGCTCGACGAACAAGACACCGCGTCCGGTGCCGGTACTCAAAGCGACCGCACCACAACAGATCTGGAGTTGGGACATCACCGACCTACGGACCCCGTGGCGGGGTGTGGCGTTCAAGGCGTACTCGATCATCGACATCTACTCCCGCAAGATCGTGGGCTGGCGCGTCGAGGAACGCGAATGCGACGACCTGGCCGTCGAGATGTTCAAGACCGCGTTCACCACCCACGGAGCACCGGTTGCGGTGCACGCCGATTCCGGGCCGGCGATGCGCTCGGCCGCACTCAAGGACCTGCTCGCCGACCTCGAGATCGGCCAGACCCACAACCGGCCACACGTCAGCAACGACAACCCGTTCTCCGAATCGGAATTCCGCACCATGAAATACCGGCCCAACTACCCTGGCGTCTTCGACGATCTCGAGGCAGCACGGAACTGGGTCAGTGCCTACGTGTCCTGGTACAACACCCACCACCGCCACAGCGGCATCGCACTGTTCACCCCCGACGAGGTCCACAACGGAACGTGGACACGGCAGTGGAACCACCGAAACCACGTCCTGCAGGCCTACTACGACACCCACCCCGAGCGATTCCGCACACGCCCGCACACCAAGAGACCCAGCCCCGTCGTCGGCATCAACCTCCCCGCTGAAAACGACACCGACCGACTCCACGCAGCTTGACAACGCCCG
>NZ_PDHO01000137.1 GCF_002887815.1 Mycobacterium sp. ENV421 | reverse complement strand
CCACCAGGATCGCCGCGAGGCCAGCATCACCCCGCCATCCCAGGCCGTGGCGAACGATTGATCCACCGACACCCCGGCCAACCAGCCAGCGATGATCGCGGCTTCAATCGCCGCCCGGTCGGCGGCACCGATGCGCGAGGGGTAGGCCCGATCCTTCTGCGGCACCGGGTCGGCGACCCGCGGGCGAGGCGTGGACCGGTAATGCCAGGTCGAGCGCGACAGCTCGATCATGGCCAACGCCGCGCGTTGCGACCCGATCACCGCAGTCAGCTCGGTGACGAGGTCGTTCTCGAGGTCGAGGAATCGTCGAGATCCTGGATCGTCGGGGTGGCGTCGGGCTCGTTGACGTTCCTCTCGTGCAAGAGCCCGATAGCTTTTCCCAACGCATCATTGGTCGCTTCCAGCTCGCGCACCCGCGCCTGCAGCCGAGTGATCTCGGCTTCGTCGCGTTCCTGTTTAGCCGCCTGCGCTTGCGCCAGCGCCGATCGTTTCGCCGGGGGGACCGTCACACCGGTAGCCTCTCGCGGAATCAGGCCCCGGTCCAGATCACCAGCGAACACCGTCGCTTCCCAGCGTCTCAATTGGCGGATCGACACCCCCTGGGCGGCACGCCAGGACCCCTTCTGCCCATGGGGCATCAGATGATACTGAACGACAAACTCACGAATCTCCGCAGCCGTGAACCCCGGACTAATCGACACACACCCTCCTAGAACTGGTCGCGAACTGACTCACAACCAGCCTGGCAAAGAGGG